>JAFLVO010000001.1 GCA_022508245.1 Clostridiales bacterium
ATAAGATATCCCATCGAAAGAGTAAGACCCCTTCAAGACCAGAAGGTTGATAGGTCGGGGATGTAAGCGCAGTAATGCGTTGAGTTGACCGATACTAATAGGTCGAGGGCTTGAACTCAACAACAAAAGTTGAGAGAAGAATAGTTTACGAATCTAGAGAGAAGCTACATTTTTAACGAGCGTAATAAAGTCCTTTTTAACTGTTTTTTCAATGCTATGCAGTGAGTTTCGCTTTTAGCTTTTCGATGCGACTCCGTTATTCCGCTTTAGCTCAGTCGGTAGAGCATTCGGCTGTTAACCGAAGTGTCGTTGGTTCGAGTCCAACAAGCGGAGCCATTCCGGTGACGATAGCAATGAGGATCCACCTGTTCCCATTCCGAACACAGAAGTTAAGCTCATTAACGCCGAAGATAGTTGGGTTTTAACCCTGCGAAAATAGGTAGTTGCCGGATTTCAAAAGTGGAAGCCCACAGCGCAAGCTGTGGGCTTTACACTATTTATATAATTGAATAAAGTAAGAATGGCATATATTAGCGGCAAAAGTTAATTTATTTTTAAAATCTAAACTAATTGATTGCAAATCAGAAATTTAATTGATATACTGATAGTAGGGAATGAAGTTCTCCCTTGGGAAACCTAAACCGCTTTCAAAGCTGATGACTTCTGCTACACGGCAGAAGTATCGGCTTTTTTGTTTTAAGGAGTAATTTATGCTGACTTCACTTGCGCTTATATTTCTCGTCGGGCTGAGCATGGCGGCAATCTGCAAAGCAATCAAGTTGCCGCGCATTATAGGCATGCTGATTACGGGCGTCGTACTCGGACCGTACGTGCTCAACTTATTCGACAGTTCCATACTCGGCATATCAGCAGATCTTCGGCAGATGGCGCTCGTCATTATCTTGATTAAGGCAGGACTGTCGCTCAATCTCAAGGACTTGAAAAAGGTCGGGCGCCCTGCGATTTTAATGGCGTTCCTGCCTGCGGCTTTCGAAATCGGAGCGTGCGTAGTTTTTGCACCTATTTTTCTGAAAGTCAACTATATTGAAGCTGCGATAATTGGAGCGGTGCTCGGCGCCGTTTCGCCTGCTGTAGTCGTGCCGCGTATGGTTCAGCTTATGGACGAAAAATACGGAACGGAGAAGGGCGTTCCGCAGATGATACTTGCAGGTGCATCGCTCGACGACATTTTCGTAATCGTGCTGTTCACGGCGTTCGTCGGAATAGGACAGGGCAACGGCGTGCAAGTGATGACCTTTCTGAATATTCCCATTTCAATCGTTTCGGGCATTTTGCTCGGCGCGGCGGTGGGCTTTGCGCTCGCCTGGTTCTTTGAAACGGCGTTCGCACATAAGTACTTGATACGCAACAGCTTAAAGGTAATTATTATTCTGGGCTTTGCGTTCCTTCTTCTTGCTGTGGAAGCGTGGTTGAAAAAATACTTCTCCGTTTCGGGCTTGCTTGCTATTATGAGTATGGCAATCGTTTGGGCTATGCGGAGCGCAAAGGAAGTGGTTGCGCGGTTGCAGGAAAAATTCGGGAAGCTGTGGCTTGCGGCAGAGGTAATACTGTTCGTTTTAGTCGGTGCGGCTGTAGATATACGCTACACTTTGGAAGCAGGCGCGTGGGCGTTGCTTCTGATTGCGATGTGTTTGGTGTTCCGCAGTGTGGGGGTATATCTTTGTATGCTTGGCACCAAACTCAATCAAAAAGAACGGCTTTACTGCATAATAGCCTATCTGCCCAAAGCTACGGTGCAGGCGGCGATAGGCGCGGTCCCCCTATCTTTAGGACTTCGGTTCGGAAATATCGTTCTTTCGGTTGCGGTTCTTTCCATTCTGATAACCGCACCACTCGGCGCGATAGGAATGGACTTGACTTACAAAAAACTGTTGCAAAAAGAGCAAGCGATAGAGCAGGGAGAGCAAACCTACCAAGAGGTTACACAGGCAGAATAGCAAAAACGGACGGTCACCCGTCCGTTTTTGCGTTAAATTGTTTATTGCTATATAAGCATACCACAGGTAAAGAAAGCGCAAGGGTAAGAAAAATTATTTTAAAAACTTGTAACAATGTCGTTCATCTTATCGTCTACATAATATAAAATGTTATTAAGCTAAAATATATCTACCAAGGAATAATTATGTTAATTTTGAGGTTAAAAAAAGATATCAAAAATATTTTAATCTGTTTGATATCAACGTTAGTTATTTCACTAACCACTACATTTATAAGTTACATAAAATATGGAAAAATAGATGATGGGTTAATAACTGAGTTGTTGTTCAATGTGCTTTTTTCAGGCGCGTTGACACTTTTAATAAGTGATATTGTAGAATACTTCATTTTTAAGTATTTCAAAAAGCAAATAAACAATTATGGTAATGCTAATTTTATAATAATTTTCATAATCAGCACATCAATTTTTATCGGTTATTACATAACTTGTTCAATAAACTATAAAACTATTGAACAGTTATTTTGGATTTGTGTTTCATGTTATATTTTTGCAACTGTTCAGCATACTTTATTTAAAAAAATTTTTTAATTTTACGGAGAAAGTTGAATGATTTGGATTTGGGCTTATTTTGGTGTTATTATAGGCATAATAGTTATAATGATAGCATGTTATATTATAATAAATCATATTTTTAGCAAAAAAGAAAAAGCGGAAAAAATTAATCAACTTAACACTCAGATTGAGGAAAATAAAAAACTCAACCAAGAGTTAAATAATCTTAAAGAAAAATATGATAGAGATATTGCTGAGGAAAAGGAGCGTAGTAAACAGGAACTAATCTCAGAGAGAGAGAAATTTAATAAGGCACTTATCGCTGAGAATGAGCGCAGCAAAAAAGAATTAGATGAAGAAGTTAAAAGGCTTTTCAATGAATTCTCAAAAGAAATACAGTGTCAATTTAACGACTTAAAAATAGAACAGTGTAAAAATAACAGGATAAATTTAAATGATTTTTATATTAGAAAACTTGGGGACGGCAGATTACAGTTAATTCCAAAATCGCAAAATGGCTTGAGTTCTGTTGCATTATATTCTAAGCGGCTAAACAAGAATTTAAAAAAAACTGGGGGGCATTACTTTGTAAAAGCATCTAAAAATAATGAAGACGATGATAAGTAATAAAAAATACGGCGACTAAAAGATAGCTCGCCGTATTTTTTTGTTGTGAAATAAATATCATTGCCGTCAATCTTACGGGGCGCAAGCATTGCCCTGATTACGGGGTAACCTTGCCCGTTGACGGAAGCGATAAACGCCGTTTTCTGTTCGGTTATGAATTCAAAAATTGTGTTTTATCCATTGTGTGTTTTCTCCGTTAAAATTCAATATCAACTTTATATTCGTTATCAATCAGAATATAATTCAAACCGTATTTTTTGCACATCTGTAAATTGAGCTCGTTGTCCTTAATCAATTTTTCTTCCGTCAAATCAGCTCTTAACCTTTTTTCGATTATGTTTCCATAAGCTACGATGTTCGAAAAATTATTCTGTATATAGTTTTTACTCATTATCAGGCAACAATATTTGATTTCGGATAAATACTCTTGATTAAAATCTTTTTGCCAATCGAAAGGGATATAACAGCCCTCAACAATCAGATGTTGTCCGTTTTCTATTGCGGTTTTAATTATTTCCTTAACTATCGACCAAAGATATGGTGTCAGGCTTTTGTCATCATATACGCTTATGTCCGTTTTGCCGCTTCTTATTAGCCCCATTTTCAAATGGTCGATGGAGAGGTAGGAGTATTTATATTTTTCCAATAACCGCTGGGCAAGCGCAGTTTTTCCCGTATGCGTCGTGCCTGCTATCAATATTATCATAAATAAGTAATCTCCGCTGAATTATTTCTTTTTTGTTTTCGGGGCAGGCAAGTCGGCGTACATCGCCTCAAATAAACCGCACAAGTAGTCCTTGTCGTCCACGTTGTCTACAAGCAACATTCCCTTTGCGCCTTCGTAGGGCAAAGAGTAGGTAGCCTGTGGCATATACTCGATTGCCGATTTTACGGGCTTTACAAGCAGTCTGTCGTCATAGATGCCGCCGACAAGTTTGCCGCGGTAGTATAGCATAAACTCACCCATCATGGGATTGTAAGTTATATCGTCCAAGTCCAATAATTGCTCTAAAATGAAATTCAAAAAATCTCTGCTCGATGCCATAATTCCTCCGCTAAATTGAAATTCAACTTGCAATAATTTCTTTTGCGATAGCCTCAATGCTTTTGGAAGTGGTATCTATTTTGATTGACTTTAAATCCCGATACAAAGGCAATCGCTCAATACTTCTATCTATGACGTCAGCTGTTCTGACGCCCTTTTCGATGTCTTTTTGCAATCTTTCTCTCAGCGTTTTTTCGTCGCAGGTGAGGGAAATTACCTTGACGTCACATTGTGACGTGTCCAAGTTTTTCAGCAATTTATCTACTATGTCCTGTCGATGCATAACCCAGCAGAAAATGATATTGTCGTAGGCAGAGCAATGGAGGAAGTTATTAAGAAGGTAACAGATATTGTCTGTTACCATATTCTTCGTTTCTTCCGTTACCTGAAAGGGGTGGGAATCCCAGCACCAATCCCCGTCGAGAAAAACGCTGTTGTTAAGTAAGCGCTTCAAATGTTCACATACGGTGGTTTTGCACACGCCCATAGTGCCGCCGATAAGATAAAGTCTTTTCATATTTCTCCGCTAAATTACTGTTTATCGTATAAATCATACCACGAAACAAAAAGAAAAGCAATGGCAACAAGAAACATTCTTGTGCCATTGAAAGTATGATATTTCTATTATTCATCGCTATCAACGCCCGCCATTGGCGGGCTGTGTTTTTAATAGGGGTAATTTTAAACATAACCTGTTTAATACGTTTGACTTTCATAAAATTATAAAATATATTTTATGTATAAAGAATAAGGAGAGCTTTATGAAAAGAAAAATCACTCTAATAATTCTTTCCGTAATCGCGGCGGTATGCCTTGCGTTCGGACTTGCGGCATGTGCTTTGGGCGGTGGCGGAAATGGAGGACAGGAACACAGCCACACATTCGACGAAACGCGCTGGGAGCATAACGACAACACTCACTGGCACCCTGCGACCTGCGAACACACAAATGAACGCGGCAGCGAGGCTAAACACAGTCTCGACGCGGACGGAGCTTGCACCGTTTGTCCGTACGTTTCAAGCAGTGGCGGTCATCAGCACACTTTCGATACGACGCGCTGGGACTATAACGAAACATATCACTGGAATCCCGCAACCTGCGGACACTCCTCGGCGCACGGTAACGAGGCTAAGCACAACTTCAACGGCGGCACAACCTGTATGTGCGGTTATTCAAAGAGTGTGGAGCCCGGCGAGCATTACGCAGTTCAGTTTGACGTAAACGGCGGAAATCCCGTCATAGAGTACGCCACTTACGAGAAAGGCACTAAGATTGATGCACCCGATCAACCCTCACGCATAGGCTATTCCTTCGGCGGTTGGTATACTGACGTGAACTGCACTCAGCCTGTGACTTTCCCGTACGAGGTTTCGAAAAACGTTACGTTCTACGCAAAGTGGACGAGTAGCGCAAAAGTTACCGTAAATTTTGCTATATGTATGCTCAGGAACGACACGCGCGATTTCGATTATTCACAGCATATCCTTGATTCAATCCAAATCGACAGGGGAGCAAAGCTTGAACAGCCCGCTAACCCCCGCGATATAACATACACTGACGAAGACAGCAAAGTACATACATATAAGTTTGCGTACTGGAACTTCGACGCGTCCTATCAGTCGAACACAAGCTACGCCGTTCTCTTCCCGGTATTAAAGACCGACTACGACGAGATTACGCTGTACGCAAGATACGTTGAAGTCAGTGAATCGGCTACATACGCAAAACTTACCGTTCACCCCGGCAACGGCGAAAAGGATACCGTTATGTACGGAGTGCAGGGTAGGTCGCTTGCAATAGCAAACCTTGACAGTCTTGATTACAGCCCGTTCTATTCCGACAGGAGCGCGCCGAGAAGACCTGGCTATACGGCAACGGGCTATTACAAGTCGCAGGATTTTAACGCAAGCAACGTTTACCCTATACCGTTCAAGCTCGAAAATGCGGAAAACGACGTGTATATCCGTTGGCAGGAGACGAAGGAGCTCACTGTAACCTACGATTTGAATTACGACAATCTGACAATACCCGCGTCGTTTCCTTATAACGGATATATCACTCGCATTGACGACCCCATTCGTGCTGGTTACACCTTTGACGGCTGGTATTATCCTTTCCAGCTTGCCGACGAGGACAATAGATGGAATTTTGACTACGACTATGCAAGAGGCAACATAACCCTTACTGCAAAATGGGTCAAGACGGCGACGGTAATTACCTTTGATATGCACGGAGGCAAGGCGCGCAATCCCGTGGCGGTAAGTAAGGGGTGGGAGATTACAAGTCTGCCCCAGCCCTCGCGCCAGTCGGGCAACAGCTCGTGGAATTTCCTCGGCTGGTATCTTGACAGCTCGTATTCTCAATCGTCGAAAATCGAGCCAACGACAGATAACGGCTACGCAGTAAACAATGACATAACCCTTCACGCAAAGTGGAGCGACGAAATCGATTTGCGACAGTTCAAATTCAGTTTTATAGGCGGGTTTTACGCGGTTTCCGCGGCAAATACAGATATTTCGGGCAAAATAACCGTGCCGGCAAAGTATCTCGGGGTAAAAGTAACGAGAGTGGAGGCAAGCGGTTTCAGAGCCTGCACCTATATAACAGAGGTTATTCTTCCCGAAACATTAACCCACGTATTCAGTTACGCTTTCTACGGCTGTACCGCTCTCAAAAAACTGGTACTGCCCGAAAATCTCGTGCAGTTGGCTTATAACTCACTCGATAACTGCGTCAACCTTGAAGAAATCAATTTCCCCTCGGGCGGCAAATTCTATAACGTTTGCTCGTCTGTATTCCGTTACACTCCCAAAGTATGGAAGTACCTCACTTGGGATAAAGTGACAGAAACTACGAGCGTATGCTACTGGGGCACGGTGTGTCTCGGCTTCGGTTACTACGTGCCCAAATCCACAGATTTCAACGACGGCTTAACAGAGGCGAAAAACTATAACGTAGCATCTGTTACCTCGTATACCGTAAAAGCGGGCACGACGATGATTGCCTCGTATGCATTCCGCAACTTCTCCAAGCTCGAAACGCTTACGCTCGCCGATTCCGTCAAATATATGACGGAATATGCCCTTCCCAACGAGGACAGTTCAAACGGCATAGAGTTAAAGACGCTCAACCTTTCGGCTTCGCTTGAAAGCGGTTCGCTCACGCCAATCTATCCCTCGACGATAGAAACACTGACAATACCTTCGTCCAACGTAACGTACGAGGTAAAGGACGGCTGTCTTGTCGATAAAATCTCTAAGGTACTTGTCGCGTCTGAAAAGGGTGCGTCAAAGATACCCGAAGGCGTTGTGACAATCGGCGAAAGCTCATTCCGCAACAAGGATTTGCAGACGGTAACTATCCCTAACACCGTCACGACCATACGTGAGCTTGCGTTTGAGGGAGGCGCATATACTTCTATCATAATTCCCGACAGCGTCGGCATTTTGGACGTTACGGCATTTAAGAACTGCAAGAATATGGAGTCTGTTTCGCTCGGCGCGCGCGTACCCTTGCAGGAAAAGTCGTTCTTTACGAATATGTACTACCTGTCTACCGCGAAGATTGCCACCGTTGCCGTCAGTGCGGATAACCTTGCTATGTACGGCGCCGACAGCGTTGTCTACAACAGAGAAACGGGAGATATCATCTACGCCGCTCCCAAGTACAACGGCGCGGTAACTCTCTGGGACAAAACGCAGACTTTGCCAAAGAGCATTTTTGTGAGCACGTATACGAGCTTCACTATTCCCGAAAGCATTGAGATAGAGGAGGGAGCGCTCGGTAACGCAAGTATGGGCAAACTGATTATTCTGGGCAACCGCGAAGAAATCAGCGCGGCATATCTCTTCGGCTCGCTCTGGTTCGGCCGTTTCTATCCCGAGCAGGTTGCGGTAGGCGAAATAGAAATTGACCCTGCCAACGAACATATGACTATAATTAACGGCGTACTCTACAACAAAGCGGTAACTAAGATGCTGCTTGCTCCGAGTGGGCTTACAAGTCTTGTAATTCCCGATACGGTTACGGACATTGATGACGGCGTGACGCTTTACGCCCTCGAAGAACTGACGATAGGTGCGGGAATTTCGCGCGAGTTGATAGAATATATGCTTTACGGCGACGAGTGGGACGGTCTGGAAGTTGCAGGACTCATAACCCATGCGGTTAAAGTAAGCTCGGACAATTCGGAGCTTGCGGTATTCCACGGCGTACTCTACACAAAAGATTTGACCGAGCTCATCTACATTCCTGCGGGCTTTACGGGCGACCTTATTATCCCCAAACAGGTAACTGAGTTCAACTGGTTTGCATTGGGTATGACCTCGCTCTATTCATCTCCCGACGAAGATTACAATAAGACGGTAATCGAGCGTCTGACTGTGGAAGAGGGCTCCAAGCTCACTTCGATAGGCAGCGGCGCGTTCGTTTCGCCCAGCAATATAAGCGGCAGTTATAATTTTGACAGCAAAGCGCAGGACTACTATTACGACAGGCTGAGGCAGTACGAATACACTACTTTCGTTATAAAGAGCGTAGATTTGTCCAATGCGACTATGCTTAATGAACTGCGCTCGCTGGTATTCTATTATCAGAAAGAGATAACAGATATAACTTTGCCCGATTCAATAGTAAGTTACGGCGCAAACGTGTTTGCATTCTGTACCGAACTTAAAACCCTTACTGGCGGTAATCTTGCAAACGCCAGACTCGACGTCGCACTGTTCTATTCCAACGACAAGCTGTTTAATAAAGACGGCTTCATAATTATCGACGGCGCACTGCTCTCGTACGACCAGACAAAGTATCCCGCCAACTCCGAATTTGTCGTTCCGGGCTATGCCTCGACAATACAGACTGGCGTATTCGTCGGAGTAAGTTTCCGCACAGTGACTATCCCCGCAACCGTGCAGTACGTCCGCAAGGACGCTATATCCGTGTCAAATTTCGGCACTATGACCCTCATATTGATTGAAAAATCCGAGCAGGAGGCGAACTTCGACGAGGGCTGGCTCTCCAAAACAGCGGAAAATATACGCGTAATTTACAGCTATAAAACTGCTGAAAGCGGCGAACATTTCGTTACCGACAGTTACGGTCTGTATTATCTGCTCCGCGACGATACGCACACCGCAAAGCTGTTGAACGACGCGACTGCAAACGGTAATTGGAGCGGAAATATAACTCTGCCAGGTACGGTTTCTTATAACAATACCGACTACACTCTTATCGAAATCGGCAATAATGCGCTCAGTCAGATTGTTGACGGCAAGAGAATGAGCGCCGGCGTAACCGCACTGACGTTGCCCTCGACCGTATTGTCGATTGGTAATAACTCGTTGGGCGGACTGGGTGTAACCGAGTTTATCATTCCCGACAGCGTGCAAACTTTCGGTTCAAACGTATTCTCTGGCGCAACCAAACTCGAAAAGGTAACCATTGGCAGAGGTGTCACAGCTATACCCGAATATGCGTTCGGTTATATCGGAACACTAAAAACCGTGATAATCAACGGAGCGGTAACTTCCATCGGCGAAAGAGCTTTCCAGTCCTGCCCGTTGCTTGCGGAAATTACTTTGCCCCAATCGCTTGAAAGCATAGGTTCAAACGCGTTCTACAACTGCAAGGCGTTGATAAGCGTCGAACTTCCTGCGAACGTTACCGTGTTGGAACAGAGTGCGTTCTATGGTTGTACCGCACTTGAAAGCGTTAAATTAAACAACGGACTTACAACAATCGGAAGCAATGCTTTCTCGGGCTGTACCGCGCTCAAATCAATCGAAATACCCGACAGCGTATCTTCGCTCGGCAGCAGTGCGTTTAGCGGTTGCAGTGCGCTTGAAAGCGTCAAACTGTCTGCCGACATAACCGTGATAGATGCAAACGCTTTCCAGAACTGCTCGGCGCTCAAATCGGTTGTCGTGCCCGACGGAGTAACGTCAATAGGTAACAGAGCATTTTATAGCTGTAAGTCTTTAGAATACATAGTGCTTCCCACAAGCCTTAAAGAGGTGGGTAAAGAAGCTTTCTATTTTAACTCTAAGCTACTGTATGTATACTACTGCGGCGCAACGGCGGCGGAGTGGGGCACAATAAAAATGGGCACGTCCAACACTCCGCTAACGGGAGCAACGCGCTACTATTACAGCGAGCAGGAGCCGCCCGTAAAGGACAACGGATTGGACTACAACGGGCACTTCTGGCGCTATGTCGGAGGCGTAATCACACCTTGGGTTTATAGCGGTTAAAGAAATCATATTTATTGTAGCCCCGTCGCTTGTGCGACGGGGCTTTGTAAATCTGTGCATTGACAATAACTCAATATAGTACTATAATTAAATGAAAAAACGCATATTTTGGAGCAGGGAATGTTTGAACAGCGCACGCTTTTTGAAAACGACGATATGCAACCGCTCGCGTCAAGGTTAAGACCGCAGACGCTGGACGAATTTTGCGGACAAAAACACCTTTTGGGCGAGGGCAAGGTTCTGCGCAGGCTGATTGAAGGCGACAAAGTCGGCTCAATGATTTTCTGGGGACCTCCCGGGGTGGGGAAGACCACGCTCGCACGCATAATCGCAAACCGCACCAGGGCAAACTTTATCGACTTTTCGGCGGTGACGAGCGGAATTAAGGAAATAAAGCAGGTAATGGAGCAGGCGGAAAAGAACCGCCGCTTCGGCGCAAAGACCATACTATTCGTGGACGAGATACACCGCTTCAACAAGGCTCAGCAGGACGCCTTTTTACCCTTCGTGGAAAAGGGGAGTATAATTTTAATAGGTGCAACTACGGAGAACCCGTCGTTTGAAGTCAACGGCGCACTTCTATCACGCTGTAAGGTGTTCGTACTGCAAGCTCTTAAAACAGAGGAGCTTACCGAGCTACTTAGCCGTGCAATAACCGACGAACGAGGCTTCGGAAAACAGAAAGTGGAAATTTCGCACGAACTGCTTGAAATTATCGCAAACTTTGCAAACGGCGACGCGCGCAGTGCTCTTTCAACGCTTGAAATGGCTGTGCTTAACGGCGAGCTAACGCAAGACGGCACGACCAAAGTCACGCAGGAGACGATAGAGCAGTGTACCTCCAAAAAATCGCTCTTATACGATAAAACGGGCGAAGAGCACTACAATCTTATCTCGGCGCTACACAAATCCATGCGAAACTCCGACCCGGACGCCGCCGTGTATTGGCTTGCCAGAATGTTGGAGGCGGGGGAGGACCCCTTATACGTAGCAAGGCGGGTTACACGCTTTGCAAGCGAGGATATAGGACTTGCCGACCCCCGCGCGCTTGAAATTGCAGTTGCGGCGTATCAGGCTTGTCATTTTATCGGTATGCCTGAGTGTACCGTTCATTTAACGGAAGCGGTAATTTATATGTCAATGGCGCCCAAATCAAATTCGCTCTATATTGCGTACGGTATGGCGAAAAAGGACGCGCTTACAATGCTTGCCGAGCCCGTTCCGCTCGTAATCCGCAACGCGCCCACTAAGCTTATGAAGGAGCTTGACTACGGCAAGGGCTATCAATACGCGCACGACAGCGAGGAAAAGCTGACCAACATGCAATGCCTGCCCGACAGCCTCTTGGGCAAGGAATATTACTTCCCCACGGAGGAGGGGGTGGAGGGCAAAATCAAAGCCCGACTTGAAGAAATCAAGGAGTGGAAAAAGAACAATTGATTAAAAACAAAACGGACGGGTACCCGTCCGTATTTTCTTGTCAAAAGTTTTTTATAAGATATTCGGAGCGACACGGCGCTTGATGTGCGCGCGGTAAATCATGTTTACACCGAAGAAAAACAGCGTCTGCCCGGGGCGTTTCAGCATTCTCTTGTTGAATATTGTGCGCTTTAAAATGTTACGCATGGAGTACAGGCGCTCGTAGAGCTTCCAGTATTCTTCTGTAACCTGATCGGCAGTCATATTTGGAGTATTCAGTACGGATTTGGACGGCTTGTATTCAAAAACATTGTCGTCAACAATACGCCCTGCTGCAGTCATCTGTTTATTAAGAGGAGTACCGGGAATAGGTGTCAGACAATAGAACTTAGGTGCGATTATAGAGCTTTTCTCCACAAATTCAGCCGTTGCCTTAAGCGACTCGGGCGTATCGGTGTCAAGACCTACTATCATCTCGCTTGCAATCTCAATCCCAGCGTCGTTCATAATTTTCAAAATCCTCGGGTAATCGCTCGGGTCGCACCAGGTTTTGTTCACGCTGTTAAGCGCGTCTTTATTTATACTTTCGAGTCCGAAGCTCAACACGTAGCAGCCGCTCTCCGCAACTGCCTTTAAAAGCTCGGGGTTATCTGCAATCTGAATGGCGCACTGGCTCATCCACTTCATTTTCAGCGGCTTTATTCTGTGGCAAAGCTCAAGCATATAGTCGGGGTCGGCTATTATATTGTCGTCAACAAGCAGAAACTTTTTGAAACCGAGCGACTTCACATATTTGATATCGCGCACAACTTCGTCTATGTCCCTTCTGACATACCGCCCTTTAAACAGGCAGGAAATGGTGCAAAAGGAGCAGGTATTCGGACAGCCGCGCCCCGCCTGGACGGGCAGGAAATCGCCTATACGCTTTTTCAGCATAAGGTCGTACCTCGGCAGTGGAGTGGAGAGGGTTGTAAGCGGTTTTTCATAGAACGGCTTTATTTCACCGCGCTCTATGTCGAGGCAAAGCTCTTTTATGGTGTCTTCGCTGTCGCCTATCATTACGGCATCGCAATAGTTTTTGGCAAGCTCGGGTATTAGCGAGACCATAGGTCCGCCCATAAACACTATCTTACCGCGCTTTTTGAACTCTATCGCTATATCTTTCGCCCTTCTTGCTGCGTGTCCCACACCCCCGAGTCCTATAACGTCGGCGTCCGTATCGTATGGAATATTCTCGGTAAGCTCAACGCAGAGCTCGGCGGTCCAGCCCTCGGGAAGCAATGCCGAAAGAAGAGGGTGTGCAAGCCCCACAAAATATTGTTTGCGCTTTTTTACAAGCTTACCCTTGTCGTCGTATATTGTCGGTTGAATAAAAAGTATCTTCTTGTTCATTTGTTACTCCTCCGCATCACTGCGGCTTTATAATTCTTTTTACGTATTGAAAGAATACGTGCGCTGCGCCCCACCAAACCCTACGGTATACGCGTTTGCCGTATCTTTGCATAATAAACTTTCGTTGTTTTTTGTTGGCACTCGTCTTTAAATAGGCGCGGACTATGTGATAGTAATATTTCCGTCGGGACATTTTATCGGGACGGAACACTACGTGCGCCATATCCCATAGTTCGTATCTTTCCCGCGGTACTATAATTTTGCGCGGGTATTCGTCAAAAAGAGGAGTGCCGGGCATCGGGGTTATGGGTTGAATGTTCACGAGCGGGTGGTCGAAGCTGTTGAGATACTCGATAAGGGTATCGAAATCGTGTTTGTCCCAGTCCTCGCCTACAATCAGTCCGCTGTAACACTGCATTCCGTTTTGTTCGAGTATGCGCACGGCGGCGCTGTTCTGCTCCACAGTGGTGCGCTTGTCAAAGCGGTCAAGCTCGCCCGCTCGGAAAGATTCGATTCCTATAAAGAATGCATCGAAACCGTTCTTTGATAAAAGCTCGACAGTTTCGGGGTGCGCCGTGATAAAATCGGCGCGGGAGAATGCAATGAAATGCTTTTTTATACCCCGTTCATTGAGCGCGGCGACAAACGAGCGCACACGCGAGTCGCTCGCCGTAAAGTCGTCGTCTACAATAAATACGTTATCCTCCTCAATCGCCTCAAGCTCGTCCATCACTCTGTCCAACTGCCGCACGGCATAATCGCACACTCTTGTACAAAAACAGAAGCTGCACTTGAACGGGCATCCGAACGAGGTTTTAATAGTCGCGCAGCGGTCATGGAATATGTAGTTATAATGTGCGCGGTAACGTGCGGTGCATTTTCTGTCGGGAAAAATCTCGTCCTCAAGCCTTATAACTTCGGGCTTTGCCTTACCCTCGGCATATACGCCCGCCTCGTTTTCGGGGTTAAAGCCGTCGACAATACGGCAAGTGGTATGTATGCCGTTCGCAAAAATTATAAAGTCTATTGACGGGTCAATAAAGTCAGTCGGAACGACTTCGGCATGCACGCCGCCTATTAAAGTTTTGGCATTCGGCAGGAGCTTTTTAACTATCGCAGCATGCTTTTTGATTACGCCTACGTGGACGATATATCCGGAAAAACATACAAAGTCATAGGATTTTGCTTTAAGAACGGAAGCTAAGCTACGCTTGTCTATGATTAGGTCCAAAACGTCGACCTCGTGTCCGTGGCCGGTCAGAGCGGCGCACAAATATTCGAGCTCCAGAGGCTCACATACCATAAAGCTCTGAAGATTGATTGAAGAGGGGTGCGGCTTTACGCGCACAAGCAGTACTTTCATAAATTTTCTTCCTTAAATACTTCGAAATTTTGTGAAAACGGTTTACATTGCAGCTTGGGCGCAAACAGTTTGCATAATAAATTTATTGCGGGATTTCTGTGCCCCAAAAGTGCGTAAAGGGGGACATGACGGCACCCGAGCTTGAGCTTTGCGTCGTCCGCCGTCTGTCCAAAATCTATTGTCTTAAAACCGTTATCAATGCCGTAGCGTATTATTTCTAATAGCATTGAAATGTAAATATCATACTTAGTGTTTACCGAATAATCAACTCCGACAAACTCGAACACAAGCTCGTCGCCGATTTCCAAGAGCTGGACAAAGCCCCGCGGAACACCGTGTTCTTCAAAGACGAATATCTTGAAGAATTTTCCGCGGAAAAAGCGCTCTGTCAGCTTTTCGACTCTGATAATCGATTTGTCGTGCACGTGCTCGTAAAGCGCATACATTTCTGGTGTAAACTCATCACCATCTTTTAAGTAACGGATTGAAAGCGGCTTTGATTTTGCAAGCGCTTTTTTATAGCGGTAGCGGTAATTGCTGCGAAGGGAGTGGAGGTATTCGTCAAAAGTTTTCCACTTTATATCGAATATACACTTGGGACAGGTGAAGCCTTTTGCAAAGCCAGTTACGTTCACATCGGGCAAATTTAAAAAAACCTTATAGCCGGGGAGTTTGCGTATGAACTCTGTAGCTTCGGCAAGGCAGTTTCCGTATGAAATGCCCGCACGGGTCACGGAGAGCGGGACGTAAATCATTGTTGCTTTGATTTTACGGACTTTCCCCATAAACATTGCAAGGTTGAACTCGGGCTGTACTACGGTCTCGAAAATTGTGTCGAGTTTGTCGCCCGAATACACGCCGTAATAACTTTTTTCAAGGTCGTCCGCCTCTTCCATAAAGGCTAAAAACGCGCGGGTGAGATATATATTTCCGCGTGCCGCCTCGTCCCACTCGGGCGGAAGCTCGGCGGCTCTTTCGTACTTTACAATCATAGATATTCCTCGTAGACCGAAAACTTTCGGCATTCTCCGCCAAGCAAACGCCTGTTGACTAGCGTGCTCTCGATGTTGTTATCCCACACAAAGTTGGTCTCGATAAATTTATATTTTCTCGTACGCTCTTCAAGGGCGCGCAAAAGCGCTATAGTTCCCTTTCCCCTATAACCTTTTAAAACGCCTATTGCATTGAGTTTCGCTGTGTCGATTTTCCCTTTATTGAAGATGCATCCTAGCGCAAAAGCCGCCTTTGTCAGCGGACGGCCTGCGCGAACGGCGCAGTTAAAATCGGGATGCCAGAATACAAATCCAACTTCTTTGTTACCGTGCATAAGAAACAGCAGATTTTTTTCGGAGAGCAGCAGCTTTAATTCTTTTAGCAACTCGTAAAAATGCCCCTCGGCAGTCTTTGCGTAGAGATATGTGTTCCCTATCGTCGCATCGCACAGTTTTCGCAGAGTTTCGCACTCGTCTTTAAACTTCGAAAAATCCGCCTCGCGCACGAATAAGTCTCCTACGTCGTATGTTGCCGCAGATAAACGGCTGCGGGCGTCGTCAAGTCTACATCGGTATGCGCTTAAAGTGCGCGTAATTTTGAAGTCTTTAAAAAACTCCGCGGTGTACATCTTGTTGTAATTTGTATCAAAGGAATTTTTCAGGTCGGTTTCCGTAAGAATACCCACACCGTAGCTGAGGTGTCCGCAAAGACCCGCAACTATTTTTTTCAGACCGCATTCTTTCGCAGTGCTCTTGACTGCCCTTATCATTGCATCGGCGATATCTTTCCGCTCTGGCGGGCAGTCAAAATGTGAAATTTGCGCAAACCCGGTATCAGGTGCAACAATATAGAGGCATTGCCCAATACGCCTCCCGTCTTCCGTTGCCGAAATAGTCCGCACGTCCAGACTTTTAGCAAATGCGGACGTTTTATTCAATAGCATATCAGTCACAAATTCTTCCGTTGCAACGTAAAGCGCGTCGTTACGGTAAAAATCGCTTCTGAATTTTCTAAAAGATAGTATTTCTTCTCTGGGCAGTTTTCCGTTTCCGCCCGTTATTTTAATCTTAGGCATAATTAAATTTTTATAAAAACTGTTAGGCTCTTTGCATATTATCTGTAAATTGCTATTTGTTTTTTGTCGAAAAGTCCGCAAAAAGTTCAATATTCGTTATTTTCAGCGTATTTTCATTATAACACGACAAAATATTTTTTTCAACCATATTCAGCTTGCGTTTAAGTAAGCCGACTGTGCCGCAAGCCGACTTTAAAAAAGTAAAAAATCGGACGGCGGCGCGTCCGATTTTCCTATTTTTAAAAACAAATTATTTACTCAATCGTTTTTTGCAACAGCTCTTTTTGCCGCATTTGGGGCATTTTAATCTTCTGGTCGTGGGCGTGTGCGGAGCGAATAAATATGCTATCATAGTCGGTACAAACCTCTCGCCGCAATGCTTGCACTCATACACGCCGGCATCTCTTTCGAGAACGCAAGCAAGTCCGATGCCTATAACGATGATTACCGCGCCTATAACGCCCAAAACTATTCTAAGCCAGGTTTGCATTTCAAGCAGCTCTGCGACCAGAATAAGCGCTAACCCCGCCAAAAGGGTGGTTACTACTATTATTACTGCAATAATAATTTTCTTTTTTGCCTCTGCCTTTTCTTCAATCAATGACATAATGTTCTGTTCTGCTTTTTCAAAGTATTTTTTTTCGTCAAGTCTCTCGCCCGAAAGCAGTTCGTTTACGCTTATTCCCAAAGTTTCGCAGAGGGGTAGCATAAGCCCGACCTCGGGCAAGCCGTTGCCCGTTTCCCACTTGGATACCGTCTTTTCGGAGATGTTTAACTTTTCCGCGACCTCGCGTTGTGTTAAATTTTTCTCCTTTCTGCAAGCTTTAATAAACCGTCCGGTCTTGACCTGATCCATAAAAGCAGCCTCCTTATGATAACAATATATCACTAGTTTACCCCAAAAAACACCCACGCTCCGTAGAGTTCGAAAAAAATACTCTCCGCAAAGGGGAGAGTAATTCAATTTATCGCTTTTTCCTATTCGTATAGCTGATAGTTATATGCCCTTATTGCAATTATTATATTGGGAATTAAAATTATTGCAACGGCAATAAGTCCGTAGTAGTTAAACCAACTCATATTTTTAACCCAATTTGTCGCCGTTATTAACTTTCCTTTCGGGCGCAATCAGTACGACTCCGCCCTCGCTGTAAGTGCCGAGAACGAGCACCTCGGACATAAAATCGGCAATTTGCCTCGGCGGGAAGTTTACGACCGCCAGAACCTGTTTTCCAATGAGCTCGTCCGCAGAATATTTTTCCGTAATCTGCGCGGACGATTTTTTTATGCCCAAATCCTTGCCGAAATCAATTTTTAATTTATACGCCGGCTTTTTTGCTTTTTCGAAAACTTCGGCTTCAATTACCGTGCCGACGCGGATATCCAATTTTAAAAAATCATCAAAAGTCGCCATTTTATTCCCCGTAGGCTAAATTGAAATATAATCGTCGATAACCGTTGTTACTTTTTCAATATTTCATGCGGTGCTTCAATTTCATTGACGACAGTATGCTCTGTCAATTCAGATAAAATCTTTATTTTCGCATTTATAATAGGTCTCATACAGTTTGGAACATGCTCCTGATGAGCTCTGTGAATAGCCACACATTCTTTGCAATTACCGTGATAACGGCAGGCTTTTGTACAAGGGCAATGGTCTTTGTCTTTATATTCTTCTCTGAAGGCAGACAAAAATTCTTCCTGAATACGTAAAAATTCCGGTCTGTTTCCGTTGTGAAACTGCTCCATCGCCTCTTTTTCTTTTTTATTGCCGTCTATAATCATTTGCGTCCTCCGCTAAATTACTGTTTGGTTTTTTTAGTTATCTTGCTCTTCAGTCGGCTGTTCTTGCAGGCTTTCCCGCTTTGCCCTCTTTATCAGTCTTATATATGCAAAGAGCAGGAGCCCGCCTTGGACTATACAGCACAAAATCCACGAAATGGGATAGGATATAAGCAGGGTAGTCATATTGTGGTAGGCGGGATTTGCAAATACGGTGTATATCCAAAGAATACGGAATCCGCATACGCAAGCCAAGGTTATTATCATTGAGGAAATTGAGTAACCCATACCGCGCAGAAGTCCGCTTACGACGTCCATTACTCCGCACAGAAAATACGGAAGGCATATGTATTTCAAACGCAGCAGTCCGTGGGCAATAATTTCGTCTTTTCCGGGCGAGTAAATGTTTAAAAGGGGCGTACCGAGCAGATATAAGCCCAATCCGAGCACGATGCCTACGACGCTGACCGACAAAAGGCATAGCAGAATAATTCTTTTAAGACGTCCGTACTTTTTGGCGCCTATGTGCTGTCCCGTAAAATTGAGCGCCGTCTGATGAAAGGCGTTCATGCCGATATAGACGAACCCCTCTATATTGGAAGCGGAAGTATTGCCGGAAATTACTGCGCTTCCGAACGCGTTTATACTCTTTTGGATAATTACGTTTGAAATGGAAAACAGTGAGCCCTGAATACCTGCGGGAAGTCCTATGACGAGAATTTTCAGAAACTTATCCTTATAGAACTTCATTTTGCGGGGAGTAAAGCGGTGAGACTCCTTTATGCGCATCATATATACTATAACCATTACCGCCGAGAGCGCCTGCGAAATGGCGGTAGCCGTTGCAACTCCGTCCACGTCCATATGGAATATAAATACGAATGATAAATTGAACAGAACGTTGACAACGCCCGCAATTACGAGGAATATAAGGGGACGGGTCGTGTCGCCCACCGAGCGCAGAATTGCCGCGCCGAAGTTATAGACGATAGAAAAGGGAATACCTATCGAATATATGCGTACGTACAGCGTGGATTGCTCTATTATGTCTTCGGGAGTATCCATCCATTTAAGAAAGGTTCCCGCAAATACAAACCCCACGGCGCCGAAGATAATTCCGCCTATTGCGGCAGTCGGGATTGCGGTATGTACGAGCTCGTGCATGGAATTTTCGTCGCGCGCTCCGTAGTATTTCGCCGCACACACGCCCGCGCCGACGGACAGACCGATTAAAAGATTGACTATTAGGTTTACGAGCGAACCTGTTGCCCCGACTGCGGGAAGTGCGGTATCGTTGGTTGAATTTCCGACAACGACGAGGTCTGCCGCATTAAAAAGCAGCTGCAACAGCCCCGTTGCAATAATCGGCAGAGTGTATAATATAATCCGTTTTATAAGCGGTCCTTGTGTCAAATCGACGGAGACGGCAACGCGCTTCCGCTTATCCGATGATTCCGTAATTATATCCTCTTTTAAGTGTTCTTTGAGCGTGGCGGATAGAATTTTTCCGTCCGACATTTTGCTATTCTACGCTCATATACCTCGCTTGTCAAGTGAAAGTAAATGCGCGGCGTTAATTTAACGCCGCGCATTTAAAGTGTTTATAAAAAGCGTTCGTTTACTTATTTAATAAAATTAGTGCTCTTGCGGGGTTCGATGGCGGGAAGGGGCTCTTTGCCGTTTTTAATGCTTTTAAGCATCCATGCCATATTGTAGCCGAGCGTGCGCATCGTCTGTAAGCCTTCCTCGTCCTTTTTTACATCCTCGGGCGTGAAACCGTGCACGCCGTTCCAATATTGTGAGGAAACTATGGGCATTCTGTTGATTGTGAAGTACTTATTCAGCCTGTCGAAGGTTGCCGTAGTTCCGCTCCGCCTTGCGCTTACAACCGCCGCCGCGGGCTTGAACTGAAGGGATTTTTTGCTTGCGTAGAAAGCTCTGTCCAAAAGAGCGCACAGCGCGCCGTTGGGACCCGCATAGTAGACAGGGGAACCTATAATAATTCCGTCTGCCTCCCTCATGAGTGCAAGGATTTCGTTTGCGGGGTCATCGTCAAAGGCACATCCGTTCAGATTTGCACAAGCCCCGCAGGCAATACACCCGCGCACGGGTTTTTTGCCTATATGATATATCTGTGTGTCAATTCCCTGCGAGTTTAAAGCGGAGGCAACCTCCGAAAGGGCGGTGTAGGTGCAACCGTTCTCGTGCGGACTGCCGTTAATCAATAGAACTTTCATTTCAACCTCTTTTTATTTAATTTTTTATTCATTTTAGCACTTAAAAAGCAAATTTGCAAGACCTGTCGGTAAACTTGCCTTATAAGTCTTTGTTTGACTCCCGTATGTTCAAAGCTTATCGTTTTGAATGTAAAAACAATAAAAACAACAAGTTAATATACATATGTCAAAAATATTTCGTAAAAAACTTGCGTTTGTGTAAACTGTATGATAAAATATTAACAAATATACGACGGGCATAAAAATTGTGGATACATAATTAAAATTACCCCGTCATATATTTTTTTCAGAGAAATTATAGAGGTGAATTATGGCTTACGACCGTTCGGACAATGAAGCAAGACTGCAAAGAAAACTTGTGCCCTTAAATATAGTAGTGTGCATCTTATGCCTGGTTTCTGCAATCTCTTTGGTGTTTGCTCCATTGATTAAAATCAATTTAAGCGAGATTAAAGAAGTATTTATGGAAATGATAGAGAGCGAGGGCAACTCGGAAGGCACGGATGGGAACGCGCCGGATTTCGAAGCTGTGTTCGATTCGCTTGAAGATGAAATTTCAATTACTGCGCTCGATATCGGTAAATTTGCATATTCGAATGAAAGCGTGTTAATGCCGCTTGTGATTAGCGCAGTTGAAACAATGGTTATTCCCGCTGTAAGCCAAGGGGTTTTAGAGGGATTGGACGTAGATACTACCGATATAGACTTTTCCAAACTCAACGAAAAATTCGAAGCTTTCAATCACGTTGACAGCGAGGAGGATATGCGCGTTGCGGCAGGCGAGTGGATAGACGAGATTATACGCATTGGCGACCTTGAGATAAACTCCGAAGGCAGAGCGCAAATAATTGAAAATTTTGTTGATATTTATTACGATACTATCGAAGTTACGGACGGAAAATTCGACATCGAGAAAATGCTCTGCGTCTTTGCAAGCGAAGGTTTGGAGCTGGAAAAGCCAGTTACTAGCTACGCAGAATTTTTGGAAGAATATTTTAATAACACCGAAGACGGAGAGGTGTCCGAAGCGTACGAAATGTTGATGCAGGCCGACGAGCTTATTAAATCCTTTGCAAAGGGTGTATTCTGGCTCGTTATGTTCCCCGCTATCACTTGGTTAATACTCTTCCTGTTCTCACTTTTACATATATTTGCAAAGAACAAGCGCTTCGTTATGTGGTACGTCAAGCTGTTCGGCGGTATTCCCTGGCTTTTATTCGGATTCGCTCCTATGGTCTTGGGCGGCGCACTTGCCTCTGTGGGTGAAGAAATGGCAATAGCAGCTTCCGTATTCGGCGCAATAACCTCGTTAACCTGGATAAGCGGCGTATGCCTCGGACTTTTGTGGCTTGTGTCCATCTTCTGGGCTTTCCCCATAAAGCACAAGATAAGGGCAGACCGCAAGGGTTAACAGAATACTCAAAAAAACGCAATTCAAGGCGCGGACTTTTGTCCGCGTCTTTTTGTATTTCGAAGTGTTGACAAATTTATATATGTAATGTTAAAATATTACAGTGAGAATATTTTGAGCATTTTGAATGCGATTAAGGAGAGAAATGAGTATTTTATTATGTGATTCAAATTGCGAGCTTTGGTTTGAAAGGGCGAGGGAGTTAAAGCTGGACTATATTTCAATGCCATACTGTTACAACAACGAGGAATACGGCTACGACCTTGGAGAGAAGACCGATTTCAAAAAGTTTTACAGCGCCGTCCGAGGCGGAACAGTGCCAAAGACTATGGCGTTGAACCCCGAAAATTACAAGGAAATTTTAACGCCATATTTCAAGGCGGGCGAGGACGTTTTATATGTCAGCTTTTCGCACGCGATGAGCGGAACCTTTGCGCAGCTTGATAAGGCGCTCGAAGAACTCAAAGAGGAGTTTCCCGAAAGAAAGTGCACCGTATTCAACACTAATTCGATATCTCTTGGCGCAGGGCTTCAGGTGGAGGCGGCGGCAGAGCTCAAGTTAAAGGGCGCGACAGACGACGAGATACTTGCATTTTTAAATGAATTTACGCACAGAGTAGCCGTCTACTTCGTGGTGGACGACCTTATGCATTTAAAGCGGGGCGGCAGGCTCTCCGCGGGCGCGGCAGTTGCGGGAACCCTGCTCTCCATTAAGCCCATACTCACGGTCAGCGCGGACGGCGGGCTCAACGTCTATACGAAGGCGCTCGGCAGGAAGAAAGCAATGCGCTCGCTCGCCGACAAGGTTAAATGCGAGCTTAAGGGCACGGAGTACAGCGTCTATATCATAGACGCCGACTGCAAGGAGGAAGGCGACGAGCTTGAAAAGATGATTAAATCGGCAAGACCGGACGCAAGGACGGTGCGCCAGCCAGTCGGACCCGTAATTGGCTCTCACTGCGGACCGGGCACAATCGGCGTAATTTTCGTGGCGGACAAGCGCCCCATACCTTTGGAGAAAAAATAATGATAGAAGTTAAAGAAGTACTGACAAAACGCGATAAAAAGAAGTTTTTCAAATTCTATATAGATTTGTACAAGGGCAGTCCCTACGCGACGCCCAACCTGTATTCCGACGAGCTTCCCGAGTTCGACCCTAAGGAGAACGACGCCTTCCGTTTTGCCGACTGCCGAATGTTTTTGGCTTACAAAAACGGCAAAATAGCCGGGAGAATTGCGGCAATTCATCATAGGGGTGTAAACGAAAAATTCGGTTACAAGCAGGTCAGATTTACCCGATTTGACTTTATAGACGATTTGGAAGTTTCAAAGGCTCTCTTTGAAAAGGTCCGCGAATGGGCGAAAGAGCTTGAAATGACCGAAATAATCGGACCCATGGGCTTTTCCGACCTCAACGAGGAGGGTATGCTCATCGACGGCTTCGACAGAGAGGTTATGTATATCGAAATATACAACCACGAGTACTATATTAAGCACATGGAGGCGCTCGGTGCGTATAAAGTCGCCGATTGGAACTGCTACCGCATAAAGGTGCCCGAAAAGCACGATGAAAGACTTAAAAAGCTGAGTGCGCTCGTTGCCAAGAGGAACGGGTTCGAGCTTGTGGATATAGCCTATCTTTTAAAGCACGACAGAAAGAAGCTCGACGAATATATGATGAAATGCCTTACGGTTCTGGACGAGGCGTTCGCCGATTTATACGGCACAAGCCCCTTAAACGACAAACAAAAGGCGAGGGAGATGAAGACTGTATATATGGCGCTCGTTCCCGAGTTTGCGGCTATTGTAACAAAGGGAGAGGACGTAGTTGCCTACGGCTTTATGATGCCCTCTATGACCAAGGTTTTGCAAAAGGCGCGCGGCAATGTCTTCCCCAAAGGCATTCTGCCCTATATGAAGGCGATGAAACACCCCGAAGTCGTCGATTTAATGAGCATAGGCGTCGCAAAGAAGTATTCCAACCTCGGCGCGGTGGCAATGATAATCGACAGTTGCCTTGCAGGGCTCATAAAGCGCGGCTCGAAATACATAGAGACGGGACCCGAGCTCGAAAACAATAACAACGTTCAGAACCTTTGGAAAAACTATAACCCCGAGCTCGTCAAAAGGCACCGCTGCTGGGGCGTGAAAGTATAGAAAATTTAATTTCGGATATTGCAATTAATGTTGATAAATGGTATAATAATGTGCAAAGTATAATGAAACAAGGAGATTAAAGATGGCTCACGAACAACTTATCGAAAAAATCAAGCAAACCAAGATAGTACCCGTTGTAGTACTCAATACAATCGAAGAAACCCTTCCCAAAATGGAGGCTCTTATCAAGGGCGGACTTCCCTGCGCGGAAATTACCTTCAGAACCCCCTGCGCGGCAGAGGCAATCGCTCTTACCGTTAAAACGTATCCCGATATGCTCGTAGGCGCGGGCACGGTAATAAACCGCGAACAGTGCGAAAAGGCTATTGCGGCGGGTTCTAAATTTATAGTTTCCCCCGGCTTCTCCGAGGAGGTTGCAGACTGCTGCAAAGAGCACGGTATGTTATATCTTCCCGGTATAGTCACTCCTACCGAGGCTATGGCGGCAATCGCAAAGGGACTTACAACCCTTAAATTCTTCCCCGCGTCCAACTACGGCGGACTTAAAACCATTAAAGCTATCTGTGCTGCGTTCCCCTACCTTAAAATTATGCCCACGGGCGGCATTTCGGACGCCAATATCCTTGAATACCTCGCATACGATAAAATTATCGCCTGCGGCGGCAGCTGGATGATGACGGGTACTCCCGAAGAGATAGAGGCAAAGACCAAAGCCGCTGTCGCCCTTGTAAAATAGTTCACAAAAAACGACTACTATTCTGCAACAATAAAGGCTGTGCATTGGGCACAGCCTTTTTACTATATTAAGTTTAGTTGTAAATTTGCCTCGCAGGATAATCGTTAATTAAAAAGTTCCGCCGAAGCCTTTACCCAAAATTTCGTTTGCGTCTGTAATTATAACAAACGCCATGGGGTCCACTTGCTTTACCATTGTTTTAAGCTTCAGCGCCTCGCTCCTCTTGCAGACGGTCACAAGCACCTTTTTAGGCTCTTTGGAATAACCGCCCTCGGCGTCCATAATTGTACAGCTGTGTTTTATCTTATGTATAATATAATTGTTAATTTCCTCGGGGTTTTTAGTTATAATCGTAATGTATTTCGTCTTGCCGATGCTCTCGATAACTCCGTCCAAAAGGAATGACTTTGCAAACAGACCTAAAAGCGAGAAGAGCATTATGTCCGGTGTATCGGGACTGAAAGTGAAACAAATGACCACGAAGTCGATTATAAGTAGCGACATTCCTACGTTCAGCTTGGTGTACTTTTTCATTATCATTGCAAGAATGTCCGTTCCGCCCGAGGTGGAGCCGCAGTTAAAGATGATAGCGCCGCCTATTCCGAAGAGGAGTATTGCGTAGCAGAGCTCCATAAAGGGCTCGTTGGTAAGGGTTTTGCTTTCAAGATGAATGGGCTGATTGCCCGTACCGACCAACTGTTCAAGCACCCATATTACAGCCGTGTATAAGAGCGAGCAGTAAATAGTTCTTACCGTACACTGTTTGCCTAAAATGACAAGTCCCAAAATTACGAGGAATACGTTAATGATGGCAATAAACACACCCTGCGTTAAATAGGGATTGTTGAAGGCGTATTGCAATAAAAGGGCAATACCGGCAACTCCGCCGAGCGTAAAGCCGTTAGGCGTCTGGAAAAAGAATACGCTTGACGACATCATTAACACACCCGCCGTCATGAGCACCCACCTTAAAATTGTGTGACTTATCTTCTCTTTGGGTGCGCGCTCTTTTTTGCCGTTAGCCTTGGGCTCGGGCGAATTGTTTGCGACGCCGTCAGTGTCTGCCGCATTTTGAACGACGGGGCTGTTTTGCTCCTCGCCGTTTACTTCGGAAATTTCTTTTATCGTTTCGTTCTGTTCCATAGTTTTCTCTCAAGCCGCGCTGTGATTAGTTATATTGATTGGGATTGGCACCCGAACCGTAAGCGGCTTTTAAATCATATCATAAGTATAAAATCTTTGTCAATGAAAATATCTGATTATTGACAGCAAAATTGCCATATGTTATAATTTTAAAGACGGTTTTAAAGGATGACTAAATGATAAACAGAGACGCAATTTTCTCGGACGAAACTATTCAGTTTAAAACTCCGTACGAGCCCAGGACGGGCGATACGGTCACACTCACTTTGCGCACGCTCAAAAACGACGTATTGCGCGCCTATGCGGTAATAAACGGGATAAAACATTCTATGTCAAAGGTTTTTACCCGCTCTTATTTTGACTATTGGCAGGCTACTTTTATATGCCCTCAAAAAGAGGTGCGCTATTATTTTACCGCCTCCGACGAAGACGATATGCTCTGCTACAACCGTCTCGGCTGTGCCGAAACCCATCAGGCGGAGTACAGTTTTTCGTTTAAACCGGACAGCTCAATCCCCGCGTGGGCGCGTGGGGCGGTCTATTATCAGATATTCCCCGACAGATTTTTTAACGGCAACGAAGAAAACGACGTTGTCGACAACGAATATTACTATACGGGCGGGCACTCGCACAAGGTTGCGGATTGGAACGCCTATCCCGCGAAATTGGACGTAAACAATTTCTACGGCGGAGATTTGCAGGGCGTAAAGCAAAAACTGGACTATTTAGAGGAGCTCGGGGTAGACGTAATATATTTAAACCCCGTTTTCGTGTCGCCGTCAAATCATAAATACGACGCGCAGGACTACGACCATATCGACCCTCACCTTGCAATCATCGAGGACGACGGCGGTCGGGTTATGGAGGATTGGGAAAAGCACAACGGTTTTGCTGAAAAGTATATTAAGCGTATAACTTCGCAAAAAAACCTTACAAAAAGCGATAAATTCTTTGCAAAGCTTGTAGAGGATATCCACTCCCGCGGTATGAAGGTAATTTTGGACGGCGTTTTCAACCACTGCGGGTCTTTCCACAAATGGATAGACAGAGAGGGAATTTATTTAAACAAAAAGGGCTATGAAAATGGAGCCTATCAGTCGGTACAAAGCCCTTACAGGGATTATTTCAAATTCGACAGTCCCTCTCACGCGCAGAACAGCTACGAGGGGTGGTGGGGGCATGCAACTCTTCCCAAACTCAACTACGAGCATAGCGAACAGCTTGAAGAGGAAATTTTAAAAATAGGCGAAAAATGGGTTTCGCCCCCTTACAACTGCGACGGTTGGCGGCTTGACGTTGCGGCGGATTTAGGGCACAGCCCAAGCTACAATCACAAATTCTGGGCAAAATTCCGAGAGAGAGTAAGATTGGCTAACCCCAACGCCTTGGTATTTGCCGAGCACTACGGTTCGCCCGAAAGCTGGCTTAAAAACGGCGAGTGGGATACGGTTATGAATTACGACGCCTTTATGGAGCCTGTAACCTGGTTTTTGACGGGTATGGATAAGCACAGCGACAGCTTCGACGGTAACAGGTACAGGGACGGCAGAGCCTTCTTTGACAGCATGGCAAAGAATATGAGCAAATTCCCCCGTCCCGCGCTGGAATGTGCGTTAAATCAGCTGTCAAATCACGACCATTCCCGTTTTTTAACCCGCACAAACCGCACGGTGGGAAGATTAGGCACCCTCGGATCGGAGGCGGCGCGGGAGAACGTGGACGTGCGGATTATGCAGCTTGCAGTACTTATTCAGATGACCTGGCCGGGTGCACCTGGAATATACTATGCGGACGAGGCGGGGCAGGTCGGCTGGACTGACCCCGACAGCCGCAGAACCTACCCTTGGGGACACGAGAATAAACAGCTTATAGAATTTCACCGCGCCACTATAAAAATGAGAAAGAGGTTAAGCTGTCTTTCGTCGGGCAGCCTGAGTAAACTTGATGCGGGCAACGGCTATATTGCATACGCAAGGTTTGATGAGAACGAGTGCTGCGTAGTAATTATTAACGTCAACGAGGCGCCGATATCTTTGTTGGTGCCCGTTTGGCAGGTGGGTGTTTTGAGAGAAAACGCAGAAATGACCTGCATATTCCGCAGCAGCGGCTTGCTCTTTTCCGAGCAGGAAGAACAGTTTCCCGTCCGTCACGGCAGACTGTCACTCAATATCCCCGAGTGTTCGGGAATGGTTTTGCACTATTCACTTAAAGATAAATAATTACCGTTTGGGGGCAATATGGATTTAAAACAATACCGCTGTAAAAACTGCGGCGGAGCCGACAATTTAAAAATTGAGGGCGACAGCTGCGAGTGCAGGTACTGCGGCAGCATAGTCCGCGTAGACACCGCACGGGAATATATGGCGGAGGTAAGAAAGGTTTTCGGCGAAGCGCTTGCCGAGCAAAAGGAAGAGCAGGTTGCCAACTGCCGCAGAAATTTATGGAAAGCCGTGCACGCCGAGTACGTTTCGAGCGAGGAGGTATTAAATTGCGTTCACGAGCTCAAAAAGCTGCTTCCCGACGACTTTCAGGCAAACTTTTTCGAGGTCGCAACAAGCGGCACGCCACAGCAGCTTAACTCCTTTTTAAGAGACGTCGATATTGCAAAAAACGGCGTATACATAGTGGACATGGCGGATTATGTTTTGAGAAATCTTGAAAGTTCCACCGTGCTTCCATTAAAGGATTTGATAACCCGCGGGCTTAAGAACGAGAAGTACACCGAGTACATAACCAAAGTAGAGGATGAGGCGGAAAAATTAAAGCAGGGCATTTATTCGCCGCAGGTCCCGCGCGACGTTTTTTTGGCGTATTCGAGCAAGGATTTTGCAAAGGTAAACGAAATTGCCGAGTTTTTGGAGGGGAATAAAATTTCCTGTTTCGTAGCGCTGCGCAATCTTCGGCACGGCAGGGGTTCGGTGGAAAATTACTTGAAAAACTTGCAGACGGCTATGCACAACTGCAAGTGCGTGGTCTTTTTATCGAGTGACAACTCGCGCGATTTAGACTGCGACGCCCTCAAAGTAGAGCTTCCTTACATAAAGGACAACGAACCTCAAATGGGTAGAATAGAGTATATTTTATCCGACTACGGCAGTCAGACAACTTACGCCGCAAAGCTCATATTAGAGGACTTTTTCAACGGGCAAGAGTACTGCCGCACAAAAGAGGACTTAATTAAAAGAATTTTAAGATATAATACGGGAATAAAAGTCGAAAGCGCCGTCACGGGCGCGGACGAAAAAGTAAAATACTGCGTTTCCTGCGGCAAGAAGAACCCTTTGGACGCCAAGCGCTGTATGGAGTGCGGCTCAGCCGAATTTGCAAGCTCCTACGAGGGGTATCTCCGCGAAAAGCTTGAAAAGGAGTACGCCGCAAAATATCAGAGCCAACAGCAGTTCGGGGCGTTCAACCCTATGGGTGCATACAATCCTATGGGCGCGGCGGAGGCGGCTAAAAGAGCGCAGGAGGCGGCTTTAAGACAATCTGAAATTGCGGCAACCCAAGCTTCCGTAAAACGCGCAACACCTTCAAACGCTCCCAAGCCCGACTTTGAAATGGCGGGAACAATTTTAAAAAAGTACAACGGCAAAAAGTCAGAAGTTGTAATTCCCGAAGGCGTTACACAAATCGCCGACGAGGCGTTTTGGTGGGACAACGGCATTAAAAGTGTAATTATTCCCCAAGGGGTAACCTCAATCGGCAAAAACGCGTTCTATAATTGCAGTAATCTTGCAAGCGTAGAAATACCGAACGGCGTGACTTCAATCGGCGAAAGAGCTTTCGGCAGCTGCTCCAAACTTTCAACTATAACAATACCCGAAAGCGTTACCGCTATGGGTACTCAAGTGTTCTCGAATTGCAGTAAGCTTAAAACAATAAATTGCGAAGCCCAAATCAAGCCCAAAACCTGGGACGGTCAGTGGATTGGTTACTGTATGGCGGAAATCGTTTGGGGATATAAAAGTTAAGAATATTGTACAAAACAATATTCAGAGGGTCAATATGGATAGATTTTTCGGCGAGCTTGACAGATATCTGTTCCACCGCGGAACGCATTACGAGCTCTATAACAAGATGGGTGCGCACATCCGCGAGGTAGACGGAGTTAGGGGCGTGCATTTCGTTGTATGGGCTCCCAATGCGCGCGCCATCTGCGTGGTGTCTGACGGCAACGGCTGGACTCCTTGGCGCGACAATATGGAAAAGGTTGACGACTGCATCTGGGAGCTCTTCGTTCCCGGAATGTGCGAGGGCGTGAAATACAAGTACCTCGTAGTCCGTGCCGACGGTTCGGAAGTCTACAAGAGCGACCCATACGCATTCGGCTCGGAGCTCCGTCCCGCAACCGCCTCCGTAGTTGTAAACCTCGACAGCTACGAGTGGGGGGATAGCGAGTGGCAAAAAGCCCGGAAAGGCGAAAACTTCCTTGAAAAGCCCATGGCGGTTTACGAGGTCCATCTCGGCAGCTGGAAAAAGGATTTGGCAAAGCAGGACGAGGACCAATTTTTAGACTATAGGCGTCTTGCACACGAATTATGCGAATACGTTGAATATATGGGTTACACGCACTTAGAGCTCATGGGTATATGCGAGTATCCCTTCGACCCCTCCTGGGGATATCAGGTGACGGGCTATTTCTGCCCCACGGCGCGGTACGGCTCGCCCCTCGATTTTATGTATTTTGTGGACTATATGCACAGGCACGGAATAGGCGTTATTCTCGACTGGGTGCCCGCGCACTTCCCCAAGGACGACTACGCGCTTGCAAACTTCGACGGAACGCCCCTGTACGAATACTCCGACCCCCTGCGCGCCGAATATCCCGAGTGGGGCACAAAAGCTTTCGACTTGGGCAAAAAGGAGGTCTCCAATTTCTTAATTGCCTCGGCGTTTTTCTGGGTTGAAAAGTATCACATAGACGCCCTCCGCGTGGACGCGGTTGCGGCGATGTTCTATAACAGCTTCGGCCGTCAGGAGTGGCGACCCAACGTCTACGGCGGGAACGAGAATTTAGAGAGCTTTGAGTTTTTCCGCCACTTAAACAGCATACTCCGTCAGCGCACTGACGCTTTCCTCATTGCCGAGGACTCCTCGATTATAGCCGGCGTAACCAAGCCCGCTAAAAAGGGCGGGTTCGGCTTCGGGCTTAAGTGGAATATGGGCTGGATGAACGACTCTATAAAATACTACAACACCGACCCCATATTCCGACCCTATCATCATCACCTGATGACGTACACCTTCGAGTATGCGTTCAACGAAAACTATATGCTCGTTCTCTCCCACGACGAGGTCGTGTACGGCAAGGGCAGTATGATTAACAAGTTTATGACGGGCAATTTAATGGACAAGTTCGGCAGCCTTAAAACCTGCTACACTATGATGTTCGGGCACCCCGGCAAGAAACTTCTGTTTATGGGTCAGGACTTCGCGCAGGAGAGGGAGTGGAACTTCAAAACGGGGCTTGACTGGTACCTCTGCGACGACGAGGGGCACCGCGACGTTATGAACTGCTACCGCGCACTTTTACACCTTTACAGAAAGTACCCCGTGCTCTACAACGACTGCGGCGGACCAAAAACCTGCGAGTGGATAAACAGCGGCGACTTCAACAGAAATATATTTACCTTTATAAGAAGAAACCCTTGGAACTACAACAATGCGCTCATCTTCGTGTGCAACTTTGCGCCCGTCGAAAGGTACGATATGGGCGTTGGCGCACCTGTAGACGGCGTGTACAAGCGCGTGTTCTCGACCTATCCCGACGGCAGTCCCTTAGAGATTGAGGCAAAGAAAGAGCTCTGCGACGGCAGACCGTACAAGCTAATCTTCAATTTGCGACCCTTTGAGTCGGCAATCTTCGAAATACCCTATCACGAGGCGACCGAGGATGAGAAGAAAGAAGAAAAGGCGATAAGGTGCAAAATTAAGCGGGAACACAAGGAAGTAAAAAACGATACCTCGCATATCCCGCAGGTCGATATTGAAACAAATACCGCAACTAAAAAAATCGCCTCAAAGACATATAAAAAGACAACCAAGAAATAATAAAAAACCGCGGACATTGTCCGCGGTTTTTTATCTATTTAATTATTTTAATTGTCTGTGCCGCCGTCGCCCGAACCCGCGTTGGCGCCTGGATTTTGAGTATCGCCCTTGTCCGTGCCGGTGTTGTCCTGCCCGTTTTCGTTTGAGTCCGCCGCAAAGGTAACTTCAACTCCGTCGGGTTTCCAGCCGGCTTCAGTTCTTACTTTGGCCCACTGCTCTTGCGTTCCCTCATAGATTATCGAAGTAAGCTTATTACAGCCTGCAAATGCCAAACTTCCGATACCGAGAATAGAGGCGGGCAGGGTTATGCTTTCAAGCGCCGTACAGCCTATGAAAGCGTACTTATCAATACCCGTAAGCGCATCGTTAAAAGTAATTTCTTTCAGCGAAGTGCAGCCTTTGAAAGCATATTGCCCTATCGTCTCAAGATTTTTCGGGAAGACAATACTTTCAAGTGCGGTACATTCGAAAAAGGCGTTCTGACCTATTGCGGTTATTCCGTCACCCAATACTACGTCGGTGAGCGCCGTACAACCGTTGAAAGTGTATCGGTGTATTTGCGTAACGCTTTCAAGACAGGTAAACTCTGTAAGAGAGGTGCAATCGTCAAAGGCGTGCGCACCTATCTCGGTAATATTGTTGGGAATTTCTATTTTTTGAATTCCGCTTCCGCAGAATGCATACTCGCCTATAGAGGTCACTAAATATTGCGAACCGTCCGTACGGGTGGGGATTGTGCTGCCTTTACAGCCGATAATAAGGCATTTATCGTCAATTTTAATAATGCAGTTATAAATGCTCATATAGACGGGGTTGTTTTCGTCTATTATTATCGATTTAAGATTTTTGCAGGTCTGGAAGGCTTGAGGGTGTATATATTCAACCGTTTTGGGCAGCCATACGCTTTCAAGCATGGAGCAGCCCGAAAACGCGTCTCTGCCTATTTCCTTTACTCCGTCAAGAATTGTAAGCGAGTGTAAATCGTTGTTATCTTTAAACGCTTCTTCGGTAATTTCTACAACGTCAACATCATTTCCGTCGGGGTCTTTCACGGTACCGGAAATTACAAGGTCGTTGATAGTTCCGGTCGCCCCGCCTATTTTAGCGTTGCCGTCCTCGTCGAATTCAACCTCCATATCTTCCTGTTTCGTGGGTAGTTTTCTTACGTAACCGCAGTATTTGCAAACGGTTTCTTCTTCGTTTGCATATTCGTGAGGTCCTTTGTTTCTTATCTCCGAATCGGCGCCGCAGTACTGATAGTGCTCGGTGGGGGTGTAAGTCCACATCCATTGGTGCTCATGGGGAGGAGGGTCAACAACGGGAGGGTCGTCGACGGGAGGGTCGTCGGGCCCGGGTTCAACGGGGGTATTCGGACCGCCTGATTTAGGCGCACACGACATCACGGAGCCTATTACAATGCCTGCAATCAGCAGAGCCGATATTAAAGGTATAAGTACCCAAAATAAAACTTTCTTCTTTGTCTTTTCCATATAGACCTATTCGTAACAATTATTTATTGATTACTTTTCAAAATTTAATAAAATATTAAGTTGTGTGCCACAAAACCACGCTTTTGGGGCATCACCCCCAATTTGCGAACGCTTTCGGCTCACTGGAAGTGAATGCCCGCACGCGAGCGTAGCGACGCTTTGCACACCTCATTGTAAAAAATTCTAATAACCGTGTGCAAATTCAGAATTAGTTTGCACTTAAATTATTGCGGGCAGAGAAACATAGTTTCTCAAACTCACGAAAAATTGAAAGTGCAGAATAACTTTTAATTTTTGTGAACACAATAGGTTATCACTAATAATATACCACAAAAAAATAAAATTTTCAACGAAATATACTATATTTTTGCACGCTGAAATTCATTTGACCTGCGCAAATAAATTGTTTATAATAAAAATATGGTTAAAGATTTACAGGATAAAATTTTAAAACTCAAAAAAGAGCGTGATTTTTGTATTCTCGCGCACAGCTATATGTCGGAGGAAATCTGCGAAATTGCAGATTTCGTAGGCGACAGCTTTGCTCTTTCAAAAATGGGCAAGAGCGCACCGCAGAAAAATATTATTATGTGCGGCGTAAGGTTTATGGCGGAGACGGTCAAAATGCTCTCTCCCGAAAAGAATGTATTTCTTGCAAACCCCGTGGCGGGCTGTCCGATGGCTGAACAGATGGATAAAGAAGTAATAGCAGAGGTCAAAAAGATGTACCCCGATTACGCCGTAGTCGCGTACATAAACACCACGGCAGAGCTTAAAACGATTGCCGACGTGTGCGTGACCTCGTCAAGCGCGGTTAAAATCTGTAGAGCCTTGCCAGAAAAAAATATACTCTTTATTCCCGACATAAATCTCGGTTCCTACGTGCAAAAACAGCTCCCCGAAAAGAATTTCAAGCTTCTTTCGGGCGGTTGTCCCACACACGCAAAGATGGAAAAGAGGGAAGTTCTTGCGGCAAAGAAAGCGCATCCCGACGCCCTGTTTTTGGTTCATCCCGAGTGCAGACCCGAGGTTGTTGAGCTTGCCGACTACGTAGGTTCGACTTCGGGAATAATGGATTTTGCCGAAAAATCGGGCGCAAAGGAGTTTATTATCGGCACGGAAAACTCGATTGCTGAGCATCTTCGCTTTAAGTGCCCCGATAAGAAATTCTATCCCCTTTCCAAAGACCTCGTCTGCCACAACATGAAAATAACTACCCTCCACGATATCTACGACTGTCTTTCGGGCGAGGGCGGAGAGGAAATTATTATGAACGGAGAGCTCATAAAAGAGGCTGTAAAACCCATAGAAAGAATGATTGCGTTGGGCGGTTAATATTATGATGATTACGACCAAGGGCAGGAATGCCCTCAAAGTTATGATAGACCTCGCCGCGCACGAGGGGGAGGGGTTCATTTCCCTTTCGGATATCGCAGAAAGGCAGAAAGAGTCTTTAAAATACCTTGAATATTCTGCAAAACAGCTCTCTATCGCGGGACTTATTTTAAGCGCAAGGGGCAAGAGCGGGGGCTATAAGCTTGCAAGAAAGGCAGAGGACTACACCGTTGCCGAAATTCTTGTCTCCGGCGAAGGCTCGCTCGCGCCCGTTCACTGCTTGGAGGACGGAGCGCTGCCCTGCGAAAACGCCGACTCCTGCCGCACCCTGCCACTATTTAAAGAACTCGACGAAGTCATAATGAATTTTTTGAAAAGTAAGACATTAAAAGATCTTCTTTAAAAAAGTTAAAATATATTGTAATATTATTTAATTCCTATTGACAAAGTAGGAATTTATTTTTATAATTAAGCCGTATTTTAAACATACTTCAAACAAGGAAGAAAGAATTTGAAAACTATTTACGTAGACAATGCGGCGACGACCGCAATGAGCGACAGGGCAATAGAGGCTATGACACCCTATTTGAAAGGAGTGTACGGCAATCCCTCATCCCTGCACACGGTTGGACAGGTTGCAAAAGAGGCGCTCGATAGCGCCCGCGAAAAAATCGCAAAGTGTCTCGGGGCAAACCCCAATGAAATTTACTTTACTTCGGGCGGAAGCGAGGCGGACAATCAGGCAATACGCTCGGCGGCTATTTTGGGCGCGCGAAAGGGCAAAAAGCATATAATTTCTACCGCTTTCGAGCATCACGCAGTTTTGCACACCCTCAAAAAGCTTGAAAAAGAGGGATTTGAAGTAACATATTTAGATGTTCACGAAAACGGCATTGTCACAGCCCAAGAGTTAAAGGAGGCAATCCGACCCGACACCGCGCTTGTGACAATAATGTACGCAAACAATGAGGTAGGCACAATTCAGCCCATAAGAGAAATCGGCGAGGTCTGCCGCGAAGCGGGTGTTGTGTTCCATACCGACGCAGTTCAGGCGGTTGGGCACATTCCCGTAGACGTCAAAGCCGACAATATCGACATGCTGTCCCTCTCCGGGCATAAATTTCACGGACCCAAGGGCGTGGGCGCACTCTACTGCAAAAAGGGTCTGCCCCTTTTAACCTTCGTCGAGGGCGGAGCGCAGGAGAGAGGCAAGCGTGCGGGAACGGAAAATATCGCGGGCATAGCTTCTATGGCGGCGGCGCTTGAAGAGGCGGTTGAAAATTTGGAAGAAAACTCCAAAAGGGAGACAGCCCTTCGGGACAGGCTTATTGCAGGACTTTCCAAAATACCCCACTCAAAGCTCAACGGCGACAGGGAAAGGAGGCTTCCCGGCAACGTAAATATGTGCTTTGAGGGAATAGAGGGAGAGAGCCTTCTGCTCCTTTTGGATTCGAAGGGAATTTGCGCATCGTCGGGCTCTGCCTGCACTTCGGGCTCTTTGGATCCCTCGCACGTACTGCTTGCGCTCGGACTTCCGCACGAGGTTGCGCACGGCTCGCTCCGATTGAGCCTTTCGGAATACAATACCGAGGAAGAGATTGACGAAATAATTGCAGCCGTTCCCAAGGTTGTGGAATATCTCCGCAACATTTCGCCCATTTGGGAAGACCTTGAAAAGGGCAAGAAACCACACATTATTTAAGATAACTTAACATATGGCGCCGTTTTGGCGAAAAAGGAGCATTATATGGCATTATACAGCGAAAAGGTAATGGACCACTTCACAAATCCGAGGAACGTGGGTAAAATCGAGGACGCGGACGGCATCGGCGAAGTCGGCAACGCAAAGTGCGGAGATATAATGAAGATATATCTCAAAATAAATAACGGAATAATTACCGACGTAAAATTCAACACTTTCGGATGCGGAAGCGCAATAGCTTCGTCGTCTATGGCGACCGAGCTTATAAAGGGACAGCCCCTTGAAAAGGCGTTAGAGCTCACTAACAAGGCAGTTGCCGAGGCGTTGGACGGACTTCCTGCCCACAAAATGCACTGCTCGGTACTCGCAGAGGAGGCAATCCGCGCCGCTATCAAGGACTACTACGACAAAAACGGTATAGCCTACGACAAGGCGCAATTTCCCGAACATAACGACGAGGACGAGCATTAAAACACTTGTAAAAACAAAAAATCTGTGGTAGAATACAACTAATAGCAGTTAATAGACATTTGTCTAAAATCTTACGCTTTATCGGAGAAAGAATATGGATAAGCCCCGGGTGCTTTTTCCCTTTACCGAAGCAGGTCTCGGACACATAATGCCCATGAACAGTATCGCAGACGAGTTTGAAAGGCTCTACGGCGACAAGGTTGAGTGTGTGCGGTCATACTTCTTTACCGAGGGAAACGACCCCAAACTTATGAAATTTGGAAAGCGTTTGGCGAACGAGGTAGTCAAACACAATAAACACAGCGCGTACGGCTTTTACGCCACGCTGAATATGGAGTTCTGGCGCGTGCATCTCTCCACTTGGGCGACTATGACTTTTTTAACTCTCGGTTCGCGCAAGCGCGGCTACGCTCATATGGACGAGCTCAAGCCCGATATGGTGGTCAGCACGCACTGGGCAACCAATTATTACGCAATAAAGAGCAAGTGCAAGCCCCTCACGGTCATGTATTGCCCCGACGCGCACGTAAATCCGCTTTTCAGATACGATTGCGACCTCGTGATGGTCTCAAATCCACGCGGTTACAGAGTTGCCGCTACCAAGTACAAGAGAAGGTTTAACGAAGATAATTTAAAATTGGTTCCTTTCCTCATAAGGGAGGAGGCGTTTACCACTTCGAGGGATAAAAAGGCGCAAAGGCAAAAACTCGGCTTTGATGAAAATAAGTTTACAATCGTTCTTGCCGAGGGCGGCTACGGCATAGGCAAAATGGAGGAGATTTGCAATATAATTCTCCAAAAGGATTTGCCCGTAACTTTGGTTCCCGTCTGCGGCAAAAACGAGGCGCTCTATAAAAAATTTTTAACGTTAAAATCAAAGGGCAACGTAGATTTCCGCCCGCAGGGATATATAAACAATATGTTTGATATACTCGCTGCCGCCGACCTGTTCTGCGGAAAGAGCGGCGCAAGTATGATTGCAGAACCCTGCTTTTTCGGCGTTCCGCAGATAATAACAAAGTACGCCACCAACATAGAGAGGTATATCGGCAAGTACTACGTGGAAGAAGTTAAAAGCGCTCTCAAGATTTTCAAGCCCAAGAAGGTAGTTGAAAAGATAGAAGAGTTTTTAGCCCATCCCGAGGAGTTAGAGCCTCTTCGCCTCAATGCCGAGGCGCTGCACGAAAACTACGGTCCCGAGCAGTGCGCGAGACACATTTTCGAGCTTTTGTGTATCCGTTTTCCCCAACTGAAAGATTCACAAAAATAGTCAGCTATTCTGCGCAGACTATTTTTCGTGATTTTAAGAAACTAAGTTTCTCTGTCCGCAATATTTAAGGGCAAACAATTATAGAATTGCGGATATTCACTTCCACTGAGGCGAAAGTATTCGCAAATAGGGTGCACGACCCAAAAGCGTGGTTTTGAGTCGTGCCGTTTAGTGTTTAAAACTGTTTAGAATAAGTTTGACCGCCCGCGCTTTCAAGCGCGGGCGGCTTTTAAACAGAAGGAATATTCCTTAATATTCTTGTTTTTCTTTCCGCTGTATGATAAAATGCAAGAGTAAACGGTATTCGGCGGAGCGACAGAATGAAAAAAGTCAAGATAACGGTTATGAAAACTGCGTGCTATAAAGATTTAATCGAAAAGTACGAAAATCCTATATCGCACGCCTGCGATATGCAGGAGGGGCAAATTTTTATTGCAAACGGCTGGGAAAAACCTCAGGGTTTTTGCGACAGCGCGTGGGGGAGTATTTCACCTTTCGTAATGGCGCTTGCGCACGGCGGGGAAGATATTTATAACGGCTGGATGAAAAATAAAAAGTCGGCTATGATTTCCTGTAACGACGGCTTCCGTCCCGTAAGCTTTCTGCTTGAAGCGACGGACACGGAAGCGGAATAGAATTTAATTCGGCGAGAGTGTTATGGACAATTTTGCAGACGAAAGAGATTATAAAATATTAGAGAATGACAAATATACTTTTTTTGTGCTCGGTCGCGTTATGGGCGGAAAATGCGAGCTCCTTTTGACCGACCACGAAAGGCTGATTATTTGCTTTACGGTTAATCCGTATCCAGTTTGGATATGGACTCCCGACGATGCGTCGGAAGAGGAAATGGAGAGGGCTTACAGGCTTGCATCGGAATATTGTTTACTAGACGGAAAACACCGCTTTAATCTCAAATACAATTTAGCAAATTATTTTATTAAAAGAGCCGCTTCGGATAATAAAAAACTTTCAATCTCTCTCAATATGTATGCATATGATTGCCGTGAGCTTATAAAGCCGACTGCGATTGCCGACGGCGCAATACATCACTGTGTCAGTGACGACGTTGACGAATTGGTCGAGTTTTTGGATTTATTCCATAAAGAAACGGGTGTCGACAAAAAGGATATCGACAGCTATCGCTCGGAGGCGGAGGAATATATAAATTCGGGGAATATGTACTTCTGGAAAGACGGTCACGGAAATAACGTCGCAAGCTGTAAGTTTGCGCCGAACGGGGATACGGCGTCTGTAAATCTCGTATTTACCCGTCCCGAGTTCCGCAGAAAGCATTATGCCGAAAATCTCGTTTATCAAGTTACGAAAATTATAATGGATGCGGGATATATTCCAATGCTTTATACTGACGCGGACTATACAGCGTCAAACGCCTGCTACGAGAAGATAGGCTACGTTATTAAAGGCAAGCTGTGTACCGTAAGCTAAACAAAAACTTTAATTTTACATAATTTCTTTCAAAAGCCCGACGGCGACAGCCGTCGGGCTTTGGTTATAAAGGCGATTGTACAAGCATAGATTATCGGGAGGTAGTCTATGAATAATTATTGCTTTGACGAAGTTGACGGCGTGTTGAAATCACTTAAAACCGACAGAAAGGGGTTGAGCACAGACGAGGCGGAAACACGACTTAAAAATTACGGTCTGAACGAAATTGAAAAGACCAAATCGGCGGGGATTGTCCGCTTATTTTTTTCGCAGTTCAAGGATTTTATGACCTTGCTTTTAATTGCCGCCGCTGCGGTTTCGGGGCTTATAGCCTTTCTTTCAAAGGACAAAAATGATTTAACCGACACATTCATTATACTTGCAATTATCTTTATGAACGCAGTAGTCGGTACTATTCAGCAGTACCGTGCGGATAAGGCGATTGAAAATTTAAAAAAGCTTTCGGCAAACAATTGCAAGGTTCGTCGGGACGGAAAGGAAATTACACTGCCCTGCGAACAGATTACGGTCGGGGATATCGTACTTCTCGAGGAGGGGGATATTATTCCCGCGGACTGCCGAATAATAGAGTGCAACGGACTACTCTGCGACGAGGCGGCGCTCACGGGCGAGAGCGGCGGTATAGAAAAGAGCGTAGAGCGTATCCGCGGCAACAGCGTTGCGCTCGGCAACATGAAAAATACTCTCTTCGGCTCGTCATTCGTTTTAAGGGGGAATGGCGAGGCAGTCGTAACCGAGGTCGGTATGAATACGCAAATGGGCAAGATTGCCTCTATGCTTCAGGACAGCAAACAGGGCGGAACGCCCCTTGAAAACAGTCTCAATAAGCTCGGCAAGATTATTTCAATCTTCGTGCTAGCGGTTACTGCCGTAATTTTCGGGGTAGGGCTGTTCGTCCGTCAGGACGGTATTCTTAAAAACTTTATGACGGCGGTAGCCGTGGCGGTTGCGGCAATTCCCGAGGGGCTGCCCGCCGTAGTCACTATTATTATGGCTATGGGCGTTCAGAAGATGAGCAAAAAGAAGGTAGTCATCCGCAAGCTCAAGTGCGTCGAAACACTGGGCAGTTGTTCGGTTATATGTTCGGATAAGACGGGAACTTTGACCTGCAACGAGCTTAGGGTAGAGCTTTGCCACTGCGGAGGCGACTACAACACCGAGGGCGAGGCTTTCAATAAACTCCTGCAGTGTATGGCGGTCTGCAACGGTGTAAAGGGCGAAAAGGGTGCATATCTCGGCGACCCCACAGAAATTGCTCTTAAAAAATTCGCCGACAGCAAAAATTTTAATCTTCAATTCGAAAGGACGGGGGAAATTCCCTTTACTTCCGAGCGCAAGATGATGACGGTTTCAGCAATTCTCGGCGGAGAAAGGCTTTCCTTTACCAAGGGCGCGCCCGATATCCTCATTGACAAATGCGACTGTATTCTGACCGAAAACGGCGTTCGCAAAATTACACCTGCAGACATAAATGCGATAACGGCGGAAAACGACAGACTTACGGATGGCGCACTTCGCGTTCTGGGCTTTGCTTACAGGAAAGGCAACAAGTGCGAGGAGGGGCTCATATACATTGGTCTTGTCGGGCTTTCGGACGGCGTTAAAGAGGGGGTAAAGGAGGCAGTTGCCGACTGCAAGAGTGCGGGGATTACTACCGTTATGATAACGGGCGACCACGTGCGTACGGCGTATTCGGTTGCAAAAAAGCTCGGTATAACAGAAGATATAAACGAGGTTATGACTGGCGAACAGCTCGACGCGCTCGACAAAAAGGAGCTGGACGGGGCAATAGAGAAGTGCAGGGTATTCGCCCGCGTTTCGCCCAAGCATAAAAATATGATTGTCAAAAGTCTGCAAAAAAGGGGCAAGGTAGTTGCAATGACCGGCGACGGAATTAACGACGCGCCCAGCATTAAGAGCGCGGACATAGGTATAGCCATGGGCGTTTCGGGCACGGACGTAACCAAGAGCGCCTCGGATATGGTTATTGCCGACGACAACTTTACAACCATAGTTACCGCCGTGCGCGAGGGCAGAAGAATTTCTTCAAACATAAAAAAGACTATTTGTTTCTTTCTCTCCACAAATCTTGCCGAAGTACTTGCAATTCTGTTTGCCTCGCTGTTTTTATTTAAATTCGATTTCCTGCTGTCAACACAGCTTCTTTGGCTGAACCTCATTACGGACAGCTTTCCCGTGCTCGCGCTGGGTGCGGAGCGGGAGGATACCGACAGTATGCACCGCCCGCCCGAACGCTCGGAGAAAAGTCTGTTTTCCAAGACCTCTCTCGTATCAATTGCCTTTTACGGACTGTACATAACGGCAGCAACTCTTGGAATATTCCTCTTTGCACTTTTAAAATGGAACAACGAAGTTGCAACCACCATGACATTTATGGCAATGTCCTTTTTGGAGCTCTTTCAGGCATTCAATATCCGTACAGAGCGGGTTTCGGCTTTCGGCAAGGGAATGTTTTCCAATAGAGCGCTGTGGCTTACAGTCCTGATTGCCGTTGCAGTGAATATACTTCTTTGCGTAAGTCCTCTGTCCTCGGCGTTCGGGCTTGTTAACCTTTCTGCCGCACAGTGGGGAATAGTGTTTGCCCTTTCGCTCTCGATAATTCCCGTAGGCGAGATTTACAAGTTTATTTTGCGCCTGACAACCCGCCGTCAAAAAAACAGGCTGAAATCAAAGCCCGTTTCGAGCAAAAAAGTTAAAATCAGGGCTTTATAAATATAATTTTTTTGCAAAAAATGCCAAAAATTTCCTTATCACTATGTACAAAGCAAAAATTTCGTGATATAATTTATTTGATAACTATAAATAGATAAGGAGATATAAAATCTATGGAAATGAAAGATTTCAGACTTGACGGCAAAGTTGCTCTCGTTACCGGCGCTTCGTACGGTATAGGCTTCGCTATTGCTTCCGGCATGGCAAAGGCAGGCGCAACTATTGTGTTCAATGATATCAACGAGGACCTCGTTAAAAAGGGAATTGCCGCTTATAAGGAGATTGGCATAACCGCTCACGGCTACGTTTGCGACGTAACCAACGAAGAGGGCGTAAACGCTATGGTTGCCAAAATCGAAAAGGAAGTGGGAGTTATCGATATTCTCGTAAACAATGCGGGTATAATCAAGCGTATTCCCATGCTTGAGATGACAGCCGCTCAGTTCAGACAGGTTATCGATATCGACCTCAACGGACCTTTCATTATGTCCAAAGCCGTAATTCCCTCCATGATTAAAAAGGGTCACGGCAAGATTATAAATATCTGCTCTATGATGTCCGAGCTGGGCAGAGAGACCGTATCTGCTTACGCTGCCGCAAAGGGCGGACTTAAAATGCTTACAAGAAACATCTGCTCGGAGTACGGCGAATACAACATTCAGTGCAACGGCATTGGACCGGGATATATCGCAACTCCCCAGACCGCACCTTTAAGGGAAAGACAGCCCGACGGCAGCCGTCATCCCTTCGATTCTTTCATAATCGCAAAGACCCCCGCAGGCAGATGGCTTGAAGCTGACGAGCTGTCCGGTCCCGCAGTGTTCCTTGCTTCCGACGCGTCCAACGCAGTCAACGGACATATTCTCTATGTAGACGGCGGTATTCTCGCATACATCGGCAAGCAACCCCAATAATCAAATAAAAAATCCGCGCCGAATTTCGGCGCGGATTTTTTAATGTCTTTCACTCAACTGGGAACGCACAGTTTGACATTTGTCGCGAATACCTTTATACTAAAATAGTAACGAAAACAGGAGGGTAAGATATGACTGAAGAGCTTAAAACTTATCTTGACGGTAAAATGTTCGGCACCGCAGCGGATATTCTCAAACGGGAAGAGCCCGAGGTCGTTGCCCAAATATTGTCCGAACTCAACGAAACTGACCTTCTTCCCCTCTGTCACGCGCTTGACAGCGAGGTTTTGGCAGACGTAATAGTCCTTTTGGATGCGCCCCTGCAACAAAAAATTGTAGAGGGCTTGCGCGACGACGAGCTGCAGGACGTCATGGAGGACGTCTCGGTAGAGGACACGGCGGAGATAATCGAGGACTTGCCCGAAGAGGTAGCAAGGCGAATTGCCGAGGAAGACGAAATTCTGCATCTTTTGGAGGAGAAGAAATTTTCCGTCTTAAAGCCTCTGCTTGCCTCCATGAACGAGATTGACCTTGCGAACGTATTCGAGAGCGCAAAAGAGGAGGATTTGCCCATACTTTTCCGCATACTGCCCAAGGATTTGGCGGCGGAAATGTTTGTAGAGATTGAACGCGATACACAGGAAGCTCTATTAAAGAAGCTGACGGACACGGAAATTAAGGATGTCATGGACGAACTGTTCATAGACGATACCGTCGACCTCGTCGAAGAGATGCCCGCAAACGTTGTCAAGAGATTGCTTGCGCAGAGCGATAACGAAACGCGTTCGTATATTAACGAGCTTTTAAAATACCCCAAGAACAGCGCGGGCAGTATAATGACTATCGAGTTCGTCTCTTTCACGCCCGAAATGACGGTGGAGGCGGCGTTCGACAGAATACGCAGTACTGCAATCGACAAGGAAACAATATACACCTGCTACGTAACCGACAGCGCAAAGAAGCTTGTCGGAATGGTCACCGCAAAGGACTTGCTGCTCGCCAAAAAGGACGCGCTTATCTCCGACATAATGGAGGACAACGTCATCTATTCCAACACCCTCGACGACAGAGAGGAGGTTGCGCGTAAAATTTCGGACTACGGCTTTCTTGCTATTCCCGTAACGGACAACGAAAGGCGGCTTGTGGGCATTGTCACAATCGACGACGCTATCGACGTCCTGCAGGAGGAGAACACCGAAGATATCGCGCGAATGGCGGCAATTCTGCCCGAAGCAAAGCCTTATTTAAAGACGAGCGTGTTCTCAATCTGGAAACACCGCGTGCCCTGGCTTTTAATACTTATGATAAGCGCGACCTTTACGGGGCTCATCATAAACACCTTTGAAGGACGTCTGAACGCCATCAGCCCCGTGCTGTTTGCCTGCGTGCCAATGCTTATGGATACGGGCGGAAACTCGGGTTCACAGGTGTCCGTAACGGTTATCCGCGCTCTCGCACTCGGCGAGTTGAGTATTAAGGATTCGGGCAGGGTGCTATGGAAGGAAATACGCGCTTCAATGCTTCTTGCCGCAACGCTTGCCGTAGCGTGCTTTGCAAAGCTTCAGCTTATCGACAGATTGCTTTTCGGCTTCGAAGGCTATACGGAACTTCTTTCCCTAATAGTTTCGCTTGCGCTCTTCTGTACGGTAGTCATTGCAAAGCTCGTGGGCTGTCTTTTGCCTCTGCTCGTCAAGGCGTGCAAGCTTGACCCCGCGGCGGTCGCAAGCCCCTTTATTACAACTATAGTCGACGCCGTTTCGCTCATACTTTTCTGTCTGTTATCAATAGCGATTTTGGGATGATATACCATTTATTAAAGCGGGGGATGAAACTCCCGCTTTTTAGTGGTAATATCGGAATTTTTTTGCGTATTACATATAATTAAAAATATTTCGGAAATAATTTTTTAAAAAGCGGGACAAACGCGTGACTTAAATCGTTTTAATATCGAAAAAGACTTGTAATAGCTTTTTTAAAATTGCTGTTGTCAAAAAAAACAACAGACAAAATACGAATGGGGTGGACTATATGAAAAAAGCAGTAATTCCTTTTATTTCGATTTTAGCCGCGGCGTCGGTGTTTTGCCTCAGCGCCTGCGGAACGGACAATTCAAATCTTTCCGGTGTTGAAACCAATTCAAATCTTCTCGGCTCTCCCGCAAATACGACTTCACTTCCCTATAACGAGCGCAAAGACAGCGGGCTTTTGGCTATGACATCAAGCGCAAATTCTTTTGCATACAATTTTTCCGAGCAGACTTACTCGGCGCTCGGCGGCAGCGGCAATTTCGCCGTATCTCCCGTTTCAGTATATATGGCTCTTTCGGTCGCGGCGGAATGTACGGCAGGACAGACCAGAGATGAAATTCTTTCGGCTTTGGGAGTATCTTACGAAGCGCTTGGAACTAATTTTACAAAATTTTACCGCTCGCTGATTTTCGAAGATTATGACGAGGGCAGGCTTACTGGCAAATTAAATCTTACGAACTCCATTTGGCTAAACAGCGGCATAGAAGAGCTTAACGTCAAAGAAAACTGTATAAGTTCCCTTTCGAATAACTTTTTCTGCTACTCGTACTCAGCCGATTTTGCAAATTACAACAAGCAGGCAAATCAGGCGCTGACGGAGTTTATCAAAGAGCGGACGAACAATCTGATTGATAAAAATTACGAAATTTCCCAAGAGGTTTCGTTCATACTTATGAACACTCTGTACTTGAAGGACATATGGAACCGGAACGGCTATCCCCTTAATTTTACTAATAAATATTACGGTTTTACTTCAAGTAGCGGCGACGTAAAATCCGTTAAGCTTTTAAACGGCGATTATTCATTGGGCAGGGCTTACGAGTATGAAACTTTCACGCATTACTATATAAGCGCGTGCAACGGTTATAGATTAAAATTCATTTTGCCCAAGGACGGGTACTCCGTTTCGGACGTGTTCACTGCCGAAAACATAGAAAAAGTCAACGGGATAACCGATTACAATGCGCTCGACAGAGAAAATTTAATACGCTACCATACGCACTGTCAGTTCCCCGAATTTTCGGCTTCGTTCGACCACGACGTGAAGGGCGTGCTTCAAACTTATTTCAATATCAAATCAATATTCAACGCCGATACAAGCGATTTCAGCAGTATATCGGATATGAAAAATTACTGCTCGCAGGTTCGCCATACCGCAAACCTTAAAGTAAATAAACACGGCATCGAAGGCGCGGCTGTTACCATTATGGACGTTTGCGGCTCGGCAGGACCCGACGAGTATAGGGACGAATACGTCGATTTCGTAGTTGACAGGGCATTCGGGTATGTAATTACAGACAGCAGTAACACCGTCGTTTTTGCGGGAGTTGTCAACGGCATTTAAAAATAATATCCAAAAATAAAAAGCACGCAAGGCATTTGCCTTGCGTGCTTTTTGGCGCGGACGGAGGGATTTGAACCCTCGCCACCTTTTACAGTGCTACTCCCTTAGCAGGGGAGCCCCTTGAGCCACTTGGGTACGTCCGCTCAAAGTAATTAAGTTTTACGTTAAAAATATCTTTAACGCTAAAATACTATATCATAAATTTACGCACTTGTCAAAACTTTATTTAATTCTTTTCAAATTTTCGTACAAGAATTTTGCTCGCACACTTGCAAGCCATAACATTTGTATGTTAAAATATATACGGGTATTCAACCTCAACAGTGCGGTTGAATTACCGTAAAGGGGGAAGATATGAGAATAGTATTTTTCGGAGATTCTATAACGGATTGCGGGCGCGACAGATCGGATATAAAGTCGCTTGGCAACGGCTACGTAAAAATTCTCGGGGACAAGCTCCGCCCCATCTATCCGGATATGGACATAGAGCTTATCAACAAGGGAGTGACCGGTAACGAGGTGTGCGACCTTTTGGCGCGCGCCGAGGACGACGTAATTTCCTTAAAACCCGACGCCGTCGTCATTATGATAGGCATAAATAACACGTTACATAAGTTCAAGTTCGGTAAAGAACTCGATTTAAAACAGTTGGAGCGCGACTTGAAAGAGCTTATCAATCGGCTCAAAGAGGCGGGGATAGTGGTTATTTTCCTTGAACCTTTCTTACTTCCCGCGCCCGATAAATTCCGTATGCGCAAGCTGTTCGACGCCGAGCTTGCCGTAATAAACAACGTCGTGATGCCCATTGCCGACGAATTCGTTGCGTACGACGAAATGTTCAACGGACTCTGCAGACATACACATAACTATACCGAGTTTTCCGAGGACGGCGTTCATCCCACCTACGAGGGTTCGCTTCTGATTGCCGACACCGCCATAAAGGCGATAAGAAAGCATCTGCTTTAATTATTAACTGCAAACTGAAAATACTGCCGATGACGGCAGTATTTTTTATTGCTTTTTATGTTTGGGGTGGTAGTATTTGGCAAGTCCGCCCGATGAGGTTTCGCGGTAGCTGTTGTTTAAATCTATGCCCGTGTTGTACATCGTTTTAACTATTAAATCAAAGCGTATCTTTCTCGTGTCGGCAAGGAAATTCGCAAGGGACAGGGCGTTTATAGCCCTCATTGCGGCAACGGCGTTTCTCTCTATGCAGGGAATCTGAACCAAGCCGCCGATGGGGTCGCAGGTAAGACCCAGATGGTGTTCCATCGCAACCTCTGCGGCGTACTCAATCTGCCCGAGCCCCATTTCGAAGAGCTCGGCAAGTCCCGCAGCCGCCATAGAGCAGGCCGAACCTATTTCCGCCTGACATCCGCACTCCGCACCGCTTATGGAGGCGTTCTTTTTTATGATATTTCCCACAATTCCCGCAGTTGCAAGCGCGTGAACTATTTGCTCATCGGAGAACTTGCGCATCTCCTGCATATAGTATAAAACGGCGGGAAGAACCCCGCACGAGCCGCAGGTGGGCGCTGTTACGATAATCCCGCCCGAGGCGTTCTGCTCGCTCGTCGCAAATGCGTAGGCTGAAACGAGTCTGTTTTCCCTCGTCTGAGCGCTCTCGTCAATGTGGCGCTGATTGTATATGAATTGTGCGCGCCTTTTTGTACCGAGTTCGCCGGGGAGTATTCCGTTTACCGTAAGCCCCTCGTGAATTGTCTGCTTCATTCTCTCCCAGATTTGGGCAAGGAAGTCAAGAATTTCTTCTCCCTCGCATTCAACGGCGTACTGCCAGATTCGTATATTTTTGCTTGCGCAGTACTGCGAAATTTTCGCAAACGAGTTGAGGGGATAGATAGTGTCATCGGCGTATTTTTCATACTTATCGGCATGTTCGCCCTCAAAGGTCACCGTGCCGCCGCCCACGCTGTAAACGCGGGCTTTATCAATGAGTTTGCCGTCCTTATACGCCTCGATATCCATAGTGTTGGGGTGAACGGGGCAGGGGGTAAGGCAGTCGAAGCTAACTTCGCAGTCGGCAGGCTTTGCCGTTTCGTAAATGACGGTGTCCGTGCCGTGTCCTTTGCCCGTGAGCGCAAGCGAGCCGTACAAAGTTACCTTAAACTTATCGGCGTCTGGACTGCGCCATTTCATAATTTTTATTGCTCTTTCGGGGCCCATAGTGTGCGAGCTCGAAGGACCGCGTCCTATTTTATAAATTTCGTGTAAAGATTGCATATATTGTCCTCGTTAATGATATAACGGATAAATTTTATAACGACGGGGTTAAGTTGTCAAATAATTTTTAAAAACCACGCATTTAAAATATTGTAAACGCTGTAAATTTATGATAAAATGATTTAGCAATATTTCAAATTACGAGTGATAAAATGCAAAGTACAAAGATTAAATTCAAAGTTATTTTAGCGCTTGCCGCCATATTTTTGGCGGCTCTTACGGGCGGAATTTATACTATGCCGCTCAATGTAAGCGCAGCTACGGCTGATTATAATAAGTACCCTGCTAATACGAAGGTTGGCTATTACGCCGAGTACAAAGGCACGGTCGAAAGGAAGAAACCCGAGGTTAAAAACGAGGGCGGTACGGCTTTATTTCCCAAATACGGAACAACTCTGTACGGACCCAACTCCAACAGCGCCGAAAGGCTCAATCTCCGTGGAGAAAATCTTAAGCTTATAAGTGCGGGGCTTTCGGGCATAAATAACTGTCTGTACGACAGTATGGATAAGGACGGCAACCTGTATTTAAACGGCGAACAAACGGGGGGTGCGCTTTATAAACACACGGCTTCGGCGGATATGTACTACGGCAACGTGTCCGAAACGGAAGATAGGATAGTAAAGCAAATTTCCTATAAATCGCGCACCTACGGCAACCTGATTACGGGGCTCTACGCACCTGCGGGCGAGGTCATCTCGCTGACTGTTGACGAAGCCGGTTTAGAGGCGAGCGGCGGTTTTAAAGTGTTTATAGGGCAGGTCTTTTCGGACGGAAGCGCAAACATATTATTAAAGAACAGCGATGCCGTCAACCGTATGCCCATAATTGCTAACGCAATGAATTTAACGAAGGACACGCAAACGAGCGAAGCGGGCGACGGGGGTAAGGTTACCTTTTATTTCGGCTCCTTCCTCGGCGGACCCATATATCTTCAACCTGAAATAGGCGGTTCGAGCTTTACGGTAACCATTTCGGGCGGAGTAAGATACAGCCACTTCATTTTGGGCTATACCACAGAGGACGAGTTTAACGAAAACAAAAGCTCCTCGGCGCCCTATTTCGACCTCGAGGTCTGGGATAGGGGCGTAAGGCACTCTGGTCCTAAAAAGTACGCTGAAAAATACAGCTATTCACAGCTCTACAACGCGGCGGTGTTCTGGGAAAAGGTCGCAAGCCTCGCAAATCAGTTCCCCAAAAGCTCGACTTTTAACAGCTCTTACGGAATAGATTTTATCTACGACTGCTTTGTCACAGCACAGCTTGTTCCGCAGAACACTTTAAACTGTCCCGATAAGTGGCTTTCGGACGCGCTCGACTATTCGGCGTTGGTGTCAAACGGCAACGATGAAATTTTAAATAAATATACATCCCGCTTTACTACGGGCTGGGGGCTTTCCAAGGACAGCGCTTCTGACGACGCAATAACCCTTTTGGCGTACAGCTTATATACCGAAGTTTCTACAAAGCGCAACAATTCAAACGACAGCGAGGGCTTGGACGGACTTTCCGCATATTCGAGCGCAAGCTTTTCCTTAAGGGAGCTGAAAGGCACCAGGGAAAGCAACATTGCGGTTTACGCAACTATTTTACACAACTTCGGGCAGGATATGTTTATTCAAGCCGTCAAAGAGGACAGCAGGTACAATCAACGCGCGGACAGCTGGTTTAAATCTCTTACCGACGTTACCAAGCACGATATGACTTATTTCTTTACAAAGCTGTGCAAGATAGAGGTGTCTGCGGAGAGCTTGGAGTGGGCAAAAAACAAGAAATATCCCATGTTCGTGCCCTCTGCGTGCATTTATCAGACGGGAGAGATGTACGAGCTCGCCGGCGAGAGAGTGCAATTTCAGACCATGCAGCCCTATGTCATAGAGTATGACGAGCCCTTTGAAATTGACTTTGACAATACGCTGGAGCTTCCCTACGGGTTCAGCTACAAGATAAAGAGCGTCTCATCCCCCGAAAACGGAAGTATTGAAAAGCTTAACTCACACACCTTTATCTATACCCCGAACGGCGAACAAAAGCAGTCCGGCAAGATTTATGTAAGAATTGGTATCGAGCGTGACGATAAGAGCTTTGAAGTAGAGGACAAGGTCTTGATTTTGGAGTTAAAGCAAAAACAGACCAAGACCCGCATACTCAACAGGACGACTTATACTTATTCGTCGGGCGAGGCATATACGAGCGCAAATCAGGCATTCGAAGCAAATTATGAGGGCTACGAAGGAAAAATTTCCGATAACCCCGTCGTGACCGGAGTAAATGCCAACGCAGACATTTCTTCGGGCGGGAACGCCGTTGGTACAATAATTGAAGTAAAGGGCAAAATATATATTCCGTCGAGCGGAGATTTCCGCATAGCTCTGCGCGGAAAGGGTAGCGGTGCGCTCTATCTCTCGTCGGACGGAACGGCTTACGAGCTTTCGGCAAGTTTTGAAGGCTCTGAAAATACTAAATTTTCGAATAGAGAGGGGACGTTTAAAGATTTATCACTTGTGCAGGGCAGGTGGCTGTACTTTAAAGAGGTACTGCTAATAACTCAAAGCGACAGCTTTTTAGGTCTCGGCATGGGCAAATTTGCGGGGGAGAGCGTGAGTGTCGAACCCGTCACAGGCGCATACAGAAACAACTATTTTGCAGAGAGTGAGGCGACTTTCGTAGGAGAACACCGCTATAAGGACGTTGTCAACTCCGAGACGGTAGACGGCAAGAGCGGATTTACCCGCATTTCGCCCGACGGCTTGTTGAACGTCGGTTCTGGTTGGAGTATAAAGCAGGCACAGAGCACCTTCGGGCACATCTACGAGGGCAAGGCTGGCTCTTCCGCCGAATTTGAATTTTACGGTACGCAGTTTGCGGTTTACTCTCAATTTGCCGAGGGCTTGGGCACGTTTGAAATCTATATTGACGGAAACAAATCGCCCGTAAAGACGGTAAACCTCGGCTCAAAGAACGAGGTAGCGGGGCTTGCCTATCTCTCGTCAACCCTTACTGCGGGCAGTCACAAGGTAACAATAAAGGGTGTAAGCGGAACTTTTAATATAGACAGTATATCGTTAAAGACCCGAACGGACCCCTCGACCCTGCCCGAAATTCCCGATTTAACCCCCGACGCGGGAAGCGAGAATGAAGATTTCCGCAAACCCGTCGACCACCCCGAAAAAGACCCGGACGACGACCCCGGCAACACCCCCGGCGGCGACGACCCGAGCGATGATCCCGAAAAGCCTGTAATCGGCAATTCCTCGGACGATGAGGATTACACGGGACTGGTAGTAGGGCTCTCGGTCGGAGGCGCGGGACTTATTGCGATTGGAGTTGTAATTTTCATCATTTTAAGAAAAAAACGCAGTCAATAGCGGTTAAGTAAGGCGAAGCAAAAAGCTTCGTCTTATTTTTTAATTAAAAAAACGTGATTTTTTGTTTAAGGCTCTAAATTTAGTTTTATATTTATAATGTAAGGTAGAATTATGGCAAAGAAAAAACAGGAAACAATAGAAGAGGTACAGACAGAGAGTGCAGAGGCAGAGGTTTCGGAAAAGGAACCTACCGAGCTTGAAAAGGCGCAGGCACTTGCCGAGGACTACAAGCGCAAGTGGTACTCCGTCTCTGCCGAGTACGACAACTATAGAAAGCGTAACGGCGCTGCCGTTTCCAAGGCGTATGCGGACGGAGCAGCGGAGGCGGTTTTGAAAATTCTGCCCGTTGCAGACAACTTCGGCTACGCGCTCGACTCCACCTCGGACGAAAAGACCAAAGCGGGAATTGAAAAGATTATAAAGAACTTCAACACTGTTTTAGCCTCTCTCGGAATTCAGGAAATAGAAATAAAGCCGGGCGACGGGTTTGACGAAAACATTGCAGAGGCAATAATGAACCTCCCCTGCGAGGAGGGCGAAAAGCCAAACTCCGTGAAACAGGTTCTCAAAAAGGGCTATAAATGCGGAGACAAGGTCATCCGTTACGCACAGGTAACTGTCACAATATAAAAAATAAAAAAATGTAAACAATATTTATAGTTGTATTGCAACTAAAAATCTCGTGAGGAGGAAATTTTATGGGAAAAGTAATTGGTATTGATTTGGGAACTACAAACTCATGCGTAGCCGTAATGGAAGGCGGCGAACCCGTAGTTATAGCCAACAGCGAGGGCAACAGAACCACCCCCTCGGTTGTATCGTTTAAGACGGACGGTAGCCGAATTGTCGGACAGGCGGCAAAAAGACTTGCCGTCTCACAGCCCGACAAGACGGTTATTTCAATCAAGCGCCACATGGGCGAGTCTTATAAAGTAAATATTGAAAAGGGATATTCCCCGCAGGAAATTTCGGCAATGATACTTTCCAAGCTCAAAGCCGATGCGGAGAGCTATATAGGCAGCAAGGTAACCGACGCGGTTATTACCTGCCCCGCATACTTCAACGATTCCCAGCGTCAGGCAACCAAGGATGCGGGCAAAATTGCGGGTCTGAACGTTCTCCGTATAATAAATGAGCCCACGGCGGCGGCGCTTGCGTACGGACTTGACAAGCAGGAGGGCAGCCAGAAGGTTATGATTTACGACCTCGGCGGCGGTACCTTCGACGTCTCTATTCTTGAAATAGGCGACGGCGTTTTCGAGGTTTTGGCAACCAACGGCGACACCCACCTCGGCGGTGACGACTTCGACAACAAGATTATTAATTACCTCGTAGACACCTTCAAAAAGGACACGGGCGTTGACCTCTCCAAGGATAAGATGGCTATGCAAAGGCTCAAAGAGGCGGCTGAAAAAGCCAAAATCGAGCTCTCCGGTATGAGCTCGACGAATATCAACCTGCCTTTCATTACGGTTGTTGACGGTGCGCCCCAGCACCTCGATATCGACCTTTCAAAGCAGAAGTTCGATATGCTCACCTCCGACCTCGTAGAGCGCACGGTCGAGCCTATGAAAAAGGCTATGCAGGACGCAGGTCTTTCATACTCTGATATTTCCAAAGTAATTATGGTCGGCGGTTCAACCCGCGTTCCCGCCGTATACGATAAAGTTAAGCAGATTACGGGCAAGGAACCCTTCAAGGGCATCAACCCCGACGAGTGCGTTGCAATAGGTGCGGCAATTCAGGGCGGTGTTTTATCGGGCGAGGTCAAGGACGTGCTCCTTCTCGACGTTATGCCCCTTACCCTGGGTATCGAGACGCTCGGCGGCGTTTCAACTCCCTTAATCGAAAGAAACACGACTATCCCCGTAAAGAAGAGCCAGGTATTCTCGACTGCTGCGGACAATCAGCCCGGCGTTGAAATTAACGTCTTGCAGGGCGAGAGAAAGTTTGCAAGAGATAATAAATCTCTCGGCAAATTTATGCTCACGGATATTCCTCCCGCACCCCGCGGAGTGCCTCAGATTGAGGTTACATTCGACGTGGATGCAAACGGCATCGTAAACGTTACCGCAAAGGATTTGGGTACGGGCAAGAGCACGAATATAACTATTACGGCTTCCACAAATCTTTCTGAAGAGGACATCGACAAGGCTGTCAAGGACGCTGAAAAGTACGCCGAAGAGGACAAGAAGCGCAAAGAGGCGGTTGACAACAGAAACAATCTCGAGGGCATGATTGACGGACTTGAAAAGACCTTGAAAGATGCGGGCGACAAGCTCTCGGACGAGGACAAAAAGATTGTAGAGGACGCCGTTGCAAAGGCAAAGACCGAGCTTGAATCTGGCGACAACGACCGCATAAAGGCGGCGATGGATACTCTCACACAGGAAATTCAACCCGTTATCGCTAAAATTTATCAGAACGCGCAGGGCTCCAACTCGGGCGGCGGAAACGACGACGGCACCGAATTCAGCCAGCACTGATAATAAACTTGAAATTTTTCGGGGGTGTTTTTGAACACCCCTTTAAAAGGTTTTAGTGTGCATTTTAAATGAGCTGGTCAGTATAATTACACGGAGAAAGCTATGGCGGACAAGAAAAACTATTACGACGTGCTTGGCGTAGGTAAAAACGCCTCGGCGGACGAAATAAAGTCGGCTTACAGAAAACTTGCAAAACAATATCACCCCGATTTCCACCCGGGCGACGCGGCGGCGGCTGAAAAATTCAAGGAAATTAATGAAGCCAACGAAGTGCTTTCGGACGAGCAGAAGAGAAGGCAGTACGACTACGAGCTCGAGCACCCCGGCATGAGCAGCTTCGGCGGCGGAGGCAACCCCTTCGGCGGCGGTTTCGGTGGTTTTGAGGATATAATAAGCTCTATGTTCGGCGGCGGAAATCCCTTCGGCGGCGGGGGCAGTGCAAGAACCGTTCAGCGCGGCGCGGACATAAAGCACACTGTAAATCTTTCTTTCCTCGACGCAATCAAGGGCTGCACAAAGACCGTGAGCTATATGCGCAACGAGCCTTGCTCGGCGTGCAACGGCACTGGCGCAAAGGGCGGCACGGCATTTCAGAAATGCCAGCGCTGCGGCGGTCAGGGCAGAGTAAAGTTTCAGCAGGACACCATATTCGGCAGAACTATTCAGGTGGGCGCCTGCCCCGATTGCGGCGGCACGGGCAAAAAAATTACCGAAAGATGCCCCGACTGTAAGGGTAAGGGCTATCAGAGAAAGGAGACGAGCTTCACGGTCAATATTCCCGCGGGCGTTGACAAGGACAGCAGCTTGAGAAAGCGCGGTTTCGGTCAGGCGGCAGGCAACGGCGGAGAGAACGGAGATTTATACGTATTTTTCAACATAGAACAGCATAAAATGCTCCGCCGTGACGACAAGGATTTGTATGTAACCGTGCCTATTTCCTATAAGACGGCAGTTATGGGCGGAAAAATTTCCGTTCCCGGAATAGACGATACGTTGGAACTCACAATTCCCGAATGTACCGCCTCGGGCACAAAATTCTGCATGCGCGGCAAGGGTGTAAAGACGGTGAACGGCACGGGCAATCTGTACGTTACCGTAGAAATAGACGTTCCCGCGAAAATTTCGCGTGAGCAGATTAAAAAGCTCAACGAATACGAGGACAGCATACCCTTAAAATCCTGCGAGAATATGCAAAGGTACTCAAACAACATTTCTGCAATCTACGGCAGGAAAGTGGAAAAGCAATAGAAAGGCAAAATTGAATAAATATATATTTTATTTAAGGCGTTTGCAAAATATTCCGCAAACGCCTTTAAAATTGTGGATAACTCCGTTTCTTTATACACATTTCGGTGTTTTGAGGCTTATTTATCCACAAAAAGTTGTCCACACAAACCTTTGTTTAAAGTTCAAAAATTTATAAATGTATAAAAACTATCCACATTTTATTGACATTTGAACTGTATAGCTTGTTTTTTCGACTTCTTGCGACATTATATTTGTATATTTTTATATTATTTATCCACAAAGATAAAAATTTAAGCGTTTTTTTAATAAAACTGTTACGAAAATTTGCTTGACATATATTTATATATCCGTACAATGTGATAAGAACAAATATGAAAATACAACTATCGGATCATTTTACATATAAAAAACTTATAAAATTTGTTTTGCCATCGATAGTTATGATGGTGTTCGTAAGCATTTACAGCGTTGTGGACGGACTGTTTATTTCAAACTTTGTGGGGAGCGACGCGCTTGCAGCTATAAATCTTATTTTCCCGTTCATTATGATTTGCGGAGCAATAGGCTTTATGCTCGGCGCGGGCGGCAGTGCGCTCGTTTCAAAGACGCTCGGCGAAGGGGACAGAGAAAGGGCGAACGCCTATTTTTCAATGCTCGTTTATGTTACCGCGGGCATAGGTATTGCCATTGCCGTGGGCGGGCAGTTCGCCGTTCCCGCCATTGCCGAGTGGTTTGTCAGTATGGATAGGACCATTGACAGCGGCAGCAGAGCCTATATAACGGCAATGTGTATTCTGTACGGCAGGGTGCTTTTAGGGGCGCAGCCCTTCTTTATATTGCAAAATATCTTCCAAAGCTTTTTTGTCGCAGCCGAAAAGCCCAGACTCGGGCTTATCGTCACGGCTGGAGCGGGCGCCACGAATATGGTGCTTGACGCAGTATTTGTTGCCGGCTTTAAGTGGGGAATTGCAGGCGCGGCGGCGGCAACGGCGGCAAGTCAGCTCTTCGGAGGAATATTTCCGCTGTTCTACTTTTTCCGTAAAAATTCAAGTCTTTTAAGACTTACCAAAACCAAGTTCTACGGCAAAGCGTTTTTAAAGTGCGTTACCAACGGCTCGTCGGAATTTCTCTCCAACGTAGCTTCGGCGCTGATAATTCTTTTATATAACAACCGTATTATGGGAATTGTAGGAATGGAAGGCGTAAAGGCGTACAGTGCAATCGGCTACATAATGATGATTTTCTTCTCGGTGTTTATGGGCTATGCGGTCGGCAGTGCGCCGCTAATTGCCTATAACTATGGCGCTCAGAACAGAGAAGAAATGAGAAACCTTTATAAAAAAAGCCTGATTATCGTAACGGTTTTCGGTGTTACAATGACGGTATTTTCAGAGGCGCTCGCCTTCCCAATAGTAAGCATTTTCGGGTTTAATCCCGAACTCCGTGATTTGACGGTGCGCGGCTTCCGAATATACTGTACGGCGTTTGCCATAACGGGCTACGGCGTGTTTGCGTCGTCGATGTTTACCGCGCTCAACAACGGGCTTATCTCGGGAATTATTTCCTTTTTGCGGACGCTCGTCTTTCAGGTTACGGCGCTTATGGTTCTGCCGATATTCTGGGGACTGGACGGAGTTTGGGCGGCAACGTGTGCGTGCGAAATCTTCGCGGTCGCCGTCGCCGTAACTTTTTTGATAGTTTTCAGGCACAGATACGGCTATGCGCTAATACGCAAAAAAGAAAAACCTCAAAATTCGGACGAAAAATATAAAGAAACTATTTAATTTTCGCAAATTTATGATAAAATAAATAAAAGCATAAAAAGCGAGGTCAAAGTGAATAAAAAGCTAAAAATTTGGTTGCCGACAATTATTTTCGGCGTATTGACGGTAATTTTAGCCGTAATTTACGGCGTTACGGACAACAGCCTTAAAACGGTCTATATTCAGCTCGCGCTCTGTCTGTTTGTGCCGGCAATTTTCCCCGTGCTCGGCATAATCACAAAAAAGCCCTATCCTATGGCGCTTACGTTAATGGCGTGCTATCTTATGGTCGTGGGAATTTATTTTGCAAAAGCACTTGATTTTTACAGCTTTATCCCCGCGTACGATAAATTTCTGCACACGGGCTTCGGACTTGTCGGCACTGCAATGATGTATACTCTTCTGATGCGCTGGGGCGGGGATAAGCTCTCGCCCGCGGGAATAGCCGTTATCGTCTTTCTCGGCGTTCTAGGAATGGGCGCAATCTGGGAAATAATCGAGTATGTAGGCGCCCTGATAACCCACGAAGACCCTCAACGCGTACTAGGAATACTTGAAAAAATTATGGCAGTGGGCGACGTCCAAAAGGCTTGGCAGCAGGGCTTAAACCCCCTTGACGACACCATTTGGGACTTGATTGTAACCGTAATCGGCTCGGCTGTATTTTTAATATTTTATATTGTTGACAGAGCCCTCGGCGGCAGGCTGTGCAAAAAGCTGTTCACGGTAAGCGAGGAGCAAGTCGGCGACATCAAAGATAACGAGGCTTAAAATTGCCGAAATAATCGACAAAAACAGCCCAGATACTTGAAAAATTTCATTTTTTGTGATAAGCTTTAATCGGAGGGAAAAATGAGCGGAAAATCAATTTTATGCAGTATATTTTCGGTATTGCTCTTCGTCGCTGTTGTATTTGCAATAGTATTCTTATTTAAGTCATTTGGAATAGCCGGTATTGCCGGTTTTGTGCTGTTGATATTTCCCGAAATGCTGCGCAGAAAGGCAGTAAGCAAGTCAAACGGGTTTTTGGATAGAGTGCTTGCCAAATTTGTCGTTCCTATCCTCTTTTTGGCGTGTGCGTTTTTGGCTATTATGGCTATCGGTTTTTGGATTCAAATGTAAAATTAAAATTAAAAAAGGCGGAACGCATTGCGTTCCGCCTTTTGTGAAAACTTATTATAGTACTTTTGATAAAAAATCTTGAAGTCTTTCGTTTTTTGGATTTCCGAAAATTTCGGAGGGGGGACCCTGCTCTAAAATTTTACCGCCGTCCATAAACATTACGCGGGTTGCGACCTCTCTTGCAAAGCCCATTTCGTGCGTGACAATGACCATTGTCATACCCTCGGTCGCAAGCTCTTTAATAAGCGCCAAAACCTCGCCGACCATCTCGGGGTCGAGCGCCGATGTCGGCTCGTCAAAGAGCATAACCTTGGGGTTCATGGCAAGCGAACGCACGATAGCTATACGCTGTTTCTGCCCGCCCGAGAGCGTGGAGGGGTAAACATTCGCCTTGTCGGCAAGCCCTATTCTCGCAAGAAGGCGCATGGCGTTTTCCTTTGCTTCCTCTTTAATTTTTTTCGCGCTTGTCTGAATAGGATAGAGAGGAGCTTTTTTATCCTTTTTCTTGAAAAGATTTTTAAACTTTATCCAAAAGTTCCTTCTCTGCGCGCTGTGCAAGTCTTGCAAACCAACGTGAACGGGGGCAAGGGTTATGTTTTTCAAAACGGTCATATTGTTGAACAGATTGAACTGCTGAAAGACCATGCCCATTCTGCGGCGCTGTTCGTTAATGTCAACTTTTAAATCGCAAAGGTTGTTGCCCTCGAAAAACACGTAGCCGTCGGTGGGGTCTTCAAGCACGTTCAAGCACCGCAAAAATGTGCTTTTGCCGCTGCCCGAGGGGCCTATTATGGCAATTTTCTCGCCTTGGAATATCTTTTCCGAGATGTTGTCAAGAACTTTCAGCGCGTCGAAGTTTTTGGTAAGATGCTGAACTTCTATCAGGGCTGCGGGGTCGTAAGGCTCTACGGGCGTAACTTGGCTCTTTAAAAACTTTGCGCTTTTATTTCTTTTCACTCTTCCGCAACCTCCTTTCAATAAGCTTTATTATAATTGTTAAAATTATAACCGCAACTAGATACACTACTGCAAGACCTATATAGGGGACAAAGTACTCATAAGTAGATTCGGCTATATTCCTGAACGCCTTTGTGAGGTCCAGAATAGCTATAAAGCTGACGATAGAGGTCTCTTTCAAGAGTGAAATCAATTCGTTGCCGAGAGAGGGAATAACGTTTTTAATGGCTTGCGGAATAACAACGCGAACCATAGTGGTTGTAAAGCTCAAACCCACGGAGCGTCCGGCTTCCAACTGCCCCTTATCAACCGAATTAATTCCGCCTCTGATAATCTCGGTCATGTATGCCGAGCTGTTCAAGCCGAAAATCAAAGACGCCTCAATAACGGGCGGAATTATGACCGCGCGGAATATCGCAAAGTGGAATAGAAGCAGCTGTACGACCATAGGCGTTCCGCGGAAGACGGCAACGTACACGTCGATAATGCGTTTTAGTACGGTAACAATTAAGTTTTTCTTGGGAATTATAAGAATTGTGGAAAGAATACAGCCGAGAATTAAACCTATTGTAAAGCCAAACACGGCAATGATTGCCGTGTTCTGTAAGCCTGTTAAAAAGTTTTTAAAATGTCCCGGGCTTGTAAACCTTGTCCAGAATATTTCAAAATCACTCATAAATAATTATTTATTAATACTTTTTGCAATCATTTTAGAAGGCTCGAGGTCCAGAATTACCGCATTGATTTTACCGTTGGATAAATCCTGCATTGCAAGCGCACCCGTGTCATACGCTTTCGTAGTAAGATTTGTGAAACCGTCGTATTCAAAGTCGGCGTCGCCTGCAGAATACATATAGCCCGTTGTACCCGTTTGAGTGCCTATAACGTAGCTTGAAGATTGTTTTTTGAGAACTTCTTCAATTTCTGCTGCAGTGGTACAACCTTCAAAGGTTGTGTCGCCCTCGAGAACGGTTATAACCTGCGCAGAGGTATAATAAGAAGTTGCAAAGTCTACTTGCAACAAGCGGGCTTCGGTGACGGTAAGTCCCGCCATAGCAATATCGCTATCGCCATTTTGAACGTCCTCGATTACGGCTCCAAAGTCCATATCCTTCACAAAGAGAGTTTTGTTGAGCTTTTGTGCAATATTGTATGCGATTTCAATATCCACACCGCTAAATTTTCCGTCTTCATTGTAGTACTCGAAGGGCGGGAAAAATGCATTTGTTGCAACTACGAAGTCGTTTGCCTGAGCTGTAGCCGTCTTGTTTTCATAGCTGAATGTTGCCGTACCGTCGAAGTACGAGTTTATTAGCGCATCAAGCGAGCCGTCTGCTTCCCACTCGGCGAGATAACTGTTTACGTTGCCTAACAACTCGGTGTTGCCCTTGTTGACGGCAAATGAATAATCTTCGGCGGTAAGCTCGATTTCAAGAACCTTAACCTTCTGCGCGGGCTTCGTGCAAGCCGACAGCGAAAAAGCCGTCGCAGCCGCCGCAATAAACGAAATCAGTGTAATAAGTGTTTTTTTCATAATAATTCCTCTTTTTTAATTTTTGGATATAATATATCAGTTAATAATTATTAATGCAACCATTTTTTTATATAAATAATATTTATTCATATTTTTGAATATTTTTTCATTTTATGTTAAATTTGCACAATTAACTCGGGTTTAATAAATATGAATTATAATTTTCTTAAAAAAGCCCACGCAAATCTTGCAAATATTTCTATATTGTGGTAAAATATACAAGTACAACAATTAGTGACGGTAAACAATGGAAGATATAATAAAATCGGTCAACGAAGCCGAAGGGCAGGCAGAAGAAATAAAATCAAGCGCAGAGCAAAAGGCTGCGCAAATTTTGGCTGACGCCGAGAAACAAGCGGCTGAAATTTTAAAGCGCAGCGAAGAAAAGCTTAAAATTTACCGTGAAGAACAGTTGAAATCGGCGCAGGCGGTTGCGGAGGAGGAATATAAAAACACCCTTCAGTCAAGTGCCAAAACTGCCGAAGAGTATGCAAGTTCGCTTATTAAAAGAACGGATATTCAGGTAAACGAAGTCGTCGGGAGGGTTTCTCGTGGCAATTGCTGAAATGAGCAAGCTCAATCTCGTTGCCGTCTCTTCTGAGCGTGATAAAATTTTAAACGCTCTGCAGAGAACGCGCGCGGCGGAGATAAAAACTCATACCGTTTTGGAAAACACGCAGGTTTGCAGTAGCAGTCTTTCGGAGCTTGAAGAACGCATCCGCGTTTTGGAAGGTGCGCTCGATTATCTCGTTACGGGCGTTTCGGGCTATATCAGCGACAACAAAATTAAGGATATTAAGATAGAGAGCGAGTACTCTTTGACCTATTCCGAGTTTTTGGAAGCAGGCGAAAAGAGAGAGCAAATCGAAGAGTATATTTCCCGAATAACTTCGCTCGAAGAGCAAAAAAAGGAGCTTGAAGCCACCCTTTTAAAGAGTCGTCGTCTATCAAAGACAGCAAGCATTTACCGTGTTATAAAGCAACCCTTTTCAGTTTTGGAAAACACTACGCGCGTTGTATACAGACTCGGCACTATGCCCGCTCAAGCATTTGAAGAACTCGGAAAGGAGCAAGAGCCTCTCTTTTATATTTCCAAACTGAATACCGAGGACAACGAAGCGCTCGTATTTGCCGCCTTTCATAAATCTTTTGCCGGCGACAAAATTTTGCAGGGCGCGTCTTTTAATGCCTGCCCTTTTAAAGAGGGCACGGGCGAGAGCATCTATAACGGTGCGGTTGCCGAAATTGAAAGGGCAACGGATGACTTGAGGGATAACGCCGACAAGCTCTTTGAAATGCGGGAATTTATAAAACCTCTCCGCATATACTGCGATTATCTTAAATTCGAGCTTGAAAAAGCCTCGCTTTCGGATAAGCTTCGTGCAACGCAGGAGACTTTTCTTTTGGAGGCTTACGTCCCCAAAGAGAGCGAACAAGAGGTGGGAGAGGCAATCGACGGAGTTACGAACGCGGCGTATTACGAGTTCACAAAACCCGCCGAAGACGAAATTCCCCCCACACTATACCGCAACAACGCAGTTGTAAGCAATTTCGAGACGATTACGGATATGTATTCTCCGCCCTCCTCGAAGGAGTTCGACCCCAACACGATAATGGCGTTCTTTTACAGCCTTTTCCTTGGCTTTATAATGGCCGACGTGGGCTACGGGCTGATAATGCTTTTGGGCGGCGGTGCAATCTGGCTTAAAATGCGCGCCAAAGGCGGCGGGCTTGCAAGACTGTCCGGTGTGTTCGCAGTAAGCGGTATCTTCGCCATAGTATGGGGTGTTTTGTTCGATTCGGTGTTCGGAATGTCCCTCGGAATGCCCTTCAAACTGCCCGACGCACAGAATGATATGTGGGCGTTTGTCGGCATAAAAGTTCCCGCCGTTTTGGTTATAAGTATGGAACTTGGCGTGTTCCAGCTCTTTGCGGGATATATCTGCAAAGCAGTTCAGTGTTTCAGGCGCGGAGAAATTGTAGACGGTATCTGCGAAGGCGTCGTCTGGGCGGTCTTTTCGCTCGGCGCGGGGTTTGCAATTGCGGGATTCGTCGACGAGCTCAACTTTATAGAACTCGCGTACGCGGGCGGAATATTGGCGGGGGCGTCCCTCGTTATGGCAATGCTCACCGCGGGCAGAAAGGAGAAATTCTTCGGCAAGTTCACAAAGGGCTTCGGCGCGGCGTACGGCATTATTAACTACGCTTCGGATATTCTGAGCTATGCAAGGCTCTACGGACTTATGCTTTCGGGTGCGGTTATTGCAAAAATCGTATCGGGATATGCGGTTACGGGAATGAACGGCTCGGTAGGCTTTGTTGTGAGCGGTAATCCCCTTCTCATAGTTTTGGGCGTTCTGATTTTAATCGTCGGGCATGCGTTCAATTTTGCGATAGGTTTGCTCGGCGCATATATTCACGATGCAAGATTGCAGTACGTAGAATTCTACGGCAAGTTCTTTGAGGGCGATGGCGAGTTATTTGCTCCTCTCGGTTCAAAGCATAATTACGTAAGATTAAAAAAATAAAATATTAAGGAAATTTTTTGGAGGTTTAATATATGGACAAATTGATTGGCATTATCGGCGTTGCAATGTGCGTGATTTTGTGCGGCATCGGTTCGGCGATAGGTCTTTACAAGACGGGCAGCGCGGCAGCGGGAGTATTGGGCGAGAATCCCAAAAAGTACGGCAAAGTGCTTTTATTGGTGCTTCTGCCCGCAACGCAGGGTATCTACGGCTTTATCATCGGCATTATAGCGCAAGGTCATATTGCAGAGGGCTGGGAACTCTTCGGTAAGGTTCTTCCCATGGCGCTTTCCGGTCTTGTTACGGGTATTTTGCAGGGTCAGTCGGCAGTAAACTGTATTTATGCGGCAGGCAAGCAGGATTCGCTGGGCATGAAGCTGGTAGTTTACCCCGCAATGATTGAGTTCTATGCAATTTTGGGACTCATCGTTTCCATTATGCTCGTTGCATAACTTAAAGGATACCCTATGAGCAAAGAAGGAATAGTCGAAAGAATACTTTCCGACGCGGAAGACAGGGCACAGGCGACAATTGCCGCTGCCCAAAAGCGGGCGGAGGAAATTATTGCCGAGGCAAACGAGAGCGCGGAGCGTGAAGAGAAAGGCGTTAAGGCGGAAGTAGCAGGGAAATGCGCAGCTATTAAAAGCGGCAAAGAGGCGGAAGCAAGATTGGACTCCGCCAAGATTTTACTTACCCAAAAACGCAGAGTAATCGACAGCATTTACGAGCGTGCGCTCAATCAACTTAAAGAGCTGAAAAAAGCGGAGGCGGTTGCTTTTGCAGATAAAATTCTGCAAAGATACGCAGAGGACGGCGACACGATAGCGTTTGCATCCGATTTCAAGTACGCGCAAGAGATTTCCCGCCTTGATATATGCGCGGAGAAAAAGTTGAAGATAGCTTTGAATGCAGAGGGTGTAGACGGAGGCTTTGTGCTTCGCGGAAAAATTGCGGACAAGGACGTGTCGTACGGCGCTCTGCTTTTAGCTGACAGAGAGCAATACGAGGTTGAAATAGCGGCGGCGGTCTTTCTCGATAAATAACGGCGGTGAATTGTGGCAAAGGACTTAATTTACGTCAACGGCATAATTGCCGTGAAAGAAAACAGTCTTTTAAAGGACAAAATATTGGCGTTTTGCGAAATGAGTGCGGATACAGCTTTCCGTGCGCTTTCGGAGAGCGGTTTTATAAAGAATACCGACGCAAATTCGGTGTTCGATTACGAGAAGATTTTGCAAGCCGACGAGGCGGATATTGACGGATTCGCCCGCGAATATGCCCCGAATAACGCAATAAAGACCTACTTTTTTGCCTCGCGTGACTTCCACAACGCAAAGGCGCTTGTAAAAGCGAAATATTTAAATACCGAAGCAGACAAAATGCTTGCGCCCGAGGGGCTTTTAAGTCTTGAAACGCTTAGTAAAGTTATTGACGGCGAAGTGGCAGAAGGCGTATATCCCGAGCTTGTAAGCGGGATAAAATCGGCGGTTGAGCTCTTCGAAAATGACGGTGCAAACACCTCCGGTGCGGAGATTGGAAAGATATTCGAGCAGCAGATGTATGCCTGTCTTTTAAAGGCTTGCAAACACAACGCTCTTTTAAAAAAGCTGCTCACTCAAAAGGTCGATATGACCAACATTTTGATAACGATGCGCTCAAATACCCCCGAATATGCCGCAAATAATGTAATTTCGGGTGGAAAAATACCATTGAATAAGCTGCTTTTGTTATTTGACGAAAACGAGGAAAAGGCAGAGCGGGCGCTCGATAATACCTATCTTGAAAAATATTGGAAAGAGTGCTATAAGACTCGCAAAACGGGACTGCCGTTTATGGAGACGGAAAAGAGAGTTGCCGCGCTTGAGATAAATTTTTTATCCGAGCACAAATACGAGCTAAAGCGCAGTCAGCCCTTTATGTACTATATTTTCAGGCGTCGCACCGAAAACGAGAATGTAAGAATAGTGCTTTCCTGCCTTTTGGCGGGGATGTCTGCGGACGAAATTAAAGCAAGACTTCGGAATTTTTAAGGAATTATTATGAACGGAAAAACGGCAATCGTCGGCGACGGCGACAGTATTATAGTTTTCAAGGCGGCGGGCGTGGATGCGTTCCCCGCGGAAAACGATACAAAAGCGAGGGATATAATTCGCAGAATTGCAAGAGAATATTCCGTTATTTTCGTGACGGAGGAGCTTGCAAAAGATTTGGGAACTTTTTTAAAGAGGTTTGACGAAGAACCCTATCCCGTGGTTTTGGCGGTGCCTTCTGACAAGGGCACAACAGGCTACGGCGACAACTTTTTGAGAGAGGCTATGGAGCGCGCTTTGGGCGTGGATATCCTCTTTAATAAAGACAACAAATAGCGTTAAACGGGACATATTCCCGTGTCAATTTAAATTTTAAGAAGTTAATAAGGATAAATTATGGCAGGTAAGACGGTAAAAATTTCAGGACCTTTGATTATTGCGGAGGGCATGGCGGACAGTAAAATGTACGACGTCGTCCGCGTCTCGGACATGGGGCTAATAGGAGAAATTATTGAGCTCCGCGGCGACAAGGCGTCTATTCAGGTTTACGAAGAAACTTCGGGCTTGGGCCCCGGCGAGGAAGTTACGTCCACGGGCGAGCCTCTCTCGGTCGAGCTTGCGCCCGGTCTTATTTCGGGCATTTTCGACGGAATTCAACGCCCCTTAACCACCCTGTTCTTTAAATACGGCGCGCGCATTTCTAGGGGTGTCAGCGTAAACAACCTCGACAGAGAAAAGAAATGGAAATTCATTCCCTCTCTGAAAAGCGGCGATACCGTACAGGAGGGCGACGTACTCGGAACCGTTCAGGAGACCGAGCTTATTGAACACAGAATTTTAGTTCCCAACGGAGTGGACGGCACAGTCCTCTCTATTTCCGAAGGGGAATTTACGATAGAAGATACGGTTGCCGTAATTCAGACCAAAAACGGCAAAAAACCCGTGAGCATGCTCCGTAAGTGGCCCGTGCGTCGCGGCAGACCTTACCGCGAAAAGCTTACCCCCGACCAACCCATGGTTACGGGTCAGAGAGTTGTAGACACGCTCTTCCCCATAGCTCGCGGCGGTGTTGCCGCCGTTCCCGGCCCTTTCGGCAGCGGTAAGACGGTCGTTCAGCATCAGCTTGCAAAGTGGGCGGATGCGGATATCATAGTTTATATCGGTTGCGGCGAACGCGGAAACGAGATGACAGACGTTTTAAACGAGTTCCCCGCGCTCAAAGACCCCAAGACGGGCGAACCTTTAATGAAGCGCACTATACTTATTGCGAACACTTCGGATATGCCCGTTGCCGCGCGTGAGGCTTCCATTTACACTGGTATTACGATTGCCGAATATTTCCGCGATATGGGCTACAACGTGGCGATAATGGCGGACTCGACTTCACGTTGGGCTGAGGCGCTCCGCGAGATGAGCGGAAGACTTGAAGAGATGCCCGGCGACGAGGGCTATCCCGCGTACCTTTCCAGCCGACTTGCTGAATTCTACGAGCGCGCAGGCGCAGTCAAAATTCTCGGCTCCAAAAATCTGACGGGCTCGGTTACGGCGATAGGTGCCGTTTCCCCTCCAGGAGGCGATTTATCTGAACCCGTATCTCAGGCAACCCTCAGGATAGTCAAAGTTTTCTGGGGCTTGAGCGCTTCACTTGCTTATAAGAGGCACTTCCCCGCAATCGACTGGCTTATAAGCTATTCACTCTATGCCGACAAGATAAAGGATTGGTTCGACAAAAACGTCGGAGCGGATTTCTACCGTTTGAGGCAGTTCGTCATGACGGTGTTGCAGGAAGAGGCTGCGCTTGATGAAATTGTCCGCCTCGTAGGTATGGACGCCCTCTCTTCAAACGACAGACTTACTATGGAAACTGCAAAGATAATAAGAGAAGACTATCTGCACCAGAACGCGTTCGACGAGGTTGACACCTATACCTCGATGAAAAAGCAGTATATGATGCTCAAACTCATTTACGAATTCGACGCAAGGGCGAGGGAAGCGGTTGCAAACTACGCAGACCTGAACGCCGTACTTGCGTGCTCGTGCAAGGAAAGGATAGGCAGAGCAAAATATATAAAAGAAGAAGATATAGGCGAGCTTGACGAAATTCTTGCTCTTATCAAGACGGAAATGAAGAATTTCAGTCAAAGTGAGGATGAAGATGTTTAAAGAGTATAAGACAATACGCGAAATCGTCGGTCCCCTTATGATTGTAGAGGGCGTCGAGGGCGTAACCTATAACGAACTTGTTGATATTATCTGTTCAAACGGCGAGATAAGGCGCGGTAAGGTACTTGAAGTCAACCGCGACAAGGCCGTAGTTCAGCTTTTCGAGAACTCGCAAGGACTGCAGATTTCTACAGCAAAGGCAAGATTTACGGGTCACAGCCAACAGCTTGCTGTGTCCGAGGATATGCTCGGCAGAGTCTTTGATGGTATGGGCAACCCCCGCGACGGCGGCGATCCCGTCATACCCGAAAAGGTTTTAGATATCAACGGCGAGCCCATCAACCCCGCCGCAAGAAATTATCCCGACGAATTTATTCAGACGGGCATTTCGGCAATAGACGGGTTAAATACCCTTGTAAGAGGACAAAAATTACCCGTGTTCTCAATGAGCGGACTTCCCCACGCCGAGCTTGCCGCGCAGATTGCAAGGCAGGCTAAGGTTCGCGGCGGCGACAGCAAATTTGCGGTCGTGTTCGCGGCAATAGGTATAACTTTCGAAGAGGCGCAGTTCTTCGTAAACGACTTTAAAAAGACGGGTGCAATCGAAAGGACTGTTCTCTTTACAAACCTTGCCGACGACCCCGCGGTAGAGCGTATTGCAACTCCCCGTATGGCGCTTACCTGCGCAGAATACCTCGCTTTCGAGCGCGGTATGCACGTGCTCGTAATTTTGACTGATATAACCAACTACGCCGAGGCGTTGCGTGAAGTCTCCGCGGCAAGGCGCGAAGTTCCCGGCAGGCGCGGCTATCCCGGCTATCTCTACACCGACCTTGCAACTATGTACGAAAGGGCTGGCAGAATTCACGGCAGCAGCGGTTCGATTACGCAAATTCCCATTCTGACCATGCCTGAAGACGACAAAACCCACCCTATTCCCGACCTTACGGGTTACATTACCGAGGGACAGATAATTCTTTCCCGCGACTTGTACAAAAAGGGCATTAACCCGCCCATCGACGTTTTGCCGTCCCTTTCGAGACTTAAAGACAAGGGTATAGGCAAGGGCAAGACCCGCGAGGACCACGCCGACACTATGAACCAGCTCTTTTCGGCGTATGCAAGCGGTAAAGAGAGCAAAGAACTTTCTGCAATTCTCGGCGAGGCGGCTCTGTCCGATACCGACAAGCTCTACGCAAAATTTGCCGAACAGTTTGAAAAGCTGTACGTCAATCAGGGCTTCGATACCGACCGCCCGATAGAGGAAACGCTTGATCTCGGTTGGGAGCTTATGAAAATTCTGCCCGAGAGCGAGTTGAAGAGAATAAGAAAAGCTTATATAGACAAATATCTGCACGGCGAAAATAAGGAATAAAATGGCAAGACTTAACGTAAATCCCACGCGTATGGAGCTTAAAAAGCTTAAAACACGGCTTTCAACGGCAACGCGCGGGCATAAACTCCTTAAAGATAAGTCGGACGAGATGATAAGGCAGTTTTCCATAATTATAAAGGAAAACAAGAGGCTTAGAGACGAAGTTGAAAAAGAACTTTCGGAGACTCTGCGCCAATTTTCAATCGCCCGCTCGGTAACGCCCGCATACAGCGCGGAGGCGGCTTTTGCCATGCCCTCCGTTTCGGTTACGGTAAATTGCAAGATAGGGTCTGTCATGGGCGTAGAGGTTCCGTCTATGGAATTACAGAGTCAAAAGCGCTCGGACGGACTGCCCTACGCATATTCCGAAATTACGAGCGAGGCGGACTATTCCGTAACGAAGGCATCACAGCTGCTTCCCAAAATGGTTAAGCTTGCCGAGGTTGAAAAAACGGTGCGTCTTTTAGCCGAAGAAATTGAAAGAAATAAACGCAGAGTAAACGCTCTCGAATATATAATGATTCCCCAGCTTGAAGAAACTATAAAATATATCAAGAGCAAGTTAGACGAAAACGAACGCGCGGCAGTCGTTCGGCTTATGAAGGTAAAGAGCAAGCAATAGAGCGAGGAGTAAATCATGAAAATTCTCGTAACGGGCGGGGCGGGCTATATAGGCTCGCACACCTGTGTAGAGCTTTTAGAGCGCGGATTTGAAACCGTTGTGTTGGACAACTTCTCCAATTCCTCGCCCGAAAGTATAAAACGTGTTGAAAAAATCACGGGCAAAAAGGTAAGCCTGTACGAGGGCGATGTCCGCGACGAAGCAATACTTTCAAAAATTTTTCAAGAGCACAAAATAGATTGGGTAATTCATTTTGCAGGACTAAAAGCCGTCGGCGAAAGCTGTGAAAAGCCCGTTGAATACTATAATAACAATATTTACGGTACTCTCGCGCTCGTTAGCGCAATGAGGGAGTTCGGCTGTAAAAAAATCGTGTTCTCGTCGTCGGCAACCGTCTACGGCACACCAGAACACCTTCCCCTCGACGAAACCTGCACAGTAGGAGGCACTACCAACCCCTACGGCACTTCGAAGTACTTTCAGGAAATAATTTTAAAGGATATTTATTCTGCCGACAGCGAGTGGACGGTTGCGCTTTTGAGATATTTTAACCCCGTCGGCGCGCACGAAAGCGGACTTATCGGCGAGGACCCCAAGGGCATACCTAACAATTTAACGCCATATATTGCAAAGGTTGCGATTGGCGAATTGAAAGAAATAGGCGTGTTTGGCAACGACTATCCCACGAAAGACGGAACGGGAGTAAGAGACTATATTCACGTAGTCGACCTTGCAAAAGGACATGTCGCGGCTATTGAAAAGCTTACAAAAAGCGGCGTTTATACCTACAATCTCGGAACGGGAGTGGGGTATAGCGTGCTCGACGTAATTCACGCGTTCGAAAAGGCTTGCGGACGTAAACTTCCATATGTAATTAAACCCCGCCGAGCGGGCGATATTGCCGCTTGCTATGCGGACGCGGACAAGGCGTATAAAGAGCTTGGTTGGGAAGCCAAGCTCGGCATAGACGAAATGTGCGCATCTCTTTGGAATTGGCAGCAAAAGAACCCCCGCGGCTACAACGGCTAAATTTACAGTTTGGTTATAAAACCGCGCAGTTGATATCTGCGCGGTTTTAAGTTAAAAAATATAAAACAAAATTTTTTAAATTTTTAAAAAGAGTTTGACATTGTAATTATTATTTAGTAAAATAATTAAGCAAATTTAAATACGCACTGTTAATACATATGCACTGTTAGCTCAACTGGATAGAGCGACGAGCAACGCATTTCTCAAAACAGTACGGTGTACTGTTTTGGCGGTGCGAGATGAGTGAGCGCATAGCCACGCGCGAACGGTGCCCGAGTTCGGCGCCTATTCCTTACGCCGAACGAGAGGTCTACGGAACCGAAGGCGAGCCGTATAAATACCAAAAAACTTAATATTATGCACTGTTAGCTCAACTGGATAGAGCGTCGGTCTACGGAACCGAAGGCTAGGAGTTCGAACCTCTTACGGTGCGCCAAAATACCGAGCAAGGCGGCTGTTGTCTTGCTCGGTATTTTTAGTATATCGTAAGCGTGAGAACTCCTACAGTGCGCGCGAGGGCATAAGCCCGACGCTTTGCCGAGGCTCCGCTTGCGGAAACGGCAAAACCTCTTACGGTGCACCATACGCAACCTTATTCGAATACCGAATATAGGTTGCGTTTTTTTATGCGAAAAGCGTACCGATTATATCCGTACGCTTTTATGGTTTTTATTGAATCATTTCAAATATTAAAAAGGTATATCACCATCATCATCGAAAGGCGAAACGGTTTCAACTTCCTCCCATAAGATTAAGGATTTTAGCTTTTCCTTATTTCTAATATCTAATAAAATATAATTTTCATCAAATAAGTTTTCTGACAGTTTTAATGTTTGTGTCTTTTTTAGCATCTCTTTTGTATACACTCTTACCTTATCAGGCAATTCTTGCGATATTGAAAAACCTAATAAAGTCATAAATTCATCGATTGTGTCAATATCATTGAGATATAAATATGCTTTTGATAATCCTAAATGATTTCTAATTATTTGCAAAGGCACTTTGTTTACTAAAACTGAACAATCAAATTTTTGCTTAAATTCTTCTTGCTCTTGAATAAAGTTAGACAAGATAGCTTTCATATTATCAGCCGTTTCTTGTAAATCATACATAGTTTTAGAATTTGTTAAAGTCGCTTCTTGGGTTAAGAGCCGTTGAAACATACCAGCAAATTGCAGTTTTAAATTTTCAATTATATCGCTTGTATTTTCGAATGCTATTATAGGGTTCTTTTTGACAGTTTGCTTTAATTCAGCAATAAACTCGTGAATTTTTATGTTATCAGCAAATGCAGGAACAAAACTACCGCTATCTTTGTTTTTTAAATAGGTAGTGTTTTCAACAAAAACATCTTTCATAATGAAAATAAAAATTTTCTTTCTATCTTTCATAGCTGATTTTAGTTCATTCATTGTAATTGAGTAATTATTTTCAGCAGAAGAAGAACCAAAATGATTGCCTATTATGCATACTAAAATATCGCAATTTTGTATTTCCTTATAACAATCATTTTCTAATGTTTCACTTTGAGTATATGTAACGCCTGCTCGTTCGTGCATAACAGGTTCATATCCCAAGCTTTTTATAAAATCAGCAATGTTACTTCTTTCTTGCTTTAAATCATAGTAAGTTGAACTAATAAATATCTTTGGTACTGCCATTTGTAACTCCTTCTTTAAAATATATACTCCAATTCAATTTTTTTAAATTATAAATTTGACTACTGATTAGTCAACCTTCTTTCACATTTAAATTACTAAGTTGATTAGCCTCAAATTGAAATTATTTAATAGCAATTACGATAGGTTGATAAAAGCGTGTCTCCTCTGGGAATTTCCACTCAACTTTTGTAAAACCACAAGAAAGTAGGTGTTGTGTTAATTCTTCTCTTTTAACGGCTCTATATTCGCAATCGAATTTGCCGATACTTAAAGAATTTTCGTCGTCAATTATGTATTGAGTGAATTTATAGTTCTCGCCAAACCATTCCCAAGTTTGAAATGATACTTTTTGCCCTTTATCGGTTTTATGGATATAAGGCGTTGAGCATTGCGGTTTTTGCTTTAACAATTCGTCGTAATCACGAATACTTGCAACAAATATTCCACCTTTATCCGTTTGATTTGAAATGCTTTCAATAGCACAATGTAAATCTTCTTTTGAAAGCATATGGGGAAGGGCGTTGTCCATAGCAATTACTATATCAAATTTATCCAAAAAACTGTACGACAGTTTGCAAAAGTTTGCTTGCTTAAAAGAAATAATTACACTGTTTGCTTTTGCTCTTTTTTCTGCCTCTTTTAATTCCCCGTCGCTTAAATCAGAAGCAGTTACTTTATACCCAAGCATAGCAAGACCTATTGCTTGCGTACCTATACCGCAAGCGCAATCAAGCAGTTTAGCATTTTTATTAAAGCCGTAAGATATAAAAATCTTATCAAGAATTTTTGCTTGAATTTTAGTTGTTTCAAGCCAATCTTGAAAAAGCATATCATATTGAGTTGCCATATCGTCATAAAACGATTTAATTTTATCTTTCATAGTTGCATTATAACACTATTACTATAAAAAATCAAACTTGTAAAGAGCTAATAAAATCAAATGGTACTGTTGCAGGTACTTGATATAATGATGTAACGAGCGGAGCACTTTTTGTGCCAAACCCGTTAAAATTCATAATATTTCTTACTAGCGTTGACAAGTTTGATTAAATTATATATAATGAAACAAAAAATTTTAATCAAAGGAGTTAATTATGAACAAATACAAAGGCACACAGACCGAAAAGAACTTGGAGGCAGCTTTTGCAGGCGAGTCGCAGGCAAGAAACAAGTATACATACTTTGCTTCGGTTGCTAAAAAAGAGGGCTACGAGCAGATTTCGGCGTTATTTTTAAAGACCGCAGAAAACGAGAAAGAGCACGCAAAACTTTGGCTTAAAGAGTTGCAAGGAATTGGTGACACCGCGCACAATCTTGCGGCTGCGGCAGACGGCGAAAACTACGAGTGGACGGATATGTACGAAGAATTTGCAAAGACCGCAGAAAAAGAGGGCTTTGCAGAGCTTGCGGCTAAATTCCGTCTTGTCGGCGCAATCGAAAAGCATCACGAAGAGAGATACCGCGCACTTTTAAAGAACGTGGAGACGGCAGCCGTATTCGAAAAGAGCGAAGTCAAGGTTTGGGAGTGCCGCAACTGCGGACATATCGTAGTAGGCACCAAGGCTCCCGAAATCTGCCCTACCTGCGCTCATCCTCAAAGCTACTTCGAAGTTCACGCCGATAATTATTGATAAAATCATTTTAAATTTTTTACTGCACAAACAAAAACCACGCTTTTTGTTTGTGCACCCAATTTGCGAATGCTTTTTGCACTCGTATATTAGATTTTTTTAAAATAAGGTGTGCAAAGCGTCGCTTCGCTCGCACGCCTGAGTGGAGGGGAATTTGCGTAATATTATTATTGTTTGCCCTTGGGAATTGCATCAAGGGGAACATAGTTCCCCAAATCACGAAAAATTGTAAACGCAGAATAGTTTTTAATTTTTGTGAAAAAACTTATGGATACACATATATATAAAATAGATAAAAATTTATATATCAACCTCACAAACCGCTGCACAAACCGCTGCACTTTCTGTGTGCGCGACCAAAGTGCGCAGTACGAGGGGTATTCTCTTTGGCTCAAAGAGGGGGAGCCGACCGCCGAGCAGGTCATAGCCGAAATAGGCGACCCCTGTAAGTACGGCGAAATAGTTTTCTGCGGTTACGGCGAACCCACTTACAAATTGGACGAAATTTTGAAAATCTGCGATTTCGTGCACTCGCGCGGAGGTAAAACCCGCCTCAACACAAACGGTCACGGCAACATTATAAATAAAAGAAATATCGCCCCCGAGCTTTTCGGCAAGCTTGACGGAGTGAACATCTCTTTGAACGCCCCCGACAAAGCAAGTTATGACGGCGTATGCCGTCCGAATATCGGCGGCGCGTTCGAGGGAATGATTGAGTTCGCCAAAGCCTGCAAAGCGGCGGGCGTAAACTGCTGGTTTTCCGTCGTGGATTGCATAGGAGAGGAAACGGTTGCGCGTTGCCGGGAAATAGCGAAAAGCGTGGGAATTCCCCTGCGCGTCCGCAAATTTATCGGCTGATTTTTAAGAAATTCCGGAAAATTTTGTTTGACAAATTTTTAAAAAAATTATAAAATTTAATGCGTTGAGCAGCTTGGAGTGCGTAGAATTTCAACAATTCTACGCCCTCTTTTTTTGCGCTCTCCGTAGGTTTCAGACGTTCTTTACTCCGACAAAGACGATAACTTTTCGGAGGCTTTTTATGGAAAATTCGCAATTTTTGGGTACGGAAAAGATATCGAAGCTTATGATTAAATTCTGTATCCCCTGTATTTTGTCACTGCTTGTGAGCGCGCTGTACAACATAGTCGACCAAATTTTCGTCGGCAACAGCGAACTGAGCGTGTTGGGCAACGCGGCAACGGGAGTAGTATTCCCCATATTCATTATAGCGCAGGCTTTTGCCTGGTGGATAGGCGACGGCTGTGCGGCGTATCTCAACATAAGTCAAGGTCGTGACAATTCGCAGAATGCGCACAAGGCAATAGGCACGGGCATACTTTTTACGGTCGTTGTAAGTCTTATTTTAATGGCGGTGTTCTATCCCCTGCAAAGACAAATTTTACTTACTTTCGGTGCGACTACGGACGGCGTTATAAACGGCGAATTTGTTCCCGGAAGTATCGACTATGCCATTACATATTTCAACATAATACTCGGCTTTTTCCCTGTATTTATGGCAATGAATATGATGAACGCCGTCGTCCGTGCGGACGGTGCGCCCGGCTGGTCTATGGCATCTATGCTTGCGGGCGCGGTTATTAACATAATTCTCGACCCCGTGTTTATCTACGCGTTCCATTGGGGTATGGCCGGCGCGGCGTGGGCCACCGTTATAGGACAGAGCGTTTCGTTTATAATAAGTCTTTTGTACTTCGTTTTAAAAACAAAAACCTTTAAGCTGTATTTAAAGAGCTTTATTCCCGATTTCAAGGAATTTTCTCATCCCGTAAAACTCGGGCTTTCGTCGTTCATTACGCAAATGACGATAGTAATAATTTCGCTTGTGTGCAATATAATGCTCAAAAAGTACGGCGCACTGTCCGTCTACGGCGAAAATATCCCCATTTCGATAATTGCGATAGAGAGCAAGGTTTTCACGGTTGTTATAAATATAGTTGTGGGAATAGTTTTGGGCTGTCAGCCGATAATCGGCTATAATATAGGCGCAAAAAAGACAGACCGCGTCAAAAAGCTGTACCTTAATATCCTTTTAAGTACAGTGGCGGTGGGGCTTATATTTACAATTTTATTCGAAGCCGCGCCGTCGGCTGTAGTAGCTATATTCGGTCAGCCCGACCCCGAGCAGGTCAATCCCGCAAATTATTGGAAATTCGGCGTAAAAGTTTTCCGTATATTTCTGATGCTTTTAACCTTTACCTGCACAATAAAGATGACATCTATCTTTTTTCAGGCGGCAGGCAAACCCGTGTTTGCAATAATAGCGTCGCTAATTAGAGATATAGTTCTGTTTATTCCGCTGATATGTGTACTGCCGATATTTTTCGGGATAGAGGGCATATTATGGGCGGCGCCCATAGCAGATTTCTTTGCAATGGCTGTCTCCGCCGCTCTGACTGTTAGCTTTTTCAAGGATATTAACAAGAAAAACAAGAAAGAAAGTATCCAAACCCAAGAGCAACCTGCGGAAATTAAAATGTAAATTAAAAAACACCCCGCGAAGGGGTGTTTTTATTTCCATAATTCTTTGGGATTAAAGCCGAAGACCTGCACAACTTCCATTTTGGGGGAATTGGCAAAGTCCTGCGGAGTGACGAGCCCGCCGCCGTTGCCGTCGATATCAACACCGAACTGATTGTAGGCGTACCACACGAGGTGGGCGCACTGTGTTGTGGTTATTTTATTCTTCGAACTGAACAGCCCTCTGAACGGGTCGTAAGATATTCCCAAAAGGTTTTCTTTAGCGTATTTGACGACCTGTTGTTTGATTTCCTTATCAACCTTGGGGGATAAAATCATAAAAGCAGGCGAATTGGTAAAAGTGTCAATATCGCCGATAGCCGAAACCGTGCCTATTGCCGCGGCTTGCAGTATATCTCCGGTTACACCGTAAGCGCGGGTTACAAGTCCCGAGTGTCCCATACGCCAGCCTATAAGCTGAGTGGAGGCGTCTACAATCACGTCTCCTTCTTCGAGATAGATATTACTGATATGTTTTTCAATCTGGCAAAAGCAGATATAGGGGGCAAATTTTTTGTGCTCTACGGTATGCTTTTCGAAATAGTCGTCCTGAATTTCCGAAACGCGGTCTATGCCCCATTTATTTTTGCGTGCGCGCTCTATGCCTAATTTTGTAAGACCCGTCTGACTGTATAAAAACGAATAATCTTCGTCCGTAAGCTCCGAGTCGGGTTTAGCCATAATGCGGAGCAGTTCGACCTTTTGCATTTCATAGCCCGGATGCCAGCACTCGAAAGTTTCCGCAACCTCGTAGGCAATCTGTCCCGAAGCGCAGATTAAAGTCAAAATTCCTATAATAAGTGCGCAAATAGCTACGCACATTATATTTTTAGGTAATTTTTTTCCTTTCTTCATTTATTAAGTATTGATTTTCTATTTAAATTGAAATCACAGAATAGCTGACTATTTTTGTGAACACAGTCTTTCTATTGCAAGTTTGTAAGCTTTGAAGCAACGCTCTATCTTTTCGAAAGTTATGTATTCGTTAGCTTGATGAACGGTATTTTCCTCGCCCGCTTCCTCGGGTCCGAAAGCCGCACCGCACTTTAAAGCGCGCGCATAGGTTCCGCCGCCTATCGCAACGGGCTGAACGCTCTTTCCCGAAACCTCGTTATATACCTCGCACAAGGTCTTTATAAGAAAGCAGTTTTTATCGTTGAACAGGGAGGCTTGCTCGGATAAAATTTCATACTCGACGCCCGCGCTTTTTACTGCGTTCAAAACCTCCTCGCGGCTATGCGTTGCGGGATAGCGGATATCGCAGGTAACGTATACGCAGTTCTTCCCGCCATCGATAACGTTAGGCGAGAAAGTGAGAGAACCCGTTTCGTCCTTTAAATCGCAAAGGGAGAAGGGGTTATGAAAGAGTGTACTTTCAATACCGTCAAGTCCCAGATATTTCAGAATTGCGGGCATAGCGTTAATACCCTCGTCCGGAGTGGAGCCGTGCGCCGACTTGCCCTTTGAAACTATTTTTCCGTCCTCGACAGAAAGGTTAAATTTATTAACCTTATCTTGGTCAATATTGCCTGTGTATTCGCATCTGTCGCAGACCATATTCACCCTCTCTCCGCCGTGAAGAGAGGAAAAATCTCCGTCTGCCTTAAATTTGAGCTTGAGATGCATAATACCCTTTTCGGCGTAAATTACGGGGAAATCGGCGTCGGGCGAAAAGCCCTCGTCGGGCATATGCGCGTGAGCCTTGTAGTAGTCTATGCACTTCCAGCCGCTCTCTTCGTTGCAGCCGACTATAAGCTTAATCTTTCTCTTGGGTTTAAAACCCTCGTCTTTTAATGCCTTTAAAGCGAACAGCGCAATAATGGCGGGACCCTTATCGTCCATTGCGCCCCTGCCCCAAATTTTTTTGTTTACGGTGTCTATTTCGCCGCCGAAGGGGTCGTGACTCCAGCCGCTTCCCGCGGGAACTACGTCAAGGTGGGCAAGAATTGCAAACTCCTTGCCCTTACCGAAGATAACTTCCCCCGCGTAGCCGTCGTAGTTCTTGGTTTCAAAGCCCAAAAACTCGGCAAGCGAAAGAAAATAGTCAAGCGCCTTTTTGTTGTCTTCGCCGAAGGGTGCGCCCTCGGCTGCGGGCTGCTGATAGGAGGGAAATCTGATAATTTGAGAAATATTCTTAATAATGTCATTAATCATACGGTCACCTTAAAAAATTATATTAAAAACATTATACAACTTTTTTTTAATATGTTACAATTAAATTATCGGTAAACAACAAAAAGTATTTTTATATTACAATTAAATTATCGGTAAACAGCAAAAAGTATTTTATGGTAAAGAAGCTAAACTTTAAAAATCCCGTTCTATATATAAAAATTGCGCTGATTGTGCTGCTCGTAATTATAGAAATTATAGTTTGCGCGCAGGCGTTCGGCGCGGTAGGTATACGAAAACAGCTTGGCGCGTTTATGGCGGTTGTCCTGTGCTGTGTCGCACTTGCCGCAATGGAGTCGGTCAGCGCGTTCGCCGTAAAAAATTTTGCCGTTAAAATGGTGTTCTACGGAATTAACTGCGCACTTTTGTTGACTATATGTCTTTTGACGGGCTTTTCGTTTCTTTCAACGCTGTACTGCATTATGCTTACAGAGTGCTATATGACGGTGGAAAAGTTTAAGGATAAAGTCATACTCTTCGGCGTCGGTTGCGTGCTGTTTATCGTATCGTTTACGATAGGCTGGGTTATAATGAACGTCGGCGCGTCGCTGTACGACAGTATTGTAAGCATTTTAAGCGGTATTCTCTTCGGACTCATGATAATGTTCGTGGACTTTGCAATAGTTCAGTTTATCATAAAGTTCAATAAGACAAATAAGGAGCTTTCAGCCTCGCTCAAAGCCGAGGAAGATAGCCGCGCACGGCTTGAAGAGGTGTACAGTCAGCTGACTCAGACCAAAGTCTTTGAGGAGCGCAACCGAATTGCAAAGGATATTCACGACAACGCGGGTCACTCAATGACAACCGTAATTATGCAGACGGAGGCGGCTAAACTCTTAATAGACACCGACCCCGCGGAGGCTAAAAACAGAATTATTTCGGCTAACATTCAGGCTCGGAACGCCCTTGAACAGATGCGCGAAAGCGTGCATCTGCTTGCGGGCAGGGAGCAGACCCATACCTTAAAGGACGAGATTGAGGAAATCGTTGCCCAGACGGTGGACGGTACGGATATTAAAGCGAGAGTAGATTTGGACGACTGCGCGGTAACGCCAGATATTCACAGATTTATCTGCAACAGCGTAAAGGAGCTTATCGCCAACGGAATAAGGCACGGAAAGGCTACGGCTTTCTATATAGAGCTAAAGCAAAACGAAGGACAGCTCAAGCTTTTCGTATCCGATAACGGAGTAGGCGTTTCGGGGTGTATTGAGGAGGGCTTCGGCTTAAAGGGAATAAGAAAACGGGCCGAGGAGTTCGGCGGAAGCGCCGTGTTCAACGGTGAAGAGGAAGAGGGCTTCGAGAGCGAAATTTGCGTGCCGTTAAAGGATAGCGAAAAGTCCGAAAATAAGGAGGAAATAAAGTGATAGAGGTTTTACTTGTAGACGACCAGCAAATTTTGGCGGAGGGTATTAAATCCGTGCTTGAAACGTGCGCTGAAATCAAAGTTTGCGGGATTGCGCTCGACGGGGTTCAGGCAGTTGAATATTGCGAAAAAACTCCGCCCGATATCGTCCTTATGGATATTCGTATGCCCAATATGAACGGTGTAGTCGCAACCAAGCGCATAAAAGAAATTTGCCCTTCGACAAAGATAATAATACTGACCACCTTCGACGACAGCGACTATATTTTGAGCGCAATAAACAACGGTGCAAGCGGTTATCTTTTAAAGGATATAGGCTCAACCGCGCTTATAGACGCCGTTAAAAATGCGTATGCGGGCGACACAATTCTGCCCGCAAAAATAGCAAAAAAAATTACCGAAGCTGCAACTATGGTTTCTTCGGATAAGGAATTTAAGCTCAAAAAGCAGTTCAATCTTTCTGAGAGGGAAGTGGAGATTGCCTTAATGCTCTTCGACGGATTTTCAAATAGGCAGATTGCCTCTGCCCTGAAGCTTTCGGACGGCACGGCAAGAAATTATATAAGCAATATCTATTTAAAACTCGGTGTGGAGGGGCGTGCCGCCGCAGTGGAAAAAATCAAGAAATTGTCTTAAAACAAGTAAAAAACAGCGGCATGACCCGCTGTTTTTTATATTTAATTGCAATTAAAATTATTTAATTATAAGTCGAAAGCTATTGCCGTGATGTCATCGTTTAAATTGTCGCAGAAAGAGTTCAGATTATTTTCAAGGTTCTTTATAAAGTCGTCTGCCGTTTTGGAATAGGACAGCGTCTTAATTGCACCCTCTACGCCGAACATTTCGCCCTGACCGTTCTTGCACTCCGTCACACCGTCTGTCAAAAGCACGAGTATATCTCCCTTTTTGTATGGTATAGTGTCGTCGAAGTATGAGGGGTTTTCAAACCAATTTGATATGGGTGGAGAGTTCAGCATAATTCTTGTTACTCCGCTGTCCGTCTTTAAAAGTATGGGAACGTTGTGTCCCGCCATAGAGTAGGTTATGTGTTCGGGGTCAATGCGTACCGCCGCAACCGTCACGTAGTTGCGCTCGTCGAGGTTGAGCTGGGTAAATTTCGAATTTAAATTTTTAAGCGCAAGAGCGGGGGAGGGGGCGTCCTTGTCGTACGCCGCCTTGACGAACGCGGACAGCATTCCCGCCGAAATTCCCTTGCCCGAAACGTCCGCAACTACGCCGAAGGGGGTACCATCCTGCGTGTACACGTCGGGCAAATCTCCGCCGATTTCGCGGCAGGGAATATACATATACGAGTACTTCTTTCCGCCCGCCCATTTACCCGCGGGCAGGAGCCTTTGCTGAATATTCTTTGCCGACTGCAATTCCCTTGCAATTTCAAGCTCTATTGCGTTGTCGATTGCACCCATACAGAAACCGCCTCCGATTGGGGTAACGGTTATGGAATAGGAAATTTCGCGTACGCTGTCGTCAACCTTAACTCTTTGAAATATCCGCCTTGCAACTTCCTTTTGGGATAAAAAAGCGTCCTCGAAAGCTGAAGCAAGCCCACAGCGCTTACAGCCGCCATCAACTCCGCAGAGCGCTATATCGCCCGTGCAGGCAGTGACCGCGCCGATATTTCCGTTTAAATCTCCCTTTGGGAAGAGTACGCCAAAGGCGCGGTTTGCATAAACCGCTTTAAGGTTTTCGTCGACTACGACTACTGCGGATTTGATGTTGTCTAAAATGCGCCTTAAATATTTTTCGGTCATAGTTTAAGTTCGGCTCTCCTAAACTTATGGTAAATAGAATTTGAGCTTGCCCTCTACGATATGCGCCTCAATGGGCATATTGTCGTAGAGCTCGCCCTCCGCCTGAATTGTATATTTTTCGTCCTCGTGGATAAAGGTTGCCGACTTGGTTTTTACCACCGTCGCGCCCTTGATGGAGTTGACTTTGCCGCGCATAAGCTTTATAAATGCGCCCAAAATCTTGCTCCTAGATATATAATCGACTATTATAAAGTCGAGATATCCGTCGTTTATCTTAGCATCGGGGAACATCTTGATTCCTCCGCCGAACTGTCTGCCGTTGCCGAGTGCGGCAATGAGTCCGAAGCGCTTTTCCTTAATGCCGTTGTATTCAACAGTAAAGGAACAGCCTTTGAACTTTCTTATGCTCGTCAAAAGCGCTCTGAGATATTTTGAGCGACCCTTGTATTTGCCGGCATATGCGCGTTTTAAAACGTCTACGTCAATGCCAAGACCTACGGAGTTAATTGAACGCAGACCCGAAGATAATTCTATAAAATCTATGGGTTGGGGAGCGCGGTAGGCGATAATCTCCGCCGCCTTTTTTGTGTCGAAAGGTATGCCTGCGCCCTCGGCAAAGTCGTTGCCTGTGCCGGAGGGGATGAGACCCAAATAGCAGTTTTCAAAATTGTGAAAGCCGTTTATTATATCGTGCAAAGTGCCGTCGCCGCCCATCACGGCAAGGGTATGAGTCCCGCCCGAGGTGGTTATTTTCTCGGCAAGTATTTTGGCGTCGCCTCTCTTATAGGTAAATACAACCTCGTATTCCTTGCCCGCCCTTTCAAAAACTTCTTTAACTATTTCAAGTTGTTTTAAGTTTTTGCCCTTTAAACGCTTTCCGTTTGCAATTATGTAGTACAACTCAGTTCCCCTTAGTGTAAGCTCTTTTTTAATTATATATTAATTGCGATAAAATTGCAATTAAATTAAAAACGTTGCAAACAAATTAAAAACCCGCTATAATTAAGTTGTTATGAAAGATACTCTTTCGAAAACGTTAATAGCTTTTGCGGAAAAGCTGCCCCGACCGCTGTATATCGTCGGTGGCAGAGTGAGGGACTTTATCGCAAACCTACAAGCCGGAGATATCGACACCGACCTCTGCTCGCCCGTTTCCGCGGAGGAGTTTTCGCGTGTAGCCGAAGAGTTGGGCATAAGGACGGACGCAACCTATAAAAACACGGGCACGGTAAAAATTACCGTTGACGGCGAGTGGTGCGAATATACCTGCTTCCGCTCGGACGAGTATGTAAGGGGAGAACACCGTCCCGCCGCAACCTATTTTACGGACGACATCAATCTCGACGCAAGACGGCGCGATTTCAAGTGCAACGCCGTGTATTACGACATAGCCGCAGACAAATTTGTTGACCCGCTCGGCGGGATAGATGATATTAAGGCTAAAAGAATTACAACGGTAGCGCCCGCAAAAAAGGTGTTCGGGGAGGACGGTCTGCGCCTTATGCGTCTTGCCCGAATTGCCGCCCAAACGGGCTTCGCGCCCGACAGCGAGTGCTTGAAAGGGGCAAGGGACAATTCGGAGCTCATCAAAGACATTTCGGTTGAAAGAATTTTTGCGGAGCTTTGGGCAATACTTTATTCCGACTTAAAATACGGCTGTGCGGACGGGCCGTACAGAGGCTTGAAAATTTTGCAGGAAATCGAAGTGCTTGAAAAAATTCTGCCCGAGCTATACAAAGGTGCAGGGCTTGACCAGCGCAAGGATTTTCATAAATACGACGTCTTGGAACACTCTCTGCGTGCCGTAAAATATTCCCCCGAAAAGGTGCGTTTTGCCGCCCTGTTGCACGATATAGGCAAGCCGTACTGCTATGAAAGAAACGGAAAATTCGCCGGACACGAGGAGGAGGGGGCAAGAATAGCGCGCAACATATGTGCCCGGCTCAAGGTTTCCAAAAATCTGACAGAGGAGACGGCGCAGCTCATTGCCCTGCATATGTACGACCTCAGATGTGACGCAAAAGTAAACAAAGCGCGCAAATTTATAGTCAAAAACTATGCAATTTTAGATAAGCTTTTTATGCTCAAGCAGGCAGATTACAGCGCGTGCATGGACCAAACGGACACCGCGCCTTTCGTTCAAAAATATACCGAAATTTTGGCTGAAATGAGAGCGGAGGGAGTACCTTTTACGTTAAAAGAGCTTAAATTAAAGGGCGACGCGCTCATAAAGGCGGGTTTCGCGCCCGCAGAGGTCGGCAAAACGCTTGAAAACTTACTATATGACTGCTGTATAGGACAGGTGGAAAACGATACTCAAAAACTGCTTGACAGGGCGCTTAAAATTTATTTGCGCACAGATAAGGGGTAAGTTTAGGAGAGCCGAACCCGCGAAGCCCTGAGGGTGTCTATTTCGCGCTTTCCGCACGGCTTGCGCTTGAAATACGTCCGGTATTCCTGCGCGCAATCCGCACAAAAATCATCAAAATATACTTACTCGGGGTGCGCAGCAGTTTTTGCCATAAAATCAAAGCAAGACGAGGAGTTTGGACGCAGGCGTATCGAATATACGTCAAGTTCAAACGACAAAGTATCGCAAAGATTTTATGTCAAAAACCTTGCGGGTTCGACTCTCCTAAACTTAGGTGTAAAACAGTTGACAAGCTTTTATCAAAAGTGATAAAATGCCTGTATTATAAAAAACTTTTTTATAAAACCTTGCACGCCGCAGGTGGCGTGCCGATTAAGTCCGGGAGGTGAAAATATGAAAACTTACGAGATGATTTACGTTCTCGACGCAACACTTGCAGACGATGCAAAAGAAGCGTTCGGAAAGAAGTTCGAGGATATTATCGTATCCAAGGGCGGCTCGGTAGTTTCCGTTGACAAATGGGGTGTTAAAAAGCTTGCTTATCCCATCAACTACAAGACGGAAGGCGACTACTGCGTACTCACTTTCGAAGCAGACGGAAGCGCTGTTAAAGAGCTTGAAAGAATTTCCGATTTGTCTGTCGAAGTTTTAAGAAGAATTATTACTGTAAAATAAACGGTTACGTAAAATCAGTTTAGGAAAAAATTATGAACAAAGTATTTTTGATTGGGAATTTAACTCGCGATCCCGAGCTTACGGAAACGGCATCCGGCGTGAAAATCTGCCGCTTTGCAATTGCCGTAAACCGCAGCTATTCCGGCGGCGACGGTGAGAGAAAGACAGACTTTTTCAACTGCGTTGCATGGCGCGGCTTGGGCGAAACTATTGCAAGGTTTACCCGCAAGGGAACCAAAGTCGCGGTATCCGGTTCTATCGAACTCAGAAATTACGAGGATAATCAGGGCATCAAGCGCACGGCTGTTGACATTGTTGCGCAGGACGTGGAATTCCTTTCGCCCCGTGCAGGTTCTTCGGACTACGACGAGTTTTCCGAGCCTTCACAGCCCGCACCTGGCGGCAGGGCTAAACCTCAGCTTCAACCCTTCGACGACGATAGCGATATTCCCTTTTAATTGAGTTAAGGAGATAATTATGGAAGAGAATAAAACGGCACCCGTAAAAAAGAGCTATAAAAAATTTCAGCGCAAAAAGGTTTGTCTTTTCTGTCAGGAAAAGGTAGAGGCTATCGACTATAAAGATATCGCCCGCCTTAAAAAGTACGTTACAGAGAGCGGCAAAATGATTCCCCGCAGAATGAGCGGAACCTGCGCTAAGCACCAGAGAGAGCTTTCCACGGCTATCAAGCGTGCAAGAATTGCGGCTTTGCTTCCTTTCAAAGCCGAATAATTTAAAATTTTAATTAAAAAAGGCCTTGTGTAAACAGGGTCTTTTTATGTTAATAAAATATTTTCACAAAGCACAGGTGCTTTCCATAAAATGAAAATATATTGACATATCATAATAAAAAGTATATAATAAACAAGACTTGTTAAGTTTACACAGAGGAGACATATTCTATGGTTGTTACAATGGCAGAAGTTGCCATAACTGCGGAGAACGCGCTACAGAACATGGGACAATACTTTTGGGCGCTGCTGCCGACGGTCGTTGCGATTATTCTTGCACTCGTAACAAAGGAAGTATATATCTCGCTTTTTCTCGGCATCTTCGTCGGTGCGATGTTTTTAGGTAACGGCAACCCCGTCACGGCGCTTTCCGAGCTTTTCAACCTGATGGCGGGCGCTTTGGGACCGAGTACCGCGGTAGTGGACGGCCAGACCGTTATAACGGGTGCGGGGAATGCGGGTATCCTCATTTTCGTGCTTGAATTAGGTATAATGGTGACGCTGATGGCAAAGGCTGGCGGCTCAAAGGCGTTCGGAGATAAGGTGTTTAAGCGCATTAAATCACGCAAGGGCGCAATGCTTGCAACGGCGGGTTTTGGCTGCGTTTTGTTCATGGACGACTATTTTAACCGCCTTACAGTGGGTCCCATTATGCAGCCCTTAAACGACAAGTACAGAATTTCCCGCGCAAAAACCGCCTTTATTGTCGGAAGCGTTTCGGCGTCCGTCTGTATCCTCGCCCCCATTTCAAGCTGGGCAAGCGCAATTTCGGGCAGCATTGGCGAAGGCTTAAAGACAACGTCCACAGAAGCGTTCGGATATTACGTAAAAACGATATTCTGCAATTTTTATCCTATATTGCTGTTGCTGTTTGTCATAGCTACGTCCGTGCTCGGTATTGATATGTTCGGGCTGTTCAAGCATGAAAAGCATGCCATCGAAACGGGCGACGTCACGGGTGGACTTGAAATGGCGAAATCGGAAGAAGTGATTAAATCTAGCTCTAAAGGCGCGATTTGGGACCTCATTGTTCCCCTTGCCGTACTCATCGCAAGCTGCTGCACTCTGCTGTTGCTCAAGAAAGACGGCGAGGCGATGTTCGACACAAACACCGCTCTCGCAATGGGCGGATGTATTGCGATTTTCTCCTGTCTCATTCTCTATTTGCCTCGCAGACTCATGACCTTGAAGGAGTTTACGGGCTGCTTCGGAACGGGATTCAAGTCGGTTGCCGAAGTCATTATTATTCTTGCCTTCGCCTGGACGCTTGCAAGCGTCTGCGAAGAGATGCACCTGTCCGAATTTGTCACGGCGTTCGCCTATTGGATGGGCGACGCAAAATCCCTGCTTCCCGCAATTTTCTTTATTGTGTCTATGGGTACCGCCTTCGCAACGGGTACTTCCTGGGGCACGTTCGGTATTATGGTACCTATCGTCGTTCCCATGGGTCAGCAGATAGGCCCCGACATGATGATTCTCACGATTGCGGCGGTACTGTCCGGCTCCGTATTCGGCGACCATGTATCGCCCATCTCGGACGCAACCATTCTATCTGCGGCGTCCTGCAAGTGCAATCACCTCGGGTACGTTAAAGCGCAGTTCCCCAGTGCTTTGATGGTTGCCGGAATTACCTTCGTCACTTTCCTTGTGTCAGGGCTCACGGAGCTCATTTGGCTCGGCTGGATTGTAGCGGTTGTTCTTATTACGGCGCTCATTGTGACAGCATATTTTATCCAGAGAAAGAACGGAAGATTGACCGACAGGCTCTATAAAGAGGCGACTACAACGACGGACGAGGCAGCAAAAGAGGTAGCAGTGGGCGAGGTAGCGGCGGAGGACAGCCTATCAAGCACGCAAGAATAGAGGCTTTGCTCCCTATCAAAGCTGAATAATTTAAAATTGAAAGCGTTGCTGTATGCAACGCTTTTTAAAGGAAAAAATATGGAAAAGATTGAAAGCTTTAAGATAAATCATTTGAATTTGGAGGCGGGGTTGTACGTTTCGCGCAGGGACATTCGCGGGGAGTGCGTGATTACTACCTTTGATATGCGCATAACCGCGCCGAACAGAGAGCCCGTAATAGATATGCCCGCCCTGCACACCATAGAGCACCTCGGCGCGACCTATTTAAGAAATTGCGAAAGAAAGAACGAGGTTGTCTATTTCGGACCCATGGGCTGCAGAACGGGTTGCTATATTCTTATGTTCGGGAATTTAGCGCCCGCCGATATTTACCCGCTTGTGATAAAAATGTGTGATTTTATTATAAATTTCGAGGGCGAAATTCCCGGCGCAAAGCCCGAGGAGTGCGGAAACTACTCCGAGCAAAACCTCAATATGGCTAAGTACTACATAAAAAAATACAAGCACGATTTACAGACTTTCAAAAACTTCGAATATAAAGATTAAGAAAGCGCGGGGCGTTCGCCCCGCGCTTCGATTTTAACAAAAAACAACTTACGCAGAATAGTTTTTAAAAATCACGAAAAATTGAAAACGCAGAATAGTTTTTAATTTTTGTGAACAATATCAAAACATTTAACGGCGTGAGGAAAAACCACGCTTTTTCTTCACGCACTCAATTTGCGTATGCCTACGGCTCGCTGGAAGTGAATGCCCGCAATTTTATGTTGGTGTGCCCTTAATTATTGCGGGCAGAGAAACATAGTTTCTCAAAATCACGGAAAATTGAAAACGCAGAATAGTTTTTAATTTTTGTGAACCCGTTCGCCGAATATTGAGGTGCCGAGACGTATCATATTACTGCCCGCCTCAACGCAGATTTTCCAATCTCCGCTCATGCCCATTGAAAGACAAGTGCAGTCCGCGTCATATGCGCGGACGGTATCGTAAATTTCGCGCATATGCTTTGCAAGGCATATGCTTTGCTCCTCACTTGCGTCAAGGGGCAGCATAGCCATAAATCCCCGTACTTTGAGGTGGGGGAGGGACTTGATTTTTTCATAAGCCTCTATCGCCTCCTGAGGGGGGAAGCCCCCTTTAGAAAGCTCGCCGCCTATATTTATCTCAATCAATATGTTGGAAGTCACATTTTTATCTGCGCTCATCTGAGACAGCTTTTCGGCAAGCGCAAGTCTGTCCACTGACTGATACAGGTCGCACTTTCCCAACAGATACTTTATTTTATTGGTCTGCAATCTCCCTATAAAGTGGCGGCGGGGATTGCCCGAAATAAGCTCGAACTTGTCGCGGAACTCTTGAACGTGGTTGTCGCCTATATCCGTAATCCCCGCGTTTATTGCGCGGTTGATGTCCTCGGGAGTTTGAAATTTAACTGCCGCAACAACAGTAATCTTCTCCCCGAATGGGTTTGTTTCGGGAATTTCTTCAAAAAGATTTTTTATATTATTTTCAATCATAACAAATAATATTTTATTGAAAAGAAAAGTCTTTGTCAACATTATTTTGACAATCGAAAGATATGGTGGTATAATATTATTATGAATAAGACGGTGCTTATAGTTTGGCTTGTGATAGCCGCAATATGTTTGGGACTGGGAATCATGTACGGTGTTATGCAGAACTTTACCGCAATGGTCGGCTTTATAGTAGTTGCGGTAGGAACAGTCGTAGTCGGAGTAATGCGTTACAGGCGTATGAAGAGCGAGCAGGATAAAAAGAATAAAGAAGAATAAGTTCAGGAGAGCCGAACCAGCGAAGCTATAAGGGTGTATATTTCGCGCTTTCCTAAACTTAAAGTCCCGAATAATTTCGGGGCTTTTTTAATACAATAAACTATGTTTAAAACATCGGATATTCTCGATTTATCGCATACTTTTGCGGGCGTAGAGCTTTCGCAGTTTATTTATCCCTTTGAAATTATTCCGCACATAGGCGAAATAATTATGAAAGCAATCTGCGCCCTTCCAAGGGAGTATATCCGAATTTTTGACGGTGTCTATGCGCATAAAAGTGCAAAGATTTCGCCAAATGCCCAAATCGAGCCCCTCACAATAATTGGCGCAAATACGCAGATAAGGCATGGCGCTTTTATCCGCGGGAAGGCGCTTATCGGCGACAACTGCGTCGTTGGCAACTCAACCGAAATTAAAAATTCAATCCTCTTTGACGGCGTGCAGGCACCGCACTTCAACTATATAGGCGACAGTATTCTGGGCTACCGCGCGCATACTGGAGCGGGGGTAATTCTTTCGAATTTAAAGTCGGATAAGACCTCGGTCAGTATTGATGTGGGCGGCGAAAAATTTTACACGGGACTAAAAAAGCTTGGCTCAATTTTGGGCGATTATACCGAGGTGGGCTGTAACAGCGTTTTAAACCCAGGCACGGTAACGGGAAAGGGAGTGCGGATATATCCTCTGTCCTGCGTAAGAGGGATAGTTCCCGCAAACAGCATTTATAAAGAGGGAAGGATAATTCCCATAAAATAAAAGGCGGTAGTTACAATTTGTAACTACCGCCTTTTATTTTATACCTTAATTTTATTCGTTTTGAACGGCAGGCGCTGTCTGAACCGTTTCGTCCTTTACTGCGGGCTCTAATTTCTCTGTAGGGGTTTGCCCCTTTATCAAAATTGCCAAAAGGAAGCTGTAGAGTATGGTCGGCAAAATGTAGAACAGGTGGTTGTCAAACAGCGTGGTAATCAGAATACAGAGAATAGAAAGCCCTATAAACGAGCGTTCGACTGACATATTCTTGCTGAAAGAGATTAAAGTGAACACTCTGTGTGCAATATATGCCAAAAGTCCGAAAATTCCGCATGCGCCCAACAGCTGGAAGAAGGTGTTGTGGTACATATTCGGTATAATTTCCATACCCGCAAAGCCGGGGTCGTTGTTGAGGTTCACGAAGAAGCCTATACCGAATACGGGAGCGGACCGGAAGTTATCTACCGAATCTTTCCAAAGCACGTTTCTGCCGTTAGAGCTCTCAATAAGCTTATATAAAAGCTCGAAGGTCTTTTCGTAGAATATCCCCGCAACGATAAGTATTATCAGAACACTTCCGCCCGTGATGCCGTATTTTACGGGTTTGTTTTTGCACTTTATATTGAGTATGCTTATTGCAATTACGTAAAGGGCTACGCCAAGCAAAAGGACTGCCGCCTTCGTTCCCTTCGCATTGGGCGTGCCGGAAAGAAGAAGTAAAATTTTGTCCTTGAGCGTCAAAATGAGAATTAAAAAAACTACCGCGACCACGCCCGTAATTATAGAGTTTATAAGTCTGTGCTTACCTATAAGCAGCAGCGCAACGAGCGAAATGAGGTAAATGACCACGAGCGCAACCCAAGCCTGACGGCTCATTGAAAGAATTACGCCGATAGAAACAAATATGGAATAAACAAAGTAGAGGTATCCGTACTTTTGGGTGCCTGCAAGGTACATCACCGAAGGAACGCAGATTAAAAGCAGCAACGCAAAATTATTGTACATGCCCCAGCCGAACGCAAGCAGATTTCTGTTAATTTTACCGTCTTGTATTACGCCCGCCGAAATATATTTGACGACAAGCTCGAAAAGAAGGGCAACGCTGAACACAAAGAAGGTAAACGCAATGCGCGAGTACGCCTCTTGTGTGCAGGACAGGCTGTCCTTTACTATGCAGAAAATTCCGAGGAAGCAAAAGGCAAGGAACACGCCGTAGACAAAGTCTAAAAATCTGTAATTTTTGCTGAATACACCGTTTAAAAGAAGTACAGCCGAAAACGCTACGAGCGTCCAGAATACGGGTGTTATTTTAAATTTGTTTTGCTTTATCGTAAGCGCAAGCCGCACGAACGTCGCAATAACGTAAAGGCAAATAAGTACAATTATCTGCGCAAGTATTGCAGGCTGTCCGAGGTAGTTCGAGCCGTTACCGTCGCCGACAAGGAAAGTGGATGGCGAGTGCTTGACGGATATCATTATGCACATAAACAAAAAGTTTGAAAGAAGGGGGGTAAGATCGTCAAGCAGAAGTACCGTCAATGCGCCCGTTATGGCTATATAATATATGGTAATTATTTCAAGATTGAGATAATAAAAAAGCACAGTCACGCAAGCTGTGGCAACAGTAAAATATTTATCCGATAATACGCGTTTTAAAATTTCAACCGCTTTACTCTGTTTAATTTTGGATAAGACGTCTTTCATACGCCTCCTGTCTGTTGTTTTTCGCCGTAAATTTCAATTAAATCGGAAAACTGCTTATTACATTATAGTACAGGCACGGGTCTTTGTCAAGTGCGAAAAATTTGCTTGAATACTCTCTAAGCCGCCCAAAGTTGTTCGATATATCCGCCAAAAAACAGAATATTTAAATAATTCTTAATTTTTTATCATATATTTTTATTACAAACTTGACATTTTGTCATATAAATATTATACTTGCCCTATACACATATTACAAAATGGAGTATAATACGCAAAGCAACAGTAAAAAAATGAAGAGATTAAAGAAAAAGGGCGAGCCTTTCGAAGAGCTGTCTGTAGTTAAAAGCGCGGGCTTTGAAAAGGGAAAACGCCGTGACAAATCAATAAATAAAAAGGCGGGACTGCACGGTAAAACCGTGTCACAGGACCAGACGAGGGTCTATCGCTGCAAGCCCCTTGCCGTAAAGCATAAGAGAAGGCTGAGAAAGGTGCTTCCCGCCCTGCTCGCCTTAATTTCTGTCGCCATGGTAATTATTATTACGGGTTCGTATATGCCCCCCGTAAATTTTGACGACCTTGAAGGCGACTACCGCACGGTATATCTTGAAGTCCCCCAGGATAGCTCATCCCCCGAAAATCACACCGTCGTTGAGACGATAGGTTATTTAAATTATACTCTGCAGAACCAGCCCTATTGGTCGTCCGAAATGGAGCAGTCCCTTTCGGCTATGTTCAATATCAAGCAGAGCACCTATAACTATAAAAAATATTACAACAACACATTAATTTCGGTTGATATTGCAAAGGGTGCGTCCACTTCGGCAAAGCAGTTCTGTCAGACGGACAAAGTAGTACTTTGGCGTGATGCCGTAGACGTAAACAGCACTAACGGCTTCTACACCAATTGGAAAACCGGTCAGCCTGCGGGACTTACCGTCAGCGAATTCAGAAAAAAGCGCGGCTTGCCCCCCGCAGAGTTTTCGGTATACGTCTTAAACGAAAATACAATTTTAAACGCGCAGGAAAATGGCGTAGTCAATAACGGCGACGGCACCTATTCTGTTACGGTAAACTTAAACGTAAACACCAAGGGCGGCGAAGAGAACGATATGCGCTCTGCCGTATACTACTACAAGCAGCAAATGGCGGTAACGGGCGGACTTTCTCAGCTTCCCACCTACGAATATACCAACGTAACGTACGTATTTGATGCAAACTACCGCGTTTTGAGCTTTGAAATACGCGATAAGTACGAGGCGACCCTCAGGATTACCGGGCTCGGCGAGGTAACTTCCGGCTGTACCTCTACCACGAAAACGGTATTCAGCTACGAGATGGAGGACTGCATAAACTCGGTTTACGACGACTTTAAGCCCTACCTCAACGACTTCGGCGAAGGAGATGACAAGGAGCCGGAGTTCTCGGTAAGCGCCACCAACTGTCTTGCGGGTGCGTTTGCAAGCGTGCTTTCTGAAGGTGCGGTGTTCAAGCTCGACCTCGGACTTGGCGGAAAGACTGTCGAGGGCGTGGTCGGTGTGGCATTAAAGGACGGCGGACTCGACAATTTAGTATTAAAGCTCGGCAATATCACGGCGCACGTATTGAACGGGCAGGACGGGTACGTAGTGTACCTTGCGCTCGATTCCAATAAATATAAAGTCAGCCTCGGCGAGCTTGACCTCTCCGCGGCTATGGGAAATATCGAATTGCCCGCAACAGACGGCGAGGGAGAGGGCGACCTTTTGAGCGGTCTGCTGGATTCCCTCCTCGGCGGCGACTTCGCGTACGACAGCCAAAAAGGACTTGCAACTTTGGATTCCGATATAAGTCTGTTCGGAATAAATATCAACATAAGCTTTGCATTCAGCGTAGACGAGGAGAAGGAAGAAATTTCGCTCATAGACGTCAAGGCAAATATTAAGTACGGCAAGATAGACGTGGATGCGACCCTCAAATTCGGAGACGAAAGCGATAAACCCGCCGAACTTACCGCTGCCGATAAGGTCCTCTATAAGGATATCTTAAACGACGGAGTTGCCGTCGGCGTAGATCTTACGCTCGGCGAAAAGGCAATCAAGGGCGTTGCCAAAGTAGACCTATTGAACGGAGAGTTTGTAGGACTGCGTGCAAAGCTCGGAGAAATTACCGTACACTATGACGGAGCCAATCTCTATATCTCAAGCGGAGACAGTAAATACAAACTCGGCTTGGATTCGCTCGGCGGTACGGCTGAGCTTTCCGCAGGCGTAGAATTTGATATAAATTCGCTCCTTTCGGATATACTTGAAAATCTCTCAATAGAAAACGGCATAATCAAAGTGCAGGTATTGGGCCTGGATATTTCGATTGACTTGTTCGGCGGAATTAAAGTAAGCGCATACTACGACGCATTCGGCGGAATAGGGGTAGATGCATATCTTAGCAACGACACTGTACCCGCACAGCTTACCGAGCAGGATAAAGCTGCCTACACCGACATATTGAACGACGGCGTAACGGTAGGCGTAGACCTTACACTCGGCGAAAAGGTAATAAAGGGCGTTGCCAAAGTAGACCTATTGAACGGAGAGTTTGCAGGACTTCGTGCAAAGCTCGGAGAAATTACCGTACACTATGACGGAGCAAACCTCTATATCTCAAGCGGAGACAGCAAATACAAACTCGGCTTGGATTCGCTCGGCGGTTCGGCTGAGCTTCCCGCAGGCGTAGAATTTGATATAAATTCGCTCCTTTCGGGCATACTTGAAAATCTTACAATAGAAGACGGAATAATCAAAGTGCAGGTATTGGGCCTGGATATTTCGGTAGACTTATTCGGCGGAATTAAAGTAAGCGCATACTACGACTTATTCGGCGGAATAGGGGTAGATGCATATCTGAGCAATGACACCGTACCCGCACAGCTTACCGAGCAGGATAAAGCTGCCTCCTACACCGACATATTGAACGACGGAGTTACCGTCGGCGTAGACATTACGCTTGGCGAAAGTGTAATAAAGGGCGTTGCCAAAGTAGACCTATTGAACGGCGAGTTTGCAGGACTGCGTGCAAAGCTCGGAGAAATTACCGTACACTATGACGGAGCAAGCCTCTATATCTCAAGCGGAGACAGCAAATACAAACTTGGTTTGGATTCGCTCGGCGGTTCGGCTGAGCTTTCCGCAGGCGTAGAATTTGATATAAATTCGCTCCTTTCGGATATACTTGAAAATCTTACAATAGAAAACGGAATAATCAAGGTACAGATATACGGCCTGGATATTTCGGTTGACTTATTCGGCGGAATTAAAGTAAGCGCATACTACGACGCATTCGGCGGAATAGGAGTAGATGCATATTTGAGCAACGACTCTGTACCCGCACAGCTTACCGAGCAGGATAAAGCTACCTACACCGATATATTGAACGACGGTGTAACGGTAGGAGTAAGTCTTACTATTGACGGAAAGTTTATAAACGGCGTTGCTAAAATTGACCTTTCAAACGGCGAATTTGTGGGACTTCGCGCAAAATTGGGCGATGCGATAGTTCATTATGAGGACGATATCCTCTATATTTCCGTCAGCGGCTCAAAAATAAAGCTTCCCCTTTCGGCATTTGGCGGTGCGACAGTCAACACGGACGGGTCAAACCTCAACGGGCTAATCAAAGATATCTTAAACGGCGTACATATCGAAAACGGAATAATCAATACCGTGCTCTTCGGCGCGGACGTTTCACTCGACATCTTCGGCGGTATCAGAGCAGACATCTTGTACAAAATCTTCAACGCTAAGATAAAGGCAAGCGTAACCCTCTTATCCGGCGGTGCGCCCGCAAGTCTTAACGCCGGCGAAAAGAACGGATACGTTGACGTGACGCAAGGGTTCAGCCTTTCGGGAATGCTCGGCGTAACGCTCGGCGGAGAGCAGATCTCACTTGCTGTAAACAACCTTGCGGTGTCGTTCGAAAACTCATTCAGCTTCAAGCTCGACACAACTCTGCTCCTCAACAATACGTACAACAACTTCTATATCGAATACTTAAATGGCGTACTTACGGTAACCTACGGCGCAGTTTCGCCCATGCCCATGTCCATGGACGGAGCGGAGGTTGTATATGACGTTATCTCCGTTCGTCTCGACCTCTTGGGCGGCGATCTGGAGGTACTTGAAAAAGAGATTGTAAACGTTTATAACAGAATAGTTGCCGTGTATAACGAAATAGCTAAACAAAACGTGCAGGCTGCGGGCGAGCTTCAGGATATTTTGGATATGCTCGGAATTGCCCAAGACGGCGTAAACGGCATGAGCGAAATCTTTGAAAAACTCGCGCTTCCAGTCAAGGACGGCAAGCTGGATATGCAAACGCTTTTAAAGACTATAGCTATTTCCTCAACGCAGAACGGAATAAGCGTAACGCTCGGCAACATCTTTGCGGAATTCGCATTGAAGAGCAGCGGAGTAAACTGCGGTGCAAATATCAGGTTCGGAACTTCAAGCTTTGATTTGACTATTTCGGACGTAATTGTAGATAAATATTGCGACTTCGAAGTTCCCTGCGAAAGCCCGCTCGACAGATACGGCTTTACAGAGCTTTTGGACTACCTCGGCGCAACTGCCGAAATGCTGTTACAGCACAATATCTCCCTCGATTTGTCGGGTACAATCTACGACTACGACGCATCTTACAGCGAATACGGCAACATAAAATACATATTTAATGCGCTTTTGGAGTACGACGACGGCGGTTCAATGCCCGTAACGTTTAAGGACGGTCAGCTATATGTAAGCAACGACCTATATCTTCACGCAAAGCTTGACCTCGTTGCGCAGAACACTAAAGCAGACGATAGTCTGTATCTCGACGTGTATATTCTCGACGGATATCCGGGCGGCACAGACAGCAATGGCTTTACTACTGGCGGCTACACCCCTGACGGCACGGGTCTTGACTTCTACGTAAGCGTTTCAAAGCTTGCAGAGGGAGTCCCTGGCTACAATCCGCTCAAATTCTACGGCTCCATGAACGAAGTTCTGAGTATCGCCTCTATGGGCGTTGCCATGCTCAACTTGCAGGATATAAATACCACGAACGACAAGGTAAACGAAACCGTGGCAAGCATATACGAGCTGTTAAACGGTATGCTGATTGAAAACTATATTCCTTCTGTTAAGTCGCAGTTTGCATCATTGGGCGAAAGCCTTATTCCCAATATATTGGGTACGGATTTGTCAACCCTTCTGAACAAAATTATTGCCGAGTACGAAAGGGTAATGGACGGCGTTGAGCACAAGACGGAAATTACCGAAGGCAACTTTATAAAGAAGGCGACTTACGCGGACGGACGGCTTGATGTGGCGTTAAATTCGGCTACTTTGTTCGGCGAGCCCGAATACGAGGATTTGACATTCTATATAACCAAGACGGAGGGAGAGCGCTCACTCATCTCGGGCTTGGGTATAAACAATATTTACTTCGGAGATAACGGCGTAAACAAGCTTAACCTTGCGGCGGGAATAACCTATAACCCCGTATCAAAGCCTGACAGTGCGACAGCGTTCAAGAACTACCACAACTTCGAGGGGCTTGACAAACTGCTCTTGACAGCGGTAAATTCGGCAACGCACGAAACGACTGCAGAAGAGGAAGCGGAAGGCTATCTTGCCGACTACAAGCTCAACAACGACTACTGCGTAGACGGCAACATAACTCTTAAAATTCTCGGCAAAGAAATACCTATTAAGATAAATACTTTGCATATCAATATAGACGAGAACAACGAGGTTTCGTTCGACATAAATTTAAGCCACGATAGAGCGACTTTCTTGGGTATGGAGCTCCTTACGGACAGTGCGACGGTGGATATTTCCATAAAGAAAGATATGGTATATGTCAAAAAAGCCATCGAAGGCGGCGCAACTTCGTATAGAATAATGCCGTCAAACGTCTTTATGAACGATATGTTTAATCAGCTATCGTATATATTGAGTTTCGGAGATACGATTAACAATCTCGCCGACCAATTTATGTCGGGTTCTTCCGAAAAGGTTATGCCCGAATTTAAAGACTACGGCGACTATATCAGCAAATTCGTAAACGTGTACACGTACAGTCAAAGCGAAAACTCGTCAGAGTGGACAATAACGGCAAACGGCAACACTCTCGGCGGTTTGGCGGGTATGAGCGGTTTAAAGGATATAGAAGTAAAGTTCAAGGGCGAGAACGGCGTTTTAAATACCCTTACCTTAACCGGCGGACTCTCGATTATAACCTTCAGCGGCACGCTCAACTACATCAATCCCAACGAGAAATTCGTTGACGGCAAATCGGATTTATCCAACAATGTTGCGAACCTGGTTGCGGACGGACTGTATTACACTTGGACGGAAATTCTCGGCGGCGATACGCTTGGTAAAATTTCCGAGCATTTGATGTGGGAACAGGTTGCGGACATTGAAACGAGCTATCTGTCTTATGACGGTATTGAACTGACTTTGGGCGGTTACAAGTATATTGGCGCAAGCTATCTCGTTGACAACGATTATGCAATAGGATCTTTTGCAGATCTCAAAGAATGTGGCATAGACCTTGCAAATACGCAGCCGATATGGATGAAAGCCGATATTGGAATGAGTGCAAAGCGAGATATAGCTGGTTGGAAAAAGTACAAGTACACTATTGTAGCTAACAGTATAAATATTGATTTCATTGGCAATGCGGAAGTAATTGATAAAATCAGCATTTCGGGTATTGCTTTCGGATACGCAAACGACAGCGAGACATATGAACCCAACTCATCCCGTTCATCTGATGTTACGCTTCAGTTCACAGGTGGAAACGGAAGCTTCTCGCACGCTGGGATTAGCTTTGGCGCGTTCACTACGGATTATAAGTCCTACGGTCAAGTTGCCGTCAACTTAAGTTTGGACTGCAACGGATATAGGCTCGATACTTGGGCACATTCATTTGCAAAACTGCCGTTGATTTAAAACGATAAGCGGGGGAGGCAAGTCCTTCCCCGTTTTGCTTAGCCACACGAGAATCGACCAACACAAGTTAAGGTATTTCAAGTGCAGTGAGTGCAGTTGTACAGTGGCGTACTACAAACGAGCTGAGCGCAGAAAGAACAAAAAAGGCGCCTTGTGGACTTATGCCCTTCGATTCTCGTGTGGCTAAAAATAACGTTATAAAATTACTTGTCATTTGACCGCACCTTTGTTATAATGGGTAATACGAAATTGCAAAAAGCAGTTAAAGGATTACTTATGAATAATAATAACCGTCCTGCAAACGAAGTTTTGGACGACAAAGATATAAATACTCAAAGTTCGGCTACAGAGGATAAGCCCGTGCAAACCGAAAATGCCGGATTTACTCCGATTACACCCAAAGGAGGCAAGGGCTACCTCTTTTTCAAGAGGCTGTTTGATATAGTTTCGGCAACTCTTTTATTTATTTTGACAAGCTGGATAATTGCAATATGTCTGCTTGCAAAGTGGCTTGAAGATTTTTCCAATCCCATCTACGTTTCAAAGCGGGTTGGGAAGGACGGAAAGATAATTAAATTTTATAAAATACGCACTATGTGTCCGCACGCGGACGAGCTTAAACAAAAGCTTATAGCCGCCGGATTGAACGAGGCAGACCCTCCCGCATTTAAAATGAAGAACGACCCCAGAATTACACCCGTGGGCAAGTTTTTGCGCAAGTTCTCGCTGGACGAGCTGTTACAGCTTTTTAACGTTATCGGCGGAAGCATGAGCGTGGTGGGACCCCGTCCCCCAGTGCCCTCGGAGGTGGAAAGCTATACCGATGAGCAGAAACAGAGGCTCATGGTCAAGGGCGGACTTCTGTGCACCTGGCAAATTCAGAAAAACCGTAACTCTCTGTCCTTTGACGAATGGGTAAAGCTCGACCTTGAATATATTCAAAACCGTAGCTTAGGGCTCGATTTAAAAATTATTTTCAAAGGACTTTTCATGGTCATTTTCGACCACAGCGGAGAGTAAACGCAAATGAGCGCAAAAATCACTATTTTGACGCCCACATACAACAGGGCGGACAAGCTTGAAAATCTGTTCGCGTCTTTACTCTCTCAAACGAATAAAAATTTCGATTGGCTGGTTGTGGACGACGGCAGTGCGGACGGCACGCGCGAGGTCGTGGAAAGCTTCAAACAAAGGGCGGATTTTCCCGTAAATTATATCTATAAGAAAAACGGCGGCAAGCACACGGCGTTAAACGTCGGTATTGCCGCTATTTCAGCATTATTGACCTTTATAGTAGACAGCGACGATACTCTGACGGACGACGCCGTTCAGACTGTTATAGACAGTCAAGAGAAGTATAAAGATTTGGAAAATATCTGCGGATTTGCCTTTTTAAGAAAGTTCACAGACGGTAAAATTAACGGCGAACAGTTCAAGCCGGACGGAAAAGTCGGCACATATATAGACGTTCGTATAAATTCGGGAGATATTTTTGCGGATAAAGCCGAGGTTTTCTATACGGAAATCCTAAAAAAATACCCCTTCCCCGAATTTGAAGGGGAGAGGTTTTTGGGCGAGGATGTGGTCTGGATAAGAATGGCTCTCGACTATTCTATGGTGCATATAAACCGCGCAATATATATTGGCGAATATCTTTCGGACGGATTGACAAGCGGCAGGCGCTTAAACAATATCCGCTCGCCCCGCGGTTGCGTTTTACGGGCGCGCGAGTTCATGCGCAAGCAGATAAAATTCAAGTACAGATTAAAGGGCACCGTTCAGTATATAGTCTACGGAAAATTCGCAGGGTATAAATACGGCAAGTTAATGAAGGAGAGTCCCAAAAAATTTCTTACTTTTTTGTGCTATCCCGCCTCGCTTATTATATATAGAAAATGGAAAAAGAGTGCAAAAGTCTGACTATGGAAAAGTTGACAACACGGCAAACACAGCTTGCCGAGCTTGAAATATTAAAAGAATTCGACCGTATATGCCAAGAGCGCGGCTTTATATACAGTCTGTATGCGGGAACGCTTCTGGGCGCAGTTCGGCACAAGGGGTTTATTCCGTGGGATGAGGACGTGGACGTTTTAATGCCCCGACCTGATTACGAAAAATTCCGCGCAGGCGTTTTGAGCGGCGAAATTAAATTTAACGGCGGTTATACTCTTGCGGACGACAGGGAAAAGGGCGCAGAGCACCCCTTTTTGAAAATTCTCGATAAAAGATTTCTAGTAAAATCGGCGCTTACGGAAAAGTTCGATACCAACTTATGGATTGATATCTTTCCTGCCGACGGCTATCCTCAAGACGAAAAGAAGTGCACAAAAATTAACAAAAAAGCAAAATTTTTAAACCGCGTAATGTTTTTCAGCAGGCTTACGAATTTCAGCGGTTATAAGGGATTGGGAAAATTAAAGACCAAGCTTTTTTGCGTATATGCTAAAATGTACGGCATAAACCGCGTTGTGAAAAATGCCAACAAGCTCTATAAGGAGTATGAATTCGGCAAATGCCAAAGCTGCGGTTTTAAAATGAGCGGTGTCAAGGATTTGGGCAATATATTTTCGTCCGCCGCCTTTTCAAATATGATTCAAATGGAGTTCGAGGGCATTTCCTTCCCCGTCATGGCTGATTTGGAAAGATATCTCAAAGGCGTGTACGGCGACTATATGCAGCTCCCTCCCGAGGACAAGAGAGGCGCACACGATATTTCGGTTTATAGAATTTGAAGAAATAAAGCGGAGCAATAAGCTCCGCTTTTTTTATTATTTACGGCGCAAGCAGAACCACGTTTCTGCGCTCGCGCACTCAATTTGCGTATGCCTACGCCTCCGTGGAAGTGAATGCCCGCAATTCAGTATTTGTTTGCTCTTAATTATTGCGGGCAGAGAAACATAGTTTCTCAAAATCACGAAAAATATAATTCGCAGAATAGAATTAAATTTTTGTGAACAAAGTTTTTATCATAGTGTTTATATAGAGTATGGGAACGATTGAAATGCTGTCCTTGTATTTGAGGACGGACTTCATATTTTTTGCGGGCACTAGCACCCGTTTAAAGCCCATTTTAACGCACTCGGCAACCCTCTTTTCGCAGTAGGAAACGGCTCTTACCTCGCCCGTCAAGCCCACTTCGCCGAATACCGCCGTGTACTTGTCTATGGGTGTTCCGAAGTACGCAGAGGCAAGCGCGGCGCATACGGCAAGGTCGCAGGCGGGTTCGTTCAGCTTAATTCCGCCCATTGCGTTTATGTACACGTCGTATCCGCCAAGCGGAAGTCCGCACCGCTTTTCAAGCACGGCAATGAGTAGCACGAGTTTGTTGTAGTCTATCCCGAGCGGCATTCTTCGGGGTTGACCGAAAGGGGTCTTGGAAACGAGGCTCTGAATTTCCACGTTCATACACCTTGCGCCCGTCTGCGAGGGGGTAACGGCAGAGCCCGCCTCCTCGCCGCGGCTCTCGGAAAGAAATACGCCCGAGTAGTCGGTTACAGCCTTAATTCCCTCGCCCGTCATTTCAAATACGCCGACTTCGGCAACGTTGCCGAATCTGTTTTTGACAGCGCGCAGAATTCTGAAATTCTCCTGATTTTCGCCCTCGAAGTAGAGGACGGTGTCCATAATGTGTTCCAATACCTTGGGACCTGCAAGCGCGCCCTCTTTAGTCACGTGCCCCACGATAAAGAAAGTAATATTTTTGCTCTTTGCAATGCGCATAAGCTTGGAAGCGCACTCCCGAACCTGCCCTACCGAGCCCGCAGAGGAAGAGAGGTCGTCCGTATAAACTGCCTGAATAGAGTCTATTATGCAGAATTTAACGTCGTCAAGCTCGTTCTCCAATCCGTCTATGCAGGTTTCGTTGATAATTAAAAGGTCGCCGTAGTCGAGTTCGAGTCGCTCGGCGCGCATTTTAAGCTGTGAACAGCTCTCCTCCGCCGAAACGTACAAAACCTTTGCGGTTTTCGACAGGTGTGCGGCAATCTGCGTAAGAAGTGTAGACTTGCCTATTCCGGGGTCGCCGCCGAGCAGAACAAGCGAGCCCGCAACAATTCCGCCTCCCAACACGTTGTCAAATTCCGAAATTCCCGAAGGGGTGCGGTTGTATCGTTCGAATGTAATCTGAGAGAGGGGCTTTCTTGCGCTTACGGCAGGCTTTGAAGTGTTTTTCTGTGGTTCGGCGGGGGCAATTATTTCCTCCGCCATAGTGTTGAATTTTCCGCAAGAGGGGCATTTGCCAAGCCAGCGCGGACTGCTTGCACCGCACTCGCTACACACGAATTGAGTTATCGTCTTATTCTTTGCCATGTTCAATGTACCTTATATTTCTTTTAAAAGAAGAGAACAGTAGGCGGTAATTCCAAGCCCCTTGCCCACAAAGCCCAGCCCCTCGCAGGTGCCCGCAGCTATCGCGCAGTTTTCCCTTGAAATTCCGCAAGCCGTTGCTATGTTTTCAACCATATTTTCTATATGGGGGGAGAGGCGGGGCGTCTCCGCCTGCACCGTAATTGATATGTTCGAGGGCGCATATCCGCGCTCTCTTATAATTTTACATACTTGCGTAAGCATACATATGCTGTCCGCACCCGAATATTTATCGTCCGTGTCGGGAAAGTAGTGTCCTATATCTTTGAGTCCCGCAGCAGATAGAAGTGCGTCCATAACGGCGTGTGCAATTACGTCGCCGTCGCTGTGGGCTATGAGCCTCTTGTCGCAGGCAATTTTCACTCCCGCCAAGGTAACGGAATTTCCCTCTCCGAAAGCGTGCGTATCCACCCCGAAGCCTACCTTACTGCCGAATGCGGAAAGGGTGGGAATTTCCCCTAAAAAGTCCTCTTTATATGTCAGCTTTATATTGCTCTCCGAGCCCTCGAAAATGATGGGAGGGGCTATAAATTTTCCGTAAACTTCGCTGTCGTCCGTAAAGCTTTCTCCGTTTGCTCTTTCGTACGCAAGGCGCAGGTCCTTTGTGAAAAAGCCCTGCGGAGTCTGCAGGCGGTAGAGGCAGTCTCTTTCAAGCCGTTGAACAATTTCGCCCTCTTTACAGCACACGGTCGTGTCCGTGGCTTTAACGGCACAAATTCCGCTCCCGTGCTTTTTAACGCTTTGTATGCAGTTTAAAATTATTTCGCGCAAAACGTACGGACGCGCGCCGTCGTGGACGAGAACGATATCGCCCGTAACGCAGGAGAGGGCACATTTAACGCTCTCCGTCCGCGTCTTTCCGCCCAAAACAACTTTAAATCCAAAGGGGGAAGCGAGGGCGGAAATTTCTTCAAAGTCGTCCTTTGAAGAGGTTATAATAACCTCGTCTATTTCGGGTAAATTAAATTTTTCAAGCGTGTGCCAAAGCGCGGGCGCACCCGAAAGGGGGGCAAGAAGCTTGTTTTTGTCAAAACCCGCCCGCTCGCCTCTGCCAGCAGCACAGATAATTGCGCTTATTTTATAATTTTTCATTGTAATCCTCAAATCACGGTAAATGTGCGCAGAACGGCGTGCAATTTACGTGAGCCTACTCTATTATCTCGTAAAGGGAGGAGGCCTCTTCTTTTTTGACCGTTTCCTTTATCATTAAAATTTTAAATTTCAGCGAACCGCCTGCAAAGCATAATTCAACTTGGTCGCCCTCTTTAATTTTGTGACCAGCCTTTACTTCTTTGCCGTTTACAATGACTTTTCCCATCTCGCATGCCTGCTTTGAGAGGGTGCGTCTTTTGAGTATTCTCGAAACCTTTAAAAACTTATCAATTCTCATAAAATTAATTAAAAAACATTAAAAAAATGGCTTGACATCTTTATTTGAGTGAATTATAATAATAAACTGTATTAAAATGCGTATTCTGCACAAAAATACACTTTTTGATAATTTTTCGAACAGAAAATACGACATTTTTTAACAAAATTTGATCCGCGTTGACGGTTAAAGTATACTACATTATATTAATTTTGTAAAGAGTACGCGGGGAAAAATCGTCTTGAAAATAAAATTTTTTCAGGGCGTAAAAAACGGGGTAGACAAGCCCGTTTGTCAATAGGTTAATGAACATTTGATTTTTTGCGGTGAAAAGATATAAACGCATAATCGCCAAAATGTGATTAAATAAAATGACGAAAGTCAAAAGGAGTTCTTTTCTTCAATGAATTTACCTGTTCACAAGTATGGCAAAACCGAGAGGAGAAAGTTCGGCAAAATTAACGAAGTCATAGATATTCCCGACCTTGTAGAGATACAAAAGTCGAGCTATGAAGCGTTTATGACCGACGGCATTACCGAAGTCTTTGAAGACTTTATGCCCATAACCGACTACTCCGACCACTTCGAACTGCGCTTTTTGGACCACTGGTTTGACGAGAAGCCCAAGTATGACGAGAAAGAGTGCAGAAACCGCGATGCGACCTACGCGCTTCCCATGCACGTAAGAGTGCGCCTTGACAACAAAGTCAAGAACGAAGTTATAGACCAGGACGTATTTATGGGCGATTTCCCGCTCATGACCGACTCGGGCTCGTTCATCATCAACGGTGCCGAGCGCGTTATCGTCTCTCAGCTCGTCCGTTCTCCCGGCGTGTATAACGCGTCCACGCGCGACAAGACGGGCAAGGAAATTTTCGGCACCACCGTAATCCCCAACCGCGGTGCTTGGCTTGAGTTCGAACAGAACGTAGACGCTTCCGGCAACGTAACTCTTTGGGTACACGTGGACAGAAAGCGTAAAATCTGCGCAACCGTTTTACTTCGTGCGCTCGGCTACGGTTCGGACAGGGCGCTTTTGGACCTCTTTGCTGACGACAAGGTTATTGAAAACACCATTGCAAAGGACACCGCAAAGTCGGAGTCTGATGGTCTTTTCGAGCTTTACAGAAAGCTTCGTCCCGGCGAAGTTCCCACCGAGGCTTCTGTTAAACAGCACCTCAACAACCTGTTCTTCGACCCCCGCCGTTACGATGTGGTAAAGGTCGGCAGATACAAGTTCAATAAAAAACTCAATCTTGCGTACAGACTTCCCGGCTGCAAGCTCGCGGATGACGTTTTCAACCCCGAAACGGGAGAATTGTTGGCTCATGCCGGCGAAATTGTCTCCGAGGCAAAGGCAGTCGAGATGCAGGACTGCGGTATAAACGAGGTATATATTCTCGTTTCCGACCCTGCACAGGGCGAAATCAGACACAAGATTATCGCAAATAATACCGTAAACTTCAAGGCAGTTTCGGATAAACCCCACAAGGCTTTCGGACTTCTGCCTACAATTCACTATCCCAACTTCAAGTTCGTGCTTTCTCTTGCCGAAGAGTGCAAAACTCTCTCCTGCGAGCAGGTTGCGGAAAAATTCAAGGACGAAATTAACGCAATTTATTACACCACCGAAACTCCCGAGAGCGACGACGAAAAGCCCGAGGACAAGAAGAACAGGGAAAAGAGAAGGGAAACCCGCAACAAGTTCGTTACGGCGTGCAAGCTATTCTATGAACTCTTCAATTCCGATAGAACGGAGTTCGAGTCCGAGGAGAAGAAGGCCATTAAGCCTGTCGTTGAAAAGCTCAACCATAAGCACATTACCGTTGAAGATATCGTTGCAAGCATTTCCACCAACATCGACTTACAGTTCGGTATCGGAACGATAGACAATATCGACCACCTCGGCAACCGCCGCGTCCGTTCGGTCGGCGAGCTTTTGCAAAATCAATTGAGAATTGGTATTGCAAGACTTGAAAAGCTCATTAAAGAGCGCATGGCTACGCAGGACGCAATGGAAATTACCCCCGCAGGTCTTGTCAACGTCCGTCCCGTGTCGGCAGTTATCCGCGAATTCTTCGGTTCTTCGCAGCTGTCGCAGTTCATGGACCAGACCAACCCCGCCGCAGAGCTCACCCACAAGCGTAAGCTCTCCGCACTCGGCCCCGGCGGTCTCAACCGCGACAGAGCAACCTTCGAAGTGCGCGACGTTCACCACTCGCACTACGGCAGACTTTGCCCCATAGAGACTCCCGAAGGTCAGAACATAGGTCTTATTTCCTCGCTTGCAACCTTCTCAAAGGTAAACGAATACGGCTTTATCATGAGCCCGTACAGAAAGGTAGAACACAAGTACGATGCTGAAGGAAAGGTAATCGACACATACGTTACCGACCACGTCGACTACCTTACGGCGGACGAAGAGGATAAATACGTCGTGGCACAGGCTAACGAACCCCTTGACGAAAACAACCGCTTTATAAACGCTCATATCGGCTGCCGTCACCGCGACCTCATTACGCAGTACGGTCCCGCGAGAATGGACTATATGGACGTAAGCCCCAAGCAGCTCGTTTCGGTTGCTACGGCGCTCATACCTTTCCTTGAAAACGACGATACCAACCGTGCGCTCATGGGCTCTAACATGCAGCGTCAGGCAGTTCCCCTTATGAAGACGGAATCTGCAATCGTTGCAACGGGCATAGAGCACGCAATAGCACGCGACAGCGGCGTTATGGTTCGCGCAAAACATGCGGGCGTTGCCGTAGGCGTTGCTTCCGACAAGATTACAATCAAAGAGGACAGCGGTTTAGAAACCGTTTACAATCTTAAAAAATTCGAGCGTTCAAACCAGGGCACCTGCCTCAATCAGCGCCCCATAATCAACACGGGCGACAGGGTTGAAGAGGGCGAAATTATTGCCGACGGTCCCGCAACAAACAACGGCGAGCTTGCGCTCGGTAAAAACATTTTAATCGGCTACATGGAGTGGGAGGGCTACAACTACGAGGACGCTATTCTCATCTCCGAAAAGCTTGTTCAGGACGACTTATTTACTTCAATTCATATTGAAGAACACGAAACCGAAGCGCGCGACACCAAGCTCGGCGCAGAGGAGATTACGAGGGATATCCCCAACGTGTCTGAGGACGCGCTTAAAGACCTTGACGCAGACGGTATTATAAGAATCGGCGCAGAGGTTCAGCCCGGCGATATTCTCGTCGGTAAGGTTACCCCCAAGGGCGAAACCGAGCTTACTCCCGAGGAAAGACTGCTTCGCGCAATCTTCGGCGAGAAGGCAAGGGAGGTCAGGGATACTTCCTTAAAGGTTCCTCACGGCGAGGGCGGTATAGTTGTAGACGTAAAGGTGTTCACGAGGGAGAACAAGGACGAGCTTTCGCCCGGCGTCTCCAAGCTCGTGCGTGTATATATCGCGCAGAAGCGTAAAATTCAGATCGGCGACAAGATGGCAGGCCGTCACGGTAACAAGGGCGTTATTTCGCGCGTTTTGCCTCAGGCGGATATGCCTTTCCTTGCAGACGGCACACCTCTGCAGATAGTTTTGAACCCCCTCGGCGTTCCTTCGCGTATGAATATCGGACAGGTGCTCGAAGTGCATTTGGGTCTTGTCTGCCAACAGCTCGGCTGGAAGATTGCCACTCCCGTATTCGACGGAGCAACCGAGAAGGATATTAAAAAGCTCTTCCTTGAAAACAACCTCGTAAATCCCGAGGGCAAGGTTGACGGTAAAATTCAGGTATATGACGGCAGAACGGGCGAAGCCTTCGAAAACAGGGTAACGGTCGGCGTTCAGTATATGATTAAGCTCAACCACCTTGTTGACGATAAGATTCACGCAAGGTCGATAGGTCCTTACAGCTTGGTTACTCAACAGCCCCTCGGCGGTAAAGCGCAGTTCGGCGGACAGCGTTTCGGCGAAATGGAGGTCTGGGCGCTCGAAGCATACGGCGCGGCGCACATTCTGCAGGAAATTCTTACCGTTAAATCGGACGATATCGTAGGTCGTGTAAAGACGTACGAAAGTATCGTAAAGGGCAACAACATTTCCGAACCCGGTATTCCCGAAGCCTTTAAAGTGCTCTTGAAAGAGCTGCAGTCGCTTGCACTCGACGTAAAGGTTCTGACGGAATCGGGCGAAGAGCTCATAATCCGCGAGCTTGACGACGAGGACGACGCAATTCCCACCGCAAGGGCGCGTGAGCAGCAGGAGGCTGAAAACAAGGTGCCCGAAGAGGAATTCGACATTGTCAAGCACGACGAGGTCGACGATATCGGACTTGATTCCATCTCCATATTCGACAATGACGAGGACGACTTTGCAAGCAAGGAATTCTTCGGCGGCGACGGTGAAGGTGAGGACGAGTTTGACGATTTGAGCGATTTGGACGACAAATTTACTCTCTTCGACGAGGACGAAGATGGCGACGATTTAGACTTGTTCGACGACAAGGACGAGGAGTAAGGGAGGATATAAAATGTTCGAATTAAATGATTTTAACTCTATAAAAATCAGCGTTGCATCTCCCGAAAAAATAAGGGAACTTTCCAAGGGCGAGGTTACCAAGCCCGAAACAATAAATTACAGAACGCAGAAACCCGAAAAAGACGGACTTTTCTGCGAGCGCATTTTCGGACCGATGAAGGACTGGGAGTGCCACTGCGGTAAATACAAGCGCAACCGCTACAAGGGTATTACCTGCGAAAAGTGCGGCGTCGAAGTTACCCGTGCTAAAGTAAGGCGTGAAAGAATGGGACATATCGAGCTTGCCGCTCCGGTGTCGCACATCTGGTATTTCCGCGGCGTTCCGTCGAGAATAGGTCTTATTCTCGGCATGAGCCCCAAGGCGCTTGAACAGGTAATCTATTTTGCGGCGTACGTCGTAATAGACCCCGGCACAGTGCCTATGCTTGAATACAAGCAGGTAATAAATGATAAAGAGCTTCGCGAAATCGAAGAAAAATACGGCGACAGCGAAACAACGGGTCTTAAAGTCGGTATGGGCGCAGAGGCAATCCGAGAGCTTTTAATGGCTGTTGACCTCGACAAGGAGTGCGAGGAAACCAAGCTTATAATCGACACCAGCACTTCGAGTCAGAAGAGGGTCAAGGCAGTTCAGAGAATTGAAATTTTGGAAGCGTTCAGAAAGAGCGGAAATCGCCCCGAGTGGATGGTTCTGACCGTTCTTCCCGTGCTTCCCCCCGATTTAAGACCGATGGTTCAGCTCGACGGCGGCAGATTTGCTTCCTCCGACTTGAACGACTTATACAGAAGAGTAATTAACCGCAACAACCGCTTGAAGAGGATGATTGAAATCGGCGCACCCGATATGATTGTCAAGAACGAAAAGCGTATGCTCCAGGAGGCGGTTGACGCGCTTATCGATAACGGCAGGCGCGGCAAGGCGCTTTCGGGCCCTTCGAACAGAGAACTCAAATCTCTTTCGAGCATGCTACGCGGCAAGCAGGGCAGATTCCGTCAGAACCTTCTCGGAAAGCGTGTCGACTATTCGGGCCGTTCGGTTATCGTCGTAGGTCCCGAGCTCAAGCTTTATCAGTGCGGACTTCCCAAGGAAATGGCAATAGAGCTCTTCAAGCCTTTCGTAATGAAAAAGCTTGTCGAAAGCGGTCAGTGCCACAACATCAAGAGCGCAAAGCGCACCGTTGAAAAGGCTAAGCCCTTCGTTTGGGACGTCTTGGAGCAGGTTATTAAGGAGCACCCCGTACTTTTGAACCGTGCGCCCACCCTGCACAGACTTTCGATTCAGGCGTTCGAGCCCGTGCTTATCGAGGGTCGTGCAATTAAAATTCACCCCCTCGTATGTACTGCGTTCAACGCGGACTTCGACGGCGACCAGATGGCAGTTCACGTGCCTCTCTCGGTAGAGGCTCAGGCGGAAGCGAGATATCTTATGCTCTCTTCCAACAATATATTAAAGCTTTCGGACGGTAAACCCGTTATGCAGCCCGCACAGGATATGGTTTTGGGTGCATATTATCTCACGATTATCCGCAGAGAGGACGGCAAATACTACCGTTGCGTAAGCGACAGATATTACGAGTGCTCCGAAGGCGAAGAGGGCGCAGAGCTCTACCGCGGCGGCGCATATATCTCCGAAGACGAGGCAATGATTGCCTACCAGCTCAAAAATATTCACATGCAGGACGAAATCTTCGTGCGCAGAGCGGTAACCGTAGAGGACAAAAATTCCCCCTATTACGGTCAGACCGTGCATGGCATTGTAAAGACTACCGTCGGCAGAATTATATTCAACTCCAACATGCCCCAGGATTTGGGCTTTGTCAAGCGTGAAAACCTTGAGGACTACCTCAAATACGAGATTTCCTACGAGTTCCTCGGCAATGCGGTTGCAGTCGGCAAGAAACAGCTCGGTAAAATCGTAGAACGCTGCTTCAAGACGGGCGGAGCTCCCAAGGCTGCGGACGTCCTTGACAAAATAAAGACGCTCGGCTATAAATATTCGACTATCGGCGCACTTACCACCTCGGTATTCGATATGCATATTCCCGTAGCAAAACAGGATATCATTGCAGAGGCAGAAGACAAAGTAATTAAAATCGAAAAGAAGTATCAGCGCGGACTTCTCAGAGAGGAAGAGAGATACAACGCCGTAATCAACGCTTGGGAGGAGGCAACCGATAAGGTTACCGACGCGCTTGAAGAGACGCTAGACAAGTTCAACCCCATTTGGATGATGGCAGACTCGGGCGCCCGCGGTTCGATGGCGCAGATGAAACAGCTTTCGGGCATGCGCGGACTGATGGTTAACCCCCAAGGTAAAAAGATTGAAGTTCCCGTTAAATCGTGCTTCAGACAGGGACTTTCCGTTCTCGAGTACTTCATTTCCTCGCACGGCGGCAGAAAGGGTCTTGCGGATACAGCACTTAAAACGGCAGACTCGGGTTATCTTACCCGTAGGCTTGTAGACGTTTCGCAGGACGTCATAGTAAGAGAGGAAGACTGTATGGCGGGCAGCAAAAAACCCCGCGGTATGGTTGTAAAGGCAATAATCGGTCCCAACGGCGAGGTCATTGAAGGACTTGAAGACAGAATTCAGGGCAGATTCGTTGCCGAGGACGTCAAGGACAAGAACGGCAACATTATAGTTGCACAGAACGACTTCGTCACAGACGCACTTGCCAAGCAAATCGTTGCAGAGGGTATAGAGCAGGTTGCAATCCGTTCGATATTCACCTGCAACTCGCGCTACGGCGTCTGCGCAAAATGCTACGGCAAAAATATGGCTACCAATACACCCGTTCAGCCGGGCGAGGCGGTCGGCGTTATCGCGGCTCAGTCCATAGGCGAGCCCGGTACACAGCTTACCATGCGTACCTTCCATACGGGCGGTATTGCGGCAACGGGCGATATTACGCAGGGTCTTCCCAGAGTCGAAGAGCTCTTCGAAGCAAGAAAACCCAAGGGTTGCGCAACCCTTTGCGAAGTTTCGGGTGTGGTTACGGTTGACGATAAAGACAACCTCAAGCATATCGTCGTTCGCGACCCCGATACGAACGAAATTAAGAAGGAATACACCTTGCCTTTCAATGCAGGACTGCACGTAAAGACGGGCGACATCGTTCAACCGGGTACGGTTTTGAACATCGGCTCTGTTTATCCTCAGGATATTTTAAGAATTTCGGGCGTAAAGGGCGTTCAGGACTATATTCTTGAACAGGTTCAGTCAGTTTACCGTTCGCAGGGCGTTGATATCAACGATAAGCACGTCGAAATTATCGTGCGTCAGATGCTCAGAAAGGTCAGAATAGAGAACGCAAACTCCACCGACCTTCTTCCCGGTGAAACTGTCGATATGTTCACGGTTGAAGAGGAGAACCAAAAGGCTATTGCGGCAGGCGGCGAGCCCGCACTTCAAAAGCGTATTCTTTTGGGTATTACAAAAGCCGCTCTTTCGACCGATTCCTTCCTGTCGGCGGCTTCGTTCCAGGAGACGGCAAGGGTGCTCACCGATGCGGCTATCAAGAACAAGGTTGACCCGCTTATCGGCTTAAAGGAAAACGTTATTATAGGTAAACTCATTCCCGCAGGTACGGGCGTGAAGGAATACAAAAATATGTCCCCCGTAATCAACGTAAACTATAACAGCGTGGTCGACAACAACGACTAATTAAAACAAAATTAAAAACGAGGCGGTTTCCGCCTCGTTTTTTTATAGTTAAAATAATTGATTGATTTCGGACACATATGAATTACTGCAATTCTTTTTCATATCCCTTGAATATTTCAGTATCAAAAAACTCGCTCAAAGATATTCCGAATCCCTCGCAAATAAGCTTTAAAGTTACTATCCCCGGATTTTTGCTCTTGCCGTACAAAATATTTTTCAAGGAGGAAGGCGAAAGTCCCGATTCGGTCGCAAGTTTATTAATGGTCATTGACTTTTGCTCACATAAAAGCAATATCCTGTTTTTTACTTCAAAATAGGTGTTCATAATTTTAGGCTAATTATAGCCTATTATACTTGACTTTAATAGGCTATATATGATACTATTTTGTCAATTAAACTACTAAGGAGAAAGTTTATGGAGAACGATATTCGATATTCAAGTTATGTTAAGTCCTGCAAAACTTTGGGACTGCTTGAGCTGTTCATTCTAATTTTATTTATTGTATGCGTTGCGCTGTTGTTTTTTACGCCGCTATTAGTAATTGACGGTGAAATTATTAAAAACAACATCAATGACGTAGATTATATTAGTTTTTCATTTTTTGACGAGTTTAAATCAGTTTTTCATGGCGAGCGTATTTCTTATGCGCTTGGTAGCCTTTACGGATTTGAAGCCGTAAAGTTTTTTATTGAAATTGCCTATGAAAATGCAGGAGTTGAAAAATTTGCTTCATTCGCCATGTATGGTATAGTAATAATTAGTATATTCATTTTGTTTATTATTCTTTTAGCTATAGGAATTTCTCACATATTATTATATTTAGAACCTGAGCATCGTGTAAAACAGTACAATGATTTAAAAAACAACACCTTAAATAAGAAAAAATTCAGTAATAGATATTATTATATCGGCTCTATTGCAGGAGGGCTAATGATGTTAACGCTATTTGTTGTCGTTTTTATTGTGGCAAATATTTTTATAAAGGCGCCGACACCTCTTGAAATTTTACAGTCTAAACCTAAATATTATATAAGTGGCATTAAATATACAACTAAACTTTCATGGCTTATTAGTTTCCCTATTATATTGACAATTTTCGCACAGGTTGTATATATTTATCGCACAAGAATTTTCAACAAAATGTACAATGAAATAATGAGAGATAAGTATTAATTATATAAAAGCCGCCCGCGATTTAGTCGCTGGCGGCTTTTTGCTCATATATGTGCAGTTATTCAGTTATTTGGCTATTTTGCGCGTCGCTTTCGGCGGACTTTTTAAGGCGGCTTTCCGCCCAGCTTGTAAAGGCATAGCTTGCGATTGCGCCTGCAAGAAGAAGTATTACGCCGATTGCAATCTGAATTGCATCCAGGGGTGCGGAGGAGTAGTCAAACGCAATGAGTATTGCGGGAACAGAGCCTATAACGAACCCGATTATTGCCCAATGCGTGCCGCGCGGAAATTTGTCGAGTAAAAGCTTCATAAGTTTTGCGATACTGAAAAAGCCCGCGATAAGCCCGAGCGCAAACAGCGCAAGCACGGCAATAGAGTGACCGAAGGAAGTAAAAAGTCCTTTAAAAGTGTCCAGAATTGGCTTATAGTAGCCGAAAATCATAAGCATCATCGAGCCGCTGACACCGGGAATGACGAGTGCACATGCGGCGACAGCACCCATTAAAATCAGGATAAAATATGTTTGAACGGGCATATCAGCACTTAAACTTACGTCGCCGATATACGGTATAAAGCAAATTCCGACAACCGCCGCAAGCGGAATTATAAGGTTTAAAATATCAAGCTTTTTAAAACCGAGTCTTGCGCTGTCTTTTAAGAGCTTAGGAAAAGAGCCGAGCATTAGCCCGACAAATAATAGCACGGTCGGAAGTGGCGCATATTCAAGCGCAAACTGCAGCGGAAAGTACATTGCCGCAAAGGCAATTACTATTCCCAAAGCAATCGGCAATAAAAATTTGAAACTGTTTTTAAAATCTTTTTTCAGGTTGCTTACGGCGCTTATCATCCTGTCGTAGATATTCAAAAGTACGGCAAGCGTTCCGCCGCTGACTCCCGGAATTATTACCGCAACGCCTATTACGGCGCCGCAACCCAAATTCTTAAAAAATTCCCTTAACCGCATAGTAGTTTTTAATTTCCGTAAAAGATTTTACTTATAATCTTCAATATTGATACCGGCTTCTTGAAGGCGCTTGTCGCACTCTCTATAATATTTTTTATACAACTTATATATTCCCTTTGCGCGGGTCGGAATATACGGGAATTGCAAACTTTCGTCCCCTTTAAGCTCGTCAAGCCGGTAACTGCCGTTGACTTTCCAGAATTTGAACACGCCGACCTTTACTGCGTTCTTGGGGCAACCGAAGGAGCACCCCATGCACAGCACGCACTTGTGCCCGAATTTATATTTCCCGTCCTCAACTTTGATATTGTTCTGCGGGCAGACGTTTACGCAACGGTTGCAGCCTACACATTTCTTTTTGTCAACTTTAAATGCAGTGCCGTGCATATGCGCAAATTTTTGTTCCAAAAAACGGATAGGGGGCATCCAACAACCCAAAATTGCGCTCTTTTTGACTTTTTCGCGCTTGCCATCTGAAATTTCCCTGCAATTTATATCCGCCAACGCGTGCGCATATATCCACATATGCTTTGCCATTTCGTCGTTGTGCCTGTAAATCATATTGTAGGGCATAACTATGTGCCGCTCAAGCATTACGTCATAGCCCTTCTTTTTTAGTATTTTAATGCACTTCTGCGACGAAAAATCGTTTAAATGCAGCCCCTCGCCCGAGGTTTTAAATATAAAAGTGCGTTTATTTTGGCACTCGGGCAGGCTTTTACAAAATTTAATCGTAGGTTCGGGCGCGCTGAATGCATGTATGGGATAGCCTAAACCTACGATATCAAAATCCGCGGGGGAGGGCGCCTCCCCGCTCTTTTCGGAAATTTTATAAATTGTTACTTGGTTTTCGCCGCTTGCTTCAAAATATTTTTTATAAAGGTTTGCAACGGCAAACGTGTTTCCCGTACCGGAAAACACGTAAATAATTATCTTCATTTTTTAATAAAATCTTCCTCGTGCCCGAAAAGGGAGTAAAATTCGGTTACATCACTAAAGAACACGTAAATTATTATTTTTATTTCTTAATAAAATCTTCCTCGTGTTCGGAAAGAGGGTAAACCTCGTTTATATCGCTCAAGTCATGCGAATCGAAGTAGACCTGCTTATAGAAAGGGATATCGGCTATTGCGCCGTACTTCCAGGGCATGGGCTCGCAGCAGTGCGGGCACCAGTATCCGCCCTTTAAAACCGTGTAGGGCGTAAGCGCAAATTCGTGCCCGTCGCGGCATTTCCAAAGCACTTTTTCGTGCAAATGCGCGCTGTCATAGCTTTTAGCAAGGCATTTTCCGCTTCTGAACTTCGCCGCAGACTGCAAATCTTCAAGCGTGATAGCTTCAAGCGGTTTGCTGTCGTCGTAGCCGTGGTCCAACAAAAGGGGCTTTGCATTCTCCTCTTTTTTGAGCGCGGCGTAGTCGATTTCCGTACCGTCCGCAAGCTTTCCCTCGCATAAAAGGTTGTAATATTCCCATTTGTGCGGAATTTGAGTGTACTTTTCCCGTCCGCCGAAAAACGCCTTTACTCTGCCCTCTTTGTTATGTTTTAACCAGTACATAGGTGCATTTGTATTCTTGAACAGGCGTTTAATCGTAAGCGAGGAAATAAGCGACGGGGGCAGCAATTTCCCGAGCTTGAAATAGAAGTATTTCTTGCTCATCCTGCCCCAGAACTCTTTACCCGTCTCCGTGCGGAAATTAAGCTTGTCCTCAAGCTCCTGACCGTCGTAAAACCATACGCCGTGGAAGTTGCGCGAAATATTCCAGTTGGGCTTAAAAAACTTTTTCGCGCTCTTGCCCATGAGAGAAAAGCAGTCATTAAAGGTCTCGTAACCCGTTCTGCGGCACGCCTCGCCACCGCCGACGTTGTAAATTCTGTTCCAGAAATCGGGCAGCTTGCTCTCTTCGTCGCGCTCGATTATATTTTTAATTAGTATTCCGCTGTCAACGTCCGTAACCCACTCAAGCGCGCAGTTCCAGGTGGTATGGAACATAAGCCCGTCTTTCATATTGTTTTTAACGAAGTACTTATGCCAGACTGCCGTCTGACGGAGAGATACAAAGTAATTGAGTCCGCTCTCCAAAACGTACTTTTCCGCCTTCAATTTGTGGCGGGAATAGTTGTCGTAGTCGCTCGAAATGATGGGGTCGCCCACACGCCCCCAAATATGCGGATATGCACGGTTGCCGTAGAGTGCAACCGTGGCAATATGTATAAGTTTAATTTCCTTCTTTCTCTTGTCGGCAAGAATTGCATCAACGATGTTTTTGGTGCCGACGTAGTTGCTTTTATACGTGCCGTCGGGGTCGTGGTCGGACTTGGGAGGAATTAAAGAGGCGCAGTTTACAACGTAGTCGGCTCCCTCTATAAGCCTAACGCAGTCGTTGTAGCGGGAAATATCTCCTTTAAACGCTTCGACCCTGCCCTCATATTTTTTAAGCGTCTTTTTAACGAAAGTGGGAATAGTTTTTTCTTTATCAAATATAATACAGCGCACACGCAAATCAAGGGGAGACTCCAAAAGGCTTAAAAGCACTTCGCCACCCATAGCACCCGTCGTTCCCGTGAGCGCAACAAGTTTACTCATCTTGTTGATACCTCAACTAATTTATATCAAAATTTTATCATATCAGTATAATCGTGTCAATTATCTGAAAAATTTCAGATTCGGTAAAATTTACTAAACGTCGTCGTCCGTATGATTTTTATAGCCCTCGCCGTAGATTTCATTTGCAGACGAAACAATAGTGAACGCCAGCGGGTCGACTTCGCGAACTATATCCCGAAGCTTGGGATACAAAAAGTTCTTCACTGCGCACATCACAACACGCTTGCTGTCGCCCGTGTACGCGCCTTCGCCGTCGACGTAGGTTGCGCCTATGTCAAGCTCTTTTAATATTCTGTCGCATATAATCTTTGACTTATCATCGCTTGTAATAATAAAAAGCAGCTTTGCCGCGTTTCCGCCCGAGAGTATCCAGTCAAACATTACGGTAAACGATACGATTGAAATTACCGTATAACAGCAGTGTTCGAAGTTCGGTATTGCGATAACCGAAATCAGCACTATAATAAAATCAATGCATATGGAGATAAACCCCGTGCGTATATAGCGAAATTTCTTTCTGAGTATTCTTATGATTATATCCGTTCCGCCCGTAGTGCTGCCCATTCTGAAAATAATTCCAAGCCCGATACCGAACAGCGCACCGCCTATCAGCGCGCATATGAGCTTATCGCTTGATACGGGTATAAAGTCCGGAAGAACGATTTCCCAAAGGGACATCAGAAGAGAGGACACAACGGACGAATAAAGGGTAGAGAAAAGAAAGTTTCTGCCGAAGAATATTGCACCTAAAATAAGCAGCGGAATATTGAGTACAATTATAAGCATCCATGTCTCAAGCCAGTGCCAGCTCAAATAGGTCCCGCAAAAGTATCTTATAACTACAGATATGCCATAGACACCGCCCGAGGCAAGGTTGTGAGGGTCGAGGAAGAGGGATAAACCCAAAGAATATACTAAGCACCCTATCGTAATAAATCCGTATTTTTTCAGAAACTGTATTACTTCACGCTTATTCGGTTTTTTCAAAGGCTGCTTTTCATCCATTTTATATATTCCTACGCTAATTATATCAATTTATTATGCAATAGTCAATATTTATAATTAAATTATAGAAAATTAGAATTGCTCAGTCAGCTGAACTTATTTAATTGACATTTTGCACCTATTGAATTAAAATATTTGAGTAATATTATGCTGATGTGGCGGAATTGGCAGACGCGCAGGACTTAGAATCCTGTGGGCAACCGTGCAGGTTCAAGTCCTGTCATCAGCACCATAAAAAATCACAATTTGTAATGCAAATTGTGATTTTTTAACTAAATTCGCCCTTCGATCGGGTGGGTTACCGCATTGACTTAATTTGATAAGTTTGCTATAATATTAATTACTTTTATTATACTGCAAAGGAGAGATAAATGCTTACAGATAAAGGCGCTATACGGGTTGATTCGCCGTACGACAAAAAAATGTTTGTGAGAATAAACTTAAAAAATATCATTTCCTCGTCTGTAGGTCTTTTGATTGGGCTCGGTGGACTTGTTGCATCAATTATTTTAGGCGCAACCACGGGCGAGTGGGACGGGTTCATTATTGGCGGTTGCGCAATAATAGTTGCGTTGAGCCTATTTCTTTTAATCGTAATTTTAATGTCCATAAAAAAGGGTATAGGCTTAAACAAACGCGCGCAGGCGGATATGTTCCTTGAATATATGCATGTTTCGGAGTACTCGGGCGGCGAGAAAGTTTCGGAAGAAAAAGTCTACTACAAAACACTTTTTAAAAGTGTAGAAACGAAAGAATACTTCCTGGCATATATCAGTAAATTTGTCGTTCATCCCATTTACAAAGCAGACCTTACAAAGGAAGAGATAAACACTGTAAGAAAGCTTTTAAACCTTGAACAAAACGACGACGGAGAGGTTCCCGTCGGAAGCGGTAAGGGTGCGGTTATGCTCTCCGACGATGAAAATTTAAGGGAGATTGTCATTTCCCCCAACAAAAAAACTTCTGAAAGTACGGGGGATAACGGGGAAAAATGATTACCGAATACGGCTCTGTTCTTACCGAAAAAACCACCGCAGGAGAGGCAAGGAAAGCGTTTGCAAACTATTTTGGCTGGATTCAGAAATTAAAGTGGCTGTGGATTGTTCTCATTGTCATCGGGGCTATTGGTCTTGTAGCTTACATTGGATTAGCAACATATTGGGAAGAAGTCTACGGGTACGAACCAAAATGGGCGGAGCTAATTTTAATTGCTTCAGCCGTTATCTTTGCGGTAGGTTTGGTATTTATTCTCATGGTCCGCTTTGCGAAAAAGGAACAGTTAAAAACGGACGATATTTTGACCAACTGCGAATTCTTTTCAGACTGCATTATTTTCAGGGAGTTTAAAGATGGCGAGCAATTGGGTGTTTTTCGCATAAACTATTCTCAAATTTTAGTAGTAAAACAGCGCGAAGGCTTTATTTATTGTACTATTGCGCAAGGTATTGCATACCCTATATTTATCGGCGAGCTATCTCAAACAGAGCTAAATACTATACATAAACAGCTTAAGCTTCCCATTTCAGAAAGTGCCGAAATTATTAAACTCAAACAGTGCGAATTATTGAATTGACCCCCATATATGCCTTAAATAACGCGTTTTCGGCAATTTTATATTAAATCTCTGATTTAAATTGACCTCCATATATGCCTCAACTAACGCATTTTAAGACCAATTGAAGTGCTTAAAATAAGACACTTCGTATAGAAGAAAAAATTTTGTCGCTTTTGAAAAATCGTTTGACAATATTTTCCTTCTCTGTTATACTTTAAAAGTCGTTTGATAACGAACTTCTCGCATTGGGCAAAGGAAGGTGAAAAACAGATGTCAACTATCAAAGTAGGCGAAAACGAATCGGTTGAAAGCGCATTGCGCCGTTTTAAGAGAAAGTGCTCGCGCGACGGCATAATCGGTGATCTTCGTAAGAAAGAATTTTACGAATCTCCTTCCGTAAAGCGCCGCAAGAAGGCTGAAGCAGCAAGAAAGAGAAACAAGAACTAAAAGATACGGTCTGTCCGACAAAGTCGGGCGGACCGCTTTTATTTTTGGCAAAGTCGTAATTTGTAGAATAATGTTGCAAAATTTTAGTTTTTAAGGTGTTTTTATGGACAATATAAAGAATATGGCACGTGCTGCAAAACAAAGGCTGAAAAGTAATTTTTGGGATGACTGCAAGAAAAATATTAACGAGAACGCCAATGAAGCAAAGATGCGCGGAGTGAGTGAAAGCAAGGTCAGAACGGGTATGGCGAGCCTTGTAAAGGACGAAATCAAGGGCACGGTCAAAGACGAATTCTATCTTAAGGTAAAGTCAATTTTGGACAGTGAGGGCGAGGTTTCTGACGCCATCGGCAGACTTACCGATAAAAGCGTATATGATAAACTGTCATATGAAGAAAAACAGCGCTACAACCTTGAGCTTTCGACCAAATACCTTGAAGCTTTAAAGAGATATAAGGAAGAAAAGGAAATCTGTCTGCATTTATAATATTGCATTGTTACATAAGTCACGCTCAATTCACTTGCCCGTTTTAAGTAAAAATGATATAATAAATATATGGATAAATTGCTTGAGGAACTCAACGAGGAACAGATTAAACCCGTTCGCGATACCGAGGGCGCGGTGCTCGTGCTTGCTGGCGCAGGAAGCGGTAAAACGCGCGTGCTTACTTCGCGCATAGCCTATATTTTGCGCGAGGGCAAGGCAACGCTTTCGCAAATTCTTGCCATAACCTTTACGAACAAGGCGGCAGGCGAAATGAAAGAGCGTCTTGATAAAATGCTCGGCGGAATCGAGGGCGACGGCAAATGGATATGCACTATTCACTCGATGTGCGTCAAAATTTTGCATCTATTTGCAAGCAAGGTAGGGGTTAGGACTAATTTTTCGATTTACGGTGAAGTTGAGCGCACAAATATAATCAAAAAAGTGATTAACGAGCTTGATTTAGATGACGACAAGCTTTTAAAGAATGCAAAATACCACATAGGCAACGCAAAAATGCTCGGGCTCGGCCCCGAGGAGTACGGCAAAAAATTCAGCTACGAGCGCAGAATGGACGATATCGTGTGTATCTACGAAAAGTACGACGAGCACCTCCGCTCAAACAACGCGCTCGACTTCGACGACCTTCTTTTAGAGGCACTCGACCTCTTAAAGCGCGACGAAGAGGTGCGCGAGTATTTTGCGGACAAGTTCAGATATATTCTCGTGGACGAATTTCAGGACACCAACGCCGTTCAGTACGAAATTATAAAATTGCTCGCCTCAACGCATGGAAACCTCTTTGCCGTCGGCGACGATGACCAGTCCATCTACGGTTGGCGTGGCGCGGAAATAGAGAATATATTATGCTTTGACAAGGACTTCCCCGACGCCAAAATTTACAAATTGGAGCGCAACTACAGGTCCACTAAGTCCATTTTGAAGCTTGCCAACAGCATAATTAAGAACAATTCAAACCGTAGGGGCAAGGAGCTATGGACGGAGGCAAACGACGGCGACAAGCCCGTATATTTCCAAGCTGTTGAGGAGGCGGGCGAGGCGCTTTATACCGCCAACGTGGTAGCCAATGCAGTCGCCTGCGGTGCAAGGTATTCCGACTTCGCTGTTTTGATGAGGATAAACGCACTGACCCGCTCGTACGAGCAGGAATTTACAAAAGACGGCATACCGTACAAGGTTTTCGGCGGCTTCAAATTCTATGAAAGAAAGGAAATCAAGGATATTCTCGCTTATTTGAGGCTTATTGCTAACCCCTTCGACGACGAGGCGGCGGAGCGCATTATCAACGTGCCGAGAAGGGGCATAGGCGCAAAGACTATAGAGATTGTTAATAGCTATGCGCAGGAGGAGGGCTTGTCCTTTTATTACTGCGGACTAAAAGCCGAGGAGCTCCCCCTGCCCAAAGCTACGGCGTCAAAGCTCAAAGACTTTTCAAGTCGCATTAAGGATTTTACAATTTCCGCATTAACAACCCCCGTCAATACCCTCGTAAGAGAGATAATAGAGAACTTCGACATCCGCTCGGCTTACGACGACGGTACGGATGACGGAGACAGCAAGCTTGCCAACATAGAGGAATATATTGCCGCGGTTGACGACTATTCCCGCCTGAATCCAACGTCAAATTTGAACGACTATCTCAATGAAATAACGCTCTATTCGGATACGGACGAAATGGACGACGGAAACTACGTCACGCTCGCAACAATACACTCGGCAAAGGGGCTTGAATTCCCCACAGTGTTCATTTGCGGACTTGAGGACGGTATAATGCCCTCATCCCGTGCAGGAGAGGACGGTCGGGACGGCGAAGAGGAGCGCAGGCTGATGTACGTTGCAATAACCCGCGCAAAGAACAAGCTGTATTTGACCCGTTCCAAATCGCGCTATCTGTACGGACGAAGAGAGCCGACCCTTCCTTCGAAATTTATAAACGAGCTGTCTGATGAGCTTGGCATAGCGCCAACTCAAAAGACCCACAACTATTACGCAAATAACACATATAAATACAATTCTTACCGTAATGACGGGTATGGCGACCACGAGAAAAGTACGGGGCGGGCGCTCTATTCCGACTACGGAGAGGACGATATTAAACCCCAAACCAACGTGTCCTTCAAGCCGACTTTCGGCGTACTCAAGACGGAGAAGAAGGGTGATGTCAAATATTCGGTAGGTATGAAAGTTAAACATCCCAAATTCGGCAACGGTATGATTATCGCCGTAAGAAACGGCGGGCAAGTTATTAACGTTGCCTTTGACGGACAGGGAATTAAAGAGCTTTCCGCCTCGCTTGCCCCCCTTACGATAATAAATTAACCCCCATATATGCTTGAATTAACGCAATTTTGGTGATTTTATGGATAGGATGAGAGAGCTTATAGACATACTCAATAAATGGGCGTACGAATACTACGTATTGGACAACCCCTCGGTGGAGGACAGGGAATACGACAGACTCTACGACGAGCTGCTTGCGCTTGAAAAAAGCGAGGGCAGAGTGGAATTCGACAGCCCCACAAAGAGAGTCGGCGGCGAGCCCATAAAGGAGTTCAATAAACACACGCACTTATCAAGGCTGTATTCGCTCGATAAGGCGGTCAGCTACGAGGCGCTCGACGCCTTCTTCAACCGCATTAAAAAGGCTGTTGCCTCTCCTAAATATACCGTTGAATACAAGTTCGACGGACTTACAATGTGCTTAACCTACGATAGGGGCAAGTTTGTGCGGGCAACCACCCGCGGAAACGGCGTGGACGGAGAGGACGTAACGGCGCAGTGCCTCACTATAAAGAGCTTTCCGCTCACTATAACTCATCAGGGCTTACTTGAGGTTCAGGGCGAGGCGGTAATAAGATTGAGCGTTCTCGAAGAGTACAACAAGACCGCCAAAGAGCCACTCAAAAATGCGCGCAACGCCGTGGCGGGCGCAATAAGAAACCTCGATCCCAAGGTTACGGCGGAGAGAAAGCCGGAAATCCTCTTTTACAACGTCAATTATATGGCTGATGGCGAACTTGCATCGCAGGAAGCTCATTTTGAATTTTTAAAGGAGCAGGGTTTTAAAGTCTTTCCGTTTTTGAGAGTTTGCAAGGACGGCGACGAGGTTAAAGCGGCAATCGAGGAGATTGAAGTAGAAAGAAAGAAGCTCGATGTTTTAACTGACGGTGCGGTTATAAAACTCAACCAGGCGGACGTGAGGGAGACTCTCGGATATACCGATAAATTCCCCCGCTGGGCTATTGCCTATAAATTCGAGGCGGAGGAGAGCGTTACTACCGTCGAAAAGGTCGAGTGGCAGGTGGGCAGAACGGGAAAGCTTACACCACTTGCAATCGTCAGTCCCGTAGAGCTCGCCGGGGCAACCGTAAGAAAAGCCACACTCAATAACTACGGCGATTTAAAGCGCAAGGACGTAAAGGTGGGCAGTAAGGTTCTTATAAGACGTTCAAACGAGGTTATCCCCGAAATTCTCGGCGCGGTGGAGCACACCGAGGGCAGTGTTGATATTGCCGAACCCGAAAACTGTCCTTTCTGCGGCAGCGATGTGGTAAAGACTGGCGCGAATATTTTCTGTCCGAATAAGTACTGCAGACCGAGAGTTGTGGGAAAGCTTGCGCATTTTGCAAGCAAGGATGCAATGGATATAGAGGGGCTCTCCGAAAAGACTGCCGAGCAGATGTATGACACGCTTAACCTTCGGGAGTGTTCGCAAATTTACGGATATACGGGCGAGGATTTTGAAAAGCTTGAAGGCTTCAAGGATAAGAAAATAAGCAATATTACGGGGGCAATTCAAAAAAGCAAGCAAATTACCCTTGATAGATTTTTGTTTGCGCTCGGCATTGACGGAGTGGGAAAGGTTGCGGCAAAGGACCTTGCAAATAACTTTGGCAGTGTGGACGGATTAAAAAACGCCACGCGCGATCAGCTTATAGAGCTTGATAATATCGGCGAGATAACCGCAGACGCAATTTGCGATTGGTTCAAAGACGAAAGTAACTTAAAAGAGTTAGACAATCTTTTGTACCACGGTATTGAGCCTTATTTTAAAGAAAGGGGCGTTATTTCGGGCATATTCGTGGGGCAATTCGTTGTTTTGACGGGAACCTTGCAGGAGTTTAAGCGCTCGGAGGCACAGAAAATAATAGAAGAAAACGGAGGCGAATGCCAAAGCTCGGTAACAGCTAAAACCACTCTTGTAATTGCAGGAGAGGCCGCCGGCTCCAAGCTTGAAAAGGCTAAAAAGCTGGGAATTAAGATAATTGACGAAAGCACTTTCAAAGAGATGCTAAACAGGGCTTAACTTTGGCATATATGCGGGGTAATTGAAAAATTGCGGACTTTTTCATAAGAATAATAAAAAGTGCAAAAAATTGAAAAATTGCTGTTAAATCAGGTATAAAGCGGGCAAAAAATATGTTTGCCCGCTTTACTTTTTTAACAATATATGGTATAATACATTAATGTGCTGTTACTATATGTGCTAAAAACAGCTAAAAGGGGAGTATATGGCTGAAAAAAGTTATAACGCCGACGATTTAAAAATTTTAGAGGGACTTGAAGCCGTGCGTATAAGACCGGGTATGTATATCGGTTCTACGGGTACGCGCGGACTTCATCATATTCTTTGGGAGATCGTTGATAACGCTATAGATGAGGCGGCAAACGATTATGCCGACGAGATTACGGTAAAGCTATGGAAGGACGGCTCGGCATCTGTTCGTGATAACGGCAGAGGCATGCCCACGGATGTAAACACCAAGGTCAAGATGAGCGGCGTTGAAATTATATTTACAAAGCTTCATGCAGGCGGCAAATTCGACAACGAAAATTACGCCTTTTCGGGCGGTTTGCACGGCGTGGGCGCTTCGGTTACCAATGCCCTTTCGGAGTGGCTTGAAGTCGAAGTCTATCGCGGCAGCGTCTATAAAATGCGCTTCACAAGCACTTACGACAAGGCAAAAAAGAAGTGGCAATGCGGTATACCCACCGCGCCCCTAAACAATACGGGGGTTAAAACCAAAGAAAAGGGAACCTTTGTGCGGTTTATGCCCGATAAAGAGGTTTTCGATACCGTTGAGTGGAATTACGACGTTGTTTCAAAGCGGCTTAAAGAGCTTGCATTTTTGAACAAGGGCGTAAAAATTAACCTCATTGACGAGCGTGACCTCTATGAATACGTGGAAAACGAGTACGGCGAGGGTCAGACGAAGGTTAAAATACCGCCCAGAGAGCCCGTTTCCTACAAATATGACGGCGGACTCGTCGATTTCGTCAAATATCTTTCCGCGGACGACACCCCGCTCTATTCCGACCCTCTGTATTACAGCGTAATCAAGGATATTCAGTTGAAGGGCTTTCCTGCGGCTAAAATCAAAATCGAATACGCCTTAGCACATACCAAAAACGACACGGAGAGCCTTTACTCTTTCGTAAACAATATTTCCACAATCGAGGGAGGCTATCACGAGACGGGCTTCCACTCGGGGCTACTTAAAACAGTCAACGACTACGCGCGTACGAGCGGCGTACTCAAAGCCAAGGACGCTCCCTTTATTGCGGACGACATAAAGGAGGGCTTGAGCGCGGTACTCACAGTCAAAATGGCAAACGTGCAGTTTGAGGGACAGACAAAGACAAAGCTCGGCAATCCAGAGGTGCGCCTTCCCGTAGAGCAAGCAGTAATTGAAGGGCTTTCAAAGCTTGCAGGCGACAGGAAATTAAAGCCCATATTTGATAAAATTGCTCAAAAGGCAAAATTTGCCGCCGACGACAGAATTAAACACCGCGCCGAACGCGACGTAGCAAAGGCGGCTTCGGAAAACGACGGGTTGAACCTCGTCGGCAAGCTTGCGGCTTGCAGCGGCAGAAATCCCGAGCAAAACGAGCTGTTTATAGTCGAGGGCGACAGCGCGGGCGGCACGGCAAAGCAGGCGAGAGTGAGACAGTTCCAGTCAATTCTGCCCTTGCGCGGTAAGCCCTTGAACGTTCAGAAAAAAACGGCTCTGCAGGCTCTTCAGAACGAGGAGATTAAAACGCTTATCTCGGCAATCGGCGCGGGATTTAACCGCTCTTTCGATATTGAAAAGTCCAAGTACAAAAAGGTCATAATTTTATCGGATGCCGACCAGGACGGCATGCATATCCGCTGCATACTTTTAACCTTTTTCTTCAAGTATATGCGCGACCTTGTGAACGCCGGCTGTGTCTATATCGGTATGCCCCCTCTCTATAAGGTCTATAAAAAGGACGTCGTGGAATACGCCTACGATGACGAAGAGCTCGACGAAAAAATCAAGCTTGTGGGCAGGGGCTATCAGCTTCAAAGATATAAAGGTCTTGGCGAAATGTCCGCCGACCAGCTTTGGGAGACGACTATGGATCCGCATACAAGAAATCTTATTCAAGTTACCGTGGACGACGCGGCGGCGGCGTCGCAGGTCATTGAAATGCTCATGGGCGACAAGGTAGATGGCAGAAAGGAATTCCTTGCCCAAAACGCCAATTTCAACAAGGTGGACGGCTTTATCGAGCGCGTCAAATTCAAGAACGAAAATACGGGGGATAGCGACTGATGGCAAAGAAGAACAGCGGATTTCAAACCTCTATTCCCCAGGGCAATATATTTATAAAGCCCATTGAAGAGGTAATGCCTACTTCAATGCTCCCGTACGCGGAATTTGTCATTTTGGACAGAGCTCTGCCTAGGGTTGAGGACGGTTTAAAGCCCGTTCAAAGACGAATACTCTATACTATGTATGAAATGGGTCTGACGCCCGATAAACCCCACAAAAAGTCGGCAAGAATAGTCGGCGATTGTATGGGTAAGTACCACCCTCACGGCGACACCTCTGTATATGACGCTATGGTAAGAATGGCGCAGCCTTTCAATATGCGTCAAACCCTTGTAAACGGGCACGGCAATTTTGGCTCTGTGGACGGCGACCCCGCGGCGGCTATGAGGTACACCGAGGCGAGGCTGGAACCCCTTGCGTTGGAGCTTTTGAACGATTTAGACAAGGAGACCGTTCCCTTTTCGTTCAACTTCGACGACTCGCTGCTGGAGCCCGATATCCTGCCCGGAAGATTTCCAAATCTCTTGGTAAACGGCGCAAACGGAATTGCGGTGGGACTTGCAACCAATATCCCCACGCACAACCTTGCGGAGGTTATAGACGGGTGCTGCGAATATATAGATAACCCCCGGATATCCTTGAACGAAATGATGAAAATAATCCCCGGTCCGGATTTTTCGACGGGGGGATATATCGTTGCAAAGGAGCTCAAGCAGGCGTACGAAACGGGCAAGGGCAAGATAGTTCTGCGTGCTAAATATTCGGTAGAGCAGGGCGAGCATGGCAAGAAACTCATAATAATAACCGAGCTTCCCTATCAGACCAACAAAGCCGATCTGCTTCGCAAAATTATGCTTCTCCGTGAGGAGAAAAAGGAGCTTTTGTCGGGAATTGCGGACATCGTGGACGAGTCTGATAGGCAGGGTATGCGCGCCGTAATCAGCGTAAAACGCGAGGGCGACGTAGACGCGATATTGAACCTTTTATTCAAATATACCGACTTGGAGTGTTCTTTCGGTATCAATATGGTTGCCATAGCGGGCGGTAAACCGAGGCAGCTTGGGCTACTTGACATTATCCGCTATTATACCAACTATCAGCGCACCGTAGTTTTGCGCAGATGTAAATTCGAACTAAAAGAGGCGCTTGCACGCTGTCACATACTCGAAGGACTTATTATAGGCGTTCACAATGTTGACGAGGTCGTTAAGATAATCAAGACCTCAGAATCGACCTCCGAAGCCCGCAAGAGGCTTATGGACAGGTTCTCACTGTCCGAAAAGCAGGCGCAGGCAATTCTCGATTTAAGGCTTGCCCGCCTTGCTAAATTAGAAGTCGGCAAGCTTGAAAACGAGCTTGCAACCTTAAAAAAGCGCATTGAAGAGCTCAAAAGAATAATCGACAGCAAGGACTTGCAGAACAACATAGTTAAGTCCGAAATGCAGGAAATCAAACGAAAATATAAATGCGAGAGAAAGAGCAAAATAGTTGCAGACGAAAGCAAAATTTCGGTGCGCCGTTCGGACGTGAGAAGGGTGGTCACCGATTGGACGGTATGCCTTACTGCAAACAATACTCTGAAATTTTTGGAGCGCGAGGACTTCGAGTCGGTCAAAAAGAGAAAGATTTTGCCCAATGTGGGGCTTTCCGCACTCTACAAACAGACCCGAAACTGCGGGTCGGACGCAACCTTGTTCGCGTTTACCAATCTTGGCAACTGCGTAAAAATCAATCTTTGCGACGTAGACCCCTGCGATTTGCGCTTTTCGGGCTTTAAGCTTGAAAGCTTGGTTGACGGAGTTGAAAAGGGGGAATATCCCGTAAGCATATTCACTTATAAGGGCGTAGGTGCTGGCGATATCTTAATGTTTACCAAGCAGGGTGCAGTAAAGCGCACGGCGTGGAGCGAGTTCGAGGGTGGCAAAAAGGTGCTTCAGGCATTTAAATTGAAACCGGGGGACGAGCTCTTCTGCGTTGAAGATTTCGACGAGGACGACTATTCCACTATGCTGTTCGTCACTAAAAACGCTATGTGCCTGAACGCTTCCAAGGACGACGTACCCACTCAAGGCAGAGTTGCAAGCGGCGTAAAGGGCATAACACTCGGCGGAGATGACGAACTCGTGTTTGCAACCCAGCAAAACGGCGAGGGTGAAATTATAGTAGTAACTTCTACGGGCGGGTTCAAACGCGTAATCGCCTCCCTGTTTGAAATTCACGGCAGAGGCTCAAAGGGTATAATGATTGCCGATATCAAGGGCAAGGGCGAAATAATTTTCTCCGACTACGTAACAATTCCCTATTCGCTTGCCGTATGGCAGGAGGACAAGACCATTGCCGAAATCAATACCGAGGACGTTCCTATAGAGAGCAGGGTGTTCAAAGGCAAGCCCATAAAGGGCATAAACGGTGTTAAAAAAGTTGTTGCGCTGAAACACAAGTCCGATTTTTCGGGCGGCGGAGTTCAAATAAAATTTTAAGAGGTGAATTATGAAAACGATTAAAGAAGATCTGAAAGAGCACAGGGAAGAGGTAAAAAAGAAGGTAAAGGGTTTGGGACCCGTTGCAATTACTATTCTTGTATTGCTGCTCGCAGTTTTAGTGTGTTCGTACGTGTTCTATGATTACATTTTCAGCGACACGAGTATATTTAAAAAAGATTACGGTTCCGACTTCTTAAACGGATTAATCGGGGCAGTGCCTAAGATTATTCAAAGTATTCAAATAATTTCGTTTGTGTATATTATCGTTTTCTTTTTAATCTTATTTATTTCCCACATCTTTAATAAGACGCAGAGAAGTATAACGGTTTCGCGCCTTGTGTGCAATTTAATCAAGTGGATAGCCGCTATTTTCTGTGTAATGGCAGTGCTCTATGTCTGGGGCGCAGACATAACTGCTCTTATAACGGGCGCGGGAGTTTTAACTCTCGTCGTAGGTCTCGGTATGCAGAGCCTTATTGCGGATATCGTTGCCGGACTCTTCATTGTGTTTGAAAACGAGTTCAACGTCGGCGATATCATAACCATTGACGACTTCCGCGGCGAGGTTATCGAAATGGGTATCCGCACTACAAAATTAAAGGCGCTCGGCAATATCAAAATTTTCAATAACAGCGATATAAAGGGAGTTTTGAACCAAACGGTAGAGTACTCTACGGCTAAATCGCTCATAGATATCGAATACGGCGCAAATCTTCCCAAGGTTGAAAAGATAATCAAAGCCAAGCTTCCCGAGCTCAAAGTGGAGGGAGCGGTAGAACCCATATCCTATGACGGTGTAAACGCACTCGGCGCCTCGGGCGTTACGTTGCAGTTTACGACGAAGTGCTACGAGGGGGATATCTACTCGGTACAGAGAAAGCTCAACGCCGCCCTCAAAAATATGTTCGACGAAAACGACATAGGCATACCTTTCAACCAAATCGTCGTCCACACCGCAAAAGACTGATTGTTTTTAAACTTTTCAAGGGCAATGGGAAATGTCCCCGTTGCCCTTGTTTTTCAGTTAATTATGTGCTAAAATGTATTATATGTTAAGTTATTAAGAAATTTATGGGGAGGAAGATATGCTTACTTCGCTATTGGGAACGACATTCATAGAATTTTTGCAAAACGAGTGGCTGGGGCTTGTTGCCTCGGCAATAGTTTTGATTTCCTTTTTAACGAGCAACCAAATTAAAACCCGCATTATCAATATGGTGGGTTGTATTGCTTTCGTCATATACGGCTTACTGCTCCCGGCATATTCTACGGCGTTTATGAATTTTGCGCTTGTCGTCGTCCATATAGTATTCATTACCAAGCACTTTATTAAGCGCCGTAAGGAAAAGAACTCTGAGCATAAAGAAAATAACGGCTGAACCCTGCAATATGCTTGTCGTTGCATAGTTAAACGGTAATTTAGCGGAGAATATTTATGAAAATAACAGTAATAAACGGCACTGAAAAACGAGGCGTTACATATCGTTTAAAAGAGATTTTTTTACAGAATTTTCAAGACGCAGAAATAACTGAATTTTGCTTGCCGAAAGACTGTCCGTCTTTTTGTGCGGGATGTACGAGTTGTTTTTTAAAAGGAGAAAATAACTGCAAAGATTTTAACTACGTAAATGCGATCGAAAAATCACTTATTGAAGCTGATTTAATCGTTATGACTTCACCCGCATACGTTATGCACGCTACGGGCGCTATGAAAGCATTGTTGGATCACTTGGCTTATCGTTGGATGCCCCACAGACCTGCGCCCGAAATGTTTGGAAAACGAGCCGTAATAATTACGCAATGCCTTGGCGCCGGTGCAAAGTCAACAGCAAAGGATATAAAACACAGTTTGTCCTGGTGGGGAATATCAAAAATAGGCATCTTCAGCGGTGCGCTTATGAGCGATATCGTATGGGATAAGCTTTCTGTAAAGAAACGGAAAAAGCTCACTGAAAATATTAACAGGCTGTCTTGTAAATTTGCTAAAATCAATTATGCAAAGCCCGCTCATACGAAACTTATAACCAAAATAAAGTTTAAGCTTTGTCGTCTGATACAAAAGCGAGTGCGTAAAAGCGGTGTTGCAGGTCTTGACTATGAGTATTGGTACAATAACGGCTGGCTTGGTAAAAGTCGTCCGTGGAAACGATGACGGCGGGAATATTTGTAAACATCGTTGCGTGGGCAAGCTATCAAAGAGATGAGGATATTACACTCTATTGGAGAACATTAAAGGCAGACGGCGAGTTAAATGCGAAATACCCTGAGGCAATCGAATTGCAAAAAAGACTGCTTGAAGAAGATGGACATACGGTTGTTTCAAATGGTACGAAAAATATAAAATACTACGTCAAGGATTTTGAAATAAGTTTGATAGATTTATAATTTACACGATAAACAGTAATGTAATAAACAACTTTTAGGACAAATCTGTACAATTGGAAGGTACAATATATGGATTATAGAATTGAACACAAGGAGCGTCAGAAGTTTCTTGCGTTTGTGAGAACATTTCCCAACGAAATCAGTAGTGACTACATTAATCACAGCATTCCCGATTTTTGGACGGAATGTTCTGAAAGAAATCTGATTGCGCCTATGCAGGCAATTCTGCGTGAGGGGAAAAGGGATTTATACGGTTTATGTAGCTCGCTCAAGGATAGCAAAACGCATTTCAATTACGGAATCGGTATTCTGATAGACGAGGATACCGACCAAACGGAATTGACTCGTATGATTAAGAACGGATATTCAATATGGGAAACAGAGCCCATGGATTATGCCGTATTTAAGTGCTTTGGCTCTGACAGTAACTGTTTAGGTGAAACTTGGAGTAAGTTTTTCAATGAATTTATTCCACAGACGGGTTATATGCATACGGATGATACAGACTATGAAATTTATTTTGAAAACGGAGAAAAGGGTCTGTTTTGCGAGCTGTGGGTCCCGTTAAGAAGAATTAAGCAATAATAGATAAATTTCAATTTAGTAATAAAAAACCGCCCGCGACGATGTCGCGGGCGGTCTATTTTAGTTTTTATTTGCCGTAGCGGAGGCGGGAATTATTTCTTCTTGGGCTTTTCTACTGGTTTAACCTCGGGCTTTACCTCAGTTGCCTCGGGCAGTTTAACCTCCTGCGCAGGTTCAACCTCTGCGGGGGCAACCAATTTGGGCATTTTAAGTCCTGCCATAGAATACAAATCATCGAGGGGAGGGATAGATTTAAGCATACCCGAAAGGAAGTTCGCAGTTGCGGTCTTGCCCTCGCCGCCCTGACCGTTGTCCCAGACGGTAACTTTGTCAATCTTGATATTCTTGATAGCCTCAACCTGCGTACGAACGAGTTCTTCGAGCTTGTCGGCAATCATAAGGCGTACAGCCTCGTCAGCCGTGCCGGCAGCCTTAACGAGCATATCCATACCTTCTGCCTGCTTTGAAAGGGTCTCGTAAACACCGCGGGCTTCTGCTTCCATTTTAGCGAATATTGCGTCCGCTTCACCCTTTGCGCGGCGGCGGATGTTTTCAGCCTCTGCGTCTGCTTCAATCTCAATCTTTCTCTTTTCGATTTCGGATGCAACGATTATATCGGCTTCTTTTGTTGCTTTTTCACGGGATGCACGCGCCGTTTCAGCCGCCTGCTCTGCCGCATAGCTCTCTTCCTTTGCCTTTGCCGCCTGAACGTTTTCGGCAGTTACGGCAAGCTTCATAGCCTCTGCTTCCTTCTCGCGGAGAACTGCGCGGGACTTTGCAATTTCGGCTTTCGCCTTGTTTTCGCCCTCTATTGCGCGGCTCTCTGCCTCGGCAACCTGAATACGCTGCTGCATCTGCGCGTTGGCTTCACCGATAGCACCCTTTTTATTCTCTTCGGCAACCGAAATTTTAGCGTCGTTTATAGCCTTTGCCGCAGCCTCTTTACCGAGCGCGACTATGTATCCGCTCTCGTCGGAAATGTCCGTCATGTTAACGTTTATAAGCTTAAGACCAAGCTTTTTAAGCTCGCCTTCGACGTTTCTCGAAATAGCTTCAAGGAACTTGTCGCGGTCGGTGTTGATTTCCTCGATATCCATCGTTGCGATAACAAGACGGAGCTGACCGAAGATTACGTCCTTTGCAAGCTCGGAAATCTGCTTTAACTGAAGTCCCAAAAGTCTTTCCGCCGCGTTCTGCATAACTGCGGGGTCGGTAGATACGCCGACTGTAAAAATGGAGGGAACGTCAATACGGATGTTCTGCTTTGACAGCGCGTTTTTAAGGTCTACCGAGATGGAGAGGGGGGTCAAATCAAGGAAGGTGTACGACTGGAAGAAAGGCCAAACGAGCGCCGCACCGCCGTGGATACACTTCGCACTGCGGTAAGTGCCGTCCTTGTTGGCGGAAATCTTACCGTAGATGACCATAATTTTGTCCGAAGGGCACTTTTTGTACCTCGTCATAATGACGAGAAGAATCATCACTACAATGAGCACGGCAGCAATTACGAGTGCAATGCCGATAACGCCGGTATCTGCAAGTAAATTTAACATTTTTTTCTCTCCTTATATTTTATTTATTTTGAGTTTCCTCATTTTTTTCTTCGGGCTGAACGGATAGCTCAACTTTTTTTACGACCGTACATTCGTTTTGGGTTGCAACAATTTCCACAACCTCGTCAACTGCAATTCTGTCACCGTCGGTAACTGCGTCAAGCTCGGTAAATTTACCCTGCGCTTCAAGCGTTATCTTGCCGCGACCGCTTCTCTTTTGCGGTATGCTCACGTAAACGGTTGCACGCTGGCCTACCAGCTTTTCTGTCTGCAAAGCTCCGTTGCACTGCATTTTGGCAATTCCGCGCAGAGCAAAGTAAACTCCCGCCCAGGCAGCTCCGCCCGCAACGAGTGCAACTATTATAGAGAGCCACTGCAAATAAGGTTCAACGGCAGAGCAAGTCAGAAGTCCCGCCCAACCGCCTATGGACAGAAATGCGGTAAGGCTTTTCGTCGTAAACAGCGACACGCCCGAGTCAACTGCAACGTCAATTTCTCCGTCGCCGTCAAGATCGACGTCGCCGCCGAAAGACGAAAAGCACAGCAAAATTATTTGCACGACGAGAAATACGGACGCCACAAGCGCTATCCAGAAATAAACCTGTTCAAACGTCGATAACCCATTGTACCACTCAACCATATAGCACCTCCAAAATTTATTCTTATACTATATATATAAACACATTTGAATATGTTAAAACACTTAATCGATAAATTTTTATCGATTAATTCAAATATTTGCCGTACCTTATTTTATTATATAGTTGCGCGGGAAATTAGTCAATAATAGTAATAAAGAAATTTTTTCCTTTTCAGTATAAAGGGCAGTGGAGGGGTGTTCAAGTGTGAAAATGCACATATTTGCAAATTTTATGTTTAAATAATTGAACTTTTCATAATTATCTGTTATAATATCGATTGGAAGGACGATTTTAAATCAAAAAGTTCTTTAATACTATTTTAAGGATGGATAAAAAATGAACAAAGCAGAACTGATAAGAGTTGTTGCAGAGAAGGCAGATTTAACCTTGGCGGCTTCGGGAGATTGCGTAAACGCAGTTCTCGACGCAATATGCGAAGGCTTGGTTGAAGGAAATGAAGTTGCTATTCCCGGATTCGGCACCTTCAAGGTAACGGAAAGAGCAGCAAGAACCTGCCGCAACCCCAAGACGGGCGAAACGATTGAAGTTGCCGCTTCCAAGGCAATCAGCTTCAAGGTAAGCAAGGCTTTAAACGACAAGCTCAACTAATTTAAAAGTAAATTTTAGGTAAAATTTTAAAAGCCCGACTGCTAAAACAGTCGGGCTTAAATTGTTTTTATAATTTAAAATCAACTTTGTATTCTTTGTCAACTTGACCTTTTTCGTTCAAACGGGCACTAAATTGAAATTTAGACAGCACTTAATGCGCTGCTACACTCAAACGGATTTCCGCCTTTTTTCGCTTTGATAATTCTCGCAACAACCGTTCGGCTCTACTTCCTCTTTACTGTATATTGACTTATAGATGCAGTAATGATGTTCGGGAATTAGATAATGGTCGTGCCAATACTCTTCGTCCACACGGTAATATTTACAGTTTTTACAACAATTTTCATCTGTCATAACACATTCTCCGTTAAATTACTGATTATCTGTAAACCATTATGGCACTAAGCGCAAAGAAAGACAAGAGCAACGGTATTTTCCGTTGCTCTTAATATTATTGATTAAAGGTCGAAGTAAAGTTCAAATTCTGCGGGAGTGGGAATCTTGTTGAGTTTTTCAAGCTCCTTGCGCTTCTTCTCAATCCAGATTTTAATGAGTCTTTCGGGGAATACGCCCTCGCAGGTCAGATAATCGTGGTCCTTTTCAAGAGCTGTAAGCGCTTCGCCTAAAGACGTGGGCAGATGTTGAATCTTCTTCTTGTCCTTGTCGCTTAAATCGAACAGGTTGAAATCGAAGGGACCCCAGCCGTTTTTGTGGGGGTCGATTTTATTCTTAATACCGTCGAGACCTGCCATTAAGATTGCTGCGTATGCATAGTAGGGGTTGCAGGTTGCATCGGGATTGCGGAGCTCAAACCTCTTCTTGTCAGGCGACTTTGCATATGCGGGAATACGGATTACCGAGCTGCGGTTTGCCGTAGCGTAGCCGATAGTTGCAGGCGCTTCAAAGCCGGGTACAAGTCTTTTGTACGAGTTGGTAGACGGGTTTGTAAACGCGCACAAGCTTGCGGCGTGTTTTAAAAGTCCGCCCATAAAATAGTGCGCAGTTTCACTGAGCTGAGAATAACCGTTAGCATCATAGAAAACAGGCTTTCCGTCTTTCATAAGCAGCATATGTACGTGCATGCCGTTGCCTGCCTCGCCGTAAATGGGCTTGGGCATAAAGGTTGCGGTCATGCCCTCAGCTATTGCCTGATTCTTTATTACGTACTTTGCAATCATAGTATTGTCAGCCATTTTGGTCATGTCGTCCAGCTCTACCTCTATTTCGACCTGTCCGGGACCGCCGACCTCGTGGTGGTGATACTTAACTTTAACACCCCAATCCTCAAGCAACATGCACATGCGGCTGCGCATATCGTAAGTAATATCCTGAGGCTTGCAAGCATGATAACCGCCCTTGTGGGGAATGTGATAGCCGTTGTTGCCGTATTCGTCATCGCCGGTGTTCCAGTCTGCCTCCCATGCGTCTAAATGGAACATAGCCTTGTTGGGATTGTTTTCGAAAGCCACGTGGTCGAAAAGATGGAACTCAAATTCGGGTCCTATTATCATTCTGTCGGCAATACCCGTCTTTTTCATATATTCCTCGGCAGCGATAGCTACATTGCGGGGATACTGATCAAATCTTGAGTTGTTCGCGTCGATAATTCTTACGTCGCCCGACATAGTGAGGGTGGGAGTTTCCGCAAACGGGTCAACAACTGCAGATTCTATAATGGGTATAAACACCATATCGCTCTTTTCAACGGGTGCAAAGCCGTAGTTTGAGCCGTCAAAGCCTATACCGTATTTCATTGTGTCTTCGTTAAATCTTGAAACGGGTATGGAAAGATGGTGCCATCTGCCGTCGATATCGACCATTTTGAAGTCGATCATTTTAATTTCTTTATCTTTGCAAAAAGCCAGAATTTCCTGTACGTTTTTAAACATTTTTTACATCTCCTGATATTTTTGTCTGCTCACTGATTGTATCATAATAATGTTGTTAAGTCAACGCAAAAAATGATTTATTTTAACAATTTTTAACGTCGAGTGCAACGCGCCGTATTTATCGGATAAATTCCGCGTAAACGAACCGTCAAATCAAAATGTAAGTATTAAATATTAAACAAAACTATTGACTTTGAAAAAATTAAATTATATAATTTTATCAATCAACAACGAGGCGGATTTTATATGTTAACATTGGACAAAGTTTATCATGCTCAATACGTTTTGAAGGACATACTGAGGGATACCGAAGTGCTTCGCTCGCACGTCCTTTCGTCAATTACGGACTGCGAACTTTATTTAAAACCCGAAAACCTTCAGAGAACGGGCTCTTTCAAAGTACGCGGAGCTTACTATAAAATTTCACAGCTTTCCGAAGAGGAAAAGAAAAAGGGCGTAATCGCCTGCTCGGCGGGCAACCATGCCCAGGGCGTTGCAATCGCTTCCAAAAAATTCGGCATAAATGCAAAAATATGTATGCCCAGCGGAGCGCCGATATCAAAAGTTGAGGCGACCAAGGGCTACGGCGCGGAGGTTATCCTCGTCCCCGGCGTATATGACGACGCACACAACGAGGCAGAAAGACTTAAAGAGCAATACGGCTATACCTTTATCCATCCTTTCGACGATGAGAACGTAATTGCAGGTCAAGGCACAATAGGTCTTGAAATTTTAAATCAGTTGAGCGACGTCGACATAATCGTCGTGCCCATAGGCGGAGGCGGTCTTATTTCGGGCGTTGCGTATGCAGTCAAATCGCTCAATCCCAAAGTTAAGGTTTACGGCGTTCAGTCGGCGGGCGCACCCAGTATGGTCAACTCAATTCACGACGGAAAAATCGAGACTCTCGCCTCCGTCTCTACAATTGCCGACGGTATTGCAGTAAAGTGCCCGGGCAATCTTACCTATGAATTATGCTCGAAATACGTGGACGACGTCGTGTCCGTAACCGACGATCAAGTGGCAACGGCAATTCTCACGCTCATCGAAAAGCAGAAAATGATAGCCGAGGGTGCCGGAGCAGTGTCTCTTGCCGCTTTGATGTTCAATAAAATACCCGACTATAAGGGCAAGAAGGTCTGCTGTGTCATTTCTGGCGGCAATATCGACGTTACGATACTCTCGCGCGTAATCGACCGCGGTCTTTTGACGTCGGGCAGATGCTGCAATATTACGGTAGAGCTTATGAACAGACCCGGACAGCTTGTAGACATTTTGTCAATCGTTTCAAAGTGCGGCGCAAACATTACCGGTGTTGTGCACGAGAGGTCAAGCGAAGGTTCCGACATTAACGGCTGTTACGTGCATCTCGATATCGAGACGAGAAACTTTGAACATATCAAAGAAATAAAAAATGAATTAAAAGCTAACGGCTATAAAATTTTATAAACTGATTTAAACTTTTATAAGGAGATTTTTATGAAAACTGTAGAAACAAAAAACGCACCCGCAGCAATAGGGCCCTATTCGCAGGCTAAAATTGTGGGCAATATGGTATATTGCTCTGGTCAGATTCCCGTAAACCCCGCAACTTCCGTTATCGAAGGGAAAACCGTAGGCGAACAGACGCACCAATCCTGCAAAAACGTTGCAGCCCTGCTTCAGGCTGCCGGAACATCCATTGATAAAGTAATCAAAACTACTTGCTTTTTGGCTGACATTGCAGACTTCGGCGAATTTAACAAAGTTTACGAAGAGTATTTTGTTACAAAGCCCGCACGCAGCTGCGTTGCCGTAAAGGATATTCCTAAGGGTGCGCTTGTTGAAATCGAGGTAATCGCAGAGTTATAAACGTTCAACTTAAAAACTATTCCAAACTTCGGCGTATAAACAGATTGAATTAATATAACAGCTACAACATATAAAAAAGTGGGGGCTTTCGCTCCCACTTTTTTCCGTCAACTATGTCAAATTGTGTTCAACTTGTTATGTTAATTAATTTGCCCTCCGCGAATAGGATTTACCTTTGCGGTCAACTCAATGACTGTCAGCTTGGCAACAGCGGTTCTCGTTACAGCCGCTCGATTATAATCGAAATTGCGCGTTTCGGCATAGCGGTTCATAATAATATTATCAATGGCATTTTGCTTTTCTTCTCCGTCAAGAAAAGTGATTGCCGCCGTTCCCATGATGCACTTGTAGCGCATTGTTACGTCTTTCTTTTCAATGATACAATCCATTTCAATAGGAATATCCATTTCAAACGAGCATTTTCCGTTCTTTTTCATAAGCTCGTATTTTCTGCCCGCCATTGCGCCGTGAACGTAAAAATTTATCTGTTTGCCTTCAACGGTATAAGCAAAATTAAGCGGAACGATATACGGAAAATCGCCGTCCGCCAAGCCGATTCTGATAATATCGCATTCATCAATTATAGATAAAATCGTATTTAAGTCAGTTACTTCTCTGTCTTTCCGTCTCATAACTTTCCCCGCTAAATTACTGTTTTTGTATAAGAAGTTTACTGCAAAAGCCGCCTTGTCGGGCGGCTGGATTTATGAGTATTATTTCTTTTTTTCCTGCCTGCGCTTGTCGTTTATAATGTCAAGCGCAGCTTCGTCAATTAATGTAATGTTTTCTTCCTTTGCAATCTTAACCATCTGAGTTAAAGCGGCTTTTAAGAAAATGCGCGGAATTTTAGTCAGCTTTGCGCACGCTCCGTCGGTAAATTTTACTTCGGGGTCAATGCGCGACGCAGCGTAGATTACCGACTTCACGTCGCCCTCTTTAGCCTGAATTTTTTCTGATATGGGGCGCTTGAATTTAGTGTACCAGAAATTCGTGCTGTCACGGTAGCCGTAGTCCACGGGGACGCTGGGGAAGTTGTTTTTATTTACTCCGTTAATGATAGAATTGTGGTATTTTTCTTTCATTAAAATTTTATCAATCTTTAAAATAAAGTGCGCGCCGAACTTGCTCGTAATTCCGTTGAAATTTCTGTAAGGGGGGTCGTAGCCCTCTAAATTTCCCGCCTTGTCGTTGAAGGCGTCCTCAAGCGTATCGTCCCAGCTGCACTCGAAAACCTGATAGCTTTCCTCTACAATTTTAGGTCTGTCACTGCTTATAGTGCTGTCCGAAAGAGTAAAAATGCAGTTTTTCATCTTCTCTTCGGTGGTGTCTCCGGGGAAACCAAGGCGTACGGCTTCTTTAAAGTATTTTCTGTCGTCCGTGATAAAGTTTAAAGAACACTTTTTGTTACGCAAAAGATTCTGCGCGGTGTTGGAGCTGTTTCTGCACTCCAAAATCATAGCGTAGTAGTCCTTGCCTGCAATGTAGTAGGGGAAGCAGAGGGAGTACGCCCCGAGGTTGGTCTGCCCGTTCTCGCTTACCGTTCCGACCAAAATCGTCGGCATGGGAAAGAAAGCGGAAGTCTGATAAAAATTATCTACAATTCTAAGCTCTTTTAATTTATCCATTTTTAAACCTCATATAATTCATTTCCACTATTATTTATTAATGATATTTGATAATAATATTCCATACCGTTTTGGTGAAGCAAAATCATAAAAAATGGATCATATGGACCTATAGTAAACCAAAAAGTAATTGCGTTAATATTGTAGCTTGCATCTTTATCGGTCGGATAACAATAATACGTTGGTGAATGTGACGAATGCTTAAAATCAGTTAAATCCATTTTACAATATTCGCCTAACTCATCCACGTATAAATACAAATTAAAAGAAAAATATTGATCTGCACCTGATTTTGTGAAGTCCCAAACCACGTTCACGCCATTCGCATTCAAATACGTTTGCTCATCTATATGATATAATTCTAATCGAATCTTTGAAATGATATCATTATCAACTTCATCCGTTGAAACATATTCACCCTCGATAAAGCTATCAAATTTTTGACATCCACTAATGGAGATGCTAAAAATAATCACAGCCAGCGCTAAAAATAATTTATTAAATTTACTAATCATACTTATATTGCCTCCCCTTCAGATAATATAAGACACTAATATAAGACACTTACAATAATTTACTGCTTATCTTAGAATGATTATAGCTTAACAATACACAAAAAGCAAGTGTTCAATAAAAAATGGTATTTACAACCAACTTGATTCTAAGGAAGTCTGACCCTTGAAAATTTTATTTCTTGTCATCGCCGTTGCGCGGTCGGACAAGCTGTAAAACGGGAATCAAAAGCCCGCCGAGCGAATTACCTATAATTATCATTAAAAGATATAAAAACGCCTCTCCCGACGCTATTCCAGACGCGGCAAAATAGAAAATGTCGGCAATTGAGTGCTCATATCCACTGAGTATAAAAGCGGGGATACAAAGCAAAATGCCGAGCGACGACTTATTGTTATTGTAAATATCCACCGAAAGATAGACGAGTATTCCGCATAAAAATGCCCGAAGCAATCCAAACCAGTACCCTTGATTGAGCTTGGAATTGCAAAGAGTAAACGCCGTCGCCTTGATATCGGGGAACACCCAGCCTATCAGATAGCCGAAAGCAATCGTACCTATCGCATTACCCAAAAGACACAGCAATAACAATGATATGTCATCTTTGGTATGCTTTTTAACAACAAAACCCACTTTCCCCGTATAGAGAGCATACCCGCGCATACATACACAAAGAAGCGCCAACGAGAAAAGGAATGCTCCAACATATTTCGTGTACGGAATTTCTGCGTCGTAACACGCAAGGAAAACGGCGCCGCCGAGAGAAATGAGAATACCTGCAATTATACCGTCAATTACTTTTCTTGAAACGTCGAGTGTGATATCTCTTTTGCGCATCATCAAATCCTCTATTGTATATTAATATAAATATTATAACGTAACATTTGGCAAAAGTCAAAGTTTATGCATTGCCTCGTGCCGTTGCACGGAGAACAACAAAAAAACGGTCTGAATCGAATATTTCGATTCAGACCGTTTTTGGTAACCCGTATTCAGTCTGATTCAAATTAGTTTTATTGTATGATGTTTTTGATTAGTGATTCGGCATAGTCTTTTGCACCTGACAAGAGCTTACGTTTTACAGACTTTTTATTTACATCGTCTTGCTCTATTTTAAACCAGCTTTTATTGTTTCTAAAAAGGTTATTAATCATATCTACCGTGATATGTACTTCAAAAATATAACTCATTATATAGTCAATATCAACATTAGTAAACCATTCACCCTTATTTTCTTTTGTAATTATATACATAGCAAGTATAATTTGATCTTTACCACTTTGCAAATCTTTAACAGTTGGATAATTATTTAAATTTAAATCGTCCGCAGTAATTTCAGAATATACTGAAGTTGATTTGGTTGATTTTGACTTTTTAATTCTTTTTGCTTTTTTCTCCTCCGAATCATTTTTAGGCACATAAGATTCAACGTATTGTAAACCAGTTGATGTTAAGCAATACTCTTTGTTTTCATTTTGTTGCATTATTAAACCTTTTTGTATAAGTTGTGAAATAAGAACACTATAATTAGAATAATGTGTACGTCGTGCCTCATCATAATAAGATTTAATAGTTTCAACAGAAAAATTTTTTATTTCATTTTTCTTTTCATAAAAATAAGCTGATAATAGAACAAAATCTCCATCTGTTAATAATCCATACGGTTTTAGAAAAGAAGCCAAACTCTCCCTTGAGTAATCTACTTGCTCTGCTTGTAATGGAGGAAGTTGAGGGACGTCCATACCAGCATCTATTACTGTTTTAGTGGGGTCAGATTGTGGAATATAATGAACACCCTTAGTTCTAATCATTGCGTCGATAGCGGCAGGTAAAAGAATATCAACAAATTCTTTTCTTTCGCGTTCTATTACCTCAGCAGACCCTTCAGCTTCAAATTCTATTTCACCAATTTTAAATTTAACTTTGTTTTCCATTTTTTCCTCCGTATCTTTTATATAATACCAGCTTTATTATACAATTCTTCCAACATTACACGATAATTAATTTTAATATCGTCAATATCTTTACGCCCAGCAGTATAAGTAATGCTATGAGCTGAAAAATTTCCAACTTGTCTAAAGGTATCAAATTCTTTTTTTATTCGTGAGAGTTTCAAAGTCTGATTTTGAATTGCATCCTTAACAATCCTTTCCAACATCACATAGTTGCCATCTGAATCTTTAATTTCATTGTCTATTCCTAGGTTTTGATAGGATAATATCAGCAAAACTTCAAATAATCTCCGCATTAATACAGCAGCCGCATCATAACTGTTATTTGCGTATGAGTGATTTATCTGCCGTATTAATCGATCAAGATAATTATATTTGCCACAAAATTTTTGTTCGTCTAGTAATTCGCTATTAGAGTCAATGTTTTTAATATTTTCCCACTTTGAACCAAATTCTTTTTCTAATTGTTCAAGAATAACGGGTATAAAATATAATTGATCCGCTTTCTCTTTAGACAAAAGAAATGAACGATTGCGACCTTTAGTTAGATTGTTTTTTAGTCTAGACTTATTTGGTGCGCTAAAACCACTTTTTAAAAACAAATCCGAAATTAATGGCATAGTAAAAGAGGATTCGCCAGTTTCTTTATGGTAATAAAAACAGAGGAGTCTTGCTCTTTCTGTCTCGATTTTATTGTTTAAATCTGATATTACAATAAAGTCAGAAATTTTCATAAAAATCCTTTGTACTCTAATAATTTATAAACTGAATTGCCCCGTTTTAAACTTTACCTTATAGATAAGACGACATCATCTAACAAAATGTTACAATTTTTTTGAATTACCTATAAGCAGTATTATTTAATTAAAAAAAGAGTTAGGCATGTGTCTAACTCTTCTAGTAACAATTAACCGAAAAGGGAGGGACTTTCTCCGATATAAATTTATTTTTTAATGTTTTTTTTGTTTAAACTTTTTGGGGCAGATTTGGGGCAGACCTTTCAAAAATGCCCAAAAAAAAGGCAAAAATGAGCGATTTTTACTCAAAATCGCTCATTTTTTTGGTGAGACACTTTGAACGTATATCGAACACCCCGACTTGCGTTCTTTTATATGCCTGAAAATAGAAACACGGCTATTTGTATAAGCCGTGAAATTACGTAAAAAATTCTAAATAAATTGAGTTATAAATAGGCACTGACAGCAGGGAGTGGCTTGTTTTGAACGAAAAGAATAAAGTATATTTAAGAATGTGCGTCCTTTAACTTGTCAATTTCTGATTGAATTGATTTATAGTCTTTTGCAATAAGAAAATCTAAAATTAAATTATAAGTAAGGTCGTACACTTTGACAAAGTCTTTCTCAGAATATTTGGTTAAAAATTCTTTATAATCGTTTGATGATTTATTTAAATTGCTATGTCTTATTTCGTAATTATTGTATAAATAACCCAAATCTTTTGCCATTTTATAGATTATAGATGATTTTTCTTTCGTTTTTATTATTTCATCTATTAACGGTTCAAGGAATATATCTAATTGTTTTAAAACTTTTCTTTTCCCTGTACTGTTTAATCTTTCACGTTTATATTTAATTAGCTCCCAACCAACATCTATATTATCAATTTTATCTACAACTTCACAAAGCTTATAATCGTTATCACATAAAATAATCTTGTTGTTTAAAACTTTTTTTGATACACCAAGTTTATTTTCAATTTCAGATAAAAGAAACCCCAAAATTTTATATGATTGCTCATAATATTGAATATTATAATTTTTAAAAAGAATTTTCTTTTTCTTATTATAAATAAATAAGAAATTTTCTATCACTTCAATAAAATTAAGTAAACTTTCTTTTTCAATCCCACTTTCAGTATAAATAATTTTTGCATTAACTCTTCCTAAAAATTCTGATAATGAGAGGCAAGTACCTACATTAGGAAGGTACTGAAATAAATAATTTTCACAAAGCTCTATAAACTTATAATTTCGCGCAAAGTCATTTTGCCCTGTAAGTTCATTAAATCGCCTTTTACAGAAAAAATTATCATCATACACGTAATAAGATATTTTTTCAACCTCTTTTTCTAAATTATAATTTTTATCTACTAAATCAAAAATATTATAACTTCTCATCTGTCAACCTAGTATCAGCTCGTTTTCTATTTATTCTGTCGTTTACAAGATTAAATTTATATTATCTTATCTTATCACATACATAGAAAAAAGTAAATCATAACCTATATGGAGTAAAAAAAGGCTTATAATATTAACATTTAAATTAGAATTGCAATTTATAGTGTGCAACTTGTTGATTTCCAATATAACTTATGATATAATACTAAAACTATAAGGAGAAACTATGAATAAAGTTCGAAGTGCAAACGGTATAACCACATCAAACTTAGTTTTTTCAACACATTGTGGTAATAATGCGGAATTGTTTCCACAAATTTTAAACTTATATGTACAACCTCATTCGTCTATTGCAGATGTTACTTATGGTAAAGGTGTATTTTGGAAAAATGTAGATACATCACAATATAAATTTTTTCCGTCAGATATACAGACAGGTGTTGATTGCAGAAAGTTGCCTTATGATTCGTGTTCTTTTGATTGCGTTGTGTTCGACCCTCCTTATATGGAGGGATTATTTAGAAAAGACACTGCGCATATGGCTGGTAATGGAAATTTTTCTTCATTTAGAGAAGCGTATTCAAATGGTAAAGCGTATGAACAAGAAAATGCACCTAAATATCACGATGCAGTTTTAGACCTATACTATAAAGCTGGCGTCGAAATTTTTAGAGTATTAAAAAATAAAGGTATATTTATTGTAAAATGTCAAGATGAAGTCAGTGCAAACAAACAGCATTTAACTCATGTAGAAATTATAAATTATTATGAATCACTTGGCTTTATTGTTGAAGATTTATTTGTGTTAGTAAGGAATAATAAGCCGTGCGTTACTCGTTTGATTAAACAAAAACATGCACGTAAAAATCATTCATACTTTTTAGTGCTTAGAAAATTTGTTAAATAAATTCCTCTAATAAACTATATATATTATCTGTAAATGGCGGCTTTAATGGCCATGTAATGTCAATCAGAGATTTTATTAAATATTGCCTATCGTCGTCGGAAATATTTTTAGTGCGATTACTTGGATGAGGTAAATCAGCGTTCTTTGCAAATGCAAATCGCCATTTCTCACCAAAAGAGAATAAACTAATTGCCACAATATCAAACTCTCCCACAGCTAAACAGGTCGTGGTTACTAAATGACCATTTGGCAACAAAATTTCCCTTTTATCGCTTGCATCACATTGAAATTTTCCACCCCAAACATCAGCGCCAAGATTTTTGGTAAGATTCGTTTGCAATGATTTAACTTCAATTTTAAATTCTCTTCCTTTATATATAAATGATATATCGCCTTTATCTTTTCTATCATGGTCATCATATTTTTTAAGGTTAGTAATTCCCTCTTTATCTATAAAAAATGAACGTGCTTTATACTCACTCACATAACCAAAAATAAACCCACGCAACGAGGGGTTTTCATCAACAATATTTGTAAGCTCTATATCACTTATTTCCCATTTGTCCAAAATAGATTGTTTCACTGTAAATTCTCACTAAAATTTATATTTTTAAAGATATCACAAACATCACATTCTAAGACTCCAATTAATTTAATTAGATTCTTAAAACACACATTTTTTGTCCCGCACTCAATTGCCCCTATATATGTACGGTGTAAATCACACATTTCCGCTAATTTTTCTTGTGAAATATTTTTGGATTTACGAATGCTTCGAATGTTTTCACCTAATATTTCCAAATTATTCATAATACCATCCTATGAATACTATTAATAGCATAATTATACTAAATATTCTTTCAAATGTCCGCATACTATAAATAGCATTTTATGTTTAAAAACTCAAAATGGCACTGTGGCGGGTGCTTGATATAACGAGCGGCGCACTTCGTGCGCCGTCAAGCACCCGCCACAAAATAAAACGCCCGGCAAAAAAATCAAAGAAATGAACGCCGAGCGGAAGGGCGTTCGCCGCTAAACCGCTTGCGAATCGCCCTTCTCTCGCTCATCGGCGTAATACATTAACCTTATGCTTTTTTAGCATAGGGTGTTTTTTATTTTGCAGGGCTTTTATCCTTGAACGGCAACCGAAATTTATGCCCGAAAATGTGTGTTTATGTGGGGTAATGTGGGTTTTTCGCCCTGCAAATGTGGGGTTTTGGCTCGGTAAATGTCCTATTATGTGGCGAAATTTTAGTTTACAATTTGACTGTAACTTGACGAGGCAGTTCACTTTACGGCGGTAAAAGGTCAAGAATTTGCGGAACAAAAGCGTGGAATTGTCGGGGGTACGGTGGTTTTATTACCTGTTCAATTTATTTACACTTAAACCACAACGAAATTAAGGAGGTGCCAAGAGTGCTGAAAACTGAATTGGAAGTTGAAACAATCGGCGAGCCGAGCGTGCAGGCATTGCCCGAAGCTGAACAGCGTTCGTTCTTTGAAACGCTTTTGGCACGCATTAAAGAATTAAAAGACCAAGACAACGGTTAAGGAGGAATTTATGCCATACAGAGAAACCAAAGTCTATTTTGACGGAAGCCATTACATAGCCATACCACCCGAAAATTTTTCAAACGGAAAGCAGAAACGGCACAAACCCAAACCGCAACAAAATAAGGACGAAACACCGCCAACCCCTACACCGAAAGAGAAGTTTGAACAGGCGTATTCAGAGAGCCAACAATTGCCAAAGCGGGAACGGAAGAAATATATTGCCGAGAAATTGCAAGGTGTGTTTAGCAGTAAGTCGGAAACAAAAGCATTTATTGCAAGCAATATTGAGCGCAAGAAAACAAACGAAATTAAACGCAAAATTCGGCTATGGCGCAAGATTTACACGCAGGGCGAGTGGCACTATTTTGTAACTTTCACTTATGCGGACGATAAACACACCGAAGAGAGTTTTAAGAAAAAGCTACGGAATACCTTGAAACATTTAGTAAGCCGAAACGGTTGGAAGTACATAGGCGTTTGGGAGCGTTCTCCCGAAAAGCAAAGGCTACATTTTCACGGAATATTCTACACACCGAAAATGATAGGCGAAATTGTAGAAGTCAAAGATTACAGCACCAAGCAACACAAGGTACAGACCACTTACCAAAATACGCACTTTCTTAAACACTTCGGCAGGAACGATTTTAAGAAGATAGAAGTTCCGTGGGATATAACGCAGTCCGTCAAATACCTACTCAAATACATAGAGAAGTCGGGCGAGAAACTTGTTTACGGTGGCAAATTACCAACCTACTTCAAGAGCGATATTTTGGACGAAGATATAGCTTGCGGTTACGGCGTGGACGATAAAAAGTTACTACTATTTGATAGCTTCCGTTGCATAGACGAGGGCGTAATTATGGGAAAGGTCAGTCAAGAGGTTATTAAGCAAATGCCAAAATGTAACTGACCAACTAATTTGTCTATCGTCCGGCGGAGCGTAAACGAAAGCGCACTTGCCGTTAAGGGTAAAGTGCATTGCCGTTCGGCAACCCTTGACCGGCAAGGGAACAGACGGACAACAAACAAAAAGTCTCTGCGCTTCCGTTTATTCGCCCCTTGTCGAAAGACAAATTAAATTTAAGGAGTTTTAAGAACTATGAAAACTGCGGTCATCTATGCAAGATACTCTTGCGACCAACAAACAGAACAGTCCATTGAGGGACAGTTAAGCGTATGTGAGGAATACGCAAAAAGGAATAATATACTTATCCTTGAAACCTATATCGACAGGGCAATGACGGGAACTAATGATTGCCGTCCAGACTTCCAGCGTATGATTAAAGACAGCGCAAAAAGGAAATGGAACTACGTACTCGTTTACAAGCTCGATAGGTTTAGCCGTGATAAATACGCAACGGCAATTCATAAAAAGACATTAAAAGATAACGGCGTTAAGGTGTTATCCGCAATGGAAAATATCCCCGACACACCCGAAGGAATTATCCTTGAAAGTTTGCTCGAAGGTATGAACCAATATTACAGCGCAGAGCTTTCACAGAAAGTTAAGCGTGGTATGAGAGAAACACGCAAAAAGGGTAATTATCAAGGTGGCGGGCTTCCCTACGGATATAAAGCCGAAAACAAAAAGGTTATAATAGACGAATATCAAGCCGAAGTAGTCCGTTATATGTATGCTGAATATTCCAAAGGCGTATATGTAAGAGATATAGTCAATGCTTTGATACGAAAAGGTGTTTTATATAAAGGCAGACCGTTCGCAATGAATACCGTTTACGGAATACTTAAAAACGACAAGTATTCTGGAACATACAAGCACGAAGAAGAAATCGTTGACAATATCTATCCGAGAATTGTACCGCAGGAAATAATTGACCGTGTAAGAGCTAAAATAAAATCTAACGTCAACGGAAAAGAAGTATTGAAACCGTGTATCTACTTCGTCATAAAATAAAGTGCGGTTACTGCGGACAGAGTATAATTGCAGAGTGCGGAACAAGTAAGAGCGGTAAAAGAAAGTATTATTACAAATGTCACGGCAGGAAGAATTTACATAATGGTTGCACGAAAGCACCTATCAGAAAGGATATACTTGAAGATTTTATCATTGAAAAGCTAATAGCTGAATTATCCAAACCGCAGACAATGACGAACATAATCAACGGCATATTGAAAATACAAGACGAGCAGTTAGGTAAAAATTCAACGTTGCTTATCTTGGAAAAGGAATACAAGCAAATCGAAAACTCGCTTAACAACATTGTATCAGCCATTCAGCAAGGAATAATAACCAACACGACCAACAAACGCTTGCGCGAGCTTGAAAGCAGGCAACAAGAGCTTGATAGGCTTATAGCTATTGAAAAGAGTAAGACCGATATTAAGCTAACAGAAAAAGAAATACGGCTATACTACGAAACGGCATTGAAGTTAGAGCCGATGCTAATGATAGAGTATTTAGTAAAAGAAGTCGTGCTATTCGACGATAAAATTCAAATCTACTTTAATAGCCCTATAAGAAAAAGTCCTGACAACGAAAGTCAGGGCTTTATTATTTGCGACGAAATAGCAAACATACTTGAAGTTGTCTTATATACGACAACTTTCATTGAACGGAATATAAGGCTTGTTATTGCAATATAACATAAACGGCTATTTATTCCACGTTCCACTTGACACGAGCCTCTTTGTGGTGTGTTGGCAAGGCAAAGAGCCAAGCCAATAGCCCACAAGGGGCTTTTGTTTTGCCGTTGGCAGTCAATAGCCTAACACACCCCTATCTCATATCAAGTGGCTTTCGCGGCATAAAGTAGCCGTTATCTGCCAAAAAATACGGCTTGAAAACCACGTGCCGCTAACATTGCTTCAATAGTCGTTTTTAGCTGATTTTGAATATCAACGGGTAAACTTTGCACAATTTTAACGGCTTCGTCTAAATGGTTTGCAAATTCCATAATATTTCCAGCGTATGGGTTTTGAGATTTGACAAGTTCCGTTAGAAGGGTTTTAAAAATTGAAACTGCTTCGTTTTGCATAATAACCTCCTTTTGATTATAGTAAAAAACCTAAACCGTGCACCTGTTTAGGGTGTTCGATTTAGGTTGGTAGTGGTGACCCGTGCGGGAATCGAACCCACGATACCACCGTGAAAGGGTGATGTCTTAACCTCTTGACCAACGGGCCTTAAATTTATATGTAATCGCGTAAAGCGGAATTATTGTGGTAGCGACGGGTGGATTCGAACCGCCGACCTGCCGGGTATGAACCGGCCGCTATAGACCAACTAAGCTACGTCGCCATAAATTGCCCTTGCGGGCAGGAAGTGGTTGCGGGGGCGGGATTCGAACCTCGCGACCTCCGGGTTATGAGCCCGACGAGCTACCTGGCTGCTCTACCCCGCGATGACTGTTTTCGTTAAAGGCTTTTTTATTCTAAAAGATAAATTTAATTTTGTCAACTATTTTTGACCTTTACAAAAATATTTTTCTATTTATATTTAACTTGCAACCCCAAAAAAACTATGCTATAATTTTTCTATGAAATTTGAGCTGAACGCATTGAGAGGAATGAAAATCTGTGTTGCCGTATCCGGTGGCAGGGATTCTATGGCTCTTTTGCATTTGCTCAATGCCTGTTCTAAAGAGTATTCAATTTCACTCTGTGCTTTAAACTGCGAACACGGTCTGCGCGGAGAGGCTTCCAAGCGCGACAGTCTGTTTGTCAGGAGTATTTGCGATAAATGGGATATCCCGCTTTTGACCTTTTCCGAAGACTGCAAACGGTTGGCTAAAGACAGAGGGGTGGGAGAGGAAGTTGCCGCCCGCGATTGGCGCAGAAGCTGTTACGTCTTAGCTGCCGAGCATTTTGGAAAAGACAGTCTTGAAAACTTTGCCATAGCAACTGCCCATCATGCCAACGACAATGCGGAAACGGTGCTCTTTAACATTGCCCGCGGAAGCGGCATCGCAGGAGCATGCGGAATTTGCGACGGCGAAATCAATTTGCCCTCAAGCCCATCGGTTAAAGTTAAAATCGTGCGCCCGCTGATTTGCTGCACGCGCGACGAAATAGACGACTATATCGCCTCCAATAATATACCGTTTGTAGAGGACGAAACTAACCTTTCAACTCAATTCACCCGCAACTATGTTCGAATTAACGTAATCCCGATGCTTGAACAATGTGTGAGCGGGGCGGTAAACGGGATATACAGATTTTCCCGTCTTGCAAGAGAGGACGAGGAATATTTCGATAAACTTATTGAAGAAAAGCAGTTGATAAAAAATACGCCGTTTGGCGTTGAAATTGCGCTTTGTGAGGAAAAGGTTGTTTTCCGCCGCGCGGCTTTGAAGGCAATCAAGCTCCTAAATTGTCAAATTAAAGATTATACTTCCGAGCATATGCAGGCACTGTTTGATTTGCAATCTTCAGAGCGCGGCAAGAAATTTGAATTTTGCGGATTGGTAGCGTTTAACGAGGGTAACAGAATAGGCATTTGCGTGAAGGAGCAGTTAGTACCCATAGACGGCGGCATATTGCTTAAAGATTATATAAACGATGAAAAAAGCATATTTTACGGCGTAAACTTGAGCGTAAAAAAGCAATTGGGGCGGGAATATGCCGTAAATAACGGTATTTTGTGCGAAAACGGCAGAGTTTTAAATCTTGACTTTTCGCTTATTCCGAACAATGCCGAAATACGGTTCAGGCACCCCGACGACAGGTTCAGAAAGTTCGGGTCGGGCGAAAAAAGCTTAAACGATTTCTTTACGGATAAGAAGATTTCCGTTCGGTTAAGGGACAGAATTCCCGTCATTGCGTGCGAAAATAATGTGCTTGCGGTTTGCGGTGTGGAGATTTCGGACGGTGTTAAAATCACAGACGACACGCAGGAAATTCTATGTATTTGCGGGTATGATTTTTCAAGTAAAAACTGAATTGCCCCCAACATATGTGCCGATTAACAAAAATTTCTAAAAATTAAGGAGATAAATTATGCCCTTTATTGATTGCAAATTTTCACAGCAGCTTACCCCCGACGAAAAGAATAACATCAAGTGCGGGTTAGGAAAGCTTGTATCCATTATGCACAAGCCAGAGTGCTATCTTATGGTCGGTATAGAGGATAAATATGATTTGTACTTTGCTGGCTCTAAGCTTGAAGCCGGTGCGTATATTGCAATAAGCGCTTTCGGCAACGTTAAGCCTGCCGACTGCGAAAAAATGACCGCTGCCGTTTGCAATCTGTTAAAAGATGAGCTTGGAATAAACGGCACTTCGGTTTATATAACCTATCAGGGGATAGAAAACTGGGGTTATAACGGCAGCAATTTTTAAATTTTAATTAACGAAATAATATTTATTACCTAGGAGTAAACAATGCATCCCGATTGTGAAAGAATTTTGCTGACAGAACAGCAGCTTAAAACGAGAATTAATGAAGTGGCGGAGCTTGTAAATAAAGATTTTGCCGACAAAACGCCGATTATCGTGAGTATATTAAAAGGCAGCGTAATATTTTGTGCCGATTTAATCCGCTTGCTTACCATGCCTGTGGAGCTTGAATTTATGGTGGTTTCGTCATACGGTTCGGGCACAGTGTCTTCGGGCAAGCTCAACATAAAAAAGGACATCGGTCGTGATATCGTCGGCAGGGACATAATAATAGTCGAGGATATTATCGACAGCGGCTTTACACTTGCCAATCTTAAAGCTTTGCTTTTGGAGCGCGGTGCGAAATCCGTAAAGATAGTTACCCTATTAAATAAGGTCGCACGCCGCGAATATGACATTGTTCCCGATTACAACTGCTTTGATATCGAGGACGAGTTTGTGATAGGCTACGGTCTTGACTATAACGAGATATATCGCTCGCTGCCCTATATAGGCATTTTAAAACGCAGCGTTTACGAGAGCTGAACCAAATAATATGAAAATTAAAGTCAGATACATTGCCGCGGATATTGCCGAGTGTGCTGTTTTCGTTGCGCTGATGACCGTCTGCACGCTGTTTATACAAATTCCTTTCTATCCCGTGCCGCTTACTTTTCAAACAGTTATAAGCGTGCTTGCAGGTCTGCTTCTCGGCAAAAACAAGGGAATGGTCAGTATGACCTGCTATTGCCTTTTAGTCCTTGTCGGCGCGCCCGTTTTTTCGGGTTTCGGGGGCGGAATTTACAGCGTATTCAAGCCCACCTTCGGATATGTTCTCGGGTTTATATTTTCTGCTTTTGTTGCGGGATATATAGGTGGTAGTTGCGGAATTAAACGCAATATTATAGCAGCGCTTGCGGCATTTTCGGTAGATTATTTTTGTGGCATTTCATATTTTGCATTAATATGGCATTTTTGGCTGAAAATGCCCGATCTTTGGAACTATATATTTTTATATAACGTACTTTATATGCCTAAAGATATAGTCCTGTGTATTCTTGCCGCTCTTCTTTCTTGCAAGGTTGCGCCACTTATAAGGCATAGAAAGAGCAATATAAAGAAAAATATGCCGCAGTAGTGAGCTGCGGTTTTAATTTTGTAAAATCAGGGTCTTTATTTTTAATTGCAAATAAGCTGCAGATATGTTAAAATACCCTCATATACAATTTGCGGCGTTAAAGCATATAATTTGAATATGCAAAAAACGCTTTCGTTTGTGAACTTACGCGCGATAAGGCACAACGCCATGCGGGTGCGTTCGCTCTTAAAAGATAAATTCTTTTACGCCGTCGTCAAGGCCGATGCCTACGGACATGGCGCCGAAGAAACCGCTCGCTATATTGAAGACATTGTAGACGGTTTCTGCGTTGCGATTGTTGACGAGGGAATTGCCCTGAGAGTTGCGGGAATTACCAAGCCCGTGCTCGTGTTTGCGCCTCCGCTCGATTCAAGCGACGTTGAACGCGCAAATTTCTACTCGCTGACGCTGACCGTAAACAGCGTGCAAACGGCGCAACTTATAAGCAATTCAAAGTGTCATATAAAAGTCAATACCGGCATGAACAGGCTTGGCGTTTCCATAAGCGAGCTGCGAGGGGTATTGGATATTTTAGACGCCGAGCAGATCGAGGGCGTTTATTCGCATATGTATGCCCCGCACGACGCGGCTTCAAGCATAAAACAGCTTTCGCTTTTCGAACGCGCGGAAGAGCTTGTTCGGGCAAAGCGAAGTGATATATGCGCACATTTTTCGGCAAGCGGTGGTATTTTGCGTGGCGGGAAATACATAAAATACGGTGCGCGGTGCGGGATTTTACTATACGGATATGCTCCGCAGGGGTTTAAACGAACGGGCTTCGTGCCGGCGCTCTCGGTATATGCAAAGAGGATGCAGACTACACGCTTTATCGGCGGCGGAGTGGGCTACAGCGTTGCAGACAGAAATTATAAGACGCTTACGACTTTCAGACTGGGATATGCGGACGGGTTTTTCAGAGGAGTTCCGCTCGGCGAAAAAAGTCTATGTATGGACGCATATATACGCGAAGACGGCGGAGAACTCACTTGTGTTATGAAAGATGCCGATGAGTACGCAAGGCGGTGCGGCACGATTTCGTACGAAGTACTGACCAAAATAACTCAACGCTCGGAAAGAATTTATATAAGATGAATAAGCAGGAAATCAGGTACAAATTAAAGATAAAACGCCGCTATTTTCAGGGCGTCAGACGCGATTTTTGTGACGAGGTAATTGCAGAAAATTTTGTGGCGGCATATGGGCAGTTTGACAGCTTTTTACTGTACAGCGCGATAGGCGACGAGGCAAGAACCTCAATTATAGAGGAAAAGCTTTTAAAGCTTGGTAAATCAGTGTTTTTCCCGCGGGTTGAGGGCGAAAATATCGTCCCCGTGCCCTGCGGACAGATGAAAAAGGGAGCGTTCGGAATTTCGGAACCAATCGGACAAGCCTATACGGGCAAGATAGACGTAACGGTTGTGCCATTGCTCGCCGTAAACGAAAAGGGTTTTCGTGCGGGTTACGGCAAGGGCTTTTACGACAGATATTTAAAAACTGTTCAAACAAAGCGAGTAGGTTTCGGGTATTCTTTTCAGCTTGACGAATTTGAACAAGACGAGTGGGACGAGCCTCTCGACGAATTTATATGCGAAAAGGGGGTCTATAAATTTGGAAGAGAATAAAGGTAAAAAAATAAGACTGGAGCTTGTGGACTTGCTCTCAGGCGCAGCATTTCCGCTGATGATTATGATTATTTTAAGCGCTTCAATTATGAGCTTTGCGACGTCGGATGATATGATTATGAATATAATAATTCTTGTCGTCGGGGAGCTTCTGCTTATCGCAGTACTTATGATCTTCGGCAAGCAGAACGGCGTATATGCATACAGAAAGTCCGTTCAGCAGGCTAAAAAAAGAGAGATAGGCACAAGCGACGTAAAATCGCTTTTGGGCGTTGGAGAGTATGCCATTTATAAGGGTTTTATTATAGGCTTTATCACCTGTGTACCGTTCATAATTTTTCAGATGATTAACTGTATATTTCCCAACTCCTTCTGTGAATTTTTGCTTATTTACGCTTTCGGTTGGGCATATTTGCCTTTAAGCTATATCCACGCATCAGAGTGGCTTAACGTTTTGTGGATAATCCCCGCACTGTGTGTTCATGCCCTCGCCTATTTTATCGGCGGAAAAATCGAGAAGAAGAAGCAGGACGATATGGCGGCACGGCAAAAGGTCAAGGATAAAAAGAAGAAAGCATGAGAATAATCAGCGGTAAATACAGGGGCTTGAAGCTCTGCGAATTTGAAGGAAAAGATATTCGTCCTACAGCGGACAGAGTGAAGGAAAGTCTTTTCAATATTCTTGCGGACAAGGTTTTAGGCGCAACCGTTTTAGACCTCTTTTGCGGAAGCGGCTCTCTCGGGCTTGAGTGCCTCTCCAGGGGAGCTAAATTTGTCTGCTTTAATGATAATTCCCCCCCAAGTATAGCCGTTTTAACGAAGAATTTGAGAAAAATTTCAAGCGAGAAAAGCTACACCGTTTCAAGGTTGGATTACGCCCAATGTCTTGCAAATTCGGTAAATAAATACGACCTCATTTTTATAGATCCGCCCTACGGCTCGGATGCGGGAATCGACTCCTTGAACGCTATAGGTAATGGAAAAATTTTAAATGAAAACGGCGTTGTAATTTTCGAGCGTGACAGAAAATTCGAAGGGAAGATAGATGGCTTGACAGTGTTTGACGAGCGCAAGTACGGCAAGACCTATCTGACATTTTTTAAGGGTGAATAGATGCGTAAATGTGTGTATGCGGGTTCGTTTGACCCGCCGACTTCGGGACATAAGGATATTATAGATAAATGCCTTAAAATCTTCGACGAAGTAGTCGTTGCAATAATGGTAAATCCCAATAAAACTTCATATCTGACCTCGGAAGAGAGGGAATACCTCCTTAAAAAACTGTATAAAAGCCAAAGCCGTGTAAAGGTTGTGACCTTCAGCGGTGCGGCTGTTGACTTGTTGGATAAGGAAAATACCCCCTTTTACGTGCGTGGAGTACGGAACACGGTTGACTTTGAGTACGAAAACGCAGATATGTTTGCAAGTAAGAAGTTAAAAGGTGATATGATTACCATTTATATCCCTGCCGAACAGGACAATTTGCATATAAGCTCGACCCTCGTCCGCTCGTCGGTCAAGTTCAAAAAAGACTGTTCGCAGCTTATTCCAAAAGAAATTTATAAAGATTTTTTAGAACTTACGGAGAATAAAGATGTTTGAAAAACAAATCAGGATACCCGATCCTGATGAAATATTGAAAGCAATGCCCATGTCCGAAGAGCTGCGCAAGATAAAAGAGTCACGCGATGTGCTTGTTTCGGACGTAATTACCGGAAAGAGCGATAAGCTCATCCTCATTGTAGGGCCCTGTTCCGCGCACGAGGAAAAACCCGTTCTTGACTACATTGAACGGCTTGGCAGGCTCAACGAAAAGGTCAAGGACAGATTGGTTATAATTCCAAGACTATACACCAACAAGCCCAGAACGTTGGGCGTAGGCTATAAGGGTATGTTTTCTCAGCCGGACCCCACCAAGTCTGAGGATATTTTAAACGGTATTTACACCATACGCCACCTCAATATTAAGGCGATAGAAATAAGCGGTCTTTCGGCTGCGGACGAGATGCTGTATCCCACAAATATTCATTATGTCGAGGACCTACTCACATATATTGCCGTCGGCGCACGTTCGTGCGAAAATCAGCTTCATAGACTTGTTGCCAGCGGGATAGACGTTCCCGTCGGCGTAAAGAACCCTATGAGCGGCTCGGTTATTGCAATGCTCAACTCAGTCTATGCGGCGCAGAGCGGGCAGGTTTTCAAGCTTAACGAATGGCAGGTCAAGACCAAAGGCAATCCGCTCGCCCACTGCATTTTGCGCGGTGCGGTAGACGGATACGGCAACGATATTCCCAACTTCCACTACGAAACGGTAATGCAGGTGGCGGAGGGCTACGCAAAATCGGGACTTAAAAACCCCGCAATTATAATAGATGCAAACCACTCCAACAGTGCGAAAAAATTCAAGCAGCAAATCCGTATCTGTGAAGAGGCTATGCAAAACAGGCAGTACGACAGGGACTTCAAAAAAATCGTAAAGGGCTTTATGATAGAGAGCTTTATCGAAGAGGGCAACCAAAAAGAGGACTGCATCTACGGTAAATCGATAACCGACCCTTGCCTCGGCTGGAAGGACACCGAGCGTCTGATACTCGACATAGCGGAGAAAGCCTAAAATGGATAAAATAGCATATTTGGGTCCCGACGGAAGCTACAGCAAAATAGCCGCCGAAAGATTCCGCCCGCAGGCAGAATATTTAGGATATTCATCCTTTGCCCTCGCAATTAAAGCGCTTCTGGAAAGGGAGTGTAATCTTGCCGTTCTGCCGATAGAAAACAGCTTAAACGGCGGGGTCAATCAGAATATAGATTTACTGCAGTACACCGACGGGCTTATTGCGTTTGAAGATCTTTCGTTAGAAATCGACCACCGCATTGCGACCCGCTCGGGCGCGGATATGGCTAAAATAACGCGTATTTTTTCGCACAGGCAGGCGCTTGAACAGTGCGGGCAATATTTGGCAAAAAATTTCCCCCAAGCCCAACTTGTGGGCGCGCCCTCTACCGCCGCAGGGCTGGATATGATTGAATACGATACCGATGCATGCATAGTCGGCGCGCACACAAAACGGGAGGGAATTACTCTTTCTTCCTACAATATAGCCGACGAAAAGTCAAACCGCACACACTTTCTTCTCATAAAAAAAGGAGGGGTTGAAGACTGCAAACCCTCTAAAAAAATGTATTTTTCGGCAACCTGCCCCCACAAACCGGGCGAGCTTTTGAACATACTTTCAATTATATCGTCCGGCGGGCTGAATATGACTAAAATAGAATCCCGCCCCGTAAAGGACAGGCTCGGCGAATACAGATTTTTTATCGAAATTGACGGGGACTGTTTTTCCGACAAGGTAAAATCAGTACTCAAAAAGGTTGAAAGCGCCTCAAGTTCCTTTAAAATTCTCGGTGCATATTAAAGGCGTATTTTTCGCGCAAACATTAAATTGCCCACATAGTATGCCCAAAATAACGTATTTTTTTAAAAAAAATTTAACAGTAGTAAAACCATAAAACATAAGACGGCTTGCAGAGCTTTCACGCCAATAAATTTCAATGGCTTAACTCCTATTCCAACGAGATAGCACAGCTGTTGACAGAGTATTGAAACTCCGCCGAAGGTAATTAAAAATCCCGCAAGCGGAACGGCAAGATAGCCCTGGCATAATGAAAGTGCGCTACAACCCGAAGTGGCCTCAATAATCCCCGTGCACACTGCCTCCGAAGTCTGTTCGTCACAAAAAAGATTAAATAGCAGTTGTATGGGGTATAATAATTTAAAGTCGACAACAAATCTTGAAAGAACGTAAAAAAAGGCTATAAACCCGCCTGCAACTGCGACTGAAATTACCGCGCCGTAAAAAACGTCGTATAGGACGTTGCCCTTATACGGCGTTCTTTCAGCCGAAGAAGTCGCACTTTTTTTCGAGGCTACGGATATTATTATAGCAACGACCAAAATAGACAATATGTGTGCGGCAAGAATTTTCAACCCCACGCCCTTATCCTTGAACATCTTGACCCCCACGCTTCCCAAAATAAAGAGGGGGCCGGACGAGGAGCATAAGTAAGCAAGCTTGGGCGTGTCGCGCCTTCCAATGAGTCCGCCCGAGTAAAATTCGCTCACAATCCTGCTTCCTGCGGGATACCCCGAGCATACGCTCATAAGAAAGCACGCACCGGCGCTCGGCGGCAACTTAATTTTCTGCATAACACCTTTAAGCGGGAGCGAAGCCTTGTCCGCCATACCTGTTTTAGTGAATATCAAAGTTATTATCATAAAAGGGAACAGTGAGGGCAACACGCATTGTGCCCACATTGCAAAGCCCTGAAAACAGCAGTTTATATATCTTTCGGGAAATATTATTATAGACGCTCCGAAGCACAAAAGCATAACACAAAGCAATAAATAAGGTACGCGAGATTTAACCATTACATAATAAAATTATTTTTGTAGGGGTGAATTTATGAGTAGGACTTTGGGACTTGCACTCGGAAGCGGCGGCTCTCGGGGAGTTGCCCATGCCGGCTTTTTAATGGCGTTGGAAGAAGAGGGAATAATTCCCGACTATATAGCGGGCTGTTCAATGGGAGCAGTAATAGGCAGTTGCTATGCAAAGGGCATGACTGCTACGGAGATTAAAGACACTGTCCTCGACATAAAAATGCGCGATATCGTGGACGTGAGCGTTACGGTAATTTCTAAAATGTCCATTTTGCGCAGTAAAAAAATGCGCGATCTGCTTGTTGAATATCTCGGGGATACCAACCTTGAGGATATGAAAATTCCCTTCAGGTGTGTGGCAACCGATTTAATGTCGGGCAAACTGCATACCTTTAAAAGGGGAAGCGCCGTAAAGGCGGTGCAGGCTTCGAGCACCATACCCACTATTTTTCGTCCCGTCAAATCGGGGTCTGGGCTGTACATCGACGGCGGATGCCTTTGCCGCGTTCCGGTAAAGACCGTAAAGGATATGGGTGCCGACGTCGTGGTAGCAGTCGACGTGCTTAAAAACGCCGCCGAGCCAATTGACGAGGTTCACAATATAGTGTCTATGGCGCTTCGGGTTTTCGACATTATGGATACACACCAGACCAAACAGCGCAGAGAGCTTGAAAAAGGGCTGTGCGACCTTTGGCTGGAACCCGAAATAAAGGATATGAACCAGTACGTCATAAAACACCTTGACAGGGCGTTTAATGCAGGCTACAAGCTCGGCAAAGATAATGTTGGAAATATTAAAAATCTCATTGAGAGCTAACTATGGATTTATTTGATTTAAACGGCAACGAAGAGGTTGCAAAACCGCTTGCAGAGCGCATGCGCGCCGACACGCTTAAAGATTTTATCGGGCAGTCACATATTGTTTCCGAGGGGTCGCTGCTCCGCCGCGCAATAGCTTTGGACAGGCTTGGAAGCTGTATTTTCTGGGGTCCTCCTGGAACGGGAAAGACCACGCTTGCCAACATAATTGCTTCCACCACGCACGGCGATTTCATAAAGTTGAACGCCGTTCAGGCGGGCGTTGCCGACGTAAAAAAGGCGGTTGAAACGGCAAAAAACAACTTAAAGCTCTACGGCAAACGTACATATCTTATGCTCGACGAGTGCCACCGTTTTAACAAAACGCAATCTGACTCACTCCTCCCCGCAATCGAACAGGGAACCATTATTTTTATTGGGTCTACTACGGAAAATCCTTTTGCCTCGATGACTCCCGCAATAGTCTCACGCTGTCGCATTTTTGAGTTTAAAAGGCTTTCGTTCGAGGATATTAGGGGGGCAATTGCAAAAGCGGTCGCCGATAAACGCCGCGGTTTGGGTAAATATTCGGCACAAATAGAGGACGCCGCACTCGACCATATAGCGTCACTTTCGGGCGGAGATTTAAGGATGGCTTACAATGCCTTGGAGCTTGCAGTGCTGACTACGCCCCCTCAGGCTGACGGCACAATTAAGGTTACTCTTTCGGATGCGGAGCAGTCCATACAGCGCAAATCTCTTGCATATAATTCCGACGAATATTACAACTACCTTTCGGCGTTTTGCAAGTCTCTCCGCGGCAGCGATTCCAACGCTGCGCTCTATTACGCAATGCGCCTTATAGAGGGCGGCGGCGACCCGATGCTCGTTGCCAGGCGACTTGTCGTACACTCGTCCGAGGACGTAGGCATGGCGGACCCCAACGCGCTCGTTGTTGCAACTTCGGCAATGTACGCGCTCGAAAAAATAGGCTATCCCGAAGCGCTTATCCCCCTTTCAAACGCTATAATCTACGTATGCGAGGCTCCCAAGAGCAACACCGTGGTTACGGCTATGTCCGCGGCAAAAGAGGATGCGGTAAATATCCGCGACGACGATGGTGTTCCGCCCTATCTTAAAGACAATTCCTACGGCGACAAAAATTCAAAGTTTGAGAGCAGTAAATATAAATATCCGCACGACTATTCGGGCGGCTACGTAGAACAGCAGTATTTACCCGACAAATTAAAGGACAGAATTTACTACACCCCGTCCGATTACGGATATGAAAAAAAAGTAAAAGAGATAAGGAAAGAAAAGGGCAAACTTAAATAATTCGCAAGTGACAGCCGCCGCGGCAGTAAGCCGCGGCGGCTATTTTTATATTCAAGTCAAGTAATATTGGCGGGACGGGCATAATAAAATATTTTGAGCCGTGTGTTGGACTTGAATTTGTCGGGTTTAAAACGCAAGCGGTTCAAAGCAATACAAAATTCAAAAGATTGAAAAATGACAATAGTAGACGAAATAACAAATTCGCCGACAGACGTCGACTTGAATAATCTTGTATAATCGGAGAGAAATTTGGCTTTCGTAATTAAATTCAAAAATATTTTATTGGTTCTTGCAACGATTGCGATGTCGGCAATCCTCTTAATTACCGTCAATGCGACGGGCGCATACGCCGTATACTACGGCAAATCTCCCCGCTTAATCCCCATTTACAGCGTTGACAGGGAGGAAAAGCTCGTATCCATAACCTTCGACTGTGCGTGGGGAACGGAGTACACCGATAAAATACTCGAAGCCCTAAAGGCTTCTGACGTCCGCGCAACATTTTTTATGGTGGAGTTCTGGACGGAAAAGTACCCCGAATTTGTCAAAAAAATAGACGAAAGCGGGTGCGAGATAGGCACACACTCCTCGACGCACTCGTATATGTCCAAACTCAACGCCGAGGACATAAGGGCAGAGCTCGCCTCCTCGTCGCAGGCAATCACGGATATTACGGGCAAGAAGGTTGACCTGTTCCGCGCACCGTACGGCGATTACGACGACGAACTCATCAAAACGGCGTCCGAAAACGGCTATTATACCATACAGTGGGACGTCGACAGTTTGGATTGGCGTGACCTTCTTGCTTCAGATCTGGCGTTAAGAGTTATAAACGGCGTGCAAAACGGCTCGATAATACTTATGCACAATAACGGGCTGCACACCGCCGAGGCTGTACCCATAATTTTAGAAACTTTGAAAAACAGAGGATATTCCTTCGTCCCCGTCGGCGAACTCATTTACCGCGAAAATTACGTGATAGACGGCACCGGCAGACAAAAATCATCGCAATAAAGCCGTTCACAAAATTTACTTTCTATTCTGCGAAAGCAAATTTTCGTGACTTTGAGAAACTATGTTTCTCTTGCCGCAATAATTAAGGGCAAACAATAATAAAATTGCGGCAATTCACTTCCACCGCGCGAGCGTAGCGCTGCTTTGCACACCTCATTGTAAAAAATTTCTAATATTCGAGTGCAAAGGCGCAGGTATGCGCAAATTGAGTGCGCGGGCGCAAAAGCGTGGTTTTGCTTGCGCCATTAAGAGTTTTAAATTTTAGGAAGAACATTTTTTTGGAGGCATATATGAATTACAACACGGAAAAGAACAACAAGGTATACTTGTACGGCGAAATAGTTTCCGAAGCACAGTTTTCACACGAGGTCTACGGCGAAGGGTTCTATGAATTCAAGGTACGCGTAATGCGGCTTTCGGGGCAGGCGGATATACTTCCCGTTACGGTATCCGAACGCATTATGACGGAGGATATGAAGATAGGTAGCTCCATCTGTGCGCTCGGTCAGTTCCGTTCGTACAACAAGCTGGAGGGCGGAAGGTCAAGGCTCATGCTCACGGTGTTCGTGCGCGAACTTCTCGACACACAGCCCGCAAAAAATCCCAACTCGGTGGTGCTTTCGGGTTATATTTGCAAGCCGCCCGTGTACAGAACCACACCTTTCAACCGTGAAATTGCCGATTTGCTCGTTGCGGTCAACAGAAGCTACAACAAATCTGACTATATCCCCGCAATTGCGTGGGGCAGGAACGCGCGGTTTGTAAGAAATCTTTCCGTTGGCGATAAAATTGCGCTGTCGGGCAGAATTCAGAGCAGAGAGTATCAAAAAAAACAGTCCGACGAAAGCTTTTTGACTATGACGGCTTATGAAGTTTCAATTTCCAAGCTCGCCGCATTTGACGACGACTCGGAGTTCGACATCGACGCCGAATTCGACCTTTACTCCTCGTCGAGAACGTACGAGCGGGAAGAGCAGGACTATTAAACTGCTCGGCAGAATGACGTCTGTTAATTAAATACAATTTTTTGAAAACGGCGCACCTGGCGGTGCGCCGTAAATTTTTTGACGAAAAAACGTTGATTTTGTGATGTTTCGCAATTATAATATCACACGTTATGAAAAGTGGAAAAACGGTAAATTTAACAAACGGCAGCGTATGGAAGGTTTTACTTATGTATTCCCTTCCGCTGTTCGGCAGCGCAATGGTACAACAGCTCTATTCGCTCGTCGATTTGCTCGTTGTGGGCAACTTCGCAAAAGAGGGAGCACTTGCTGTCGACGCAATAGGCAACGCCACCGTCGTTATAAATATATTGCTCGCTTTCGCACTCGGCGCAAACGGCGGCTGTGCGGTAATTGTTGCAAAGTTTTTCGGCGCGGGCGATAAAAAGAAGGTGCGGGAAACGGTGTACACCGCGCTGATTTCCTTTTGTGTCATCTGCGCATTTTTAATGGTAATAGGCTTTTCGTTTGCAATTCTCTTTCTGAATGCTTTGAATATCCCGTCCTCGTACTATCAGGATTGTCTTGTTTATCTTTATATATACGTCGGCTCGCTGCCTTTCGTATTCCTGTACAACCTCGGCTGCGGTATATGTTCGGCGTTAGGCGACAGTAAAACGCCCTTTATTTTCCTCGTCTTATCATCGTTTTTGAACGTTGGGCTCGATTTGCTCTTCGTCTGTGTTTTCCATAAGGATGTAGCGGGCGCGGCTTGGGCAACGCTCATTTCACAAGCGGTTTCCTGTGTGCTTACCGTAATAGTGCTTATTAAAAAGCTCAATGCGTTCAAAACGGAGGACAGGGCAAAAAAATTCGATAAAAGTATTTTGTCCGATCTTTTTAAAACTTCCGTTCCTATTATTCTACAGCAAAGTTTTGTATCTGTTGGCAATTTTTTCGTAAACTCGCGCATAAATTCTCTCGGAGAAGATGCAACTACGGGCTTTACTACGGCTTTCAAACTCGTATGTATGGCAACCATGGGTGTTGTTTCAATGACTAACGGACTCGCCAATTTTGCGGCACAGAATAAGGCGGCTGGAGAGGTTAAGAGAATAAAACAGGGCTTTTTAGCCGTTCTGTGCTATGCGCTTGTGACAAGCGTTGTATTCCTTGTTATTTTCGTCACCTGTCCGGATTTCTTTACCCGTCTTTTTATTCAGAAGGAAAAGCTAACCGACGACGCTATGAAATATTCACGGCAGTTTCTCGTCATAGTTTCCAGCTTCATACCCGTAGTCTGCGTGAAGATAATTGCGGACGGCGCAGTTCGCGGATGCGGCGGAAATATCGGATTTACTGTAAGTACTTTTACAGACCTTGTTTTGCGTGTGCTTTTAGTCTACTTTTTGACAGACGTCGGGTGGGGCTTTTCGGGCGTATGCTGGGCTTGGCCGATAGGGTGGGGCATAAGCATGTTTGTAGCCTTATTATTCTATCTGCTGACCATTCGCAAGCTGAGCGGTAAAAAACCAACGAAATGTAACATGATTGAAGGCGCGGTATAATTTACCGCGTCTTTTTAATTATCTCTTATATTGACATTTGCGCACGAAAGTTGTATAATATACTGCGAAATTGTATTACTTACTTTAAATTTAAAGGTATATTATGCATCCTCAGCCTTTAATCGAAATCGGAAGCTTCAGAATTTATCCCTACGGCGTTTGCATGGCCGTGGGAATTTTGGCGTGTTTCGGATTTTTATTGTACACGATGTGGAAAAATAAATTCAACGAAGACGCATCGGACAAAATTCTTTTTATAGGGCTGTTCGGAACGGGCTTCGGAATATTTTCGGCAATGCTCTTTCAGGCTACCTATAATTATATTGCAAATCCCTCGCGAGGCTTCGTCCTCGGCGACAGTATGACCTTTATCGGCGGACTTATCGGCGGCGTAGTAAGCTTTTTGGGCGTATATTGGCTTTATATCTACGTAATTGCGCCCAGAACGAAGGTAAAGATGCTTCAAAACAATATGAACGCAACGCTTACAGACGCTCTGCCGTTTATACCCATAGGGATAGCTATTGCGCACTCTTTCGGGAGATTAGGCTGCTTTTTCGGCGGCTGCTGTTACGGATTGGAAACCGACGCCTGGTTCGGGCTCTACTGCGCCAAAAATTACAATCCGACAACGGGCGCGGTGTATATGGGCAGCAAGGTAATTCCCACACAGCTTTTCGAGTGTATTTTTCTCGCCTTGCTTGCCATAATAATGATAATTTTATACTTCAAATTCAAGTTTAACTATAATTTCGGTGTGTACGCCGTTTCCTACGGTATTTGGCGGTTTATAATAGAATATTTCCGCGCCGATGCCCGCGGTGTTCTCATACCCGGAGTTCCGCTGTACCCCTCGCAGATTTGGAGTATAGTTATGGTGTTGCTCGGAATAGGTTATTTTTTCCTGCAGCATTACGTTTTGTCAAAGTATATGAAACATCCCGAACTTAAAGATTCCGTCAAAAAACCCCAAAAATCCGATGACGGAGATAAGGCAGGGGTTACAGAATAAATTTCAAAGGAGCTAATATGAAGAGTCAGAGCGTAGTAACCGATTTGAGAAAGAGGGTGTTTGCCGAAGTTGCGCGCGTAGCGTACGAATCGGATAACCCTGCAAGTGATTTGGAGGAAATTCCTTACATTATTACACCCGATGAAATTCCCAGATACCGCGAGAGCATTTACCGCGAACGCCAGATAGCTTCCGAGCGCGTCCGCCTTGCTATGGGACTCTCTTTAAGGCCTGCAAACAAGCCCGTGCACATAACCTCGGGTGTGGATAAGAGCAATATTGCTGAAAAATATTACGAACCGCCTTTGATGCAGGTCATACCGTCGGCTTGCGATATGTGTCCCGACAACGAATACGTTGTTTCCGACCAATGCCGTAACTGTGTTGCTCACTCCTGTATAAAGGCTTGTCCCAAGGGCGCCGTTTCAATTGTAAACGGCAAATCGCATATAGACCAGTCCAAATGCGTCAAATGCGGAAAGTGCAAAGCTTCCTGCCCCTACGACGCTATTGCCCATCATTTCCGTCCCTGCGCTCAGGCGTGCGGCGTGAGGGCAATCTCTTCTGACGAGTACGGCAGAGCGCATATAGATACCGATAAATGCGTGGCTTGCGGACAGTGTATGTCAGCTTGCCCCTTCGGAGCAATTGCAGATAAGTCACAAATTTATCAGCTTATACAGGCAATTAAGCAGGGCGACGAGGTCGTTGCTGCAGTAGCTCCCGCAATTATAGGTCAGTTCGGACCCAAGGCAACTCCCGGACGCATAAAAGCGGCGCTTCTTGCTTTGGGCTTTAAGGAAGTTTACGAGGTTGCCGTCGGAGCAGACGTGGGTTGTATTGCCGAAGCGCATCACTACGTCAAAGAAGTGACGACGGGCGAGCTTCCCTTCCTTTTCACAAGCTGCTGCCCCGCATGGGCGGTACTTGTTAAAAAACAGTTCCCCGACCTCGCTTCCGAAGTGTCGCAGGAGCTCACACCCATGGTTGCCACCGCGCGTTCCATTAAGGTAAAAAGACCAAACGCCCGCGTAGTGTTCATAGGTCCCTGCGCCGCTAAAAAGTTAGAGGCATCAAGGCACTCCGTAAGAAGCTACGTCGACTTTGTAATTACATTCGAAGAGCTTGGCGGTATGTTCGCAGGCAAGGGCATCAACCCCGAAGAATTGGAAGAGCTTCCCGTAACGTTCGAGGCGACGGGTGCGGGCAGAGGCTACGCCTGCGCAGGCGGTGTTGCAAGCGCAATCGAAAGTTGTATAAACGAATACTTCCCCGGCACACCCGTAAAAATCCAACACGCAGAGGGGCTTTCGGATTGCAGAAAGGTTTTAACCCTTGCGAAGGCCGGCAAGCTTAACGGATATATGATTGAGGGTATGGGCTGTCCCGGCGGCTGCGTTGCGGGCGTAGGAACAATAATTCCTATCGAGCGCGCAAAAGCTGCGGTTGATATGGTGGTCAAGCAGAGCCATGCAAAGCTTCCGCCCAAGGAAATGGAAGATTTGGCGGAAATGCTTACAAAACTGGATTAAAAAGACTTCAAGTCATCCTGAAATAGGATGACTTGATTAAAACTGGGCATAATAATAAAATGTACGATATTGCAATTATAGGAAGCGGACCTGCGGGCATTTCGGCTGCAATGAACGCCAAAATTTTAAATCAAAATTTTATATGGTTTGCAAGCCTTAGCGTCTCTAAAAAGGTCGGTCAGGCAGCGCTTGTAAAAAACTATCTCGGGCTACCCGACGTAAGCGGGGAAGAGCTCTCAAAGGCATTTTTAAACCACGCCAAAAGCTTGGGTATAAAACCCGTCGATAAGGTCGTAAACGGGGTATATTCGGGGGGCAATTGCTTTACGCTGCTTTCGGGAACCGAAGATTTTACGGCTAAAACGGTAATACTTTGCCTCGGAGTCGATACGGCTAAAATAGAGGGCGAAGAGAGGCTCGTAGGCAGGGGAATAAGCTACTGCGCCACCTGCGACGGTTTTATGTACAGAGGCAAAAATATCGCGATTCTCTGCACCGACAAACGTTTCGAGCACGAGATAGAATTTCTTTGCTCGGTCGCGAACAAGGCTTACGTAATGCCCCTCTACAAAGGCTACGAAATAAAATCGCAAAACGCCGAAATTCTTTTAAAGAGCCCGATAAGGTTCGAGGGGGAGAAAAGACTTGAGAAAATAGTGTTCAAAGACGGAAGTCTTGAAATCGACGGCTTGTTTATTTTGCGTAGCTCGGTTTCTCCTTCGATACTTTTGCACGGACTGGAAATGGATGAGGGGCATATAGTCGTTGACAGAGCGATGCAAACGAACATAAAGGGCGTATTTGCCGCGGGCGACTGCACTGGCAGACCCTATCAGTATATGAAAGCCGCGGGAGAGGGGAACGTTGCCCTTCACTCCGCCGTCCAATATCTTTCTGAAATAGAGCAATAAGCGTTATGCGCCGCGCAAACAAGCTTTGCGCGGCGCTTTTTGCTTTACATAAAAGGTTTTTGGTGGTAAAATTTAATTATGAAATTTACCGAATTTACTATTCACACCACAACTGAGGGCAGCGAGCTCGTCGCCGACGTGCTTTGGCAGTACACCACCTACGGTGTCGCAATTTCTGACGTCAAGGACGTCATAGCCCTGCAGCGTGACAAGGCAATGTATTGGGATTACATAGACGAAAGCCTCACTGCGGACAGTGGGGAAGTGCTTGTCAAATGCTTTATTCCATTGGACGAAACAAAAAAGACCGCGCCCCTCATCCGCACCGATTTGGAAGAGCTTGCAAAAAACAGCAGCGGCTTTTTAAGTATCGGAACTCTTGAAGATACACGCAGGGTGGTTGATGGCGACGATTGGCTTCAGATATGGAAAAATCATTTCCGTCCCCTGCATATAGGCGGGCGCATAGTTGTCTGCCCCGAGTGGATAAAGTACGAAAAACAGCCTCACGAGGAGGTCGTGCTTTTGGACAGCAATATGGCTTTCGGCACTGGCGAACACGAAACAACTTCGATGTGCTTAAAGCTGTTGCAGGAATATCTCACACCCGACAGCGTATGTATAGACGTGGGATGCGGAAGCGGAATTTTGGGAATTTCTGCAATAAAACTCGGCGCGAAGCACGCTTATTTGACGGATATCGACTACGTAGCGGTAAAGAGCGCGACGCACAACTCAGAAATCAACGGCGTGACCCCGAAGGTGACTGTGGCGCACGCAGACCTTTTAAACGATGTTAAAATAAAGGGCGATATTATGCTTGCAAATATCACTGCCGAAATTCTTTGCGGTCTTGCCCCCTCAATCCCCAAAAATTTAAAAGAGGGCGGCATTCTGATTTTAAGCGGCATAATCGAAAGTCGTTTGGATATGGTTTTAAAGGCGTTTACGGCGCAAAATCTCAAACTCGATAAAACGGTGCGGGAGGGAGAGTGGATAGCTCTTTCGTTTAAGCTATGAGTACGCCCAGAAGATTTTTTTGCGAAAATTTGCAGAATGCAACCGAAGTATATCTCGAAGGCGAGGAATTTTTACACGCCAAAACGGTGTTGCGTGTTGAAGAGGGAAGCGAAATAGTCCTTTTAGACGGCAGCGGAAAGGAGTACTCGGCTATCGTTGCAAAAATCGAAAAGCATCGGTTGTTGGCGCATATTACGGGGGTAATTCAAAGCGATAAAGAGCCGAACGAGTATATTTATCTTCTCTGCGGCGCTCTGAAGGGAGATAAAACGGAGCTTGTCGTTCAAAAGGCGGTGGAGCTCGGTGTCTCAAAAATCGGAATATTTAATTCGGAGTACTGCTCCGCCTATATGAACCAAAATAAAATTGAAAGATTAAATAAAGTCTCGCACGAGGCGGCAAAGCAGTGTTTGCGTGCTTGCGCTCCCGAAGTGGTGTATTTCGATAATTTTTCAGCCGCCTTAAACTCCGCGGAAAATTGCAAAAATAAGCTGTTTGCGTGCGAGTTTTTGAGCAATTCACGCGGGAATATGCTTGAAATAACGGGCAGTACGGCGATTGTAGTGGGCAGCGAGGGAGGCTTTTCCGAGCGAGAGTTTGAGCTTTCCGAAAGATTGGGCTTTACGGGCATTTCGCTCGGCAAACGTATTCTGCGCGCTGAAACTGCGGCAATTTCTATGTGTGCGCTTGCGGCGTTTGCATTGGGGGAACTCAAATGAAAGCCGTGGTCTTTACACTAGGCTGCAAGGTTAACGAGGTCGAGTCTGCTTCCATTATGGCGACACTCGAAGATATGGGGTTTGAAGTTTCGGACAGTCTTTGCCCCGCCGACATCTTTATAATTAACACATGTGCAGTTACAAAAGAGGCGGAAAAGAAGAGCCGTCAGGCGGTTGCGCGCGTACGCAAGTTTAATCCATACGCCGATATTTATATCTGCGGCTGCGCCTCGGAGAAGGATGCCGCCGCATTTACTCAAAGAGGAGTCAATTTCGTCTGCGGCGCACGCAACAAAGAGAGCCTTATAAGCGCCATAGCCGCCGCATATTCAAAGTGCAATTTGTCCCTCTTGTTCCCCAAGCAGACCAAAACACGCGCGTTTATAAAGATAGAAGACGGGTGCAACAACTTCTGTTCTTACTGCATAATTCCCTACCTCCGCGGACGTGAAATATCGCGTTCAATCGAGGATATTGCGGGGGAAATTTCAAAAATCACAAGTCCCGAGGTCGTTTTGAACGGCATTAATATTTCAGCCTATAACGATAACGGCCGCACATTAAAGGATTTAATTTCGGCTCTAAACGGTGTTGAAAAGCGTATCCGTTTGGGTTCGCTTGAATGTACCGTCATAACCGAGGATTTTCTGACGGCATTGAAGGGCTTAAAAGATTTTGCCCCTCAATTTCATCTCTCGCTTCAAAGCGGTAGTACTGCTGTTTTAAAAGCCATGAACAGACACTACACTAGGGAAGAATATCTTGAAAAATGCGGGCTAATTTATAAGTATTTCCCCGACGCGGCAATTACTTGCGACATAATCGCGGGTTTCCCCACGGAGACGGAGGATGACTTTGAAAAGAGTCTTACTATAATCGAGGAAGCCAAATTTGCGCGTGTTCACGCCTTTGCCTTTTCGCCACGGGAGGGCACCGTAGCGTACAAAATGAAAGACGTGCCCGCCGATGTTAAATCCGACCGTATGCACAGGCTTTTAAAAACGGCAAACTGCGCTTCGTTGCGGTATATTACGGGGTGTATCGGAAAAAATTACGAGCTTATAGCAGAGGAGCAGGTGGGGGAATATTTTGCGGGTTATACGCAAAATTATATTAAAGTTTATATTGAGGCGAGCTTGTGCTCCGGCAAAAAATATACTGTTAAACTTAAAGAAGCCTATTTGGACGGAGCACTTGCAGAGCTCGTTTAAATAATATTGGAAACGGATAATGAAAAAATTTTCAAAACCAAAACTCGGCAAGCGGCAGAGGTTTCGTAATTTCATAAAAGAGACCTTCCGCGCGAGGACGAAAAGGGAGTATAAGGAATTTTTTACCCGCGGTATGCGCGGGAATGAGAGTAAAGAAAAGCTTGAACACGGCTGGATGTACGTTCGCGTTTTTGCACTTTCGTTTGTGCTCTTTGCTCTTATTGCGTTCCTTATTGATTTTTCCGAAAACGGTATAGCCGTACCCACGCTTTATCTTTTGGGCGGGGCGTTTATGAACTTGACCGTTGCCGTGTTTATATACGAACTCAATCCCGAGCGAAATCTTTCGTTCGTGCTTTTTATATTGATTTTGATGCTGGGAGCGATAGCGGCGGACTTCATAACGATGTTCGGATATTACTTTCTCTATCCCGAAAACGAATGGCTTTCAACGCTTTGGACGGCAGTTTTGGAAGAGTCAGCAAAGGCAATCCCGGTAATAGTCGTCATACTCATTTTCAAAAAACGCAGTCCTATGCTCGGATTTATAATCGGCGCGGCAATCGGCGCGGGCTTTTCCATAACCGAGGATATGGGCTACATATACGCTTATTCCTACGGCGGCGTTTTCAGGATGGTGGAAATTTCGGTAGAACGTGCCTGGACTGCAGTGTGCACACACACGCTTTGGACAGCCGTCATAGGCTGGGCATTCTGCAAATTCAAATGCCGCCCGTATGATTTACGCTTTTTAGCTGTGGCGCTTTCAAGTATTGCGATGCACTTTCTATGGGATATACCCATCGAAGTTGATCTTCACGTACTTCCTACAATCTTATGCGTTGTGGCAGCAATAGTATTTTCGGCTGTGGTTTTAAAAAAGGAGCGTAAGCCTTATAGGCAAACGGCGGTCATGGGCGACGTTCAGCTCGTAATACCCGTCACCGAAGACAGGAGTCGGGTAACTGCAAAAATTGCAAAACGGTGGTCTGATTCCGCCAATTTTATAGCCGCGTTAACCGCCGTGCTTGTCGCAATAACCTTTATTTTATGGTGTTTTGCACCCGTAGACTACGTAGACATATCCCAAAGATTTAAGTCGGAAGAGGAGTTTATAGAATTTGTTCAGGGGGATAAAACCTTTCTTGCAAAGTGGGATAAAGAGTTTGATTATGACACCCCCTTTTCAGAAATTGATAGTTATTGGAAAACCAACGACTTGTATGCGTATGCTGTTGTTACCGTCAAAGAGGAAGACGGAAACAATTACCGTTACAGTTTTGAATTGTATAACAACATTGAAACCGGGGAAAGTAGCGGAAGTGTAATGTCTATTTCGGTAAATGACGGAGAGAAATGGTATAATATATGTCGACTAAAAATTCCTGACGCAGTTACTTCCGAGGGTATCGAATACAGATACGTAACTTATATAAATGTAAACAATTTTTACTATTGCTATTACAACGCAGATTCCGAGGAATTCGTTGCCGTTCTCGATTGGTATACAGACGATACGGCGGAGATTGTTATTTCTTCGTTTGCGGCGGGAATTTTTCTTATAGGTGTCGCCGCGTTTATTGCTTTTAAAATAAAATCAAAGAAAATAAGGAGAAAAGAAAATGTTGGATAAAAATTGCGTTTTTTGCAGGATTGTACGGGGTGAATTGCCTTCCGGTAAGGTCTATGAGGACGATAAAATGATTGTCTTTTCCGACCTTGCACCCAAGGCAAAGGTGCATCTTTTGGCAGTTCCGAAGGACCACTTCAAGCTTTTGGAAGATGTGGATAGCGAGCGCGCGCAAACGCTTGCGTATATGCTTTCTAAAATTCCTGAAATTGCAAAGTCAAACGGTTGCAACAACGGTTACCGACTTATAGTGAATCAGGGCGATGATGCAAATCAGACCGTTCACCACCTGCATATTCATATTCTCGGCGGAGAAAAATTACCCGAGTAAACTAAACTGTAATTAAAGCAATTAACAAAACACGCGGACAGCGTCCGCGTGTTTATTATTTATACTGTTCGGCAATTTTTTTGGCGGTGTAGGCCACCTTGTCTTTAAGCTCCTTGGGAGCTGTTACCGTCACGGCTCCGCCGTAGCTTAAAATCTTATTTACAAGCATTTCGTCGTTTGGCAGAGAGGCGTGAGCTTCAAATGCGTCGCCGCAGGGTTCGATGATGTCTATACCCAGCCACTCCTCGGCATCTGGAAGGGAATTCTTTTCAATTCTGAAGGTAACGTCAATAAGCTCTTCGGCGTTGTAGTAAAAATTCAAGTCAATGTCGTCGCGCGTAAACTGTTTTTTTTCAAAGGTTTTGTCGGTAAATGCGGCGTACCTTATCCTGCCTACTTTAAAGGTTCTGAACTCGCGTTTGCTATGACAGAACGCATATACGTACCAGATATTTTGTTTATAGATAAGAACGTAGGGGTCGATGGTGCGCCTGCTCATCTTGCCCTCACGCGAAATATACTCTATGACGAGGGAGCGGCACTCGTTGACCGCCTGTTCGCAAACCTGCATCTTTTCGGTAAATTTTTTGCCGTCGCCCCAGGTTCCGCCGTCAACTATTATATTTCCGCATATCGACATCTCGCCCCTTTCGTATTTTTGTCTGCTTTCAAGCTTCTCCCTTGCGGCGATAACGTTTTCGTCTGAAATTTGCGAAGCCATTGCGTCTAGCGCGTTTATAGTGGCGGTATATTCTTCACGGGTAAAATAGCCCGTGGGAAGGCGGTACGTGTCGGCAATGGTCAGCCCGCCGTACCGTCCGCGCTCAATATCTATGGGGACCCCGCTTATGATTAGCTCCTCAACGTACCTATAAATACTCCTTACCGAAACGTCGTACTTTTCCGCCAGCTCGCGTGCCGTGATTTTGCGCTTTTGCAGAAGATACATAAGCATTTTTATCATCGTTTCGTATTTCATATCCCCTCCAAAGAATAAAGTTTGTCCTTTCCGCATACTATAAACCGTTGCGGAAAAATTTTTAAAATATTTTATCATATATGACAATATATGTCAACTATAATATGTAAAATAGTTAATGTAAATTGAAGGAGGGCTGTAAAATGAATTTCACGGCGTATATTGAAAGACAGAAAAGTTTAATAAGAAAGAGACATGAGGGCGAGGAATTCCTGATGCACGGAGGAGAGGTAATTCCAATGGACGACAGCGAAAAAATTTTAAAGGAGCTTGCGGAGCTGGAGGGGTTCAACTCACACGAATGCCTTCGCGCCGTTTAAGCGGTTTTAATTACGGTGGAATAAAATTGCCCCCGTACTATATTGCAGATAACGCGTTTTTTGTAAAAAAATTTTAATAAAAAGGGGCGGAGCAAAATTGCTCCGCCCTTAAATTTTAATTTTGTTTAACGACTATCTTTTCTACAAGTGCCACGATTGCGTACATCCCGCCCGCCAGCACGCAGAGAATAAAGGTTGCAGTCATAACAAGGTTCAAATTCATAACCTGCCTGCCGTAATTTATAAGATAGCCAAGCCCTGCCTCGGAGGCGACGTATTCGCCCATGATAGAGCCAATCCAGGCAAGCCCCACGGCAACCTTTAACGTGCTTATTAGCGCGGGCAGGGAGGAGGGAATAATCAGCTTTCTCAAAGTAGTAATTTTGCCCGCTCCCATAGACTTCATAAGCAGCATTTTGGTTTTATCAACGGAAATAAATCCCGCCAGCATATTCATTATGCAAACTATAATCGAAACAATTACCGTCATAAAAATTATTGCGTCGTAGCCTATGCCTATCCAGATGATTATAAGCGGTCCGAGCGCAATTTTAGGCAGGGAATTTAAAACCACGATATAGGGTTCGGTAATTTTTCTTAAAGCCTCGCTCGACCACAGCGCAACTGCAATAATATAGCCCAGCGCTACGGCTATTAAAAAGCCTGCAACCGTCTCCATAAGCGTAATGCCTATATGGTAGAATAGCGTGTTCCCATTATTCAGATCAACTATAGTCTGCCACACGCGGGAGGGCGAGCTCGTGATGTACGGGTCCGCCCACTCCAAATATGCACACAGCTCCCACAGTCCCAGAAGCAGCACAAGCACGAGCCAGCGCGACACGGCGATAATTATTTTTTTCTGTCTTTGTTTTTTAAGATACGCGATATGCTCGCGCGAAAATGTGACTTTGTTTTTCATAGGTTAAAATTCCGCTTAAATTTATATGCCGAGTTCCTTTCTCAAAATTTCGAAGGTAGAGGCAAACTCCCCGCACTCTCTACGCTTTTTAGGTATATTTTCCCCGAAGTCTATAATATGCTCGGCAACCACCGTTGCGGGTCTTGCGGAGAGAACCACCACCTTATCGGACAGCGCAATTGCCTCGGAAATGTCGTGAGTGACGAGTAGCGCCGTCTTTTTTTCACTCTTTATAATTCTTTGAACATCGTCGCACACCTCAAGCCTCGTCTGATAGTCGAGTGCGGAAAAAGGTTCGTCTAAAAGTAGCATCTGAGGTTCGGCGGCAAGCGTTCGTATGAGCGCGACTCTCTGTCTCATCCCTCCCGAAAGCTGGGAGGGAGTTTTTTTGAGAAAGTCTCCTAGCCCGTATTTTTCGGCGAGCGCTATCGCTTTTTCGCGCATTTCGGGAGTGTTGCGCTTTTTGACCTCGAGGGGGAGGAAAATATTCTGTTCAACCGTCCTCCAGGGGAAAAGTGCGTCCCGTTGAAGCATATATCCGAACTCGCCACCGTCCCGTATTACCTTCCCCGACGACGGAGCAAGAAGCCCCGCCGCAAGCGAAAGAATTGTGGTTTTACCGCAACCCGAGGGTCCAATTACGGATACAAAGCTGTCGTCGTCCACGGTAAAGCTCAAATTCTTTACCGCGGTCGTCTCGCCCGCCTTCGTGTGGTAGGTGTAAAAAATATCCTTAAATTCAAGCATTATGCGTAAACTTCTTGGTAAATTTTGTGTGCCGCCTGGGTTGTGACAAGGTCGGAGAATTTAACTCTGCTTTCTAACTCGCCCGCTTCGTAAATGACGTCCTGCAGCCTTTCGAAAGAGCTCTCTTTCATCGCCATATCCGTTACCCAGGCGTCGATTCTCTTATAGCTGTCAACCGAAACCTTCAGGCTGTTACGGCTCGTGCCGTCGAAGTATTTCATAAGGTATCCAGCAACCGTGTCGCTGTCCGTCTCGTTGATGTACTTGACCGCCCTCGTAACGCTGCGAAGCAGAGCGTCTATTTTTGCGCTGTTTTTGTCAATGTAACTGCTCTTTGCGATAAAGCAGGTGTAGGGAATCTCGCCAGACTTTTCGCCTACCGAAGCAACGATATACCCCTTGCCGGCAGCCTGATATTCAGACGCCACGGGTTCGAACATCGTGCAGTAATTTGCAATTCCGCCCTCGAATGCCGCAGTCATCATATTGAATTCTACGCTGTAATTGAGGTTTGCGGTCACACTTTCGGACTTGAGCACATATTCAAACGTCATTGCGGGAACGCCGCCCTTTCTGCCCGCAAGTATCTCTTTGTCTTTAAGGTTAGACCAGGAAAAATCGGGTTCGGGATTTCTTCCTACGAGGAAGCTTCCGTCGCGCTTTGTGAGCTGGCCGAAAACCTTGGGAACGTCGTTGCTCCCGCCGAGCTTGACGTAAATAGCCGCTTCGGGACCGCAAAAACCTATATCGGCGTTGCCGGAAAGAACCGCAGCCATAGTAGAATCGGCGCCGCCGCCGTTTTTAAGTTCTATTTTATAACCTTCTTCCTCGAAATATCCGAGTGCGTCGGCAAGATAGAGGGGTGCATAGAATACCGAGTGCGTGACCTCGTTTATTCTAATAACGTTTTCGTCTTTTTTGCAGCCTGCTGCCGCAAAAGGTATGATTGCCGTGCAACAGAGTGCAAGCAACGAGCAAATAAATTTGTTTTTCAAAATAAGTAAAGCTCCTTAAAAATTTAATAATACATTTTATGCTTGCGCCGTATGTGTTTGACAATATGAAAGGTTATGATTATAATAATTGTGTATACATAATTTTCGGAGAATTTTAATGGAAAAAACTTATAACCCCAAAGATTTTGAAGACAGACTGTACAAAGAGTGGGAGGAGAGCGGTTGCTTTAAAGCCGAACGCGACGACAGTAAGGTTCCCTTTACCGTTATGATGCCCCCTCCCAACATCACGGGACAGCTCCATATGGGTCACGCAATGGACGAGACTTTGCAGGACACCGTGATACGCTTCAAGCGCATGCAGGGCTATTGCACGCTTTGGCTTCCCGGCACCGACCACGCTTCGATTGCAACCGAAGTCAAGGTCGTGGAGCAGGTCAAAGCCGAAGGACTTTCAAAGGAGAGCCTCGGCAGAGAGGGCTTTTTAAAGCGTGTGTGGGATTGGACGGACAAGTATAACAACAGAATAGTCAATCAGCTCAAAAAGCTCGGCTCATCGTGCGACTGGTCGCGCCTTACTTTCACTATGGACGAAAAATGCTCCAGGGCGGTGCGCGAGGTCTTTGTCAATCTCTACAACAAAAATCTTATTTACAGGGGTAGCAGAATAATCAACTGGTGTCCCTGCTGTAAGACCGCGCTCTCGGACGCGGAGGTTGAGTATTCGGAAGAAAACGGCTTTTTCTGGCATATCAACTACCCCGTAGAGGGCGAAAACGCGGCTTTGGAGGTTGCGACCACCCGCCCCGAAACTATGTTCGGCGATACGGCTGTTGCCGTCAATCCCAAGGACAAGAGATATAAACACCTTATCGGCAAGAACGTAATTCTGCCCGCTGTCAATAAAGCGATTCCCATAGTCGGAGACGCACACGCTGATATGGAATTCGGCACGGGCTGCGTAAAAATTACCCCCGCGCACGACCCTAACGACTTCGAAGTCGGGCTTCGTCACAATCTTCCCGTCGTAAAGGTTATGAACGACGACGGCACCATGAACGAGCTTGCGGGCAAATACGCAGGGCTTGACAGATACGAGTGCAGAAAACAGCTCGTTAAAGACTTAAAGGAGAGCGGTGCGCTTGCAAGCATAGAGCCTCACGTCCACAACGTGGGTCACTGTTACCGTTGCGGTTCAACGGTAGAGCCCATAGTTTCAAAGCAGTGGTTTGTGAAAATGGAGGGACTTGCCCGTCCCGCAATAGATGCGGTTACCGACAAAAAAATATCTTTCGTTCCCGAAAGATTTGCAAAAACCTACTACAACTGGATGGAGAACGTAAAAGACTGGTGCATTTCCCGTCAGCTCTGGTGGGGTCACCGCATACCCGTTTGGTACTGCGGAGACTGCGGAAAGGAAATCTGTGCAAAAGAAGACCCCGTGTCCTGCCCCGAGTGCGGTAGCAAAAATCTCACGCAGGACGAGGACGTTCTGGATACCTGGTTCTCATCCGCGCTCTGGCCGTTCTCGACGCTCGGCTTCCCCGACGATACCTCCGACCTCGAATATTTCTATCCCACCGACGTGCTCGTCACGGGCTACGACATAATTTTCTTCTGGGTTGCAAGAATGATTTTCTCGGGACTCGAGCATATGCGCAAGGTACCTTTCCGCGACGTACTTATTCACGGACTCGTGCGCGACGAAAAGGGCAGGAAGATGTCAAAGAGTCTCGGCAACGGCGTAGACCCCCTTGAAGTCATAGACAAATACGGCGCGGACTCTTTGAGGTTTTCGCTTTTGCAAGGCGTTGCGCCCGGCAACGATACCCGCTATTCGGACGCGAAGGTAGAGGCGTGCCGCAACTTTATGAACAAAATCTGGAACGCAAGCCGTTTCGTAATTTCCAACTGCGAGGGCAAGACCGTCAAGTCGGTAACGGAAGTAAAGCTCTCCCCCGCTGACAAGTGGATAATTTCAAGATTGCAGGCAACAATCCGCGACGTAACGCTTACACTCAACAAATTCGAATTCGGAATTGCCTGTCAGATACTCTACGATTTTATGTGGTCGGACTTCTGCGACTGGTATATCGAGCTCGTCAAGCCCGCCCTCAAATCGACCGACGCGGCAAAGAGCGACGGGGCTATTGCGGTGCTCGTATTCGTGCTTGAAAACGTGTTAAAGCTTTTACATCCCTTTATACCCTTCATTACCGACGAAATTTACAGAAACCTGCCCAACACCGAGGGCACTATAATGTTAAAGGAGTTCCCCCGCTACAATTCACGCCTTGCCTACAAAAAGGACGCGGTGGCGTTTGCGGGAGTTATGGATATCATAAAGGCGGTTCGCGCGGCAAAGACCGAGCTCGACTGCCCGCCTTCGAGAAAGGTCAGTCTGTATATAATCACGGACAGCAAACGGCTCGTATCTGTCAACTCGGACAGTATTTTAAAGCTTGCTGGCGCAAAGGATATACACTTTATACAAAGCCCCGAGGAGGCGGGCGAAAACGCCGTAGCCAAGGTTCTTGCGGGCGGAACGGTGTTTATTCCTATGGGCGACCTCGTAGATTTAGACAAGGAAAAAGCCCGTCTTGAGGGCGAGCTTGAAAAAGTCGAGGGCGAAATCCGCCGTGCCGACGGCAAGCTTCAGAACACCGGCTTCCTCTCCAAGGCACCCAAAAAGCTTGTGGAAGAGGAGAGGGCAAAGCTCAACAAATTTATCGAAATGCGCGAAAAGATTTTAAATCAACTCAAAAACTTGAAATAATTCGGGGGAAACCTATGACTAAGAAATTTAAAAATTTCGTCAAAGCAACAGCGGCTTTTGTGTTAAGCTTTGTGCTTTTATTACCCATTGCGGGGTGCGACCTCCTTCTCGACATTTTTCACACGCACTATTTTACCGAGTGGGAAACTGTTCGTGACAGCAACTGCGTTGAAAAGGGTCTGAAAGAGCGCACGTGTCTGGATTGCGGTTACGTTGAAACGGAAGTTATACCCGAAAAGAGCGTAAACGGCTCGCATGACTACAGCGAGTGGGATATAACGGAAAGCGACTGTGTACATACCGGAGAGAAAACTCGCACCTGTTCTGTCTGCGGCGACGTCGATACACAAGAAATTCCCGCATTGAGCACAAACGGCGAGCACTCCTACGGCGAGTGGACTACCACGAAACAAAACGACTGCGGCAACGACGGCGAGAAAGAGCGTACCTGCACTGTCTGCGGAGATACCCAAACGGAAGTTATTCCCGCCACGAACGAACATAACTACGGCGAGTGGAATACTACCAAAGAAAACCACTGTGGCAACGACGGCGAGAAAGAGCGCACCTGCTCGGTCTGCGGCGATAAACAAATCGAAGTTATCCCCGCCGTGGGCGAACATGTCTACGGCGAGTGGCAGGATACCAAGCAAAACGACTGCGGTCACGACGGCGAAAAACAACGCATTTGCTCAAACTGCAACCACGTTGAAACCGAAGTTATTCCCGCAACGGGCGAACATCAGTTCGGTAAAGACGGAATTTGCTCGGTCTGCGGTCAAACGGACGGGTCAGGCAACGATGTGATTGCAGGCGACGAGGCTGGGGCAAAGAGCTCCGAACTTTCAATTCACTTTTTAGAGCTCGGAAATAAATACACGGGCGACTGCACGCTCATAAAATGTGGCAACACCGAAATTTTAATTGACGCAGGTTCGCGCAAAGACAGTGCGGCAACAATTAAAAAATACGTAGACCAATACTGCACCGACGGAATACTCGAATACGTAATCGCAACTCATGCCCATCAGGACCATATCGCTGGCTTCGTAGGCAATTCAAGCGGAAACAGTAAGACGGGCATTTTGTATCAGTACAAGATAGGTACGATTATACAGTTTGCGGGCACGGGTTCAAACACGCAGATCTATAAGGACTACTGCACTGCGGTGGAATATGCAAAAAATAAGGGTACGGCGGTATATACGGCAAAACAGTGCTGGTACGAAACGGACGGAGCAAAAAAGCAGTATTATCTGGACGAAAATCAAAAAATTTCGATGAATATACTGTACAACTATTATTACGAACACTCCACGAATGATGAAAACGATTATTCGGTATGTATGCTTTTAACACAGCAGGCACCGGACAAAACTTATAACTATCTATTCACGGGAGATTTGGAGGAAAAAGGCGAAAGTTACCTTGTGGAATACAATGCTCTTCCGGAAGTCGAGCTGTTCAAAGGCGGTCACCACGGCAGTTATACGGCGTCAACCGAAAAGCTTTTAAGTGTTATAAAGCCTAAAAACGTTGCCGTTTGCTGTTGCTGCGGCACCACGGAATACACACCCAACATTCAGAATACTTTCCCTGCGCAGGCGTTTATAAACAGAGTTGCAAAATATACGCAAAATATTTACTGCACGACGCTTATCGAGGATTATTCGGCAGGTAAATTCACTTCAATGAACGGAAATATCGTGTTCTATTCAAAGTACGACAGACTTTATCTTTGGTGCTCCAACAACAACACGATTTTAAAGGACACCGAGTGGTTCAAAGCCAATCGCGTCTGGAACGGAATATAAAAAATTTCACTTGAAAGTTTGGTAAATATATGTCAAATGAAGAAAGCTTAAAGATAATAATGCTAGGGCATAAATACGTTCCCTCGCGCGAGGGCGGAGTCGAGATTGTAGTTGAAAACCTTGCAACCGAGATGGTTAAAAAGGGTCACAGCGTCACGCTCTACAACCGCAAAAGGAAGTGCTATAAGCCTATGTCCGAATACAACGGCATTAAATTAGAGAGCGTGTACACTGTGGACAAAAAGTCGCTCGACGCCGTAGTTTACTCCTATTTTGCAACCAAAAAGGCAAAAAAAGAAGCCAAAAACGGCGGCGCCGATGTAGTTCACTTCCACGCCGAGGGACCTTGTCTTTTTTTAAATAAGCTCCCTAAAAAGGGCAAGAGAAATTACAAGGTGGTCGTAACCGTTCACGGGCTCGACTGGCAGAGGGGTAAGTGGGGCGGCTTTGCAACTAAAATTCTCAAAAAAGCCGAAAAGAAAATAGTCAAATATGCCGACGAAATAATAGTTCTTTCGGAAAACGTCAAAAATTATTTCAAGCAAACCTACAACAGAGACACCGTTTTTATTCCCAACGGCGTCTCAAAACCCGAAGTTACCCCAGCTGAAGAGATAACAAAAAATTGGGGTCTTGAGAAGAATTCCTATATTTTATTCCTTGCAAGGATAGTGCCCGAAAAGGGACTTCACTACCTTATCGAGGCTTGGAAACGGGTCGTAAAAGAGACGGGCACGGACAAAAAACTCGTAATTGCGGGCGCTTCGTCACACTCGGACGACTATTTTAACGGAATAGTCAAAAGCTGCGAGGGGGATGAAAGCATAATTATGACGGGCTTCGTTCAGGGAAAAATTCTCTCCGAGCTGTATTCGAATTCCTATCTCTTCGTACTGCCCAGCGATATAGAGGGTATGCCCATGTCGCTTTTGGAGGCGCTTTCCTACGGCAACGTGTGTCTGGTCAGCGATATTCCCGAAAACACGTCGGTTATCAATTCGTCGTGCTACACCTTTGAAAAGGGAAATATAGACGACCTTACAAATAAGCTTGTTCAGATTCTCGGCGAAAACATAAGCGGAGGCGGACAAGCCGAGCTCTGCGACTGGGAAGAAATTGCCCAAAGAACGCTCAATCTCTACAAAGGACTTTAAAATGAAAATTTTGCTTGTCAATAAATTTCATTATATGAAAGGCGGTTCGGAGAAGTACTATTTCACTCTTGCCGAGGCGTTTAAATCGCTCGGGCACGAGGTAATCTTCTTTGCTATGCAGGATAACAAAAATCTTTCCTGCACGCAGGAAAAGTACTTCGTTTCCCCCGCCGCGGTAAGCGGAGGACTGAAAGCCAAGCTCAATATGGCGCTTCATATTGCCTATTCCAAAGAGGCGTACAAAAAAATGAAAGCGCTGCTTGCGGACGAAAAGCCCGACCTTATAATATTGAACCTCGTACACAAGCAGATAACCCTTTCGATACTCGACGCAATAAGGGAGTACAGCCCCAATTTGCCCGTCTATTGGACTATGCACGATTTAATAGCCGTATGCCCCGCATATACAATGCTCGACGGAAAGGGCAATATCTGCGAAAAATGCCTCGGCGGCCAGGTAGAAAACTGCAAAAAAAACAAGTGCATACGCGGCTCGTCGCTTATGAGCAGGCTGTCCGTCTACGAGGCAAAGCAAATCAAAAAGCGTGGCTGGTACGATAAGGTTACCGCATATATCTGCCCGTCCGAGTTCTACAAAAATAAACTCGAGGAGGGGCGCTTCACAAAGTCGCCTATCCTTTTTATGAAAAATCCCCTCTCGATAAACACGAGCTACGAAATTAACGACAAGGACAGCGGCTATCTTCTCTATTTCGGCAGGCTGTCCAAGGAAAAGGGCGTCAAAACACTTATAAAAGCTGCAAGCGAAGAGGGCAAAAAGCTTATAATCTGCGGCACGGGTCCCATTGAGGACGAACTTAAAAAATACACTCAAGACAATAAGTTGGAAAATATCGAGTTCAAAGGCTTTGTTCAAGGCGAAGAACTCGACGGATATATCAAAAATTCAAGGTGCGCGGTGCTCCCCTCGGAGTGGTACGAAAACGGACCGTACAGCGCAATGGAGGCGCTCGCACTCGGAAAACCCCTGATAGTGTCCGACAAGGGCGGTCTGCCCGAGCTTGTCAAGGACGGAGAAAACGGTTACATCTATTCTGACTACGAAGGCTTGAAATCGAGCATTTCGAAGATTTTTTCTTTGGACGGCGACAGTTACTCCGAGCTTTGCAAAAACGCCATGGAGTTTGCAAAAGCGCATTTTGACCCCGTAGTATATGCCAAACAAATACTTTCGTTAAAGGATAAAATTTCTAAACAATGAAAAAATTAAACGGAACGGTAATAGTGACTTACCGCTGTAATGCACGCTGCACGATGTGCAACAGATATAAGGCTCCGTCAAGACCGGACGAGGAAATCTCGGTCGAAACGATAAAAAAACTGCCCCCCATGTACTTTACGAATATAACTGGCGGAGAGCCCTTTATACGTCAGGATTTAAAGGACATAGTGCGCGAGCTGTATAAAAAGAGCGACAGAATAGTAATTTCCACGAACGGCTTTTTTACCGACAGAATAGTCGATTTGTGCAAGGAATTTCCCGACATAGGTATAAGAATTTCAATCGAGGGATTGGAGCGGACAAACAACGAAATAAGGGGCTTGGACGACGGTTTCAACCGCGGCTACACCACCTTAAAGACCCTCGTTGAAATGGGCATGAAGGACGTGGGCTTCGGCATGACGGTGCAGGATAAAAACGCCGCCGACCTCGTACCCCTTTATAAAATCTCCGAAGAGATGAATATGGAGTTTGCAACGGCATCGCTGCACAACAGTTTCTATTTCGTAGAGGCAAAAAATATAATTCACGACCGCCCGAAGGTTGCACAGCACTTTGAAGATTTAATCAACGAACTCTTGAAGTCCAACAGCCCTAAAAAGTGGTTCAGGGCGTACTTTAACCACGGACTTATCAACTATATTTACGGTCAGAAGAGGTTACTTCCCTGCGATATGAGCTTTGACACCTTCTTTATCGACCCCTACGGCGACGTAATGCCCTGCAACGGCACGAAAGATAAAGAGGTAATGGGCAACTTAAACGAACAGACCTGGGACGAGCTTTGGAACAGCTCAAAGGCGGAAGAGGTGCGCAAAAAGGTGCGCTGTTGCGATAGGGAGTGCTGGATGATAGGCTCGGTTTCCCCCGCAATGCACAAGTATATCGGCAAGCCCCTCTGCTGGGTCATAAAACACAAATTTTTGCGGCTTTTCAAAAAGAAAAAGTACAGCATGTACGAAAATAAAATTGTGCGCGACTTGCGCGACGGCAAGGTTACAAAGGAGGAGTTGGACGCTCTGTCTACCTGCGATCTGTGCGCGGAGGTAAACAACGGACTTTCCGAAGCTTCGCTCAAACAGCTTGAAACCAAATCGGGCGAAGAGATAGTGGACGAGGACATCAAGGGACAAACGAAAAACATAGGAGAATAAAATGAGGGCTGTAATTTTAGCCGCGGGAATGGGCAAAAGGCTCAAGGATTTAACGCAGGACAACACCAAGTGTATGGTAAAGGTCAACGGCGTAACGCTGATAGAGCGGACTTTACGCCAGCTTGACAGGTTGAATTTGTCCGAAATAGTGATTGTTGTGGGCTATAAAAAAGAAGGGCTGAAAAAGTTTATTTCAACGCTCAAAACAGCTACGCCCATCAAATTTATAGAAAACAACGTCTACGACAGGACCAATAATATCTATTCGCTGTATCTTGCAAAGGACGAGCTTTTGAAAGAGGACGTGCTCCTGCTGGAATCGGACTTAATCTATGAGGACAGCGTTTTAAAATGTCTTATAGAGGATGAGAGGGAAACGCTTGCGCTCGTGGACAAGTACGAGAGCTGGATGGACGGAACGTGCGTAAAACTCGGCGCAGACGACGTTATAGAGAGCTTCATTCCCGGCAAAAAATTCGTCTTTGACGATATCTCCAACTACTACAAAACGGTAAATATCTATAAATTCAGCAAACACTTCTCGCAAACGCACTATGTTCCTTTTTTAGAGGCGTATTCAAAGGCGCTCGGCAACAACGAGTACTACGAACAGGTTCTGCGCGTAATAACCATGCTCGACGACCCCGCAATTCGGGCAAAGCGCCTGCAGGGTCAGCGGTGGTACGAGATAGACGACATTCAGGACCTCGATATCGCCTCGTCAATCTTTGCAAATTCCGAGGAAGAGCATTTGGACCTCATCTCTGCGCGCTACGGCGGGTATTGGAGATATCCCAAAATAAAGGACTTTTGCTATCTCGTAAATCCCTATTATCCCCCGCGAAAGCTTATAGACGAAATGAAAGCCAACTTCGAAACTCTCTTAACGCAGTACCCCTCAGGTATGCGGGTAAACAGCCTGCTTGCGGCAAAGTACTTTGGAGTAAAAGTTGAGCATATCGCGGTGGGCAACGGCGCGGCGGAGCTTATAAAATGCGTAATGGACGGTATGCAGGGTAAGGTGGGGTTTATAAGACCCACATTCGAAGAATACCCCAACAGATACTGTAAAGAAAACAGCGTCGTATACGTTCCCGAAAAAGACGGGTTTGCATACGACGAAAGCGATATTATAAAATTTTTCGACGATAAAAATATAAGCTGTCTTGTGCTTATCAACCCCGACAACCCGAGCGGAAATTATATAAATTACAAAGGGCTTTTAAAGCTTATAAAGTGGTGTTCGGAAAAGAATATTCAGATTATAGCTGACGAATCCTTTGTTGATTTTGCCGAAGAGGAGAACACTCTTATAGACGAAAACGTTCTTTCAGCTTATAAAAATCTCGTCGTTATGAAGTCGATTTCCAAATCCTACGGCGTGCCGGGAATAAGATTGGGCGTTATTGCAAGCGCGGACGAAGAATTGATTGCAAAAATCAAAAAGGACGTTGCGATATGGAATATCAACTCCTTGGGAGAGTTCTATCTGCAAATTGCCGAAAAGTACAAAAAAGACTATGAAGAAGCGCTTAAAAAAATAAAAAATGAGCGCGCTCACTTAATTTCGGAGCTTAAAAAATTACCTCATATAAAGGTTTTTCCCTCGCAGGCAAACTATGTAATGGCAGAGCTTTTAAAGGGCACTTCAAGGGAGCTTGCAACGCGGCTTTTAAGCGAATACAATCTTTTTATCAAGGACTTATCTCAGAAAATAAAGAACGGCAGGCAGTATATCCGCCTCGCCGTCCGCAACAGAGAGGATAACGAAGCGCTTTGTCAAGCGCTCAAAGATTTACTCAAAGAATAATTTGAATTGGTGACATATGCGCATAACCGTAATCGGCGGCGGAAATATTGGTACTTTGATGGCTGCGGAGATTTCCCGCAAGGGACACGAAGTTACAATCTGTACTTCAAAGGCACAGCTTTGGAAAAGCCCCATTGAAGTATACGACAGAGATAATAATTTTCTCTTTTGCTCGGGCAATATAAAAATTACTTCTTCGTATAAAGACGCATTGTCCGACGCCGAAATTATATTTATAACGCTTCCTTCGCATCTTTTACATGGTGCGGCGGAAGAAATTTTACCGTATATTTCTGCCGGACAAAAAATAGGAATAATCCCCGGCGGAGGCGGTGCGGAATTTTCATTAGCAAATATAGTAAAACTCGGCGCAGAGCTATTCTGTTTTCAGCGTGTGCATTGTATTGCAAGGCTTAAAGAATACGGTAAAAGTGTCTGCGCGCTCGGCAGAAAACAAAGCGTCGAGATAGCCTCAATCCCCTCTCAAAGCGCAAATGAAATCTGCAAAATTATATCTTCGTTTTTTGATATTCCCTGCAAGGCAATGCCGAACTATCTCTGCTCCACGATGACTCCTTCGAACAACGTCTTGCATACGGCACGGCTGTATACCATGTTTTCTGATTATCACGAGGGTAAAGTATATTCCCAAAGCTGTCCTTTTTACGAGGGGTGGACGGACGACGCCTCGTCGGTTTTGTTAGAACTCGATAGAGAACGCAAAGCGGTATGCGACGCAATTCCCGCAGATTTAAGCCTTGTCAAAAGTATAGACGAGCATTACGAGAGCTTCACGCCCGAGGATATGACCAGGAAAATAAGAAATATCCCCGCGTTTAAAGGTATATTGACGCCTATGATAAAAGGGGAGAAAGGGTATACTCCTGACTTCAACAGCAGATATTTTGCTGCCGACTTTTCATACGGCTTGAAAATTTATAAAGATTTAGCCGAAGTTTTCGGTGTAAAAACGCCGAAGATTAACGAAGTACTCAATTGGTTTATAAAGGTTTCTGGCGTTGAAGAAAGAGATATGTTCAACCTGCGTATGGATAGAGAGCAGATAGTTGCAATATATTCTTAACTCGGAAATGTTTAAAGGATAATAGCATGAAAAAGCTTGCTTTGATAGTCGTATATTTTGGAAAGCTGCCGGAGTGGTTCCATCTCTTTCAGCTTTCTTTAAAATATAATAGCGATATCGACCTGTTTTTATTTACGGACAACGATATAGAGTCCTGCGACAATCTCATCGTTCATAAGACTACTTTCGCGGAGATGAAAGAGTATATTCAGTCCAAGTTTGATTTCCCTATCCGCTTGGACAACCCGTATAAGCTGTGCGACTACAAGCCCGCGTACGGATATATCTTCGGGGAGCACATTAAGGATTACGAATTTTGGGGACATTGCGATATCGATATGATATTGGGCGACGTCCTCAAAAAACTTACGGACGATATTTTAAACAGTCACGATAAATTCTACAAGCACGGACATCTTGGCGTCTACCGCAACACCGAGGAAAACAATTTAAGATTTACCTCAGACAAGGGCTTAAACTATAAAAACGTCTTTACCTCGCGTTCGATAAAGGTATTCGATGAATACGAAATGCAGAAAAAGTTCGAACTTATGGGGGTAAAAACCTACGTTTCGGACGACTTTGCCGACATTACCGCCTGGCATGAAAATTTCCGCAGAGCCGTGCCCGACGAGGGAGGGGTAGAGAGCAATTTCAATTACGAAAGGCAGGTCTTTTTCTGGGAAAACGGAAAAGTCTTTCGTGCGGGAATAAATACAGCAAACGAAATAATTTACGACGAATTTATCTATATACACTTCCAAAAGAGGAAACTGCCCGTAAATTTTGAAGATTTAACCCCTTCGGCGTACTATATAACAAAAAAAGGATTTTACAAAAAGGAAGAGGGACAGACCGTTACACCCGAGCTTATCGAGTTATACAACGGATTGGATAAAAAGGCGGAGAAAAAAACTCGGAGAGCGCGCAAGGTTTTCGTATTCAAGCGCAGACTCAAAAAATACCTCTTGCGCAAATAAAAACTCTTATTCTTTCAATCAATTTACCGCGCGCAACGGACAAACAGACCGGGGAAAGATAAAATGGCTGCAACCCGTACTAAAAAATCTATTAAAAATACGCTCGTCGGCTTGGTGGGGCTTGTTTTAAGCCTCATTGCGTCTTTCGTGTCGCGCTCGGTATTCATAGACATTCTCGGGAAGAGCTACAACGGAGTAAACGGACTTTTCGCCAATATTCTGCAAATGCTCAATATGGCGGAGCTAGGCTTCGCCGCCGCTATCGCGTACTCTTTATACAAGCCCATACAGGAGGGCGACGAGAGGGCGACTTCCGCAATAATGAACTTTTTTGCAAAGGTATATAGATGTATTGCGCTTATAGTCGGCATTGCGGGCGCGCTGTGTATTCCCTTTTTGCAGTATCTTATCGCGGAAAACCTGTCCAAACTTCCGTTTACGCTGTTAGAGCTTAAGCTGTATTTTGCAATGTATCTTGCAAACACCGTTTGCAGTTACCTTATTGCCTATAAGCGCACCTTAATCCGCGCCGACCAGAACGCGTATATTATTTCGACGGTTGACTATTCAAGCAATATAATTATGAATATATTGCAGATAGTCCTTTTATATTTAACAAAAAACTTCTATTTGTATCTTGCAATAATGATTGCAAGGACTGTACTCAGCAATCTTATTCTCGATATAATTGCCCGTAAAAAATATGCCTACTTAAAAACTTACGCAAAAGAAAAAATTCTGCCCGCAGAGAGCAAAAAAATCGTTGACAACGTAAAGGTGCTGTTTCTGAACAGAATAGGGCATGTAATTATGTTCAGCACGCAGAATATTTTTATTTCGTCGCTTATAGGCGTTAACGTGACCGGCGTATATGCAAATTACGCGCTGATTGCAAACAACGTATCGCTTTTCGTAACTCTTTTATTCAATTCGGTAATGTCAAGTATCGGCGACCTCGGCGTCAGCGAGGGCGACGAACATAAATACGCAGTTTTCAAAAAGTTAGAGTATATTTCCAATTTCATAATTATATTCGCAACTGTATGCTATATCTGTTTCTACAACGATTTCATAAGCGTATGGATTAACGAGGAGGGCTATACGTTCCCGCTGTTTGTCGTCATAATGATTGCTTTGCACTCCGTTTTGAGCTTTTTAAGAACACCTATTTTAACCTTTAAAGAGGCATTCGGACTGTTCAGACAGGACTGGTACAGACCGCTCGTCTGTTCCGCGCTCTGCATAGGCGGCGCAATAGGTCTCGGCTACGCCTTCAAACCATTGAGCGACGCGTGGGGGGTATTCGGTATATTGCTCGCATACGTATCAACGGTGCTTTTGGTATCCATTCCTATCGAAACGGCAGTTCTTTTTAAACACGGATTCCATAAATCGTGCTTAAAGCAAATACTCAAAACCTTTATACTTCTTTTAGTTGCGGCGGCAGCTACTGCAGGATTCTATTTGCTTTGCTCACTATTGCCGGGCGGTATTTGGGGACTTATTGCCGAAATAGCAATCTGCTTTGTCGGTGTTCCGCTTCTGTATATCCTCTGCACCATTAAAACGAGCAACTTTAAATTTTATAAAGAGCTTGCCGCAAAGCTTTTAAAACGCAGAAAAAGAGCTCCCGAACCCCAATCCGCCGCAGATACGGCTTCTCAACACGCTGATTCCGCGCCGACGCCCGAACAGCAAAACAACGACTAAAACATTAACCTCACTTACAGGAGATTATATGAACTTAAAGAGAAAAACGCTAATAGTGCTTTTATCGGTATTGTTTGCCGTAGTTGCCTCGTTATTTTTTATTACCGCTTGCAAAAAAAAGGGCAGTACCTCCGACGGGGAGGACGTATTTACCTACTCGGTTTCGGGCGACAGGGCAACCGTAACTGGCTACAAAGGCAAGAGTGCTGATATAGAAATTCCCGCAGAGTGGAACGGCTATCCCGTATCGGCTATCGGGAGCAGTGTATTTTATGGGAATACAAACCTTAAAAGCGTAAAAATTCCGTACAGCGTCATTTCAATCGGTAATTTTGCATTTCAGAGGTGTTCAAATCTTGAAAGCGTAAATATTCCGTACACCGTAACGTCTATCGGCGAGTATGCATTCAATGAAACCGCGCTTAAAAGTATAGAAATTCCCGAAAGTATTACCGCTATCGGTAACGGACTGTTCAAAGACTGCGCAAACCTTAAAAGCATAGAAATCCACAGCGGCGTAACCTCAATTGAAAGTAGTGCGTTCTCAGGCTGTACAAGCCTTGAAAGTATAAGCTTCGGCAACAACAGTCAACTGACTTCTATCGGCACCGATGCGTTTGCGGATTGCATAAACCTTAAAGGCATAGAACTCCCCGATGGTTTAACTTCCATAGGACAGCTCACGTTTAGAAATTGTAAAAGTTTTAAAAGTATAGAAATACCCGAAAGCGTAACCTCTATAGGTATGCATACGCTCTATGGATGCGACAGCCTTGAAAGCATTACAATACCTTTTTTAGGCGAAACGGAGGATGACACTTCAAATGCTTATCTGGGCTTTATGTTCGGTGCTTCAAACAACACGTTTAATTCAACCAACGTTCCGTCGTCTTTAAAAACCGTAACGGTAAAGAGCGGAGCCTTCGTAAGCGATCACGCTTTTTATGGTTGCAAAAACCTTAAAAGTATAACTATATCAAAAGAAGTAACTTCCATCGGCACTTCAGCGTTTTCAGGGTGTTCAAGCCTTGAAGGCATAATTATTCCCGATAGCGTTACTTCAATAGGCGAGTACGCATTTTCTAATTGCTCAAACCTCAAAACTATAACAATTCCCGATAGCGTTACTTCAATCAGCGATTTTTCTTTCAACGGTTGCTCGGGGCTTGCAAGTATAGAGGTATCAAACGGCAACAACGTCTATCACAGCGCAGGCAACTGTTTAATAAAATCTGCCGACAAAGCTTTGATTGTGGGCTGTAAAAACAGCGTAATTCCCGCAGACGGCAGTATAACTTCCATAAGCGCCGCGGCATTCTATGGCTGTACGGGACTTAAAAGCATTGAAATTCCCGATAGTGTAAATTCTATCCACTTCTGGGCGTTCAACGGTTGCACGGGGCTTGAAAGTATATTGGTTGCAAGCGGCAACAACGTCTATCGAAGTGAGGGGAACTGTTTAATAGAAATGGCGTCTAATACCCTGATTGCAGGCTGTAAAACCAGCGTAATCTCTGCGGACGGCAGTGTAACCTCTATCGGAGCGTATGCGTTCGACGGCTGTTCTACTCTTACAAGCATAGAAATTCCAGAATGTGTTACGACAATAGGGAATAGCGCGTTCGACGACTGCACTGGTCTTAAAAGCGTTACTTTCGGCGAAAACAGTCAGTTAATCTCTATTGGCATAGCGGCATTCAGCGGGTGCACAAGTTTAAAAAATATAACTATCCCCGACAGCATAACCTCGATAAGCGACGGGGCGTTCAGCGACACCGGACTTGAAAGTATAATCATTCCCGACAGAGTAACATCTATCGGTATGTCTGCGTTCGATAAGTGTACAAGCCTTAAAAAGGTAACTCTCGGTAGCGGTATGCTTACTATAGGTACTGCTGCTTTCTATGACTGTTCAAACCTTAAAAGTATATTCATTCCCGAAAGTGTAACCTCTATCGGAATGTATGCGTTCGAGGGGTGCAAGAGCCTTGAAGCTATTTACTACGGCGGAACCGTAAGCCAATGGAACAATATATTGAGAGGCAGCAATAATACCGAGCTCCTGTTTGCAACGCGCTACTATTACAGCGAAAGCTACCCGTTTGACGGAGGACAAGAGGGTAATTTCTGGCACTACGACGAAATTACTGGCGAAATCGTCATTTGGAAAAAGCAATAAGAATCTGAAATTAAAACCGCTATATATTCACCCCGCCGGTCGGCGGGGTGTTCTGTTTATAATACGCCAAAAAGCGCGTAAATTCGATTTATTTCAATTTATTTCGAATAATAGATACAATTTAATGCATATATTTTACTACTTGATATTAGTCGGGTTGTGTCAGATTATATATCTGAAACAGCCTCATTGCGGGGTAAAATATGTGGGATTATATAAGCGAGAGAGTAGTAAAGGAAGCCGAGTACATAATAGCACAAAACGCCACTGTGCGCGCCGCCGCTTCACATTTTAATATATCCAAATCCACAGTACATACGGTAGTGACTTAACAGAACGGTTTGTGTTTTTATTGAAATAAATTATCAAAGCAGGGCAGATTTTTTTGTGAAATCTGCCCTGCTTTTTACGTTTTTAGCCCGAATAAGCCAAAGATCTGTTAAAAATGCTCAAAATCCTTGCGAAATACACGGAGGGTATATATAATTTTTATTGTTATAAGAATTAGCAAAAAAAAGACGAAGACTATGATTAGGTAAAAAGATGAAAGAAAAGTTTAAACAACTAAAAAATTTTAACTGGCGACTGTTTGCGTCGCTTTGTGCTCTTGCGCTCATTCCCGCAGTATATCAAACGGTCAGAACCTTTATTATTTCATCCAACGGTGAAAGCAGCGCATTCGATATAATCGGGCAAATTGAGTGGTTTGATTTAATCGACGAAACATTGAGAGCGTTTCTTATAATTCCGCTTTATTCTGTATTGAACAAGTTATTAAAACAAGACGAAGAAAACTTTGCAAAACATACTTTTAAGGTAGGTGTAATCGCTTTTGCATTATACACTTTGTTTTCTGTCGGAGTTTTAATTTACGGCTCTGTATTGGTAGCCGCAATGAATCCTGCGGAAGTCGATCTTGCCGTAACAAATCAATACCTGCAACTTGAAACGGTTGCTTTTATGGTCGGAATTTTGCCGAGTTTTTTCAATGTGGTTTTCGTTGTAGTCGGTAAAGATAAAAACGTGTACATATTTTTAGGCGTGCAAACGGTATTGTCGGTTATTGCAGATTTTTTATTGATTCCGGCAATGGGTGTTTACGGAATAGCCGCTTCTAATATTATAGTAAACGCATTGCTTGCTGCGGCAGGGTTTTTGGTATTGTTTTTACAAAAGCTTATCAGACCTGCCTGGTATAAAAAGAGCGATTTGCAAACATTTAAGGAGTGGGGTAAGGTAGGCGTATTTTCCGGAGTACAACAATTCATCGACAACTTAATATATGCCGTAATGATTGGAAAAATGGTAAATATGGTTGCCGAGCAGGGCAACTATTGGATAGCAAACAACTTTATATGGGGTTGGATGCTAATTCCTATAACGGCATTGAGTGAAGTCATTCGTCACGACTGTAAGGATGGTTATATTGCCTTAAAACAATTCAATTACTATTTTATCGCCGCTTGCGTTGTTCTATTATGGGCTGTCACGATTCCGTTATGGACTCCGTTCTATCGCTATGCGGAAGGGCTTGAAAATTCGCATGAAATATTTTTAATTACAATCAAGCTTGCACCGTTCTATATTGCTTATGCAGGTTGTGCTATTATTGACAATTATTTTGTTGGCACTGGACACACCATATATAATGCAGTTAATTCATTGATTATAAACCTTGTGTACTATGGCATTTTCTTTATTCTTTATTTGACGAAAGCAATTACTTTTACAATGGACGTTATTATTTTGATGTTCGGTTTCGGTATGGTGGTGCATTTAATTATTTCCATAATAGAAGAACGGCTTTTTTTCCGTAAACGGGAATTTAAAATATTAAAAACGGAGCAAACGAATTCGGTATGAAAAGGTTAAAAGAAATCAATCTGGAAGACGGTAAGCCCACGGTTTCAGACGCTCTTATTATATTAAAGTCAAGTATAAACAATGCCAAAAGCGGAAATGTCGGTTGCCTTTATATTATCCACGGTTACGGCAGCAGTGGAAAGGGCGGAGCTATCAGAGAAAAAGCTCGACAATGGTTGAATGCACAGGCAAGAAACGGCGTTGTAAAATGCGTGATAAACGGCGAGGATTTTAATCTATTCAATTTCAAGGCTTTGGAGCTTAAAAATACATATAAGGAATTAGAGCAACTATTAAAAGTCTGCAATCACGGCGTTACCGTAGTCGAACTTTAACAATCTCAGTCTGACAAAGCGGCTAATTCGGAACTAAATTCCGAATTAGCCGCGTTTTCTATCTTTTTATAGGCAATATTCGACAAAATATATGCGAAAAACAAGTTAAAATCCGAAAAAATTTCGTATGTGCCATTGACTCTATGTGCTATTCGTGCTATAATATTCGAAAATATATTAAAAATCCGAAAAAATTTCGTATGGAGTATAGGATATGATCGAGCGTAATAGATATTTAAACCAATTAATCAGTAAAAAAGAAAACGGTATGGTCAAAGTAATAACAGGAATAAGAAGATGCGGTAAATCTTATTTGCTGTTCAATATTTACCGTCAGTATTTGCTTTCATTGGGGGTTGACAGCAGTCATATTATCGAGCTTGCCTTGGATGAGGTGGAAAATATTAAGTACAGAAATCCATTGGAGTTGGCGGAATATATAAAAAGCCTTCTTGTTGATAGAGATAAAATGTATTACATTTTCTTGGATGAAATACAATTGGTAAAAACCATAGAAAACCCCTATCTAAAAGGGGATTATGTTAGTTTTGTGGATGTATTACTCGGTCTTATGAAAAAACCTAACGCCGATGTTTACGTTACGGGTAGCAATTCCAAGATGTTATCTTCGGATATCTTAACCGAGTTTCGCGGAAGAGGAGATGAGGTACACATTTATCCGTTGTCATTCAGTGAGTTCTATTCTGCGTTTAAAGGAGATAAACAAGAGGCATGGCGGGAATATTATATTTACGGCGGCATGCCTCACATTTTAAGTCTCGCAACCCACAATGAAAAAAGTAATTATTTGCATGAGCTGTTCGATAAAATTTATCTTGACGATATTATAAACAGAAATAAAATTTCCAAGAATAAAGTTGTTTTAGATGATATTTTGGACATTATTTCTTCATCGGTTGGTTCATTAACCAATCCTTCGAAAATAGCTAATACATTTTTAAGTGTAAAAAATATTAATATTTCAGACGATACTGTTTCAAGGTATTTAGACCATTTCATTGATGCGTTTATGATTTTTAAAGCTAAACGCTACGATGTAAAAGGAAGGAAGTATATCGGTTCACCGGTAAAATATTATTACTCTGATATCGGACTCCGAAATGCAAGGCTGAATTTCCGCCAGACAGAAGGAAATCATATTATGGAAAATATCATTTATAATGAATTGCTTATAAGAGGTTTTTCGGTTGACGTCGGTGTTGTTGAATATAACTATAAAGAAGACGGAGTAAATAAAAAAACAAATTTGGAAGTTGATTTCGTTGCTAATCTCGGTAGTAAGAAATATTATATACAATCCGCTCTGACCGTCGGCGACGAAGAAAAAAGAAAACAGGAAGTAAGGCCTTATAGTAGAATCGCCGATTCGTTTAAAAAGATTGTAGTTGTCAAAGACAATATCATTCCCTGGCATGACGAAAACGGAATTTTGTATATAGGAATAGAACAGTTCTTGTTGGAAGAGAATGCAATGGATATATAATACTAACATACCAGAACGGTTTGTATGGATCATACCAAATAACGATAAAACGAGGCAAATCCAGCGTTTTGCCCCGTTTTATCTGTTCCGTTACGCATATATGGATGTAATCGAGCTGTCGTATTTTTCGCCAATCATCGGAAAAGTAATGATTTTAGGTTGTAACTATGCCATATTTTTATGGACACTTTTAGTCCATAATTATAGTGAGATTTTACAAGCTAAATTTTTAATATCATTATAAAAGAACGTGAGTTTCTTGCTTTATTTTTAATAATATGATATAATTTTTAAAATCGTGCTAATATAAGATGCTACGCAAGAGATGTTCAGGTTTGTTTGATATTTTCGACATTCACTAAATAAGAACAACTCTGCGTCGGGATATACTTATGAAGAAAAAACCCCGTAAAAAATTAAATTTGATTAGAGAAAATAAAGAAATATTAAAGTGGGTAATTTTTGTAGTTCAGACGCTTATATCCGCGTTTGTGGGCACATTAATTGCCTTAATATTTGGTGCAAATTACTATTTGGCACTTATAACCTTTGGCGTCTTAATGGGTTTTTTAATTTTGATGTCGATAGTTATAATTGTAATACAAAATCAAATTAGTTTGCTTTCTATAATGCAAAAAAGCATTGATGATAAACGATATGAAGAGGCAATACAATATGGTATTGCTATGAGTAAAGTACTATTCTCTTCAAATAAGAATCATGAGCGTATTCAACTGGGGGAAAAGATAAATGATGCTTGTAAAAAATTGCGCAGTAAGGATAGATCTAATAAAATAAAAATTAATAATTTCTCCCTTGATGAGGTGCAGGCAGGCGTTCTTATTGATGACCTTGGTTGGTCTATGCATCTATGTAATCAAAATATTACAGCAATAAATAATATTTTAAGAGGTATGAATATTGCGAGAACTGCAGCTTCAATTCATATCAGAAATACAGCTCCAAATGAAGACGCCAATGCACTCAAAGGCTACGTTGCTATCATATTAAAAGGTTATCGGCATTTAACGGGAATTTATTATGAGAATTCCGACACTTTAGAAGAGGCGACGTATTATGAGAATATTACAAAACTAATTTTATCAAGCGGTAAGGCACTGAAACAAGGGGGGCCGTGTTCAAATTCTGACGAAGGACATTGCTGTGAACTCCCTGGATTAGTATGTGTTAAAGATGGTGATGAACAAAAGCGTTGTGTTTTAAAGAGTATATTGGCATTATTTTTTAATGAGGACAAAATTGAAAATTTAACAGGTCATGAAATAAGCAAATACATAGGATATACACCTACTGGAGATGTTGATATATCGGATGTTCAGAAAGATATTGAATTATTTAGTAAACTCACTTATGATGATAAAATGGCGCTTCTTAGTGAGCAGAGTTATGCTTGGAGTAGGAACATCATTAAAAAATTAAAGATAACACGGCACATGTCCCTTGTGGAAGAGTATTTTTCTGATAACGAAATTGATTGTAGGCTTTGCGAAGCAGAAATATATGCCTTAGTATATTATTTCGGGAAACAGTTAGTTAATAACGCTACCGATATGACATTTAGTAATTATCGAGGGCTTATAGAAGGCAAAGAGGATATGTCAACAAAAGATTTGCGGTTTATTAGCATAATCAATGAAATTGAAATGGATACTTTATCTCTTGGTCTATCTCGAGAAAGTGGTGAGTTTCAGGATGAAAAGAATCAAAGGATTGCTAAAGTTAAAAGTAATTTAGAATTCACGATGAAAAGTTCGGAAACTCCACGCGTCGACCTGTATGTTCGCAACGCTTGCCGTTTGTTGGAGTTGTATTTAATTGAGTTTAATGCGCTTCATCGATATAGAAGTTCACATGAATGTAAAATAAATGCCGCAATTTACCTTAAGGAGACAGACAGAGTGTATGGAGAGCTCCGTAAACATGCAAATCGATACAATGAGGTAAACGAAACATATAATGAAGTTAAACGCGAGTTTACGCACGCTGCCCATATTTCTCCCAAAAAAGTGGTGATTAAGGATTTAAAGAAAGTTGGAGAAGATAAAATCATTAGTCTTTTAGCCAACATCCCATCGGATTATGCGAAATGTTCAATTTGTGAAAACGTGTATGTTTCACCTGATGTTGAGGAAAGAGTTGCAAAAATAAATGAGAAATGGAGAATTAAATCATGAAGACTTTATTTCTTGTAGTTGGTGCAATTGGAAGCGGTAAAAGCAGTGTATGCAAATACTTATTCTCTGAAAGCAAGCTTGGCAAAATAGCTTTCATTGCTTCTGATGAATATAAGATAAAATATTTTAATGTGGAAGTAACAAAAGGAAATAAAGGTTATCGTGCTGCTGATGAACTAATGATGGAAGCATTAGAGATGGCTGCCGCTGATAATAATGTTGATAACATACTTGTTGAGTTTTGTCCAATGAGACAAAATAAGATAAGAACAATATTATCTATCGTGAACAAGTATAATTTAAAAGTTATTTTATTTTTAGTCCATACAGAAGGTTCAGATGTAAACGTAAGTAGAACTTCATTGAGAAATGAGACATCGGATAAAGTAGATCAAAAGAAAGTATTGAAAAGCTATGAGTATGTTTTCATTAACTCGTTTATATTTATGGAATCGGCATCAAGAGTATACTTTATAGACAACTCGAAAACAATGCCCAGAGTTGTCGGCTTTTTAAAAAATAACACAATGAGCATCTTAGATACTAAATGCCGTTGGATAAAAAAAATAAGTGAAAGGTTATCTTAGGAGGGTAAAATGGTTGTAAAAACGTCTGACGAACTCATTAATGCTTTGGTTGGCTATGCACTTGCAAAGAAAAAAAGATTTATCTTCATTTCTGGTAATGGCGGTTCTGGGAAATCTGAGTTAGCAAAAAGAATTGTTGCATATGCTTCACAATTTGGTCATTCTAATGCGATTGATATGGACGAGTTTGTGGTAGACACTGCTCTAAGAAAGAGTGCATCATTGGAATGGGAATTTGATGGCGAGAAATTGACTGGTAGGTGTACTACTTCGTTTAAGTCCGCATACTTCATTCAAAATATTCACGCCATAATTGCCAATGTTGCCCTTAATAACAATTACTATCATTGGCCCAAAAAAGCTAAAAGCATTGACGAGTGCAAGCTGATTTATGGTGATGCGGTCATCACTGTGGTTGAAGGAATAGGCAGTGTTTTTCTTAATAAAAGCCTAGTGGACTCGATAAGTATCTTTATCGAGTGCGATGAGGATATTGAAATTGCACGCAGACTTCAAAGAAAAAGGTTCTCTAATGAGCAGACCATAGAGGATATAAAGAAAAGTTCTGTTGAAAGAAATTCACAATACAAAGCGCTGATATTGCCCCATCGAGATGAACACGATTTGATTTTAACAAGCAATGAGGACTACTCTTTCTCAATTGCAAAAGACAAACTGAATATTATCCTCTGATGTATAAATTACTTATTTTTGATTTGGATAACACTCTGATTGACTATTCGACAACCGAACGACTGGCTATTGAGAATATTTGCCAAAAGTTGTGCATTGCCACTAAGGACTGTTATCGATTATACAGAGACAGTAATCGTCTTGCACGTGAAATTTATCCAAATATAACGCATGAAAAGCTTCTCGATTTTCGTAAAAAACGGGCTGAATATTTTTTACAGTCTGTAAGTTGTTCCGATACGGCATCAGTGGATTGCTTTCTTGCTCTCTATTTGGCAGAAATGAGCAAGGGAATTGTTTTTGACGACGTAATTGAATGTTTAGAAAGATTAAAAGGTCAATGTGTGATGGTGATAGGTACAAATGGCGATAATGTCACCCGATACAACAAGGTCAAAAGCGCCAATTTGACGGAATACTTTCCATGGGTGTTTACGAGTGAGATGCTAAATTGCAGTAAACCGCAAAAAGAGTTCTTTCTAAAAATTATTGAGCAGTTTCCATATGATGTCGAAAGTGTTCTTGCAATAGGCGATGATTTAAAAAATGATTATATCTGCGCAAAAGATGCTGGGATTGATTTTTGTTTTATCAATAGAAAAAGAATTGAGCTAAATAAAAACGTCAAACCACAATATGTAATTTATTCTTTGGCAGAGTTGGAGCATATTGTCAACGCCAATTAAAGAGGTGCTAATGAAAAAATACATTAACTTTAACTATGGTTACAAAGAGAATACGGATTACAAGACAAGAGCCCAACTTATCAAAAAGTTAGGCTTTGACGGTGTTTTTTTATATTCTCAATACACTCCGGAAGATTACATTTGTGACGTGTTAGATGCGGGATTGGAAATTGGCAGTTTGCATTTATCATATAAAAAATTTGATTGCAATGGTCAGCTCATTGACAAGGAATATGTAAATGTTCTTTGGCAAGAACCGGGATTGTCTAATGAATATCTTGATACCCTTTTGGGAGAGTTGGAGTTTGCGCACAAGTATAGCATTAAGACTATCGTTATGCACATTACTGGTGGAACAAATCCGCCTCCATTCAGTCAATATGGCGTAGAGTTTATTCGGACGATTTTAAACAAATGCAAAGAATACAATATGACGCTTTGTTTGGAAAATCTTAGACGATTAGACTATTTGATCCAAGTTTTCGAATGCATTGAAGACAATTCTTTAAAATTCTGTTTCGATAGCGGTCATGCAAATTACATGACAAACAACGTCGATACGTTCCCTTGGGACAAGTTAGGCAATAAGCTTTATTATCTGCATTTAAACGACAACAATACTTTGCATGACCAACACTTCCCTCCATTTTATGGCAATATCAAGTGGCAAAAAGTAATCAACAGAATTTTCTTCTTTAATCGTAGGATTGATCTCACTTTAGAAGTTCGAAACAAGGATAAATTCCAAGACGTGTCGGAGCTTGAATTTTTGAGTACTTGCATGAGAAGTTTGAAACGTCTTGAGAAGAAAATTGAAATCAGAGAATATGCCTTGATAGACGAATACATAAAAGGTTATCCGAACTCAATGGCTTATGTAGAGAGATATTTGAACGACGGATCGGATAGCGGTTTCTCGGTCAATTCAACTTATCGTTCTACCAGTCCCAAATATGGCAAAAGAAAATTCTATTTAAAGAACATTACCATCGATAGTGAAGACAAGACTATGGATTTCGGTGATATAGACAGATATCTGCCCGTAGGAGAGATCTGTGTCCATCCCGACATTTTTCTCTCTAACTCAAATAATAATAGTCAACAAGGCGTGGATGTTTCTCCGACTGCAAGCGGCAGGACACTAATGCATATTGAGAACGATGAGTTTTTCTTTTTTAAGGTAGCTTACACTCGTTGCCTTGGCAGATTGACGAGACATTTGGGCTCTGACAAGATAAAATCTGCTGTTGAAGTGACTGATTTGCTAATAAACGCCGTGCAATCTGGTCAAGTAAATTCCAGATTTGCATTTTTACGCGAGGATAAAGGACGGGTTGTCTTACTGAATGAAAAAAATCTGTTTATCAAGAACCTCTCATCGTCCGAGTACGCAGAAAAAGATTACGAATATGGTGTAATCGTGCGAGAAGGCAAGCCTTATCCCTACATTGATAAGAAAGAGTATTTGATTCCGTTTTTCTCGCTATTCTCCAAAGAATACTATCCTGTCTCCGGCGAGTTGATTGATTCAGCCAACTCCTACGAGCCATTATTGATTCAACTTTACAAAAAGCAATCTAAGTCCATGATGGATTTTGTTTTAGAGGATATAGTGTATCCACTATTCAATACGTACTTCGATGCGTTGATTTATGCAGGTGTAGAGTTGGAAGCACATGCTCAGAATATGTTGTTATCTATTGACGAGAATGGACATATACTGAGAATTGTTTGTAGGGATCTAGAGTCGGCAGGTAGAGATATCCCCTTGATGGAATATTTTCACATCAGTAATAAGGAGCCGGTTTCATACAAACGAAACGAATTGTTGCCCAAACAAGAGGGACAAAAATATGCCAAATATTACATTACCCACAGCTTTATGTTCGACTTTAAGCTTGGCGAGTATTTAGTGTCGAAGATTTTAAAAATAGCGGAAAACTACGATGGGGCATTCTCAATGCAAATAGCGCAGGGCAAGATTAAACAGTTCAATAAACGGTTTATCGACAAATTGCCTGCCGACTTCTTCCCTCCAGACTGGTGTGATTACGCAAAAGAAAATTTTGAAAAAACAAAGAAACCTCGTGTGTATATGTGGCACGAAAATCCAAAATATCGGTAAAATGGTAGAACTAAAAGACTATATAGAAGAGCTGAATAGACTGGAAGATCTTGATTGTGCCTGTGTGATTTACAAGGGGGCAACACATTACTTATTGGAAAACAATCATAGCAATATGTTGCACGGCGTTCGTTCCCTTAGCAAATTGGTTGTTTCTCTTTGCGTAGGAATTTTGCTCGACAAACAACAAGAATTTGGCGTGGAACTTGCGTTAGATACGACAGTTTGGACTTTTATAAAAAACCACGCAAGTGCAAATGGTGATAATCACAGTTTATTGGAAAAAGTAAAGATTATAGATTTGCTTAACCAAACAACAGGTTTTTCTGACGAAACGCTAATGTTCAGAAGCACTATTGATTTCAACAACGCCGACAGTTTAATGGATGTGGTAGTAAATTCACCTATCACCTACATGCCTGGCGAACAATTTGTCTATTCCAATGCATCTGCTTATATTTTGTCTTGTTTTGTGCAAGAAATAACTGGATACAGATTGGACGAATTCGCACGAAAATATCTATTTGAACCATTGGGAATTGAAGAGTTTGAGTGGGATATTTATGGTAAATTTTGTGCAGGAGCTTCTGGGCTAAAATTGTCCTTTAATTCGTTTAGAAAAATTGTAGAATTGATAAGGAGCAATTATGTTCATAGAGTGTCTAAAATAATTTCCTTTGATTACATTAGATATTTTGTAGAAGAGCAAAAAATGATTAAAGGAAATAGATATCTGACTGCTCCTATGGAACCGATTGCCTATGGTTTGCTTGTATATAGGAGCAAGGCAAATTTTATCTATGTAAACGGTGCGGGCGGGCAACTGTTTGTATATGATCCCGATAAAGATATCATTGTTCTCGTTTTTTCACATATGCAACACTCTACAGAATTGGCTAATTTAACATATGACTTTATAAAGAAATGCAAAAAAGAAACATAGACCTATATATAATTGTACTAGTCCATTTAGATTGTAGACAGAGCCTCAAACAGCAACAAGTTATTTGAGGCTTTTAAATTTGTATGATATTTTTGAGGAACTGCTACGTGGAAAAGCAGGGAAGACGAAAAAGCATATGCCTTTATTCTGCCTGACATTTATTTTGTAAAATGAGTTAGCATCATTAATATGCAAAATCCGAACATATCAATAACGTGTTCGGATTTTTTAGCAACATGAATTTACGCTGTTGTACTCATTATGTCTAATTATATGCTCTAACCCTGCCATGCGTTATTATTTTGAGACTTCAGACTATATTTTTGTATATGTTGGATACCTTGTATGGCGCATGGTAGGAGGACTCAGACGGATAAGTTTCATTATAAATCTGATTGGAGAAATGCTAAGATATTGATTGTGGCTATCCAAGGTGGTATAACGGAATACTGGCTTGTGGCAGAAGGTAAAAGAGCCGAATAAAATGATAGGCTGCGGACATTGGCAGACTTCTTACGAACATAGTAAAATTGAAGGAATGGGATCGAAACGTGGAGAAGTCGCAATATTCACGCATTTTATTGCCGAGGGTATTATTGCTTTAGATGAGTGTACTGCCCATTCCGATTTTGTCAATTGCATTGTGATCGAGGAAAATATTGACGGCTTGTACTATTATTACTTGACAAAACAAAGTAAATAATTTAAAATGTAACTACCATAAAGAGTGTACGAGGGACAAGCCCGTTGACTACACAGCAACCTACCATATGGCAAGGTGCTAATGCTTGAATAGATGGGATAATATGAGTTAATGCCCATCTTAGCGATGGGTTTTCTTTTTACCTCTTTGTGGAAAAAACAAAGAGGTATTTTTATGAACAACCAAAAATTGAGCAATTTAGTATGTGACGGCGTGGTCATATTGTTTGATAATAAGACCGATTTTATCTGTTTTTTGAAAGAAATAAAGCCTTTCGGCGGCAAGTGGCAAAATGGAGAGGATATTGTAATTCCGGAAGAAGCGGACGTTCAGTCATATTTCAGAGTGTATATCAACAGATATTATAACGTCGCTTTTGTTTCGGGTATTTGCTATCATTACAGCACTTATCCATCAATTAGCTATGCTAAAATCAAATAAAAGAAATAGTATAACTTTTAGTGTGTTTGTTGTAATTGAACTTGCAGAAAATATGAAAAAATATTAAAAAATATTAGCGAAAACTAATTTTTGTCTATTGCAATATTTGTCGTTTTGTGCTATACTTATAATAGCGTAATATGGGGTATTAATATGACTATTAGTTATAAAAAACTTTGGAAATTACTTATTGATAAGGATATGAAAAAGAGTGATTTAATCAAAGTTTCAGGCATCAGCGGCTATACGCTTAATAAGCTACTGAACGGTAAAACAGTTACAAGTGAAACGCTTATGAAAATTTGCATTGCGCTTGATTGTAGCTTTGACGATATTATGGAAATTGTAGAAGTGAAAATTTAGAATTTGTAATAATAATATAAATCATCTTTCTGCAACAACAATTGCACTTGCACGAATAATGAAAGATGAATTAATTAGTTGCGAATTTATCTTGTGAATAGCGAAAGAAGAAAATGAGATTTGCTTATAATAATTTATTAAAATTAAGAGTGGATGCTTATAAATATAGATCTTCCAAATTTTCAACTGAAAGACTATATTGTCCATGCTGTGGGGAACGTGTCACTTTTTTCCCTGAGAGTGCTGATGGAAAAAGTGCGCATTTCAGACACTATCATGGAACGTATAGAGAAGATTGTGAAAATTATGTTAGTGGATACGACGCTTATGGGCAGCGAGTAAATAATAGTGAAATAAAGAATGAGTCCATTTTTTTCGAAAAGCGGGGGAATAGATATTTATTTACTATAAGAGTTTCTTTTTCAAAGGAAGAGTTAGATAAATATGAATTCAGCGAAGCAATTATGTATTTTAAAATTGTACATAATAATAATCCGGTTGAGTTCCAGCAGGCGCTTGATAGAAGATTTTTTTATGATAACCAAAAAGCATATATAGAGTTAAAGTCAGTCGGTGAGCATGTAATTAAAGTTTTAGATGGTGAATCTCAGAAATTTGAATTTATAAAAGGTATAACCTTTTTTAAAATGTTAGGCGATGCGGAATGGAACGATAATACTTTTATTACAAAAAAGATTAATAAAAATGGCGATAACAGATTGTACTTAAATGAAAAATATGTACTAGTTGTGCCTAAATATAGCGTTATAAGCAATTCCTTTCGGATTATTCGCGCTGAAAGATCTCTGTCTCCAGTTGTGGATATTTACTTTATAGAAATAAATGACAGATCGCCATCCACAATAGCATTCTGTGAAAAGGGCGGATATGAGCTTTGTAACGTTAAAGAAAAGCTTACTATTTTATGGCCACCAGTTTTACAATGCGATGACGAGTTAATTACAAATCAAAATGAAGTATTTCTAGATGCAAACTTTGATTTCATTTATGGGGCTACGATCAATACAAATGCCATTGATAGACTCAACGGATATAGCAGAGTTCGTATTGATCCAGAAATAATAGTCGACGCAGGTAATATTCACGCAGTAATAAAATGTGACGAAATAAATCCAGTTGAAGAACTCCTTTTGGAAACCGTAATGCAAACTGCAAAAGAATATACGGTTGAAGAAAATAATGTATGCCTTGTTTCTTCCTTAGGTATTGCGAGGCTTGAAAAAAATGCCACTGTGAGATTGAATCGGAGAAGAGAAGTTAGAAGCTATTTGTCGACATATTTGTTGAAAAAAATTTCTTATGATTTGGAAGCTAAAAGCTATAGGGGTTTTTTGTTAGACGCTGTTCAGTACGGGAAAACCACTAGAAAGTTTTTAGCGTCGGAGGTTTGTTATTACGGAGATAATCCATACGTATGGAATTATCTTATAGATTGTAGGAAAAACAAAAAAATTAGTGAAGCTGCTTTAAAACTTATTAATGAGGTTAATCATGATTGATTTGATTAAAGTATTTAGCGATAAAGAACTGAAATATATAATAAGCGTAATACCTACCCCTATTATAAGAGATTACTTTAAAAGGCATTCCAAAGATTTTCAAAGAATATTCCCTGGTTTTAGAGCAAAAGCAAATTTGCCGGCCGAACGGTTTTTAATTGAAATAAAGCGCAATAATGATTTCATTATTAACTTGGTTTCTGGTTTTTTAGAGCAAAGCGTTAAAGAAATAGATGAAGCCCTTGAGGAATTTAAAAAAGAAAATGATTGTGAAACAGCTCTTATAAAGACTTTAAGTAACAGTCATTTTTCGGGTAATCCTAACATCTATTTTAAACTAAAAAATGAAGAGACAGATGAGCAAGCCGTCAGTATATTGTTAGCGGCAATAAAAATGTATGGGCAGCTTTCTAAGGAGAACAATTCCTTAAAAAGCGAACATGATAATTTAAAAAAGAAATTTGATGACGAATGCAAAACAAGTAAAGAGAATGCTGATATTATCAGCTCTATAAAAACGGAATTAGAAAGCTATAAAAGTACTAATAAAGAATTAAATCAAAAAATTATTAAAAGAGATGAAGATCTTGAACAATTAAAATACGCTAACGAGATACTACGAGCTGATCTCAACAAGGCAAATGATGAAATAGAGCCATTAAAAACAGAACTATTAGAAGCAAAAAAGCAGATTAAAGTATTGCAAGAGGCTAAAAAAACTTTAATTTCTGATTTGGAAAGTTTAAAACTTAAGCTAAACGCTACATCAGATAATGCAGAAGAATTGCAAACTCGAATTGAAATTTTATCTAAAGAACTTGAAACGAAAGATTCGGAAATAATGGAGTTGCAAGAAAAACTGGCTGCAGCTCTTGAATCAAACACAACTAAAATAGAAGATACATCTAATCTTGAATTTCATGACGTCATTGCTGGCAATCAAAATAACGATCTTGTTCCAACTATTGAAGTAATAAAGGGAATTGCCAAAAATCATAATACATATTATTTTGTTGCTGATCATGAAGAGTTTAAAACTGATCTGGATTATTGCCTCATGGATGCCAATATTAGTGAGGGCAGAGAAGTTTTGAGCAACTATTTGGACAGGTTATATTCTGATGGAAAAATAATTGTCGGCAACAGAAAAGATTGTAAATTTGTAGCCGAGTGTTTTTCATCTATTTTATGTGCAAGTGAATATACGAAAATTACGTATTTTGACGGCATAAAATTGCGTGATATCATTACCGCGGTTGAAAATGGCGGTAGAATTATTTATTTTGATAATTTTATAGGAAACTATAATGAGACAGTGCTAATATCTTTATTAAGCGGATTTAGGGATAAAATTATTATAATCAGCGCAATGTACGATAAGATGTTTATGTATATTACACCAGATATTTTAAGGGATTGTAATTATATAAATTTGCAGCGATTAAATGTGCCTGATGATGTTGATTTTGAAAAATTCACCCGTGCAGAGCAGGCATCCATACATAAAAAAGAAATATTAGACAATGCTCCGACAGCAGCGTTGTTATCTATTTTGAGAGATCTTAAAATATCTGAACAAGTAAGGCGTTCATTGGCTATAAACATTAATAACCACGTTGATTCTGATGCGATTTTAACATTTGGGATACTTCCTTATCTGGTTGATGTGAGGGGGGAGACTCCTTTTGAGAATAGTGATAGACTGATGTCATATTATGAGAAGAACAAGAATAATAAATTTACTTTGAAGTGGTTTATATATGGATAAGTTAATAGAGCAGATATCTCGTGATTTGAAAATTCCTCTATATAGTGACGAGGGATATGACAGCTTTTGTCAAAGAATTTTATATTCTTCTCTAGGGATATGGTGCTTAAGCTATGCTAATAGAATGATTGAAAATCAAACTGGAATAAGTAAAAATGCTCTAACTAGGAAGGTTACTTCCTTAATAGATTCTTATCTAAAGATATTCCCAAATTCGCAGAGCTATTTTAAAAGTGATAATTCTAGCGGATTACAAATCAGGCAAATTTATGAGGAGTTGGGATACTTAATTTTAGAGGATCAAAGGCTCAAAATAGCCCCTTTTGGTAGAGGGTTAAAATTAGATAACGAGCGTTATTTGTATTACGGATTGCAAAAAGATTTTGAATATATGTCAGGTTTGGCAATTGTTACTTCTAGAGTAAAATACGTGGATTCAATAACGAATGTTTTGGTACGTGATGAAATTAACCCCATAGCGTATGTAAAATCTAATTACGATCCAGTTCTATTTAATAAATGGGATGCTGTTGTTGATGAGTTATTGTTTTTCGATCCATTGCATTCAGGGAATATTTCAAGTTCTTGGAAAAGCGAGCCGACAACTGAACTATCAATAGCAAAAAATGAACAATTAAATGTTTTTTATAAAGTAATCTGTAAAGATGGGAAGATATTATACTATGTGAGTGAAAAAAGGGAAACCGACAAAGAGTCAATCTTCGGCTATGATTATCGAAGATTGTATTACTCGTTAAAATATTTCTATGGTAATCCATTTTCACTTAAAATTAATGAATTGGATGATAATTATATTAAAATTAAAACATACGGCAGATTTCCGAATAGAGAACAATATTTTCTTTCGTTAATTGGTTGGCCATTGAATGATTTTGACAATAGGGATGAGTATATTGTTCGAAGGGATTTTTATCGTGTAGTTAAAGAAGCTATGCTAAAAATAGGTATTATTACAAATGAGGATTAAAATATGAAAAATGTATACGGCGTAAATGAAACATACACAAGCATACGGAATAGACTTGTAAATTATATAAAATCTGACTATTTAGCCAATAGTGAGCTTCTTTTAAATTACGCTGACGAATTGCTCTTAAATAATGATAAAAATCAAGCATTAAGTACAGAACCGTATATAGAGACATCAGCTTCATATGAACGCAAATTAAACGGTATTAGTACTGCAAATATTGATGAAAAAGCTCGAGAAATTATGGCGGAACTAGCTGATAAGAAAATCGGCTTTTTTAAAGATCCTTTTTCTCATCAAATTCAAGCACTAGAGGCATTTAATAATGGGCAAGATGTGTTCGTTTCAACAGGAACGGGTTCAGGTAAAACCGAATGTTTTTTATGGCCAATTATCTACAATTCAATTTGCGAAGGATTACATCGCCCTGATCAGTTTGCGATGCATGCCATGCGCACTTTGATTATTTATCCGATGAATGCGTTAGTATCGGATCAAATTGGGAGATTTAGGAAGGTTTTAGGCTCTCAAGATTTTAGAGAAACATTTATTAGTAAAACACATGCTGAGAGAATTCCTTGTTTCGGAATGTATACGGGAAGAACAGCATATTCAGGGGATTCTTTAAGACAAAAGAACAGCGAACTTGCCGCACTTTATAGTAGTAGGTTTATTTATAAAGAGGGGGAGGATGAAAGCAAACTTAAAAGTATTGAAGCGCTAAAAAGTATTAATAAATATCCTGCAAAGTATGATTTTGATAACTTTATTAAAAATTTAGAAGAAGGCAAACATATGCCTCATCCATATGATGCGGAATTGATTACTAGGTTTGAAATGCAAAAGCAAACTCCAGATATCTTAGTTACCAACTATTCTATGCTGGAATATATGCTTATGCGTAAAAAAGAATCAAATATATGGGACGATACTAAAAAATGGCTCAATAAATCAAAAGAGAACAAGCTGTTAATTGTATTAGATGAAGCTCACATGTATAGAGGTTCTTCAGGTGGTGAAATTTCATTACTGATTAGCCGATTGTTGTCAAGGATTGGTATAAAATCAGATCGAGTTCAATTTATTATAACAACAGCAAGTATGCCTCAGGATGATTTGGAAGTTATCCATAATTTTTATAGTGGGTTAACCGGGAAAGCACCCAATGAATTAATATTGTTTGGACAAAGAGAAGTTTTGTCGGATGACTTCTCAGTAACGACAGATATTGACAAATTATGTGAGGTATGGGTTCCTGAAAAGCTAGATACTGACCAAGATGTGGTTTCGCATATTATAAAAGTTGCGAAAATAATTTTCAATACTGAACTGGCAAAAGACATTAGTCTTAACTCTGCTGAAGAGTGGCTTTATGATAACTTACTAAAATATGAGGCTTTTATAAAACTAAAAAAAGAATGTAGAGAAGGAGCGAAAAGCTTAACAGAATTAAAAGAGAGCATTTTTAATAGCGCAGTAAATAGTGAGAAGGCTTTGGATGCCCTGATTTCAATTGCACCTTTGGCAAAGAAAGATAACTCCGTGCTTTTCCCTGCACGTCTTCATCTATTTGTTCGTGGCTTACAAGGTATCTATGCGTGCGTTAATCCTTATTGTCATTGTGCGAAAAGCGGCGTCAACGACGAGGTAAAAATTGGTCGCATAACATCAGTCCATAAAGAGAAATGTGAGTGCGGCGCAAAAGTATATGAACTTATAAACCATGTTAGATGCGGAGGGCTATTTATTAAAGGATGGATGGCTGAAAAGCAATCACAGAAATATGTGTTTGCCTCTCCCGGATTAAATGACGACAATTCTGAAGTTCGAGAAATTCATTTGTATTTAAGACCGGATAATTATTCTAAAGAAAGAGGGGAATCAGGTCATGTGTTAGGCTTGTTAGATCCTTTTTCTGGGATGCTGTACGATGACGATGGTACTGGATCAAGGCAAGGATGTCTTCCTGTCTTATACGGTGCTTATGTAGAGAGGGTTAAGGCTAGAACATTCAACACGTGTCCCAAATGCAAAAAACAAATGCAATTTAAAAGATTGACTGACTTATCGACAAAGGGCAATATACCATTTTACAATCTTGTTAAAGCACAATTTGATACTCAGCCCGTAGTTAAGCCTGCGCTTAAAAATGGCGGCAAAAAAGTGCTGGTATTTTCAGATAGTAGAAATAATGCATCCACTTTAGCTAAAGATTTGTCAGATTCATCCGATGCGGATGCATTTAGGCAAATTGTTGTGTTGGCAATAAAAAAGCTTGAAGAAGCAAGCCGAGTTAATAATCAATCTTATAGTATAAATTCGTTATATGCGGCATTTTTGCAAATGTCAGCAGAGAATAATATAGATTTCTTTAGCGGCGATGACAGGCAAACATTCCTGCTAAACAGAGAAAAGTTTATGTCTATGGTGACACGAGCTACTGCTAGGGGAAGAATTCCTGATTATAATTCGAGTTTTGTGGTACAGTCCCAGTATTACAAGCAGCTTCTTACTTTTCTTTGTGAAAGTCCTCGTTCCATTAAAGACATAAGCATTGGTTGGGTTGAGCCGACTGCGCAAAGGTTGGAAGATTGTTTAGATGACTTAAAACAAAAGAATATAATGGTTTCCCAGGAAGAATTATATAAGTTAATCGTATTAGTGTTCTGGGATATTATGGACAAATATTGTGCCCTTGGTAATACAATAGAGGATGGTGTTAGAAAACTTCTGCCGGGTCGCTCACAATCTGAATTAGGATTAATAAAACCTTTGATAGAATCGATAGATTCGGCTATGTTTGATACATTAAAAAGCGTTCTGCATTTAACTGATATTCAAGCAACGGAGGTTATCAATACAATAGAACGCAATTTCTTGGATGTAAACAATGAAGGGAGAAAATATATTTCATTAGAAGCATCTATGATTCATTTACCAGGCGATGACCATGAGTGGATAAAGTGCTTAAGATGTGGTAAGATATCGTCATTTAAACTTGGTAATTATTGTGGCGATTGCTTCAAATCTAAAGATATTATTGTAGTAAAATCTGATGCGCTTAGCCGATTTGAATTTTGGCGCAATCCATTGATAAAAGCTGATGAAGGAGTACATAAAATCGATACGGAAGAGCATACTGCTCAATTATCGCATAAGGGCGAGGAAGATATTTGGTCTATTACTGAAGTGTATGAAATGCATTTTCAGGATGTTGATGTGGGAGAAAATGGAGAAAACTCAATTGATGTTTTGAGCTGTACAACCACAATGGAAGTGGGTATTGATATTGGTTCCTTGACTGCAGTTGGGATGAGAAATATTCCGCCCATGCGAGAGAATTATCAACAAAGAGCCGGTCGTGCAGGCAGAAAAGGTTCGCAAGTTTCTACTATTATTTCCTTTGCAGGGGCGGGTGTTCATGATAGTCATTTCTTTAAGCACCCTGAAGAAATGATATCTGGTAAACCTAGGAAACCATGGATAGATAGGGATAATCCTCGAATATTAGATAGGCATTATGCAATGCTTTTATTTAATGATTTTATGAATTCGTCTCAGAATATGAGTAGAGTTGATAGTATAGAGGCTTTAGGAATTCTGGATTTTTGCGAGAAATACTTTGATGAATTTAAGATGTATTTAAATACCTTTGATAAAATCCCAGAGAAAAACAAGGTATCTTTATTAAGTAAGTTATGTTTAACTAAAGATAAAATTTTGAGTAATAGGGATAGGTATATAAAAAATAATAATTCCCAAAGCAATGTTTTGGAGATATTACAACAAGAAGGAATAATTCCTACATATTCTTTTCCGAGAGACGTTGTTAGTTTTTTTGTTGAAGAACAAGCGAGCAGATTTGAAACTCCAAAGGTTAAATATGCTCCGAGTAGAGATTTAGCGTTAGCTATTAGTGATTATGCGCCTGGAAGATTTATAACCATTGATAAAAAAATCTACAAGAGTGGTGGAATTTATTGTAATCCTAGACCCAAAGGGTTTAACGATAATCAAGCAGAATATTACTTTAGAGAAAGAGATTATATATGCTCCATCTATTTTTGTGAAGATTGCAATTGGTTTGGTGAGCAACCAGAATCGGGAGTTTGTCCCTTCTGTGGAGCAAATGTATCAGAACGTAAAGTGCTTAGACCTTGGGGGTTTGCGCCAGAAAGAGCTACTTCAGTAAAATATGAGGATGTAGAAGAGGAAAAAACTTTTGCTAGTGTTCCTTATTATTCTCATGTTCCTAAATCAGAGGATATGCTTCATACAGCATATAAAAATATACGAGTGGCAAAACCAGAGGCAATGACAGATAAGCCCGTAATTATTGTAAATATGGGAAATTCTAGAAATCAAGGTTTTGATATTTGTACTGTTTGTGGTGGCGCTCAAGTTTCTGATGATGCTGAACCACACGTAAGTCAGCCATACCATAGCCCTCATCTCTGCAGAAATCACAGGTATGAGCATAATGTTTTTTTGGGCTATGAATTTAGAACCGATATGTTTATGCTAGAGATGGTTTATGATAAATTACAGTTGTCTGATGATAGACGCATTCAGAAATCTGCGATTGAATCATTAATGGAAGCGTTGCACCGTGCAATTACTCTAGAATTGGATATTGATTATAATGAGATAAATTGCGGATATATCACAAGACGTTCTGATACGCATAGTAATATTTTCTATATAGAAATGTTTTTCTATGATAATTTGTCAAGCGGTGCAGGATATTCCTCACAAATAGGTTCGATTTTGCCTATGGTTTTTGACAGGGCAAAGGATCTTTTGAATTGTGATTGTGATAAATCTTGCCGTCATTGTTTAGATAATTTCTGGAACCAAAGAAAACATAATTTGCTTGATCGAAAGTTGGCGTTGCAATTATTAAACTGGGTTGTTCAGGAAGAAAAGCCTACTAACTATTCATTTGTGCAGAAAAGTAATTTATTATCACCTTTGCGCGCAATGTTTAAGGATATAGGCGATGACTTGACTAAAACGTCAGATTCGTATTATTATAATGGATGTAAAATAGAAGTTATCCCTTCTTTGTTGCGCAAACCTTCAGATACAAGTGATACTATATTTTTAAATAGACATGATTTGACTGATTGGCTTCCGGATTCATTTATGCGAGTTTTCAGAAGAAAATAAATAGGAGATTCTAATGATTTCTTCACCGTTAAGATATCCAGGCGGAAAGGGACGTATGTACCAATTCGTCAAGAACTTAATTATTGAAAATGGTTTTGAAGAACTTATCTATGCCGAGCCTTTTTCTGGAGGGTTTGGGATAGGAATTAAACTATTAACCGCTGGCGATATCAAAAGAGTTATTATTAATGACTTTGATGAACATATTTATGCCTTTTGGGTTTCAGTTTTTAAGTATAGCAAAAGATTAATTAAACTCATAGAAGAAACTCCGGTTGATATGGAAAACTGGAATACGCAAAAAGAAATTTATAACACCTATAAAGGGAAATCATTAGTTAAGAAGGGATTTGCTGCGTTTTATCTTAACAGGACTAATTTTTCCGGAGTCATTACGGGTGGTCCGTTAGGTGGTATTGCTCAGAAAAGCAAATACAATTTGGGTTGCAGGATGAATAAACAGCAACTTATTGACCAAATAAAGGAGCTTGCGCAGTATAAAGATTCTGTGGAAATTTATAATTATGATGCTATACAGTTTATTTCTAAAATAGTGTTGCCCAAACAAAAAAAGATTTTTCTGAATTTGGATCCCCCCTATGTTATCAAGGGCTCGGAATTATATAGAAATTTTTATGAATATGAGGATCACATAAAACTGGCAAGATTTATTAAAGATAATCTTAAAGAGGCTTATTGGATAGTAACATATGATGATTGTGATTTAATACGAGAATTGTTTAGTGAATTTGATTTACAGGAATATACACTAACCCATATGGCAGGAAAGTCAAAAGTTGGTAAAGAATTACTTATAAAAAATTTTAATATAAATTAATATGTCTCAATTTCAGTCTTACAGAAAGACTAAAAATTGATTTCAGTTTAACGGATTATTAGTGAAAATGTTTTGCCTATTTTATGCGCATTTTTTGGCACAAAAATGGCACAAATTTGGCAGAGTTTTGCCGTTGACTTGTAAATGACAATGTGTTAAACTGATATCGTCAAAAATTATATATCTAAGGCGTAGCGTCGTACCAAAACCGGTACGGCGTTATTTTTATGCCTTTATTAAATTGAAGGTGGAAGCATGAAGTTTTATTCGGGATTTACGTAGCGAAAGCTTATCAGACAAAAAGCAAGTTCAATAAATAATAAAGAAACAGGAGGTTTAAATATGGCTTGTAATGATTATTTTGAAAAAACTTTTATTAATTTGGAAAAACACTACAATAAGCTCGGCAAGGAAATTGAAAATACAAGAATGCTAATGAAGGGATGGAATACGGATTTTGCGTATGCATATTCGCTGCGTGTTCACGAAGAAGCGAAAAGAATTGCGCTGCTTGCCCGCGACTTGCCCTGTCATTTGGGAATACGTGACGCAGAAGAAAGAGTGCGGAGCGAGATGGAGAAGATTGTTCCCATTGAAATCGGTTATACGGAAGAAGGCTGGTTCAGCATAAAGATGTTCTCGCTTCTTCCGAGAAAAGAACACGGAAACGTCAACTACATAAAGCAGTTTCTATATTACGAAATGCGAAAATTTTTCAAAGAGCAGATACGTGAGTTTCAGAAAGACTGTGTACTCATTTACAGACACGTTTATTATAACGGTTTTCCCGAACGTCAGATGCGCGACCACGATAATATCCAAATCAATATGGTTACGGATATCCTGGCAACGTTTGTGCTACGTGATGACGGCCCGTCCGTTTGCAGGCATTAATATTGTTCCGCAAAGGGAAGCGAGAATAGATGCGAAGTATACGTTGTTCCTCAAACCGATTTTGAAAAATGGCTGAAGGCAGAAGCAAAAATGCCGGATGAAGGCATAAAACTCTTTCCCGAAAGCCCCAAAAAGATATAAGATAAGTGGCAAAAAACGGTCAAAGTTTTCTTATATGTTTTGGTTCGGATAACCGCTACCGTTAAGAGCGTGTAAATAAGCAACAGTAACAAGTTCCTGTTCTCAACTTTGATAAAATGCAAGGAATGTGGTTGGTCGTTTCGGCAAGGCGGGCGAAATTGTCATTTGGAAAAAACAATAAGAACCTGAAATTAAAAACGCTATATATTTACCACGCCTTTTTGGCGGGGTGTTTTGTTTATAAAGCGTCAAAAACCGCGCAAATTCGATTTATTTCAATTTATTTCGAATAATAGATACAATTTAATGCATATATTTTACTACTTTATATTAGTCGGGCTGTGTCAGATTTGATATCTGAAACAGCCTCATTGCGGGGTAAAATATGTGGGATTATATAAGCGATAGAGTAGTAAAGGAAGCCGAGTACATAATAGCACAAAACGCCACCGTGCGCGCCGCCGCTTCACATTTTAATATATCCAAATCCACAGTACATAAGGACGTGACGGAGAGGTTGCGCAGCGTTGACGAGGAGCTCTTTGAAAAGGTGCGCGAGGTCTTAAACAAAAACCTGTCTGAAAGGCACATCCGCGGCGGTCAGGCAACGAAAAACAAGTATATGCATTGCGATCACGGCTAATTTTTTATTTTTTAGTAAAAATTGTATGTTCATAAATTTGCACAAGAAAAAAATTTTATGATATAATCATAATCAGCGAAATATACGGTCATACGGAACACAGAATGCAAAAGCTTTTGGGCATAGACGTCGGCTCAACCACGGTCAAAGCGGCGGTTATCGACGAAAACAACAACGTAATATACAAGTCCTACGTCAGGCACTATTCCAAGGTTAAGGAAACCGTGCTTGCCGAGCTGAACGAAGTTAAAAAGCTCGGCGGCGAGTTTTCTGTATGCATTACGGGAAGTGCCGGACTCGGACTTTCACAGCGCAGCGGCGTAAATTTCGTTCAGGAAGTGCAGGCTGCGTTTATTGCTATACGCAAATATTATCCTCAGACGGACGCGGCTATAGAGCTGGGCGGCGAGGACGCAAAAATTATATTTGTCACGGGCGGAACCGAACAGCGCATGAACGGCAGCTGTGCGGGCGGAACGGGAGCGTTCATAGACCAAATGGCTACCCTCTTGAATATATCCGTTTCCGAGATGGACGAGTACGCGCTGCGGGCAAAGAAGACCTATCCCATAGCTTCGCGCTGCGGCGTATTTGCAAAGTCGGATATTCAGCCCCTTTTAAATCAGGGCGCGAAAAAGGAAGACATTTCGGCTTCAATTTTCCAGGCTGTCGTCGACCAAACGGTGTCGGGGCTTGCACAGGGCAGAAGAATTAAGGGCAATGTCCTTTTTTTGGGTGGACCTCTGCACTTTTTAAAGGGACTTAGAAAGGCTTTCGTCACGACTTTAAAGCTCGACGACGAAAGCGCAATTTTCCCCGAAAACGCCCCCTGCTTTATGGCGATAGGCGCGGCGCTGTATTCCGCAAATTTCGAGGCGGAATCCATTGAAGGAATTATCGAGAGAATATCCTCCTCCAAATCAAGTGACGAAATTATCACGGGCAAGCCTCTCTTTTCAAGCAAGGAGGAGTACTCCGAATTTGTCAAAAGGCACAGAGCAACCGACCTCAAATTTGCGGACATTGCAACCTATAAGGGTGACGCATATTTAGGAATAGACTCGGGTTCTACGACTACCAAGCTTATGCTTATTACCAGGGACTGTCGAATTTTATGGTCGCACTATCAGACGAACAACGGTCAGCCTCTCGATATAGTTGTCAAAAAGCTCAATGAACTATATCAGCTTCTCCAAGACAGAATTAATATACGCGCCGCAGCGGTAACGGGCTACGGCGAGGATTTAATAAAGAACGCAATAAAAGCCGACTTCGGAATCGTTGAAACGGTTGCGCACTTCAAGGCGGCTCTGCATTTCAACCCCAAGGTCGATTTTATTATCGATATCGGCGGGCAGGACATAAAGTGCTTCAAGATTAAAAACGGCGCAATCGACTCCATAATGCTCAACGAGGCGTGTTCCTCGGGTTGCGGTTCGTTCATTCAGACCTTTGCCCGCGCAATGGGCATGGAGATAAACAAGTTTGCCGAGAAAGGACTGTATGCACAGCATCCCGTAGAGCTTGGCTCGCGCTGCACTGTATTTATGAACAGCGCCGTAAAGCAGGCGCAGAAAGAGGGTGCAACGGTGGACGATATTTCGGCGGGACTGTCCTCGTCAATCGTCAAAAACGCAATTTACAAGGTTATCCGTGCAACGAGCGCGGACGAACTCGGTAAAAACATAGTCGTTCAGGGCGGAACATTCTTAAACGACGCCGTTTTGCGCTCATTTGAAATGGAGACGGGCAAAGAGGTGGTAAGACCGGGAATTGCAGGGCTCATGGGTGCGTTCGGTGCGGCGCTGTACGCCAAGGAAAACATAAAGAGCGAGAGCACCGTTGCAACGGCGGAGGAGCTCAAAGAGTTCACTTACACCGCGCAGGGCGCAAATTGCGGCGGATGTACCTCAAAATGCCATATAAACATAATAAGATTCAGCGACGGCAGAAAATATATTTCGGGCAACAAGTGCGAGAAGGGCGCGGGCAAAAAGGTTGCTTCCAACCACCTCGATATATACGCTTTCAAGCAGGCGAGGCTTCACGACGCTATTCATGGCGTAACGCATACGGCACCCCGCGGTAAGGTGGGGCTTCCTCTTCAGCTCGGCATGTACGAACAGCTTCCTCTCTGGGCTGGCTTCTTTGAAAAGCTCGGCTTTGAAGTAGTCTTATCCGACAAATCGACGCGAGATTTATACTTCAGAGGTCAGCACACAGTCGCTTCGGACACGGCTTGCTATCCTGCTAAACTTATGCACGGGCATATTGAAAGCCTTTTAGACAAGGGTGTGGACTTCATCTTCCTGCCCTGCGAAAGCTATAACATAGACGAGCACTGCTCGGTAAATCACTTCAACTGCCCCGTCGTTGCGTACTATTCCGAGCTTTTGAAAGCCAACAACGAGCGGCTTACGGACGCAAACTTTTTGATGCCCTACATAGATTTGAATATGCGCGCTTCAACCGTGAAGAAACTGCGCGCTGCGCTCTCCAAATACAATTTCAAAAAGAGCCAAATCGACGAGGCGCTTGACGAGGGCTTTGAAAGGCTAAAATCCTACAAAGAGGACGTCGTTGCAAAGACGGACGAAATTTTATGGAAAGCCGAACAGGAGGAAAAGCAAGTAATAGTTCTCGCCGGCAGACCCTATCATCTCGACCCAGAGATAAATCACGATATAAACAAAATTTTGACCTCGCTCGGCTTTGCCGTTTTATCGGAGGACGGTGTGAGCGAAAAAGGCGCAAAGGTCAAAGTCAACGTATTAAATCAATGGACGTATCACTCACGGTTATACCGTGCGGCGGACTTCGTATCGCACAGAAAGAACGTAAATCTCGTTCAGCTCGTATCGTTCGGCTGCGGACTTGACGCAATAACCGCGGACGAGGTTCGTGCCATATTAGAGAAAAACGGCAAACTCTACACACAGATTAAGATAGACGAAATCAACAATTCTGGCGTTGTAAAAATAAGACTTCGGAGTATGCTTGCGGCAATACAAGAGGCAAGCGGCAAGTGATGGAAGAAAAGTTTACAGACTATACAACTGAATACCCCAAGTGGGACAAGCAGATGAAGAGCACGCACAAAATTCTTGTGCCCGATATGCTTCCATACCACTTTCTGATAATTGAGAAAGTACTCCGTGACGAGGGCTACAACGTTGAAATTCTCAAAAACGACGGGCGCGCGGTCATTGACGAGGGACTTAAACACGTCAATAACGATACCTGCTATCCCTGTCTTTGCGTGGTGGGGCAGTATATCGATGCCTTGAAGAGCGGGAAATACGACCCCGAGCATACCGCACTTTTAATATCCCAGTCGGGAGGCGGTTGCCGTGCTTCTAACTATGTTTCGCTCATTAGAAAGGCTATAAAGAGCGAATTTCCCAAGGTTCCCGTAGTCTCTATAAACTTCTCGGGACTTGAAAAAGACAGCTCGCTTAAAATAGGTGTAAAGCTCTTTTTAAAGCTTTTATACGCCATACTCTACGGCGACGCCGTGATGTGGTGTTACAATCAGACCAAGCCCTACGAAATAAAAGAGGGTGCAACCGACAAGGCAAGAAATAAAGCCGTCGACTTTGCCGTAAATAAATTCGTAAAGGGCGGATATAAAAATTATAAGAAGATAACTTCGGAAATTATAAAGATTTTTGCCTCAGTAGAGCGCAGTAAAGAAAAGAAGGCAAAGGTGGGAATAGTCGGCGAAATTTACGTAAAATATTCTTACCTTGGCAACAACAATCTCGAAAAATTCCTGCTTTCTGAAAATTGCGAACCCGTTGTTCCCGCGCTTCTGGACTTCGTTTTGTACTGCATAGTCAACGTTATAAACGACGGCGATTTCTACGGTATCAACAAGTTTACCGCCTCGATTTATAGATTCGTGTACAGAATAATACACAAAATGCAGAAAAAAATCATAAGGATTTTTGAAGAGGACGGAAATTTTGAACCCGTACACGACTTCGAGCATCTCCGTGCCTGCGCCGACAAGGTAATAAATCAGGGCGTGAAAATGGGAGAGGGCTGGCTTATTCCCGCGGAAATGGCGGCTCTTGCCGAAACGGGCGTCAAGAATATAGTATGCGCCCAACCCTTCGGGTGCCTTCCAAACCATATTGCGGGCAAGGGTTGCGTGCGCACTCTTAAGAGCATTTACGAGGACGAAAATATCGTCGCTGTCGACTACGACCCGTCGGCAACCCGCGTAAATCAGGAAAACCGTATAAAGCTCATGCTCGCCACTGCAAAAGAAAATTTAAATTAAAAAATAATATTACAGCTCCTAGATTTCGGTAAACGATAGCCCACCATAAAAAGAGTCAAGCTATTTGCTTGACTCTTTTGTTGTAAATAAGATATACATCTATAAAATTCAGTAGAAAAACGCGCTTATATCTTTACAGAACAAATAAGATGTATACTTTACATATAATTTATTTTGTGGTAGAATTAAGATATGAAAACTTTTAATAAAAATTTATTCATTAAAATTTTGTGCATAAGTTTATTTGTTTTAACATTTATCGGTGCGATTGTATTTTTGGTAGTTAAAACAAAAAGGCCGGACGATACTACACCGAAAATTGATTACGTTGCAGTTCAATATAGTATTGATTCCGAAAAATGCGGAACATTAAAAGGCAATACTCATCAGTATTTTGAAAAAGGCGGGAATGCGACAAAAATAACTGTAGTGCCAAACATTGGCTATATGTTTCTGGGTTGGGAAGAATTGAAAAGTGCTCCGGGCGTCTATGTTGACGCAGATAAATTTACAAGACGCGAAACTAACGTACAAAGTGATATGTGGTTTGTCGCAAGATTTAGAGGACCGGTAGAAAGTCGTGTAATATTCATAGCAGGCAAAGGCGGTACGGTAGAGGGTGAACTCGAACAAACGGTATTGTACGGTGCTGCAGGGAAAACTGTGACTGCTATTCCGGATAATGGATATAGGTTTGTAAGATGGTCTGACGGGGAAACAGAAGCAATTAGGGAAAATTCTTCGTTGTGTCATTACGGTTTCTCGTCTCCATATATAGAAGCCGAATTTGAAAGGTATTCAAGAACGTTTGAATATATATGCAACGATGGAATTTTGGCAACGGAAAAAACGCAGATAGAAATAAATCTTGATAATATAAACAGCATAACTTTACCTGTTCCCAAAAGGCAAAATTGCAGGTTCGCAGGTTGGTATTCAGATTGGCATTATACAATTCAGATAGCCGATAAAAATGGACTATTGGTTGTTGATAAGGATTGGATTAGTAAAGATTACTACTATTCTCCATACAATCGGGAAGGTTATCTTTATGCGAAATGGGAGCCGTTAGCCGAGCTTCCCACATATAGGGTGCTAATGGTTTTTGTTACGGAAGTTCACGGTGATTTTATCGCAGGTAATAATATCAAACCAGAAACGTTAAACAACGTAAGAGTTGATTACGTTATGTCTGAAACCGAAAAAAAGGTAGCTAATAAACTTGTAGGATACTTTGGTGATTACTTAAATGCAATACTAAATGCAAAGGTCAATTTTGAAGTGGATTTATTTTTTACTACACAGCCATGGACAAAAAATAATTTCATTAAAGGATCTGACGGCGGGGTAATCAGATATTCCCCTTATGAAAAATTGATGCCTGAAGAAGTTTTAAATTTGGTCGAAGGCTATGATAGTGTTATAACAACATTTTGCTTATGTGGTTATGAGAACGGATACGTTTTAACAGGGAATACGGCAGGTACCGGTCGCGCAAAGTTTGCCGAAGTTACTTGGGAAGGGGTAACAGATATAGGTACCTCAGAAGGGACACCATTTGAAAAATTATTGGATCCCAATGACCCTAATACTTTTTGGTGTTGGGAGGCGAATATTGAAACTTATATTCATGAATTTATCCATACTGTTGAAGGGCAGATGGGTGAACTCGGTCTGTTGCATGTTCTTCTACAATATCATTTTGAGAATTTTCAAAACACCTCATCGTTTGACCTGATGAGGCAGTATTTAGGTGGATATTATATAAAAGACGGTGAAAACGTCGGAATTCCTTATGAATTTTGGGAAAGTAAGAATAGAAAAAATAAAAAGATAACTAACTTTTAAATATTAATTTTTGAGAAAAGAAGAGTAAATCAGCCGATTTTAATTCTCCGCCACCGCAAAAGAAAATATGAACTAAATAATTCCCGACGCGGACGCGTCGGGAATTGATTTATTTTATAATGTGAACGGTTTCGTTGAAATCTCTGCGGGTTTTCTCTCTTACGGGATAGCCCTCTTTTTTATGCCCCAAAGCTATGACAAGGGGGAAGGAAGTCCCGTCTGGAAGATTCAAAAATTTTGCAATTCCGCTCTCGTCGCGGAGCCCTACAATGCAGGTCTGAATATCCATATTCTCAGCGGCAAGTGCAATATACGCCGCAAGTATGCCTACGTCATTGCCTATAAACGGCGCGTTTGTTACCGTTCTTTCGCCGCGGGTAACGGCAAAGGGCTTTCTTGCCTCGATAACTATAAACGCGGGGCAGTTGCTTGCCCAAGAGTTTGCGCCCTTGACCTGCACGAGAGTACAAAAAGACTTTGCCTTTTTTCCGCAGATTGCGTACAAATTATAAGGTTGCGCGTTGATAGCCGACGGCGCAAGTATTGCAAGCCGGCAAATTTCTTTCAGTTGTTCTTCGGTAACTTCTTCGTCGGAGTAGTCGCGCGTGGACTGTCTTTTTAAAAACAATTCCTCTAAATTCATAATATTTCCTCAATAAATAAATTTAAAATTACGGCGGCATTTTGCCGCCGTTAATAATTATTTTTTAGATTTAGCTTTTTTTATGGAGCGCTTTGCGGCTTCCGCAACGTTTTCCTTAGTGAAACCGAAATGCTCGAAGAGCTTCTCTGCGGGGGCGGAGGAGCCGAACGAGTTCATTGCAACTATCTCGCCGCAGTCTCCGCTGTATTTGTACCAGGAGTAGTGCGAACCCGCCTCAACGCACACGCGCGCCTTTATATCCTTGGGCAGAACGTGTTCCTTATATTCGTCCGTCTGTTTTTCGAATTCTTCAATGCAGGGCATTGAAACAACGCGTGCCTTAATGCCTTCGTCTGCAAGTAGCTTCTGCGCCCCTGTGCATACGTCCACTTCCGAACCCGTACCCATTAAAATTACGTCGGGAGTTCCCTTGCAGTCGGAGAGGATATACCCGCCAGCAACTGCGTGCAGACCAGAGTTTTCGTGTTGGTTGAGGCTCTGTCTTGAAAGAATAATCGCGGTGGGCGAGGTCTGCGTAAACGCCGAAACAAACGCCGCAACCGTCTCTTTGCCGTCGCAGGGACGGAAAACTTTGATGTTGGGAATAGAGCGGAGAGCGATCAAATGCTCCATGGGTTGATGGGAGGGACCGTCCTCGCCGACGCCAATAGAGTCGTGCGTTAAAACGTAAATGACGGGGATATTCATAAGCGCACTTATTCTCATACCGCCCTTCATATAGTCGGTAAACGAGAAGAAAGTAGAGCAAGCTATTTTGAGTCCGCCGTGAAGCTGAATACCGTTTGAAATAGCCGCCATAGCGTGTTCGCGGACGCCAAACCTTATATTGCAGCCCGCCCTGTAATCGGGAGCGAAGTAGCCCTTATTTTTAATCTCGGTCTTGGTGGAGGGGGCAAGGTCGGCAGAGCCCGACATTAAATTGGGCATAAGCTTTGCAATTTCGTTTAAAATCTTGCCGCCGCTCGAGCGGGTTGCCTCGGGAGCAGAGAAATCGAAATTTTTAAAGAACTCCGTAAAATCTATTTCGTAGCCCTTCATAAAGCTCTCGTATTTTTTCGCAAGCTCGGGATAAACTCTCTGATAGCGTGCAAAAAGGGCATTCCACTTTTCTTCTGCTTTAAGCTTATTCTCCGCAATTTCAAGGCAATGCTTTTTAACGTCCTCGGAAACCTCGAAGGGCTCTTCCGTCCAACCGAGGTTGCGCTTGGTTCTTTTAAGATTTTCCTCGCCCAAGGGCGCGCCGTGTATGCTCGCCTTATCCGCAAGGGGAGAGCCGTAGCCTATGTGTGAAGTACAGATAATAACGGAGGGGCGGGTCAAATCCTGTTTAGCTTTTTCAATTGCAAGCTTTAATACGTTGAGGTCGTTTGCGTCGGGAACGCGGATAACCTGCCAGCCCTGCGCCGCAAAACGGGTTGCGGGATCCTCGGTAAAGGCTGTGGAAATATCGCCCTCGATAGTGATGCTGTTTCTATCGTATAATAATATGAGCTTCCCAAGCTTTTGAGTTCCCGCAAATGAGCAAGCCTCGTAGCTTATGCCCTCTTCAAGACAGCCGTCGCCGCACAAAACGTAGGTGTAGTGGTCTACGACGTTGTAGTTTGGCCTGTTGAAAATCGCAGCAAGATGAGCTTCCGCGACCGCAAAGCCAACTGCGGTTGCAAGCCCCTGTCCGAGAAGTCCGGTGCTTGTTTCAACGCCGTCTGTAACTCCGTATTCGGGGTGTCCGGGGGTCTTTGAACCGAACTGACGGAAATTCATCAAGTCCTCTTTCGTGACGTTGTAGCCAAAGAGGTGAAGAAGGGAATAGAGGAGCATAGACCCGTGCCCCGCAGAGAGAATAAATCTGTCTCTGTTATCCCAATGGGGATTTTTGTAGCTGAAATTTAAAAAATCCGCAAAAATCTCGTAACCAATCGGCGCAGCCCCTAAGCACATGCCGGGGTGACCCGATTTAGCACGTTCGACAGCTTCGGCAGACAAAATTCTTACCGCGTTTACGCATTTGTTTTGAATTGTCATCTCTATACTCCTTACTATAATTATATTTTGCAATAATGTATGAAGTAATTTTACAATATTTTGGCACTTTTTACAAGTGTTTGACGGGATTTAATCAAATTTTTGACGTAGGAAAAATAAATAACGCATAAAAAAGCAAGCTAAAATTATTTGTATTTGGCGCCGATTGTGCTATAATTAAACGGAAATTAAAATTAACGGAGATAGATATGGCAAAGGAGAATTTTGTTGAACAAATTGCCGATATTCAAAAGGATTTCCCGCAGTGGTACACCGACGTGGTTTTAAAGACCAAGCTCGTTGACTACGGTCCCGTCAAGGGAACTATGGTAATACGTCCTTACGGTTATGCAATTTGGGAAAATATCCAAAGGGAGATGGACGCACGCTTTAAGGCAAACGGCATTGAAAACGCGTATTTCCCCTTGCTCATTCCTATGAGCTTCTTTACAAAGGAGGCGGAGCACGTAGAGGGCTTTGCTCCCGAGGTTGCAGTCGTAACGCACGCGGGCGGGGAAGAGCTTTCCGAACCCCTTGCAATCCGTCCCACTTCGGAGACGATTATAGGCAATATGTATTCAAAGTGGTTGCAGTCCTACCGCGATTTGCCCATTCTTATAAATCAGTGGGCAAACGTAATGCGCTGGGAAAAGACGACAAGACCCTTTCTTCGTACTTCGGAATTTTTATGGCAGGAGGGGCACACAGCCCATTCCTCCGAAGAAGAGGCTATGGATATGACCCTTAAAATGCTCGAAGTCTACAAGGAATTTGCCGAAAACTGCCTTGCTATGCCCGTAATTACGGGCAAAAAGACCGAAAAGGAGAAGTTTGCGGGCGCGGTTGCTACCTACGGCATGGAAGCTATGATGAAGGACGGCAAGAGCCTGCAATCGGGTACCACCCACTTCTTGGGTCAGAACTTTGCAAAGGCGTTCGATATAAAGTATCTCGATAAAGACGGGGTGCAGAAATACGCCTATACCACAAGTTTTGGTGTCTCCACAAGGCTCATTGGCGGACTTATAATGACCCACGGCGACGAGAGGGGACTTATTCTTCCGCCCAAAGTTGCGCCCGTGCAGGTCGTAATTATCCCCATCGCAGCTAAAAAGGGCGGCGTTGTGGAAAAGTGCGAGGAGATAAAATCAAAGCTCGAAAAGGCTGGCTTGCGCGTTAAGTTCGATAATTCTGACAACAGCCCCGGTTGGAAGTTCAACGAATGGGAGATGAACGGCGTTCCTTTAAGATTGGAACTCGGGCCCCGTGACATCGAGGAGGGCAAGGCAGTTATCTTCCGCCGCGACACCCTCGAAAAACAGGCATATGCACTTGAGGATATCGCAAACACAGTCGTAAATCTTTTAAATACCGTTCAAAAGGATATGCTTGAGGCGGCAAGGGCAAGGCGTGACAGCAGAATAGTCAAAGCCGAAAATTTAGACGGACTTTTAAAGGGCGTGGACGAGGGTAACTTTGTCAAAGCCGGCTGGTGCGGCTGCCGTGCCTGCGAGGACGAGGTAAAGGCAAAAACCGCGGCAACGGCAAGAGTTTTCGCCGAGGGCGAAACAAGCAATACCTGCGTTGTCTGCGACAAGAAGGCGGAGCACACCGTAATCTTTGCAAGAGCTTATTAAAGCTCCCGCCAACTGCGTATAAGCGTCGCATAACTTTGTCAAGTTTACGTTTTGCTCGGGTCACGTACGTCTATGTACGCTCCCCGTCGCAAAGCCGCACTTTCCTCGTTCTGCTCGCTTCTCCGCAGTTGCATAGACCGAACTAATAAGTTGTATTCACTCAACATAAAATTTAATGCGCCCCGCGAATTTCGCGGGGCGCAAATGCTTTTATAAATACTTTTTCAAATCTTTAACCTTATCCAATCTTTCCCACGAAAGCCTGCTTTTCCCGAAATGCCCGTACGCGGAGGTCTGCGAAAAGACGGGTTTTTGAAGTCCGAGCGTCTGAATTATAGAATAGGGTCGCAAATCAAATTCCTTTACCACGATGTCGGCAATTTCGCCGTCGTCAAGCTTTCCCGTGCCGTAAGTATTTACAAATACGGATACAGGGCGGGCAATTCCTATCGCGTACGCAACTTGCAACTCAACTTGGTCGCAAATTCCCGAGGCAACGAGATTTTTGCAGATATATCTCGCCATATACGCCGCCGAGCGGTCAACCTTTGTAGCGTCCTTTCCCGAGAACGCGCCGCCGCCGTGCGCACATCTTCCGCCGTAGGTGTCAACAATAATCTTTCTGCCCGTGAGTCCGCTGTCACCCTCGGGTCCGCCTATTTCAAACCTGCCCGTGGGGTTGACGTAATATTTAGTATCTCCGTCAACAAGCTCATTGGGGATAATAGAGGCAACGTACTTTAAAATATCTTCCCTTAGCTGCTCCTGCGTAACTTTGGTGTTGTGTTGGACTGAAATAACCACCGTCTCTACGCGAACGGGCTTGTTGCCGTCGTATTCAACCGTGACCTGCGTCTTGCCGTCGGGACGGAGGTAGGGGAGGGTGCCGTCCTTTCTTACTTCCGTAAGCCTGTATGCAAGTTTGTGTGCAAGCGAAATAGGAAGGGGCATAAGCTCTTCTGTTTCTCTGCATGCGTAGCCGAACATCATACCCTGATCGCCCGCGCCGAAGCTGTCGCAAATATCCTCGGTATCCCTGTTCACGCCCATAGCAATATCGGGGCTCTGGCTGTGAATTGCAACGTCAATTTTGCATGCATCATAGGCAAAAGACCCGTGAATATAGCCCACTTTCCGTATTTTTTCACGCGCAATCTTTTCGTAATCAACACTGGCGGTCGTAGTGACTTCGCCCATTATAAGAAGTCTGTCAAATGCCGCACAGCACTCTATGGCACAGCGCGCGTCGGGGTCGGATTTTAAGATTTCATCAAGTACTGCATCCGAAATTCCGTCGCATACCTTGTCGGGGTGCCCTTCGGTAACGCTCTCGCTCGTAAAGTATTTTTTCATAATATTTCCTCTCGTATAAAATTAAAACCCTGCGTACCGCAGGGTCAAAGCACACTATGTTCCCATCGGTACGGCATTAGCACCTTGCAAGGCAGGTTGCTGTGTGGTCTCCGAGCCGTTCTCTCGCACACTCTTAATAGGTTTGAATGTATTATATCATTGTGCAAAAGTGTTGTCAAACAAAAGTTGCATTTATTTTCGTATTATTATATAATAGCTCTATGGAGTGTACGCAGTGCCCCGTAAGCTGCCGTGCCGACCGCGAATTAAATGCGGGCGCGTGCAAGGTAAAGGGAATTAAAATTGCAAAATATTATCTTCATCCCTTTGAAGAGCCGCCTGTATCTTTTAAAAGGGGGAGCGGCTGTATATTCTTTTGCGGCTGCTCATTGGAGTGTGCGTTCTGTCAAAACTATGAACTATCACGTAATTTGAGGGGAAAAGAGATATCCGTCTCGCACCTTGCCGAGATTTTCAAAGAGCTTGAAGATATGGGTGCGGAGAACATAAATTTAGTAAATCCCACCCATTATTTAAGGCATATTATGGGGGCAATTGAAATTTACCGCCCTAAAATACCCATTGTCTACAACACCCACGGCTACGAAACAATTGAAGCCTTACAGCTTGCAAACGAGTTTGTGGATATTTGGCTTACCGACTTAAAGTTTATCGACGGCGCGCTTTCAAAAAGGTACACCGCCCGTTCAAACTATTCCGACTATGCCCTTCCTGCCGTAAAGCTTATGGCGCAAAAGCCCCTTAAAATGCGCGATGACGGCAAAATGCTGTCGGGATGTATTGTAAGACATCTTGTACTGCCCTTGGGTGTTTACGACAGCTTAAACGTCGTTAAATTCGTCTCAAAGCTGCCCGAAAGCGTGTATTTCAGCCTTATGAGCCAATACACGCCCTGCGGGGATATTGAAAACTTAAAGGAGCTTCAACGGAGAATAACCCGCAGGGAGTATGAAAGAGTTGTTTCCGCCGTAAAAGAGGTTGGGCTTAAAAACGTATTTTTGCAGGAGTACGACAGCGCGGATGAGTCGTATATTCCTCAATGGGACTATTGATTATGCTTGTCAATGCTGAAAACGTGCGCTTTTCGTACGGTGGCAATTTAATATTTTCCGACGTCTCTTTCACTCTCCATGAGGGGGAGAGGGTGGGGCTTATCGGCGCGAACGGAGAGGGTAAAACTACCCTGATTAAGCTTATTTTAGGCGAATTGCCCCCTGACTATGGCTCAATTACGCAAAAAAACACAATTAAAATAGGCTATCTTGAGCAGAACGGAGGATACGAGAGCGGCAATACCGTGTACGGCGAAATGCTTGAAATTTTTAAGGAGCAGACAGCGGCAATAGAAAAGCTCAACACGTTTTCACTTCGTCTTTCGGAGTGCGAATACGGCTCGAAAGAGTTTTTGGATATCTCGTCTAAAATAGAAAATCTCAACTCCTACATTGCCTCGCATGACAGCTACAATATAGAGGTCAAGATAAAAACCGTACTCAACGGTATGGGCTTTAACGGCTTGTACGGACAGATTGTGGACACTATGTCTGGCGGGGAAAAGACAAGGTTGAAACTTGCCCGCCTTTTGTTGGAAGAGCCCGATTTACTCATTTTGGACGAACCCACCAACCACCTCGATATCCCCACGCTGTTTTGGCTTGAGGAGTATCTTTCAAGCTTTAAAGGAGGGATACTCGTCGTCTCGCACGACAGATACTTTCTTGACAGGTTGTGCAACAGAATGCTAGAAATCGAAAACGGAAAACTTCTATCCTTTTCGGGCAACTACTCCAAGTATAAGGTTCTCAAAGCCGAGCGCAACGCAAGGCTTTTAAAAGAGTACGAAGCGCAGGTAGAGGAGCGGGCAAAGCTGCAAACCTACGTAGACAAAAATATTGTACGGGCAACTACCGCAAAATCGGCGCAGAGCAGGGTCAAACAACTTGAAAAAATGCAAATACTCGAAAAGCCTTATACCCCGCCGAGCGCACCCAAATTCACGTTTACGTTTGAAGAGCAATCCTACGAAAACGTGCTTGAAATCAAAGATTTAAATCTTGAAATTGGCGAAAAACAGCTCATATGTGGGGGGCAATTGCAAATTAAGAGGGGAGAAAGAGTTGCTCTCACGGGCGAAAACGGCACGGGCAAGACCACCCTTTTAAAACAAATTGTTGCAAATAAAAACCGCAATATCAGTTTGGGGCGGTTTGTTAAAATTGCCTATTACGACCAAGAGGGTTTGAACCTTAATACGCAAAACACAGTACTTTCAGAACTTTGGGAGAGGCACGTTTTATATACGCAGACCGAGATAAGGAGCGCCCTCGCCCGCGCAGGACTCTTTGAGGAGGATATGCAAAAGCCTGTAGGCGCACTCTCGGGCGGGGAGCGGGCAAAGCTCGCCCTATGTATTCTCGAAAGCGAAAGGGGCAATTTTCTAATTCTCGACGAGCCGACAAACCACCTTGACTTGCCTGCAAGGGAAAGCCTTGAAAGGGCTCTTTCTAATTTCGAAGGCACGCTTTTGTTCGTTTCCCACGACAGGTATTTTATCTCCGCGCTTGCGGGAAAGATTGTCGAAATCGAAAAGCAAGCTCTTAAAACTTATGACGGCGGCTACGAATATTTCACAAGCGAGAAACAAAAGCTTGCCGAAGCCGAGCGGCAAAGAGAGGAAGAGATAAAAAATTTTGAGTACAAAGAGAGGAAAAACGCCAGCTTCCGTTCGGCAAAGGAGCGGGCTTTAGAGGCTCGCAAAAAGGAGCGCATAAAACAAATTGAGGCGGATATATGTGCCGTTGAACGCGAGGAGGAGCAAATAAACGCCCAACTTTCCAACCCCGAAATTGCGGCAGACTATAAAAAGGTCGGGCAGCTTTTACAAAATTTGGAGGAGTTAAAAATACGCCTCGACGCTCTTTACAAAGAGTACGGGGAAGTGTTATAATACAGCTATGGAAGATAATGAAAAGAAAGAAGAAAAAGTAAACATAAGGCACACCATTTCTGCGGAAGAAACGTTTACCCTTGCCAAGGACTTGTTCGATATACGTTGTTTTGTTAAAAACGTATATTCCAACCGTGCGGTAATATCGAGGCGTATGAATGTACTTACGCTTGCTTTCAGCGCTATTTTTACAATCTTATATGCAGCCTACGTGCTGTTTACGGCACTCTATAAGAAACTTTCGTTCGGCTTGAGCATCACTCTCTACGTTCTGCTCGGCGTGTACGCAGTACTGTTTATCGCGCTCTTAATTTTATTTATCTGCGGCGGCTCCGACACAAAGCATGTGTTGCGCACCAAAAGGACTTTAAAAGTATTTAAATTCCTTGTGCGCCTGCTCTCTATCGCAATTTCGATAATAGCAATAGTCTTTTCCACCGTAGGCGGTGAGTATGCTGCATCGCATGTCGCCCTCGACATAATAATTATTGTATTTTCTATAATAATGCTTATTGTGCAGATAATTCCGCTCTTGTTCGGCGGAATAGGGCAGCTTGCTCGGTGGCTCATATCACCCGTAAAGACAAAATACCGCTTTTCACACGTTATTTTGGAGTGGTATGATTTAGCCGTTTCGGGAAGTATAATAAAGGGCTCCAAACACAAAGTATCAAGCAAGTATTTTGAAGATATCGGAACGATTATTGACAACTACTTAATTCCCGCGCTCGGCAAAAAATACATAAGCACAATTAAGCCGGTTACAATCCTCAGCGTAGTTGATAGGGCAGAGGAGAGCATTAAACCCGTTATGGAGGGTGTGCTCAAAAACGTGTTTGCATATGCCGTTGAGTGCGGCTACGTAGTTTTCGACCCTTGCAAAGATTTGAATTTTTCGGGCAGCGTGGAGGAAGAGGAGAAAAAACAGAAAACTACTTTCAAAGAAAAGCTCTTCGGCGTCGGAAAAAAGATAGGCAAAAACATGCTTGAAAAATATATAAACGATAACTCCGGAAATAATGAGTAAAACATAAGACAATCGATAAAATTAAAGCCGCCCGCAAAACTGCGGGCGGCTTTTAAAATTTAAATTTTGTAATTTAGAAGTCAAGACTTTTTTCAATATAGCTTTCAAGCTCGTCAATCTTTAATCTGATTTGCTGCATGCTGTCTCTGTCGCGCACGGTTACGGTGTCGTCGGTAAGCGTATCAAAGTCAACAGTAATGCAGTAGGGAGTGCCTATCTCGTCCTGGCGGCGGTATCTCTTGCCGATTGAACCCGTCACATCGTAGGTTACGGAGAACTTCTTTGCAAGTTTTTTGTAAACCTCGTCCGCCTTGTCAGCAAGTCCCTTCTGAAGGGGCAGAATTGCCGCCTTGTAAGGGGCAAGGAAGGGGTGCAGGTGCATAACGGTACGCACGTCGTTCTTTTCTGCGTCAAGAACTTCCTCGTCGTACGCGTCTGTAAGGAAGGCGAGTACGCACCTCTCCACGCCGAGCGAGGGCTCGATAACGTAAGGAACGTATTTCTCGTTCGTGACGGGGTCGGTATATTCCATACTCTCGCCGCTCTCTTCCTGATGTTGTTTAAGGTCGTAGTCCGTTCTGTCGGCAATTCCCCAAAGCTCGCCCCAACCGAAAGCAAAGTTGTATTCAAAGTCCGTCGTAGCTTTGGAATAGAAGCACAGCTCCTCGGGCGAGTGGTCTCTAAGTTTTAAATTTTCTTCTTTAAGTCCCAAAGAGAGGAGGAAGTTTTTGCAGTACTCCTTCCAGTAATTGAACCATTCGAGGTCGGTGCCGGGCTTGCAGAAGAATTCAAGCTCCATCTGCTCGAATTCGCGCACGCGGAAAATAAAGTTGCCGGGCGTAATTTCATTGCGGAAAGATTTACCCGTCTGACCTATGCCGAAAGGCACGCGCATACGCGACGCACGCTGCACGTTTTTAAAGTTTACAAATATACCCTGCGCCGTTTCGGGGCGGAGATAAACGGTGTTTACGCTATCCTCGGTAACGCCCTGGAAAGTCTTGAACATAAGATTAAACTTTCTGATCGGCGTAAAATCGCTCTTGCCGCATATGGGGCATACGATTTTCTTTTCGGTTACAAACTTTTCAAGCTCGTCGTTGTCCATAGCCTCAACCTTGACATCAAGGTTGTGCTTTTTGCAGTAATCTTCAACGAGGTTGTCGGCGCGGTGGCGTGATTTACAGCTTCTGCAATCCATTAGGGGGTCGGAAAATCCGCCGAGGTGTCCCGAAGCTACCCAAGTGCGCGGATTCATAAGAATTGCACTGTCAAGTCCCGTATTGAGGGTGCTTTCCTGAACGAATTTTTTCCACCATGCCTTTTTTACGTTGTTTTTGAACTCAACGCCGAGAGGACCGAAGTCCCAGGTGTTCGCAAGTCCGCCGTAAATTTCACTTCCGGGGAATATAAAGCCCCTGTTTTTGCAAAGCGCCACAAGCTTTTCCATTGTGACGGATCTCTTTTTCTCTGCCATAACTTTCTCCTTTGCCATATTTGGATAATATGGACGTTTAACTGTGTTAATTTTAGTAAATTTACGCTGTTGTTGTCAAGCGGTTGAAAAGTTAATTTTTTTAAGAAAATCGGCTTTAAATAATGTACATCAATACTTTTCTTATGTTATAATAATAAAAAATTTATTTTAAGGGTAAAAATATGTTGACAGATATCGAAATTGCGGAAAGCTGTAAAATGCGCGACATCCGCGAAATAGCAAAAAAACTCGGACTTGACGAGGATAATTTAGAGCTTTACGGCAAATATAAAGCCAAAATCGACCTCAAAAAGGTAAATCCCAAGTCAAAGCTAATACTCGTTACAGCCATAAACCCCACGGCGAGCGGCGAGGGTAAAACTACTGTGTCAATAGGTCTTGCCGACGGTATTTCAAAACTCGGCAAAAAGGCTTGCCTTACTTTGAGAGAACCTTCGCTCGGACCGGTATTCGGCATTAAAGGCGGAGCGGCAGGCGGCGGATATGCACAGGTCGTGCCTATGGCGGATATCAATCTGCATTTCACTGGCGATTTGCACGCTATTACTGCGGCAAACAACCTGCTTTGCTCAATGATTGACAACCATATTCTCCGCGGAAACGTTCTCGACATAAAGGAAGTGTATTTCCGCCGCTGTATGGATATGAACGACCGCGCTCTGAGGGATATAACCCTGCATAGCGAAGCGGGCAACATGAAGGGCTGTGCAAGCTATGACAGGCACGAGGGCTTTGAAATTACCGCCGCATCGGAGGTAATGGCGGTATTGTGTCTTGCAACAGACCTTGTCGATTTAAAGAACCGTCTTGGCAATATTGTTATCGGTATTGACGGCAAGGGCAACTTCGTCCGCGCAAAACAGCTCAATGCCGAGGGCGCAATGGCAACCCTCTTAAAGGACGCAATCAAGCCCAACCTTGTTCAGACGCTCGAAGGTACCCCTGCAATAATTCACGGCGGACCCTTTGCGAATATTGCACACGGCTGCAACTCGGTTCGTGCAACCTATACCGCGATGACGCTTGCTGACTACACAGTCACAGAGGCGGGCTTCGGCGCAGACCTTGGAGCGGAGAAATTCATCGACGCCAAGTGCAGAATTGCGGGAATTGCGCCCGACTGCGTGGTAGTGGTTGCAACCGTCAAAGCTTTAAAGCTTCACGGCGGGGCAGACAAGAGCTCGCTTTCAACCGAGAATATCGAGGCGCTGAATAAAGGACTTCCCAATCTCTTAAAGCACATTGAAAATATCAAAACTGTATTTAACAAGCCCGTAGTGGTGGCAATGAACAGATTTATAACCGACACGCAGGCAGAAATTGACGCCGTTTTATCGGCTTGCGAAACAGCGGGTGCAAAAGCCGTGTTTACCGACGTATTCCTGCACGGCGGCGAGGGCGGTAAAGAGCTTGCAAAAACCGTTTTGCAGGAGTGCGAAACTCCTTCGAAACTGTCGTATACTTACAATTTAAATGACGGTATCGTCAAAAAGACGGAGGATATCGTCAAAAAGATTTACGGCGGCGACGGCGTGGAGTTCTCCGAAACTGCACTTAAGAAAATCAAGGATATTGAGGCGAAGGGAATCAGCGGCACTCCCGTAATTATCGCAAAAACGCAGTATTCGCTCTCGGACGACGCAAAAAAACTTGCCCGTCCTACGGGTTTTAAGGTCCACGTACGCGATATTATCTACAAGGGCGGCGCAGGCTTTGTCGTGGCGGTTGCGGGCGAAATAATGCTTATGCCCGGACTTTCAAAGGTTCCCGGCGCCGAGCATATCGATATCGACGAAAACGGCAAAATCACAGGATTGTCATAATCGAATAAATTCAAATCATTTGCATAAATCAAAAGGAAACTAAAATGAATCTTCCCGAGGCTACAAATTTTATTGAACAGATTATAAACGAAGAGCTTCAGGCGGGCAAGTTCGAAAACCGCAACAACAAGCTTTTGGTGCGCTTCCCGCCCGAACCCAACGGTTACCTGCACATAGGTCACATTAAGGCAATGTGCATAAATTTCGGCGTGAAGGAGAGGTACGGCTGTGAGCTCAATTTGCGAATGGACGATACCAACCCTGCAAAAGAGGACTACGAATACGTAAATTCCATCTGCGAGGCTGTAAAGTGGCTTGGATTTGAGTATGACAGGCTCGTGTTTGCCTCCGACTACTATGACAGGCTCTACGAAATTGCCGAAAAGTATATTTTAGACGGCAACGCGTACGTCTGCGACCTCTCTGCCGAAGAAATTACGGCAACCCGCGGAACGCTCACGGAGCCTGGCACGCTTTCACCGTACAGAAACAGAAGTATAGAGGAAAACTTAAAGCTCTTCCGCGAAATGAAAGCGGGCGTCTATCCCGACGGTTCAAAGGTTCTTCGCGCTAAAATAGATATGGCTTCGCCCAACCTGAATATGCGCGACCCCGTCGTCTACCGCATAGCGCACGTTCCTCACTACCGTACGGGCGACAAGTGGTGCATATATCCTATGTACGACTTTGCGCATCCCGTATCCGACGCAATAGAGGGAATTACCCACTCGCTCTGTTCGCTAGAATTTGAAAATCATAGACCCCTTTATAATTGGTTTGTGGAAAAGGCTGGCTTCCCCGCACCTCTTCCCAGGCAGATAGAGTTTGCAAGGCTGAATATAACCAATACTTTAATGAGTAAGCGTTATTTAAAAAAGCTTGTGGACGAGAAAGTTGTCAGCGGCTGGGACGACCCCAGAATGCCCACTATAATGGGCTTGAAAAACAGAGGTGTTCCCCCCGAGGCTCTCAAAAAATTCTGTGCCGACGTGGGCGTAGCTAAGGCATATTCGGTGGTCAATTCGGCTCAGCTCGACAGCTGCATACGCGACAATCTCAACGCAAATGCCGAGCGCGCTATGGCGGTTATAAACCCCGTAAAGCTCACTTTAACCAACTATTCGGGCGAGGAAGAGTTGCCCTTTGAAATCAATCCCACCCGCGAGGACGGCGGCATAAGACAGGTTAAATTCACGGGCAGCGTTTACATCGACAGAAACGACTTTTCGCTCAATCCCCCGCCCAAGTATAAGAGATTGCAAAAGGGCGGCAACGTAAGGCTCAAAGGCGCGTATATCGTGCATTGTGACGACGTTAAGCTCAACAAAGATGGCGAGGTCGAAGAAATTCTCTGCACCTATTATCCCGAAACTAAGAGCGGAAGCGGCATTGAATCCGATATTAAGGCAAAGGGCGTCGTGCAGTGGGTTGACTGCAAGTACGGCGTGGACGCCGAGTTCAGACACTACGAGTCCCTTTTAAAGGACGAGGAATACCCCGACCAGGACTATGCCGAACGCCTCAACTACGACAGTGAAAAGATATTCCACGGAAAAGCTGAACCCTATCTTGCGGAGTGCGAAGAAAACAAAGCGTTCCAGCTTATCCGTGAAGGCTACTATAAAAAGAGCACCCAAAACAGACTTGTGCTCAGCGAAATAGTTTCCTTAAAGGACAATTTCAACAAATAGAACGAGAGTTAAAATCAGAGCGCAAGGCATTTGCCTTGCGCTCTTTTGGAGTAAAGCTATTTAAAGTTAAATCTTTTCGGAATAGCTTTCACAGCAGGTACATTCGCTCATACCGCAAGTGCAGCCGACCTTGATGTGGTCAAGCGTGCAGTTGCAGCCTGCGTGATTGTACTTGCAGCCTGCTACGTCGCAGGAAATTTTGGGATTAACGTTTTCCATTATGAACCCTCCGAATTTATTTTGTGCGGAAAGGGTTAAAATATGCGGTACCCTTGACAAAAAGGGCGTGGAGTTGTAAAATGATATATATCACTAAAGGAGTGTTGCTCATATGAAGGTAGTATTATTACAGGATGTCAAAGGACAGGGCAAAAAGGGAGAAATAGTAGAAGTTAACGAGGGGTATGCACGCAATTTCCTCATTAAAAAGGGCTTTGCGGAGGCGGCAACCGCATCTAAAATAAACGATATAAACCAAAAAAAGGCGGCGGCAGACTATCACAAAGCCGAAGAAATTAAGGCAATGCAGGCGCTTGCAAAGGAAATCAACGGAAAGCTCTTTACCGTAAAAATCAAAGCGGGTCTGAAGGGAAAGGTTTTCGGCTCGGTCACTGGCGCTAACATTTCGGACGCACTGCAGGAGGCGGGATATAATGTTGATAAGAAAAAAATTGTCCTTCCCCAGCCCATAAAGCTTGTTGGCGAGTACGAAATAGAGCTTAAACTTATGGAGGGCATTTCTTCTAAAATCAAAATCAACGTTGTCGGCGTTGAATAATAACCCAAGCGTAAAACTAAACTTACTAAAAAAACTCAGGCAAGCTTGCCTGAGTTTTTTAATTATCTTCCTCGGAAGCCTCCGCCGCCGTGACCGCCTCCGACGTGTCCTCCGCCGAAACCGCCTCGACCGCTTCCCCCGCGGGAGGATGGTGCGGTTATCATTTTTGCCGCCATTTTCAGCATGCTCGCTCTTAAAATGCTGTTTATAATGTGGAACTCTATCATACTGCCAAGCAAATCTCCGCTGCCCGTCGCCCAGGAAGGAGGCTCAACCGTAAGTCCTACAAACTTCTTTTCCCATATATCAGAAACGCCCAAAACCTGCGCGTAGGGCAGAATATGATAGTAGTACTGCGGGTCGGACTCCAACATTTTTTCAAGCTGGTCTTTTTCGGCGAGAGCAATAAAGTTTTTAAACCCTATAATTTCGCCCAATTCTTTGGTGTACTTTTCCGATTTGGTTATAAGCGAAACCGAAAGGCACACAATCAGCGAACTTATTATAGAGATAACTGCTTTGGGAAGATAGTCTATAACGTAGCCCGGAACCGCAAAAATATAGATTACGCATAGAACTGCGCACAAAAGGGCAATTCCCACGCAGTACAGCGCCGTTTTTTTCTTTGAAATTTTAAGTGAGCTGTATTTGACCGATTCCGAAAGTCCGTAAACTACGAGAGCGGGCAACAGCGAAATAAATGGTATGATAAGAAAATAGTTGCTTGCGATTTGCTGTCCCAAAACAAAGGGTACAAGCCCGAGCAAGAGCCCGCCCAAAAGTGCAAAAACAACGGATAACGTGATACTGGTGCCCGTAAACAGCCCCTTGGTCTGCGAATTGACTATAGAAGTAACCCTCTGCGCGGTTGCATAGAATTTGCCCTCCAACGAACTGACCTTTACAGCATCGCCGCCCGCAAAAACACCTTTATACATAATTTTTTCGTAGTCGGGACAGCTATCGGGAAGATTTTTTACAACCCTTATAAGCACGGGGTCGTCCTTGTTGTCGAAATTGATTTTAATATACTTTTTGTCCGCCCAATAGTAAATCATAGAGGTAATGTCCTCGCTGTTTACCTTGTTGTCAACAAGCTTGCCTATCATAAGCGGGTCATAGCCCTTCGGCGCTTCGAAATTTACTACGGGGATTACCTTGCGGTTTTTAAACACAGCAAATTTCAGAAGAAGTAAAACCAATAAAATCGCTCCGCCGGCAATAGCAAACCAATAGGGGGTAAATTCGCTGTAAGTTGATAGCGCTCCGTCCTCGAATTCTAACCGTACGGTTATGCCCTCGTTGTATTTAAGAGCCGTAGGAGTAATTTCTATTTCCGTTTCGCTTTTAGTGATAAGGGGCAACTCTTTTTTGGAAAGAAGAGAGCCGTATGTGCATTTTCCGCTTAAATAACCCTTTGGAAGAATAAACTTTACGGTTGCGTTTTCGATATGGCAATATGCCGGTCTGTCAACGCCGATTGCATTTATAGCAAGTATATTTTTACCCTCTTGCGCCCGCGTCAGGCAGTATTTGTACTTAACGGTATAGGTGTGTGCGCCTGACTTGTGTGACGAACTGCCTATATCGAGGCATAAAAAAGTTACGCCGTCCACGCTTTCGCTGTATACGGTAAACGGAACACTTTTTGAATTCTCGGTAACTTTTACGTCCCTTACCTGTTCGCCGGCGTTTACGGGAATATACTGTATAAAACCCGTATTTGCGTAGCCCGTGTAGTTAACGGTAAGAACCTCTGTTACGTCAATTTCGCGGTTTTTCTTAACGTCGTAGGTCACGTCGTAGTTTTTAAAATAAAAGTCGTATGCGCCCGTGCCATATGACGTCTCCGCGGAGGCGTAATTAACCGAGTGAAGGTTGAATACGCACAACGCAAGCGCAAAAATCAGCGCAATAAAACTCAGATAAGGCAAAAATTTTACCTTTCTTTTCATATTTGCTCCTTAAAAAACAAGCCGAAAACAAATTTTCGGCTTGTAAAGAATTTTGGAAATCAGAAGGAAACTTTTACGTTTTGTCTCTCTTCGGCGCTGTCCACTTCGTACAGCGAAGCCTTTTCAAGTTTCATCTTTTTAGCCACGATAGAAGTGGGGAAGGACTGAATTGCAATATTAAATTCGCGCACGTTTGCGTTGTAGTACTTTCTCGACTGCGCAATTTCGCCCTCCATAGATTTAAGCTGATTCTGTAAATCCATAAAGTTGGCGTTGGCTTTAAGCTCGGGATAGTTCTCCGCAACGGCAAAAAGGCTTCTTACAGCGGTAGTCATCTGCTTATCTGCCGCAATCTTTTCTTCGGGAGTGGTAGCAGAACCCAGCCTCGCGCGTGCGTCGGTAATTTTCTGATAGGTTTCACTCTCGTGTTTTGCGTAGCCCTTAACCGTTTCAACTACGTTGGGAATAAGGTCGAATCTCTTTTTGAGGTAGACGTCGATAGTTGAAAACGCCTCTTCAACGCCGTTTTTCATCCTTATAAGTTTGTTGTGTGTGGAAATATACCAGCCGATAATTATTACCGCAAGCAATAAAAGCACTGCAACGACGATAATAATAGCCAATCCCCAACCGGGCAAGTCCGCAAGTAATGTGTTAATTCCCATATTTTTTCTCCTTTAAATTTTTTTAATTTCGGGCAAAGCATTCTTCAAGAACGCCTCTGCTGTAGAATCGTGTCTGATGTGCGAAAGCGCCTCGTCAACGGGGAACCATCTGACTTCTTCAAGCTCTTTTTCATCTATTACGGGCTCTCCGTCTTCGGCAACCAAAAGGTAGTTGAACATAAGCACGTTTCTGGGCTCGTGATAGCGGGAGGACATATACTTGAACTTAACCGTGTCAAGCTTAGTCTCCTCCTTGAATTCCCTCGTTACCGCTTTTTCTGCGGTTTCGCCTTTTTTTATATATCCCGCAAACAGAATATAATCTTGCTGACCCAAATGTCTTGCAAGTAAAATTTTATCCTTTTGTCTGTTGGTAACTACCATACATACGGCGCTTGCAAAGGGGGCAAACCTGAACTCCCCGCAATTTTTACAATAGGGTACTAGCCCCTCGCCCTCCGCATACATAAGCGTAAGTTTATCTCCGCATTGACTACAAAACATCTTATCTCCTCCGCGTTTAAGGCGGTCAAATCTGATATTATTATCACTATTATATAATAGTTTTACTCGAAATACAATAGATTATAGCAAATTTACGAAATTAATTGACATATTTTTCCTAAAAGTATATAATAAATTAACCATAAAATCAAATCTAAGGTATATAAATGAATTTTGAAAGAACAAAGCTTTTCCTTGAGGACAGGGGACAAGCTCATCTTCTTGAATATTATGAAGAACTATCGGAAGCCGAGCGCAAACAGCTTCTGGAGGATATAGAAAATACAAACTTTTCAATCGTCAAAAAACTGCATACACAGTCAAAAAAGCGGGGCAAATTATCCCCAGTATCGGCGGTAACCGTTCAGGATATAATACGCAGAAAGAGCAATTTCGAAACGGTGGGGCTCAATCTTTTGTCGGAAGGCAAGGTTGCGGCCGTGCTTTTGGCCGGCGGGCAGGGCTCGCGCCTTGGTTTCGCAAAGCCCAAGGGTATGTTCAATATCGGAGAAACGAGAGAGCTTTCCATATTCGAACAGCAGATGACAAACATTCAGGAAGTAACCGCGCGTACGGGCAGGCATTTTTTGTTGCTTGTTATGACCAGTATGGAAAATCACGACGATACGGTCAAATTTTTCGAGGAGCACAACTGCTTCGGCTATCCTCGCGACAGAGTAAAATTTTTCAAACAGGACGTTGCCCCCACCTGCGACTTCGAGGGTAAAATTTATCTCAACGAAAAGCACCGTGTGTCCCTCGCACCCAACGGAAACGGCGGATGGTATTCCTCGCTTGTTAACAGCGGACTTTCAAGGGTCTTGGAGCGCGAAAACGTGGAGTGGCTCAACGTGTACAGCGTTGACAACGTTCTGCAGAGAATTTGCGACCCTGCCTTTATAGGCGCAACCGTTTTAAGCGGTTTACGCTGCGGTGCAAAGGTTGTAAAAAAGGTGTGTGCGGAAGAGAAAGTCGGCGTTTTATGTCTTGAAAAGGGCAAGCCTACGATAGTGGAATACTATGAGATGCCCGAGGAGCTCAAAAACAAGAAGAAAAAGGGCGAGCTCGTATACCGCTACGGCGTGACGCTCAACTATCTTTTCAACGTTCACGATTTAAACCTTACGCTTTCGGGCAAGCTTCCCTATCATCTTGCGGAAAAGGCTATACCGCATATTGAAAACGGTGAGAGGGTCACTCCCACCGAACCTTGCGGCTATAAATTCGAAACGCTTGTCGTGGATATGGTTGCGCATATGGGCAGCTGTCTTGCGTACGAGGTTGAAAGGGACAAGGAATTTGCGCCCGTCAAAAACGCAACGGGGCCCGACAGTGTCGAATCCGCCCGCGAGCTTTTAAAGCAAAACGGTGTAATACTATAAACATGTGCAATATTATAAATAAAAGTAACACACCCGTGTTACTTTTATTGTATGGGTATATAATATTAAGGAGTAATTATGAAAAAACTTTTAACTGCCGCAGTTTGTGCAATTTCTGCTCTTACAATAGGATTTTGCGGCTGCTTTATGTCGGCGGGACTGAACGGCGCCGACGGCGCTGACGGTAAAGACGGACGTGACGGACAAAATGCAACCGCGTTCGACTACTACGAGCTTGCAAAGACTATTCCCGGGCAAGAAGATATGACCGTGGAGGAATTCCTTCAAAAATATCTCAGCTATACAAAAGATGAGCTTGAAGAGGAATTTGCGCCCCAAAGGAATGCAAACCGTTCTCTTTTATCCGCCGTTTCCATACTTACACGCTACCATTGTAGCACGAAGTACAGAGGAAGCATTGTAGAATATTATGCCGTGTATTCTGGCGCGGGCGTAATAGTCGATATAGATAAGGAAAAGGGCGATGCGTACGTTATTACCAACTGCCACGTCGTCTACCTTGACAATGCAAAAGAGCCTATTTGTCCTGAAGTTCGCCTCTATCTTTACGGACAGGACACGCGGGGCGTAAACTATAATATCAACAGTACGGTAATAAAGGCGCCGTCGGTAGCGTCTGACGGTATTTACGATACTGAAATTTACGGCGACGAGGACTACTGCATAAATGCAAAGGTCGTTGCGGCGTCCATCGCAAACGATATAGCTCTTTTAAAGGTAACGGGCAGCGAAGTTCTTAAAAACAGTAGTGCCATTGCCGCCGAGTTTGAAGAGAGCGACGACGTCTACGTAAAAGAGGACGTCTACGCAATAGGCAATCCCGAGGGCGACGGTATGAACGTAACTTCGGGCACCATAACCAAGGAGAGCCAGATTATACAGTTAAATTTATCCGATGAATATGCGAACAGCGAGGACTATTTTCTCGACTACCGTGTAATCGGCACGGACACTGCGATAAACGGCGGAAATTCTGGCGGCGGACTCTTTTCAAGCAAGACTGGCAAGATTATAGGTATAGTAAACTCAAAGAACGCGGCAGAGTATATAGATAATATGGGCTTTGCTCTGCCCGGGAATATAGTAAAACGTCTTTGGAAGCTCATGCGCGACAATTTCGAAGGAAGGGGCGGCGGAAGTTACGCCACTACGACTGGAGTCGACTGCGTCGTATTCCCCGCAACCTGCGCAGCAAAGAGCACAGGCGCATATTGGGATAACGAGAAAAACGTTGCCGTAATCGAGGAAAAGGTTGTGGTCACTTCTAACAGACAGCTATCCGAAGACAATGAATTTAAAATAAACGACGTCGTAACTCATATTAAGATTTCGGGCAGTGATGGAACGGTGTACGAGGACAGAGACGTCACGAGGGTATATCATCTAAACGACACGCTCATCTCTGCACGCATGGGCGACACAATTCAAATTACCGTTCTTCGCGGCGGCGAAAAGGTAACAGTAACCTACACCGCAAAGACAAGCAGGGTAAAATAATTTAAAAAATTAAATCCGACCGCGCAGATTTGCACGGTCGGATTTTTTTGTGCAGTCATTAAATTTTGTACTCTTTAATAGCCCTGTCGAGTGCACGCTTTTGGTCGCGTTCGGCAATTGTGCGCTTTTTGTCGTAGTTCTGTTTGCCCTTGCAAAGAGCAATTTCGGCTTTTATCAAACTGCCCGAAAAGTAGAGGGAGAGGGGAACTATCGTATATCCCTTCTCGTTAATCTTTCCCGCAAGTCTATCAAGCTCCTTTCTGTGCATAAGCAGTTTTCTGTCTCTTTTTGAATCTTTGGAAGAGTAAGCCCCAGCCTTATCGTAGAGGGTAATGTGCAGATTTTTCAGCGTAAGCTCGCCTCCGCTAAGTAGGCAAAAGCTGTCTTTAAGATTGCAGTTTCCCGCCCTCAAAGACTTGACTTCGGCTCCTTCCAAAACTATTCCCGCCTCAAATTTTTCAATTATAAAATACTCGTAAGTGGCGTATCTGTTGTAAGCAATTTGTTTCATAAAATTATAATAACTCCGTCATATATTGGGGGCAATTGATTTTTAAGCGGGTATAAACAGCACTTTCATCGTGCCCAAATCGCAGTCCGCAACTTCAACTTTTATACTGTCGCCAAGTTTAAAAGAGTGTTTCCGCCCCTTAAGCAAAAATTTGTTTTCAAAGAATTCGTAGGCGTCGTCAGGTAAATCTTCAAGCCTTATAAGTCCCTCAATTGCATTGTCAAGCTCGCAGAAAATTCCGAAGCCTGTCACACCCGAAATTACCGCGTCGTAGGTTTCTCCAAGCCGTTCGTTCATATACATCAACTTGTACAAATCGTCAACCTTTCTCTCTGCCTCGTCGGCTACGCGCTCTCTTTCAGAGCAATCAATGCCCGCCATATTTGCAATTTGAGCGTATCTTTCAAAGCTCTTTCCGTCTAAAACACATTTAATAACTCTGTGAACGAACAGGTCGGGATAGCGGCGGATGGGGGAGGTAAAGTGACAGTAGCATTCTGATGCAAGCCCGAAGTGCTTTAAATTGCGCTCGCAGTACCTCGCCTTTTGCATAGTCCGCAGCATAATTTTATTTATTACCGAATATGCCGGCAGGTCTTGCGATTCAGTCAGAATATTGCGGAAATCTTTGGGTGTAACGTTATCGTAGTCGAGTTTGACTGTCAGCCCCAAATCGCGCAAAAAATCTGCAAATTTCTCGCACTTTTCGGGTGCGGGAGACTCGTGAATTCTGTAAAGGCAGGGTGCGCCCTTGCTCTGCAAAAATTCCGCAACCGCCTCGTTTGCGCAAATCATAAACTGCTCTATAATTCTATGCGCAATATTTCTCTCGGCGGTAGGTATAACTATTTCCCCGTCATTGTCAATATAAATATGCGCCTCTTTGACTTCAAGATTTACTTCCCCCGCACTTTTGCGCCTAGATTCAAGGGCGATACAGAGCTCGGCCATACCGCCCACAATTTCCGTTAAATCGCCGTATTTGCGGCATACTTGGGGGTCTTTTTCGCAAAGCGCGGCAATTTCAGTGTAGGTGGTGCGGTGGGAAGAGCATATAACGCTCTTAAAAACATCGTAGGACAGTCGCTCGCCGTTCTTTGAGAATTTCATCTCGCAGGAGAGAGCATATCTGTCCTCGCCCTCATTGAGTGAGCACGCTCCGTTGGAAAGAGCTTTCGGAAGCATAGGCAGAACTCTGTCGGGAAAGTACACGCTTGTCCCGCGGGCATAGGCGCTCTTGTCAAGTATAGAATTGTGCTTAACGTAATAGCTGACGTCCGCAATATGCACGCCCAGAATATAGTTTTCGCCCTCTCTTTCAAGGCTTACGGCATCGTCGATGTCCCGAGTATCCTCGCCGTCTATCGTAAATATCAATTTGCTCCGCAAATCACGCCTGCCGTCCAAAACTATCGGCGCCTTCGAAGCTCGCTCTGCTTCCTCCGAAACTGCGGGCAGAAAATCCTCTTCAAGCCCGAATTCGCGGATAATAGAGAGTTCCTCGCTGTCTAAATCTCCGCCCTCGCCGAGCACCTCCACAACCTTTCCGCCGGGTGCTTTATCACTCGGATAGGAGGTTATTTCACACACTACTTTGTCGCCGTTTTGCGCCCCTGAAATAAGCGTATTAGGCACATATATGCGGGGTAATCGCAAATTATCGGGATAAACGTAAGTCATATTTCTGCTTTTTGACAGCGTTCCTACAACCTGCTTATTCCCGCGTTCCAAAACCCTTACAACAAGTGCCTCGTCCTTTGTATCGGGTACATGAACGGCAAGCACGGTGTCGCCGTCGTACGCGCCGTTTACCGAGCGGTGGGGCACGAAATAATCGCTTCCGCCCGACTCGGGTGTGATAAAGGCAAACCCGCGTTCGTTGCCGCGAATGGTACCCCTAAACGCTCCCGCCTGTTCGGGAGTAAGAAATCCCCCGTGCGGAGTTTTAAAAAGCTCCCCATTATCGCAGAGCTTTAAAAGTAAGGTTTTTAAATTTTTCTTTTCGTTTTGGCGTAGCTTAAGTATTGAAAAGATTTCGCGGGCAGTCTTGTTTTTAAGCTGACCGCTCTTAACGCCTTCTAAAATCCTGTTTTCCGATAACATATTAACATAAGTTTAGGAGAGCCGAACTCGCAAGGTTTTTGAAATAAAATCTTTGCGATACTTTGTCGTTTGTCCTTGACGTATATTCGATACGCCTGCGCCCAAACTCCTCGTCTTGCTTTGCTTTTTTTGCAAAAACTGCCGTGCACCCTAAGTAAGTATATTTTGATGATTTTTGTGCGGATTGTGCGCAGAAATATTGAACGTATTTCCAGTGCAAGCCGTGCGGAAAGCGCGAAATATACACCCTTAGGGCTTCGCGGGTTCGGCTCTCCTAAACTTAAAAAAAGCGGCTTAAAATTAAGCCGCTTATGTGTACCTGTTATAATTAGTTGATAGCAATCTGAATAATGTAAGCCGCGATTGCAAGAACGCCGATTACACCCAACATTATCCAGGTCAGCTTTTTGAGCGTGCTTTCAATCGAGCGACCCTTGTGCTTGCCGAAGAAAGTTTCGCTTGAAGCCGTAATTCCCTGAATGCCGTCAGAATTGCTCTTCTGCAACATTACCAATATAACTGAAAAAAGAGCGACTAAAAATATAAGTATTACCAATATGGCACATACAACGTTAAACGCAATCCACTGCGCGTCGTTGTCGAAGGTTGCCAACAATGCAGTTAACATTTTAAAACCTCTTTAACGTATTACTTAAAAAGTATAACACAGTAAAATATAATTTACAAACAAAAATACACCCGTTTTGAAAAATTTTACTCGGTTTTTCGTTCGATTTTCCTTTTTTCACCGAATTTGTTTATAATAAAAATTCCCAAACATACCAAAGCGAGGGCAATAAGCGTAAAAATGCTCAAAAGCTGGTTGTATTCTTTAAGAACAATTGCAGAGAAGACTGAGCCGAAGATAGGATTGGTACTCTTGAACACCGCAACCCTTGAAACGGGGTTATACCTTAACAGCGTTCCCTGCAAAGTGAAGGCGCACGCCGACAGGAATGCGAGATAAATCAAAAGGAAAACCGCGCCCACGCTGACTCTCGTAATCGTACCGCCAAAGCTAAAGCCTATGATTGTTAGCACAATTCCGCCGAAAAAGAACTGATACCCGCAGAGTGCGACAGTGTTCTCGTGCTTTGAAAATATTTTAACGAATCCGGCGGCAATCGCAGATGACAAGCCGGACAGAATTACGCACCCCTCGCCGAAGAATTTAAACTCGAAGGTAAATTCGCCGCCGATGTTTATTAGTACTATTCCGCCAAAACCCAAAAGACAGCCCAAAAGCTTAATTAAATTAAATCTTTCCGTTCGGAAGATAAAACAGGCGGCAAGTATAGTGAAGAACACGCCCAACCCGTTTAAAACGGACGACTTAACCCCCGTCGTGTTCGCCACACCTATATAGAAACAGGTGTATTGAAGTACAGTCTGAAATAGCGCCACTATACCCACCCGCCAAAAATTTTTGGGTTTAAACGTCAAAAATTTCCTTTGGGTAATTGAGCCGAACGCAATTACAAGCATTCCCGCAAGAGTAAATCGTAATCCCGCAAACAGCATTAAAGAGGGAGCGTGGTTTTTATTTATGTCAAACAGCTCGTAGCCTATTTTAACACACGGAAAGGCACTGCCCCAAAGCACGCAGCAGATAAGTGCGCATATGCATACAATCCACGTCTTTGAAAAAGTTTTTTCAGGCTCCTTGAACAACATATTATCATTATATTAAAATAGATTAAATTACGCAATTAAAAACGCCTGCGGCGTAAAATTCCGCCGCAGGCGTTTTAGCTGCTTTAATTTATTTCAGCCCGAGTATATCGTCTGCCGAAACGTCAAGAATTTTGCACAAGTTTGCAAACGTGTCGATCGCGGGATATTTATTTAAACGCATATACTTACTGACTGTTGATTGACTTATTCCCAATCTTTTGGCTATTTCGGTTTGCGTCATATTACTCGTTTCAATCGCTTCACGCAACCTTGATTGAATGTCCTTAATGGTTATCATATTAAAAATTTAGCACAATGTGTCTAATTTTGTTTGACATTAGGCACAATGTGTATATATAATAAATAACAATTAGGCGCAATGTGCCTTAAGTACAATATGTGCAAATTACAAATGCGATAAAACAAAAAATTTTAAAGGAGATTAAAATTATGAAAAAGAAAAAAATTTTTGCGGCGCTTGCATTGAGCGCATGTATGGCACTCGGCACAATGAGCGTTGCAGCTTGTTCGCCCAACAAAGGCAACAATGGTGGCGGAAACACGGGCGACACCGTTGACAAAAGTATTATGCGAGTTTACGAGGCTTATGCCGAAGCAGCCGCAGCAAACGGCGATGACGTTATGGACTACGAAGAGTGGTATGCAGACTTGCTTGCAAATGCCAAGGGCGACAAGGGAGATAAAGGCGACAAAGGCGATACCGGTGCAACCGGAGCGCAGGGCGAAAAAGGTGACAAAGGAGACTACGGCGAAAAGGGCGAAGACGGAGCGGCAGGTAAGGACGGAAATACCTGGCTTGTAGGTACAACCGCACCCACCGCAACCGACGGTAAGGACGGAGACCTTTATCTTGACTATACCACTTGGAACGTCTACCACAAGGTAAGCGGAGAGTGGCAGCTTCTCGGCAATATCAAGGGCGAAAAAGGCGATAAGGGCGACAAGGGAGATAAAGGCGACAGTGGCTCGCAGGGCGGCTCACAGGGCGAAGTAGGAGAAACAGTAGTAAAGGACTTCGGCACAGTCACCATTCAGGCAGGAGAGACCTATGAGCTTTCATTTGAAGACATTGCAGACGGTACGTATATGCTTTCTGCTGAACTTAAGAACGGCGAGGTTGTTCAGGACGGTTTAACTGCTACTACGGCATATGAGTTTAACGGTTTTTCTCTTGGCAGTAATGTATTTGATATGTATGGTCCTAAAACCAATTCTTATTACTGCGTACGCATAATAGAAACATTAGTAGGTGCGCCCAGTTATGCAAAGACAACCGTTTTAACTAATAATACTAGTGCAGCAATGACGATTAAAGTTGCTCTTAAAGAATACATAGCACCTGAAGTTAAGGTTGGCGAAGAAGTTGAAGTTTCTTTTATTGATTCATCTGTAGGATGTGCACCCGTTGCTATTCCTTCAATGGCAGGGGGAACATACAACATAATAGTTAAAGACTTTTTACAGACTAGTGTTCAAAATTGTATTGAAGTGCACAAATTTGAAAATGACAAGCATAGTGCATTATTTGCAAGCTTTACAAAAGATGATGACATAATAACTAAAAATGGGTGTGCAATTCCAGATGGGTTAGAATTCATCGGGTTTGTATCTAGAGTTGCATCAAAATCTTGTAATGCAATAGCTTTATTTGAAGCTGCGGCATAATAAAGCATTAACACGTAAGCTACACAACTTGTAAGCGGAGTTATTCCGCGGCGGCGAGGGTCTTTACAGCCTTTTTTCAGACCTCGCCGCCAAATTTTTTTAATAAGCAACAAAAAAAACGGAGAGGAAAGCCTCTCCGTTTTTATATGGTAATTATTTTATTAAACTTTTGCCCGTCATCTCTTTGGGAATAGGTAAGCCCATAACTTCCAAAAGAGTGGGGGCAAGGTCGGCTAAAATTCCGTCGTCGCGCAGTTTTGCGTTTTTGTATTTTTCGGAAATGAGCACTACTGGAACGGGGTTGGTGGTGTGTGCCGTGAAGGGCGAGCCGTTCTCCACCATCTTGTCGGCGTTGCCGTGGTCTGCCGTAAGTAGCGCAGAACCGCCCATTTCAAGAATTTTGTCTACAACCTTTTTGACGCACTCGTCAACCGTGCCAACGGCTTTTACGGCTGCGGAAATAACTCCCGTGTGCCCAACCATATCACAGTTTGCAAAGTTTAAAATCATTACGTCAAACTTTCCGCTGTCAAGCTCTTCAAGCACTTTTTCGGTTACGAGGTACGCGCTCATCTCGGGCTGTAAATCGTAGGTAGCAACCTTGGGCGAGGGGATAAGGTCGCGCGTTTCTCCCTCGTTGGGGGCCTCCACGCCGCCGTTGAAGAAGAATGTTACGTGCGCGTATTTTTCCGTTTCGGCAATGCGCAATTGAGTGAGATTAAGCGAGGAAAGATACTCGCCGAGGGTGTTTGTAAGTACGGTCTTGGGGAAGGCAATTTGCAGACCCTTAAATTCGGCGTCATACACGGTAAAACAAACATATGTGGGGGTCAAATAGCCCGTCTTGCGCTCGAAAGCGGTGCCCTTTGGCACTATAAATTCGGGTTGGGAAACTGCCCTTGTAATCTCTCTTGCTCTGTCGGGGCGGAAGTTGAAGCATATCACGCTGTCGCCCTTTTCAAGCAGACCCAAAGGCTTTGCGTTTTCGTAAACTTTAATGGGTTTAATGAACTCGTCGGTAACTCCGCTTGCGTAACTCTTTTCAACTGTTTCGGCGGGGTTTTCACTCTTTTCGCCTTCGCCGAGAGTGAGCATATCGTACGCCTTTTCGATTCTGTCCCAGTTATTGTCCCTATCCATTGCGTAGTATCTTCCGCAGACGGATGCAACCTTGCCTATCCCGATTTTTTTCATTTCGGACTGCAAGTCGCGGATAAAGCCTGCGCCCGAAGTGGGGGAAACGTCCCTGCCGTCCATAAAGCAGTGAACGTAGCACTCGGAGAGTCCGCGAAGCTTTGCCATTTTCAAAAGAGCGTACAAGTGGGTTATGTGGCTGTGAACGCCGCCGTCGGAGAGAAGCCCGTAAAGGTGCAACTTCTTGCCGTTGTTTTTTGCGTTGTCCATAGCATTGACGAGCGCGGGATTTTCAAAAAAGTCGCCGTCCTCGATAGCTTTGGTTATTTTTGTAAGGTCCTGATACACTATTCTGCCCGCGCCGATATTTAAGTGTCCCACCTCGCTGTTGCCCATCTGACCGTCGGGAAGTCCAACGGAGAGTCCGCTTGCGCCGAGCGTGGAGGAGGGGTATTTTTTAATGAGCGCATTTACGTTTTTACTACCGTCTATCGAAATCGCGTTGCCCTCTCCCGTGGGCGCAAGTCCGTAGCCGTCCATAATAATTAAAGCATAAGGGATTTTTTTAGCCATTTCAAGCTCCTTATTTATCGTAGTTTACTATCGTTGCAAAATCGAGTTTCAAAGAAGCTCCGCCTATGAGTCCGCCGTCTATATCGTGTTGAGCCATAAGCCCCTTGCAGTTTTTAGCGTTCATACTTCCGCCGTAGAGAATTCTCACTCTGTTGGCATCCTTTAAACCAAACATTTTGGAAAGCCTCTTTCTTATAAACGCGATAGTTTCCTGCGCCTGCTCGTCGGTTGCGGTTTTTCCCGTACCGATAGCCCAAACGGGCTCGTAAGCGATAACTATTTTTTTAATGTCCTCAATGCCGAACAAACCGAATTCAAGTTGTCTTGCCAAAACGTCTTCTGTCTTACCGGCTTCACGCTCTTCAAGTGTTTCACCTACGCAAACAATGGGGGTAAGCTCGTTTTCAAGCGCTTTCATAGTGCGTAAATTCACGGTATCGTTGGTATCTCCGAAGTATTGTCTTCTTTCGCTGTGACCGATAATTACATATTTTACTCCGTAATCTTTCAGCATGGCTGCGGAAATTTCGCCCGTATAAGCGCCCGCCTCCGCCCAGTGCACGTTTTGTGCGCCGATTTTGATTTTACTTCCCTTTGCGGCTTTGACCATAGCGGGAATTAAAATTGCGGGAACGCAGAGCGCAACATCGCATTTAGCTTCCTTTACAAGAGGCTTAAGATCAGTAATAAGTTTAGTGCCTTCGGCAACGGTCATATTCATTTTCCAGTTGCCGGCAATAAAAGGTTTTCTTGACATAAATATCAGCTCCCAAATATTTAATATAGCCGTGCGCCATTAAGGTGCACGGCAGTTGTAGTTTAATTAGTGCTTTTCGTTAAGGCACTCGATACCGGGAAGGGTCTTGCCCTCGAAAAGCTCCAGTGACGCGCCGCCGCCAGTAGAGATGTGTGTCATCCTGTCGGCAAACCCAAGCTGCTGAACTGCCGCCGCGCTGTCGCCGCCTCCGATAATGGTGGTGCATTTTCCGTAAACGTCTGCAAGCGCCTGTGCTACCGCAATAGTGCCCTTTGCCAGAATGGGATTTTCGAATACGCCCATAGGTCCGTTCCAGATAACCGATTTTGCCGAAGCAACTTTGTCTGCATAAAGCTTTCTCGTCTTTTCGCCGATATCCATACCCATCTTATCAGCGGGCATTTTGTCCGCGGGAACGGTTCCAATCGCAATCTCGGCGTCAATGGGGTCGGGGAAGTGAGTTGTAACGACCGTATCTACAGGTAAAAGAAGCTCTTTTCCCGACTTTTCAGCCTTTGCAATCATCTCCTTGCAGTAGTCGATTTTATCTTCGTCGCAAAGAGAGGTACCGATTTCGTAGCCCTTTGCCTTGAGGAAGGTGTAAGCCATGCCGCCGCCGATAATGAGAGTGTCGCATTTTTCCAACAGATTGGAGATAACGTTGAGCTTATCGGAAACTTTCGCGCCGCCCAAAATTGCAACGAAGGGGCGCTTGGGATTTTCAAGAGTATCAGCCATAACCGAGAGCTCCTTTTCGATAAGGAATCCGCAGACAGCTGTCTTGATAATGCCGTATTCAACGATAGCGGCGGTGGAGGCGTGTGAGCGGTGAGCCGTGCCAAACGCGTCGTTCACGTAGATTTCGGCGTCGTATGCAAGCTCTTTGCAAAAACCCTCGTCCTTTTTCTCTTCTTCCCAGTGGAAGCGGAGGTTTTCCAAGAGCACGGCTTCTCCCTCTTTAAGCGCACTGCGTTTAGCTTTAGCGTCTGCGCCGATAACGTCGGTTGCAAACGTAACCTTTCCGCCTAAAAGCTCGTTAAGACGCTTCGCCACGGGAGCAAGCGTAAGCTTTTTGGGTTCGTCCTTTAATGCTTTTTCGATAATTGCTTCCTTAGTAGTTTCGCCCGCTTCAACCTTTTTTAAGTCCTTTTTATTGAGCTTAACCTCGCTTGAAAAGATGGAGTGGGGTTTTCCCATATGTGAGCAAAGCGTAACCTTTGCGCCAGCTTCAAGCAGGTACTTAATTGTAGGCAATGCTCCGATAATTCTGTTTTCATCGGTAATTTCTCCGTCTTTCATAGGTACGTTGAAATCGCAGCGCACGAGCACTTTTTTGCCCTTAAGGTCTTTAAGGTCTTTAACGGACATTTTGTTCATGAATAACTACTCCTAAAATCAAATAATTTTTTACTTAAATATTATAAATCTTGTGCAATAAGTTGTCAATAAAATGAATTGAATTATTTTCTTACTTATGTTATAATGCAATGCAAGATAAAAGGTAATTTTTAAAATTCGCATAATGTAGCTGAGCTGATTGGCGTCTCGTTTTGTCTTATATTAAGGGTGTGGACACTCTTTTTGGGGTATAACAAAAATTAATTGCCCCCTATATATGCCTTAAATAACGGGATTTCAGAGAAAATTTCGGACAAAAAAAATTGCCTACACTGTTCAGCTTGTAACCGTAGTTTTCAACGCGTTCGTAAATGATTCAGAAGGCGGTAGAAATAAATTGGGAATAAGTTGCTTAAAATTTTCGCTTTTTTTCGGTAAATATGTTATAATGCGACTATGAAGTGCAAAATCGTACTCTGCGGAGAGGAAAAAACTCAAAATTTTTCTTGTGTCGGAGAGCTTAATTCTGGTAAAGACAGCTTCTCTCTTACATACGTTTTTAACGGCGACAGCTGTAATTTATCATACGACGGTCAGCTTTTGCGGCACGAAAAAAGAGGCGAAATTCCCGTCTTAATGGAGTTTGATTTGAATAAAAAGACGCTCTGCAGAATAGGCAGCGGCGAGCTTTTGGGTAAGATTCCCGTATTCACGAAGAGCTTAAGCGTGCATATGGATTCCAAATCTGTACGCGTTTCCGTTTTTTACGAATTAGACGGAGAAGACAAAAAAATGCAAATTATTGCCGAAAGTATTAACGCGCTTTAAGGGGGCAAAATGAAAATAGAGTATTTGGGTCATTCCTGTTTCAAGCTAACCGATAGCGCAAACGTCTCGGTTGTTTGCGACCCGTTCTCGGGCGAAATTGGCTATTCAATGCCAGAAATTTCCGCAAATGCGATTACAATTTCGCACCGGCATTTTGACCATGACTGTACAAAAAACGTTGCAGGGAGCCCCTCAATTTTTGACAAAGCGGGAACTTTTAACGTTCAAGGCGTGCAAATCAGTTCGATTAAGAGCTTCCACGACGACGTGCAAGGCAAAAAGCGCGGCGAAAATTTAATTTTTAAATTTACAATGGACGGGATAACCGTCTGCCATCTCGGCGATTTGGGCGAAAGCTGTTCGGACAGCTTGATTGAAAAAATTTCGCCCGTGAACGTCCTTTTAATTCCCGTTGGCGGCAACTATACGATAGACGCCGAAACGGCGAAGGAGTACGTTGAAAAATTAAATCCTCAAATAGTAATTCCCATGCACTACCGCACGGATGATTGTAAAATAGATATAGAGAAAGTAGATGAATTTTTAAAACTGTTCGACGAATCTTGTATACGCGAAGCGGACTGCCTTGACCTGTCAAAAGAGCAGTTTAACGATAACAACACAAAAATTACAGTAATCAGGAGAGCAAGATGAGTGATAAAATTCTCGCCGATCTAAGGGCGAGACTCAATAAACTCAATATTTACGAAATGCGCCAGATAGCGCGCCATTTCGGCGTGAGTAAGCCCGCAGGGACTAAAAAAGAACAGCTCATTTATGAAGTTTTGGAAATTGCGCAGGCAAAGGCTTCTCCCAAAGCGCCCTCAAAGGTGGGAGCTCCGCCAAAATCGCAGTCGTACGATCAGGAGCTTGTCGCAGATATAGAAACTTGCAGAAACTATTATCTTCAGATTGGCGACAGCTTATCCTTCGACCGCCCGCGCGGGCATATTTTGACTGTCAGCGACGGCGCAAGCGAAAAAAGAAATCTCAAACAGGTGACGGGTATTTTAGATAAGACAGAATTTTTCGTTCTGCGGGATAACGGTTTTTCCAATCCCTACGGCGTGTTTGTTCACGACTCTTACGTCAACAGATACGGCTTGAAGTACGGCGATATGGTCTGCGGAATAGCGCAGCGCAATGGGGAGAACGAGGGCTACGGTTTAACCGACGTCATATCCGTCAACGGAAAACAGCCTTCGCAAAACAGAAAAGATTTTACCTCTTTCACAAGGATATACCCCGAAAAGCGTGTTAAAGTCGAGCACTCGGGCAATACTGCTTGCAGAATAATAGATTTGTGCGCTCCGTTGGCACTCGGTCAAAGAGCGTTCATCACGGGGCTCGCAAATTCGGGAAAAAGCACTGTACTTAAACACCTTATTCAAGGCATAAAAAACAACGAGCCTGAAATTATTACAATTACTCTGCTCGTTGGTGCACGCCCCGAGGAGGTTACCGATTTTAGGCGCACTCTCGGCGAAGAGAACTTGTTTTATACAACCTTCGATATGCCCGACGAGGAACACGTTCAGGCGGTTCGCCTCGTCTCGGCTTACGCAAAAAGGCTGTGCGAAAGCGGAAATAACATCGTGCTTGCGATAGACGGCTTGGGCAATTTCGTCCGGGCGCTTAAATTTGACAGGGTCGAGGAGCTTAAAAAGCTGCTTTTCAGTGCATGCAACGCAGAGGAGGGACCCTCGCTCACGATAATTGCCGTTTTAGAGAGCGAAGAGAGCGTGTTCGGCGGTGTGTCCGCTCTTGCCGATATGTGCGTAGAGCTTTCTGGCGAGCTTTCCAAGGATAGAATTTTCCCCGCAATAAATATAAGGGGCTGCTATGCGGACAGAGCGGAAACCTTGCTTGATGATAAAGAATTAAAATTAGTGTCCCGTCTGCGTTCGCTTCCAAATACCCAAGCAATAGAACTTTTTAAGCAAACTTCTCAAAACAGCGAACTTGCGGGTAAACTTCTAAAATAATTATGGCTGACAAAAATTTATTTACCGACAAGGTAAAAATTACAATTAAATCGGGCGACGGCGGCGACGGGATGAATTCATTCAAGTCGTTCAAGGGCAAGCCCGCCTGCGGACCGGACGGCGGCGACGGCGGGAACGGAGGTAACATCTATATCCGCGCTGACGCGGGTATGGGTGATTTGCTTGCGTTCAGGTACAAGACCAAATACGTTGCTGGCGACGGCGAAAGAGGCGGTTCAAACAAGTGCTTTGGAAAAAGCGGCGAGGACGTCATAATAAAGGTTCCGCTCGGTACGGTAGTCAAAGATTTTGAAACAGACACGGTAATAGCCGATATGTTCGAGGCGGGCGAGCAAAAGCTTATTGCCGAAGGCGGCAGGGGCGGTAAGGGCAACGTCAGGTTTACCACTTCGAGAAGACACGCTCCCAACTTTGCCCAAAAGGGCGAAAAGACTCAGCCGCACGTTCTTGTTTTAGAGCTCAAAGTTATTGCGGATGTCGGGCTGATAGGCTTTCCGAACGTGGGCAAGTCCACGACACTTTCCAAAATTTCGGCGGCAAAGCCCAAGATTGCCGACTATCATTTCACAACCCTTTCCCCCAATTTGGGCGTAGTTTCCTATTACGACAACTCGTTCGTTGCGGCGGATATACCGGGACTTATTGAGGGAGCTGCGAAGGGCGCAGGACTCGGGCACGACTTTTTAAGGCACATCGAGCGAACGCGTATGCTCGTTCACGTAGTCGACATTTCGGGCACTGAAGGGCGCGACCCTTTGGACGATTTTGTAAAAATAAATGCCGAACTCAAAGAATACAGCAAAAAGCTTGCCGCACTTCCGCAAATTGTTGCACTGAATAAATGCGACGTTTTCGGCGCGGAAGAGAATATAAAACGCTTTAAGAAGAAGTACGGCAGAAAGTATAAAATTTACACTCTTTCGGCGGTCGAAGGAAAGGGGCTTGATGAGCTTATTTCGGGTATTTTCGGCATTTTATCGACTTTGCCGCCCGTTTCTAGGGTGGAGGCGGACGAGGAGTTTACCTACCGCAAAAGCGGCAATCTGGACTTTGAAATTTACAAAGACGGCGACGTGTTTGTCGTGGTAGGCTCACTTGTCGATATGCTATGCAGAAACGTAGTTTTGAATGACCCCGACTCGATGGCATATTTCCAAAAGATATTAAGGGAAAAACGCGTCATAAACAAATTGCAGGAAATGGGCATGAAAGAGGGCGATACCGTATCTATCGGCGACGTGGAGTTTGAATACGTGCCTTAAAATTTACGAAAAATAAAAGCCCCGCAAAGAGCGGAGCAACGGAGTAAAAATGTTAACGTCAAAACAGCGCAGCAAACTAAAAGGCTTGGCGGCAAATCTGTCGCCTATAGGTCAGGTCGGTAAAGAGGGGATTGGAGAAAATATGCTTGCAAGCTTTTCCGACTGCCTTGAAAAGCGCGAACTTATCAAAATAAATATCCTTGAAAATGCCGACGGCGTTCCGCAGGAAATAGGCAGAGAGCTTGCCGAAAGGCTTGGTGCCGAGTGCGTGATAGTTATAGGCAGAAAGGCAGTTTTATACAGAAAATCCAACCGCAAGGATATTGACCATATTTTAATTTAAGACAAGTGCGCACGCGGCAAGTATAAGCATCAGCCCACCGCTCACAATATAGTATATGGGGAAGAACGTAAAGTAGCTCAATAAAAGCAGCGCAAGCCCCGACCAGAACAGCGGAGCGCAAAGCTTTCTTGAAAATCTTGCGCGTATTCTTTTAAAAATATTTGCTCGTTTTTGGTCCTCGTAAATATACTTTTCGGGAAGCAGGTCCTTGCTCTTTAGTAGCTCGTAAACTTCCTCGATTGTTATTATTTTTATGCCGAAATTTTCAGCTAAAACATAGGCGTCGGGTGCGGTTTTAACGCAATAAATTGCTTTATCACCATGCACGTCTTCTTTAATAATCTGTGCAATATCGTCCTCGGATAAATTTTGCATTTTGAAGTTAAAAAAGTAGGATACACCCCCACATATAACCCGTTTACCGCTAATTTCCGCATTTTCAAAGCATTTTAAAAATAAGTTTTTTACGTAGGCGTCGGAAGATAAAGTAAGGTGCAGCGCAAGCAGTTTTTTCTGCTTTTCGTCGTGGGATATTAAAAACGATTTGCTCTGCCTTGTGCTTATGTAGATAAATGCGAGCGTTCCGAACAAAAGGGCGGCAACTATGCCGAAGATAAGCCCGATAGCGGGACTTTTCGTGTAAAAGCGTATAGCGGTAAAAAACAGCAAAAAGGCGCAAACAGCGGCAAACAGAGTGTCTAAAATCAAGGGCAAATTTATTCTTTTCATACTCAAATTATTGACTTTAAACGGTATTTTTAATCAATGAAAATTGCAATTTACGGCGGTTCATTCAACCCTGTCCATAACGAGCATATAAACATAGTCCGCGCGGCGAAAAGTAGCCTCGGGCTTGACAGAATAATTGTAATTCCAACCTTTATCTCTCCCCATAAAAAGGGAGTTTTATGCGCCCGCGCCCGCGACAGATTGCAGATGTGCCGCTTTGCGTTCAAGGATATAGAAGGGGTTGAAGTTTCCGACTACGAAATAAAACGCGGCGGCGTCAGCTATTCATACGTAACTTGCCGCCACTTCAAAAAGCTGTACCCCGACGACGAGCTTTATTTTATTATCGGCGCGGATATGCTCGAGAGCTTCCACCTTTGGCGTGAGCCCGAAGAAGTTTTAAAGTGTGTAACCTTGGCTGTCTGTGCAAGGGAGAGCGGGGAAACGCTTAAAAAGTATATCAAAGCCTTCAATTCCCGTTTCAAAAAAGAAATCGTAGAAATTAACTATGTCGGTGCGGCTGTAAGCTCGACTAAAATCAGGGCAATGGCAGCGCTCGGAGAAGATATTTCAAAATTTGTCCCAAACAGCGTTAAACGCCACATAGTAGGGGGGCAACTGTATTCTTTGCCCCACATTACGGATGTGAAAAAGCTAATTTCAGATGACAGATGGCAGCACACAGTGCGCGTAGCTGAATTGGCTGCCTCGCGCTGTGCCTCGCTTGGAATTTACGAAGAGGACGCACTAATTGCCTCCGCCTTGCACGACTGTGCAAAGTACCTGGGAAGTGATGCAGACGAGCTTAAAGGATTCGATTGCCCTGAAAATGTGCCGTCGCCGGTTTTACACCAGTTCAGCGGGGCGTACGTTGCCGAACACACCTTCGGCATAAAGGATAACAATATTTTAAACGCCATACGCTATCACACAAGCGGTCGGGAAAATATGTCTAACCTTGAAAAGTTAATTTTTCTTTCCGATTTACTTGAAGAGGGGCGGGATTTCGAGGGCGTAGACGAGCTTAGAAAGCTCTTTTATAAAGACATAAATATCTGTCTTTTGACAGCACTTAAACATCAGTTAGATTATCTCGAAAGTACGGGCAAGCCTGTCTATACGCTTACGCGCCGTGCTTACGGGTATATGAAGGAGAATTATGACAAGTAAAGAAAAAACACTGCTAATTTGTAACTTTTTATCTTCCAAAAAGGCAAAAGGTATAGTCTATCTCGGCGTTGAAAGCAAGACGAGTCTTTGTGATTATTTCGTAATTGCGGGAGGCTCGTCCAAAACTCACGTAAAGTCGCTTGCCGAAAATCTCGACGAGAAGCTTGAAAAGGAGTACGGCATTATTCCCAAGCGCAAAGACGGAATAAGAGAGGGCAGATGGGCTGTCCTCGATTATTCAGACGTAATCGTGCATATCTTCGGCGACGAGGAACGCGACTTTTACAGTTTGGAGCGCCTTTGGGAAGACGGCGAAAATCTCGTACATTACGAAGACTAAAATATATAATTATAAAGAAAACGCCGCCGCGCAGTTTTGCGCGGCGGCTTAAATATTACTTAAATTCTATCTCTTTGGGGTTGGAATAAGATTTTTTCGTGCGTTTTTTTTCGACTATGTAATAGACCGGCTCGGGTTTCGGAGTCGGTTTTTCTTGCGTTTCGGGGGGCTTTTTTAAAGAGCTTGCGCCGATAAAGGCAAGTTTTACGACGTGCACGAGAATAAAACAGAATAAAAAAGTCAAAAACAAATACAAAATCCCTATAAACATACTTACATTTTAGTCTGATTTAAAGCGTAAAAAATGCAAGAATAACAAGGTTTATGGGGAATACGGTAAAATTTATGGAGCTCTCCGAAAACGAAAAAACTTTATATATGCAGTTCAGAAAGAAGATGAACACTCAGGCGGCAAAGGCGCAGATTAAAAAGCTTGAGTACAATCTTGCCGACGTAACATGCGGTCTTGCTACACTCAAAGCCGCCTGTGCGGACGGGAAGGCGCTCGAGCTTGGCGGAATTTGCGTTCTGCCCGGTTTTGTAAAACAGTGCGCAACCTATCTCGGCCCCGAGCGAAAGTGTCAGGTAATAGCCTGTATAAGCTACCCGCACGGCGGCGACAGCACGGACATCAAAGTAAAATCAATTAAGCGTGCAATTAAAGACGGTGCGGACGAGGTGGAAGTTACAGTTCCCGTTGCCCATATTCGGGAGGGGAATTTTTCATACCTCAAACGCGAGCTCAAAAAATTGCGGTCGGCAGCCAAAAAGCGCTCACTCCGAATAGATGCCGAGTGCCCTCTTCTGACAAAGGAAGAGGTTGTAAGGGTCTGCAAGGTTGCCACCGACTGCGGAGTAAATTCAGTTAAAACCTCTTCGGGAGTGTACGGCAGAGGCAACGAGCTTGAAATGGTTTCAAACGTAAAAAACGCGGTAAAGGACAGATGCACGGTAAAGGCGGACGGAATAGCCACGATGCTTGAAATGAGCAGCGCGCTTGATATGGGTGCCAGCGTCATAGGCAGTAAAAACGCCGCCGACGTCGCCCGCACGATTCTTTCCGCCGCCAATATAGAATAATATTATAAAAAATGCGTTAATTCAAACATATATTGGGGGAAATTACATTTAAAAGGCGGAAACAATTCCGCCTTTTTTGCTTTTATTTAACTATAACAAGCTTCTTTTTCGCTCGGGTAATTGCGGTATAAAGCCAGCGATTTTTGTCCTCCTTAAAGGCGTAGCTCTCGTCGAAAACAACCACGTTGTCGAACTCGCTTCCCTGCGCCTTGTGGCAGGATATGCAGTAGCCGTATTCAAATCTGTTTAAAGTGAACGCGCCTACGGCTTCGCCGTCCTCGTTGAACTTTTCAAAGTAATCGCCGCGCCTGTGCCGATAATTTCCGTCCGTGAAAATTCCCGTATCAAAGGGAACGGCTTCGGGACAGACCTCGTCAGTAAAATCGGGCTTAAAGACAATAAAACCTATTCCGTCGTCACTGTAATAATAGGGAGAGTACGCCGTGCCGATAATTCCGTTTACCATATTAAATCTCATTTCGCTGTCAATGTACATTTCCCAGTTATTCTGTGTGCAGATAAGCTTGTCTCCATCCTCGGGGAGGTTTCCAAAGCCCAAATAAGAGCGGATTTCGTCGTTGATGAGTGCACGCGTCTTGTTAATTCCGCAAATAATCTGGTCTGCGCGCAAGAGGCAGTTTTTCCTTATCTGTCCCGTGAACATACGTCTGCTAATAACAGTTACACTGTCGCCGTATCTTCCGTAGCCAATATACTTTCCCTCACGCGCCATTTTTGAAAGCTCGATAATTGGGTTGCCCTGCTGTTGGCGCACTATAGTTTTTAAAGTGTAGTCGGGCGAGGCAAGAAAGTCGTTCATGCCCTCAACGGGCGGAAGCTGGGCGTTATCCCCGCACAGCAAAAGTTTAATACCGTATCCGCCGATATCGTACAAAACGTCGTTTGAAACCATTGAAAACTCGTCCAAAACTATCAGCTTTATTGACTTATCTATGCTTTCGCGCCTCTTGAAGTTGAGTTTTTCTATTATAATTTTCTTGCCGTTGACTTTGATTTCCTGCTCCTCGGCAATAGGCTGATAGATGAGCTTATGAAGGGTAGAGGCAGAAATTCCCGTGCGAATGAGCGCTGTTGCCGCTTTGCCGGTAGGGGTTACGAACGCCGCACTGTCATCGGGAATAAGATGAAGTCTCTCGGTTACGACGTGTTTTAAAAGCGTGGTTTTCCCAGTTCCGGCGTACCCCGAAAGCACGAAAAACTGCTTTGTGGAGTGTAAAAACCAGTCCTCTATTAAGTTTGCAGCCTCCGTTTGGTCGGCGGTAAGTTCGTCAAACATATTAACCGTATGGTTTAAAATTATTCGGCTACAATTATAACACGCGAACAAAAGTTTTTCAAGTATATACGTTATTTAATAAATATAAAATAATAAAATGCGGCGCGGCAAAAAATCACACTTTTTTGTTTCGCACTCAATTTGCGTATACCTACGCCTGAGTGGAAGTGAATGTCTGCAATTTTATTTTCGTTTGCTCCTAATTATTTCGGGCAGAGAAACTTAGTTTCTAAAAATCACGGAAAATATGCCTCGCAGAATAGAGATGTACTTTCGTGAACTGTTATAAATATTTTTTGTCAATTTTTAAGCCCGCTATTGACTATCGCGCAAATTTGGGATATAATAAGCAATGGAATAATTTTCCGCAAGGATATATTAAGGAGTGAAAAATGGCGTATAAGACTAAAGAGTGGCGCAACGGTATGCGCGTAACGGTAGACTATAACTACATGATGAATAAGTCGCTTGGCGAGAGAGGAATAACCGACGACGAACTGCGCGCTATCAAGGGCAAAGCCGAACAGGCGTATGCATACGTCAAGGAAAACAGAGGCAAGGACGAACTCTATATGGGTTGGACGGAGCTTCCATACAACCAAGACGAGATTGTAAACGACATTCTTACAACCGCAAAACAAATAAGAAAGAAGTTCAAATATTTCGTAGTTTTGGGTATCGGCGGAAGCGCACTCGGCCCTAGCATGGTATTTAACGCCCTCAAGCACCTTCACTACAACGAACTGCCCCCCAAGAAGCGCGGCGGTCCTAAGTTCTATGTGGAAGACAACGTTGACCCCGTCAGAATGCAGGCGCTTTTGGACGTTATCGTTCCCGAAGAAACCTGTTTCAACGTAATTTCCAAGTCCGGCGCAACGAGCGAAACGATGACGCAGTTCCTCATCATTGCAGACATTTTGGAAAAAGCGGGCGTATCCCTTCCCGACAACATGATATTCACAACCGACGCATGCCGCGGCAACCTCATAAAGATTGACGAAAAATACGGCGGCAAGTTCAAAAAATACGTTCTTCCCGACGGCGTCGGCGGAAGGTTCTCCGAGCTTTGCCCCGTAGGACTTCTTCCCGCAGCTGTTCTCGGCATCGATATTAAGGGACTTTTGGCGGGCGCAGCCTATATGGACAGCCTCTGCAACAAACCGAGTGTCGCTAAAAACCCCGCGCTTGCGCTTGCTTCGCTTCACTATATCACAATGCAGCAGGGCAAGAACATTCACGTGCTTATGCCCTATTCGGACAATCTCAAGCTAATTGCCGACTGGTACTGTCAGCTCTGGGCGGAGTCGCTTGGAAAGGCGGTTGACTATGCGGGCAACACCGTGAACGCAGGTACAACTCCCGTAAAAAGCCTTGGCGTAACCGACCAGCATTCGCAGGTTCAGCTCTATATCGAAGGACCGTATGATAAGGTTATAACCTTTATTTCGGTTGAAAAGTACGGATGTGAAATGCCTATTGCGCACGGTTGCGAGGATATACCTGACGTAGGCTTCCTCGGCGGGCACACCATGCAGGAGCTCATTCAGGCAGAGAACAAGGCTACGGCGTACGCACTTATGCGTGCCGGCAGAATGAACTACACGATAAATATGCCCGAAATCAACGCTTTCACGCTCGGACAGCTCATGTTTATGCTCGAGTTGCAGACGGCATATGCCGGCGCACTTCTCAACATCGACACCTTCAATCAGCCCGGAGTTGAAAACGGCAAGAAAGCAACCTTTGCGCTTCTTGGCAAGAAAGGCTACGAGGGACAAAAGAAGGAAATGGACGAGGCACCCGCTCTCGACGAGAAATATATTGTTTAATTAAAATTTATAAAGGAGAGGCGGCGCAACCTTATAATTTGCGCCGCTTAATTTTATGGATTGGTATTATATACTTTTAATATGTATAATCGGCGTTGCGCTCATTTTAACGGCGTTTGCGGCATTTGTGTATAATGCGGTGTTCGGTTCACGCCGTGATAAAAATCCCCTTTTAAAATATTTTACATATGAAGATTTTTCGCTAAAGGTCGATGAGGTAGCTATTTCCCGCAAAAAAGGGGCGTTGAAAGGCTATATATATTACCCTGCAACCGAGAAAAACGGCAAGCTAATAGTATTTTGTCACGGTATGGGGCCGGGGCAGATTGCCTATACAACCGAAATTGCCTACTTTTGCAACAAAGGTTTTACCGTGCTTGCGCTTGACAGCACAGGCTGTAACCTCTCCGAGGGAAAGAGAACGGTCGGAATGTACGAGGGAGTGAGAACGGCTGTTGCGGCAATCGATTTTGCCCGTTCGGACAGTCGCCTTTCGGATATGCCCGTTTATTTGGTCGGACACAGCTGGGGCGGATTTTCGGCGCTCTGCGCCTCCGCCGAGAGGAAAGTAAACGCCGTGGTTGCAATGAGTGCGCCCGCATCGCTCATAAAAATCATGTATAAGAACGCATCTGCGCAAATGCCCAAGTTCATTGCGGCTATCTTGTGCCCTTTTTTAGCAGTTGTCGATTTCTTTAAATTCGGAAATAAAGCAAATCTGAATGCTCCCAAGCTTGCGGACAAAAGCGGAACGCCGGTTCTGCACGTTCACGGCGATAACGACCCTTTGGTGCCTTTGAAAAGCTCAGCGTATTTTAATTCCAAGAGCGAGAACGCGAAAAAATTGTTGGTTGAAGGGAGGGCTCACAATCCTTACAACAGCCTGGATGCCCAAAAGAAGATGTCTGAGCTGTTTGCAAAACTTTCCAAAGCCCGCAAAATGAGCAAAGAGGAGAGAGATGAATATTTTAAAAACTTCGATTTTGCTGCGGCTACGGAGGAGGACTTGGAAGTAATGAGCAAAATTGTGCAGTTTTTAACAGAAAATTAACAAAAAAGTATCAATGCAATATGCCGCGAAATTTGTTTGACAAATTTTGCGGCATTATTTATACTTATGGTAATGGTATAGAACTTTAAGAGTTCACGCAAATACCCGCGCGGTATAGGCCGCATTATTGATTGAGTTAAAAGCTCAAATTTTATAAGTTGATTACTTTATAATCAAAGCCTTTTAAAGGTCACTTGTGAAACGGTCAATAAGAGTAGTAAAAGTATTTGCTATATAGACTCTAAAAAGTTCCAAACCGAGAACAAAGTATTTTGTGTAATTGCGCAAAGACGACCTTTAATCGGGGTCGTCTTAATTTTATTTTCAGGAGAAAAGACATGAAAGATTGCGCAAACATCATTGAACTTATCGGTGTCAGAAAAGTTTTCGACGACGAAACGGTCGCGGTGGACAACTTCAACCTTGAAGTCAAAAAGGGCGAGTTTGTAACCTTTTTGGGACCGTCGGGTTGCGGAAAAACGACTACACTTCGCATGATTGCGGGTTTTGACATCCCCACCTCGGGCAAAATTTTGTTGAACGGCGAGGATATAAGCAACCTTCCCCCCAACAAACGCCCCGTAAACACGGTTTTCCAAAAATACGCGCTCTTTCCGCACCTCAACGTATATGAAAATATCGCCTTCGGTCTGCGCCTTAAAAAGGTTGAAAACACCTACGTAAACGACGCGGGTCAAACGTATAAGAAGGTGCAGAAGCTCTCCAAAACCGAAATAGATAAAAAGATTAAGACGGCGCTTGAAATAGTCGACCTGGAGGGCTTTGAAAAGCGGAGTGTATCTACCCTTTCGGGCGGACAGCAGCAGCGTATTGCCATTGCCCGCGCAATCGTCAATGAGCCCGAAATTCTGCTCTTAGACGAGCCGTTGGGCGCACTCGATTTGAAGATGCGCAAGGAAATGCAGATAGAGCTTAAGAAAATGCACGAAAGGCTTGGCATAACTTTCATTTACGTTACGCACGACCAGGAAGAGGCGCTGACAATGTCCGATAAAATAGTCGTAATAAACGACGGCGAAATTCAGCAAATCGGCACGCCTACGGAAATTTACAACGAACCTATCAACACCTTCGTTGCCGACTTCATCGGCGAGAGCAACATCTTCAACGGCACTGTAGTCGGCAAGCTTAAAGTTAAATTCTGCGGCGCGTCGTTTGACTGCCTCGACGATTATGAAATCAATCAGCTTGTGGACGTAGTCGTCCGCCCCGAGGACATAAAAATCTGCAAACCGGGCGAGGGTCAGCTTAAAGGCAAGGTAATCTCCTCGGTTTTCAAGGGCGTTCATTACGAAACCACGGTAGAGATAGGCAAATTCGAAATTGTAATTCAAAGCACACGCACGGCGGAGCTCGGCTCAATAATAGGACTCAGAATAGAACCCGACGGCATACACCTTATGGAAAAGGTCTATACCGTAAACAAGTACGACGGCGTAATAACCAAGACCAACACGGTAGAGTTCGGCGACGGCGAATTCGAGTGCGACGTAACCCAGCTCTACAAAAATTCCACGCTCGATGAGGAGGGCTATTTAATTACCGAAAGCGGTGAAAAGCTCGATTTGACGGGTACGGAGGTTACGGTAGAGGTGGACACGCACGACATACTGATGACCGACGACGAGGAAGCGGGCGGCGCGCAGGGCAACATCATTTCTATGATTTACAAGGGCGATCACTACCGCTACATAGTCCGCACGGAAGAGAACGAAGAGGACTACGTACTGTCCTGCCCCGATCTTTGGAACACGGGCGACCTTGTCGGCATAATTATCCCCAAGGAAAAAATTAAATTGACCTTAAAACTCACGGAAGAGAACAAATAAGAGGTGGAAGATGAAAAAATTTCGCTTTAACAGAAGCCAGCTCTGTATACCGTACGCAATATTTTTGATTTTCTTCGTCATAGCGCCGCTTATTGTCATTGTCTACTATGCGTTTACGAACGGTCAGGGTCAGTTTACTTTCAATAATTTAACGGGCTTCTTTGCAAACCCCAATATTTTGGGAACACTTTTATACAGCTTTACGCTTGCAATTGTTACGACGCTCGTCTGTCTTATAATAGCCTATCCCACGGCGTATATCCTTGCAAGAAGCAATTTCAAAAAGAAATACGTTTTATTGCTTCTGTTTATACTGCCCATGTGGATAAACTTCACGCTCAGAATTACCGCACTCAAAGAAATTTTGTCGGTATTGGAGGGCAATATTTCCGAATATCCCTTTTTGAATTCGGTAATCGGCATGACATTCGATTTCCTGCCGTTTATGATTTTGCCCCTCTATACCTCGCTTTTAAAGCTCGATAAAAACCTTTTGGAGGCGGCTTCAGACTTGGGTGCAAATAAATTTACGGTGTTCTTGCGTGTGACGTTGCCCCTTTCCGTACCGGGAATAATTTCGGGCATAACCATGGTGCTTTTGCCCTCCATGACAAACTACGTAGTTTTGGATATGCTATATAACAGCACCTACATAATGGGAAGCTTAATCGGCAGTTATTTCAGCGCATACGATTGGAACAACGGCTCTATGATTTCGCTCATACTTCTCATTATTATATTTATAGTAACGCTTGTAACCAACCGTTTCAGCGACAAAGATGCAAACAACAGGGGGGCGGTATTATGAAAAAGGCAATTCGCATAATCTGGCTTGCTCTTGTTCTTATGTTTATCTATATTCCCATTCTCATACTTGCAGTTTACAGCTTTACAGACGCAAGCATGGTGGGGGGCGGAATAAGCGGGTTTTCGTTTGAAAATTATATCAACCTCTTCAAAAACGAAGAGCTCAGAAACATGATTTTCGGCACGCTTATTTTGGCGGTTGTCTGCGCGGCAATTGCAACTGTGCTTGCAACCTTCGGCGCAATAGGAACTTTCTATTCGAAAAAACTTCCCAAAACGCTCATAAACACCGCAAATCAGGTTCCTGTCGTCAACGCGGATATAGTCACCGGCTTTTCGATTTGTATATTCTTAATTGTAATTCTGCGTGTCGATAAAGACACCTTTATCCCGCTCGGAGCAGGACACGTGGTGCTCGCCGCACCGTTTGTGTACCTTTCAATACTTCCCAAATTAAAGCAGATGGACAACAGCTTGTACGAAGCGGCGCTCGACTTGGGCGCGTCTCCCGCGCAGGCGCTCTTTAAAGTGGTTATTCCGCAGTTAATTCCGGGAATTTTATCGGGCTTTATGCTTGCGGTAACCCTTTCGCTCGACGATTATTTCATAACTACGTACACTAAACCGTCCACGTTCGACACAATAAGTACCTACGTTGTCAACGCCACTAAAGGCAGTCAGACGGACGTTAAAACAGCGCTTTGGGCGCTCTCTACGCTCATATTCCTGATAGTTATAGTAATAGTCGTCGTTATGAACGTGGTTTCAAGCAAAAAGGGGGGCAAGACTAATGAAAAAGCTTAAAAGAACAGCCGCCTTTACCGCGGCGGCAAGCTTAATTTGCGCCCCGTTTGCATTTGCGGGCTGCGCAAACAAAGACGACACAGTAGTCCTCCGCGTTTGCAGCTGGGAAGAGTATATAGACCTCGGCGACTGGGACAATGAGGAGCGCATAGATATTGAAAACCCGTTTGCAGACAACTCCGAGGACGGTATTTTCGGTGAAAACAGTATGGTTGACGACTTTACAGAGTGGTTCAACGATAATCACGATTACAATATCAGGGTTGAATATTCCACCTTCGGAACAAATGAAGATTTGTACAACCGTTTAAGCTTGGGCGACGTGTACGATTTGGTATGTCCGTCCGACTATATGATAATGAAGCTTTTGAGCGAAAACGCATGCGTTGAGTATTCCGACGGGTTCTGGAATTTAGACAATGAGGAAAATTATTATGCAAACTACGTTTCAAGGTATATAGACGGTGATGATGACAGCGTCTATAATCAGCCCGAATATGATTGGCACAAGAAAGCCGCCTGTTATATGTGGGGAACGACGGGGCTTGTGTACAACCCCGAAAGCGTTGAGGACGAGGCGGACGTTTCGACTTGGAAAATGCTTTTAAATTCCAACTATAAGCGTCAGGTCACAATAAAGGACAACGTGCGCGACGCATACTTTGCCGCCCTCGGCATAGTCTATAACGATTTGCTTACCGACAGCGAAATAACTTCCGATATGCGCGCTTCGCTTATGAACGACGTCAGCGCAGACGCAATTTCGGCGGCAGAGGACGTTTTAAAGCAAATTAAGGAAAATGTGTACTCATTTGAAACCGACTCGGGCAAAGCCGATATGGTGACGGGCAAGGTGGTTGCGAACTTCCAGTGGTCGGGCGACGCTGTCTATATAATGGACGAGGCGGAGGGCGACGGAACGGAGCTGTGGTATTCCGTACCGGACGAGTGCGCAAATCTTTGGTTTGACGGTTGGGTTATGCTTAAAAAGGGTATAGGTAATGACCCAAAGAAGCAAGAGGCGGCAGAGGCGTTTGTAAACTTTCTGTCAAGACCGGACAACGCCGTAAGGAATATGTACTACATAGGCTATACCTCGGCTATTTCGGGCAACAGCGAATGCAGTACCGTGTTCGATTATATGGAGTGGAACTACGGCGTGGAGGACGATATATCCGAAGAGGATGTCTATGAATACGATTTAAGCTATTTCTTCGGCGAAGAAACCTATCTCTCTGCGGACATATCGCTGTTCGGATTTGACGGAGATAAAATAAACAGAGGCAGACAGCTCTTTGCGCAGTACCCGCCTGAAAACGTAATCGAGCGCAGTGTAGTAATGCTCGACTTCGGCGACAAGCTTGCAGATTTGAACCAGATGTGGATAAACGTAAGGTGCTTCGACGTCAGTGATATATCTCCCGTAACGATTGGCGTGACCGCGGGCGTAATAGTGCTTGCCGCTGCGGCAATATGCCTCTACTCGTTCAGATATAAAATATTTATAACGGGCAAACCCAAGAAAGGTTACAGAAAAGTTTAATAAATTACTTAAAATCGGACGGTATAACCCGTCCGATTTTTATTTGCCCGATATAAATAAGCCGCCGTGCATTAAGCACGGCGGCTTTAAGTTTAAGCTATATTATTATTTGCCTGCGAGCTTTTTGTAGCCTTCAAGTCTTGCCTTTGCCGATTCTTCGGTCTGCTTGAAGAGCTCGTTGGCAACTTCTGCACCCTGCGTCTTAACGAGGGAAGCGTATCTCGTTTCGCCTGCAAGGAACGCCTGATAGTCGCCCGTCGGGTCTTTGGAGTCGAGAGTGAATACCTCACCTTCGGGGTTGTATCTGTAAAGCTGCCAGTAACCGCAGTTAACAGCCTCTTTCTCTTCGAGCTGGCTCTTTGCCATATTGATACCGTGGTTGATACAAGGAGCGTAGCAAATGATGAGCGAAGGTCCGTGATAAGCCTCTGCCTCGGTGAGGGCTTTAAGAAGTTGAGCGGGATCGGAACCCATAGCGCACTGTGCAACATAAACGTAGCCGTACGATTTAGCAATCATGCCGAGGTCCTTCTTCTTAACTCTCTTGCCCGCGGAAGCAAATTTAGCAACAGCGCCGATATTCGTCGCTTTACTTGCCTGACCGCCCGTGTTGGAGTAAACCTCGGTGTCGAGAACAAGAATATTTACATCCTCGCCGCTTGCAAGTACGTGGTCGAGACCACCGTAGCCGATGTCGTATGCCCAGCCGTCGCCGCCGAATATCCAAATGGATTTCTTGGCAAGGCAGTCTTTGTCTGCAAGAATGTCTTTGCAAAGCTTGTTGCAATCACAAGTGCTGTTCTTGCAGCTTTCAAGGTGTTTAACAAGCTCTGCCGAAGCTTGCTTAGAAGCTTCTCTGTCGTCGAACGCAGCAATATAAGCCTTGCAAGTTTCCTTAACTGCTTCGTTTTTAGTTGTTTCGGCAAGCTTCTCTACCTTAGCCTTGACTGCATTTCTTCTTGCTGTGTAAGCAAGGTTCATGCCGTAGCCGAATTCCGCGTTATCTTCAAAGAGGGAGTTAGCCCAAGCGGGACCGCGACCCTGCTTATTGGTGGTGTAGGGGCATGTAGGCGAAGAACCGCCGTAGATGGAAGAGCAGCCCGTTGCGTTTGCAATAACCATATCTTCGCCGAAGAGCTGGGTAACAACCTTAACGTAAGGTGTCTCGCCGCAGCCTGCGCAAGCGCCCGAGAACTCAAAGAGGGGAGTAGCGAACTGGCAACCTTTTACGGTGTTCTTCTTGAACTTGGAAGTATCAACTTCGGGAAGCTCAACAGCATAATCCCAGTTCTTGTCCTCGCCCTTTTCAAGCGACTCTGCAAGAGGAATCATCTTGATAGCTCCGCCGTCCTTTACGGGGCAAACGGTAGCGCACACGCCGCAACCCATACAGTCGAGGGGTGAAACCTGCATCTTGTAGCTGTAGCCGGGCAAGCCGATAGCTGCCTTGGTCTTGAGCGTTGAAGGCTTCTTTTCGCCGTCAGCAATAAGAGCGGGTCTTAAGCATGCGTGAGGGCATACGAACGAGCAGTTGCCGCACTGTACGCACTTTGCAATGTCGATTTCGGGAACGAGAACGGCAACACCGCGCTTTTCGTACTTGGTGGTACCGGTGGGAACGTGTCCGTCTGCATTGAACTGCGAGGACTTAAGCTCGTCACCCTTTAAGTAGAGAATGGGCTTAACTATCTCCTGATAGTAAGCGTTGTCCGCGCCCTTAATCATAGCCGCGCCCTTCTTTGCATTAGCCCAAGCTTCGGGAACGTTGATTTTTACAAGGTTGTCGCCTGCAGCCGCGTCGATAGCGTTGTAGTTCATCTGAACGACAGCGTCGCCCTTTCTGCCGAACGTCTTTTTAGCCATGTACTTCATGTATTCAATGGCTTTGTCGTAGGGCATTATCTGTGGATTAACACGGAAGAACGCCGACTGTAAAATAGTATTGGTTCTGCCTCTCAAGCCGAGCTCTGCGGCAATCTTGATAGCGTCTATAACGTAGAGGTTGATGTGCTTTTTAGCAATATCCTTCTTAACCTTTGCGGGAAGGAATTCTTCCAAAGCCTCAACCGTAGTTGCGCTTGTATTGATAAGGAACGTGCCGCCTTCCTTGATGTCGCCCGTCATATCGTAGCGGGTAATGTAGGAGGGATTGGAGCACTGAACGAAATCGGCGGAGTCGATTAAATATTCAGACTGAATGGGGGTATCGCCGAAACGGAGGTGAGAAACGGTGATGCCGCCCGATTTCTTGGAATCGTAGAAGAAGTACGCCTGTGCGTGCTTATCTGTGTGGTCGCCGATAATTTTAATGGAGTTCTTGTTTGCGCCTACCGTACCGTCGGAGCCCAAGCCGTAGAACTTGCAGCTTGTCGAGCCCTCGGGAGCGGCGTCGAACTTTTGCGAGAAGTCAAGCGAAGAGTTGGTAATATCTTCGTAAATACCGATAGTGAAATGGTTTTTGGGTTCCTTCTTTTCAAGGTTTTTATATACCGCAAGAACCATCGAAGGGGTAAATTCTTTTGAACCGAGACCGTATCTGCCGCCTACAACCTTAATTTTGGTTATGCCCTTTTCAAGGAGTGCGGAGCAAACGTCAAGGTATAAAGGTTCGCCGAGCGAGCCGGGTTCCTTGGTTCTGTCGAGAACGGCAATCTTTTTAACGGTTGCGGGAAGTGCGTTTATGAACGCGTCTGCAACGAAGGGGCGGTAGAGGCGAACCTTTACAAGACCGTACTTCTTGCCCATCGTGTTGAGCTTGTTGATGGACTCTTCGATAGTGCCGCAACCCGAACCCATACAAACGATAACCTTGTCCGCATCGGGAGCGCCAACGTAGTCGAAGAGGTGGTAGCTTCTGCCGCATTTAGCCGAAACAACGTCCATCATCTTCTGAACGATAGCGGGAGTGGCCGCATAATAGCTGTTGGCAGTCTCTCTGTTCTGGAAGTACGTATCGCCGTTCTGAGCGGTACCCTTCTGAATAGGATGCTCGGGGTTGAGCGCGCGGGACTTGAAGTCTGCAATGTCCTCTGCAATTCCGAGTTCGTCGCAGATATCTCTTATTTCTTTGTAGTCGTCTGCCTCGTCCCAAACGTCGATTTTAGCAACCTCGTGCGAAGTTCTGAAACCGTCGAAGAAGTTGATGAAAGGAACTCTTGATTTGAGGGTGGAGAGATGCGCAACGAGCGCAAGGTCCATAACTTCCTGAACGGAAGAGTCGCAAATCATAGCAAAGCCAGTTTGACGGCAAGCCATAACATCGGCATGGTCACCGAAGATGTTGAGTGAGTGAGCGGCAAGTGCACGTGCCGAAACGTGCATAACCATAGGCATAAGCTCGCCCGAAATTTTGTACATATTGGGGATCATCAATAAAAGTCCCTGAGATGCCGTATATGTACTTGTAAGAGCGCCTGCGCAAAGCGAACCGTGAACTGCGCCTGCAGCGCCGCCTTCCGACTGCATTTCTGCAATCTTAACCTTCTGACCCCACATGTTGGTTCTGCCTGCGGTTGCCCACTCGTCCGCAACTTCCGCCATAGGCGAAGAGGGGGTAATGGGATAAATTGCCGCTACTTCCGAAAAGGCGTACGCAACATGGCTTGCGGCGGTATTACCGTCGATAGTCAACTTTTTCATCAAAAAACCTCCGTTTTTAAATATATTATTTTTAACATTGTGTGCAACGATTTGCACATCTTTAAGTATAATTCATTATTATATAAAAGTCAATATTCAAATTGATGTTTTTGATAAAATTAAGTGTATTTTTATCGAATTTTTTATACTATTTTAAAAATTTTAAATTCCTTTTACGGTAAAACCCGTTATTTTGTTGTAAAAACCCGCCGCATTTGATATAATCTAGAAAGATTTTTCGCGGTGCAGTATGGAAAAAGATAACGAAGAATATATAATTAAGTGCGAAAATTTAAAATTTACCTATGCGGGCGCAAAGCAGCCCGCGCTTTGCGGTGTAAATTTAGAGGTAAAGCGCGGCGAATTTTTGTCGGTTGTAGGTCATAACGGCAGCGGAAAATCGACGCTTGCAAGGCTTTTAAACGGGCTTTTAGAGGCGGAAAGCGGCAAAGTTTCTGTTCTCGGCATGGACATAAGCGAGGGCAACAACGCCGTAGAGATACGGAAGAGCGTGGGTATGGTTTTCCAGAATCCGGACAACCAGATGGTTGCTTCGATAGTGGAGGACGATATTGCGTTCGGTCCCGAAAACATAGGTATAGAGCGCGAAGAGATAGGCAGAAGAATTGCTTGGGCTTTGGACGCAGTAGGGATGCAGGAGTTTAAGGAAACAACACCTTCGCGGCTGTCCGGCGGACAAAAGCAGCGCATAGCTGTCGCAGGCGTTCTTGCAATGAAGCCGCAAATTTTAATCTTGGATGAATCCACCGCCATGCTTGACCCCAAAGGCAGACGCGAGGTAACCGACGTAATTTGCCGTCTAAACAAAGAAGAGGGCATGACGGTAATACTCATTACCCACTTTATGGAAGAAGCACTCCTTGCCGACAGATGCATAGTGATGAACAGGGGCGAGATAGTACTTTCGGGTACTCCCGAGAAAATTTTCGAAAGCGGCAACGAGCTTGAAACCTATAATCTTGCACTTCCCAGGATCAGCAAAATTGCCAACAGTTTACGAGCTGCGGGAATGGAAATTAAGGACGTCCTGCGCCCTGAACAGCTTGCCGAAGAAATTTCAAAAAACTTCGTTAAACGCGGCATAGTAGTGGGGCAATTTAAGAAATATCCAATTAAAGACGATATAAAAAGCGGCGATTGGGATATTGAAATTAAAGATTTAACATACACCTATTCCAAAAAATCCCCCTTTGCGGCAAAGGCTTTAAAGGGCGTGGATTTAAGTATTAAAGAGGGCGAATTTTTCGGAATTATCGGACATACGGGTAGCGGAAAGTCAACCCTTATCCAACACCTCAACGCACTCATAAAGCTTCCTCAGGTTGAGAAAAGATACCGCAAGCCCAAGGCAAAAAAAGGTATGCCGCCACCCGTTATTTCAAGTATATCAGTGGGGCAATTTGATTTAGGCGATAAAAAATGCAAGTTTAAAGAGCTTCGCGCAAGCGTGGGCATGGTGTTTCAATATCCCGAGTATCAGCTCTTTGCCGACAGCGTTTTTGCGGATGTTGCGTTCGGGTTGAAAAACTTTAAAAAGGGTCTTTCCGACGAAGAGGTTGAAAGGGCTGTAAAAGAGAGTCTTGAAGTCGTAGGGCTCGACTACGACGAAGTAAAGGACAAGTCCCCATTTGACCTCTCCGGCGGACAAAAGAGAAGAGTAGCAATAGCGGGAGTTATCGTAACCAAACCGCAGATACTCGTTCTCGACGAACCCGCGGCAGGGCTTGACCCCAAGGGCAAGGACGAAATAATGGAGCTACTCCACAAGCTCCACAGAGAGTGGTGTAAGACAGTAATAATCGTCTCTCACGACATGGACGAAGTTGCCGACAACTGCACCAAAGCCGCGGTCTTGTCGGACGGGAAAATTTTTGCATGCGACTATCCCGAAAGACTCTTCGCCCGCTCAAACGAGCTCATATCTCTCGGACTCGATATCCCGCTCACCGCAAAGATTTCGAACTGCTTAAAGAAGCAGGGAATGGAAGTCAATAGCGACTGCACGGTTGAAGGGTTTGCAAATGCAATAATAGAGCTTTACGGAGGTCGAAATGCTTAACGACGTAACCTTCGGACAGTTCTATCCCACAAAATCCTTTGTACACAAGTTGGACCCGAGGATGAAGCTGCTTGCACTCATAGCCTATATTGTGCTATTATTCTGTGCAGACAACTTTTATTCCCTCCTTGCGTGCGCAATCGTACTTTTCGCGGCAATAATAGCCTCCCGTGTGCCATTTGGCAGGGTTTTAAAATCGGTAAAAGCCATAATTTTTATTTTGATTTTTACTTCCGTACTCAATTTATTTTTTCACGGAGGCGACCACCTGTTGTGGCAGTGGAAATTTATAAAAATCTACCAAGAGGGTGTAATTTTTGCGGTATTTCTAATTTTAAGACTGTTTTTCCTTGTAATGGGCTCGTCTGTTTTGACGCTTACAACTACACCCGTAGCGCTTACCGACGGAATCGAAAGTCTCTTAACTCCATTAAAATGGATACGCTTCCCCGTTCACGAGCTTGCGCTTATAATGTCAATTGCGCTCCGCTTTATCCCCACGCTGATTGATGAAACCAACCGAATAATTTCGGCTCAAAAGGCGCGCGGCGCGGACTTTGAAAGCGGAAATTTATTCAAGAGAATTAAGGCAATTATCCCCATACTTATACCACTGCTCATTTCTGCGTTCAGAAGGGCGGAGGAGCTTGGCGACGCAATGGACGCGCGCTGTTATTCCGGCTCAAAAAACCGAACCAAGTACAAAAAACTCAAATTCGGAATAAGAGATTTAGTTACCTTTCTCGTATTTGGCGCACTGATTGCAGGGGTGGTGCTCTTAAATATTTACTGCTTTCAGATTTGTCCTCAAATTTACGAATTTGTGATAGTGGTGCGTTAAAATGAGATATGCAATCAAAATTGCCTACGACGGCACGAACTACGGCGGATGGCAAATTCAGAAGAACAATAATTCCGTTCAGGCAGAAGTCGAAAAGGTCGCAAAAATAATTTTCGGCAAAAGGGTGTGCGTCATAGCCAGCGGAAGAACGGATAGCGGAGTCCACGCGGCGGCGCAGATTTGTCATTTCGATGCGGACACCTCTATTCCGCCCGATAAAATTGCCGATGCATTCAATGCCTATCTTCCGACGGATATAAGCGTTTTGCAGTCCGCTTGCGCGCCTGAAAATTTCGACGCAACAAGAAGCGCAAAGAGAAAAACCTACTGTTATAAAATGTATCTCTCTCCACGCAGAAACCCACTAAAAGACAGGTATTCCGAGTGGATAAAATTTTCCGTTAATATTGCAAAACTCAAGCATATTGCGGGGTGTTTTGAAGGTGTTCACGATTTTAAAGCCTATTGCAAGAGCAATTCTTCCATTAAAACTACCGTACGGGAAATTTACTCCGTGAACGTAAAAGTTACGGAGAAAGAGGGATTTACTGACGTCGAAATTTACGTTTGCGGCAACGGCTTTCTCTACAATATGGTCCGTACCATTGCAGGCACTATGCTAGGCTATGCGGCAGGCTCCATATCCGAAGAAGAAGTCAAAAATTCCATTGAAAACTGCGACAGAAGCTGCGTAGGCAAAACCATGCCGGCGCACGGACTTACACTTGAAAGCGTTGATTACGGCGTTGATTTGTTCGGTTAACCACTGTCGACCCCAACATAATGCAATTTAATGGATAGATTTTGGCTTATACTTCGTTAAGCCCGCTTGCCGTACGTCGCTGTACGCCTGCGCGCCCTTGCCTTGTCTGATCTCAAAATTTGTCTCATAAAATCGCTTTGCGTTTAAGCGATGAAATTTGTAATGGATTTTGTGCGTGGTGACCGCAGGTGTATCAAACATACATCAAGGGCGCACCGCGCGAAAGACACACAAATAGCGCGCTTAAATGCGTTCTGTTGGGGTCGTCAGCGGTTACAGACGGTAAGTTTTTACAAGGTTTTCACAAAGCTATTTAAATTTATTCATTATGCACATATATAATAGAAAATAAGAGGGTACAAGATGGCGTTTTTTAGTTTTACACAAACTGCAGAAACATTAATTGAACCGACGTACTGGCGCACAGCTTTAATTTACGGTGCGGTAGTTTTTTTAATTGTGTTTGTTTTTCAGGCAATTGCCCTCTATACTGTGGCTACGCGCAACGGTATAGCCAATAAATGGATGGCGTTTGTGCCCGTTTTAAGCACTTATTATATAGGCGTTTGTGCCCGAAAGAATAAGCCGCTTGGGTTTGACAGTAAGGTTGTAGGTATAGTCATCGCAGTCTTGGAATTATTACTCTGCGCCGGCTTTATCTTGCACTATGTCGGTCATTATTTTGCCGAGCCTTATATACAGATAGTCTCGCAACAAGATTATTACGGTTTGCCTATTTATGAGGTATCTATTCCGAATATCGACCCTGAACTTGCCTGGGCAGGCTTCTGCTACCTAACCTTGGGCGACATTTTATATTGGATAAGTCTCTTATACAGCATAGTTGAAATATTACTTATCTCTGCATTTTTCCAGACTTATGCACCGCGCAGATACTTTATTTTTACAATTGTAAGTATTTTCTTACCCGTCGCTCAAGGCATACTTTTCTTTGCCGTTCGCAACAACAAGGGAATGAACTACCGCGAATATTTAATGCGTGAACAGGAGAGGCAGTATAGAATATACCGACAGAACAGGCAAAATGACCCGTACGGTCAGAATTATTACGGTCATAATAACTACAATCAAAGCAATTACGGCTACAACGAACAGCCCCGCCCTGAAACCAAGAACGAGGATCCTTTCGAAGAGTTCGGCAAATCAGACGACGACCCGTTTAACCACTGAAAACATAGATAACTTGCGCGTCCTTTAAGGGCGCGTTTTTTTGTTGATTTCCTGTCGGTTTTGTGTTATAATTATCTTATAAAATAGCAGTAAAAGAAGAATTAATTTTATGAGCGAACTTATAGCCGCCATAGCCACCGCAAACGGCACGGGCGGTGTTGCGATTATACGGATAAGCGGGGATAACGCGCTGAATTTGGCAGAGCGAATGTTTACATTTTGCCGTGTACCCAAGTCTGTTGTGCCCAATCATCTGTACCCGGGAAGGATAGAAGGCGACGGTTTTTGCGACTTCGGTTTTATGGTATATTTCAAGGCGCCGTACTCCTTTACGGGTGAGGATACGGTTGAGTTTCACTGTCACGGCGGAGTAAGAATTTCGCAGGGGATTTTGAAAAGAATATACTCTATCGGTGCCCGTCCCGCCGAGCGGGGGGAGTTTACCCGCCGAGCCTTTTTAAACGGTAAACTTACTCTTGCGGCAGCCGAGGGTATGGCGGATATGATTAATGCCGAAAGCCTTGCGCTCGTCCGTGCGGGCGGCATGATGTACTTCGGAAAGCTCAACGAAGACATAAAAAATTTGCAGGATAATTTAAAAAATATACTTGCCCGCGTGGCTGTTGAAATAGACTATCCCGAGGAGGACGAGGGCGGGATCGACTTCGACAAAATTTGTGCCGATTTAAACAATTCGCACGGGGATATGTGCCGTTTACTGCAAAGCTACGGTTCGGGACGCAAGATAAAAAACGGCGTAACAGTGGCAATTTGCGGCAAGCCGAACGCGGGTAAGAGCTCGCTTTTAAACGCGCTTTTGGGCTATGAAAAAGCAATCGTTTCCGACGAGGCGGGCACCACCCGCGACGCCGTCGAAGGTCATATTGAAATAGACGGAATACTCTTTAATCTCATCGATACCGCGGGCATACGCGACGGGGCAGGTACGGTTGAAAGTATGGGAATAGAGCGCGCGAAAAATGCACTGCGCACGGCAGATATTGTGCTTTCGATTGCGGACAATAGCGGCTTTGCCGAGCTGCCGCAAACAGACGGAAAGGTAATTAAGGTGTTTTCCAAGTGCGATATTCAGAGCCCTGAAAGGGAATACGACGCGGTCGTTTCTTCAAAGACTGGCGATGGACTTGAAAAGCTTAAAAAACTGCTGGTAAAGTCAAGCGTCGGTGAATTTGCTGCCGACAAGGCTTATCTTATCGAACAGCGTCACTACGACGCACTTCAAAGGGCGGCGGCGGCGTTATCTTCCGCAAAACAGAACATAGGCACGCTCACACTCGACCTTATAAGGGTGGATTTGCAGGAGGCATGGCAGGCGCTCGGCGAAATAACGGGTGAAACGGCTTCGGAAGAGATAGTCGGCACCATTTTCGAAAAATTTTGCGTCGGCAAATAATTTAAAGCGAGAGGGTTATGAAGTTTACCGAACTGAAAAACAGCATACAGGGCGGCGCGGAGAGTATATATCTGTTCGAAGGCGACGACGCCTATTTCAGAATGAAAGGCGAGGAGAGCGTGAAAAGCGCCTTCCTTGAAATGCCAGAACTCAACTATTCGGCGTTTGACGGCGAAACCTTAAAGGGGCAGGCGTACACTTCGCTTGTCGCTGCAATCAAAAATTACCCCTTTATGGCGGAAAAGCGGATTGTCAAGGTAAGCGAATTTTATCCGTCCGAGAGCGATTTTGACACTTATTTTAATGAGCTTTTCGAAGATTTCCCCCCTACGAGCATACTTATCATTGTAAATTCGGGTGCAAAAAAGGGTGTGGATTTAAAGCGCAAAAAGACAGTAACATACGTGGACTGCAATAAGCCCGACCAGGAGGCGGTCACCAAGTGGATATATCTTACTTTGCGCCGCGCGGGAATTTCGGCTCCCGCATCCGTCTGCGAAAGCATAGGTCTTTATTGCCTTTGCAACATGGCAAGGGTTTCGGTAGAGGTTCAAAAGCTCATAGACTATAAGGGCAATGGGGAGCTCACGCAGGATGATGTAGACGCACTTGTTTACAAGGACGCCGAATACAGATTGTATGAGCTCACTAACACCGTTCCGAGAAGAGATTTTACCAAATTTGCGAATATTTTAGATGAGCTGCTTAAAAAGGGCGGAGACGAAATATATATTTTAAACGGACTTTTCAACTATTTTAAAAATCTCCTGACGGTAAGCTCTTCGCAAAATAGCGACGCCGAGCTCGCAGTTCAGCTAAAAATGAAGGAATACGGCGTCAAAAAGAGCAGGGAGCAGGCGTATTCTATCGGGGAAGAAAAACTCAAATATTATGTAAAATATATATACGGTTGCATTTCGGACGTCAAGTGTGGAAGGGCTACCCCTGAAAATGCCCTACAAAAAGCACAAAATGCAATTTTTTTCGGTAATATATCAAATATTTAGCTATTAAACGCTTTATTTTTTATAATTTTAATTATATAATAGTGATACTATAAACATACAAGGATAGTAATATGGCGGTTTTTAAAGATTTTGGGGACAGATTAGTATCGTTTTTTACAAAGAGTGAGGGAATACAAACAACATATATCCCGTGCATTCTCGAGTTTTTGCTTTTAGCCGTACTTTTTTACTTCGTGTTCAAGGTTTTGACAACGAATAAGTGTACAAAGTTCATTGCGGCTGTAGCGGTTGTCGTTGTCGTATGCGGCTTTACTTTAAGCTTGACATCTCAGTTTGATTCTCAACTCATACTGTTAATAGTACTTATTATAGCGCTTTTAGTGTTTACAATGTTCCACACAGAGATAAAGCGTTCCATACTTGATGCGGGTGTCAAAAAGGGCAACGCCGAAAAGTTTAACGTAACGGGCGTCGAGCTTATCATTGAGGAGGCGGTAAAGGCAATTCAGAACATGTCCAAAAAGGATATAGGTGCGCTTATCGTTCTCTCCAACGATAACCTGCCCGAGGGAATTATCGAAAGCGGCACGGTAGTAAACGCCGAAATCACTTCGCAGATGATAGAGGCGGTATTCTATCCCAAGGCGCCCCTTCACGACGGAGCTATGATAATAGAGGGCAACAAGATTTATGCGGCAGGCTGTTTCCTGCCTCTTACGCAGAGCGATAATCTTCCCAAAGAGATGGGCAGCCGTCACCGCGCGGCTCTCGGTGTTACTACCGTTGCAAACGTTACGGCTATCGTCGTTTCGGAAGAGACGGGTATAATATCAATTGTCAGAAACGGTATGGTAGTTAAAAAATATGCCGATGCGGCAGACCTTAAAAACGCATTATCAGATTATTATTGGTCGGATTTGACCGCGGAGAATAAAATATGAAAAAGTTCGGTAAATTTCTTGCAGATCTCTTCACTAAAAATATCCCCATAAAATTGCTCGCCATTGCGCTTGCAGTGGTGACTGTAATATTAATAAATATTTGAGGTTCTTATGAAAACTTTACATCTTCCCGAAATTCTGTTGCCCGCAGACGGCACAGACATGACCAAATGGGCGGTTAACGCCTGCGACCAGTTTACCTCCGATTACGCATATTGGCAGGAGGTAGAAAAATTCGTTGAGGGGTATCCGAGTACCTTTAATCTCATATTCCCCGAAATCTATCTCAAGGACAATCCTGAGGCACGAATTAAAAAAATCAACTCCAAGATGAAAGAGTATCTTGACGGCGGCGTTTTCAAGAGCGTGACCGGCGGTTTTATACTTGTAGAACGCACTACCGAGTCCGGAACGCGCACAGGCATCGTGCTTGCGGTTGATTTGGAGGACTACTCGTTCTTAAAAGATGATAAAGCAGTTATACGCTCTACCGAGGCAACCGTGCCCGAGCGTATCCCTCCTAGAGTTGAAATAAGAAAGGACGCATTCGTAGAGCTTCCGCACGCAATGCTCTTATATAACGACGAAAAGGACGTTGTTTTAAAGAGTGTCAAGCGCGGCAAAGTCCTGTACGACTTCGATTTACAGATGAACGGCGGACACATCAAGGGCACTTATATAGATAACTCTAAAGAGGTTGCCGAAAATCTGCTTTCATTAAAAGACGAAAGCGGTATGCTCTTTGCAGTCGGCGACGGAAACCACTCCCTTGCAACGGCAAAAACATGTTGGGACAATCTCAAAACAAGTCTTTCAAGCAAAGAGAGGGAAACTCATCCCGCAAGATTTGCTCTCTGCGAAATTGTCAACATCTTCGACCCTGCACTCAATTTCGAGCCTATCCACAGACTTATAAAGTGCAAGGATGTGCAAAAGTTTATAGACGGATATAAAACTTTTGGCAGCAACAAGGCATATATTGTAGTGGACGGGAAAAAGCGCGAAATACCTTTTTCCGACAAAATCCCCGAGGGAATACGCGCCCTTGACGAATGTATTTCAAAATTTATAAAAGAAAACGGCGGCGAAGTGGACTATATCCACGGCGAGGCAGAGCTTACCAATTTCACGCAGGATAAGGGCAATGTGGGAATACTTCTTCCCGCAATTGCAAAGAACGACTTTTTCAATCTCATAATATCGGGCGGAAATCTGCCCAGAAAGACCTTCTCCATGGGCGAGGGCAACGAAAAAAGGTATTATATCGAGGCCAAAAAGATCCGTATTTAATGCCTTTTAAAATCTGCGGGTAAATATGGCAATAAAAGTTTGTAAATTCGGCGGAACTTCCTTGGCGGCAGGCAATGTCATAAGAAGCGTCAAAAGCATAATCGAAAGTGACAAAGAACGCAGGTTCATAGTCGTATCTGCACCAGGAAAGAGATATTCGGGCGACACAAAAGTAACCGATATGCTTTATGCCTGTCAATCGGCAAGGGATAGGGAGGAACTTAAAAAACTATTCGCGCCCGTCCGCAACCGATTTACAAACATAATTAAAGAGCTCGACTTAAGCTTTCAAATAGAAGCGCTTTTAGACGAGGCAGAACAGCAGATTTTTTTAAAAAAGCAAGAAGATTTCACAGCATCCCGCGGTGAATATATCTGCGGGATGATTATGGCTGAAGTCCTCGGCGCGAAATTTATTGATGCAAAAGACGTAATTTTTTTTAAAGCTGACGGCACGCTCAACGATGAAAAGACCTACAAATGCGTTGAGGCGGCGCTTTCGGGCGTGTCCCGAGCGGTAATTTCAGGCTTTTACGGCACGGACGCGGACGGAAACATAAAGACCTTTTCGCGCGGCGGCTCGGATATTTCGGGCGCAATCGTTGCCCGTGCGGTCAACGCGTCTGTCTATGAAAATTGGACGGACGTCTCGGGCTTTCTCGCCTGCGACCCCCGCATTGTAGACAGTCCCAAGCGCGTAAAGCAAATATCCTATAAAGAGTTTCGCGAGTTAAGCTATATGGGCGCGGACTTGCTGCACTGCGAGTCTGTATTTCCCGTATGTAAAGCCAATATTCCCATTTTAATAAAAAACACCTTTCGCCCGCAGGACGAGGGAACTGCTATTCTTCCCACCTCGCGCTATATTCAAAGCGGAACCACGGTAACGGGAATAGCGGGAAAAAAGAATTTTACAATTATATTTATTGAAAAGGCAAATATGAACTCCGAAGCGGGGTTTATGTGCAAAGTCTTACAAGTTCTATCCGACGAAAACGTGTTAATAGAACATATTCCATCCGGCATAGACACAATGTCACTCGTAATTGAAAGCAATCAGCTTGACGGCAAGTTAGAGCGTGTAATCGAAGGCATAAAAAAAGCGGTTTTACCCGATACAGTGCGCGTAAGCAAGGACATTGCGCTGATTGCAACGGTCGGCTACGGCATGTCGTCGTCAATAGGAACGAGCGCACGACTGTTCAAAGCCATAGCCGTTGCGAATATTAATATAAGAATAATAGAACAAGGTTCGAGTGAAATCAACATCATAGTAGGCGTAAGGAACGAGGACTACGAGAATTGTATCCGAGCAATTTACGGCGAATTTTTTAACTGATATATTATTTATTCGCCCGCCCGTAATTTATGGGGCGGGCGAATATAAAATTTAAACTACGGCGGTTTGTATGTCGCAAAAGAAGAAACTGTCAAAGAGGTTGTTGGCAATAATAATACCGATAGCCGTTGCGGCGGTGATACTGTCGGCAATTTTGATAACAAATATATTTATTCCGGTAAAGTACTTGTCGGCTTATATAAATTTAAGTACGGACAAGCTCCGAGATGGCGAAATGCGCGTAAGCTTTATTGACGTGGGAAACGGGGACTGTACACTTATAGAGTTCCCCGACGGTAAGGTTGCCCTCATTGACGGCGGCAGCGGCTCGTACAACAACCAATTAAAGATTTTCAAAAAATTAAACTCTTCGAAAATCAATAAAATAGACTACCTTTTCTGCACCTCGTCGGCGGCAAAGCGTTGCGGCGGACTTGCCGAGATTGTCAAATATAAAGAGGTAGGCAAAATTTACGCTCCGATATATAAAAATACAGGAGCAACAGACGAATACCGCAATTTTGTCAAGCAAGTCAGAAATAAGAATAAAGAAATCAACGAGTGTACCTACGGTGCAGGCTGTTACAGCGAGGAGTGCGGCTACTGCGTTTGGGTGCTGTATCCCGCAAAGAGCGTATCGGGCAGCGAGGACAATTTGCGCGCCCCGGCAATTTGGATAAGCTACGGCGGAACAAGCGTTCTTTTGTTGGGCGATTTAAGCTCAACTGAAATGTCCGGTTTTTTGGAATCATACACGGTAAGTGGCTTTGAAATTGGCGGGCACAGCATCATTTTGGAGGACTGCAACGTTATAAAAGTGCCGGGCGGCATAGAGGCGGGCGGTGCGCTTATCGCGCTTTGCGATTTAACAAAGCCGGAAACGGCAATACTTTCAACGGACGACGCAACGTTTTCCCTTATCGCAGATATCGGGCATTTTGCGAACGGTAACATCTACAGAACGGGTGTAAACGGAACCGTCACTTTGAGTATATCGGACGGCAAATACGCAGTTAAAAAGGAGAGATGATGAAACTTATCACGGCAGGCGAATCGCACGGAAAAGCATTGACTGCGATAATAGAGGGACTGCCCTCTCATTTAAAAATAGACATAGAAGAAATCAACCACTACCTAGCGTTGAGGCAGTCGGGCTACGGCAGAGGCGCAAGACAGAAAATCGAGAGTGACAGGGTTGAAATTTTGAGCGGTGTAAGGGGTGGACAAACACTCGGCAGCCCCGTTGCCCTCTGCATTAAAAACAAGGACTACGAAAATTGGCAGGAAGTTATGTCACCCGAAGAGTGTGATTTTACAAAGCGTACTCTTACAAACGTGCGCCCCGGTCACGCTGACCTCACGGGTATGATTAAGTATAATCAGACGGATGCAAGAAACATATTAGAGCGCGCAAGTGCAAGGGAGACGGCAATAAGAGTTGCGGCAGGCAGCGTGGCAAGGCAGTATTTAAGGGCGCTCGGCGTCGAAATTTCGGGCTACGTGAAGGGGGTGTGCGGAGTAATTGACCCCAATATATACCCGTTTGAACGCCTTTTAGAGGCAAAATCGGAGCCTCTTTTTATGCTTGACAAAGATATTCAAAGTAAAGCAATTTCCCTATTGGACGAGCTCAAAAAAGAGGGCGACACGGCGGGTGGAATTATAGAAATCAGGGTCAAAGGACTTAAGAGCGGATTCGGTAGCTGTATGCAGTATTCCACCAAGCTCGACGCCGTTTTGTGCGGCGCGCTTATGAGTATTCAGGCAATCAAGGGCGTAGAAGTCGGCTTGGGCTTTGAAGTTGCAAATTTAAGGGGCAGCAAGGTTCAGGACGAGATTTTCTACGACGGCAAATTCTACCGCAACACTAATAATGCGGGCGGAATAGAGGGCGGCATGTCCAACGGCGAAGAAATCGTGCTTCGCGCCGCCATGAAACCCATACCTACCTTAATGAAAGGACTGTGCACCGTTGACTATAACACCAAAGAGGCAGTCAAGGCGGCAAGCGAAAGAAGCGACGTTGCGGCAATCTGTGCCGCAGAAATAATTGCAGAAAGCGTCGTCTGCTTCGCCCTTGCCGACGTCATTTCGCAAAGGCTCGGCGGCGACTATATGCAAGAAGTCTGCGACAGATATTCAAAGCTTTAATTATGAAAGACATTATTTTAAAGACAAGCACGGTCAGCAGTATAATTCACTGTGGAAAGGGTGCGTTTGAAAAATACGCCCCCGCTCTTTCAATCGGGCAGGTATTTCTTGTCACCGACACAAACGTGTATGCCCATTATTCCGACCTCATAGCGCGCTTTTTCGGCGATATCCCTAAGTTCGTGCTGCCTGCGGGCGAAAAGAGTAAAACCTACAAAAATCTAATTAAAATCCTTGAGGCAATGCTTGCCTCGGGTATGCGCCGCAACTGTCGGGTCATAGCTATGGGCGGCGGAGTAGTGGGGGATATTGCAGGACTTGCCGCGTCGCTGTATATGCGCGGCGTGCATCTCGCCCAGATACCCACCACGCTGCTTTCGCAGGTAGACAGCTCGGTTGGCGGAAAAACTGCCGTTGACCACAAGGGAGTAAAGAACGTTATCGGCGCCTTTTATCAGCCCGAAGAAGTAATTGCAGACCCGCTGTTCTTTTCAACCCTCCCCAAGCGCGAATTGCGTTGCGGACTTGGCGAAATCATAAAGTACGGCGGGCTCAACGAAAATATCTATAACTGCCTGCTTGAAAATGCCGACTGTCTTTACTCGGAAAAATTTCTTGAAGGCATTGTCGCAATGTGTATAGAACATAAAGCAGAAGTAGTTAAAATAGACGAAAGGGACAGCGGCGGAATAAGAAAATCCTTGAATTTAGGTCACACTACGGGGCACGCGTTAGAGCTTTTTTACGGTAGAAAATCTCACGGCGAATTCGTACTTATCGGTATGTACTACGAGCTTCAAATCGCCCGTCAACGTGGCATATGTGGGGGGCAATACGCCGATAACCTTGAAAAACTCATAAAAAAAGTCATAAAAGTACCTTCGTACGAAAACATAGCCGAGGCGGCGTTGAACGCCGTTCACGACAAGAAAAACGTTGACGAAAACATATCAATTATAGCTCCCTGTAAAGAGGGCGAGTTTGCAGAGATAAAGCTTCCCGTAAGCGAATATGCGCAATTAATCTACGAGGAGGCAAAGAGGATAAAATGAAGCAATTAAAGCTTGCTGTTATAGGCAAAGACGTATCAAAATCGGGCAGTCCGTCAATTCACTCTTTTATTGCCGAAAAACTTGGCTATAAAGTGGAATACGACAAGATTTCAATACCCGAAGACCAATTTGACCCCGCAATATGCCGCATTTTCGATAAATATGACGGTTTTAACGTAACAATACCCTTTAAACTGTCAATAATTAAATATCTTAAAAAAATTATGGGTGACGCTGAAGTTTTCGGTGCGGTAAATACCGTAAACGTAAAGAATAAGACGGGCTACAATACCGACGGTCTGGGTTTTACCCTTATGCTCAAAAACAACGACATTGACGTAAAGGGTAAAAACGTGCTTTTAATCGGCGCAGGCGGTGCTGGCAGAAGCGTTGCAAAAAAGCTTTCTGACAGCGGCGCAAGCGTCTTTGTTTACGATAAAAAAATTGATAACGCATATGCCCTCGAAAGAGAATTTAAGGGCATAAAAGCGCTTGAAAATTTGCAAAACACCCCGTACTATGCCTTAATTAATGCAAGCGGAGTGGGTATGCACAGTACGGAGGGGCTATCCCCCGTAGGCGAAGAACTTATTTCTTTGTGCGAGGTTGCAATAGACCTTATTTACGAACCAAAGGTTAGCAAATTTTTGGAAATTGCCGCCGGCTTTGGCAAAAAGACATTGAACGGCAAAGCAATGCTCTTTTATCAGGCATATTATGCTGCGTGTATTTTTGCCGATATGCAACCCGACGAAATCACTGCAAAAAAACTGTTTACCGAATATTTGGAGGAATTATGAAACTTCTTTTTATAAATGGCGTCAACCTCAACATGACGGGCAAACGCGAAAAGGACGTCTACGGAACCCAGACCCTCGACGATATAAACGAAGAGATAGCCGCGTATTTCACTTTTGACGAATGCGCTTTCTATCAGAGCAACAACGAGGGAGATATCTGCACCCAGATACAGCTTGCGGGCGACGAGGACTTTGACGGCATTATTCTCAATGCCGGCGCATTCACTCACTACAGCTATGCGATACGCGATGCGATAGCTTCTATCGACGTGCCCGTAATAGAGGTGCATATGTCAAACGTTCATGCGCGCGAGGAGTTCAGACACAAATCGGTCATCTCTGAAGTATGCAAGGGCGTCATTGCGGGCTTCGGCAAATATAGCTATATTCTGGCAGGCGAAAGCTTCAGGTTTGACGGAAAATACTGATATGAACATAATTCTTGCGGGTATGCCCGGCTGCGGCAAATCAACCGTTGCACGCATTTTGGGCAAAAAACTCAATTTCCGCGTAGTTGACACCGACGAACTGATAGTCGAAAAATACGGCGTCATATCCGAAATTTTTGAAAAGTTCGGTGAAGAGTGTTTCAGAAATTTTGAAACGCAGGTCGTAAAAGATATTGCGTCAATGGATAACTGCGTAGTTTCGACGGGCGGCGGCTGTCTTTTGCGGGAGCAAAACCGTACGCTTTTTAAATCTTGCGGAAGAATAATTTATTTGCGCACAAAGCTTGACGCGCTTTCCAATAGGCTTGAAGGCGACACAACCCGACCGCTTTTAAAGGGCGATATGCAGAGTCGGCTACAAAAGCTTATGCAGGAGCGCGCACCGATATATGAAAATTCGGCGGATACAGTCGTCGATACCGACCCGCTTACACCCGAAGAGGTTGCGGACAAAATTAGGGAGTTAATATTATGAAAACAGCTTTAATAACGGGCGGAACGAAAGGTATAGGAAAGGCAATAGCAGGGGCATTTCTCGAACGAGGTTACGAGGTGGTTTTAAACTACCACAAGGACGAAGCCGCCGCGCTTGCCACGCAGGAGGAGTTCAATATGCTCGGCTACTGTCCGGTGCTTTTCCGTGCCGATGTTTCCGACGAGGTTCAGGTTCGCAATATGTTCCGCGAATTTTTTTCTATTTACGATAACCTCGACGTGCTTGTAAACAATGCGGGCATTTCACTTATTAAAGTTATTCAGGACACCACTCTTTCCGATTGGAATAAAATTTTCGATACCAACGTAAAGGGCACATTTCTTTGCAGTCGGGAAGTTGCAAACAAGATGGTTTGGGCGCGTAGCGGCTCGATAATAAACATCTCATCCGTTTGGGGAGAGGTAGGCTCAAGCTGTGAAGTTGCGTATTCGGCGTCAAAGGGCGCGGTAATTGCCTTTACGAAGGCGCTTGCAAAGGAGCTTGCCCCCTCCAACGTGCGTGTGAACTGTATAACCCCCGGTGTAATCGACACCGATATGAACAGTCATTTTCAGGAAGATGAACTGCGGGAGCTCATATCTGAAATTCCAATGGGCAGAATAGGCTCGCCGGCGGAGGTTGCAAAGGCATGCGTATACTTTGCCGAGAGCGAGTACGTGACGGGTGAAGTGCTGTCCGTGGGCGGCGGTTTTGCAAAATAAAGGATTTTTTTGAAAATTTTTCAATAAAAAAAGTAATTTTCAAATTTTTTTCGTAAAATTTAACGGAGAGCAGTATGCAGGAAATAAAAAAGAGAACATATGCAATGGAGAAAGCTTTCCTTTCTCCCTATGCGTGCGCGTCGGAAAATACGCGCGGCAGGGACAGACAGGAAAAGCCTTGCGAGATGCGCACAGAGTTCCAGCGGGACAGAGACAGAATAATTTACTGTAAAGCTTTTATGCGTTTGAAAAACAAGACGCAGGTCTTTTTTTCTCCCGAAGGCGACCACTATATAACTCGCCTGACGCACACGCTTGACGTCGCGCAGATAGCAAGAAGTATTGCGCGTTCGCTCTCGTTAAACGAAGATTTAACCGAGGCAATTGCGCTTGGTCACGACTTGGGTCACACCCCGTTCGGGCACAGCGGAGAAAGAATATTGGACAAGCTGACAGAGCACGGCTTCAAACATAACGTGCAGTCTGTCAGGGTCGTTGACGTGCTTGAAAAGGACGGAAGGGGTCTGAATCTGACCTTTGAAGTAAAGGACGGAATTTTAAACCACACCAGAAGCGGAAACGCCGCAACCCTGGAGGGCAGGTGTGTTTCTCTTGCCGACAGAATTGCATACATAAACCACGATTTGGACGATGCCGTAAGGGCGGGTCTTTTGACCTTGGACGATGTTCCCAAGGACATAATACAAGTGCTTGGCAACACCTCGAAAGAGAGAATTGATACGGCAATATCCTCGATTTACCGCAATTCCGTCAATAAAAATATCGTCGAAATGGACGTGGAAGTTCAAAAGGCGAGCGAGCATATGCGCTCCTTTATGTTCGACAGAGTTTACTACTCCAAAACGGCGAAGAGCGAGGAGGACAAAGCCGAGAGAATGCTCACAGAAATGTTCAACTACTTTTTGAAAAATACGGGTGAGCTTCCTCAAAGCTATATAAATTTAATAGACAAATACGGCGAGGAGCAGACGGTTATCGACTATCTATCTTCAATGACCGACAGGTACGCCGTGTATATGTTCAGCAAAATTTACGTACCCAGGGGCTGGTCTTTCGTAGACGAAAGCAATTGAGTTCGGAGCCGCTTAAATTATGGCCGGTGAATTAAAGGAGTTTATCACAACTCTCAAGGAAAAAATAAATATTGTAGACGTAGCGTCGGGTTACGTATCGTTGGAGCGGCGTGGCAACAGCTATTGGGCGTGTTGCCCCTTTCATCATGAAAAAACGCCCTCTTTTTCCATAAACGAATCCGAGCAGTTCTACCACTGCTTCGGTTGCGGAGAATCGGGCGACGTGATAGGTTTTGTAAAAAACATTGAAAACGTCGAATTTATGGAGGCGGTAAAGCTGCTTGCTGACCGAGCAAATCTCACCGTTCCGCAGACTGGGTTTGACAGCATGCAGACTGTCGAGAGCAAGAGAAAGAGGGACGCTATTTTGAAAATTTTAAACGAAACGGCGCACTTTTACCTCAACAATCTCAACTCAGGCAAGGCGGACGAGCATATCCAATACATAATAAACCGCAAAATTCCGACGCCGATTGTAAGGAAATTCGGCTTGGGTGCAAGCCTCAACTTTAACGATTTACCGAGGTTTTTGCTCGATAAAGGGTTTCAAAAGCAGGATATGATTGACAGCGGCGTTGTCAACGAGGTAAACGGGAGACTGACGGACGCGCAGGGCGGAAGGCTTATAATCCCCATAATAAACGCCATGAACGAGGTAATAGCTTTCGGCGGCAGGGCGCTTAAAAAGGTTGATTTCGGCAAATATAAAAATACAAAAGAGACGGTTGTTTTCAACAAGAGCAAGGCGCTATACAACATCAATCTTTTAAAAAAGTTAAGAAAAGAGAAAAATGTTAATAATATAATAGTGGTTGAGGGATATATGGACGTCATTTCCCTGTACAGCGCGGGTTTTACCAACGTCGTTGCGAGTATGGGAACGTCGCTCACGCAGGATCAGGCGCGGCTTTTAAAGCGATATTCCGACAACGTACTAATAAGCTACGACGGCGACGCGGCGGGGCAAAAAGCCAATATGCGCGGGTTGGATATCTTAAAAGGAGAGGGACTGAACGTAAAGGTGGTGCCTCTGCCCGACGGGTTGGACCCCGACGACGTAATAAAACAGCTCGGTCCGCAGGGATACCAAAAATGTCTTGACAGCGCACAGTCGCTTATAGATTTCAAGCTGAACGCAGCCAAAAAGAATTACGATATCAACAAGAGCGAAGACAAGTACAAATACGTAAAAGACGCAGTAAAGATAATAAAGACGGCGGACAGTGCGGCGGAGCAGGAAGATTTATTGAAAGCTTTAAGGAACGAAACGGGATTAACCTACGAGTCCTTGAGCCGTGATCTGAACGCCCAGCCGCAGACGCCAAAAGCCGAAACCAAAGCGCCGGCACGCCGTAAAGACACGTCGTCAAACATAGATAAGGCGTCCCGCTTCGTGATTGCCGCATATCTTTCCAAGGCTCAATTCACTGATGAAGCGGACATAAATAAAATTCCGTTCAGTAATCAGGTACATAGGATAATCGCGGGGTACGTCAAGTCGAAAAAGCTGTTCAACGAGGCAATTTCAAAGAATGAAATTTTTGAGTTCTTTGAGCAAAACACCCCCGAATATGCCGAACTTACGCACATTTTAGACTATATGGAGGACGCTTTTTCGGACGAGGTTTCAAAGAAATTTTTCTTCGATTGTATCAAGAAATTAAAACTCAACGAAATAGACGGTAAGATAAGCCTTCTAAAGCAACAAGTTCAAAAAGAAGAAGATTTAAATACACGAAAAACGCTTGCCGCGGCACTTCAGGACCTTTTGAAAAAACGCAGTAAAATCAAAAGCGAAGAAGGTTGAATACGGTAAAAGGAGATACGGAAAATGAATTTATCAGAACAGAAATTGGCGGATATCTTAAAGCAGATTGTGGAGAGTTATTCCTCCAAGGGCTCGATAACAACGAACACCCTCTGCGACATAATGGAAAAGTACGAAACGACGCCCGCACAGATGGACTTCGTGTACAAATCCATTGCCGAAGCGGGTATTCAGATTATAGACGAGGCTGAGCGCGACAGAGAGCTTTATGAACAGGCGCTCTCGGATATCGGTCTTGACGACCCTGTCAAGATGTATCTTAAAGACATAGGCAGAGTGCCCCTTCTTTCGGCGGACGATGAGATAGAGCTTGCCCGCAGAATGCAGGAGGGTGACGAAGAGGCAAAGAAAAAGCTTTCTGAAGCAAATCTTCGCCTTGTAGTGTCAATTGCAAAGCGCTACGTCGGCCGCGGCATGCTCTTTCTTGATTTAATTCAGGAAGGTAATTTGGGTCTCATGAAGGCGGTTGAAAAATTCGACTATCAAAAGGGCTTCAAATTCTCAACATATGCAACGTGGTGGATAAGGCAGGCTATAACGAGAGCAATTGCAGACCAGGCGCGCACTATCCGCATACCCGTGCATATGGTCGAAACGATAAATAAGCTAACCCGTGTTTCAAGAATACTTTTGCAAAAATACGGCAGGGAACCCACTCCCGCGGAAATTGCAAAGGAAATGAACATAAGTGAGGAGCGCGTGCGCGAAATTCAGAAAATTGCGCAGGATCCCGTGTCCTTGGAAACTCCCATAGGCGAGGAGGAGGACAGCCACCTGGGCGACTTTATCGAGGACGAAGCTTCGACAACTCCCTCGGACAGCGTATCCACGACAATGCTCAAAGAAACGCTATTATCCGTTCTCAACAGCCTTACCCCCCGCGAAGAGAAGGTTTTGCGCCTTCGCTACGGCGTGGACGACGGCAGACCCAGAACACTTGAAGAGGTTGGCAAGGAATTCAACGTAACGCGTGAGAGAATCCGTCAGATAGAGGCAAAGGCTTTAAGAAAGCTCCGTCATCCCTCGCGCTCGAAGCATCTTAAGGATTTCCTTGATACCTGATGGACAGAATCGATAAGCTGTGTGCCTATTTAGACCCCTGCGAAAGCTTTGCCGATATCGGCTGCGACCACGGCTACTGCACGCGGTATATGCTTGAAAACAATCTTTGCAAGAGCGCGGTTATTTCGGATATAAGCGAAAAATGCCTCGATAAAGCCAAGAGGCTGCTATCTGCATATATTGCGCAGAACAGGGTAAAGGCGGTTTGCTGTAACGGTCTTTCTCAAATTGACGAGAATACCGGGCAAGTACTTATCGCCGGTATGGGCGGCGAAGAAATTATTGCTATCTTAAAAAATTCCTTTATTCCCAAAAGCTTTGTGTTTCAGCCCATGAAAAACGTCCGCCTCGTGCGAGAGTATCTCATAAGCTGCGGCGCGGAGATTTCCACCGACGAATACTTTGAAAGCGGCGGCAAATTTTACTCGGTTATAAAGGGCAAAAAAAATGGATTGCCCCCGGAATATACCGCAGTTATGCTCGAATTCGGAAAAAATATTTCATGCGGCGGAACAAGAAAATTTATAGCTCAAGAGCTTGATAAAAAGCGGAGCTATCTTGAAAGAAATCTCGGTAAAAAAGCCCGGGAAGATATCTTACGGCAGATAAAATTTATGGAAGAGGTATTGTCAAGTGAAAATAAATGATATTTTATCGGTACTCGAAGAAGTTGGTCCGCTGTCCCTTTCCGACGAGTTCTGCAGAAAATTGAACGCATACGACAACAGCGGAATCATAGTAAAGAGCAGCGAGGAGGTAAACGGCGCAGTTTTCTCTCTCGATTTATCGCACAAGACGGTAGCAAAGGCAAAAGCTTTGGGGTACAATCTTATAGTAACACATCACCCCGCAATTTATCACGCCGTAAGAAGGTTTGACGCAGTTACCGACCCCAACGCTTCGGCAATACCCGAGTGCATAAAGGCGGGAATTTCGGTAATTTCCATGCACCTCAATTTCGATACCGCACCGCAGGGCATAGACTATCATCTTATGAAAGGGCTCGGCGGGCAGGACGCGCAAATTCTCGTAGAACTAAGCGGAGGGGGCTACGGTAGAATTTACGATATCAAGCCGCAGAATTTTAAAGAGTATTTCAATACAGTAAAAAAGACTTTTTCGTCCGAGCGTGCAATTTGTTTCGGTAAGGACAGGCTCATAAAGCGCGTTGCATCCTTCTGCGGCGCGGGCTGCGACGATAAGTCAATAGCGTTTGCGTATAGAAACAACGTGGACGTTTTCGTCAGCTCGGAGCTGCGCGAACACGAAATTGCAGCGCTCACGGCAAACGGAATCAACGTAATAGTTCTTACGCACTATTCGTCGGAAAATTACGGTTTTAATAAAATTTATCAAAGCATAAAACAAAAGCTTAAAGTCCCGTCGGAGTATTTTTGCGACGACGAGCTACTTTAACTAAAAGGAGAATACAATGTCACAGGTAGAACAACTTCTCAAGTATCAGGAAGAAGACGCTAAACTTTTGCAAATCGAGCGCGAGGCAAACAACTCCGAGGAGCTCAAAAACTATTCAATTGCAAAAAATTTCCTCACAACTAAAGCTCCCGAAAAGCTCGAGGCCCTCGACGCCAAGGCGCGCGAGATAGGCTCTCTTGCCAAGGAGCTTGAAGAAAAATACAAGGAAATTGCCGAAACCTTAAACGATTTCGACAACGTAGACGAGCTCATAGACGGCGGCGCGGATATTTCTTTCTATAAAAAGAACGTTTTGCAGATAAGTGAGCGTCTTAAAGGCATAAAAGCCGAAATTAACGCCCTCACGAAGGCTGTTAAAGACGCCGACGATGAATATCAGGCAATGAAAAAGAAGACGATTGCCGTGCAGAAGCAATACGAGGAATACCGCAAGGTCTATTTGCAGTATAAAGAGCAGAAGCTGGCAGAAATGAAGACGGTTCAGACAGAGCTTAATAAACTTGCAAAAGGCATAGACGGCGAGGTTATGAAGAGCTATCAGATAAAGCGCAGTGAAAGAATATTCCCCATACTGTGCGTAGTTGTCAACGGCAGATGCTCAAAGTGCGGAACAGAGCTCTCTCTTGCCGGCAAAGAAAAAATTGCGGGCGGAAGGGTCACGGAGTGCGACAACTGTCATAGATTTTTATATAAAGGATAATTTCAAACATTTTTTGTTGTTTTTGCACAAAAAACATATTTTGAGTTGACAAACATATAATAAAGTGTTAATATATTATAACAAATTGACTGGTACGCTATTTCAAACGGTGGAAAAACTGTAAGATATAGGGGAAAAGGTAGCCGTCGGACAAAAGTTCGGCGGTTGTTTTTTTGCCTCGTCACATTAAATTTTAAAAAAATATGGTATATTTTCCCGCTTGCGTTTTAAATTTGCGTGGTGTATAATATTAATATCATAATACAAACTAAATAGGTCTGCGGTGTTCGTGGTATGGGAAATTCGTAATCCACAAAGTAAATAAGGGAGCGAAGCGTTCGCGGGAATAGGCAAGGTCTGGTTTTCGGAAAGTCCGACGTTCCGCCTCGGCGCACCCACCTGCGAGATGCGGGTTAATACTTTTTCATATCACGGCACAGGCGGATTTCAAAAGCGCAAAAAACTTGTGTTTTTGAAATCCGCATATATCGGCAATCCGCTCGCTCGGATTGTCGCTTTTTATATTAAAATAGCCGCATTTTCACAGTTTTTTCTGCATAAGATATACAAATTTATTGGGGAGCGTGAAGATGGAAGAAGGGCACAATCTATCGATAGAACAGTGTAAAAGGGTAAGCGCAACGGCAATAGCAAGCGTTGACAGCTTTTCCGATAAGCAGATAGTTTTAAGCTACGCGGGCGGCAGGATAGTAGTGGGCGGCAGCGGTATGAAGATAATAAACTTTTCAAAGACGAGCGGGGCGTTTTCGGCAACGGGCGAAATTGCCTCGGTGCGCTATGTAAAAAAGGGAAGCTCGCTTAAACAGAAACTGTTCAGATAATGCAAATTTTCATATTTATAACCTGTATTTTTTGCGGAATAGTCAGCGGTGCGGTCTATGACGTGCTGTTTTTGGCGCGCTGTGTTCTGTGCGGATTAGACACGCAGAGCTACACTATAAAGGACAAAATTTTTATTTTTGCCGCCGACATAATATATTGCCTCGTCTTTGCGGCGGGGTTTATTTTCCTGTCTACGATGTTCGGCTTTTCCTCATTGAGGCTGTATATGCTCATAGGCTGTGCCCTCGGTGCGCTCCTATATTTAAAAAGTTTTCATCAAATTGTTGCGTTTTTCGCAAGGAAAGTATATAATAAGATAACAAACAGACCCAAGAAGGTGAAAAAACGTGGACGAAGCAAAGAAAAACCGCATCGCAGCGGCATCAACCGTCGCCGCCGTGCTGCTGATAGTAATCTTCGCAGTAGTGATAATCTGTCAGTTGGCGACGATAGTAAATATAAACAATGAAAAAAGAAACCTTCAAGAGCAGATCCGTTCGTATGATGACCTGATTAAAGACTCGGAAAGCGAGCTTGCGTACCTCAAATCCTGGCAGTATTACTTAGATATGCTCTCTTGGTACGGCTATCATCCCCCCAAAAACTGATTATGAAAATTTCAGCAATCGACATCGGTTCGAATTCAGTCCGCCTTGCAACCTTTGAAGGCGGAAAAACTTTATATAAGCGTCTTTGCACTACAAGGCTGGGCGAAGGACTCGATAAGAGTTCTGTTCTTTCCCCCAACGCCTTGGAGCGGACGGCACTTGCCGTAAACGACTTTTACAGGCAGGCAATAGAGGACGGTGCGGAAAAGGTTTACGCCTTTGCAACCGCAGCAGTGCGCACGGCAACTAACGGGCGCGACTTTTTAAAGCGCGTTAAAGAGCTGTGCGGTTTGGATATATGCGTGCTATCCGGCGAGGAGGAGGCGGAGTGCGGAATACTCGGCGCGCTCGGTTCTTCGGACGGCGGAATTATAGATATAGGCGGCGCAAGCGCGGAAATTACCCTGCGCAAAGACTGTAAAACGGTTTACGCAAAGAGCGTCAACATAGGCGCAGTGCGCCTTTTCGACAGCGCAAAAAGGGACAGGACCGCTCTTCAAAGTATAATTGACGAAAAGGTTGCAGAATACGGAAAAATCGACGCAAGCAATTTCAAAATGTACTCAATCGGCGGAACGGCGACCCGTCTTGCTGCCGTAAGACACAACCTTACGGAGTACGCACCCGAAATTACAGACGGAACGGTTTTGAGTTTAGCCGAGGTGGACAGGCTTGCAACTTGGCTTTTGACCGAGGACGTCGAGCACATAAAGGCAACCACAATCTGCGCGCAGTCCTCCGAAATTATGGGCGGCGGAACACTGCTTTTATCTGCAATTATGCGTGCGCTCAATATTGCCGAAGTCACTGTATCGGAAAGAGACAATTTAGAGGGCTTTATCATCTTCAAAGAGGGCAAGCTATGAAAAGTTCAACCTGTATCATTTTTTCTGCATTGGCTTTCGCTCTTTTTGCGGGTGTGTACGGCGCAACCTGCTGGTTTGAACTGGGACTGTGGGCAATACCCGTTTGGGTCGCTATGATAGCCGCAATTCCGCTTTCGTCGCTTTTGCACGAACTCGGGCATATGCTGTTCGGCGCGATGTGCGGAATTAAAACTAAACCTCATTTCAGTTTATTAGGCTCGTCAAGCTGTGCGCTAATGCCAAACAAAGAGGACAAACTCAAAGCACGCGTCATTGCAACAGTGTACGGTGGATGTGCTGTCAATGTGGTTATCGGACTTACTGTAGGGACTCTGATAAGCTTTAATATCGCCCCCGTTTGGTTGTCCTTTCTCATTCCTGCAAATATATATCTTATATTATTAAACGCGTTTCCCGTGCATTTTCCCTCGGGCAAAGCAGACGGACTTGTAGTAGATGAAATCGTAAAAGACAAGGACGAGGGCAAGGTTCTTCTCGCCGTCTTAACAGTTCAGGCGCAGATTTTAAACGGAAAGCCCATAGAAGAGGTGGACGAAAGCCTTTTATTCGATCTTCCGCAGATACGCGAGGACGACCAAAGCTTTATTGCCCTTACTGAACTTAGATACGAATATATGAAAGCCAAGGGCAACGACGAAGAGGCGCAAAAGTATAAAGAGAGATTTGAACAATTAAAACAAGAGTATATGTAAACCGCCGACGTTAACCGTCGGCGGTTTCATTTTTAATTAACTCTGTACAGCTTGCCAAAGCAGTGAGGACACACCCCTCCGCACCTTTCAACCTGTGTTTTACAGATATGATTTCCGCAGCTTCCGCACTCGTAAAAGTCGTTTAAAATATCAAAATTTGCGCTATGTCCGCACTTAAAATTTTTCATAAAAAAAGTATGTGTTTTTGCCAAATTATTACTCTTATTTTTGAAATTTTTTGCTCTATCGTTTGCAATCGATTTTATAATATGGTATAATAAATTCAAAGTGAAATTTTTTTCGGAGAGGAAGATAAATGCCTGAAAAAATAGTAAACAATTACGACGCCAACTCCCTGCGCGCGCTCAAAGGTTTGGAGCCCGTGCGCGAGCATCCAGGTATGTACATCGGACCTACGGACGAGAAGGGTCTGCATTGCCTTGTAAGGGAGGTTATAGACAACTCCATAGACGAAGCGCTTGCGGGCTATTGCGATACGATTAACGTGGTAATCACTGCGGACGGCTCCTGTTCCGTTCAGGACAACGGCAGAGGAATTCCCACGGGCATAAACAAGGAGGCTGGAATAAGCGGCGTAGAGCTTGCCTTAACCAACCTCAACGCGGGCGGCAAATTCGGCGGCGGCAACAAGGCGGGCGGTTATAAAATTTCGTCGGGACTGCACGGTGTGGGTGTATCCTGCGTAAACGCGCTTTCGGACACTTTAACTGCCGAGGTCTGTCAGAACGGTCATATCTACCGTCAGGTCTATCACTGCGGTATACCCGAAGAACCCCTTAAAATCGTCGGCGACACGGACAAGACGGGCACGACCGTAACATTCCACCCCGACGCAACCATACTTGAAACCACCGAGTTCAACTACGACACGCTTAAAACCCTTTTAAGAGAGCTTTCCTATCTCAACAAGGGCTTAACTTTGACCCTTTCGGACTACCGCGGCGAAAAAGAGCGCCACGACAGCTTCTGCTACGAGGGCGGCGTAGTCCACTTTATAGAGGATATCAACAGGGGCAAGGAAGTCCTCTTTGAAAAGCCCGTATACTTTGAAGAGAACGAGGGGGACGACAAATTCCTTGAAGTTGCTATACAGTACAACGATGGCTATTCCGAGCAGATTTTTCCCTTCTCCAACAATATCCGTCAGCCCGACGGCGGAACCCACCTCGACGGCTTTAAAGCGGCTCTTACCAAGGTTATAAACGACGCAGGCAAGCGCCTCAACATCTTAAAAGAGAATGAAAAACTCTCGGGCGAGGACGTTCGTGAGGGCATTACGGCGGTCGTATCGGTCAAAATAGCCGACGCACAGTACGAGAGCCAGACAAAGGCAAAGCTCTGCTCTACGTACGTAAGAGGCTTCGTACAGAAGGCTGTAACCGACAAGTTCGGCACCTATCTTGAAGAACACCCCGCCGAAACCAAGGAGCTCATACTCCGCTGTATAACGGCGCAGAGGGCGAGGGAGGCGGCAAGGCTCGCGCGCGAAGAAACACACCGTAAGGGCGTGTTCGAGAGCACAAAGCTCCCCGGAAAGCTTGCAGACTGCTCGGATAAGCGCCCCGAGCTGTGCGAAATCTATATAGTCGAGGGCGACAGTGCAGGCGGCACGGCAAAGCAGGGCAGAGACAGGCGTTTCCAGGCAATACTTCCCCTTCGAGGCAAGATTTTAAACGTTGAAAAGGTAAGAATTAACCGCGTGCTCGAAAACGAGGAAATCAAGGCAATGATTACGGCTTTCGGCTGCGGAATTCAGGAAAATTTTGACGAAAGCAAATTAAGATACGACAGAATAATAATTATGACCGACGCCGACGTTGACGGCTCGCACATAAGAATACTTCTTTTGACCTTCTTCTTCCGCTATATGCGCCCGCTCGTTGAAAACGGACACGTATACGCGGCACAGCCTCCCTTGTACAAGGTTTCGGGCAAGGGCATAGAGGACACCTATCTCTACGACGACAAGGCATTAGAGGAGTTTAAAAACAGCTACGACGGCAAGTTTGAGCTTCAAAGATACAAGGGTCTCGGCGAAATGAACAAGGAACAGCTTTGGGAAACAACCATGGACCCCGCAAGGCGCACACTCGTTAGAATTAACGTGGAAGACGCGGTAGAGGCGGACAGACTTTTCTCTCTACTCATGGGAGAACAGCCAGAGCTGAGAAGACAGTTCATTGAAGATAACGCAAAACTCGTAGCAGAGTTGGATATTTAATAAACAGGAGTAACTATGGCAAAAAAAGAAACAAGTCCGGAGCTTACCGAAGAGTTTAAACGCACCCTTGCAATGACCAAGTTTTTGGACAGAGAGGTAGACGAGGAACTTAAAAAATCCTTCATAGCGTACGCAATGGCGGTAAACGTATCCCGCGCTATACCCGATGTGCGCGACGGTTTAAAGCCCGTTCACCGCAGGATTTTATATTCAATGCACGAGCTGGGACTCTATTCCGACAAGGCGTTCAGAAAATGCGCCCGTATCGTCGGTGACTGCTTGGGTAAATATCATCCCCACGGCGACAGCTCGGTTTACGACGCGCTCGTCCGCCTTGCGCAGGATTTCTCTATAAATTTCCCCCTCGTAGAGGGACACGGCAACTTCGGCTCGGTCGACGGCGACCCCGCCGCGGCTATGAGATATACCGAGGCAAGACTTTCAAAGCTTGCGTCCGAAATGCTTAAGGACCTCGACAAGGAAACCGTTGACTTCTACCCGACCTTCGACGACACGGGTATGCAGCCTTCCGTTTTGCCCTCGCGCTTCCCCAATATGCTTGTAAACGGTTCTGACGGCATTGCGGTGGGCATGGCGACCAACATACCGCCCCACAACCTTGGCGAGTGCATAGACGGCGTTATAGCGCTTATAGACAATCCCGATATCGATATAGACGGGCTCATGGAATATGTTCCTGCACCCGACTTCCCCACGGGCGCGCTCATTATGGGCAGAAGCGGTATAAAAAAGGCTTACAGAACGGGCAGAGGCAATATAATCATCCGTTCGCGCTGTGAAATAGAGGAATATCAGAGCGGGAATCAGACCCGCACGCGTATAATAGTCACAGAAATTCCCTATCAGGTCAACAAGGCAAAGCTTATAGAAAATATTGCCGACCTCGTTAAAAACAAGAGAATAGAGGGTATTTCGGACATACGGGAAGAGAGCGACAGAGACGGTATGCGCATCGTCATAGAAGTAAAGAAGGACGCAAACGCGCAGGTCGTTTTAAATCTTTTATACAAGCACACAAATTTGCAGGTGTCGGACGGAATTATAATGCTTGCGCTCGTAGACGGCACACCCAAAATTTTAAACCTCAAAGAGTGTCTTTACTACTATCTTGAACATCAGAAAGACATAATTATCCGCCGTACCAAGTACGAATTGACCAAGACGGAGGAGCGCGCACACATTTTGCGCGGACTTGTAATTGCTCAGGCGAGCATAAACGAAGTCGTAGAAGTCTGCAAAAACGCAAAGGACAAGACGGACTGCGTTCAGCAGCTCACTTCAAAATTTTTACTTGACGAAAGGCAGGCTACGGCAGTTGCAGAATTGCGCCTTTACAGAATTTCCCACCTCGAAGTAGATAAGCTCAACGAAGAGCTTGCCTCCCTAGAGGCGGCAATAGAGGACTACAAAGACATTCTCGCACACGAGAGCAGAGTTCTTGAAATTATCAAAACCGACCTGCTTGAAATCAAGCGCAAATACCCCTCGGAGAGAAAGACTGAAATTGCCGTAGATTTCTCGGGCGATATTGTGGACGAGGATTTAATTCCTGTGGAGCAGGTAGTCGTTTCAATGACCCACTCGGGCTACGTAAAGAGATTGCCCGTCGCAGAATACAAGGCTCAGCACAGGGGCGGTATGGGAATTACCGCGCACCGTCCTAAAGAGGAGGACTTCGTCGAAAAGATGTTTGTCTGCTCCTCGCACGATTCGCTTCTTTTATTCTCGGACTACGGCAAGGTGTACAGAATAAGGGCGTTTGAAATTCCCGAAGCGGCAAGAACTGCGCGCGGCAGGGCGATTGTAAACCTTGTTCAGATTGAGCAGACCGAGAAGATAACCAATATTATTCCCGTCGAGGATACAACCGAGGGCTATATCGCGTTCGCCACCAAGAACGGACTTATCAAAAAGACCAAGGTGGAGGAGTTTGCAAGAATAAATAAAAACGGCAAAATTGCAATCCGTTTAAACGACGGTGACTCGCTCATCTCCGTTCAGTTCACAACGGGTTCAAGCGAAATTATGATTGCATCACGCTCGGGCAAGTGTATCCGCTTTGACGAGAGCAAGGTTCGCGCAATGGGCAGGGATACTGCGGGCGTAAGAGCTATGAAACTCGACGGAGCAGACGATGCAATCGTAGATATGCTAGCGGTTGACGAAAGCAAGGATATATTAACCGTAACCTCAAACGGCTTTGGCAAGCGTTCCCGCCTTGAAGATTACCGCCTTACGGGCAGAGCCGGCAAGGGCATAAAGGCGGGCACATTCAACGAAATAACGGGCAGTCTTGTAAACTTGAAACAAGTCAGCGAGGACGAGGACATAATGATTATCTCGGACGGCGGTACGATAATAAGAATGCACTGCGACGCAATCTCCAAGATAGGCAGAGCAACGCGCGGCGTGCGTCTTATGCGCCTTAAAGACGGTTGTGTGGCAACCGTAGCCGTAACCGAGCGCGACGACGAGGCGGAGACCGCCGCCCCCGAGGAGGCAACAGCCGAAGATTTAGCCGAAACCCCCGACAGCGCAGAAGAAACTGAAGCAACAAACGAAAGTGAAGAATAATTATCAATAATATCAACCGGTAAAATAAACCCGCGCCAAGCTTTTGCTCGGCGCGGGGTGTTATATAAATAACAAAAAATAGCCTGCGCAGAATAGCAGGCTGTTTTTGTGAACAATTACAAAACGTTTTACGGCGCGGCCCAAAACCACGATTTTTGGTCGCGCACTCAATTTGCGTATGCCTACGCCTTAGTGGAAGTGAATTGCCAAGATTTTATCTTTGTTTGCCATTAAATATCTTGGCAAGAGAAACATAGTTTCTCAAATCACGAAAAATACACCTCGCAGAATAGAGGTGTATTTTTGTGAACATTATGATCTTCTTTTCTTCTTTGTCGATGGCATCAGCACGTGCGACAGATCGATAAGTGCTCCCGATAGGGGGAAGGCTGCCTCTATTACTACGACGATAGCGAGTATCTGACCGTACTCCCAATTCAAGTCGCTCCAACCCGTGTATAGGAATAAGTTGGTAATCAAAGGTACCGTAAGCGCAACCATACATACTGAAAGCACACCTATGCACAGCACAATTCGGTATAGATTCAACGGCTGACAAATCCGGTATACCATTACATAGCCTGAAAAAGTCATTGCAAGCATGCACATAGCTCTGTAATTACTGCTGTAAACGCCCGGCCATATCTGATTTAGCACGTACATTGTCATAACGCAAATAATCATTAGCAGCGCGCCCGAAATGGCACCGCCCATGACGTGCGAAATAAACTTACCTTGCACTCGCTCGTTGTTGGGCTGAAGTGAGAGGAAGAAGGAGGGAACGGCAATAATTGCAATTTCCAAAAGAAGCATATTCTGCGGCATGAACAGATAGGGCGTAGACATAAGCACGCACAGTGTTGCCAAAAATGCCGTAAACAGCGTCTTCATAAGATAGAGGGCGGAGGAGTTCTGAATATTATTTATAACACGTCTGCCCTCTGCAACTACCTTGGGCATTGAATTAAAGTTATTGTCCATAAGCACGAGGTGGCTCACGTTTCTTGCTGCCTCGCTGCCCGAGGCAACGGATATTGCACAGTCCGCCTCTTTAAGCGCCAGAATATCGTTTACGCCGTCGCCCGTCATTGCAACAGTATTGCCCTGCGCCTTGATAGCGCGTATCAGAACGGCTTTCTGCTCGGGCGAAACTCTGCCGAACACGGTGTATTTATTTGCAACGTTTTCAACTTCGGTATCGTTGAGTCCGTCAAGTGATATAAACTTCTCCGCGCCCGCAACGCCCGCACGCTTTGCAACTTCGGATACGGTAATGGGGTTGTCGCCCGAAATAACCTTTACGTTTACGTCGTTTTCTTTGAACCACCTGATTGTTTCGGTAGCGTCGTCGCGCACGTTGTCGGCAATTGAAATAATTGCAATGGGCTTCATAATAGTGGGAAGCTTGTCGCCAACGATTGCAGAGGGAGAGTGCGCAAGCACTATGACGCGAAGTCCCATATTTGCGTACTGCTTTACAATTCTTTCAACCTTGGCGGGGCAGGGTTTTAAAACAAACTCAGGTGCGCCCATAGCAAAGGTTCCCACGTCGTGGAAGGTAACTGCGGAGAGCTTCCTCTTTGAAGAGAATGGTATTTTTGCAACTCCCGTAAGCGCGTTACTGAACCCGAAATGATTAAATAGTGCAATCGAGGTCTGATTGTTTGAATCAAGCTCTCTGAGCATGCTTCCCATAATATCGTTTACCGAATAATCGCCCACGGTGTTAAGAATAACGGTATCGTTTACCTTCATTCTGCCGTCCGTGATAGTTCCCGTTTTATCAAGGCACAAAACGTTAACTCTGGCAAGCATCTCGAGGGAATACATATCCTTTACCTGCGTATTGCTCTTTGCAAGGCGCAAAATACCGAGGGCAAGCGCAACGCTCGTAAGTAAGAGCATACCCGAGGGAATCATACCTATAATAACCGTACATGTACGCCGTATAGCGTAGACGACTTCCTTTTTGAACAGAGAGTTAGCCGTGACGTCCTCGAATATCTTTTGTCCGTATTCGGGATGATGCAGGGTAGTAAGGAATGTGAATATCGCAAGAGGAATGATAATAAGTGAAACGGCCTTAATTATGAGCTTTGTGTAGTTCATAAGCTCGGAATTGGGCCTTTTATATTTCTTTGCTTTGGAAGTCAGCTTTTCAAGATAGGTCTCTCTTCCCACCTTTTCGACTCTGAATTTGCCGTTACCGCTTGCAATAAAGCTACCTGCATACAGCATATCGCCGACCGATTTCTTAATTGCAATCGATTCACCCGTCAAAAGGCTCTCGTTCACTTCAACGCTTCCGTCTGCAAGTATGCAGTCCGCGGGAACCTGATTACCGAGCTCAAGAATTAAAACGTCATCCAAAACAACGTCTTTAACGTCAATTTCAACCGTTTCGCCGTCGCGTATGACCTTTATGGTATTAGAGGCCAGCAGAGCAAGCCGGTCTATAGAATGCTTTGCGCGGATTTCCTGAAAAATACCTATACCTATGTTTACAGTCGTAATAACTATGACAAGGTAGTTTGAAAAACCGGGCGTACTCGCAAGCAGAAGGGCGATAAACGCAATAAGGCACAGCAAATTGAAGAAGGTGCAAACGTTTCCTATGATTATGCTCGTATAGGAGCGGGTATTGGAATTGTTTGTGTCGTTAAAGAGGAACTGTCTGAACCTCATTTGGACCTGTTTCTGCGTAAGACCCTTATTTAGCTTGGGCGAAAAACGTTCGACCTTAGAATTGATGACCTTTTTGGGGTGACGCTTGAAGTACTTTTTAATCTTTTCCTTGTCGAAAGGTTCTCCATCGCCGTCGGCTTCGGGTTCGTCATTATGCTCCTCAGTAGGGAAAAGTGCCATCTGAACGCCGTCCGTAAAGTCTTCTTTTTCGGGCTTGTACTCGCTCTCCTCGTCTGGAACTTCCTCTGTTAGGGGATTTTCCTCATCGGAAGCTTGTTCTTTTACGGTTTTTTTAGCCTTAACCACTTTGACGGGCTTTTCAACATTTTCCGTGTCGGGGAATTCCTCTTTTGTTTCGGACTTCTCCTTTGCGGGGGCGGGCGTGACTTTTCTTGCAGTTCTCTTGGGCTTTTCGGCAGCTTCTACAGTGTCGTCAACCTTTTCGGGCTGCGCGTCCGAGCCGTCCTTTTTAGGGTCGTTGTTTTGGGGTTTTAATAATATTTTCATATCCACCTATTATCGGCGCGTTAATTTTGCGCCGACTGTTAATACGTGTTATATTATATCACTAAAAATATCTTTTTTCAATAATTTAACTGCAATTTAATTGCAATAACGCACGTTTTGAAGTATAATTTATAAAAAATTCAGGAATTTGCCGAAAAAAACGGCTAAAAGGCTACAATGATTGATATCGAACTTATCCGTAAAAACCCACAGCTTGTAAAGGACAACCTTAAAAAGAAGTTTCAGGATAAAAAATTGCCCATCGTTGACGAGATTATAGAGCTTGATATTAAAAAGCGCGCTCTTCAGCAGGAGGGCGACAGTCTCCGCGCTCAGCGCAACACTCTTGCCAAGAGCATAGGACAACTCATGCGCGAGGGCAAGAGAGAGGAGGCAGAGGAAGCAAAAGCTCTCTCCAAAAAAAATAACGAGCGAATTGCAGTAATCGAGGCGGAGTGCTCGGAGATAGAAGGGGCGCTCAAAAAGGCGATGATGAGCATCCCAAACATAATTGCTGACGACGTACCTCTGGGCAAGGACGACAGCTGCAACGTTCAGGGAAAGGTGTTTTTAGAACCCAAGGAAAAGCCTTTTGACGTACCCTATCACGTAGAAATTCTCGAAAAGCTTGCGGGTGTAGACTTGGACAGTGCAAGACGGACGAGCGGCAACGGCTTTTACTATCTGACGGGCGATATAGCCCGCCTTCACTCGGCAATTATAACCTACGCCCGCGACTTTATGATTGACAAGGGCTTTACCTACTGCATTCCTCCATTTATGATAAGGAGCGACGTTGTTTCCGGCGTTATGAGCTTTGAAGAAATGGAGGGAATGATGTATAAGATAGAGGGCGAGGATTTGTACCTTATCGGCACTTCAGAGCACTCTATGATAGGCAGATTTATGGGTCAGATTTTGCCCGAAAGCTCCCTTCCCCAAACGCTTACTTCATACTCGCCCTGCTTCAGAAAGGAAAAGGGCGCGCACGGCTTAGAGGAGCGCGGAATTTACCGTATTCATCAGTTCGAAAAGCAGGAAATGATAGTCCTCTGCAAGCCCGACGAGAGCGATTACTGGTACGAAAAGATGTGGAATTACACCGTAGAACTCTTCGTGTCGATGGAAATCCCCGTACGCCAGCTTATCTGCTGTTCGGGCGATTTGGCAGACCTCAAATACAAGAGCTGCGACATAGAGGCTTGGAGCCCCAGGCAGAAAAAGTATTTCGAGGTTGGAAGCTGCTCCAACTTAACCGACGCGCAGGCGAGAAGGCTTGACATCAAATACAAGCGCGCAGACGGCAAAAACGAGTTTGTTCACACTTTGAATAACACCGTAGTTGCCCCTCCGAGAATGCTGATTGCTTTCCTTGAAAACCATCTTCAAGCCGACGGCAGCGTATATATTCCCGAAGTTTTGAGAAAATATATGGGCGGAAAGGACAAAATATCCCCCAAAAACTAATAAAAAAGCGGTGCAGATTTCTGCACCGCTTTTTTACTGTTTTATTTTAAGTTCTTTTTTATATTTGATTGCAGTAATAAATGAAATTTTAAAATTCTTTGCCCGCAATTTTTCAAGCTCGGCGTGGCTAAAGCGATTTTCAAATACCTTATATAAGACCATATCGTAAGATTTAATACTTCTGTCGAACTCCACGAGCAAGTTATTATCCGCGCCATTTCTGATTGCAAGCATATAGCTTTTATAGACCAAAACAAGCCTTTCGCAAATCAAATCGCGAGCGTATGAGTAGACGTCCACGGGCACCTTTGTTTTGGCGGATATATATTCCCTGACGGTATTTTTCAGTCTATCAAGCGCGCCGCCGTCGCAGTCTATGACCTCCGAAAGCTTAAAGGGGACAACATCAGTTTTTTCAATGGACTTACAGTTTAAAATACAGCTTATTTGCAAGCTGAAAATATTCGTATCTGTATCGGGGTGTTTTATAAGCGAGGTCTTGAAAAGACACCCGCCCTCAAAGGTAAGAATATCGGCGGACGTACTTTCCGCCCTGTCTAAAAGCGGGCGCATTTCGCCGTATGTAAAACCGCTGCTTAAAAACACGGTGTACTTGCTTTTGCATTTATTAAGTTTGGGATCGTCCGCCTGAATTATTTCGACTTCTTCAAATTCCGAACTTAAATTTGAGACGTTGCCTTGGACGGCAACAGTTAAGACCTTTTTCATATGATACAAAAATTATAAAACTTCCTGCGCGAAAAGTCAACGGGGCAACGCCTTTTGGTTGATATTCGGCGGGCGGTATGTTAAAATAGTTTTAATGAAACTTGTATTTTTCGATATCGAATGCGCGGGCGTACATAAGACCTTTGCAAAAATCTGTGTTTTCGGGTACGTAGTGTGCGACGAAAATTTTAATATACTTGAAAAAGAGGACATACTCATAAATCCCAAGGGCAAATTCGAGCTTACAGACAGGCGTGGCGACAAGGGCTTGAAGCTACCCTACGAGTACGAAGAATTTAAAAAGCACCCGCCATTTAAGCATGTCTACGGCAGAATAAAGGAGCTTTTGGAGGATAAGGACGCGCTCGTGTTCGGGCACGCCGTGTTGAACGACGTAAAGTACTTAAATCTTGAAACCAAACGGTTTAAGCTTCCCTCTTTCAATTTTGCCTTTGCGGACAGTCAGCTTATATACATGACCTACAAGAACGACTTTACTCATCAGGCGGGGCTTGAGCATATTGCGCAGGACTTGGGCGTCGAGTTCACGCCCCACAGAGCGGTGGATGACGCATACGCCACAATGCGCATAGTAGAGGCAATCTGCAGGGCAAAAAATTGCGGAGTAAAAGAGCTGTTACAAGAATTTAATTTCACGCTCGGCAAGATTGAAAAATATTACATAAAATCCCCTCAAAGCGCAAGGCAAAAGGCGTACAAAAGCGAACGGAAATCGGCAAAAGAGGCGCGTTCGCGTGCAAGAATAACCTTCCACAACACGGTATTTTCCAAAAAGCCCAAAAAGGGCGCTCCTCTTTCGGGCGTGCAGGTAATTTTTGCAAGGTGTATAGAGGACGACCTCGATTTATCCCTATCACTTGTAAATAAGCTCTACGAGGCGGGCGGAAGATACGCGCAGAAAGTAGACGACTGCAACATTTGCGTTCACACCGAAACAAGCGAAGCGCGTACGCAAAAGGCGACTGCGCTCGGCAAAAAAACAATGTCGCTTGAAGAATTCGAGGAGTATTTAGATGAAGCCTCCCGTTGAATTTCTTAAAATAATGCAAAAAGAGCTCGGCGAAAACTACGCCGAGTTTTTGAAAAGCTACGATTTCCCACCCGAAAAAGGCATACGCGTAAACACATTAAAAAATTCCGTAGAGGAGTTCGAAAAAATCTCCCCCTTGACGCTCGACGGAAAAATTCCCTGGGAGGAGCGCGGGTTTTATATTAAGGACACGGATGGCGCGGGGCGCACAATCGAACACGCGGCAGGACTTTACTACGTGCAGGAGCCATCGGCTATGTCGCCCGTCTCCAAGCTTGAAATAAAGCGGGGGGAGCGGGTTCTCGACCTGTGCGCCGCCCCCGGAGGGAAAGCCACGCAGATTGCTTCCTATCTTCAAGGCGGGGGAGAGATTGTGGCAAACGAGCCCGATTTAAAGCGTTGCTTTATTTTAGAGAGCAATATAGAGAGGATGGGCATAAGAAACTGCATTGTTACTTTTTCAAAGCCAAAGGCGCTTGCCGGGCATTACCCGAATTACTTTGACAAAATACTCGTCGATGCTCCCTGCTCGGGCGAGGGCATGTTCAAAAAAGAGGAAAACGCCGTTACAGAGTGGAGCCCTGAAAACGTAAAGTCATGCGCCAAACGGCAAAAAGAAATTCTAGAAGAAGCCTATAAAATGCTCGCGGGCGGTGGCAGGATGGTGTATTCAACCTGCACCTTCGCAAGGCAGGAGGACGAGGAACAGATAGAGAGCTTTATAAAGTCCCATTACGATATAAAGCTTTTGGAAATGAACAAGCTCTACCCACATAAGGTGCGCGGAGAGGGGCATTTCTACGCGGTAATGCAAAAGGATAGCGGAGAACGCACACAATTAAAACTCGTACAGCAGGAGTGCCACGGTATCTACGAACGGCTGTACCGCGAGTGGGAGAGCGCAAGCTTAAATATAAATATCCCCATACTGCATCAGCGCGGATCCAGTCTATTCGGCATATTCTCGCCAATGCACGTCCCCCGACTCGGCTGCGGGGTTGTAGTAAGAAACGAGGGGGTATTCCTCGGCAGACCGAGTAACGATTGGAAGCGCTTTGAAGTTTCGCACACTCTTGCAATGGCGCTTACAAAGGACGAGGCGAAGTGCGTAGAGGTGAACAGAGATACGGCATTAAAGTATCTTCGCGGGCTGACATTTGAGTGCGACAGCGACAATGGCTGGAGACTTGTGACCTGCTCGGGACATCCGCTCGGTTGGTGTAAGGTAGTAAACGGCATTGCCAAAAATCATTTGCCAAAAGGAATAAGGATATAACAAACCACCCGCACAGCGGGTGGCTTTTGTTTACAAAAAAATCTCCGTGCAGCTGCACGGAGATTTTAATTTTTATTCGGGCTTTTCTTCCGAATTTTCAGCGGGTTGTTCCGCAGGAGCCTCTTCAACGGGAGTTTCCTCAGCGGAAGCTTCTTCCTTAACTTCCTCTACAGGTGCTTCTGTAGGAGCTTCCTCAGCCGGAGTTTCAGTCGTCTCTGCAGGAACCTCTTCCTTAACTTCCTCTGCGGGAACTTCTTCAACGGTTGCTTCGGTTACTTCGGAATTCTGAAGAGCAGGGTTGTCGATTTCCTCGGTTTCCTCTTCCTCGATATGAAGCTTTCTCAAATAACGCTTGCGCTGACGGTAAACGTTCTTGGACTGTTTCTTCAAGTTGAGCTTGCGTCTTACCTTTTTGATGATAATTCTTGCTACGAGAACAAGAAGGACGAAGAGGAGTACCACAACGAGCAGTATGGAAGCAAGCTGCAACCAGAACTCGCCTGCGGTTGAGTTATCGTTGTCGTTGTCGTCGTCCGTCGAACCGCTATCCGAAGGAGCGTTGGTCTTGTTAATTTCCTTTTCTACAGCCGAGTAGTCGATGAAGGTATTGTAGGAGGTAATATTGCCCTCGCTATCCTTCGTTGTGCTACTGAAATATGCAAGCGATTCGCTGTCGGGAGCGGTGTAATCGTAATCGGTCTCGCCGTCCTCGGCAACTTCCTGATTATAGGGAATAAACTCATTTGTATCGTATAAGCTGTAGGTGTAGTAGTGTGCGATATAGGAGTTTATAAGCTCTGTAAATTTCGCATTTCCCGAAAGATATTTCTCTGCAAGGTCTTCGTAATCCTTAATAGTGAAATCAAGCTCGAATTCGTCCTCGTGACCTGCGAGTAATTCCTGATATTCGCGGATAATCGACTTCTCGTAAGAAGCGTCGTCGGTGCGGAGAATACTGTCGTAATTACTTACGGTGTACGCGCTGTAATCGAACGCAACTGCGCCCTTAACGTTGTCTGCGGTGGTTTGGTCGGTTACTCCCGACTCTCCGCGCTTGCCGCTCCAAAGCTCAAGACGGTAGGACTTTGATTTGTTGCCCGCTTTTACAACGAAGTTTACGGTTACCCATTTGCCGTGAGTGTCGCCGACTGCAATGCAGTACTCGGTGTCGGCAAGAGATTCGCCGTTCTCGGAGTCTTGGTCGTAGTTGTATCTTGCATACTTAGCATCGAAGTTTCCAACCTTAATGCTTGAAACTTTTCCGCTTACGATATAGTAGTAAGCGCCGTCCTTGTATTGATATATGGGTTTGTCGTCGGAATTGCACAGACGGTGAGGAGCAGGAGTTTCGCACTCCTTGTCAAGGAAGTAGTCAACGCCGTCTTCACACTTTGTTCCGCGATATTCCTTAACTGTGTCGCCGTCTTTATAATAATAGGTATCAAGCTTTTCCTTCTGATAAATCTTTTTAAGGTTGTAAAGATTTGCAACATAGTTGCCGTTCTCATCCTTGTAAAGACCGTTATCCTGCTTATTGTAAACGGTGTGGCTGTCGCGATCCTTGCGGTCCCAATCCTCGTCGAACTCTTCGTCCAGAACGTTGCCCTCGTCGTCGTACCAGAAGGTGTAGCCGGGCACGGAGTAGCTCATAACTTCGCGGGTGGTGGGGTCTACAAGGTAGATATACGCCGTCGCACCCTCGGTTACCATAACCTTAACTGTAATAACCTCGGTAGCGCTCGAAGAAATAGTCTTGTTACCGCCTACGAAACCGTAGTTCACAACCTCTTTGAAGGAGTAGTAGGTCTCTTCCTCGTCGAACTCATCTTCGTCCGTTACCTTTCTGTAACGTCTACCGGCGTAGTCCTCTACGAAATCGCCTGTATACTCATCGTCCACGAGCAAATAATAGTTGCCGTTGTTGTAGGTATCTTCGTTTGCGTGAGCGTTGTCCGCATATCTTCTTAAATTATTTACGATAATGAGGGGCTGATAGCAGTCCTTGCCGAACACTTCGTTCCAATTTGCCGCAGATTGAGAGGCGGAAGAGAAGTAAGCGTTCAGGAACCCGTTCCAATCTTTGGGGTTGCCGTCGTCATCAAAGAAGTTGTCTCTGTTGATAAGGCCTGCCGTGCGGTTGGTGTTCCAGATATCGTAGTAGTGGCTGTAATCTGCGCCAGAAACTGATGAGCTTGCGCCGTTCACGCCGTTGTAGCCGTCGGGGAGGGCAATTTCTTCGGTGATATCGTAGGTTCCGAGTGCGTCCGCAAACTTCTTGTGGGTCTTTTCTTTATCGTCGGTGCTGAATTGGAATTTCTTCGTGAAGTTTGCAGTAGCCGTGAGGTTGTAAACTTCCTCGGTAATTTTCAGCGTCTGCATATTTGCAAGCGCAATCCAGCCCGGTTCGTAAGAGGTTGCGGAAATTATAGAAGTATTTCCGAAACAGAAATCAATTTGGAATTTTTTAGTGCCGTCTTTGGTGTTGTTCTGAATGAAGAAGAAGCACTGAACCCAGCCGTTATAAATATCCTTGTCATCCTCGATGTCGGTCGTTATGCCGGTGGTGTTAATGTCAAGCTCTACTGCGTTCTCTTTATCCTCGTCCTCAACGTCGTAAATATAGACGGTTGCGGGAATCTTGTTGGTAATATCAGAGGTCTTTACCCAGAAGGAAAGAATCATCTGTTCGCCCGCATTGAGGGTAAATATATCGGGGTTGTTTACAGTTGAAGTATAGGCAGCGCCCCAAGCCGAGAAGGTTACAAGCATTTTGCTCGTATCGTCGTGAGTGGGAAGCTTTTCAAACGACTTATCTCCAAAAAGCGCGTCGTTTAAGCCTTTAATGTATTTATCTGCAACGTGCGAATCGGTGAAGCTTTCGCTTGCCGTGAACAGACCCAAAAAGTCCTTATCCGTAGGGCGTGCCACAGAATTTTTATAGATACTATAATCCGTAGCGCCGATAGTGCCAAGCCTTGAATTGGTTTTCCCTTCGTAAGTTTTAGCCGAAGCGTAGGTAATCTTATCCTCTTTTTCGGTGGTAAGACCGGCGGTTATATTTCCCTCCAAATCAAAGGTGGTGTAGCCGTCCGTGCCGCTCTCCGAAGCGAGGTCGATATAGTAGTTGAAATCCTTGGAGTGTCTGTCGTCGGGGTCGCCCTTTACAGCCTTGTCCGCATAGAAAATCTTATCTTCGCCCTCGTCCGAAAGATTGCAGTAGGTGCCTCTTTCCAAAATTTCGGCTGAAACGTCGCCGTAACCGGTATTTTCAATTTTGCGTTCCTTCACAACCTCAACGTCGTCGAAGAACGCATAGCCCGTGCAGGTTTCGCCGTTGGACTTACCGAGACCCAGGCGGAGCTGAACGGTACATTGTGCAAAGTCGCACGCATTTACATAGATATTGTATTGTAACCAACCGTTGTTGGTATCAAGGTCATTGTTGTCTTTTAAAATCTTTTCGGTGTTTATAGCTTTAATAGTGAACTCGTCTATGGTCGTTCCGCCTACCGTCTGAACGACTTCGATAAACGCGCCCCTGTCCTGTTCATCAAGGAGGGAATAGCCCTTGTCGAATTTCAGATTGCTCGTCTTAACCCATACGGAGATTTTAGCTGCTGTACGGGATTCAAGAGTGATGGTCGTGGAGGAATAGTACTGCTGAATACCGTTGTACTTGGTGTCCGTAGGATAGTTGTGAATCATCAGGACGTTGCCCTCTGAGTACTCGTGATCCTCATCCTTGTAGTAGTAGCCGTCCTCGTCCACGTAAATTTCGTGGTCGCCGAGGTAGTGCTTTCCGTCCTTTTCGTTGTAAGAGCCGTAGTGAGTTCCGGGGTTTGCGATAATCTCATAGCGGACGGGTTTGGAATATTCCTCAGAGTTCTCGTCATATTCGAAGTAGAAGTCGCCCGTTTCCTCGTCGAAATAAACTTCGACAGCGTCGTCGCCCTCGCCGTAGGTGTATTTGCCGTCCTTTTCGGTTATGCCGAGGAGCTGTGCATACGACAAATCGTTTTTATTTAAAATTTTGTCGTCCTTTACCGCGCTTTCTTCAAGCTTTGCAGCGTACGGCTCCTTATAGGGGATGTCGCCCGACTTCATACCGTTGTAGTCAACGTATTTATCGTCGGAAGTCAAAAGGTCGTTGTTGGTGTCCAGCTTGTCCGCAAGGTCGGAGGAGGAGATAGTTCCCCAATTCTTTTCGGAAGTATCCAAAATACCCGACATAGTGCCGGAGCTGTCGCCCGAACGCGACCAATCCTGAACGTTTTTAATGAGATAGACGGCGTCGTCGGGAACGTTAAAGAACTCGAAGCTGCCGTTTGTCAACGTGCTTGTGTCCTCCGCTCTCGTGGTATCGTCGTCGGGTGTGCTGCCATCGTTAGGTTGGCAGGCAGCCGCAAGCGAAGTGCAGGTTACTGCAACGGCACACAGAGCCGCTATCGCCGCTTTTCTTGTTTTGCTTTTTTTGAATCTGAATTTAGCCATATAAAACACCTTGTATTTTCCGTTGCTTTTGCAACTAACAATTTTTCAAACTTTGAGTTGCGATTTATTATCTATTTAATAAATCACACTTCTTTATTTTAATATAAATGTGTTTTGTATGCAAGCAATTAAACGCGTATGCCGCAAAAAATTTAATTATTTTTGGTAAAAATGCAAAAACTTTTATATATCTGCCCGAATATTGCGCATAAAAGCGGGGCAGAGGGAAAAAGGTAATTCAAATGAACGTCAAAAGTAAAAATTTCAAGCGCGTTTTAGCAGGCGGACTCACGGGTGCCGTGAACGGGCTATTCGGCGGAGGCGGCGGCATGGTTGCCGTACCCATTCTAAAAAACATGCTCGGGTACGAAGAAAAGGACGCCCACGCAACGGCAATTTTGGTAATTGCCCCCGTGTGTCTCGTCAGCGCAATAACCTATATTGTAAACGGATATTTTATTCCGAGCATAGTAATACCCGCAGCCATAGGTTCGACTGCGGGCGGTATGATAGGCGCTTTAATGCTCGAAAAACTGCCTACGGGCATAGTCAACGCCGTGTTTATAGCCGTTATGATAGTAGCAGGCGTGAGGATGCTGTTTTGAGTTTTTATCTGTATGTGCTTGCGGGGTTCTTCTCGGGAATGCTCGGCGGGATGGGCATGGGCGGGGGGACAATACTAATTCCAGTGCTCACGATTTTTCTCGGCGTCGGACAGCACGCGGCGCAGGCGGCAAATTTAATTGCCTTTCTACCAATGGCGCTGTTCAGCTTAAAAATGCACAAAGACAGGGGACTTTTAAGGACCGAGGGAGTCACAAGCATAGTTATTCCCGCGCTTATAACCTCGGTTGCAACGGCATTTGCCACGTCCTTTCTTTCAGGCGAAATTCTCGGCAAGCTCTTCGGCGCATTTTTAATTTTTCTCGGAATTAAAGGCTTACTGAATATAAAATTATCGCAAAAATAGCTTGCACGGAATAGCAGGCTATTTTTGCGAACTGTATAAAACGCTTTTCGGCGCGACTCAAAATCACGCTTTTGGGTCGCGCACCCAATTTGCGTATGCATACGTCTTACTGGGGGAACATAGTCCCCCAAATCACGAAAAATTTAATTCGCAGAATAGAATTAAATTTTTGTGAACTTAATTTTTATGAAGTAGTTTTTTGATGGGCTGAATTGAAATCATATTCAAACAAAACAGAATTGCCAAGGTAAATAGAATTATCAAGCCCGAACTGACGATAATCAGCCAAAATAGGGGCATAAGGTTTTGCAAAAGTCCGTGAACGAGCGTTCCGAACACGCTTGAGGCGACAATAACCGCAATGCTCATAAGCACATAACGCATATAGCTTGTTCCGTCGCATTTCTTTTTTAAAAGCCGCAAATTGAAGGTCGCGGTTATAATCTGCGCAAGCCCGAGCCCCAAAACGTAGGAATAGACGCCGAGATAGCGGGTCAAAAAGAGCACGCAGAAAAGCATAGTTATCGCGCCTATCGTAAAATACAGGAGTGTCTGTTTTTCGCAGTTCATAGAATTTAACAGTGTGTTGCTCATCATTGTAATGCACATAGGAAGCATAATGAACGCACTCACTCTTACAATCTGCCCGCACAGCTCGTTGTCGTACAAGAATTGACTTATCGAGCCTCCCACGGCAAAAAGAATGGGAATTAAAATAGTTGCAAAGAATATTGCGGCGCGCAGGGTCTTTTCAACGTCGTATCTGACTGACTTTGTGTTGCCCCTATAAAAGTTTTCCGAAAGCTCGGGAGCGGCAACCACGGCAATAGAGCCGATGAAGGAATTTGGCGTAAACAGCATGGGAATAGCCATACCTACGGCTATTCCGTACAGGCTGATTGCCTCCGAGCTTGTAAGCCCGCACGCCGACATAAGTATGGTTGGCAGAAGGACTGCCACAGCAGAGTTCAGAAGGGAAGTCGAAGTGCGCATTGCCGTAACGGGCGTTGCCGCCGACAGTAGGGGTTTGAACTGCTTTTTAGGGTTTACAAATCTTCCGCCCGATTTAAAATACCAGAAAAGTGAAACGGTAAACGAAAAGATATAGGAGGCAAGCACGGCTATCGTTGCATATCTTGCGCCGAGAACGGGGTCGGAAACACCGTAAATGAGCGCAATACCCACACCGACCATAACCGCGTCCTCGGCTAGCTCTATCACGGAGTAGGCGAGAAACTGCTTATTCCCCCAAAACGAGCCCCTTATTATCGCATAGACCGAAGTCAGCACAAGTCCGGGGAGCAAAATTACAAATATATCAACGCACCTCGGGTCGGAAAAGAGGAAGGAAAAGACGTTTTTTCCGAAAAATAAAATCAAAGCTACGGGTACGGTCACGGCAAGGGTGCAGGCAACGCCGGCAGTCACAGCCGAGTGTTTTCCGTTTATATCGTTTTTCGCGTTGCTCTTTGCCATAAGGCGGGAAACAGTTACGGGGATACCGCTTGAAGCGGCAGTTAAGAACACGGCAAAGACGGTCAGACTTATCTGATAGATGCCCAACCCCTCCGCGCCGATAATTCGCGTTAAGATAATTCTGTAAACAAAGCTCAAAAATTTTTCAATTGTAGAAAATACCGTAACCTGCGCGGCAGATCTGTAAATATTTTTCATCTACATTATTCTACAAATTTCTTTTTAAGATTATGAACGTTTTTCTTTGCTTTTGCGTATCATATACAAATGTTTGCGCTCGTAAGGGAAAATTACAGATATTTCAAGGTAAAGAGCGGTCAGAGCGTAAGCGACATCGAGCGGGAGCTTGAAATTCCCGTTTCTGGCGGAATTTTTAGCGGACGGATATTGCGTGCCGATAAAAAGTGCCGGATTTATACTGTAAAGGTGGGTGACACCTACCGCTCAGTATGCCTTAATGAGGGGGTAGACGAGGAAACGTTAAAAGAGCTCAATTCCAACGCCCCGCTGTACCCGACGAAAAAGCTGTATATTCCTATATAATCACAGCATTTGGCTAATTTAAAAAAATCGACTTTCACTACTTAAAAATTTTTTTCATATATTACAGTAGTACCAAAATTATAACGGAGGTTAAAAATGTCATTTTTTTCCAACTTTCAATCGGATAAATGCCCCGGCGTTATAAGCGGCAATCCGTTAAACGGTATGTGTGAGAAAGTGTGCATTCAGGCACAGAAGATTTTCGACGCCTGCATCAAGCAGATTCAGTTAGACAACTATCCGCTTACCCTCACAAACCCGCTTCCCGCCAACCCTACATACCCGCTTACTTTTATAAGTGCAAGGTCAATAAATTCTACGGGTAACATCACAAACCTTAACATCGAAAGGCTTGCCGACAGACCTAACTGCGCAAGAGTACAGGCAACTGTCAATATCCCCGTAGAGGTATTATACACCGACGCGAACGGAATAGAGGGAGTAGCACAGTCCGAAATAAGCGTCAACCAAGACGTAATTCTGTTTGTTCCCGCACCTTCGATTATGCCGTACAGAGCCACCTGCGAAGTATCCGCGGTATGTGCCGAGGGCAGGTTTAACGACAACGGAACTTTCAGCGTAAACGCATGTCTTACCACAATTTTAAAGATATCCATAGACGTTGAATTGCTCGTTCCCAGCTACGGCTATTGTGCAATTCCTCCCGCACAGGATTACTCGCAAGAGGTATGCTCGGGCTTCTTCGAACTACCCCTTTATCCTCAGGGGAAGACTTGCTCAAGGCAGTGACAAAATACAATAAAAAAAGCCTTTTGTATAGCTAAAAATAAAAAGTTTTTTCGGCGGAGCGCGCTCCGCCGATTTTTTTGTGTTAAGCCACAAAACCCATCATTTATGCCAAGTTTTAAGCGATTTCAGGCTTATTCATAGTACTATGCGACGCATAATACACCCATATAATATACAAAACAACAAAAAAATGTCTTAAAAAAATAATATTTAAAAATGCTTTAAAAAATGCATCCGTTATGGTAAAATATGGGTATGAAAATATTTTCAATAAGCGATTTGCACCTCTCGGGAAAGGTTGAAAAGCCTATGGACATCTTCGGCGGGGGATGGGAAAATCACTTTGAAAAAATTAAATCTGACTGGCTTCAAAGGGTGTCGGAAGACGACATTGTTTTAATCTGCGGGGACATCAGCTGGGGGCTCAATTTAGCGGACGGACTGTTCGATATTCAAAGCCTTGCCTGCCTTCCTGGGAGAAAAGTTTTTATCCGTGGCAACCACGACTATTGGTGGAACGGGATAACCAAAATTCGCCGTTCGGCGCCCGATGATACTTTCTGCTTTTTGCAGAACGACTGCGTTAAATTTGAAGACGTAGTTATATGCGGTTCGCGCGGTTGGACGTGTCCTGGAAGCAATGATTTTACTGACAACGATATGCGCCTGTATCTAAGGGAGGCAGAGAGGTTCAAGCTCTGTTTCGACGCCGTAAAAAAAGTCAAGGAAGAGGGCGACAGAGTGCTGGCAATGATTCACTATCCGCCTTTTTCGCTTAAATCCCAAGACACGCTTTTTACCTCGCTTTTTGAAGAAAACGGAGTTGAAAAAGTCATTTTCGGGCATATCCACGGCGCCATTTATTTCCCCTTGCGCACCCAGAAAAACGGGATAGAATATATTTTGACCTCCTGCGACAAAGTCGGCTTCACCCTTCAACGCATTTTATAAAAAAGAAATCAATTCAACGTACGGTACGAGGAGACTAATATAGAATGGAAGAAGTAATAGCCCGCCGCCATGTTATGAAGGAAAAGGCTTGTTGGGTTTTAATTTTAGCAGGCGTAATGGGTTTAATTTTTGGCGTTTTCTATGTAATTGTAAAGGAATTAAATATATTTTCTTATCCCGAAGACAGACTGTGGGTTTTTATTATTATATATTGCGTTGAATTTTTTGCAGGCGCTTTTGCTATTATTTGGGGAGTAAGAAATTTAAAAAAGACTAAAATTTCGCCCGAGCTGATAGTTTTAAAAGGAAAAAAATTGACGTTTACCGACGGATATCTTTGCGACATTAAAGACGTTTTAAATACCACCTGCAAAGTATCTAAATTTGACCCGTCGGGTATAGGCACGTTACAAATTGTTTTAAAAGACGGAGTTATCAAATATAAAAATGTTGAAAACGCGGCTCAAGCATGCCAAAGATTGACAGAGTTAATGCAACAAAGCCGTTAAAGGCGCAAATTAAATATGTGTAAAAACAGCGGCGCTCAATCGAGCGCCGCTAAACATTTAGAACTTTTCAAATTTATAACCCTGTTGTTTAAAATAGCGAATTACGTTTTTAATTGCCTCGGCTGTTGCCGTCTTGTCTGTCGTATCGTGGGCAAGCAGAACAACTTTATCTCTGTTCGCCGCCGTTGCAACCGCCGTATCGAAAAGGCTGTCGGGTGTTGGGTCTTGCAGCTCCGCGTCGTTTAAAGAGGCGTTCCAATCTATATACTTCATCCCCCTGTCAAGCACCGCCTGCTTTAAGGGTTCGGAAAGAAAAAAGCTCCCTCCGGGAAAACGGTAAACAGAGGCAGGCGCGCCCGCAATCTCTTGTATTACTTTGTTGCACCTGTCTATATCCTCTAATAGGCTCTGCACGGAGGAATAAATCTCGTTGTAAACATGCGAATAGGAGTGCACACCAAGCGTATGTCCCTCGCGCACAGCCCGTCTTAAAATATCCTTGCGCAAAACGGCGTTTTTACCGACTATAAAAAAGGTGGCTTTTACGTTTTCCTCCTTCAAAACGTCCAGAATTTTTGGTGTAACTCTGTCGCTCGGGCCGTCGTCGAAAGTGAGATAAATTATTTTTTCGCTGCTGTCCGCAAAAGTCAAAGTCGTTTTTTGAGGCGTAAATCCTGTAACTAACGCGATTATGATTGCAAGCAATATAATAGCGGCGAAAACGGCGCTGTAATTTCTCTTCATAACCACATTTTGCGCAATTTGCAAAAAAATACGATAAACCACGCAGAATAAAAGCATATTTTTGTAAAACGCTTTACGGCGCGCCCCAAAATCACATTTTTGGGGATGCGCACCCGATTTGCGAATACTTTTTGCACTAGAATATCAGAATTTTTTACAGTAAGGTGTGCAAAGTGTCGCTTCGCTCGCACGCCTAAGTGGAGGGGAATTGACGTGATTTAATAATTGTGTGCCCTAAATTATCACGTCAAGGGGAACATAGTGCCCGAAGCTCACGAAAAATATGCCACGCAGAATAGAGGCATATTTTTGTGAACAGTTTTAATATAGTTCAATATTTATTACCGTGTCGGCAATGGCAATTTGAAGCTTTCGCAAATCTTTTGAATAGACAATGCCGCTCCCCGCGTCCTCGCAAATAATAGTAAGTCTTTTAAGCTCGTTTGAAAAACAGTTGCTCATATTAGCATTTTGCAGACTTTTAAGTCCTTTTAAAAGGTCTGAGATAACCTGTTTTGCGTTGGCTTGCGAGTATTCGCCTGTGTCAAGCTTGTTCGCGCAGGCGTAGGCAAGCGAAGAGAGAGAGGTAAGAGTATTCAAATTCCCCCTAAAAAGCTCGGCATTTTTTCCCGCCGAACGGGGTAGCGAGTACTCCGTTATCTCCTTTTTTAACACGAAACAGTCAAGTTCGCGCCTTGCAAGGCTGTCGCGCACAGCGTTTGCGTCGTTTTCGGAGTAATAGCAGGAAACGGTAATAAAGTATTCGCCGTCAAGCTCGAGAATATATCCCGCCCCGCCGTAGCTTGAAACGGCGTCGGAAATGGACGAGGCAGAAAGATAGTTGTCCGACGACTTGTAGCACACGAAATAGAAAGTCGTTTTAAAGGTAAGCGTCAGTGTATTGCAGGATACGGCAAACGCGCAGATAATTACGGTAACCGCAAAAATTGCCCCAACGGCAACAACAAAAGGTGTAATTTCCCGCCTGCGCACTCTCATAGTATAAAAATATTACGAAACCTCAATTTCTATTCGGTAAAACGGACAATAAAAATTATTAAGCGGTATAAAAATGCTTGCAAAAATAAATTTATTTGATATAATAATATAGCAAGTTGCAATTAAAGCAACGAAAATACAATGCTACTGTGGCTCAGTTGGTAGAGCAGCTGATTCGTAATCAGCAGGTCGCCAGTTCGCGCGAGGGCGTAGCCCGAAGCTTTGCGCCCTTATTATAAAAGGTTTCAGATAATAATGCGCAAAGTATGGTCAGTAGCTCCAGAAACTTAATATAATCTGCTACTGTGGCTCAGTCGGTAGAGCAGCTGATTCGTAATCAGCAGGTCGCCAGTTCGAGTCTGGCCAGTAGCTCCAAAAAAAAGCACCTCTACAAGGGGTGCTTTTTTTAGAGCTATTTTGATAGTGAGAACTGTGTTCGTGCGAGCGTAGCGAAGCTTTGCGCCCTTATTATAAAGGTTTCAGATAATAATGCGCAAAGTCCGGCCAGTAGCTCCATCGTCGCGGCAAAGCGACGTTTTAGAGAGGTTTTTCAAAAAACCTCTCTTTTTCTATGCTTACCGCTCCTCGGTCGCTGGCTTTCGCTTACTTCGTTCGCTCGGCAAATGCTCCAAAAAATGCACCTCTACAAGGGGTGCTTTTTTTTGGAGCTATTTTGATAGTGAGAACTGTGTTTGCGCGAGGGCGTTAGCCTTACGCTTTGCACCCCTTATTTTAAAGATTTTAGATAATAAGGCACAAAGTACGAGCCGACGGTTCAAAACTTTTGCTTGCATTATACTTTGCATTGCGGTAAAATCTTTATACGGGAAACGTTAATTAAAGGGGGCGGAAAATGACGGCATTTGAAAAAACGTTTGATAACGCAGCCTTGGATTATGATAAAAGTCGTCCAACATATGTTAAGGAAATATATGAAGATATATTTAAATATAAGCCAATCATTTCCGACAGTTATGTGCTTGAAATCGGGTTAGGAACAGGAAAGGCGTCACGGCGGATATTGGACACGCAATGTCATTTTATCGGAGTTGAACCGGGAGAGAAATTAGCCTGTATAGCACGTTCTCGATATAAGTCCTATGCTAATTTCTCGTTATTTAATCAAACGTTGCAAGATTTTGTCTGTTCCGATAAGTCATTTGACCTCATTTATGCTGCAACGGCATTTCACTGGATTCCGGAGGAATACGGATATAACCGTGTTTTCAATTTGTTAAAACCAGGAGGCGCATTTGCCCGCTTTGCCTATCATGCAGGAATAGACAAGGGAAGAGAGGCAATGACAAAGGAAATACAAAAAGTTTATTCCAAATACATGCATATAAAGGAACAACCTGAACAATTCGGTGCGGAGGATGCAAAGAAATTATCCGAAACCGCATATCAATACGGTTTTATTGATACCGCGTATCGATTATATTCCGTAACAAAAGATTTCAGTGCAGATGAATATATGGCATTATTGCGGACATATCCCGACCATATGAAAGTTGCGGAGGCTGACAGAAAAATGCTTTTTGAAGGCATTCGCTCTGCGATTAACAATCACGGCGGGATTATTACCGTAAATTATACAATGGATTTGGAATTAGCAAGGAAACCCTATTAAAACTAATTTCAATGCGCTGTCTCAAGCTCTTTGAACGGTTAAAAATTCAGAGCTTTAAAAAACTTTTCTTATATATAATAATTAGTTGTACTTCGGAAAATGTTTTGATATAATTATATGGAAAAAATAACCAAATTTTTATTGAGGTAAATTATGAAATACAGAACGCATAATTGCGGACAGCTTCGTAAAGAGGATGTCGGTAAAAAGGTAAAGATTGCGGGATGGCTTGACAGTAAGCGCGACAAAGGCGGTTTGCTTTTTGCCGTTTTACGTGATTTCTACGGAGTGACGCAGGTTGTCTGCTCGGAAGAACCCTGCCTGTCGGATTTGCGCAATATTCCCACCGAGTCAACTGTTTCTGTAGAAGGAGAGGTAGTACTCAGAAGTGCGCCCAACGAAAAACTGCCTACAGGTCTTATCGAAATTGTGCCCGAAAAGGTAGAAATTTTAGGCAAGCGCATAATGCCCGCTCTTCCGTTTGAGGTTTCTCATTCGCTTGACGTAGGTGAAGATACACGTCTTCGCTACCGTTTCCTCGACCTTAGAAATCCGCTTGTAAAGGACAAAATTATTCTTCGTTCTCAAATCATACAAGAGATACGCAGGCTTATGACCGAGCAAGGTTTCTTGGAAATATCCACGCCCATTTTAACGAGTTCTTCGCCCGAAGGCGCACGCGATTATATAGTACCCAGCCGAATCTATCCCGGCGAGTTCTATGCACTGCCTCAGGCGCCGCAGCAGTATAAACAGCTTTTAATGTGTTCGGGTTTTGATAAATATTTTCAGATTGCCCCCTGTTTCCGTGACGAAGATGCGCGTGCAGACCGTTCCCCCGGCGAGTTCTACCAGCTCGATTTGGAGATGGCGTTTGCAACTCAAGAGGACGTGTTCGGCGTTATAGAAGAGGTGTTCCCGCCCTTGTTTGCAAAGTTTTCGGGTTGGGAGGCGGATAAGCCCCCGTTCAGGAGAATAGCCTACCGCGACGCGCTTGAAACGTACGGTTCGGATAAGCCCGATCTTCGCAATCCGCTTACCGTCGCCGATATTTCGGAGATAATGCAGGGCTGCGGTTTTAACGCCGTAGAGGGAAAAATCGTTAAAGCCATTGCCGTAAACGGCACCGATGTTGCGCGCAAGTGGATAGATAAGACGGCGGAAGACTTCAAAATAAAAACAGAGGGCGGCACTATGTTCTGGTTCAAGCTGGACGAGACGGGTGCGCCCGTAGGCGGAATTGCAAAATTCCTCGGCGATAAGATAGAAACACTGAAAGATAAATTGGCATTGAAAGCGGGTGCGTTTGTTGCGCTTGTCGTTGACGATACGCTCGGTCTTGCGCAGAAGCGGTCGGGTATCCTCCGCACAATGCTGGGTACGGGCTTAGACCTTCTTGAAAAGGACGTTTACCGTTTCTGCTGGATAGTCGACTTTCCCATGTACGAAATCGGCGAGGAGAGCGGCAAGCTTGAATTCTGCCACAATCCCTTCTCCATGCCGCAGGGCGGTTTGAAAGCATTGGAAGAGAAAGACCCGCTTGATATACTCGCTTGGCAGTACGACATCGTGTGCAACGGCGTTGAGCTTTCGTCGGGTGCGGTAAGAAACCACGACCCCGAAATTATGCTTAAAGCCTTTTCGCTTGTCGGATTGGGCAAAGACGAGGTTGTGAAAAAGTTCCCTGCCCTTTACCATGCCTTTGAATACGGCGCACCTCCGCACGCCGGTGTAGCTCCGGGAGTGGACAGGATAGTAATGTTAATCTCCAATACCGTTAATATTCGTGAGGTTATCGCATTCCCTATGAACAAAAATGCACGCGACCTCATGATGAACGCACCTTCTCCCGTCGAACAAAAACAGCTTGACGACGTGCATATCGTTTTGAAAAACGAAAATAAAAAGTAATATAAACAAAACTTGTATTGACGCTCCGAAACATCGGAGCGTTATTTTTTTAAAATTTACAAAAAACCGTTGACAATGTTCTGTGCCTATTGTATAATCACAGTAGGTACTGATATGCAACTTATTATAACTTACGAATCGGGCGAGCCCATTTACGAACAAATTAAAAAGCAAATAAGAGGAATGATACTCTCGGGCGACCTTATCGAGGGGGCTATGCTGCCCTCTATAAGAACGCTTGCAAAGGAGATAAGCGTGGGCATAATTACAGCCAAGCGCGCCTATGACGACTTATGCAACGAAGGCTTTTGCTATTCTCTGCAAGGCAAGGGCATATTTGTCGCGTCCGTCAATAAAGAGATGGCGGAGGGGTACGCCGTAAAAGAGCTTCGGGCAAAAGTAAAAGAAATAAAGTCGTTCGCCGTGCAAAATTCGGTAAATATAAATATAATAAAACAAATTTTTAAAGAAGAAATGGGAGATATGACAAAATGAACGGTTTGGAAATAAACAATCTCACAATAGATTTGGGCGGATTTAAAATTTCGGACTTAAATCTTGAAATAAAGAGCGGATGCATTACGGGGCTCGTGGGCAGAAACGGCGCGGGCAAGACCACACTGCTAAAAACTATAATGCGTCAATTGGAACCCGTATCGGGGCGCATACTCTACAACGGTATGAAATTCATAGGCAACGAGGTGGAGGTGCTCAACTCAATTGCCTGCGTGTTCGACACCCCTCATTTTGCCCTTGCGTCCCGCCCCAAAAACCTTTTAAAGTACTACAAATCGGCGTACAAGAATTTCGACGAAGAGCTTTTCCATAAACTAATGGCGAAATTCAATCTGCCCGAATCGCAGAGTATAAGCAAATACTCCTACGGCATGCAGAAAAAATGCAATTTAATTTTTGGACTGTGTCAGAACCCCGAAATTCTCCTTTTAGACGAGCCCACTTCGGGTATAGACCCCTACGACAGAAAGGAGATAGTAACCCTCGTTCAGGAATTTATGATGAACGAAAATCACACGGTACTCTTTTCAACTCACATAACCGAGGATTTAGACAAAATTGCCGACTATATCGTAATGATGGAAAACGGCAAAATCACCATGAACGAGGATAAGGTGTCCTTAACCGAAAAATACCGCCTTGTGCAGTGCGCTGTCATTCCCGATTATTTGCAGGATAAGGCTATAGGCGTGCAGAAGAGCATGTTCGGATACACTTTCCTCGTAAAGGATATAGAAGTGAGCGGAGAGGGATTGCTTGTCAAGGTTCCCACGGTCGAGGAGATGTTCGTCCACCTCATAGGCACGGGAGATTTGGGCGGCGACAACCATGATGCAAAGAGGAGGAAGTGATATGAGAACTGTTCTATATAAAAGCGGTTTTTTAAGATATTTTTCCTCTCTTTTGGAATATTGCGAGCAGAGTAAACGCAAAAGAGGGTTCTATGGAATGTTCGTCTTTTTTATGGCTTTAACCTTCATTTTGAACGAGACAAGCTGGACATGGTTCTCGGCAGTGCTGCTTGCGGGAATAGCAATCCATCTCGGCGAACTGCGCAATTCAACGCCCAACGTAGTATCTCTTTCGCCCTATAAGCCCACCCAAAAACTGATATACGCATGGCTATCTCCATTACTGTACTTCGTACTTGCGCTTGCAACTATGCTGTTTATAAGGGTATTCTTTTTAAGTATATTCTCACTGTACGGGCTGTTGGTCGGCTTTGAGGTTTACCCGATATGGCAATATGCGTTTGCATTTGACCCCGCAGAAGAGATGGGTGCTTACGGCATATTGTTCGGGCTTATATTCCAGCTTGCGTGCTATTCGGCAGGTATGTTCTCCTCGTTTATAAAAAAGTGGAGCAACAAGGCAATATTTATCTTCGCCTTTTGCGTAGTAGTGTATCTCTGCCTGCAATTTATGAGCCTGCCTTATTCTCTCACGCTAGAAAAGGGAATACGCTTTATCGGTTTCTTTGCGGCTTCGCCCTTCTACGATTTTGGCTATAAATATATGCAGTATCCCTGGCTTGCCGTGCTTTTATGCGGAGTTGCCATGTTTGCATTTTTCGGCTTTACAGTATGGTTCACAGCCCGCAAAAACAGAGGCAAGGATTACTAATAATTCGGGTTAATACCCGTACTTCTAATCGCGGAGGTTATCGGTATGAAAAAAGTAAAAAAAGCGGGAGGAGCAATCGCCTATCTCAACGCGCTGTCCCGCTCGTATATACCGCCCGTTAAAAGGGGTGTGGAGGAAGTCCTGCCCGTTGCCGTATGCGGACTTATAGCATTTTTGGCAATCTATCAGACAAGAGCGCCCTACGGCGTTGCCGACAGATTTGATTTTACAACGCTCGTGTTTATGTTTGCGCTTATAGAATTTATAACCTGCGCAATAATTGTTTCTGTGTCAAGGCATAAGCCAAACCTCCAATCTCTGTTTCCTATGGCGCCTAAAAAGAAACTTGTTTTAAGGCTTACGGGCGGACTGGTCATATCCTTGTTCTGTTACGTTATAGCGCTTGCCGCACTGTTTATACTGCTTGCAATTCCTTTTCTGTTAGGTGGAATATTTGTCAACTATTGGATTGGAATAAAGTACTATTTCGAAATGTATTCAAACGCCTTTCCCGTTATAGACGGCTCGGGTTACGCATTTTTACTAATCTGGCTTATACTCACTTACGGCGCGTCGGTGCTCTGCGGAAGTACAAAAAGCAATAAGCTTCGCTGGGCTGTCGCGGGCGGATATGCGCTGTTTGCGGTGGTGTTTACTCTCGTTACAACAAACATTTTAAGAGGGGGCGATGTGTTCGTTTTAAGGAACACAGTAGTGCAGAATTTCGGCTCGCTTCCCCTTGCCTGGCTGTGGCTGACAGTGCTTGCAATCGCCTCGGTAGGGCTGTGCGTATTTGCCGTAATCTACGCTGTAAAACAAGACAAAAAAGTGGACTTTTAAACATTCAAAAATTCGATTACCCCCGTAATATGCTTGATATAACTCAAATTTCGAAAAATCAAACGGTAATGCCCAAAATTTGAATTGCCCCCAATATATGCTTTAAATAACGCATTTTGTTACAAAAACGGCGCGCAAAAATATTGCGCGCCGTTTTTTTGCGCTTTGCATATAATAATAGTGCAGAGCGGGAGGGCATTTTATGAGCATAAGCGTCTGTCTTATAGTCAAAAACGAAGAAGAGGTTTTAGAACGCTGCCTTACCTGCGCGGCAAAATTCGCCGACGAAATAATAGTAATTGATACGGGCTCCACGGACGGCACTGTGGCTATTGCCCGAAGGTTTACAGACAGCGTATTTTTTTTCGAGTGGTGCGACGACTTTTCCGCTGCCCGAAATTTCGCGTTTGAAAATGCAACGGGCGAATACGTTATGTGGCTCGATGCCGACGACGTCATAACGGACGGGAACTGCCAGAAAATCAAAGAGCTTGTCAATGCGGGCGGTTTTGATATGGCCTATTTGCCATACGCTGCGGCGTTCGATAACGACAAGCCAACTTTCGTGTATTACCGCGAGCGCATTATGAAGGCAAGTATGAATTTTCGCTTCGAGGGTGCAGTACACGAGGCAATTGTTCCGCGCGGTAAAAGGGTCTATCTTGACGCGCCGATTTTACACAAAAAAGTCAAATCGGGCGACCCCTTGCGCAATCTTTCAATTCTTCAGAGAAAAATTGCCCGCGGGGATAAGCTCGACGGGCGGAGCAAATTTTATTACGGCAGAGAGCTCTTTTTCAACAAAATGTATTCGGAGAGCTGTGCCGTTTTAGAGGACTACCTTTCGGGCGACGGGTGGATAGAGAATAAGCTCGAAGCGTGCGTGAACCTCTATCATGCCTATATCGCGCTCGGAAGGGAGCAGGAGGGGATAAACGCACTATTAAAATCGTTAACTCTCGCCCCGCCACGCAGCGACGTGTGCTGTATTTTGGGCGAGAGGGCAATGAAAGCAAATGATAACGATACCGCAATTTTCTGGTACGAGCTGGCGCTTCGCCGTAAACCCAATATCAAAGGCGGGGGGTTTATAAACCTCGACTATTGCGGGTTTATTCCCAATATTCAGCTTTGCGTGCTTTACGACAGGCTCGGCGAAAGACAAAAAGCAATTTTTTACAACGAGGCGGCAGGCGCGGAGAAACCCGACAACCCCGCCTATCTTCACAACAAAGAATATTTTAAAAACAAACTTAATTAGAGGTGTAAACTCAATGATTTCAGAAAAAAATTTTATTTTATTTGCCTGCTGCAACAACGGTTGCGGCGGCAGTAACAACGGCTGCGGCTGCTGCGGCACTGAGAGAACGGTATACGTCACGTCGTTTACGGGCATTACCGGCGCTACGGGAGCAACTGGCGCTACAGGCCCCGCAGGCGCTACGGAACGCGTTATTTAAGGGAAAATAAATTAAATTTCTATTGACATAATTTCATATTGTGGTACAATGTATTTGGTATATTTTTGTCTTAAACGAAATTTGACGGCTCAATTCATGTTTTGTACTGTCGGGTTTTTGTCGTAACTTTTTAACGCAAGGAGAAGTAGGTAAAGCAAATGGATAATATGATTTCGCTGTTATTGTTGGATCAGCATACTACACTTTTGATTTTAGTGATTGCATTGATTATTTTTGTGGTACTTGTAGCCACACTCGGCACTGTGTTCATAATTGTTTTGCGCAAGCGTCGTCCTGTTATCAAAGTAGTTATGAATCCCTTTACCAACCCTGCAGAGGAGCAGACAAAGCCCCAAGCCGCCGCGCAAGAGCATAAGGAAGTCTCTCAAGCGCAGCCTGCGTCCGTTGAACAGCAACCCGCAGCGGTTTCTTCAAAAACAGCGGACAAGCAGTCCGAGGAAGTTCCCGCAGTTATTGAAGAAGAACAGCCCGAAGAGGTACCCGAGGAAGTTCCTGCAGTAATTGAAGAAGAACAGCCCGAAGAAGTGCCCGAGGAAGTTCCTGCAGTAATTGAAGAAGAACAGCCCGAAGAAGTGCCCGAGGAAGTTCCTGCGGTAATCGAGGAAGAACAATCCGAAGAGGTACCCGAAGTTGTAGAAGAAGTACCCGAAGTAATCGAAGAGGACAATCCTGAAGAGGTTCACGAAGACGACAATGCGCAGGTAATTGCGGCATATGAGGGGGGCAATGTTCAGGAATCGGAGAGCGGCGCAATTGTTCGCGGCGAGGACGGAACGGCAATTTACTTTATGTACAATAAGTCGTTTACTGCCAAGCTTATTCAGGCAAGGGACGAGGTTAGGGAGTACTATAACACCCTTAAAAATTATTGTTTAAGCTACAAAAAAGTAACTACACGCATAAGCTGGAGTCACGAAAATGTTAAAAACGGCAGAAACAAAATATGCCGCTTCGTGCTCCGCGGTAAATCGCTGTATCTCTATTTGCCGCTCAATCCCGACGACTACGCCGAAACCAAGTACAAGGTCGAACGCTCGGAATCAAAGCGTTTTGAAGAGCTTCCCTGCCTGTACAAAATCAAGAACCCCCGCCGTGTCAAGTACGCAACCGAGCTTATCGATACGATAATGGAAAAGTTCGGGCTTAAACAAGTTGAAAAAGAGAGCGAGGACTTTGTAAAGGACTATCCTTACGAGGAAACTTTGCCTTTAATCAAGCGCGGACTTATCAAGGTAACCCGCTCCAACAAGAAGGTTGAATTTGAAGACCTGCCCGACGAGCCCATCGTACCCGTGTTCAACATAGAGCCCCGCGCCGAAGTCAGGGTGCAGGAGGTCAAAGAGCTTATGACGGACGACGTTGCCGAAGCGCTTGTAATTCATAGCGCAAGAAAGGCGGATACTACCAAGAAAGGCATAATAAATATAGACGTGCTGTCCGAGTGTTTTAAAGACGGCGAAACCGTTACGCTTGAAGAAATCAAAAAGCGCGTAAAGGGCTTTGACAGAAAGGTTACTTATGTTAAAGTGCTTGCCCGCGGAACGCTGAACAAAAAACTCACTGTCGAGGCGGACATGTTCTCGGTGGACGCTGAAAAAATGATACTATTAACCGGTGGACAAGTTATAAAGACCCAAGCTTAATTATTAGCCCGTGCGCATTTCAGTGCACGGGCATTTTAATGTAAAAGTAAATTGTCAAACTAAGTGCAACACTTAGAGAGAAACAAGTTAAATAAATCAACGGGTTTTTTAAAGCCCAAAACCTTTTTTTGGTCTGGCGTTAATTAACGCCAGATTTTTTTGCTGCTTCAATTTCAGGAAGAAAGATGCACCACGTATTGCTTTAAATTTTTTGGCAATACCTCTAAATAATAAAATCAACTTGACAAAAGATTTGAAGATAGTATAATAAATATAATGAAATAATTATAGGTTGTTATATCGGTTAATTGCTTCGGGGAAAATTCTATGAAAAAACCAATTTGTATAATTTTATCGTTGCTCAGTGTATTTACTGCGGTCGCGTTTGTCGGGTGCACTCCCAAAAATAGTAATGAATCCGGAAAAGAATACAATATAATTTTTACTCTTGCAACAATTCCGCCTGTTTTAGCCGCTCTGGACTGTATAGATAACGGTAATGAGACTTATGCTTTTATCGAGAGAGGCAAAACGTACAACGGTATAGATAACGTTACAGGTTTTAGCAATATCGGATTTGATAAGTCAAACAATACCAGCAAAGGGTTTACCAATGCCAATTTTAATACCGTCGTTGGCAAAATTAAAGACCTGAACGTAAACGGTAATGAAAAGTTTAATATTTATGTTTGCGATTACACCGTATTGATGGGGTTTGGTTTGGCTGCAAGCGCTGAACTGAAAGGTAATCAGTATCAAATTGTGCTTTGTGAAAACGGCGGTGGAACTTATAAAGGATTAGACACCGATTATATCAACGGCAAAACTGTTGACTCCTCCACTGATGAACCTTATGAAAAGTTTTTAGAAGACATTACCTCAGTCAAATCAAAGATAGCTACCATATTATCTAAAAATAAGCATAAAGTAAATTTTGATATAGGATATGATTTGGCTTATCCTGCAGCGACGCTAAGTAACGTAAAATATCTTATTCAAGATAAGGTTAGCATTAAAAATCATCTTGAAAAGTTAGGCTCGGAGAATTGTAAAACAAAATTACTCCCCGTATTCGGCTTTGAAGAAAATGCGGATATAAGAATAAATTTTGACTTCGGAAGTATCAGTGAAAGAGTTGAAAGATTGCAACCTGCCGAAAAGAAGAATTATCTTAAACTTATGTACGGGGAATATTACGAAGATACTCACAGTACTTTAACCCGTACAACGCTTTCAGACAATGTAACCGAGGTACCCTCAGAAAAACTGATTTTTATAGGCAACAGATCGCAGGATTACCCGCAGGTTGCCCAGTATTTCGACTATCCCGACGTCACAAACGCAAGCGAAGTGCCCGATTCATACGAGCAATTAAGCAACGACTATAAGACGGATTTCTTGTTTGGCAAGTCAGAAGATTATCAATTATTCATCGATGCATTAAACGATAAAAACAATTACGGAGATGATAAGTTACCTGAAAAGGAAGTGCTGGACGCCATCAAGGTAAGTTGTTTTAATTATTATATCAATTATTTGGTAACGCTTAAATTCACTTATTTAAAATACGGTAAAGATTATGATATCGTATTGAAGGGGCATCCGAGCGAAGTTTTAGGCGAACACGAAACCTGGAATAAGCATTACAACGTTTCTGTCAATGCGCAGGATTACCGATACGATAAGCTGTATGATAATCTGTTGTCGGCGTTCCACGAACAGGATTCAATCGGTAAATATATCGGTTTGATCCCGTTTGGTACTGCCGCTGAGAATTTGGCATATCTCGGTGTCGACATCTCGCTTTGCGGACTTTCTTCGGGTACCTATACGGGTTACGAGCAGTCAGTCGATATTAAATTTGTTATGGCGACGGTAAATACCGCTATAGATAGTGATACAAATATCAGTGGAAGATATGCTGACGGAACGTTGCTGGACCATGATAAGAATGGCAAAGAAACGAGAACTGCGTTTTTCAATATCGGTAATTTGTATAAGCAGCTTATTGAATACTATTCATCAGAAGAGCATGGCAATAATATATATAAAGCCCGTTATGAAGAAAAATTCAAGGCTTGGCTAAGGTCTGTTAACGGGTTGCCCGAAGATGCGGATACTAATGGCTATGACGTGGATAATCAAGGGTTTTTAATAACCCCCAATGATTAAGTAATTTGATTTTGTGTATTGTTAAAGACTGAAATGTCAAACTGAGTGCAACACTTAAAGATAAAAAAGTTAAATAAATTCACAGGTTTTTCGTAATGTAAAACTTTTTTAGGTCCGGCGTTAATTAACGCCGGATTTTTTGTATACAGAAAACCCCCGGATAGTCTAGGGGTTCCCCAAAGGCTTATTGTTCATATGTATTAAATTTTGAAATTTTTTTCGACATATTTGTTGATATATTAATTGAGGTATGATATGATAGATTATATAATGGATTAATAGTGTTTATCAGTACAAGAGGTCAATATGCTATCAAAGAGAAAAATTATCAACGGCTTAATAATTGCGGCAATGTCGGTAGTACTCGTCGTCATCATAGTGTTATATGCAATATTTATGCAGGACAGAATTTTTGATGAAAGCGCAAACCATCTTTCCGAAGTTTACGGGCAGACGAATGCCGCCCTTCAACAGAGAATAGCTTCCCACCGTAATATTATGAAGAGCTGGGAAAGTTATATCTTGGAAAAGGCCCAGCATCCTGACGAGAAAGAGCAGCAAGAGTTTGAAAGATTTATTGACACACAGAAAAAGAACTTGAACGTTACAAGGTTTTCTTTTATCAATACTATGAATATGTCTCTTCCGCAAGACGCCGAGGACAAGGACAAAATATACGCAATGGACAGAGATGGCAGACGATATCTGCTTGAGTTAAGGCGTTCGCCCCAATATTTGTTCAAAGAGGGGGAAGATGCCGCCGTTGCATGTATGCGTACTTATATCCCCGGCACAGGCATAGAAGTTAAAGATAAATACGGTTCGGTTATAGCGCCTAAGGGGCAGGAAAGAAACGACTATAATGAGAAAGACAGGTTCATTATGGTTGCCGTTATGTTTGACAGTTCCCATTATTACACTGCTCCCGGTGACGACAGAGAGTTCAAATATAACGGTATAGCGTTCTTTTTCGATGTAGAGGATATCTCCTACTCCATCGAAGTAGATGCGTTCGAGGGCCAGGGAAGCACATTCATCGTTTTGCCGAACGGTCTTGAAGAGGAATCGAAGGGGCTCGTCCTGTTGCAGTCGGGTAAAGACAAGTTTTTTAAGACCAGCGATGACGAGCAGTTAAACTTTCTGAAGTTTTTGAGTGATAAAACTAATATGAAAAAGAAGGATATCGCAAGCCTTCAGGATGAATGGGAGCGAATTGATAATGAAGAGATAGGCAGTTATACCACCACTTTCAGGGGAAATAACGGTAAGGAATATTATCTCAATTGTCGCAAGGTAGCTTTTAACGACTGGATAATGGTGGGGGTAGTGCCCGCAGACGTAGTCAACGAAAGTATGACGAGCTTAAGAACGCTTACAATCATCGTTATGGCAGGGATATTCATAGTACTCGGAAGCGGCGTTGCCTGGTTCATCATAAGGAGCAACAAGCGCAAGATGCAGGACAAGGAGCTTGCCATAAAATCGCGCGAAGGGCTTTTCGACCTTCTTACCGACAACACTAGGGATATATTTGCGCTGTTCGACGCAAGAACGGGCGAGGCGGAGTATGTAAGTAAAAACGTGCAAACGGTCTTGGGGCTTGACGTGGATGAAGTTAAACAAGACGTATTCAAGATATTAACATCATCCGATGAAACGGTCAAAGAATTGAAAAAGCACTACTCGTCGGAGAACTTGAGCGAGGGCTACGTCATAGAAGAGCTCCCGATGAAAAACAAGCTGACCAATACCGAATACTGGTTCAGACTGGGTATAAACGCTTCACAGCACAAGGGAAGCTCAAGACAGGTGCTCATGCTTTCCGACCGTACGAAGGAGCGCCAGATGCGCGCCGATTTGGAGGAGGCGCTCCAAATTGCAAAATCCGCAAACGAGGCAAAGAGTAACTTCCTTTCAAATATGTCGCACGACATAAGAACGCCCATGAACGCAATTATAGGCTTTGCTACTCTGCTTGAAAAGGATGTTGAAAACCCCGAAAAAGTAAGGGAATACATACGCAAAATTTCATTCTCAAGCCATCACATGCTCAGTCTTATCAACGACATTCTGGATATGAGCAAGATAGAGAGCGGCAAGAGCACCATTCACATTGCAGAGTTCTCTTTCCCCGAACTTCTGGAAGAGCTTTATTCCATAATTATAAACCAGGTACAGAGCAAAAAGCAGACCTTTGAAATGCACACCAAGGGTAACATACCCGAGCTTGTTTACGGCGACAAGATGCGCTTAAATCAGGTCATGCTCAACCTTCTTTCCAACGCAGTAAAATACACGCCAGTAGGCGGCAATATCGAATTGACCGTCGAGGCGCTCAAAGAGTCCGTTCATAATCACGCGCACCTTCGCTTAAGCGTAAAGGATAACGGACTTGGCATGAGCGAGGACTTCGTAAAGGTTATTTTCGAACCTTTCTCCCGTGAAACCACCGCGGCAACCCGTGAAATTCAGGGCACGGGCCTCGGAATGGCAATTACTAAGCAGATTATCGACCTCATGGGAGGCACAATCACAGTTAAGAGTAAGCGCGGCAAGGGAAGCGAATTTATCGTTGAATTAGAGCTTGCAAAAGTTATACAGAACTACGGCGACGCGAAAGAGTTCTGGGTTCAGCACAATATCGCCAATCTGCTCGTCGTCGACGACGATTCTGACGTGTGCATAGAAGTAAAAGAGCTTATGTGCGACACGGGTGTAACCGTGGACTACTGCATGAGCGGCAAAGAGGCGATTGCAAAAATCGAGGCGATGAAAACGGGCAAAGTCAAGTATGACGTCGTTGTTCTCGACTGGAAGATGCCCGAAATGGACGGCTTGGAAACGGCAAAGCGCATAAGAGCCATTACCGGTGAGTCCCTGCCCATTATGTTCTTATCCTCCTACAATTATGAAGATATTGAAGACGAGGCTAAAAAAGCGGGTATTCACGCATTCCTGCCCAAACCCTTCTTCGTATCCAACTTCCGCAACGCTGTAGCAAAACTCAGTGACGAAGAAGAGGTAGACACCTCCGAAGCCGAAGAAGAAATTTCTATGGAAGGCTTAAATATTCTTTGTGCGGAAGACAACCCCATAAATGCCGAAATTTTGGAAGAATTATTGGATATCGAGGGGGCTACCTGCAAAATTTGCGAAAACGGCAAGCTTGCAGTCGAAGCTTTTGAAAAGTGCGAGCCGGGTACCTACGATATGATATTCATGGACGTACAGATGCCCGTTATGAACGGACACGAAGCGTCAAAGGCAATCCGCGCTTGCAATCATCCCGAGGCAAAGACGATACCCATAATAGCGATGACTGCAAATGCATTTGACGACGACAAAAAAATGGCATACGACGCTGGAATGAACGCCCACGTCGCAAAGCCCATAGATATGACCGTACTTAAAAAGACGGTAGCAAAACTTAGAGGAGGACATCATGAGTAGAAGAAGTATATTGATAGTTGACGACTCCGAGCTCAACCGCGCGCTGCTTTCGGATATGCTTGAAAGCGATTACGACATAATCGAAGCGGAAAACGGTAAAGAGGCAATACGCATACTGCACGAAAGAGAGCTTGAAATCTCGCTGATGCTGTTGGACATAGTTATGCCGGAGATGAACGGATTTGAAGTTTTGGAGGTCATGAACCAAAAGGACTGGATAAAATCAATCCCCGTAATTATGATTTCGGCAGAAACCAGCAGCACAAGTATTGACCGCGCATACGACTTGGGTGCAGTCGACTACATAAGCCGTCCGTTTGACGAGCGCACCGTCAAGCACCGTGTAAACAGCAACTTTATGCTCAGCCTTCGCCAGGCGGAAATGACGGAACTCTTATCATCGCAAATCTATCAGAAGGAAAAAGATAACAGCCTTATGATAGAAATTCTGTCGCATATAGTCGAATTCCGTAACGGAGAAAGCGGACTGCACGTAATTAACGTAAACACAATTACAAAAATGCTTTTAGAGGCATTAGTAAAGAAAACCGACAAATATCCCCTTACAAATCAGGATATCCGTACGATAGTTACTGCATCGGCATTGCACGACATAGGTAAAATTTCCGTTCCCAGCGAAATCTTAAATAAACCCGGACGCTTTACTCCCGAAGAATTTGCTATTATGAAACAGCATACGGTAGAAGGCTCAAACATGCTTGACGCACTTCCTTTCCATAAGGACGACCCGCTCGTTAAGATAAGTTATGAAATCTGTCGCTGGCACCACGAGCGTTACGACGGCAGGGGCTATCCCGACGGTTTGGTGGGCGAAAATATTCCCATTTCCGCGCAAGTCGTTGCTATGGCGGACGTCTACGACGCATTGACGGCTGAAAGATGCTACAAACCCAAAATCGAGCCCGACAAGGCAGTACAGATGATTATGAACGGCGAATGCGGGCAGTTTAATCCTATTTTGACCGAATGCCTTTTGGAAATTCTGCCGAGACTTAAAACAGAGCTAAAAGCATTGTCACTTGAAAGTAATACCGAGGCAAAGCTTCAGGAAACCGTAAAGCAGATACTCAAAAGCGACAGCAACGGCGTATCGGACAGGTCGATAACGCTCTTGGAGAAGGAAAGACAAAAGTTCCAGTATCTTTCCGATATTTCCTTGGAAATTACTTTCGACTATACTCTGGTGCCAGAAATTATGGTTCTTTCGGATTTTGGCGCAAAGCGTCTGGAATTACCTGTCAGAATTGCCGACCCTAGCAAATCCGTTGCATGGAATAAAATCTTCAAGCCGGAAGATTTCGCCCGGTTCAAAGATCTGTTAAGGCATACAAACCCCGCAAACAGCGTCGTAATAGACAAGTTTAAATTTAATATCGGCGGTGAAGAAAAGTGGGGCAAGGTAATTGCAAAAGCGATGTGGTCGGATGCCGAGCCTCCTCAGCTTGAAGGCGCAATCGGTAAAATTATCGACGTTGACGACGAAGTCAAGGCAATGGCGGACTTTGAAAGAAGAGCCAACCACGATGCAAAGACGGGACTTTTCAATTACAACGTCGCTAAAAAGCATATAGATATGGAACTTGCCATGAACGACGGCACCAAGTACGTACTTGCAATGTTCGATTTAGACAACTTCAAGCAGGCAAACGACGTGTACGGGCACCTGTTCGGCGACGAAATTTTGATGGCAATTGCCGACAGACTGCGTAAAAATATGCGCAGTACCGATATTGCGTCAAGAATGGGCGGCGACGAATTTATATTCTTTATGGAATATTCAGGAAACTACGAACCGCAGATTAAGCGTATTTTCAAGAACCTTACCCAACCGTATAAAGAGTTCAATGTCGGCGTCAGCATGGGTATCGTCACCTCCGACCGCTATAACGGCAACTACGACGACCTGTTTGCAATGGCGGACGAGGCTATGTACATAGTTAAAAAGAACGGCAAGAACAGCTACCACGTTTACGGTAGCGACGAGAATAAATAATAGGAGTTAATTATGACAGTTAAAGAATGTTACGAAGCGTTCGGCGGGAATTACGATGAAGTTATCAGCCGTTTACGCACGGATGAAAGAGTTGCAAAATTCTTAAAGAGGGTATTGGATGACGGAAGCTATCAGCTTCTTATCGACTCGATTGCTACGAACAACGTTGACGAGGCGTTCCGCGCAGCGCACACGCTCAAGGGTGTATGCGGAAATCTGTCCATCACGCAGTTCGGCGAATCGTCGTCGGCTCTTTGCGAGTACCTGCGTGAAAACAGAGTAATTGACGGCAAAGTAATGTCTATGCTTGAACCGGTTAAGGCAGATTACGAACTGACGATAAACTCTATCAAGCAGTTGGACTGCTAAAAAACTGCGATAGCGCTGTAAAAAAATATAATTAAAGCACCGAGAACGCATGTGGAAATACCGCAGCGTATCGGTGTTTTTTTGTGCCTCAGTCGAAAATTAAAAAGTAACACGTGTTGCCAATTTATGACACTTATGTTGAAATGGTAACGTGCATACGGGTGGCAAAAACAGCCAAAACGGGCAACCGTGTGTCAAAAATGCGCTTTAAGGGCATATTTTTGGAATAAAACGCACATATGGGTCGTAAAATTTACAAAAATGGTCGAAATATACAGCATATTTTATGTTCATTTATTTGACATTGAAAATTTATGTTGTATAATAATGTAAAACTACAAAAAGTTTTATGCTGCTGAAAATATGTTTCGGCGGTGTTTTGTGCGTTTTAAAACAACCTTTTTTGAAGAATTGCTACATGCATTAGGGAGGTAAGTTTATGATTAAATCTAAAACGAGAAAAGGATTGTTAATCATCTTATCAATAATCTTTATTTTAAGCGTAAGCCTTTACGCTGCTTTAGGCGTTGAAAACAACTTTGCCTTTGCAGCCGAAAGCGAATCTACAGGCGAGCGTGTAACTATGCTTGATTTAATGGAGCGCTATCCCACCGAGTTCATATTGGGACCTATAGACGTAGTCGGCACTGACGCTACTACGGGCAAAACCGACCGTAAGTATATCAACAAGTCGGGCGTTTTAAACGGCAAATTCTACTATAAGTCCACTAACTACGTAATTAACGCAGCTACGGGCAATCCCGAAAAAGGCACTGCTCCTTACGTTAAGCATACCGACGCAACGGCAAATCATACGTATTGGTTAGACAAAAACAACAAACAGGTTGATGAAAACGGTAATTTATTGACGAACAATACCCACGGTATTGCGCCGGAGAAGTATTTCGACGTTGAGGCGTACATATATACCGAAGACCATAAAGATGCCAACAGTAAGGTTGACGGTCGAACTCTTTTCGGTTGGAAACCGGGTATTCGCGGTCAGGATACGTTGGACGGTAGCGGAAATTTAATCACCACTACAATTGCCGAAAACGGCGAAATTAAGGACGGTAACCTGAACGCAAGCACTCCGTCGCCTATCGGAATTTATGTAAAGTGGGATGGTGACGCATGGTGGGGTTCCACTGTAAAATATGCGATAATCGTACCTGACGACGTCGTTCAAATCGGCGCGGGCAGCGGTGCGTTCGTCGGATATGCAAGCGCCACTGCAACTACATATACCTCATATTATAACAGTTTAAAAACCGACGGTTCAGTAGATACAGGTACGTCCAATGGCCCTACTACTCATACTTCGGGTACGTACGCTGCAAAATATACCGATTTTTCATGCTTTATTTCGACCGGTAACGGTATGGGAAGAAGGGGCGAGGCTCCTTACTTCTGGCAACCCCGCGAAAGACTTGCCGGTATCTATTTCACTTCAAACAGTAACCTGACCGAAATAGTCGGCGGCTCTATAAACGGAGCAATAAGCAGATCTACGGTTAACCACACGAATAAAAGCGCATTACAGTCGTGCAACAGCTTACGCTTTTGTATTTTGCCTGAAAGCTTAACGACTATCGGCGATCATGCGTTTGATAACTGTACCCTTATAGTAGACGTTAATATCCCTTCCAAAGTAACGTCAATGGGTGATTACGCCTTCCAAAACTGCAGCTCGATATTGCATTTGACTTTAAAAGGCAGTTGGTCAAAGAAACAAGGTGCGAATGTTTTTAAAGGATGCAGCAAATTAAAACACGTGGATAACGGTGTAGGCTATAATACTTGGCCGACAGGTATTTCAAGAGACAGCGACTTGTACGTTTTCGGCGGAGAGCCTGTAAACGGCGTTAACGACACGGGTAAATACGGCTTTTTGTTTGAAAGAACGAGCGGCGGTGTTTGGACTGCAATTTCCCTTGCGGGCGAGACGGGTGAGTCTGAAGATGTCGTATTCGTTTTCCCGGAGAGCAGTGATTTCTCGGCAACCAGCGACCGTCGTATGGGCGTTCGGTACGATCACCTTGATTCATCGGGAAACACAGTAAAAAATGGCTTTCCTACAGGTACTACAAATTATACTTATACAATAGGCACAAGCTTTGCAAGCGGTGTTTGGTGCAGAAACGTAATTATGCCCGAGGCGTGTACGGCGATAGGTGCAAATGCATTCCAAAATTCTCACGTGCAGTATGTTGAAACATACGCTACGACAATCGGAGAGGGTGCATTTGCCACGTCCAACACAAGCCAAGACACCTCTATCGATCAGTGGATCTATTTCCACAAGACGAAGAATGCGCAGGGTGGTTACACTGTTTCGGATTACGCAGCATCCGGCACGAACGGAATAAACGCTAACGCTTTCGGTAATGACGTAAACTCGAGAACTGTCGTTTTAGAGGATTATGCTCTGTACAGTGCACTTTCTTCAAATCATTACAATATGCCTTGGCCTTCGGGCAGAGTATATTATCAAATTCCCATAATCGTCAATATCGATAACGAAGACAGCAATACGTATACGCTTAAAAACAGCGATATGGCAGACCGTTTCTTTATCGACTCCGATTATATCAATATAAATACCGGCAATACGGAACTCAACGTCGTCAGCGGCAGTAATTCGTTGGTATATACCAAGAGATTGAGCAATCACTCGTTCTACTATATGAAACAAAAGACGGGCAAATGGGATGACGTAGGAGATGATGCAGGCAGCCCTGCAGTGAAACAAATCTCGCCCACGTTGAGCAATATGGACAGCACCGTTTGGTATAAGGATACTACTACGACTTCCGGTGGTGACACCGTACGCACCTACACTGCAACGACCACTGCATTGGCGCAATATAAAGAGGACGCTACGGGCGCGGTAAACCTTTATACCAAAAATATTGCAATTCCCGATGTGCTGTACGACACTGTTCACGGCAACCTCGAATTTGACTACGGAAAAACGTATCAGTTTGAAAACAATGTAAAAAAGACGCTCGGCGGTATAAATGACGACCAGGTTATAGATTACCTTACGGCGCTCGGTTTAAGCGACGACTATGCGATTGATTTTTCAAACTTAAAATTCATTTTCGCCGACGGTAGGACGAATGGCGGTAAACCGGAAGGTTTACTCAATGCCGGCACTTACGATTTGTCGGTTGTCCTTAACGCTGCAAAGTGGGGCACTTGGTCAAACGAATACATAACCAACCATTCAAGTGAGCTTACCGCTACGGCTACGATTGCCCGTCAGGTGCTTGATTACAGTGCGATTAGCAATATTCCCGAATTTGTAATTGACGACGGTAAGGATACGCCTTTGTACGGCAATAACACGCCCATTTATAAGTACGGCGACAAATGGTACGCAGCGGAAAGGGTCGGCGAAACGGCGGACGGTTCTGCAACGGTAACCAAACAGTACGTTTATTATGCGGAAAACGGCAGCGTTAAGATAAAGCTTAAAGGTGAAACGGATATTGAAAGTGACGGTACATCATCAAAGCTCGGCAACGTTCTGATCTCTTCAAGAGAAGGTTTTGAATTCAGCGAGGCAACGTCTCACACCGCAACGTACAAACTGCAAGTCAAATACGTTCCCGATATTCCTACCATACAGTCCAACTACGAGTTCTATTACGGCGAAGACTATTCGGGCAATTTAACCGATCAAACAACGGGTTTAACGATAAAGGACAGAAAAACCTATACGTTTACCATAACCAAGACGTGGTATATCGTCATAGAAATGAATATGTTCGTCATTTCTGGCGATCCCGATAATACTGCTTACGGACTCTCAAGCAGTAGTACAATTGACTACAATAGCAATATAACGGTAAATACTCCTGCGCTCCTGCACGGAGCTTCTGCGGGCAATATCTCGTTTACAATTGACTACTTGTCCACGGACGGCAACACAAAAGCAACGTTAACGGGCGCAAACGCATTGGTGATGGGGGCAAACGGCGATGCCAAGAATACAATTGCGTACTACATAAATTCGTCCATGCCTGCCGGTACTTATACACTGAAGTTGAGCGGTAAAGCCGTAACGGATGGCGGCAAGTCCTATCCCGCAATAGGCGGTACATACACGCTCGTCGTAAATCCGTTGGCGTTTAGCAAAGAGGATATTGACGGCATACACAGCATAATACGCGGAACTGCGACACCCGACGCGGAATCCAAGACCAACGAGCTTGAAAAGTGGATAAACGAATATCCTTTAACAGCCGGCAAGAAAAAACTGCACGAAAGTATAAAGAATTTAACCGATTCAATCAACGGCTCACTTAATCAGGGGCTCACGGGCACAAACTATTGGACGAGTTTGGATACAACGGGCAAAGCAAAATATTTCGATACGGCTATCACTGTGGCGTACAATCTCGAAGGTTCGGGCAGCTACGATTATTCGCTTGAAGCCTCAATGCTCAACTATCTTAGCTCTGCCGGAACCTACACGCTGTACTATACAATTTACGCAAAGAACTACGTAACTGTAGGCGGCAAGGATTCCGACGAGCGACAGTCGCGCGGCTTCAGAGTCACTCTGTACACCGAAATTTTAATTTCGGAAATTTTCCAAAAGGATGTAGTTACCTATCCTTATTTTAAGGATGTCACTTATACTGGCGACGAGGCTCATACTCTCGTTCCCACAAACCAGTATTTTAAGTATTCGTTTGACGATGACGATTACGTAAATGCGCGCAACGGTGCAACCGTAACGCTCACTCTGTACGATGCATTACTTTCGCATTGGAGCTGGGGCGCTTTGAACGAAACCCAAATCGAAGCGTTAAAGGAATATCTTTCAATTTCCGAGGACAAAACAAAGCTTATAATCAAATACAACATACTGCCCGCCAAAAACGACTGGAACGTTGAGCCCACGGTGGCGCCCTGGTCGTACGACGGCTTTGACAGGACCGTAAACTATATTACGGCAAGCCTTATTTTCAACGTGCCCAACACACAGATATACTACCGCATAGGTACGAAGAAGGCGCCCAGAGTAAAGGACGGACTTACCTGGATAACGGGCGAAAACGGCTGGTATTGGCTTGACGTCAAAGGCGGATACAAAATTAACAGCGACGCGGTAACGCCCGAATACTTTACGGTAGACGAAAACGGCTACGTTTCGACCGCAATAGAGGAATTACTCAAGTTGGTTGACGCCGGCACTAACGTATATTGGTTAGGCTGCTACGTAAGCCCCATTTATGATGAGGCTTACGCAGAGGACGCGGAAAAAGCCGCTCACATCAACGTAAAGGCTCTCGTTGACGACGAATGCAGCCGTATAACCATACTGCCTACGAGCAACCGCTGGACGGTTACGCCCGGCTTGACGGGTTGGACGTACATGAGCCTTACAAGCGAGAACTTCTACGATAACTTCCATGCCGCAGAGGCAGCATATTCGGGAGATATCAAGTACACTCTGTACGCCGGCACAGGTACTAACGGAACGGTAAAATTATCCTGGACCATGAACGATGAGTTCGATATGACCTCGGTAATTTCCTCCATAACCGAACTTGACGCAGGTCCCTACACGCTTTACGTAGTAATGGAGGGAGATGCATCCAACTACATAAAAATTGACTACACTATAAACTTCTCCGTAGGTACGGCTACAAATGCTTGGGTAAACGGAAAAGCTCCCGCAATAAGCGGCTGGGTTTACCTCCAATTCAAGGAAAGCCTTATTACGAGCAAGGGCGAAGCCAACTTCGGAACTTCCGACCTCAAATACCTCATTAAAGAGGTTGCAGAAGACGGAAACACCCTGCTTACCGTCGAGGGCTTTGAAGATGCAATGAGCTATGAAGACCTCATTAAGGCAATCAATAAACTCGGCGCGGGCTCGTACAACCTCAACGTTTACGTTGACGTAACGGGCGTTACGAATTACACCACGGTAGAGCACAACGTTCGCTTTACGGTAAGCAAAGCCGTAAACAATTGGAAGGAAGGCAAAGCGCCCACAATCAAGGGTTGGACTTACGGAAAAATGCCCGCAGGCAATCCTTACGTAGAGGGCGAAGCTCAATACGGCAATATTGAGTATACTTACACTTATTACACCACAATAACGGGCACGTGGCTGCAAGGCACGAAGGTAGAGGATATCTCGAAGGCGGATGCAGGCAACTATCTGCTCGTAGTAACCGTAACTGATAAGGACGGTAACTATAATTCGTTCACTTACACCTTACAGTTCACAATTTCCAAACAGGACAACGGCTGGAAAGACGGAAACGAGCCCGAGCGTATTCTTGAATGGACGTGGGGTGAGCACGAAGTAATCGAAAACTTCAAGCTTGTCGGCGCGGAAGCTGTCGACAGCGGTAAAGGCATATCCTACGTTATAAACAGCGAATCGGGTTCGGAATACGGTAAAGGCTCGATAACATCGTTCAGCGAGCTTGCCGGCGTACTCAAGGGAATCGGAGTTGGCAAGTACAGTATTTCGATTACCGTCATCGCAACCACGAATTACGGCGAACTCAACTGGGTAACCGCCGCAACCGTATCGCCGGCATCGTTCACCGTTGAAACCGAGCCTTCGTGCGACGGCTGGACCTGGGGTGACAAAAATGCCGACAAGTCCTTCACGGGCATAGAGGTTTCAACTGCTCTCGATATCGACGTGGCAACGGTTACTTACTCAATCAACGGTGCGTTGGCTACCGATTTCCAAACCATGCTTAACGACCTCAAGACGAGGGGTGCGGCAAGCTACACGGTTGACATTACCGTAACCTGCACCAACTATACAACGATTACCCGTCAGGTAACCGTTGTGATTGCCAAGTCCTCGTTTGCTTGGGATAAGAACCCCGAGAGCGAAAGCTGGGATACCGATTGGACTTGGGGCGATGATGTCAAGCCCGTGACCGAGCCTGCTGCCCATGCTACCGAGCACTCTGCACAGGATGCAGCAATTTCCATAGAGGCAACTCTCTCTTACGAGTTGAGCGGCAAAATCACGGGCACTTATACCGATTTTGCAAGCTTATCGGAGGATTTGCGTGACGCCAACCAGGGAACCTACAAGATAACCGTCAAGCTCGTTGCAAGCGCAAACGGAACTTACGACATCAACAACTACAATTCGTTGAGCCACGAATATACTGTTAAGATAAACGTGGCAGTCAACGAGTGGACCGACGGCAAAGCGCCGCAGGAAAGCTACACGCGCGAATATACGGATAAACCCACGATAGAGGCAGTATCCGCAAAATTCGGTACGGTTGCGTACTACAAGGACGATGCATTGTCCGAAATTCTCACGAATACCATTACCGGCGCACCTATAACCAATGTTACCGAACTCAACGCATGGATAAAGGCAGTTCCTGCAAACGATAATACCCCGTACGTATATTTCACGGCTGTTATCGACAAGGAAAACGGCAACTACACCACCTTAAAGGTAAAGACCACGCTGCTCATCACAGGTACGAGGAGCCTGTGGGCTAACCAGGAGGCTCTTGACGCTTCCACCGACAAGCCTAAATTTACGTATTCCGAGGAAATTTCAGATAATTTCGATAAAAACGTTGTAATCCCCGTAGGTAAGACGGGAGAGAGTGCAGGCGGCAGAAAGGACGAAACGACATACGTCGTTACATATCAGGATCTTATCGGAGGCGGAATTATATCCCCCGACGAGGAGCCTGCTACCGCAGAAAGCGTAATGAGATGGATAAAGGGTATTGGCAAAGCGGGCACGTACACAGTTATTGCAACCTACGTTCCCGGCGATACAAGCTATACGACCCTCGTGTACACTTTAATCCTGACGGTAGAGCGTGCAACGCTGACGTGGACTAAAGAACTTGCCGAAAGCTACGAAGGCGACTTCGGCGGCATGCAGGTTGACGACCCCGCGGTAGATGCAAATTTCGAGGTTGAAATTACTATAAACGTTAAGGATTTCAACGGCGACGAAGTAAGGAACAACGAAGATAAGACGCTTGAGGAAAGCGGATTGAAACTCTCCGAATTCGTCAACACCCTCAATGCAGTTGCCAGATACTATACGGTAATTTACAGCGTAAAAGACAACGTAAACTACAAGGCGTTGGACGGAAAGCAGTCTACGCTGTTCATAGGACTTATTCCCAACGCTTGGAACGACACACTGAACGGCCCCACGGGTGCAGAATGGAACGCAGGCGTTGAATGGACGTTCACGCGCGGCGAAACCATAGAAGTTGAAGTACCTACTGCAAAAGCAGGTACCGAAACCATGACTATCACGCTTGACAACGCCGACGATCCGTTAGTATTCGGCGCCAACGACGATATAAAGAAGGTACTCAACGAAAAATATCTCGCAAATCTTTCTGCGGGAACTCATACCTTGCGCTTCTACATAGCGGGAACGATAAACTATAACGAGCTTACAAGCGGTTGCACGATTATAGTAAACAAAAAGGACAATTCATGGGACCAGGATCCTCCGCTCAGCAGTTACACGGATTACGGCACCGTTGATACGAAAGCATTTACCTATCCCACGGCAGAAGTTCAGCAAATACAAATTGCCGCCGGCAAAACGATAGACATCCTGCGCTACAACATAGAGCAGGTGGGCGGAAGCTTTGAAAACGGAACCTATTCAAAGATATGTTTGGATCTTGCTGCCTTCAAGACGGAGCTTGGCAAAATAGCAAACGGCACGTTTAAGGTAACCGTTTACGTAGGCGGAGACCGCTACGGCGATATCGGCGGCGACTTAAAGCAGGCAGTCGATAAGTATAACGAGGACTACATAGACATTTACTTTGAGTGCACCGTAAACCTTACGCCGAGCGCTAACGACTGGGAAAACAAAGACTCCCTTATTGACGACAGTTGGGATTGGGGTAGTTTTGAATCCAAATATGAAGAAAACGACTTACCCATGCCTCGTGCAACGCACGGCAACGATACGATAGTTTACCTTGTCAGAGGTTCAAACATCGAAGATAAGACCTTCAGGGCTGAAGATTATAAGGATATTGTCGGAGAAGACGGTAAAACTGTAATCAAAACCAAGCAACAGCAGGCATTCGAGGCATACAAGGCATTCTTGAGCGGCCGTGATAAAGGTACGTACAGCGTAACTATTTCGATTGCGGCAACCGACGTATATCAGGCACCCGATAATCTTACGCGCGTATTCGAGGTTTACCAGGTAACTACCGCATGGACGGATGAAACGAACTCGGCAGCTAAAGAATACAATTGGAAATATCTTGACACCGCAAATAACACCCCCGTACATAAGCCCGAAATAGGCACCAAGTCTGAAAAGCAGAACGACCCTTGGGGCAACACCGTAACCGTTACGCTTGTAAAGAGCGGGTCTGCGGGCTACGTGTACCGCGGTACGACGTGGGCAGATTGGGATTTGATGATCGCAACGCTTAATGACAGCGAGACGTGCAAGGCGGGAACCTACACGATAACCGTAAGCGTAGAGGAAGATGTAAACCACAAGGGTCTTGAGTACGTTGTAACCGTAAATATGAGCGTTGCCGACAACGAGTGGGAAGAACACGCGGGCAACGGCACCGACGTAGCCAAAGAATATGAGGTTAAGTACGGCGCAGACCTTACGTTTATCAAGTTCAAGGCAAAATACAACAACGACAATCTTAACATAGTCGTCAACAGAACGGGCGTTTCGTACGACAGCCTTATCGAATGGATTGTCGGCAAGGGCGTGGGCGAGTACGTCATAATAGCAACCGTACCCGCTAACGACGAATACGGCGAACTTATCGACACGGTTAAAATCGTAGTCATCAAGACCGACAACGAGTGGAAGAACGGTCAGGAATTAGCTATAGGCGCGGTATCCGAAGAGGATGAAGATATCGGCTGGACCTGGGGCGATAAGGATACCGATATTAAAGGCAAAATTACCTTCCCTGTGGCAGCAAAGGGCGGCGAATCGGCATTTGTTTCCGTTGAAAAGACGGTGGACGGCGTTACGAGCACCGTATTGGAAGCATCCGTAAGCTACTCCGGTACGGGTGCAAACAGAGCGTACAACGACAACGACCTTTCGGCGCTTGCCCTCAAGCTGTACGCATTGGATGTTCTCAAATCCGACGGCAAATATTTAACATATAAAATTACGGTAACCGTAAATGCAACGGATAATTATAACGCTATCAGCTGCAATACGACTTTCGTAATCAAAACAGCATCCAACAGATGGCTTAATCCTCCCGAAGTAACGGGATGGAGCTTCGGTGGCGACGTCGCATATCCTTCGGCAACGCCCGAGTTCGGACAGGGCACCGTAGAATTCAAATACGCGTACGCAATCGGCGATTATGCGAAAAAGGCTCCCGCACTCAACAGCAAAGAGTGGCAGACAACGCTCAGCTACCAGGCAGGAACCTATTGGCTGTGGTCGCACGTCGAGGGAACCGACAACTACGAGGGTCTTGACGACACCGAAACCTCGTTCATTATATCCGAGGGTGAAAACACTTGGGTAAACGCACCCGGCGTAATTGCATGGAATTGGGACGGTTACGATGCAAACATAAATCTGTTCAGCGGTTCGGCTCGAAGCAACGGCGAGGCAACCTTCACGATTACAAAGACCAAGGGCACCAAGAATTACCTTACGGTAAGCGATTTCGTGAGGTCGAGCGGCACTGCATATAACGAAAACGATATCAAGCCCCTGCAATTATTCAAATATGTAAAGGATTCCAACGTTGTATCGGCTGAAGTTGCAGCTTTACTCAAAGCGCTTAAGCCCGGCACGTACGGTCTTACCGTAACCGTTGCGGGCGGCGAAAGCCTTTCGTCATTGACCATGTCAACCGAATTTACGGTAGGCGTGGCAGAAAACAGCTGGATTCAGACACCTGCAATCAGATACTATTCGTACAGCGAAGCAGGCGCGTTTACCGCAGGTACCGCTAAATACGGCACCGTAAGCTATCAGATAACGCTCAACGGCGAAAACTACGGCAGCGTAATGGACGCATCGACTCTTGCAACAGAGCTTAAAACCCTGCCCGTAGGCAGCTACGTATTGCGCTCGTGGGTAGACGCCGCATCAGACGGCTGCTACAAGATACTGAATAACGAGCCTATAGTGTTCGTAGTATCCAACGCAACCAACTCGTGGAAGTCTACGCCCGTAACTACGTCGTCGGAGTACTACGGCAATATTCAAAGCTACAACGACGCAGATTTCGATAAGCTCGTCGGCGTCCCCGAGGCTAACTTCGGTACTGTCGTTTATACGATAATGAACGTCGATTACATCATTATCAAAGGCAACCTGACTACGCGTACCGACTACACGAATGCAATAAAGGAACTCAATTCCGGCGAGTACATCGTGCGTATGACCGCGCAGGCAGACAACTATGCGCCTCTTTCGGCGGATATGTCGCTGAAAATCAACAGATATAAGAGTAAGCTCGTTGATCTTCCCGGCTCCTTTACCGGCAAGTGGAAGCTCAACGATACGCAGATATTCAATACCGAGGCTGATGTTAAACCCTACGGCTACTACACTGACGATAAGGGCGAAGATCATTTGATAGAAGGGCTTTCCTTCACGGTAACGTATATTTTGCGCGGAGTTTCTTATACTGAATTCGGCAAGCTTGTAAGCGAAAGTATCAAGTACTTAAGCGCAGGCTCTTATCAGATCACTATAACGTTGAACGAAGACAACTATCATGAAGCTCTTACCCAAACCGTACAGCTTGATATAGCTCCCGGCGACAACGGATTTACCAAAGAGGATGAGGATGGAAATCCCCTTCCTACGCCCGAAACCAGCCTTGTCCGCAAGGGCGGCACCGTGGAAGAAAGCACCCTCGAATGGGAATGGGGCGAGGAAATTGAATGGCTTGGCGTCACACCCGTTTACGGCGACACCGTTGAAATCAGAATTGTAAGAGTTGGCGACGAAGGCAACGTACTTAAATTCTTCAGCGTAAACGTAAAAGATCCGTCCGGTTCACAGAAAGAGGCGGTAAGCAAGTTCATCTCGAGTCTTGACTACGGCAATTATATAATGATAATAACCACCCCTTCGGGCGAGAACTGGAACGCGATGGAGGATAAGAACGCATCTCAGAACTACCGCACAAGAGCGACGGATGAAGAAGAGAACACAGGCACGACCCGCGTCGAATTCTCTGTAAAGCAGACCCAAAACGAGTGGATACTCAAACCCATGTTCAGCGTAACGAATGCCGAAGGCAAGTATCAATGGGCGCACGGAACTGCCGTAAACGCACTTGCTACGGCAAAATACGGCACGGTTATCATAGAATACTATAAAGTAACGCAGGACAATAAGGGAATTGAAACGATTGAACGTCTGTCCGGCTTCCCCGTTGATGTAGGCAACTATAGAGCTAAATTCTTCGTATCCGAGCCCGAGTCAAAGAACTACTCGTCCTTGGGCTTGAATGAAGATCCTTTAGACTTCGTAATCACGGGCGCAAGAAACGAAGTGTTCACAATTCAGCCCGGCGTAAGCGACTGGACGTGGAATAACTACAACCGCACCGTCAACCTGTTCACGGGCAGACCCGAATCGGGCGGCAAGGTACACTTCCAAGTCACGGGTAACGGCGTAGATACCGGCAGATTCGACCTCGTTGCCTTGGACGGCAGCACTACCGGTGTTTTCGATAAGGATATTTACGTACCCGAAAATATATGCAACAGGCTTAACGAGCTTACTGCGGGAACATATACTTTGACTATCTACGTAGATGCAAACGGCAACTACAACGGATTCTACGCAACGACTACGTTCGTCGTCAACGAGGATCCCAACGAGTGGTTGGAATACCCGCAGATTTTGGGCTGGCCCATCACGAAACGCGATCCCGACAGGAACGCAATCAAAGCCAGGGCGCGTTACGGCATACCCGAAATAGTTATAAAGGATAAAGCAACGGGCGCTATAGTTTATCAGGCTCTCATCAATCCCGCAACGGGCGAGCTTGAAATAATCGACAACCTCAACGAGGCAGGACTCGGCGCATACGAAGTAACGGCGTCGGTAACAGGTGTAGTTGGCAAGTATAAGGAACTTTCCGGCAGAGCAGAGTTCGAAATTTACTCGCAAGGTTCGCTTGACGGTAGCAATTACTGGGTAGAGCAACCGCACATGGAAGACTGGGTAGCAGATATCGATAAGATTGGCACACCTACGGGCGATCCCGTGCGCGGCTGGCCGTACTTCATATTCTACAAGGCAGTCTGGGATGCCGAAACGGAAACTTATAAAGAAGGCGAAGAAATCGTATCCGGACCCGATTCCAAATTAGTTACGGGCAACAGATATGCCAAGCCCTTCTACGTACCCATGGCACCCGGCACGTACCTTATGTACGGCTGTGCTATTAACGAGGATAACCCCGACGACTTCCTCGGCAAGGACAGCGCAGAGCGCAGCGTATTCACGATTCGTGACCGTGAAAACACTTGGGAAAAGACCGTAAATATCTCAACGCTTATGTACCTCGGCGAGCGCGACACGTGGGGCGAGCCTTCGGCAAAAGCAAGCCTTTGGGACAGCAAAGTTACTTACAGATACTTCAAGAGGAGCACTACCGGCGCACCAGACGAAGATCTTGGCGAGCTTATAAGCGTAAAACAGATTACTCTTCCCGGCAACTACTACGTAATCGCGTACGCAAACGCAACTTACAGCCCCGAAATTAAGAGTCAGATTAACTTCGAAGTCAAATTCTCGAAGAACTCGTGGAAAGAGATGCCCACAATCGACAGCTGGTCCGAGGAGTTCAACTCTACAAGTCCCAACCCCGAGGGCGAGGCAGAAATCGGCACGATAATTTACACCTATATCAGCAAATCTGATCCCGGCAAGGAATTCTCCGAGAAACCCACGCAAGCAGGCGATTATATCCTCATCGCACGCGTTATGGTTGAAGGTTACGAAGTGCTTGAGGCGCGTATTGAATTTACAATCGAACCGGCATTTGACTTAACTCTTCTGATGATTTGCAGTATATTGGCAATTTTGGCAAGCATACTGCTTTGCGTCGTTATTTACTTTGCAGTAAGGAGGAACAGAGAGAACTAATGAATATCTTAACTGCACTTTTAGCAAAATTAACTAACGAAAATCTGTTGGTAATACTTATATCGGTACTGACGGTATTCGTTGTGCTCCTCACGGTGCTTGGTATTATATTTATTATCGCACTTCGCAGGCGCCGACCCGTAATCAAGGTGGTTATGGCGCCCCCTATAAACGAAGAATTTTCGGCTGCCCAACCGGTAGCCGAAAAGGTGCCCGCACCCGTTAAAGTTGCTGAGCTTCCGCCGGTAGCACCGGTTGAACCCGTTGCAGAACCCGAAGTTGTCGCTCCTGTTGACGACGACAGGGAGGACGAAGCTCCCCAGTATATTACCGAGGGCTCCGAGCGCGTACACTACAACCGCAGCTATCTGGCAAAGCTTTGTCAGCTCACCAACGAGTCCAAGGAGTGGTATACGGCGCTCAAAAACGAGCTGCTTTCCTACGATAAAATCAAGGAGCGCACGAGTTGGAGGCGTGAGACCTTCCGCTTGGGCAGAAACGCTATTGCAAGAATTGCCGTGCGCGGCAAAACGCTGTGTCTGTTGCTTGCGGTAGAGCCCGCCGGCTATGAAGGCACGAAGTACAAGGTAGAGGATGTCTCCGACACAGCGAACACGGTGGATACCCCCACGCTGTTCCGTATCAAGAGCGCGCGCAGACTCAAGTACGCCAAAGAGATGATAGCGGGCATAATGAAGGAATTAAGAATCTACAAAAAGCCCGACTTTGAACCGCAGGACTACTTTATGCCGTACGAGGGCGATATGGCGCTCATGGAACGCGGACTTGTAAAGCGTGTTGTATCGGGTACGACGCGCGTGTACAGGATTGAAGAGGTTGACGCAGACGAGCAAGAGGAATTGGACGATAGTGAAAGTACGGAGGTAAAAGATGTCTAAAAAGAGTAAGCTTAAAAGGGCAATAGACGACAGCGAGCGCGAGATAGAGGCGTTGGAGCAAAAGCGTGAACGCTCTCAGATCGCGGTTATGCGCGCAATGCTGCAGGGCGTCAAGCCCGACCCTGTGGATCAGCACTATTTCCTCACGTTCTCTATGCTAATAGACAACGAACGCGAAAACCTGCGTCGGCTCTACGTCGAACTCGCCGGACTCAAAGACAAGAAAAAGAAAGGCGACGAGGACGACGGGGAACCCAAGAAAAAGAAGAAAAAGAAAGATGATCAATAAAAAAACGTCCCGCATTTTTTGCGGGATGTTTTTTATTTAAGCTTCCAAATCAAATATTCTTAATCTATACATTGACAAAAATATGAGTTTACAATATAATTAAAATAGATACGTATGTAATTTGGAGATACCTCATGACAGTCTATATCGTAGTATATAGCTTAATATTGTTTTTTATTGCTGCGGCGGTAATCACGTTTGCAATCATTTGGGTAAGAACTCAGCGTGCCAAACTCAACGAGCGTGCAAAGCAGCTTGCCACAATTGAAAACAGTGATCAGCTTTTTGCCGAAATTTTCGGCAATGCGGACAGCGCGTCATTCATTATAGTGGAGGCGGACACCTGTTCGCCCGTGTACATAAGCCAAAGCTCGTCGGCATTTTTCGGTGTAACCGCCCAAAAACTGCGGCTTGATTTAACTGCAATAGGCGATGCCGTGGGCAAAAAGCCTTGGCGTGCCTTCGTCAACAGGTATAAAGAATGGGACGGCAGCGGCGTGTTTTCGTTTGATTTTTGTTACGGCGATAACAGACACGCAATCGTTCAGACGGCGAGGACTACGCACGAAGGTAAAAATTACGACGCATTTTTGATTTACGATATAACCGAGCAGACTGAGGAAATGAAAGAGCTGCGCGAATCGCTCGATAAGGCGCTCGGCGAAGCGGCGGGCAAGCTTACCTTCCTGTCGAGCATGAGTCACGAAATCCGTACGCCTATGAACGGCGTCATGGGCATGATGGAGCTTGCGCGCAAGAACATAAACAATCCCCAAAAAGCAGGCGAATATCTGGCGCGTGCGGGGGATCTTTCGGGCTTCCTTTTAAGCATAATAAACGACATTTTGGACATCTCCAAGCTTGAAAGCGGAAAGATGCTTTTATACAACACACCCTTCAACATCAATGCGTTTGCCGATAAAATAAGGAACATGTTCAACGGCATGGTCACGGGCAAGGGCATAAACTTCAAGGTCGAAACAATTGACTTTACTTCGCCCTACTTCATGGCGGACGAAATGCGTCTTACGCAGGTTGTAACCAACTTTATATCAAATGCAAACAAGTTCACACCTGCAGGCGGCAGCATATCCGTAACGTTTAAACAGCTTGACAACATCGGCGGAAACGCACAGATACTTATCCGCGTAAGGGATACCGGAAAGGGAATTGCGCCGGAAAATATCCGCAAAATTATGAAGCCTTTCGAGCAGGAAGAGGCGTCCACTGCGCACAATTACGGCGGCACGGGTCTCGGACTTGCGCTCTGCGACCAGATAGTTCAGCTCATGGGCGGCAACATAGTCGTCGACAGTGAGCTCGGCAAGGGAACCGACTTCTCGGTATTCCTTTCGCTACCTTTTACGGAGAGCGTGGAGGAGGACGCCGACGAAACCCCTCAGGAGAGCGAAAGCGACGACTTTGCATACAACGGTTGCAAAATACTTCTTGCCGAGGACAACGAGGTCAACGCCGAAATTGCTATAGAAATTCTCTCTGACGAGGGTGCGGTGGTGACCCACGCAAAGGACGGGCAGGAGGCTGTCGATTTCTACACCAATCAGCCCGAGAATTATTTTGATTTGATTTTACTTGATATACACATGCCCAAGCTCAACGGTAGAGAGGCGGCGAAAGCAATCCGCGCAAGCGGTAAAGACGACGCAAAGAGCGTTGCCATTCTTGCGCTGTCCGCAGACGCGTTCGTAGAGGATATAAAGCTTTCAAAGCAGGCGGGCATGGACGGACACGTTTCCAAACCCGTCGATTTCGACGAGCTTCGCGTAACGGCAGGAAAGGTTTTGGCAAAGAAAAAGGCTGGCAGGTAAAAAGATGAAGCGTAGTAGAATTTATCTTGTAATCCTTCTTGCAGCGGTGGCAATTTGTGCCTTCGCACTTGCCGCATGCACAAAATTGGGATATGCGGGCGACCACACCGTTCCGGATGCTACGCAAAACGAAGTTCTGTTTATCGAGCGCAACAAATTGAGCTTTGCCTTGGGCATGGAGATAGACGAGCGCTCCGTCATAGAAAAATGTAATTGTACTTTCTCCGACAGGAACGGCAACAAGTTCAGGGTAACTGCGGAGTCGCTTGCAAACGGCACGGTCAAGTACGACAGTTTCGATTTGAACACGGTCGGCTCCAACAAGCAAATCAGCCTCTCATATAGGGGCGCCGTCAACTACATATATTACGACGTAAACGACTATACGGCTAACTTCTATTTAGACGAGGAGCAGACCGAACTGTACCAGACGGTAAAGGCTCAGGCGCAGCTTTCGGATACTTTGGGTCTTGCAGTTTGGATAAATTTAATTCAGACCAACATCTCCACAGATGAGCAGATGCGCGAAACGAACGCCGACAGAGCCGAAAGCTTTGACGGCTGGTTCGATTCTTCCGAAAATCTTGCAACAGGTCTTTACACCCTTGCGCCCCCCGTAACGGGCAACGAAAGAATAATAAACTTCCACGCACACTATTTAACTGAAGAAGAGCTCTCTACCTTAAAGCTCTCTTTTGATGACAGAGGAAGGCGTGTATTTTCGGGCTATACGGGAAGTGAGGACTCCGTCCGCGTACCCGAGGGCGTCACATATATCGACATAAAGTCGGCTCTTAAAGGCGGAAGCCCGTTTAAAAATTTGTATATTCCCTCCACGGCTTATATCGACGTTCCTTTTTTGTCTGGTATCAATTCCGAGGGACTTGAAAATATAGCAGTAGATTTGGGCAATATTCAATTTGCCTCGTATAACGGAGCGCTCTATTCAAGGGACTTTTCTACGCTGTACTTTATGCCGTCCGACTGCAAGGAAACGACATTCCACACCTCGCTGACGGTAATAGCAAGCTACGCCTGCGCCTATTGGCGTGTCACCGAAGTAGTCATACCAGAGAGTGTAACAACCTTGCAGCACTACTCTTTTGCGTACTCGCTTCTTGAAAACGTACACGGATTGGAGAACGTAAAGACTATACAGACGGGCGTATTCTACGGCTCCAATATAAGTACCTTCGACGGCGACGGAAAGGCGGAGTACGTCGCACTTTCGGGCGAGGACAGCGGCAAATTTATTTTGATTATGATGCTCGACAAGAGCATTACGGAATACAAAGTTATAGACGGAACTATCGGCATAGCCGGCGACGCATTTTTGGGCTGTGCAGACCTTGTCAGCATAGATTTGGGCGACGAGCTTGAAAGCATAGGCGGCTCGGCATTTTCGGGTTGCGCAAGTCTTGAAAGCATTGTCTTTCCCTCAACGCTCAAAAAGCTCGGTTCAAGCGTGTTCTATAACTGTGCGGCGCTCAAATCGGTTACGGGCTTGACGGACGTCACTTACGTGGACGATAACGGAAACGAGTACAAGCACACTCTGCCTTCGAGCATATTCAGGGGGTGCAAGGCGTTAAAAACTCTCAATTTGCCCTACGGCATAGAAACGATAGGTGCAAGTGCTTTTTACGACTGTGCGGCACTGCCGTCGCTCGATATTCCCGAATCGGTTACGGCGATAGGCGGTTCGGCGTTCCGCGGATGCACCGAGCTTAAAACAGTCGTATTGCCCGAGGGGATTGAATCGCTTGGCGCGTCCGTTTTCTACGAGGCGGGATTGGAGAGCATAGACCTTAGTCGTTGTGAAAATCTGACGGCTCTGCCGTCGAGCTGCTTCCGCGGCACCAAATTGAAAGAAATAACAATTCCAGAGTGGATAAACACAATACCGACGTACTGCTTTTATACTGTTTCAACTCTGACGTCGGTCACGCTTAAAAAAGTAAACACTATCGAGGAACGCGCTTTCTACGGCTGTACAAAGCTCCCCGGCATAAATTTGGACGGAGTGGAGTACATAGGCCCCCGTGCTTTTGCCTCTTGCACCTCGCTTACGGAAGTAGTTTTGCCCGATTCGGTAAGGCACGTAGGCGGCTATGTGTTCCAATCCTGTTCAAAGCTTCAAAAATTGACTTTGGGCGCGGGAGTGGAGGAGTTCGGCGTCTATCCCTTCGACAGCGACGGAATAACCTTCGGCGCAGTCGAACCCCCTATGTACACGTGCAACGCGCTCGAAAGTATATCGGTCTCGGAGAATAATCCCTATTTCAAGTCAATCGACGGCATACTCTACGGCAGTAGAGCGGGCGACAAGGACTTCGGAGAGGCAAGCGTTCTGTATTGCGTTCCGCCTGCAAGAGCAAACACTCTCTTGAAAACGGCGTCAACTACGCGCGTCGTATTGCCGTATGCGGTACACAACCAAAAACACCTTATAACCGTTGAATTAAACGACGGCATGGAAAATATAGGCAAGGGTGCATTCTATAATTCCGCAAATTTGCAGTCCCTTTCTTTGCCAGCGACCGTAACCAATATCGGTGCGAGCATACTACTCAACTGTCCCAAAGTCATATATTTCTATATCGCCGAGGGCAACGAAAAATATTCTTCGGACGGACACGTCGTATACGAAGGCACTGAGCTTACAATGTATTTCGGTTCGGAGTCTGAAGCGGATGTAAACATTAAGTACGGTATTACCACAGTAAAATCCGCCGTGTTTATGAATCAGACGTATATAAAGAGCGTAATTATTTCCGACAGCGTTACCACGATAGGGGAAAAGGCGTTCAGCGGCTGTTCGGGCATAGTCAGCTTGCATATAGGCGCAGGACTTCAACCTTTCGACTATACGGTGTTTTCTTATTTACAATCTCTAAAAACGATAACTGTCAGCGCGGATAATCCCTATTTCACAGTTGAAAACAATATTCTTTATTCCAAAGACGGCAAATCGCTCATACTTGCCGCCGCGGATAACGGATTGACCGAGCTCAATGTTAAAGAGGGCGTAACAGAAATTTGTGACTATGCGTTCTCCTATCACAAGACTTTGAAAAACGTGGTAATACCAGGCACTGTAAAAAAGATAGGAGATTATTCATTCTACGAGTGCAGGGCAATAGAAAGTTTGCGTTGCTCTGAGGCGCTTGAAAGCATAGGCGCATATGCTTTCGCCTTTGACTCAAAGAACGATAAAAACGTAGATACACGCAGAAATTGCAACACACTCAAAACTATAATCTTTTACGGCAATTTAAAGAGTATAGGAAACTATGCGTTCAACGGTCACTACGGAATAGAAAACACTTTCTTTAAAATGACGATTGCAGAGTATAATGCATTGAGTAAAGGCACGAACAGCGTGTATTTTACGGAAGGCATAAAGGATGAAGAAACCGGCGAATATTACAACAATAACGGCAAGGGCATTATAAAAGCGCTGTACAGCGAGGAGCCCCCCACGATATTCTATAACGGATTCGAGTGGTTCTATTTTGACGGGGACGGAAATCCCAAGCTGTATGAAAGTAACGCATCAAATTAAAAAGTATAAATTCCAAGGAGAACAAGGGATATGATAATAGAAAAATCGGAAGAAATAATCGAGGCTATCGGAGGCGTTTTAATTGGCAAAACCGAAGTTATCAAAAAGGTGCTTATGGCAGTTTACGCCAAGGGTAACGTTCTTTTAGAAGACACCCCCGGCGTGGGCAAGACGACGCTTGCCTTATCGTTCGCAAAGACGCTCGGGCTCGACTTTAAGCGCGTGCAGTTCACGCCCGACACAATGCCCTCGGACATAACCGGTTTTTCGGTCTATAACAGCGAAACGGGCGCATTCGACTATCAGCAGGGCGCAATTGTGTGCAATCTGTTTATGGGCGACGAAATAAACCGCGCCTCGGCAAAGACGCAGTCGGCGCTTTTGGAGGCGATGGAGGAAAACGCAGTGACGGTAGACGGCGTAACGCACAGACTGCCCAACCCGTTCATTTGTATTGCAACCCAGAACCCCGTCGGCTCCTTGGGCACACAACCACTGCCCGAGTCCCAGCTCGACAGATTTATGATAAAGATGTCCATAGGCTACCCCGACGCATCGGAGCAGGTCGAAATACTGCGCAGGCACCAAAAGAGCGAGCCTTTAGACCAGCTTCAGCAAATTATCGACCGCGACAGCCTCGTTGAAATTCAGAATTATATCGGTCAAATCAACATATCCAACGATATTCTGAACTATATGGTAACGCTCTGTGAAAACACCAGAAACCACCCGCTTATAGAGCTCGGGGTAAGCCCCCGCGGACTTTTGGCGCTTTCGCGTATGGTAAGGGCTTGCGCGGTAATTAACGAGCGTGACTACGTCGTACCCCAAGACGTTCTCGACGTATTCTGCGACGTCTGCGCGCACAGAATTATTCTTCGCCCCCGCGCAAAATTGGAGGGCATGACTTCACGCAACATTTTAGAGGGAGTGCTTGAAAACACAAAGGCTCCCACGATAGCGTAATAGGACAAAGCAGGTAAAGAAATGGCGGTAAAGCGAATTATTTACAGCTTAATATTGCTCGCGGTAGCAGTGGCGTTCGTTGTTTCTAACAGCGCGGTGGCACTGTTTTTACTCGTGAGCCTTTTGGCGTTGCCGCTCATTTCGCTTATAATGCTTTTAATAGTCAGAAAAAAGGTCCGCTTCGAGCTCTCCGTGCGCGAATCGTGCATAAGAGGAGGTACTTTGCAGCTCAATATGCGCGCAAGCGCTACCCCGCGCTTTTTTCTCGGCGGAATTAAGGTGCTTGTCGAGATTGAGAATACTACTTTCGACAAGACCGAATACAAGAGCTTTTTAATAAACGACCTGTCGTTTGCGCCTCATATTTTTGACTATAACGGCGCAGACTCGGGCAGAATTTGCGTCAAGTGCGATTATTTGTACCTTGTTGACATCTTCGGAGTGTTCTCCGTAAAGGTAAGGCAATTCGCATATGCCGAGGCAATCGTCTCGCCTATGCTGTTCGACGATATAGGCATTACCGTGGGCGACAGATACAGCGACACAATCTTCGGAGACACATCCCTGCCCAAAAAGGGCGGCGATATTACCGAAGTTTACGACGTGCGCGACTACATAGTCGGCGACTCGCCCAACACGGTGCATTGGAAGCTGTCGGGCAAGTTCGGCACGCTCAAATCCAAGGAATTCGGCGCAACTGACGACAGGCGCATACTCATCCTTGTGGATTTAAGCCGTGTAAAATACGAAAACACGGCTACTGACGCACAGTTAAACGGCGTGCTCGACGTCGCCGTTTCAATCTCCAACGCGCTAAAAAACACGTGCAGTACGCACAGCGTGGGCTGGTTTACGGGCGGCGAATTCGAAAGCTCGGAGGTCGGCGACAGCGATACTTTCGTGCGCGCTGTCGGCAAGCTTATGAGTATTAAAGTCAACGACGGCAACGAGGAAACTATGTTCTATCTGTCGCGCACCCCCGAGTGCGCCGTGTTCACTAAAATCATCCTCGTATCTCCGTTTGTTAATTACGAGGAGTTCGGCTACGCCGTAGATGCGGAGGTCACGGCTGTAGAGGTTGGCGAAAACTCCGGCGAAACTATACACCAGGGCGTGCGCGTAATCAATATTCCTCTCGACAATATTCACGATGCCCTTGCGGCGTGCAGAATTTAAGGTTACTTCAAATATGAAAAAATCGGTTAAAACGACAACTGTAAAATCCGAAAACAAGTCGGGAAACATCGTTTTGGATATAGCGATTGCTATAGCCGCTTTTTTCGCGCTGTATTTAACGCTCGTCTCGACGCTCCCCGTCAATTCGGCATACTACGCTGTTTTACCGATAGGGGCGGCTGTGGCTGTTCTCCCGCAGTTTTTCATAAAAAAGAAGTACGCAATATACTTTATCCTGGGCGGTGCGCTCATTGTAACAGCACTCTGCATAGGAGTAGGTTTTACCGCGTTTAAAAACGGACTTTTGAGTTTTATTAACGGCGCAGTAAAGACTATAAACTCAACCCGCCACGCAGGATTGGAAACACTTTCCGCTACCGAAAGCTTCGGTGCAACTTTCCTTTTTGCAACGGTGGTTGCCGTATGGTTTGCAGTATTTTCGGTATTTGCCGTAAAAATTCCATATCTGTTCGTCTGCACATCTGCAACAGTCTACCTTGTATTGCTTCTTATTGGCATGAACCCTCATTATTATACGGCTATCCTCATAGTGCTCGTCTGCATAGGCTTGCTTACGTTGCACAACGGAATGCCCGTAAAGTCGCTCTGCTGTTATCTGCTTTGCGGGGCAACCGTAGCTCTCGCAACTCTGCCGTGCTACTTTTTCAGCGGAAGCAGAGGAGTGGACGACTTCAGACAATCAATAGAGGAAGCCTTTGAAAACGCGGCGTACGGCGTAAGCATGCCAAACGGCAAGCTTGCCGGTTCGTCCGGTATGCGCAGCTCAAACGAGGTTCGGCTCAAACTTACGATATCCCGCCTCACGCCCACGCTGTATCTGCGCGGGTTCGTAGGGAGCGAGTTAAACGGCTCGAATTGGTTGCCCACCGATAAGAATGCCTACGTTGAAAACGGATATCAGGGACTTCTCGACTATATCGGCGAGGGCGGCTTGCCCACCGTGCAGTACGCCGAATATTCCAATTTAAACAGCGGCAACAATCATTACGAGGTCACGGTGGAGAATATTTCCGCCGACCGCAGATACGTGTACGTACCCTACACGTTAAGCAAATACTCCGTGGGTAACGCTTACTACGATTTGGGTCTGCGCGGCAATCTGTTTACCTCGAATACTTACTCCTACACGGTATTCGCGCCTGACGAAAGCAGCGAGCGCGTCACTCAAGCGGAGTGGATAATGGAGAACATCAACCGTTCAGAGGCAATGTCCGGATATATCAAGCTCGAAGGTCAGTACCGTGCATTCGTCTACGATACGTACCTAAACTTGGATACACAAACCCGAACCGCCCTTTCAGGAGTAATCGGCGATTTCGAAACTCAATCTATAAATACCGCAACGCAGTTTATCCGCGCATACTTTCTCGATGCCTACGCGTACGCCGACAACTGCGACAGTGTCGGAAACAGCTTTGTAAACGAATTTTTCGGCGGAAAAATACGGCTTGCCAACGCCGCTTATTTCGCAACGGCGGCAACCTGTATGTTCCGCGCTTTGGGCTTCCCCGCACGTTACGTGGAGGGCTACGCCGTGCACGCAGAGGACAACGGCGGTTCGGCAACGCTGTCCGTATCAGTTACGGGCGACAGCACGCACGCATGGACGGAGGTGTATTTCGACGGAATAGGCTGGTTGCCCATAGAGGTGACCCCGACTTTCTTCACCGAGCAGGCGCCCGACGTAACTGTTGACCCTACCAATCCCGACATAGGCGGCACAACCCCCAACCCTCCCCCGCAGGAAGACCCCGAGCCGCCCGAGGAGGACCCCGAGCCGCCCGGACCGCCCGTAATTCCCCCCACGGAGAACCCTCCGAAATCTGCCGACGGCAACCCCGAACTTTTAACAGCACTCAAAGTGTTAATACCAGTAACTGCGGTTATAGCCGCACTGCTTGCAATTGCGCTGATATTCGTACTGCGCAGACATCTCGCGCGTACAAAGCGTAGGAAGGCGTTAAACGCCGGCGGAGCCCAATTCGGGCGCTCCGCGTACGCAATAATGTTACACGACTGCAAGTATTTCGGCGGATTTGACGTCGAAGTGCTTGAAAATTTCGGTGTGCCCGAAAGGGGAACAAAACGGTTTATAAAAATTGCCGAACAATGCGTATACGGCGAGTATGAGGTAAGCGAAACCGAGCGTGCATTCGTTAAGTGGTATATCCAAACAGCACAGTCGGCGCTGCTCAAAAACTGCGGATTCTTCCGCTCGCTGTACTACAAGTATTGGGTTGGTATAGTAATTTAAATAAAATAAAGCAACTTAAAGCGAGGACAAAAGTCCTCGCTTTTTCACACTGCCTGAAAAAATTTCATATATACATATAAATTAAAATGGGGGGGCTTAATAAAACGCAAAAAATCGAAGAGCTTATCAAGCAATATTCATCTTGCCTGAAAGAACAAACAAACTACGAGACAGACAGCGGCAAATACACAGTTACAAGGCATTTCACGTGCGATAAAGATATAAATCAAGTTGTTTCAGAGCTTGCCGAAATTCGTGCAGGCAGGGAAATGGGGTTGTCGTAAATGTCCGGGCAATTCAAAAAATCGGGAATATATATGCGGCTTTCGCGTGACGACGAAAAGAGCGGCGAGTCAATGTCCATTGATAATCAGCGCATTATTCTGCGAAAATACATAGCCGAACACGGCGGCACAATTATTGACGAATATATAGACGACGGTTGGTCGGGAACAAATTTCGACCGCCCCGAAATAAAGCGGATGCTCTCCGATGCGCAGTCGGGGAAAATCGATACGATAGTCGTAAAAGACCTGTCCCGTTTCGGGCGAAACTACATACAGGTAGGTCAGTATATTGACTACATTTTTCCTGCGTACGGCATAAGGTTTATAGCAATAGGCGACAATGTGGACACTGCGGACAGAAGCTCTGCCGCAATGGATATGATGCCCATAATGAATGTTTTCAACGAGTGGCACGCTGCGAATACCAGCAAAAAGATAAGGGCGGTGTTGGAAGCCAAGCAGCGTTCGGGCAAATACACGAGTTGGAATTATCCCTACGGATACAAGGCGGGTTCGGACGATAACCGCACGGCTATAATAGACGAAGAAGCGGCAGAAGTTGTTCGGCGTATTTTCGATTTGAGATTACAGGGTAATTCGGTGAGGATCATCGCAAGAATTCTAACAAGCGCGAATATACCCAATCCCGCAACATATTTTACGAGAGCAGACGGCAAAAAGTCTGACAGACGCTGTTCGCCTCTATGGGTACCCAAAACGGTCATGTGGATTTTAAGCAATCCCACGTATATCGGCGATGTTATTCAGCATAAGACTACGAGTGTTTCCTATAAAAACCATAAGGTAGTAAAGGTGCCAGAAAGTGAGCGGATAATAAAAGAAAATGCCCACGAAGCAATAATAAGCCGTGATGTCTGGGACAGGGTTCAGGCTCTTAACAGATGCGTGGCGCGGGGGAGAGTAGACAAGCGCAACAGAATTCACCCCCTGTCCGGGCTACTCGTCTGCCCCGATTGCGGAAAAAAGTTCAAGATTTCCTCTTACAAAAATAAGGGCACAGAGTATTGCTTTGTCTGTCGCACCTACGCCGACCTCGGGAAAAGCTTTTGCACGTCGCACAGAATATCCGAAAGTGAGCTCGAAAGTATTATTTTGCAGGATATCCGTTCGATGTTGAGTACGGCGGAAATTGACGACCAAAGAGCAAGGGACAGATTTTTGCGTGATATGGAAAAGCGCGAGGCAGAGAGTAAATATTCCGACGAAAAACAGCTGCGCACTTTAAAAAGTCGCATTTTGGAGTTAGATAAATTGATTGAACACGCGTTTGAAGCAAATGTCTTAAACGGTATGCCTGAAAACGTGTGCGTCAACTTGTGTAAAAGATATCAAAACGAAAAAGAGAGCGTCGAAAGAAGTATATTCGAAATCGAGCAAAGGCTTTTAAAACTCAACGATGGCGATAAAACCGTAGAGGAATACATAGAAAAATTAAAACGCTATGCTAAATGTGAAACTCTCACGCGCGAAATGTGTCTGGAGCTTATATCTTTTATACTGCTTGGCGAAAAAACCGAAAACGGGAGAGGAATGAGCATCTATTACAAGTTCAAGCAAAATGGATACCAATAATTATAAAATTTAGCAGATAAATGAAAAAATGTACCCATGTCGAATAAAAGTCTGACTATTAGTCAGACTTTATAAATTTATATCGGCAAAAATTAGGACGCAAACGCCATATTATAAGCAAATTAAACATTTGTGTATCTACAATAATATTAAATATTTACCTTACGTATTTTGTAAAATTTTGCGAAAATAAGTGTTAAATTCTTGCATTGTGAGAATTTATATGATATAATCGACATAGCTACAATAGGCGGCTTATTGTAAAATGCATAAATGCGCTGTAAAATATTTAAGTTGAATTAAGCGTAAAGCCGTCGAAAAAGTCAAATTTTTATGCATAATTGGGGTTTTAAGGAAATTTACGTTCCCGAAAGCTCTAAATTATAAAAAAATATAAAAAGGAGAAAAAAACAACATGAAAAAAGGCAGAAAAATTCTCATTGCCATACTCACTATGTTGTGCGTTGTTGCGGCGGTACTAGGTATTGTCGGTTGCAAAGGAAGTTGCAACGACAACAAGAGCGGTGAGACCAAGTACGATGCTATTTACAATGCTTATGCTGAAGTGCTTGGCAAAGAGGCAATGGGTCATGACGAATGGTATGTCGTTTACATGGACTCTATCGACGCTGCTGAGCTTGGCAAAGCGTACATTGTTGAATCCGCCGAAGTAGTGACGGACGATGCGGACTATGTAGAGTTTGTTATAAGCGGCAAAATCTATCGTCTATCCTTGGAGGGAAGTGACTTTACCGAGTGTGTTGTGTTCAACCTTAGCGTTAAGGATGAAGACGACGTAGCGCTCGGAAATACATACCTCGATATATATTACGAGAGCGAAGGAGAGAAAGTTGTTTGGCGTACGATCAGAACGGACGCTACAACTGGCACCTTTGCATTGTATGTTCCCGCTAAGGAAACAAAGACTTTTGGTATTGCGGTCAGCACAAGAAACAATACCAACCATACATTCGGTATCCCCGCTGGAGAGGAGCCTACGTTTACCCCTTCATCCCCCAAAGATATAGAGGTTGTACTTTACGATGCAACCACTTACATAATAAGAGTAAATAACGTCCTCAATCGTCAGATGGCGGACGTTGCTGTCGGTATATTCTATAACGATGCAGACAACAAATCCGAAATCGCAGGCGGTGTAACCGATGCGACCGGTACTCTTACATTATACTTTGTAAAGCAGGATACGCATTCGTATGTGGTTAAATTCCGCGATGTTCCCAATGCTATTCCCGAATATTTCTATAGCGATCAGGAATCTTGGGATCTCAGTTTCGAGTCAAATGGTATCGGCCTTACCCTTATCACCCTTTCAAAGGGCGTTGAATACCACGATTACGATTTAGGCGTATCCGGCAATCCCGGAAAGCAGCTTAACGTTAACGCCAAGTATGAGCCCGTTCCCGTTGATCTTACCCGCGGTATTACCGTTGAAGATTTGGAGAAGGACCAGAACGGCAACTACTCGTGGAACGGAAGTCCTTTATATGTTGCGCTCGGCAAGAGTATAGCGCGCAGTGCTGAAAAGTGGACCATACTCAAACTCCTTGAGGAAGACAACAAGTACTTCCTTGGTGTTGAACTGCACTACGACGACGAAACCAACCCCGAGCACGACGAGGGTATTGCAATCCTCGAAAACGTTTGGGACCGTTATAATTATTATAAAATGCTTACGACCTACGGTGAACTCGCCAATTCAGACGGACTCTATGCTTTGAATAATGACCTGCTTAGGTTCGTAACTACCAACGCAAAACTCTTCCCCGGCGCTGAAGAAGGCTCCGAGGACAACTGGTTACTTCCTGTAATGTACTATGATGGACCCAAGCTCGGTATAGGTGCAGAAGCTAAATACGAAAACTATCGGCTTACCCCATACAGCCAGGACCAGGATAGCATGCCTGTCAGAAGCGACATTCCCGCAGGATTCTATAGTCTCTCGGTTGATATCGGTGGCAAAACTGCACCCTCCGGCGAGACATATTCAGTTGTGGTAAACGGCTACAACTTCATGGTGAAGACTACAACTACAAGAGATCCTTACGGTAACACCATTACCACCAGAGCGGCAATAATATATTTGAATGAAGGTACAACTTCAATTTTAGTTGCTCACCAAACAGTTAGTTCATATACTATTACCTGCGAGCTTAAATCACTTGGCGCAACGTACGTTCCCGAGCGAGTTGACACCAACGGCGAATATGTAATGCCGCTGTTCCCCAGCAGCTTTTTGCCTGGAAGTTACAGCGATGCTCTGCCCATATTCACCAAGCTCTACCAGAGAAAATACTATAATTATACCACAGAGATACTTGAGCTTCCCGAGGGTGTGAATTCCATTACGGGTGTATTTTCCATATATAATGCAAACAATGCTGGTACGTTACAGAAGCAAGTACTTCAGGCCGGTAGCTCTTTGGAGTTGAATTGTTACGAAAAGAATATGGATGAAACCAGAGTACCCAAGATGTTCTTTATGTATGACGACAAAGGTACCGGCGAAATTCTCTTCGTTAAAATTAAGATGACCTTCGTCAACAATAAGGTTAACGTAACGTACTCCGGCGGCGAAGGCGCTACAGGCTCGGTAGCTATGCACGAAGCAATGGATATAGGTGCCAGCATCACTCTTAACGCTAACGGCTTTACCAAAGCAGGCTACACGTTCGTTGGCTGGACTCTTGACGGCGTAACCATCTATAAGCCCGGCGCCATATACGTTATAGCAAGTAGCGAAGATGTCGAATTTAAAGCAGTATGGAGAGAGGGCTCCAGCGATGTAGCTGAAGACACGCTCGGCGTAGGAGAGGACAACAAGCTCAATCTTACAATCGACGCCGATACTTTCACCGGAATTGAAATCAGCTTTACATCCGGTATTACGGCAACGAGGTACTTCCTCACCGTAGACTTCGGCGAAAGGAATCTTGGTAAACAGCTTAATCTTACCTTGCTTAACAACAGCGGTAACGTCACCAAGACTTCATTCCTTATGTATAGCGCAGCTAAGAGCGAAGAAGGTCACAACGTTTATATCGTATACTTCAATAAAGCTGCAGCCGATGTAAAATTTGCTATTTCCTTGGCTGAATGTAGCGGAACTATTCAAGCAGAATTCTTGCTTACGGCATACGATTTTGATGTTGAACTCACTGTAGGTGAGACAGTCGAAGCTCCTTTAAGCCTTTATTCTGAAACATATTCTACCGGGTTCCGTGTAAAATACGGTGAAGACATTACGGCAAGCACGTACTACAGAATGTATATTACCAATACTACTGAAATTACGATGACTATTCAGGCGTATAGGCAATCGACCAGCTATTCACCTACTTTGACCCTTAAACCCGGCGAAACCGGAGTAGTAACCGTCCAGTCATATTCGACACTTACCAATCCGAACTATTATTTCTGGCTGAAGGGTTATTCCGGTAAATCATCTACAACATACTACGCAACGGTAAACGTAAGGCTTGAAATTGCAAATACCGTAACCTATCAAAAGGGTACAACCGATACGACGACCGGCAATTTACCTTCAACAGAAAGATATGCAAAGGGAGAATCGGTTACTATTACCTCGAACACCCTTACAAGAGTTGACTATGAGTTCATGGGTTGGACTACGGACGGCGAATCCGAATACGACGCAACCAAGACCTACCTGCATGCCGGCGATAAATATGAAATGGGCGAAGAGGCAGTAGTCTTCACGGCAGTATGGCGCGCTCTCGTATACGGTAGGGCTTCCCTCGGTATCGGTGATGGAGCCAAAGCTTCTCTTACAATCGATCCCGAGATGTATGACAGCTACCAGCTTGACTTCTTAAGAGAGGTAAGCGCTGGCAACTATAAGCTCACTGCAGAATTCAACAGCTACATGGGCGAGTGCATACTGCTCACAATCGGCAGCAGCTCAACTGCATACCTTGTAACCAATAGCGCTCTCACAAGCGAAGGTAAGTACGTATACATAGCTGTAATGGCTATTACCGATAACGATATCTACATTCACTTCAGTGTTGATACCGTAACAAGCGCACAGGCAACCTTCAAGCTTGAAAGTTACGAGCAGGCAACTATTGAGGCTAACGGTAACTTCATTGATGTCGTATTTAATCCCTATAATACGTCAAACAAAATAGTTATCCCTGTCGGTGACTCGATTGATGCGCGCTACTATAAGCTGTATTTTAAGACAGAACTCATCGAGGGTAGCGTATTCCCTTCCATGGACTTCTGGTACAGCTCTTCATCTTCTTATCGTATAACCTCAATTACAGATAACGTATTCTCCGTTGGTTACAATATCAATGTACCCGCAGGCGTTACCGAGTTCTATCTCATAGGCTACTCGTCATCATATAATTACTACATGGCAGCTTTCTCGATAAAGCTTGAAAAGCTGTACTCCGCAACCTACACGGGCGGCGAGGGTGCAACCGGCACTGCTCCTTTATCACAGATCCACATGCTTCCCGGTGATGTATTTGCAGTTGCTTACAACAGCTTCACTAAGACCAACTGCGACTTCCTCGGCTGGAAGAATCTTGCCGACGCAGAGGATACCAAGCTTTATCAGCCCGGCGAAATTATTACCGTAACCGATAAAGACTATAAGTTCGAAGCTCAGTGGACAGTAGATCCCAATGCAGGTGAAGGCGGCGATCCCTCCGAGCCTACCGTAAACGTAGTGGAAGATAAGCTTACCGCAAGTAGCGGTTTAACTGTTGATCTCAATCCCGAGTACGACTTAATTACCGTTGAACTTGACGATTCCGTTACAGTCCCTCTCGGCTACAAGGTAGAGGCAGACTTCGGTGCAAAGAACATCGGCAACGAGTTTATAGTTACCGTAGGCGACGCAACACTGTACCTTGCACGCGGTCTCGGCGCTAACCCTACGGATGACACTAATATCTATGTCGGTTGGGTTTATATCACAGCTGCAAGAAAGTCCTTAACCTTCTCCACAAGCTATGTTGACGAGAGTACCCAATTCACGCTTGCAATCACTTCATTGACAAAAGCAAACGCCACTTTCGTAGGCACTGCTGAACTCAACAAGGCATACATTGATATACCTGTCGGCGCTTATGGCGAAGGTGCTGCCACAACAGCTTTCCGTTTCGGTGTCACCACACGTTTCTCAACCTATTATCTGCAGATAGTAAACCTTACTTCCGTGGGTTCAATGGATATATACGTAAAGGGTGGTACCGCTTCATATCCCGATACCAAGGGTAGCACTACAACGACTCTCAATGCAGGTATTACCGAATATGCGTTGTCTACGATTTACAGTAGAATCGGTGACAGTAATGCAAGCAGATTGTCGTTCTATGGCAACAACTCAAGCATACAGAAAACCTACTTCACCGTATCTGTCAAACTTTACTCTAACGTAACTCTTTCGTATAACAAGAACGCAGAGGATGCAACGGGCAACGTGAGCAGTCAAACTGTTCCCGGAGGCTCCAATGCGACTCTTGCAGAATGTGGATTCGTAAGACCCGGCTACTCGTTCATCGGATGGGCAACTGTGGCGACGCCCGGCGATGAGGATACCATCTATCAGCCCGGCGAACAGATTCTGGTAGATGCTAACAAAACGATGTACGCTCAGTGGCGTGCCGACGATGTAAGCGAATCGGAACAGCAGCTCGGCTTGGGCGCAGATGGCAAGGTATCAGACATTGCAGTTAATCTGAATACAGCTGATGCAGTGGCGATTCCTTTCTCGGCACCTAGCGGCGCATACGTAATAACCGCGGTGCTCGACACTAATCTTGGTAACACATTCTACGTATCCGTTGGAATGAAGAAAGTGAAGAATGTAATGCTTGAAATTGACGAAGACGCAAGCACAACCGGCAGGTTCGTGTACGTAGGCTACCTTAGCAAGCAAGAGGACGATGAAGCTCTGCAAATCCCTCAAAGCCTCAACGGCAAAATAGAGGTTACTATAATCGAAATGTCGCTCAGTGAGTACACGACTCCCACAATCAAGGCAGACGGCGAGTTTGTGAAGGTAGTTCTCAATTCAAGCGATATAAGCGATACCAGCGAATCTCGCTTCATGGTAAATCTTGATCCTTCGGATATTTATGATGCAGATCACCACTACATAATCTACCTTAAGAAAGGCGATAATTACGATGTAGCACCTTCTGTAGGTGTTTATCTGGGTGGCTTTAATAACGGGTTTAGGTGGCCTACAGTGTACGGCGATCCTTACGTTGATGGTTACAGAGATTGTAGCTACTCCGGTAACAGCCTTACGATGATGTTATACAGCAGCACTAACGGTTCACCTTCCGGTACGTACTACGTAGCTCTTAAGGCACTCTACAACGTAACGTATGTTCCCGGTGTTGCCGCCGATGATGACGTTCCCGTAACAGGCTCAACAATCTACCCGCAGAACTATCTCGACCCTAATGAGGTAATATTCCTCAGAGATAACTACGCCTTTGAGAGAAATAGTTATGCATTCATCGGCTGGACTCTCGACGGCGGCGAAACAGTATATCAGCCCGGCGACAAGTATACAGTTAACGGTGATGCAGTATTCTCCGCAGTATGGACGTCAACATCAGAAACCTTCAGCGGAACCACCCTCGGTCTCGGTGAAGAGAACAAGGTAACGGGCATCAAGCTCAATCCTACGGAAAATACCGACGTAACTATTGATTTGGTTGAATTTGCAAAGGCTTACAATTACTACTATCTGACGCTTGACATCTCCGAAGATTACGGCGACAACTTCCTTATCACTCTCAACTATGCTACAAGGATATTCCTCAATCATAAGGCAGAGCTTGATACAGAAGGCCACTATATCTATGGCGGTTTCATTCCCACAATTCTTAGCCACACTCCAGGCAACAATTCATTAATTCCCGATGTAGTAGCTACAACCCTGCAGCTTACCACATACGACAAGAGCCGTCCCGCGGCTACCGTATATGAGATTAAGTTGGAAGAGAAGGTTCAGCAGCTCAGCAACATGAATCATGACACGGTTGAAATATTTGTACCTACACGTACGATGGTCAACAGTATGACAACCTCGTACACAATCAGTCATAAGATTAATCTGAACACCCGTACCTTCTTAAGCGGTGATTACAACATCTGGTTGTCTACCAAGGCTCCCGTAGCTGGATGCTCTGGCAGCTTCATGAGTTTCCACTATGATAACAGTAGTTATAATGGTTATAATGAGCGGAAGATCAATATGGAAGAGCCCATGGTCTCCCAAATCTCTGGAACCGTATCATGCGTGAGTGACTCATATGTAGGCTACGGATTCACAATTGTCCTTACTGTTGAACACCTGTAAGCTGAACGTTTAAACAATGTACTGTAACAATTAAATTCCCGCCCCCTCGGCTTCGAGGGGGCGGGTTACTTATAGTGCAAATCGGAAAAATTAGTCTATTTTAGTTGCGGGGTTTTAAAATATATGCTATAATACGTACAACTCCAACAAGCAAGTCTATAAGGAAGTCAATTATGAAAATTAAAAAATTTTTCTTATCCTTGGTAAGTATTGTTTGCGTTTTTGCAATCGCATTTGGATTTACTGCATGCCGTGATGATGCAAGCAATTCTTCGCCCCTCGCTGCTCCCGTACTTTTAATTAGCGATAGTGGCTTTTTGAGCTGGGCAAAAGTAGAGAACGCCGACAGCTACGAAATTTATGAGAACGGAATAAGCATAATAATTCAGTCGGAAAACTATTACGAAATAACGCAGACTGAACCTGGCACATATGTTTATAAAGTCAGGGCACTTAGCTCGAATAAGGCGTATTCAACCAGTTCTTTCTCAAATGAGAGGAGCTACACTGTCTATGGCGATAAGATTGAACTCCAAGCACCCGTAATTACAATTTCTGAGGAGGCCGTCATAAGCTGGGAGCCGATTGATCACGCCGACGGTTATGAAATTTATGAGGACAGCAATCTTATTGATACAGTTGATTCTAATTCTTACCTTATCAATAGCATTCCAGGGCTTCACGTGTATACCGTCAAGGCAATCAGCTCTGATCCAGCATATTCAACCAGCAAATCCTCAGCTCCTTGTGTATTCAATGTGCCGTTAAGGGTTACAATCGGTATCCTTTTCCCCGCGGACTATCCCCAGGAAGAGGTAACAGTGGGACTCTATAACGGTGAAACCAAAGTGATTGACAAGCGAATCAACGCTACGCCAAACGACTACGCCACCGTAATGTTGTTAGCGCAAGACGGAACATATACTGTCAAGGTCACTGATCTTGCTGCCGACTATATTACAGGCAAGATTTCCGTTTCCGCAACGAACAATGTCGGCGTCATAACGATTGTCAAAGAGGATAATGTTTTCGTTTTGGGAGAAAATACCGTTACGATAGCTGAAACCTACAGTAGCGTGCAAAAGGCTTTTATAGCAACCGATGCCGGCAGATTTACAATTTCCGTTGACGGAAGCAAGAAAATGTCTATTGAAATCAATAACAGGACGATTATCGATTCCTCTAAAAATTCTGAAGGCGTATTTACAGCGAAAGAGGGAGAACTCGTTCTAATAAACGTTGTAGCTTCAGGTAGCGATACAGGCGAGTTTACGTTTACCATTACAGAAGGCGGAGAAGTAAGCGGTGAAAAACAGTATATAAAGGTTGGAAGAGGGTACGGCGACGTGGAAAACGTTATTGAAGATTCCGGCACACTATACTTTAATGTTGTCGAGCCGGCTACCTTTACTTTCCAGTTCCCTATCATGAATATGTTCGGTGTTACGGTTACATTTACAATAAACGGCGTTAACTATGTATTTGATGACAGCACCTCATTTATAAATGATATTACTTTTGATGAAGGCGAAGACATCGAAATTGAGGTAACCGTCTCCACCCCCGGGTCATATATATTATTTGTATTCTATTCTTTGGAAAGCTAGTTTTGATATCTAATGACGCTATATTTTTTAAAATAAACGGCGCGGCGAAATTACACCGCGCCGTTTATATTTGACTGTAGAAACGCACAAATTATTTTATAACCTTTTTTTGGAAATATGATAATATTTTTAATTTTTACTTGATAAATTGTTAGTCTTATGTTAGAATATATATGTATAAATGATAATAGACGTATTATTTTAATTTATAGTTTTATTAAATAATGCATTATGCATTTTTTTATGTTAATAAATGGGGAAAAACTCTTCTTTCAAGGAGTATTTATATGAGAAAATTGATTGTCGGTTTACTTGTTTTGGTTTGCACGGCATGCGGTGCACTTTTTATTGCCGCTTGTGCTTACGAAGAAACTGAACATAACTGGTCCACTAAGTGGTCCAATAATGATAGAAACCACTGGCGCGAATGCCTTGATGATGATTGCAGTTTGCGTACAGATCTTTCCGCCCACGACTGGGTGCTTTCAGAGCTTATTGCCGACCCTACCTGCGATCAGCCCGGTAGCGGTGCATATGAATGCTCGGTTTGCAAAAGAAAAAAAGATGACGTGGTTCCCGCTACAGGCGAGCATATTTGGCGAGAGTTCCAAAGCCGTGCGCCCAGTTGCTGGCTGGACGGCTATACAATTCGTCAGTGCGCACTGTGCCTCAAAGAAGAAAGCACCATACTTCCCGCCACGGGTGAGCACGACTTCGACCAGAATACATGGGTGGGTAGCTCCCTCGGACACTATCACCCTTGCAAACAGGCTTCAAATGGCTGCGGGGCAGTTACCCAACTTGACTTTCACGTTAAAAGCGAAACTCCGTCAAAGACGGTTCCCGCAGGCAAGTATACGGACGGCAGAGTAATTTATAACTGTACGCTCTGCGACTACGAGGTCGATTATGATATTCTGCCAGCAACGGCAACGCCCGTATCGCTTGAGCCTCATTTTGTACCAAACTACGATCCTTTCGAGGGTGCTCCAGGTATACCCCCGATGGAAGTATGGTGGAAACCAGGCGAGCCCGAGGCTGTTGTAACTTATGACGAGGCAACGGGAGAGTACTACGCTACACTCTATCAGGACAGCGGTTTCGGTTCGCCTCCCACGTATCCCTACGAGTTAAAATTTAAGGGTATTAGCCAATCAGGAGAAACTACTGACATAGAAATTTGGTCATACGGCTCCACTCACGGCATAAATGTGTATTTATACAACGCAGATTATGAAAGTAAATCGCCAATTACCTGGGAGGGAACAAATCTAAACTATACTTACACGAATGATGGTGGCGGTAAATTACGTATTAGAGACGAAGGTACCTATACACTGAAATTTGTATATGAAATAGGAGATGTGGACAGAGAAAGCGTAGTCGAAAAGTGCGAAGTAACGGTGCATGTTACAGTAGTGCCCTATCCAGATGAGCCTATGGCAAGCGGATATATTGCTCTTGTACTCGATACGACTCCCGTATTGTACATTGATTCGAGGAGAAATTATGTCGCCTGAACAAATAACCTTTTTAATAATATTGTTCTCGGCTATCTTTTTGCTGTTGGGTATATGCGGTTGCTTGTCCTTTTTATTCATTGTTAAATTCAATAAAAAACGTATAGAAAAAGACAGGGCAATAGCAGAAAACAGTAAAATTCGGCAGAGCAAAACAGACGAAAATACCAATTATTTTACGGATGGAAACTTCCAGAAATATAAAAGAAAATTTTTTATCGCGACAATATTAAAGAGCCTTATCTGCGGAATATCATTCGGACTTGTAGCCGTAGGTGTAGTGTTGCTGGTGTTAAAGCTCAACGCGATAATTATTAACCCGGGTTGCTACGTTTTATTGAGCGTTGCCGTAGCTCTTGTTGTCGGCGAGTTGGCATTTTTATTTGTAAGACTTACCGAAAAGAAGGTAGCAAAAAGTTTGGACAACGACTATGCGCTCGACGAAAGGGTGCAGACGGCGTTGGAATTTAAAGACAAAGAGGGATTTATTTACAAACTGCAAAGGGATGACGCTGACAGTAAGATCGAAAATCTTCCCCGCCGCAGACTTAAGTTCTCAAGAATATGGCAGTATTGCGTGATTGTCCTCATTTCCCTCGGTCTTGTGATTACGTCATTCTGTATACCTTTCAAACAGATAGACGATGAGGAGAAGGGCCCCGTAATTGATCCGGGCAACAAAACACCCTACGTGCTTACTGCCTACCAAGAGGCGGCGCTGAATGAGTTGATTGTAAATGTGAACGAATCTCATCTTACCGATAGACTTAAAGATTCTACCGTTTACATACTGGCGACTCTTCTGGAAACGCTACGCGAAACCGAGACTGTTGGCGAAATGCACGAACACGTTTTTGCCGCTATAGAGGAAGTTCACAAAATAATATTGCCCGTAAATTTCTATGCGGATGTTGCAGCCGGATTCGAGGAGCAGGATTGCAGTATTGCACAGGCTATTATGGACGGTGTGGCAACTTATAACACAAACTTGCTCACTGAGTACGACAACGTAAGGTTTTTTTACACAAACAGAATAAGCATAGTTTCTTCCGGGGCACTGCCCTATATCGAGGAAATTCGCGAACAATTCAATATTGAAAAATCAGACGTTCTTTACGGGTTGTTTGGCACGTTGTCTTCAACTATAAAATTGTCGCTGGAGGCAACCGGCAGGGATAATACAGACCCGTTGTACGCAGTATTAGACAAGTTTGCGGCAGATTTGCTTGAATTTGCCGAGCAGCTTGAAAGTTACGGTACCAGCGAAGATGAGGCGATAAGGTTGCAGGAAGATATAGATATCCTGTTTCGGAATTTTTCGGACGGCTTTACTGATGAGATTGCAGAGCAGGCGTACAACCTGGCCGTGGACGAATTTGTGCAAAACAGGGTGCTGATTATTTTCGATTTGTATGAGGGCGGCAATGATCCCGACCCCGGACCCGACCCTGGTAATCCGGGTCCTGGTACGCCACCCGATGTAGATATTGGCGGAAACCCCTCTTATGGCAGCGAAGATGAAATTTTTAACCCGGTGACCGGTGAGTATGTAAAATACAGCGAGCTGCTGCAAGAGTACTATAATTTACTTGACCAGATTATAAAGAGCGGTCAGCTCACTCCCGAACAGGAGCATGCGGCAAGAGTATATTTTGAATTATTATTTAACGGATTTGATGATTAATAGTGAGGAAAATAAAAATGAAAAAATGGAACAAATCGCAGAAATCAGCAGAAGATACCCAAAATTTAGCGGAAACGGCAAATAACGTGCCCTTAACCGTTGAAGAATGGAAAAAGCAACAGGCGGAGGGAAAGGACGAAATAAAATCTGGCGAGCTGCATAAATCTGTAGCAGCCGAAGCTACGGCCGAAGTTGAAGAGAAAGAGATTGAAGCTGCTCCCATAAGCAAAGAAGACGCAGCCAAGGTTGAAAAATTCAGTCAGGCTATTGCTAAAATAAAGTCCGAGCTTGCTAAAGATATTGTCGGCATGGAGGACGTTGTCGATAACGTCATCTGCGCAATAATTGCAGGCGGCAACGTTCTTTTGGAAGGCGTTCCCGGCGTAGGCAAGACCCGTCTTGTACGTTCGCTCGCTCAAACATTGCAACTTTCCTTCTCCCGTATTCAGTTCACACCCGACCTTATGCCTTCGGACGTTACGGGTACTAATGTCATAGAGCAGGATGAAAAGGGCAAGATGACTACCGTATTCCAGAGCGGTCCTATATTTGCAAACCTCATTTTAGCCGACGAAATCAACCGTACGACACCCAAAACGCAGTCTGCGATGCTTGAGGTTATGCAGGAGCATAAAGTTACGGTTGCAAAGAAGTCATATACTCTTGCCGAGCCTTTCTTCGTGCTTGCTACTCAGAACCCCATAGAGCAGGATGGTACATATCCTCTGCCCGAGGCGCAGATGGACAGATTCATGTTCAAGCTTTTGGTTGATTTCCCCTCGGCAAAAGAGATTAAAAACATAGTTACAATGACGCAGATTACTATGGCGGAAACTGCCAAAGCCGTTGTTGACGGAGAAACTATCCTTAGTATGCGCGAGCTTGCAAAGAGCGTGCCCATCATCGACGAAGTGCTTGAATTTGCGGTAAATATTGTAAACAATACTCACCCCGAAATCAGCAACGCTTCCTCAACGGCAAAGAAGTATATAAGGTACGGAGCGTCGCCCCGTGCGGCTCAAGCACTCATTACCTGCGCTAAGGTACGCGCACTTATGAACGGAAACTATAACGTTTCCTATAGGGATATAAGAGCCCTCGCTTACCCCGTTTTAAGACACAGAATCAAATTAAACTATAACGCTATAAGTGATAAACTTACGGTCGATGATGTAATCAAGCAAGTTATAGGTGAATCAAAGTAATATAAAATGAACGAATTAGTAGTAAGCGAAGAGTTTTTGATGCAGGTTGAACTGCTTCAGACGCTCATAAAAAATTGCGTGGCGGGTCGGTTCGGCGGAAACCACAAGAGCAAGACTTTCGGTTCTTCAAGCGACTTTGAAGATTATCGGGAGTATATTCCGGGCGATGATATAACAAAAATCGACTGGAATGCTTACGCACGCTTTAAAAATCTTTATCTTAAGCTTTATCTCGACGAGCGTCAGGTTCATACGAGAATTTACATAGACGCAAGCCGTTCTATGGCGTACGACAAGGGCAGAAAGGACGTGCAGGCAATAAAGCTTGCCGCAACTTTGGCATACCTGTCCATATGCGAAATGGATAAAGTCTCCATTTACGTTTTGCGAAACAATCAGGTGGAGGAAGTGGTAACCAACCTGCTCGGCAAAGAGTCGTATATGAACAATATAGGTAAGCTTAACGACATAGTCTTTGACGGGGAATGTAGAATTTCGGAGGCAATATTGCCCTCGACCGTGGGCTACGGCGACGGTATGTCCGTAATAATTTCTGACTTTCTTACTGATAACGACTATGAATCGGCGATAGACCATCTCGCAAGCAAAAAGAGGGATATACTGTGCATTCAAGTGTTATCCAAAGAGGAACTCAATCCTAAATCGCGCGGTAAAATGCACTTCTTCGACTGCGAGGATAGCGATAAATTTTACCGCAAGAATATCAACAAGGTAATTATTAAGGCATATAAGAGCGCTCTCGAATACGCCACTAGCCGAATCCGTGATTACTGTTACTCACGCGGCGGGGCATATTTGCTCGTTTCTGCAGAGGAATCCATGAACGCAATATTCTACGATAAATTGCCGGCGATGGGGGTAATCAAATGAGATTTGTCTATCCCATGGGGCTTTTGGGGCTTATTGGTATCCCCATTCTAATTATAATTTACATAATACTCAATAAGCACACAGAGAAAACAGTATCTTCAACATACTTGTGGACGCTAAGTGAAAAATTTATTAAACGCCGTGTACCTATCAGCAGGTTAGCCAATATTATAAGCCTAATTCTACAGATTATCGCAATTGCTTTAATTTCACTGGCAATCGCTCACCCCATGATAATTGTTCCTAACTCTGCAAGCGCTTATTGTTTTGTCCTTGACGGCTCAGGCAGTATGAATGTAACTCAGAGTGGTAAATCACGTTTTGACGTTGCCAAGGGGCGGATAGAAGATATCATTTCCGATTCTATGAGCGGCAGCACATATACGCTGATTTTAGCCGGTAATTCGTCGCAGACAATTTACCGCGATATCTCTACGAAAAGTCGCGCTATAGACCTTTTAAACAGCCTGTCTTGTGGGCACGCTTCAAAGCCCCTTGAGGACGCCATGATACTGGCTCAGCGTTATTTTGATGAAAATCCCTCTTTAAAAACCTACGTTCTGACCGATAAACTGTATGAAAAGGCTGAGAATGTGAATATAATATACGTTTACACCGACGTTGAAAACTACGCGGTGTCAAACGTTGAGTATGACTTTTCAAGTGGCGTGCTTGATATAACTGGAACAGTCATTTCTTACGAGAGCGACAGAGAGCTTACTGTCGAATTATATTTTGACGATGCGGAAGAACCCTACGAAACTAAGACTCTGGACGTGCTCAGTTTTGAGCAGACGCCTTTTGAATTTGTGTGCAATTTGGTGGATTTCCGATCGATGAAACTTGTGATACCCGAGAAAGACGCACTTATGCTGGATAACGAGATAATCGTATACAACGCGAGGTACGAAAATCTTTCGGAAACTGTGATTGTAAGCGAGAACTCTTTCTATATTCGCTCTGCGCTGACTTCCGCCGGAAATACCCAGCTTAAAATACTTACTCCTGAAGAGTATGAGGCAAACGAAGGCATCTATTCGCATGGCTACGGTCTGTACGTTTATGATAACTATATGCCTGACTCGCTGCCTAACGATGGCCCGGTATGGTTTATTAATCCGCAGAAAACAGTTGCCGGTACCAATTTCGGTTTCCAGAATATAACCGTTCCAAGGGAGCTGGCACTATATTCGACCTCTACTTCGACGTTTATACGAAACATGCTTGATGGCGTAGTACATAAAGATTTCCCGTTGGCAAAATATTCAAAGTGCGGGCTTTTTGGAAGATTCACTACGCTTGTGACATGTGAAAATAACCCTATATTATTTGTAGGAACAAATGCATACGGCTATCGTGAAGTTGTTTTCGCTTTTGATTTAAAGGATTCTGCACCGTTCACGATGTCCTCAGACTTAACTTCTTTAACTATCCGTCTGTTGCGTTATTCTTTCCCTGAGGTAATCGAAGAAACATCGTTTTATAGTGGCGAAATTATGCCAATTAACGTAATCGCAGGCTGTAATAGTATTGTGGTTACATCGCCGCAGGGCAGAAATTCCTATCTCGAAACTATTTCCGATGTAGTTGAATACGAACTTACTGACGTAGGACTCTATACTATAAGGGCGATAATGAAGGATGGTTCGGACCGCATTTTCAACGCTTATGCATCCCTGCCCGAAGAAGAGCGTATACCTTTTGTACAGGAGTCGTCCGTTGTGCTTCTCGGTACACCCGAAAATAAAAAGACTAACGGGATTTTTGATACATTGTTCACTATATTTATTATATTAGCTGTCTTTGCGGTGGCAGATTATGGAGTGTACTGTTATGAGCAATATCAGCTTCGATAATGCGTATTGGTTACTAATAGCTGTTCCGCTTATCGTATTGTTTACGATACCTTTCGCTATAGCCACAAGAAAGGAAAATGTGAACGGGCACAGTATAACTTCTTATGTACTGCACATTATCATGGCGGTAATAATTGCGTTTGCTGCAGCAGGAACTGGAATTACGACGACATTGACAGAGACGAATGTCTATGTGGTGGCGGACGTCTCTTATTCCGTACGGGAAAATTTAGACACCATAGATGGATATATTCGCAATATTAAACTGCCCCACAATTCAAAGCTTGGGCTTGTATGCTTTGGCAAGGATTACGAAGTTGTAAGCGAGATGGGCAATCCTCGAGATGTCGGTAGCGTTAAAAATTCTAACGTGGACGATAGCGAGACCAATGTTGCAGAAGCTTTGGAATATACGGCAACGCTATTCAAAGAGGATGTTATAAAGCGCGTGGTGCTTATAACTGATGGCTCGCAGACGGACACAAGTGATAGTTACGCAATCACTCGCGCCGTTGACAGCCTCATAGCTCAGGGAATAAAGGTGGATGCCATCTACCTTGATAGCAATTTGAAAGAAGGTACCAAAGAGGTGCAGATTTCGGAAGTGAAGGCTACGAACACTGCATTCCTAAACAGTAATGAAACTGCTGAGGTTACGATACGCACTTCATACAATACAAACGCGGTAGTAACTCTCTACCTCGACGGACAAATGTACAGGGAAAGGGCGGTGACTTTAACCGCTGGTTATAATACAGTAAGCTTTGACCTGGTCACGGCGCGCAATGGAACTTTCGATTACGAAGTGCACGTAGAAGCCGAAGGCGATGACAACCCGTTTAATAATTCCTATCTGTTTACGCAGATAGTATCCAGCAACATAAAAGTTCTCGCTGTTACGGAAAAATGGGCGGATGTTGTTACGATTGTCGAGAGATACGGTGGAAAAGCCAGTATTGACGTTTTCGAGTATGATTCATCTGTAACTCCCTCCACAAAAACTCAGTTTATAAATAAATATGCCGGCAACGGTAAAATTAATATCCACCGCCTTAATAGGGACATACCGTTTACCATAGAGCAGATAATCGGGTATGACGAGATTATTCTTGCCGATGTCAACATGACTAATCTGACTAACTACACCGAATTTGCCAAAAACTTGAATACTGCGGTGTCTACGTTCGGCAAAAGTTTGGTTACGTTTGGCAATTTACAGATTCAGAACATCAGCGACCCTGATATTATACAGTTCAAAAATATGCTGCCTGTAAACTTCGGCGGTTCCGAGGATCCCAAGATATATACCTTTGTCATTGACTCGTCGCGCAGTATGGATCATTTGAGCCATTTTGATTTGGCTAAGCAGCTTTGTGCAAGACTTATAGATATTCTTAATGACGATGATTATGTCTGCGTAGTTACGTTCAACGGCGACGTAAAAATGGTTCAGCCACCCAGGCCTCTCACTTCCCGTGCCGACATAATCGACGCCATTAACAAGCTTGAAGCGAGGCAAGGTACAGTTATAGGTCGCGGACTTGAAATGGCTTACCAGTATATGGGCGATGACAGCTTATATAGCAACAAACAAATTATGCTTATAACCGACGGACTCAGTTACGGCAGTTCAAGCGACGCACCTGATGTGCTTGCGCGGGAGATGTACAATGAAGCCGGAATAGTAACTTCTGTTTTTGATGTCGGAAGACAGGGGTCAGATAGCGACGGCGCCAATTTAGTGGCAAAAAATCTTTTAAACAAAATAGCATCTAACGGTCACGGCAACTATTTCTTTGCAGATAATGAGGACAGCTTGTCTGACGCAAAATTCGGTGAAGTAGCCCAACAAGTTTCAGTTTCCATTATCGAAGCGGAGACTACCGTAAACGCATCACAACGTTGGGATAAAGTTCTTAACGGTATAGATACGAGCGCTATTCCCGACGTATCAGGCTATGTATACAGCACTATTAAAGCAGGTGCGACAAACGTCCTTACGGTAAACCATAAAAAGTCGACCGGTATAACGCCAAGACCTTTGTATTCCTACTGGAGTTATGGTACCGGTCAAGTTTCATCATTTACCAGTCAAATGGCTGGTAAGTGGGTTCAGAACTGGAGCGATAGCGGAGTGTTGCTTGACTTTATGGATAACGTATTCTACTCTAATACGCCGAAAGTAAAATCGGACGCTCCATTCAACGTTGCTGTGACGCGTGAAGGCAAGATGGCATATGTTGAGGTTACGCCCGCCGTACTGCACTTTAACGCTTCGGCAAAAATTGAAATAATCAAACCGAGTGGCGAGGTGGAAACAGCTGATTTCAAATTCAACTCTTCATACTATTTCTATGAGTTTACAACCGACGATATCGGTAAGTACAATGTAACGATTTCATATACATATTATGGAACAGACCATTTGGCCGACGCTTCGTTCAACATTTCATATTCTCCCGAGTATGATGAGTTTTATCCTTCCGACATAACCGTTTTATACAAGGCTTTGGACGGCAGAGGCACGGTAGCAGATAACGAAAATCTAAAACTTGAAAACGATCCGGATGAAGTTGCCACTTATATTGTACAACTTACGGTTCCTCTTCTAATTGCCGTTGTCGCTTTGTTTGTTGTGGATATTATCGTCCGCAAGCTGAAGTGGGACGACGTCATAACCTTTATCAAATTCTTGAAAAAGATTATGCATAAGAAGCAGGAGGTCAAATAATGAAAAAATTTCTAGTAATTATTTTATCTTTCCTCATGGCAGTATTCCTTGTAGGCTGTTCCATAACGTTTATTCCCGAAGATAAGGGCGACGGTGACACTTCGGGGGGAACTGACTCTTCGGGAGGGGACGATGAAGGCGGACTGGTTTTTAAAGTTACGCTTCTCTATGAAAATAAACCATTTTATCCTGAAACAACTATATATGCGCAATGGACAGGCGATGAAGGCGTTTACAGTACTCCGTTTAATGTGTTCGGAATTGCCGAAATAAGGGGACTTGACGGCGATTACAGGGTAAATCTTTCCAACATACCTGCCGGCTACACCTATGATCCAAACGACCATTATGCAGATAACGACCATACCAGTATAACCATACAAATGCTCAAGTTGAATCCTTGGGACACTTCATCAGGTGATGGCTCGGGAATTTATAAGCCTGTAACGGTTAGCAATTTAGGTACGTATAGGGCTACGCTTAGATCTCGTAGTGATTTAATATATTTCTCGTACTGCCCTTTTGCGAGCGGAAGATATTCCTTAGAATCTTGGGTGGATATAGTTCAAAACGAAGTTAATCCAATAATGGATCGTTACGGTGGCAGTACTCAATATAACTGGCTGGAAGCCCAGCAGAACGACGGCGGTTCGTTTTCAAGCTTCACAAAAAACTTCCGAATGTTAGTTGCATTGTCTGAACCCGAGGTCGGCAATGTTTGGAAATTTGCCGTTCATGCCGATGTGGTTGACGAATCACTTTATCCCGTAATAGTTGATTTCACAATAAAATACGAGGACGGTTTTGTAAGGAATGACGATGTCTTTGAAATGGTAGAGCCCCATGGACCTTATGCTACCGATAACTGGTGGGAAGAAAATCCCGTTGCTGGTGCAAATTTCAGATATGCTTTCAAGGATACCAATAATTTAATGGATCCTTCAAGATTTGCGCTTAATCCTGAGGACGGTTTCTATCACTTCTTTGATGCGGAAACGGGTACATACGGCGATATTCTCTACGCAATGCTGACAAGAGATAATGCCGTTTTTACGACGGAAGGACAAAACGGATTTTTAGGTGTTACGTTAAAAGTAGAGGGTAAAGATTATTCCGAGTTTATGAGTGTGTATAAGCAATTTTGTAAGAATGGCGTGCATCCCGTCAACGCAGAGTTAAAGCAATTTTTACAGGACTATGCTGTAGGGCAGCGGTTCTTCGATGACGGTAGTGGCTATGCCGAAGGGTTAGGGCTGGTATCTGCCGAAGACAATATGTGGATGTTTGCCTGTGGCTATTACTATTAGAATTAAAGCAAATTGCCAAATTAAGTGCAGCACTTGTAGATAAGTATAAAACAATCTACAGTTTGGTAAACAAAACTTTTAAAGTCTGACGTTATTTAACGTCAGACTTTTTTGTGTGAGCCACTTAAGATAGATAGCCTAAAGGTCTGCAAAAAGCTGATTGCACACTATGGACCCGACCAACTTCTGAAAATAAATCCCATGTGGGCGAAACAAGGAGACTGGAGCAAGAAGTATTGTTAAAACCGAAAAGTACCTTTCATAATCGGACATGAAATGAAGTTGTGTCGGAATGCATTGTAAAGTTAGAAAGTTACAGGCAATGTGATAGTTTTACACATAGAATAAGCTTGGAACTTATATCTTTAATATCATTTTCCCATAAGCTACCTGCTCTACTGGTGCTACCGGAGCAACAGGTGCGACGGGTGCAACGGGCACGGCGGCACAGATCGTAATAGGTACCACCCTAACGGGCGAGCCCGGCAGCGCAGCTCTCGCAACCAATACGGGCACTGAGCAGAACGCTGTTCTCAACTTCACTATCCCCCGTGGCGCTACCGGCGCAACAGGCGCCACTGGCGCAACGGGTGCCACTGGCGCAACGGGTGCAACAGGTGCAACAGGTGCAACAGGTGTAACGGGTGCAACAGGTGTAACGGGTGCGACTGGTGCTACAGGTGAGACCGGACCCACCGGAGAAACCGGACCCGAAGGTCCCGCAACAAACGGCTTGGCAGCTTACGGCGGACTGTACTCCACGAGTACTGACACGGTTGCGTTGACGGAAGACACGCCTGTAACATTGACGCTTGGCTCGCAGATGCCCGTGCTCAATGAAACCTACGGCACGAACAGTATCACTGTAGACGAGGATGGCGACTATGAAATTAACTATGGCTTGCTCGGTAGCGTAGATCCCGCTTCGACTATTACGTTGAGCGTAAACGTCAACGGCACGCCCGAACCGTCCGGAGTAATTTCGCAGGACTTCATCACGGGCACGGCGCGCTCGATGAACGGCAGCACGATAGTCAGCCTCAATGCGGGAGACGAAATCACTTTGACGGCGGAGGGAAGCGCAACTACCACGCTCACTCCACTTGACAATGTAAACACTTATCTTACCGCAAAAAAGCTCAATTCGGGCACGGTAGCATAGCGCTTAAAATCTAAACACAAAAACTGCCACGGAAGATATTCCGTGGCAAAATTTTTTATATAACAGAAAATCTGTTGACGGTTTGCTAATAAAAAGTATATAATAACGAAGTATTAAACAAGAAATCGAGGCGTAGCGCAGTTGGTAGCGCGTATGGTTCGGGACCATAAGGTCGTGGGTTCAAATCCCGTCGCCTCGACCAAGACCTTTGTGCGGACATTTGTCCGCGCAAAGGTCTTTTGATTATGAGCTTTGCATCGGGATTTGAGGGTGGAGCGATTGCGGGAGCAATCGGTTTGCGTTGCGTAGTTGGTTTATAGTTAAGCTGTAACGCAAACTGAACAGCTCAGTGTGCTGTTTACCGGGGCGCGCCGCAAAGGCGCAAATCCCGTCGCCTGATATCCGAACTTATGTAGATAGGCTATTTATAAATAATCATGCAACTTTGTATCTATGTTTAGTCAGTAGCTTGACTTTGAGCGGTACCGAGTGTATAATTTTAATATCTTGCAGACAAACTTAAATTGCCCGCTTTAAAAAAGCGGGCAATTTAAAAAGTGCAAAGGAAGAAGACATGAGCAGAGCGGACGAAATTTTTATTTCGAATATTAAAGCCATACTCGAAAACGGTGTTTGGGACACCGGTTTTAACGTGCGCCCGCGCTGGGCAGACGGAACTCCCGCGCACACGGTCAAAAAATTTGGCATTGTCAACCGCTATAACCTGCAGGAAGAATTTCCTATTCTCACAATCCGTCGCACGGCTTTTCGCTCGTGCGTGGACGAGCTACTTTGGATTTGGCAAAAAAAGAGCAACAACATCCACGATTTAAAGTCGCACATATGGGATCAGTGGGCAGACGAGAGCGGCAGCATAGGTAAGGCTTACGGCTATCAGCTCGGAATTAAGCACAAATATAAAGAGGGCGAATTCGACCAGGTTGACAGAGTTCTGTACGACCTCAAAAACAACCCCGCAAGCCGCAGAATAATGACCAATATCTACAATTTTTCCGATTTGCACGAGATGAATTTATATCCTTGCGCGTATTCAATGACCTTCAACGTCTCGGGCGAAACCTTAAACGGCATTTTAAACCAGCGCTCCAACGATATGCTCACAGCCAACAACTGGAACGTGGTGCAGTATGCCGTGCTCTTAATAATGCTTGCGCAGGTTTCAAATCTTAAAGCAGGCGAGCTTATACACGTAATTTCCGACGCGCATATCTATGACAGACACGTTGAAGCCGTAAAAGAAATTATAGAAATGCCTCGCTTCCCGGCACCCAAGATAGAAGTTGACAAAAGCGTTAAGAATTTCTACGATTTCACGGTCGACAGCTTTAAGCTTGTCGATTACAAGTGCAACGAAAAGCAATACATAATACCAGTTGCAGAGTAAATGGCAGAGTAGAATAAAGGAAAGATATGAAAGCAATATTACACGCCGACAAAAATTGGGGAATAGGCAAAAACAATTCACTTATGTTCAGAATTCCCGCAGATATGAAGTTTTTTAAGGAAACTACCACAGGCAATACTGTCGTCATGGGTAGCAACACCTTAAAGTCTCTTCCCCAAGGCAAGCCATTAAAGGATAGGATAAATATTGTTCTCTATCCCGAAGGCGAGGACAGGGAGGACTGCAAAATAGTGCACTCCTTAAATGAACTTTTTACAGAAATTAAAAAATATCCGCCCGAATGTGTGTTTGTAATCGGCGGACAGATGATGTTTAAAACTCTCCTGCCTTACTGCGACGAAGTGTTTGTAACCAAAGTGGAAGCAGAAGGCGAAGCCGATGCATTCTTTGAAAATCTCGATAAAAACGAAAATTTCAAACTCGTTCACGAGAGCGAACCGATAGAGACAAACGGCTATACAATAAAATTTACAACCTATAAAAATTTAAGCGTAAAACCAATATAGTTGCAACTGCCGCGGCGTGAAACTTCACGTCGCGGCTTTTTTTCTCATAAAATGTAATGATTACATTTTGCCGCAAAGTCTAAAAGGCAAGCGGCACGGAGAAGAACATTGCAATGGATAAATAATTTCACGGGCTGGCAGCTCGCACTAATGGCAACAGCGTTTACCTGGGCGCTGACTGCGGCGGGCGCGGCGTTCGTGTTTTTTTACAGAAAGGTAAACGATTCGGCATTTTCGTTTATGATGAGCAGCGCAGCGGGAATAATGCTTGCCTCAACATTCTTTTCACTGTTAGTTCCCGCTATGGAGCTTGCAACAAATTTTTCATATCTCATACTTACGGCGGGCTTTGTTTTAGGCGGAGCGCTCATTATAGTTATCGACCTCGTTATGGAGAAGTCAAAATTCTTTTCGGGGAACGCGCAAAAGCGAAGCTGTGTGGTTATGTGCGTTGCCGTAACCATGCACAATGTACCTGAAGGCATGGCGGTGGGGGTAGCGTTCGGTGCGCTTGCCGCAGGACAGACGATGGAAGCGGTTGCGGCTATAATGCTGGCGGTCGGGATAGGCATACAAAACTTTCCCGAGGGCATGTGCGTAGCCTTTCCGCTTCGCGCAAACGGCATAAGCAAGGCAAAGAGCTTTTTCATAGGTCAGCTTTCGGGTGCGGTGGAAATAATTGCGGGAGTTATAGGCGCACTCGCAGTTACAGCAGTCAGCGGAATACTTCCGTGGGCGCTCTCGTTTTCGGCGGGTGCTATGGTGGCGGTTGTCTGCTCGGAACTTATCCCGGAAAGCTTTTCGCAGGGCAAAATTAAAGCAACGGTAGGCGTAATATTCGGCTTTGCTCTTATGATGATACTTGACTTGGCGTTCGGATAATTATCGGATAAGTAATTAAGAAAATTCTGTATAAATTTGGCATTATTCCGCAAGATAGGAATATGGAAAAGACAAGCTACAAAAAGACTGCAATAGTAGTGGGCGGCAGCTCGGGAATAGGCTATGAAACCTGCCTGCACCTTTCGGCTCTCGGCTGGAATGTTGTAAACATTTCGCGCACTCCTTGCCAAAACCCCAAGGTCACAAACATCTGCGCCGACGTAACACATACCGATGAATTTCGCTCGGCGCTTACTACCGCCGCACAAGGCGGTATCTCCGCCCTTATATACAGCGCGGGCTTTTCTATGGCTGCGCCCATAGAACACGCCAAGCAGGAGGATTTCAGGTACCTATTTGAAGTCAACTTTTTCGGTGCGCTTATAGCGTTGCAGACGGTCATTCCATTTATGAAGCAGCGGGGCGGGAAAATAATTCTCGTAAGCTCTTTGGGCGGAGATTTGCCCATCATTTTCGACAGCTTTTATTCTTCATCCAAGGCCGCGCTCGAAATGCTCTGCCGTTCGGCATACGGCGAACTCAAGCCGTACAACATAAGCGTGACGGCACTGCTTCCGGGCGGGACTGCAACAAACTTTACTTTTAAAAGAAAAGTGTACTCGGACGAGGAGAACAGGTCGTACTCAAAGAGCGTAAACAAGGCGGTTGCGGCGCTTGCCAACATGGAGCAGAGCGGGATGCCGCCCTCTCAGGTCGCCGATATTATCTACAATATTCTCAATTCGGACAAGCCTCCCGTAATAAAGATTTGCGGTATGAAAAATACAATGTTCAGGCTTGTATCAAGGGTTATGCCCGAAAAATTAACTTTAAAAATGAACGACAGGATGTATAATCAATGAAACGCGATATAGATTTAACCCGCCGCGACGAGCGGGAAAGCCTCGTAAAAAATATTAAGGACGGGGGCAAGAAATGACGGGTAAAACTCGTGAAAATTACAACAAAAACTACCTTAATTATGTTAAAACCCAAAACCCGCCGACAAACCATTTCAGAAACTGTATTGCTGCGTTCGGCGTGGGCGGTCTTATTTGCTGTATAGGTCAGTTTATCCGCTATATGTTAAGCTATGTGGGGCTCACGGGCGATGAGCTTGCGGGCGCGACCTCGATAGTTCTCATATTTTTGGGCTGTCTGCTTACAGGCTTCGGCGTGTATGACAGAATAGGCAGACACGCCGGCGCGGGCTCAATCGTGCCCATTACGGGCTTTGCAAACAGCGTAGCGTCGCCCGCGATAGAGTTTAAAACCGAGGGCTGGATATTCGGCATGGCGGCAAAGATGTTTACGGTAGCAGGGCCCATTATAGTATTCGGCGTCTTTTCGGGCGTAATAGTAGGGCTTATATATTTATTTATCTGAAAATTATGAAAAAACAAGGCAATACAATATTTTTTAAATCAGAGCCGCGCATAACTTCGTTTGCGGCGATATGCGGCAGCAAGGAAAAGGTGGGAATTTTGGGCGAATACGCGGATATTACGCTCGAAGACGATATGTACGCAGAAAGCACTTTTGAAAAAGCCGAGTGCAAGATGCTCACAAACGCCATTTCGCTTGCCATAAAGAAAGGTGGGTACGAAGAAAGGGATATAGACGCTCTCTTTTCGGGCGACCTGCTAAACCAGATAATTTCGGCAAGCTTTGCCGCCCGTGACTACGATTTTCCCTTTCTTGGGATGTATTCGGCGTGTTCGACTATGAGTGAAAGCATATTAATGGGTGCCGCTATGGTCAACGCAGGCTACTGCAAGAGAATAGTTGCGGCAACGGGCTCGCACTTTGCCTCGGCGGAAAGGCAGTACCGTTTCCCTTTGGAACAGGGAACGACCCGCCCGCCCCAGTCGCAGTGGACGGTCACGGGCGCGGGCGGCTGTGTAATCGCCGACGAAAATAAGGGAATAAAGGTTGTAAACGGTACAATGGGCAAGGTGGTTGACTACGGCGTAACCGACGTCAACAACATGGGCGCGGCAATGGCGCCCGCGGCGGCGGCAACGCTTATTCAGCACTTTGTAGACACGAACACCTCGCCCGAGGACTACGATTTAATCTTGACGGGCGATTTGGGCGCACTCGGCAGCAGAATTTTAAAGGACTTAACTTGGGAAAAGGGATTTGATATCTCCTCTAACCACGTTGACTGCGGCGAAATTGTGTACAAGGTTATCGAGCGCGAATTTCAGGGCGGAAGCGGCGCGGGCTGTTCGGCAACAGTCCTGAATTCTTATATTTTAACTAAAATGAGCGCAGGGCTGTATAGCCGAGTGCTCTTTGCGGCGACGGGAGCGCTTCTTTCCACCGTTTCATCGGGACAAGGGGAGAGCATACCCTGCATAAGTCACGCCGTGCAGTTGGAGGTTTAAATGGAAGGAGAAATTATTGCAATACTTTTGCAGTATTTAAAGGCATTTGCAGTGGGCGGCACTATCTGCCTTATCGCGCAGGTCGTAATAAATTTTACCGACCTTTCGGCGGGCAAAATTTTAGTGTATTTTATGCTCGCGGGGGTTGTACTGACCGCAATAGGGCTCTACCAGCCCCTCGTTGAATTTGCCGGCGCGGGCGCAACCGTACCCATTTCGGGTTTTGGTTACCTGCTTGCAAGCGGGGCAATGAAAGGGGCGGAGAAGGGCTTTTTCTCGGCAGTGACGGGTTCACTCGCCGCCGCCAGCGCAGGCGTTACCGCCGCCGTTGTATTCTCTTTTTTAATGGCGCTCATTTTTAAAGCAAAAATCAAGCGTAGCTGACCGTAAAAATATATTTATTGGGTTAAATGCCTGGACCGCCTCATACAATATGGTATGGGGCGTAAAAAATTTAAAAACAAAAAATTCCGTCGATTTAAAGTACTTGTGGCTATAATCTGCCTGTTATCTATCGGGGTGCTCATCTATTTTCAGCGCAACGTGACTCGGGTTTTAATTTCCATAAGCGAGGCGACAATCCGCTCAATAACGACGGTAGCCGTAAACGACGCAATTTACTATACCTTGAACGACAGTATGCGTTACGAGGATTTAATAACCATTGAAAGAGACGAGGGAGGGAATGTGACCTCCATAACGACCGACAGCCTGAAAATAAACAAAATAGCAAGGGACACGGCGTATCTCTCGCAGGAAAACTTAAACAAGATGAGCGCAGAGGGTATTTTAGTCCCCATCGGCGCGCTCACTGGCATAGAGGCGCTTGCAGGCTTCGGTCAGAAAATCAACATAAAAATTATCCCCATAAGCAACGTGGGATGCCACTTCGTTTCAAAGTTTACCGAGGCGGGAATAAACCAGACCAAACACTCTCTATACCTTGAAATCGTTTCGGATATTTCAATTATTATGCCATCTAAAAGTACTAACTTTGCCTCAACGATAGAGGTGCTCATCTGCGAAAGCGTAATAACGGGCAAAATTCCAGAAGTCTATTTGCAAGCGTCGCTTGCGGGCTACGGGGGGGCGTTGGTACCGTAAGTTATATTAAAAATTAAGCGGGGCGCAATGCGCCCCGCTTTTGACGTTAAATACAATTGCCCCCAATATATGCCCCAAATAACGGGGTTTTTACAATTTTTTGAAATGCAACAAAAAAGGGGGCAATTTTGCAATTGCCCCCTATATATGCCTTAATTAACGCATTTTTTACTTATCTTTGGGTAATATCGAGTTTAAATTTAAGATTGCCCAAAATCTTCTTGACAAATCCGTCAACCTTGTCCTCAATAGGTTCATCCTTGGGGGTAAAGGTTATAGTATAAGCCATAGACTTCTTGCCGCTGCCTATCTGCTCACCATGATAAACGTCGAAAAGCTTGACGTTTGTCACGTATTTGCAAGCCGAATAAATTTCATTTTCAATCTGTGCGCAGGTAATTTCCTTATTGCAGTAAAGCGCCAGATCTCTCGTCTGTTCGGCAAACTTGGGAAGGGGACGATACTTGAAGGTCTGCGTGTGCGATTTAATTTTCTCATAGTCAAGCTCGGCAATAAATGCCGCCCTTTCAAGCGCAAGCTCATGGGAAATTTCTGGGGAGATAAGACCGAGATATCCGACTTCCTCTCCGTCGCACAAAACTCTTGCCGTAACGCCCGCGTGCAGGAAAGGCTTTTCCGCCGCCTCGTACTCGAACTTCACGTTAAATAATTCGGCAACCTTTTCAACCGCACCCTTGAACTCGAAGAAGTCCGATTTGCCCCAACAGCCGAGCGAAAGCATATTGTGTTCTTTAGGGAAGGTGTCGATCGGCAGTTTGTCCGAGATATAAATTTTAGCAATCTCGTAAAGTCTGCCCTCCATATTGCCCCTTCTTAAATTTCTGACGATTACGTTCAGCATAGAGGGTGCGAGGGTGGTGCGCATAATGGACAGCTCCTCGCTTATAGGATTTAAAATTTTAATAGCCTTTCTCTCTTTGGCGTCCGCAGGAATATGCAGCATATCCAAATCCTTGGGCGAATAGAAGGAGTAGGTCGAAATTTCGTACATTCCAATCGACGAAAGCCCGTCCTTAAGTTTTAATTCCGCCTTCTGTTCGTCGTTGTAGCCGCCGTTGGTAATGGATGCCGAGGGCAGGAAGGTGCCCTTAATATTTTCGTAGCCGTAGAATCTTATAACCTCCTCGGCAATATCGGGATAGCCGTCAATGTCCTCCCTGAAGCGGGGGATTACAAGCTTCATATTATCGCCGCTCAAACTAACCTTGAAGTCGAGATTCTCAAGAATTTCCTTCATCTTCTCTGCGGGCACTTCAATGCCGAGCAGAGCGTTGATTTTCGAAACGCTTGCGGTCATCTCCTTTTGTTTGAGCTTGCTGTACTCGGTGGTGACGTCAAGATGAACATTGGTAACCGTACCGCAATTGAGCTCTTCAATGAGGTGCAGAGCGCGCTTTATTGCAAGCTCGGTGGTGTACTCGTTTATACCCTTTTCAAAGAGCGCGGAAGAGTCTGAGTGCTGTCCGAGCGAACGCGAAGTCTTTCTTATATTGTCGCGTGCAAATTTAGCCGACTCGAAGAGAACCTCCGTAGTGTCGTTTTCAATCTCGCTGTTTAAGCCTCCCATAACGCCGGCAAGCGCGCAGGGCTTTTTGGCGTCGCAGATCACAAGGTTTTCGGGCGTGAGAGTAAACTCGTTTTCATCCAAAGTTACAATCTTTTCTCCGTCCGTCGCCCTGCGTACTATAATTTCCCGCCCTTCAAGCGTCCTTAAATCGAACGCGTGCATGGGTTGACCGAGCTCAAGCAGAATAAAATTAGTAATATCGACTACGTTGCTAATCGAGCGCAGTCCGCAGAGTGCGAGCCTCTTTTTAAGCCAGGTGGGGGAGGGAGCAATCTTAACGTCCTTGACGTAGTGTCCGATATATCTCGGACAGAGCTCGGGCGCAAGGTCTGTAATTTTAATTTTTTCGTAGTTTCCCTTAACTTCGGTATACGAAGTATCGGGAGCCTTAATTTTCTTGCCGAGCACGGCGGCAACCTCTCTTGCAATGCCGTAAACGCTCTGGCAGTCGGGACGGTTGGCGGTAACGCCAATATCGAAAATATAGTCGTCAAGTCCCAGAATAGGTTTAACGTCCTCGCCGTTTTTACAATCGTTCGGCAGAAGTAAAAGTCCGAAGTAGTCGCCGCCTTCAAACATATCGCCGTTGACGCCGAGCTCAACGCCCGAGCAGAGCATACCCTCGGACTCGATTCCGCGGAGCTTGCCTTTTTTGATAGTCATAACGCCTTCAACCGTCACGTGGTCCTTGGCGGTTGCATAGACGGTTGCGCCTGCGAGCGCGCAGGGGGCTTTGATTCCCTTTTTAACGTTGTCTGCGCCGCAGCAAATCTGGAACACGCCTTTATCCCCGCAGTCCACCTTGCATACCGAGAGGTGTGTGCCCTCAACGGGTTCGCATTCTATAACTTCGCCGACAACGACTCCCGAAATATCTTTACCTATTTCAACAAGCTCTTCAACCTCGAACCCGCAGGAAAAGAGCTTTTCCGTGAGCTTCTCGGCGGAAATATCAATATCTACATAATCTTTAAGCCAACTGAAAGGAACTTTCATTTTCTATCTCCTTTTTACTTGAACTGTCTTAAAAAGCGAACGTCGCCTTCGAACAGTAGTTTCATATTGTTTATGCCGTATTTAAGCATTGCAATTCTCTCAATGCCCATACCGAACGCAAAGCCCGTGTAGACGTCGGGGTCTATGCCGCAGCCTTCGAGCACACGTCTGTTTACCATACCTGCGCCGAGAACCTCTATCCAACCCGTGCCCTTGCACAGTCTGCAGCCCTTGCCGCCGCACTCGAAACAGCTTACGTCAACCTCGACCGAGGGCTCTGTAAAGGGGAAGTAAGAGGGGCGGAGGCGGGTTTTAACGTCCTCGCCAAAAATTTTTCTTGCAAACTCGTCAAGCATACCCTTCAAGTCGCAGAGGGTAATGCCCTTGTCCACGACAAGCCCTTCCATCTGCGAGAACATAGGCGAGTGGGTCGCGTCGTCGTCGCTTCTGTACACTTTTCCGGGCGACAGAATTTTAATGGGCGGCTTTTTGTTTTCCATAACCCTTATCTGCCCCGCCGAGGTCTGCGTGCGCAGAAGTAGGGAGTCGGAGAGGTAGAAGGTGTCCTGAGTATCCCTTGCGGGGTGGTCTGCGGGGGTATTTAATGCCGTGAAATTGTAGTAATCGTTCTCGATTTCGGGTCCCTCGAAAACCTCAAACCCCATACCCGAGAAGACGGAAACAAGCTCGTCCTTTATAAGCGTGTTGGGGTGGTGCGAACCGCTCGGGAAGGCTTTTGCGGGCATAGTAACGTCTACTCTCTCTGCCGCAATCTTTTTCTTCAATTCCTTCTCACGGATTTTTTGTTCGAGCGCAGTAAATTTCTGCTCTGTCCATTCTCGCAGAGAGTTTAAAAGCTTGCCTAAAGTAGGGCGCTCCTCAGGGGGAACGTCCTTCATATTTTTCATAAGCGAGGAAATTGCACCCGTTTTCCCGAGGAACTTCATCTTAATGTCGTAAAGCGATTTACTCGATTCGACATCTTTGACCGCCTCGTCAACCTGACTTTCGATTTCCTTAATGTTTTTTTGTACGTCCATAAAAATCTCCTGAATAAAAATAAAAACCGCCCCTAATTTCAGGGCGGATTTACCGCGTTACCACCTGATTTCACGGCAAAATGCCGCCTCAATCGACCCTTTAACGCAGGGATACGGAGCGCACTACTCGAAACCTTTCGCACGCTCGGCTCGCGAGTGAATACCGCTTTCATCCGATGGGAAACCTTTCAGCCGTGTGCGGATTCCCCTCTCTGGAAAGGATTTATAAAGCGTCTGTCTCGGTCATAGCCTTTAAAGTTAATAAAATTATAAATAATTAAAAAACTATTGTCAAACGATTTTTCTATCTGTTTAATAAATTGAAACACAACAACATTCTAATATTTTTAAACAAAAATAGAACAAATAATTTACTTAAAATTTAATTTAATGTATAATCAAAATATATGGAAGAAAAATACTCCCCATTAAAAACCGTGAATACGGGGCTTTTGCCCTCGTCGGGCGGGCTTGCATTAAGTCTTACGACGATAATAAATCTCTTTGTCACGTTAATACTTTTTTTAATAATTCAAGCCTTGTCCTTAAAGCCGGGTAGCGATAGCTATATCTATCTTTCCTATATTGCGCCCCAGCTAGCAATTGCAGCAGGCGTATTTGCGTCGATTAAGGTCAGAAAACTGCCCTTTATGGATACATTCCCCGTAAAGTGCAGCCCTAAATATTATCTCATAGGCGTAATGCTCATATTCGGGCTTTTGTTCTCGCTGGGTAAGATTTCCCAACCCATCTCGGAATTTTTCAAGCTTATCGGCTACAACCAAAGAAGTGCAAAGGATATACTTCCCAACCTATCGGGCGGGCTCGTTGTTCCCGCGCTTATAGTAATTGGGGTGCTTCCCGCCGTATTCGAAGAGAGTCTATTCCGCGGTGTAATACTCCGTAGCTGTGAAATGGGGTGCGGAACGCTCTTTACGGTGCTCCTCGTCGGAATGAGTTTTTCTTTGTATCACACCTCTCCCGAACAGACGGTATATCAATTCTTTGCGGGTTGCGTGTTTGCGTTTATCGCGGTGCGCTCGGGCTCGATACTGCCTTCCGTCGTAATGCACTTTATCAACAATGCGTTAATTGTAATTTTCGGTGCGTGCGGACTACTCGACGCGGCGGGCAACTTAATTATTCCGTTTGCCCTCGATTTGTCGCTTGCAATAGCAGGAGGGATATGTCTTATCGGCGGGCTTGTCTGGCTTATTCTCGATAAAAAATCCGTACCCTACAAAAGGGCGGAGGCGGGCACGGTTAAATCTTTCTTTATAACCGCCTCGCTCGGGCTTGCAATACTTGTAATTCTTTGGATATCTTCACTTGTAACGGGGTTCTTTCCGCAATGATTAAGATAAATATAGTCTGCGTCGGCAAAATCAAAGAGGAATTCTACCGCTCGGCGGTGGCGGAATACACAAAACGGCTCTCCCGATTTTGCAAGGTGGAAATAAAGGAAATTGCCGAGGGCAAGAATCTTGAAGAGGAGGCGGAGAGCATACTGCGCGCAATTAAAGGTTTTTGCTTTGCACTGTGTATAGAGGGCAAAAAGCTTTCAAGCGAAGCCCTTGCCAAAGAGATTAAAACGCTGTGCGACAGGGGCGAAGAAATTACCTTTGTAATAGGCTCGTCCTGCGGGCTTTCAAATGCCGTAAAAGAGCGGGCGGATTTTAAGCTTTCTTTTTCGGATATGACCTTCCCGCACCAGCTAATGCGGGTAATTTTATGCGAGCAAATATACCGTGCGTTTATGATAAATTCAGGCTCGGAATATCACAAGTAATACTACAACATCAACTTTTCGGCATATTCTATAAATGTGATATATGACGAAGTAAAAGAGTTTTACCAAAGCTTTTCGGGCAAGAAATGCATAATAGGCTATTCCTGTCAGGGCAGGGAAATTTTCGCCTTCCACATAGGCGACGAGTTCGGCAGGCAGTTTATAGCCGTTTACGCGGTGCACGCCCGGGAGTGGATAACGGCAAAGCTCGCAATAAAACACATAAAAAAGGGAATAAAAAGGGGAGGAGGCTGGATAATTCCCCTCTTAAATCCCGACGGCGCTGTAATTTCGCAGACTTCAATGCCCCTTTGGAAGGCAAACGCCCGCGGTGTGGATTTAAACTGTAACTTTGATGCCGAGTGGGGCAGCGGCAGGCTGAATACCACTGTCAGAGGTAGCGAAAACTGCATAGGCGACCACCCTTTTTCGGAGTGTGAAAGTGCGGCGCTCAAAGATTTTACATATAAAATCCGACCTTTTGTGACGTTGAGCTTTCACACCAAGGGCGAGGAAATCTATTGGGAGTTTTGCGGTAAAGGGGACGAAAGAGGCGCAAAGCTGCTTGAGGATGTTACGGGCTACAAAGCTAAAAAAATATACGGTTCCGCGGGCGGCTATAAGGATTGGTGCATACAAAAGTTGAAAATCCCCGCTTACACCGTGGAGTGCGGCTCGGATGGGCTCAAGCACCCCATAAAAAGGCTGAAAAAATTGAAAAGGTGCTATAAAGCGCTCAAAAAATTTACGGATAAATATGGATATTAAATTTATGAAAGCCGCCCTTAAATGCGCGGAAAAGGCGCTTGAAGAGGGCGAAGTTCCCATAGGTGCGGTGGTGGTGTGCGAAGGCAAAATAATAGGCCGCGGGCACAACCGCAGAACTAAAAAGCAGATGGCTACGGCGCACGCCGAAATCGAAGCCATAGATAAAGCCTGTAAAAAGCAAAAGAGTTGGCGCATACCCGAATGCGAAATTTATATAACCTTGGAGCCCTGTCCAATGTGCATGGGAGCAATACTCAATTCCCGCATAAAAAAGGTATATTTCGGCGCGTATGAGGCAAAGGGCAGGTCAATGACGAACGAGCTTGCCTCGGCAAATCTGTTAAATCACACGGTCGAAGTCGAGGGCGGAGTTATGGAAGAGGAGTGCAAGACAATTCTTTCAACTTTTTTTGCAGATATGCGCAAAAAATGTAAAAATTCGCAGCAATAATATTTGTTTAAAAGACAAACTCCATAAACTTGACTTTATAATTAAATAATTATAAAATAAACGGGTAATACTCAGTTTTGAGGGGAGCAAATGATAAATCACGGAAACGAAATAAAGATTTTTTCTGGCAATTCCAACAGACCTCTTGCAGAGGCAATTGCAAGCAAGCTGAATACGACCTTGGGCGCGATGGAATTAACGCATTTTTCCGACGGCGAAATATGTGTGCGTTTTGAAGAGCCTATCCGCGGTATGGACGTTTTCCTTATACAGTCTACGAGTAATCCCGTAAACACCAATCTTATGGAACTGCTTATAATGATTGACGCGGCAAGAAGAGCAAGCGCAGGAAGAATTACCGCCGTAATTCCCTATTTCGGCTATGCCCGTCAGGACAGAAAGGCGCGCTCCCGTGAGCCCATAACTTCAAAGCTCGTCGCAAACCTCATAACAAGCGCCGGCGCAGACAGAGTTCTGACAATGGATTTGCACTGTATGCAAATTCAAGGCTTTTTCGATATACCCCTCGATAATCTGGTGGGCGGACCCACGCTATACAATCATTTCAAACCCAAGGTGAGCGACAATTTCGTTGTCGTCTCCCCTGATATAGGCTCCGTATCCCGCGCAAGAAAGGTTGCGGCAAAAATGGACGCCCAAATGGCTATAATAGACAAGCGTCGTCCCAAGGCAAACGTTATGGAAGTTATGAACATAATAGGCGACGTGGAGGGTAAGGACTGTCTTTTGGTAGACGACATGATAGACACCGCCGGCACAATAGTTCAAGGCGCAAAAGCTTTGAAGGATGCGGGTGCAAAGGAAATTTACGCTTGCTGTACTCACGGCGTTTTGTCGGGTCCCGCGATTGAAAGACTTGCCGACTCGCCCATAACCGAGCTTGCAATACTCGATACAATCAATATTCCAAAGGAAAAGATGCTTCCTAAATTCAAAATACTAACCACGGCTCCGATATTTGCCGCCGCAATCGAAAACGTTTACCTCGACAAATCGATGTCGAAAATATACGACTAACAATTATGAAGTCAAGCCGCACAACCTGCGGCTTGTAAAGTTTTAGAGGATAATATGTATATAATCGTAGGTCTTGGCAACCCCGAAGAAAAGTATTTAAAGACTTTCCACAATATGGGCTATATAGCGGTGGGGGACGTTGCCGCTAAACTCAACGTAAAATTCAAGAAAAAGGAGTGCGAAGCGTACGTTGCCGAAGCCAATATAAATGGCGAAAAGGTAATACTTGCCCGCCCCGTAACCTATATGAATGCAAGCGGAAGGGCGGTTAAGCAGCTGCTTGCAAAGTACAAGACGGACGCAAGTCACCTTGTTGTACTTTACGATGATTACGATATACCCAAAGGCAGCGTAAGAATACGTCCCTCGGGCAGTGCGGGCACGCACAACGGTATGCGCTCTGTGATAGCCGAAATCGGCACCTCCGACTTTGCAAGAATACGCATAGGCATACATGATAGCGAAGTAAATATTCCCATTATAAATTACGTTCTTTCCGAAGTGAAAAAGGAAGACTACGAACTCTTTATTTCCACCTGTCAAAGAGCGGCGGAGGCGGCAATCGCCCTCGCCGAAGGGCAGAGCGTAGAGAACGTAATGACCAAATATAACGGCTAGCCACACGAGAGTGGAACAGCACATGGTTTTGTGGACTTATGTTGTTTCATTCTCGTGTGGCTATGAAAGAAAACTTCTTCACATTTAAAAATTCGGGCAGTGAATATTCAGAGCTTGAAAACGACATCCGACTCGGCACGCCGACGTCGGTTTTTGGTCTGTCCGAACCTCATAAGCACTATATTGCCGCGCTTTCAAACAGCAGGACGCTGTATATAACGCCCGACGGAGTTTCGGCGAGGGCTGCGTACGAGGATATAAAGGTACTCTCGGGCAAAAACTGCGTACTTCTGCCCGCCAAGGATGACGTCATTTTATACAAGGGCGCGCTCTCAAAGGACGTGGTATTCCGCAGAATTTCGGCAATTCATAAAATGCTTGCGGGCGCAGATATAGTCGTGTGCGACATAGAAGCTATTATGCAGCTCTTTCCCGAAATGGTGGGGGCGATAACCCTTCAGGTAGGTGGCGAATACGACTATACTTCGCTTCCCGAAAAACTCGTAAAAGCGGGCTATTCAAGGGAGTACGCCGCTGATAGCGAGGGCTGTTTTGCCGTGCGCGGGGATATTCTCGATATATTCCCTGTGGGCGAAGAAAATCCCGTAAGAGTGGACTTTTTCGGCGACACGGTTGAAAAAATACGTCCCTACGATTTTCAGACGGGCGAAAGACTTCAGGAAATAGATAAAATAACCCTTGTTTCGGCAACTGACGCACTCTTTACCGCCGAGGACATTGTCGCTGTCGAGAGCGCATTGAATTTCGAAATCAAAAAGTGTCAGGATGTCAAATCCTACGAACGCGCCCGAGCAATCTCGGACGACATAAAGTCAAAGCTTGCTTTGGGCGTACCTTTTTCGGGTGCGGCTTTTATAATGCCGCTGTTGAAGTCGTCAAAGACTGTTTTCGACCTTTTAGATAGGCAAACTCTCATAATTTTCGACGAGTGCAAGGGTATTTCGGACAGAGCAGGAGGGCTCTATCAGGAGCATTCGGAACGAGTTGCCGAACTCAAAAAGGGAGGCGAGGCGTTTTCGTTTTCAACAAATCAGCTTCTGGACCCCGAAATGCTCTTATCGGGTTTAACCCGCTATAAATGCATATCGGTGCAGACATTCAATCAAAGCACAATGTTTTTCCGCCCCTTAAAGACATTTAGTTTCCGTTCGACGCCCCCGCCGTCCTATTTAAACGACGTGCAGAGTCTTGTCACGGATATAAAAGGGTGGCTGTCAAACGGCTACAAGGTACTTGCCTTCACGGGCAGCGTACAAAGATACGAAAAGCTGTCCGAAGCTTTGACCGACGAATACCTTCCGGTTTACCCGGTCCCCGACCGCGCAGAGGCGCTCCGAGGGGTCGCCTTGAGCTCGGAAGAGCTTGCACACGGGCTCATACTTCACGAAAGCAAGGTTGCGATAATAGGCAGCGGCGACCTGTACACGAAAGCTGTAACAAGGCGCATAAAAAAGAGGCGGGGCGATATGTTCGTCGCGCCTGAAATAGGCGACTATTGCGTTCACGAAACGCACGGCATAGGCAGAATAACGGGTACTCAAAAGATTGAATCCACGGACGGCATAAAGGAGTATATCGCCATTGAATACAAGGGCGGCGACAACCTCTATGTGCCAGTTGAGCAAATGGACGTTCTTTCGAAGTACGTGGGCGAACAAAATCCCGCGCTCTCCAAAATAGGCGGCGTCGAGTTTGAGCGAGTAAAGGAGCGGGTGAAGCAGTCAATAAGAATGCTTGCCTTCGATTTAAAAGAGCTGTATGCCGAGCGCAGCAGAAAGGTGGGCTACGCTTTCCCCGAAAACGCCGTAATGATGCAGGAGTTCGAGGACGCCTTTTTCTACGAGGAAACACCCGACCAGCTCGCATCTATTGCCGAGATAAAGGCAGATATGTGTTCGGAAAAGGTTATGGACAGGCTACTGTGCGGCGACGTCGGCTACGGCAAAACGGAGGTAGCCCTCCGAGCAATATATCTGTGTGTTTTAGGCGGCAAACAAGCGGCTTTCATGTGCCCGAGTACGGTGCTCTCCGAGCAGCATTTCAACACCGCAACCGAAAGGTTTGCACCGTTCGGAGTACGGGTAGAGGTATTAAACCGCTTCAAAACTGCGGCTCAACAGACTAAGATACTTCAAGCCCTTAAAAACGGGGATATAGACCTTATTATAGGCACGCACAGACTTTTATCTTCTGATGTTCAGTTCCACGATTTGGGACTTCTCGTTTTGGACGAGGAACAGCGGTTCGGCGTAGAACACAAGGAAAAAATCAAGAACGTAAAAAAAGATATAGACTGTCTTACGATGACGGCAACGCCTATTCCGCGAACGCTGCATATGTCGCTTTCTGGAATACGCGATATAAGCACTATCAACACTCCGCCCTTAAAAAGACTGCCCGTACAGACCTACGTTTTAGAGGAGAGCGAGCCCTTAATCCGCGACGCAGTACTCAGGGAAATTTCGCGCGGTGGGCAGGTGTTTATTCTCTACAACAGGGTTGAGAGCATCTCGGCTTTCGCGGGCAGAATACAGGAAATAATTCCAGAAGGCAAGGTGTGCTATGCGCACGGCAGAATGGACAGAGATTCGCTTGAAAAGAGCGTTTACGCCTTCTACCGTGGCGAGAAAAACGTGCTCGTAACAACTACGATTATAGAAAACGGAATAGACCTTCCCAACGCAAATACGATAATAATAATCGACGCCGACAGACTGGGAGTGTCCCAGCTCTATCAGCTTCGCGGCAGAGTGGGAAGGGGCACTCGCATGGCGCAGGCGTACTTTACATTCAAACCTCAAAAGGTTTTAACGAGTGAGGCGACAGAAAGGTTAAAAGCCATTATGCGCTTTACCGAGCTCGGTTCGGGCTTTAAAATTGCCATGCGCGACCTTGAAATCCGCGGCGCAGGCAACGTCTTGAGCGCCGAACAGCACGGACATATGGATAAAATTGGCTACGAACTGTACTCTAAGCTTCTCAAAGAGGAATTCACGGGCGAAAAACAGTTCTCGTGCGAGCTAGATATAAAGGCTACGGCGTATATTCCCGAAAGCTATATAGAGAGCAGTGCGGGAAGGTTGGACTGCTACAAGCAGATAGCCGAAATCCGCTCGGTAGAGGACTACAAGCGGGTTTGTCTTTCCATTGAGGACAACTTCGGTAATATGCCCGACGAGGTTTTAAACCTCATGATAATAGCGGTATTGAAGTCCTACGCCTCCAAATTCAACGTCAAAAAGATAAGCGTAAGCTCAAAGGAGGCGGCTATAGAGCTTCCGTCTGTAAATTCGCTTGCGGACGAAAGGATAGCCGCCGCGCTTGAAAAATACAAGGGAGGAGTGAGCCTTTCGATGACGACTTGCCCGCTAATTGTGTTCAAACCTCGCCCGCTTCCGGCAAAAACAATGCTTGATATGACGAAATTTTTGAAATTTGCCGTAAATTTTAGTTAAGCAAGCTAAAAATTATTTGCCATTATATTTACAATGCTGTATAATAATGAGAGATAGATAATCGGTTAATATGCGCGCACGCGCGTTTTATCCTTAAAACACATTATGGAGCTAATTTATGAACAAGAAGAAAATTGTTAGCGGTGTGGTAGCATCTGCACTTGCATTAAGCGTAACGCTTAGCGGCTGTGCGTCGCTTGCTTCGGCAAACACCGTTGCGGATATGAAGCAGACTATCGCAACTGTAAATATATCAAAGGCGGATGACTTCGGCAACGAAGGTCTTGACGACTACAAGGATGCGGTAGGCACTACGTCGATTTCCAAGCGCGAGCTTATCTCGTACTTTTTGAACGTAGGTTATTCCTATATCAACAGCGGTTACGGCTACGAAGCTACTTTTAATTCGCTCGTAAGTTCCCTTATAAATACTGCAGTCATCACGCAGTACTCGGTTATGTACCTGCTCAAAGAAAAGGCGGCAGATGAAAGCAAGAGTGCGGAAACAATTATGAGCGAGTACAATGCAAAGGAAACGCTCTCCGCTAAATACGAGTATGTTCTCGGCGAGGACAGCGTAGAAATCAAGCTTGCAAAATATTCGTTGCTGACTGCCATAAATTCGGCAATCGACTCCTACGAAAAGAATATTTTGGAGGATGAAGACGACGACAATTCGGGCAGCGACTCCCGCACTACCCCCAGCGGCATCGACACCGAACAGGACAAGTACTACCCCAGAAAGAAGAATACAAACGGCAAGTACGTCGATGAACACGACACCGAGCTTGACGATAAGGATAAGGACAAGGCGGCAATAAATTACAATGTCTATACCGGCTATGCGGGCTACGAGCTCTCCGAAAGCGGCGCATATCAGGACGACGCACTCGAAGGCACCACGCCCAGCACCCGCAAGAGAGCGTACAACAGCTTCCTTTCAAGCGTAAACTCCTACAACCTTATCGACGTTAAAAACGAGAATATGAAGGACGTGCTCTCGCTTCAGTATATTCAGGACGAGTATGTAAATCAGCTTGAACAGCGCATCATCAGCAAGTACTACGAGGTATACGAAAAGAAACAGGAAACTGACCTCAAAGACGGCGGCAAATACGAATATATCAAGCAGGTTTACGAAGACAATTTGAAGACTCAGCAGGACACCTATGAGGCAGACGGCTTCACTTCCACGCTTGACAGTATGTCGGACAGCTCGTTTATACTCTACTCTCCCAAAACGGATGGACACGGAGTATATGAACCTGCAAGCGGTAACGGCAAGTTCGGCTTCGTCTACAATATTCTGCTTCCCTTCAACGCAGTTCAGTCCAATTTACTTAGCGAATACAAATCGCAGTATGCGGATAAGGATGAAGACTCCGGCTACACTGCGGACTACTACATTAGGAGAAACGAGCTTTTAAGAAACATCAAGACGACCGACCAACGCGCGGCATGGTTCAACGGCTCCAAGAAGTATGCGTTCAACGCAAGCGAGAATGCAGGTCTTGAATATTACAAGACGGATAACAGCGGAAGTGACTGGCTGTTCTTTGAAAACAATCTTGTTAACACCGACAGATACGAAAGCCTTGAAAAGTACGCTGGCAAGTATCCCTACAACGGCAAAGTAGTTGAAAAGGACGACGGCTATATTCTTATTCCGAACAAGCTTTCAATCGACGATATGCTCAAAGAATTTTCCGCATATATCGACTACGTTTTGGGCAATTCAGATAACGTTTCGTTTAAGGACGGCTATCAGCTTGGAAAGGAAAACACGGCTTACTACGCTATCGACGATTTCTACACAGCGGACCACAAAGAGGACGAAGAAAATACCAAGCTCGACTACGGTAAGTTCTTATATGCGTGGGGCGCGGTAAGCAGCGTAGAAAAGACGGCTATTACCCTCTACGACAAAACCTCCAATCAGTACAAGGCAATGAGTGCTGTAAACGAACTTCAATATGCATATACGACCGATACGGGCGTGCTTTCCAACTATATCGGCTATTCGGTAGATGCAGCGGAAACAAACTATATTAAGGAGTTCGAGTACGCAGCACAAAAGGTTATAAACGAAGTGGGTGCAGGCGGCTTTGCGGTTTGCGCGGGTGACTACGGCTGGCACTTAATCTACGTAACCTATGCGTTTGAATCGGATGCAATGACCTACGGTAATGCAAATAGCCTCGACTGGACGAAGATTGATAAAGAGGAAGACTCGTTCGAAAAGCTTTTCTACGAATGGATAAAGAGCAAGAATATTCCCGATATTTCAACTACTCGTCGCAACGAGATATTAAAGCAGTTCAACATCGACAAAACCGTAACGAAATATCAGAACGCATACCAAGACCTTCTCGATTTGGGCTAATTCGAAAAGACTGCAAATATAATATATTATGGAAATCTGGCAGGCTGTAATACTCGGCTTAATTCAGGGGCTAACGGAATTTTTACCCGTTTCCTCGTCGGGGCATATCGCTTTCTTTCAGGGATTATTCCACATAAATGACGACGATATTGCACTGTTTTTCTCGATTATTTTACACCTCGGAACGCTTGTTGCCGTATGTGCGGTATTCTGGCGTGATATATTAGAACTCTTTAAAAAGCCCTTCAAAACACTTTTACTTTTAATTCTTGCAACCGTCCCCGCGGGAGTAGTGGGAATACTCTACGAAATGCTTGATTTGGACCTTATCTTCCGCGGCTACTATATGGGGATATTCCTAGCGGTATTTTTCCTCATTACGGCGGGAGTGCTGTTCACAACCGAAATGGTAGCAAAAAGGCGCGTCTCGCCCGAATTGCCACTCTGTATAAAGACAACTATGCCCATGGGGGCAGCGCAGGCGCTTGCGGTTCTCCCGGGAATATCGAGGAGCGGCTCAACAATCTGTGCGGGCACGCTTGCGGGCTGTAAGAGCGAGGAAGTTGCAAAATTTTCCTTTATAATGAGTATTCCCGTAATACTCGGAAGCTTCGCAGTTGAGCTGTTTAAGGGGCTCAAAAGCGGAGAATTGCAGGCGTCTTTCGAAGCGGGAGGGGCTACGCTCGGTTGGAGCGTCGCACTCGGCTTTATAATTTCGGCGCTTGCGGGACTTTTTGCAATAAAAGTAATGCTCAAAGTCATAAAAAAAGCAAACTACAAGTGGTTCAGCTTATATCTCGTTCTTCTTGCAATAGCTTGCTTTGTTTTACACTTCACATATTTTAACGTATAAAAAAAGGAGCGCTTTCCCGCTCCTTTTTAACTATTAAGGAGATAACTTTGGAAGAAATTTTAAGAGCGGAAAATCTTAAGAAGACCTTTAAGCTCACTAAAAAACAACAGCGCAACGAAAAGACCAATCTACACGTAAAGGTAGCGGTGGACAACCTCTCTTTCAGCGCGTATAGAGGCGAGATTTACGGTTTGCTCGGACCCAACGGCGCGGGCAAGACGACTACGTTGAGAATGCTTGCGACCCTCATAAAGCCCGACTCGGGCGACGCGTATATTCTCGGCAAGAGTGTCAAGGAAAACGAAAAGGAAGTACGCAAAAAGATAGGTTTTTTAACGAGCGAGTTAAAGCTCGAAGACTTTTTTACGCCGTCGTATCTGTTTGATTTTTTCAGTGAGCTTTACGGCGTTGAAAAGAGCGTAAAAGACAGAAGAAAGCAAGAGCTTTTCCGTAAATTCGGCATAGACAGATTTCAAGACGTCAAATTCGGAAATTTGTCAACGGGTATGAAACAGAAGGTTTCGCTCGTAATTTCAATCGTTCACGACCCCGAACTCATAATATTCGATGAGCCCACGAACGGACTTGACGTGCTTACGGCAAAGGTTGTAACCGACTTTTTGCAGGAGCTCAAAGCAAACGGCAAAACTATAATTCTGTCAACGCACATCTTTTCACTTGTGGAAAAGCTTTGCGACAGAGTTTGCGTAATTATAGACGGAAAATCGGTGGCTGAGGATACGCTTGAAAATCTGACAAAAGGCAGTACTCTCGAAGACACTTTTTTCAGACTGTACAGAGAGACGACGGGGGAAACCGTATGAACGTTTTAACGATTATTAAAAAGGAATTTTCCCGCTTTTTCAAGGACAGGAGAATGCTAATCACTATTCTTTTGCCGGGAATACTAATATACATTGTCTACTCTTTAATGGGCACGGTCTTTAAAAACGAGAGTAAGATAGACGAAAATTTCAGACCCGCCGCGTACGTTATCAATATGCCCGCGGGCGACTTGGGCAAAGCGCTCTCATCGGTGCTTCAGATTAGCGAAGAGCAAATGGACGCCGAAGCCGCAAAGAAAAAGGTAGAGGAGGGTTCGCTCGATTTAGCCATAATCTTTTCCGAGAATTTTGATATTTCTGTTGATGGCGCACAAAACAGCATAGAAATTTATTACAATTCCGCAAACGAGGATTCTTCAATCGGATTTGAAATGGTAAGCTACGTTCTGAAGGCTTTCGAACAGCCCAAATTCGTTGTCAACCCAATAGGCGGAAGCTATGATTTGGCAACCGAGCAGGATTTCGCCGCAAGCTTCCTCTCAACACTTATTCCCATGCTTATGTTTGCACTTTTGGCGTCAGCCTGCGTCGCCGTCGCACCCGAATCAATCGCCGGCGAAAAGGAGCGGGGAACTATGGCAACAATGCTGATAACTCCAGTAAACCGTTGGGAAATTGCGCTCGGCAAGATTATTTCTTTAAGCTGTTTCGCACTCTTAAGCGGAATATCCAGCTTCCTCGGCGTAATTTTATCCCTTCCGAAGCTTATGGGCGGACTTGTAAGCAGTGACACGGTTTCATTCTACAATGCGGGCGACTACTTTATGCTGTTCGGCATAATAATCTCCGTAGTTCTTGTCATTATCTCGGTATTCTCCGTGCTCTCTGCGCTTTCCAATAGTGTGAAGGAGGCAGGCGCAATAATTTCGCCCTGTATGATAGTAATTATCCTCTTGGGACTTGCCTCTATGATTATAACTGCTCCCGCGATAGGTTGGTATTTTATTCCGCTCCTGGGAAGCGGTCTTGCAATGTCGGGGGTCATGGCAATGACGGCTTCGCCGCTCGGAGTGGTGTTCTCGATTCTTTCAAATCTTGTCTTTGCCGCCGCGCTCATAGTTCTGCTTGCCTTTATGTTCAAAAGCGAGAAAATAATGTTCAAGAAATAAGTAATTTAAAAATAATGAAATCCCGACTGCTATTCTGCGCAGTCGGGATTTGTAATATAATAAAAATATTGATTGGTTTGGCAAAAACCACGCTTTTTTGCCAAACACACAATTTGCGTATGCCTACGGTTCACTGGAGGGGAATTTGCGCTATTTTATTATCGTTTGCTCCTATAAATAGCGCAAAGGGGAACTTTTAGTTCCCCGAATCACGAAAACACGACTGCGCAGAATAGCAGTCGTGTTTTGTGAACAAAAATAAAACTGTGCAGTCTCCGTTGCCGAAACAAACCGAAGCGTAAACTTTACAGGTAACTCCTACAAAGCATCCTTATGGCACACCGACGGGACTGTTTAGTGCTGCTATATCCCTATCCTGACACGGTTCGCAGCTGTCGGTTGCATAAGACCTTGTAATCAACATCCCTTGTAAAGCGCAGCCTTCCATCTGCGTCGTCGAAGGAGACAATTCGGTCCTGCTATAGCGGATTGCAGGTACAGGGCACCGCTAACTCCCCACTTAGCACAGCAGAAACATTGTAGCAGAAACTTGACCGTTTTGCAAGCAATTCCTGTTATTTAAAAGGGAATAACTTGACTTTTTTAGGGGGATAATCTAAAATATTCATATAAAGAGGTGAGTTTATGGCAGATTGTACACACGACTGCTCATCATGCGGCAAAACCTGCTCTTCGCGCGAGCAAAAGAGCCTTAAAAAAGAACCGCATGAAATGAGCGATATTCATAAAGTTATAGCGGTCGTCAGCGGAAAGGGGGGCGTAGGCAAGTCTATGACCTGCGCGCTCATGGCTTCGGCGGCGCAGAATTCGGGACTTGTAACCGCCGTTATGGACGCGGATATCACGGGTCCGTCAATTCCCAAAATGTTCGGAATAAATAAGCGCGCAATGGGTAGCGAAAACGGTATTCTTCCCGTCGTAACGGAGGGGGGCATACAGGTTATGTCAATGAACGTACTTCTCGAAAACGAAAACGAACCCGTCGTCTGGCGCGGTTCGCTCATTTCGGGAACGGTTATGCAGTTTTGGACGGACGTTATCTGGTCGGGCGTTGACGTTATGTTTATCGATATGCCTCCCGGCACGGGCGACGTACCTTTAACGGTATTCCAAAGCCTGCCTGTAGACGGCATAGTAATAGTCACAACCCCGCAGGATTTGGTGGGTATGATTGTTGAAAAAGCCGTAAATATGGCAACAATGATGAATATTCCCATTCTCGGTATAGTTGAGAACATGAGCTACATCGAATGTCCCGACTGCGGCAGAAAAATTTCCGTATTCGGCGAAAGCGGAGTGGACGCAATAGCCCTCGAACACGGCATAGAGGCAGTCGCAAAGCTGCCTATCGACAGAGAGCTTACCAAAGCCGCTGACACGGGCAAAATCGAAGATTTCGAAAACAACTACCTTGCAGACTTTATGCAAAAAGTAATAGCTCAAACAAATAAATAACAAAACGGTGCGGCGAGTTAAAACTCGCCGCGCCGTTTTTCATTCATCTTTAAGTCCCGCAAGGAAGTCAATACTTACTCCGAAATACTGTGATATTTTTATTAAGTTAGTTAGGGTAGGCTCGCATTTGTCAAGCTCCCACAAACTTATTATCGACTTTCCTACACCGAGCTCCTTTGCAAGCTGAATTTGCCCGCAATTTCGCTCTTTGCGCAATTCTTTGAGTTTTTCTCCAAACGACTCCATAAAAATATTTTCCCACATTTCTGGGAAAAATACTTGACTTCCCAGGATACTGGGAATATAATGAATAAAAAACAAAGGAGGAAAGTATGTTTTGTAAAAATTGCGGGTCGGAAATCGACGATAAAGCGGTGGTGTGCCCTAAGTGCGGAGTGGCACAAGGCAAGGCGACGCAAGTATCGCCGGACGATGCTCCCAATATGGGGTTTGCGTTTCTAAGCTTTTTAATCCCGATTGTAGGTTTAATTTTATATTTAATGTGGCACGAAACTTATCCTTTAAAGGCTAAATCGTGCGGTAAAGGTGCCATTATCGGTTTTATCGTTGCGGTAATCGGCGGAATTTTAATTTCTGTAATCTCTTCTTGTGTAATGGCAAGCTATGTAAGTTCTTTGTATTGAATTATATGAGGCGCGGCGAGTTGAAAACTCGCCGTGCCGCTTTTTAACTTTGACTATCCCGTTTTTCGGGTAAAAATTTCCAATATCTAACGGGCATATAGCCTTTCATCTGCTTTTCGTGCGGGCGGCTTTCAATGTTCACTGAAGAATAGTACTTTTTCCAAAGACTTTCAAAGCTTTTCTCGGTGTCGGAAATTACAATTTCGGGTTGGTCGAGCGGGCACATTATCCAGTCCGAACCGTTATACAGCCCTGCAATTTTGCGCTTTATATCGTGAATTACGAATTTCTGCGCGTTGAACCTTGCAACGAAGTGGGGCATAAGCAAGTCGGTGATGTCGTTGTCGGGGGAGTAGGGGGCATAGAACGCGCCGCTCTCGCTCTCCATGAACCTCAAAAAACCCTTAATTTTGTGAATTTCGTAGGTTACTCTGTTCAAAAGGTCGTTAAAATCAGCAATCTCCGGCAGATTGAAGGCATTTTTTACGGGCATTTTCATCTTAAATATAGTTTTGATATATCCCAATGCAATTTGTTCTTTTTTACTGTCGCAACTCCGCAAAGAAATAAGTATATCGTCCAAAGCATCTCTGTCATACTTTAAAATGCCGTCTGTAATCCGCTTAATTTTTCCAAAGTCGGGCTCGACGTTTATAAAATTGCTGTCAAGCGAAATCTGTAAGTCACTCTCCGAAGTTATTACGCAATTTTCGTCTTTGTACCCGTCGAATACGGCGGTAAAAAAGCTCTCGGGCGAGCCGTCGCATACGTAAATATTCATACTAAACCTCCCCTGTCAGCACGGAAAGTGCGGTAGAGGAGTCCGAAAACATAGAAATCTGCTCGTTTAACTCACTTCCACCCAAAATTTGCAGACAACTTTTAACCTGTGCAAACCCCGCCGCTCCGAAGTATTTCCCGCCGCAGGTTATAAAATGCTTTGCGCGCTTTAACACCACGCGCATTTTTGCAAGATTTTCAAACTCAATTTTGGAATATTTCCGCGCCTCTATTATTTTGTACGCACTTTTCAATCCTATACCGGGAACGCGTAAAAGCACTTCCAAAGGGGCGCGGTTGACCTCTACGGGGAAGAGGTGCATGTTTCGTAGCGCCCACGCGCACTTGGGGTCGTACTCTGCACTCAAATTGCAGTCCTCGTCGCAGATTTCCTCCACGTTAAACCCGTAAAAGCGTATCAGCCAATCGGCTTGATACAGTCTGTGTTCCCGAAGTAACCCCGCCCCGACGGCGGGGAGCTTATTTGACTGCACCACGGGAATGTAGGAGGAGTAGTATACCCTCTTCATATCCATATTTCTGTACAGCGACTGCGTCAGCTTTAAAATCTGTCCGTCGCTCTCGGGCGAAGCGCCCACAATCATCTGCGTAGTCTGTCCCGCGGGAAGAACCTTTCTGCGGATTTTATTTTGCTTTTCGTAATCGATTGCTTCCTTCAAGCCCTTCATTGGAAGAAGCAGGCTCTGCTTGGTTTTTTGCGGCGCAAGCAGTTTTAATGACTGTTCGCTCGGAAGCTCTATATTGTAGCTCATTCTGTCAACGAGTTTTGCCGCCCTCATAACAAGACTTTCGTCAGCGTGCGGTATGCCCTTTAAATGAATATATCCGTGAAAGTTGTACTCATACCGTAGCTTTCTGACCGTTTCGCATAAAAGCTCCATAGTTCTGTTCGGGCTTTCGAACACGGCTGAGGAGAGGAAGAGCCCCTCAATATAGTTGCGCTTGTAAAAGTTTATAGTAAGTTCGCAAATCTCGTCGGGCGTAAGGCGCGCGCGTGGAGAATTAGCGCTCTTTCTGTTGGGGCAGTACTCACAGTCGTAGAGGCACTCGTTGCTCATAAGTATTTTCAAAAGCGAAATACACCTGCCGTCGGGGGTAAAGGAGTGGCAAATGCCCTCCGCAGCTCCGTTGCCTATGCCACCCTTGACATTCGACCTTTTAGAACCCGAAGAGGAGCAGCTCACGTCGTACTTTGCACCCTTTGTCAGAATTTCAAGCCTTTTCTCGTCAATCATACCACACCAAATACAAACATATGTTTATTTTATTATAACATTGTATTTTAAGATTGTCAACATATTTGACTTAATATTTTATATGTAGTAAAATAAAAAAGCTATAAATTGCTATTTGGCTAAATTTCACATACTTTTCATTGCATATTTAAACTTGTTTAATGCGGGTGTAATATTATAATAAGGAAATAAAGCCATACTTAAGGAGGCAATTATGAAGGTACTTATCGTAGACGACGAGGAGATGATAAGAGGGGTATTGAGAGAGTACGTCGAGTTTGAAGGCGGAGAGGCGTTTGAGGCGGCGGACGGCATGCAGGCTGTAAAGCTGTGCCGTGAAGAAAATTTTGACATTATCATAATGGATATTATGATGCCCAAGCTAGACGGTTTTTCAGCTGTCAAGGAAATAAAGAAGATTAAAAATATTCCGGTAATTATGCTGTCGGCGCGCGGCGAGGAGTATGACAAGCTCTTCGGCTTTGAAATGGGCGTAGACGACTACGTAACCAAGCCCTTCTCTCCCAAGGAGGTTATGGCAAGGATTCGCGCCGTTTTAAAGCGCGTGTCACAGACCGACAACGACAAAGATATTATAACCTTCGAAGGGCTCACTATAGATATGGCGGGCAGGAATGTGTACGTAGACGGCGAAAAGGCCGATCTTACCCCAAAGGAGTACGAAATTTTATTCTATTTCGTAAAGAACAGAGGCATAGCGCTCACGCGAGAAAAGCTGCTTATGGATGTGTGGGGCTTTGATTTCTACGGCGACGACAGAACGGTGGACACGCATATAAAAATGCTGCGTGCAAACTTAAAGCAGTACAGAAAATTCATAATAACCTTGCGCGGGTTGGGATATAAATTTGAAGTCTGAAAAATATGCCCAAAAAAGTGTAAAACCAAAAAAAATAAGAAGCCTCAATGTTGCAATGTGGGGCTATTTTTGCTTGAACGCAATATTAGTAATTTTAATAGTAGTCGTAGGCTTTTACGCAATAGTGGGCATAACGCTTGAAAACCATGCAAGAGACAGGGTTGAGCACGCCGGAAGGGATATGGCGTCGACGCTTAAAAAAGAAGAGAGCGCCAATGTCCACGATAAACTTCTATCGTATAGAGACGAGGGTGTAAATTTATATATTTTCCACGCCGACGGCGAGAGATTGCAGCCTACCGACAGCGCAGGTGTATACGACGGGCTGTATAAAGAGCTTAACGAATATCTTAAAGACAGCAAGGTAGGCAGCGACAAATTTTACCGTTCGGGCAATAAATTAAATTATGCTATCGTAGCTGAGAACAAAAATGGCGACAGAATCTATATTCTCTCGTCATATTCCATGTCAATAGTGCGCGAAACGGTTGGCGCCCTTCAGTTATGGCTGCTGTTTGCGGGCGGAATTGCAATGCTTTTAGCTCTTCTGTTTTCGTACGAGTTCAGTAAGCACTTGACGCGCGGACTTAACATAATGTCCGAAAAGGCGGTAAGGCTTGCGCACGGCGACTATGAAGTAGAGTTTGCAAATGCCAACTACAGGGAGATGGCGCAGCTATCCGACAGCTTAAACTACGTGCGCGACGAGGTTAAAAAGAGCGAAGATTTCCAGCGCGAAATACTTGCAAACACCACGCACGACTTAAAAACCCCGCTCACAATGATAAAGGCGTACGCCTCGATGATAATGGAAATTTCGGGTAACAACCCCGAAAAGCGCAACAAGCATTTGCAGGTTATAATTAACGAGTCGGACAGACTGACGGGGCTTGTAAACGACGTTTTAAGCGTCTCAAAGCTGCGCTCGAATATGGAGACAATAAATCTCTCGGTATTTGACTTAACCGGGCTCGTGTATGCGATAGTCGAAAAATTCGGCTATTTGCAGGAGTCGCAGGGCTACACATTTATGATAGATATACAGCCCAATCTCTACACCTACGCCGACGAGGAAAAGATATATCAGGTTCTATACAATCTTATCGGAAATGCTGCCAACTACACGGGCGCGGATAAGACCGTGTATATAAGTTTAAAGAGCAATTTTGACGGAACTATCAATGAATTTTTCGTTCGTGATACGGGCAACGGCATTTCGGAGGAAGAACTGCCCGAGATATGGAACAGATATTACCGTGTTAAGGAAAATCATCCCCGTCCCGTGAAGGGTACGGGCTTGGGGCTGAATATCGTAAAGGCGATACTCGAAAACCACTCGTTTGTGTTCGGTGTGGACAGCGAAGTGGGAAAGGGTTCGGAATTTTGGGTATATTTCCCAGCCGTTCCGCCCGAAGTATATAATGAAGTAATCAACAGCGAAAATATATAATCTAAAAAGAGGCAGAATATAGAATATGTTCAAACTCTATAAAAAATTGCGTCCCGTAGACTGGGTACTTCTTGCCGTGCTTTTGGGACTTACAATTTTGCAAGTCTACTGTACGATGACTCTCGTAGACTTTATGCGCGACCTTGTTCAATCGATACAGTATTTGGGTTACAGAAACGACCCTAAACAGCTTGAAGAGCTAAATTATATTGTTCAGTACGTCGGCGGTTGGGATAACTGCACTAGAGAGAACCTTACGCGAGTTTTTCAAGAGTTAATGAGCAATCCCGCCTTTTCACAGTTGATAGGCGACGACCCCAAAAAGATTGAAGAAGCTATCACGATGCTTGTGGGTATTGCAAACGCCGATACGGGGGATATCTGGTTCAACGGCGGTATGATGCTGCTTGTGGCAGCGGGAAGCATGCTTGCGCAAGTTTCAGTAGGGCTGATAGCCTCGTTCGTGTCGGCAAATTTTTCGCAGAATATCCGCTCGGCAGTCTACAGAAAGGTAGACAGCTTCTCTATTGCCGAAAACGCCCGTTTTTCAACGCCTTCGCTCATAACGAGAACGACAAACGACGTGCAGCAGGTACAGATGGCGAACATTTTAATGCTTCGTATGGCGGTTGCCGCGCCCATTACGGCAATTTGGGCGATTTGCAAAATTCAGGCGTCGAGTATGGAGCTCACCTGGGTAACGGTGGTTGCCGTTGCCGTTCTTCTCGTTTTCCTTTTAATAATGATGCTTTTAGTACTGCCAAAGTTTAAAATCGTGCAAAAGCTCATAGATAAATTAAATGGCGTCTCGCGTGAAAACCTTACGGGCATACGCGTAGTCCGCGCATACAACGCCGAGTGCTATCAGGAAGAGAAATTCTCCGTAGCAAACAACAATATTACGAAATTACAGCTATTTACGGGCAGACTTATGTCCCTTCTTTCGCCAGGAATGATTATAATTATGAACGGCGTTTCGCTTGCAATGTATTGGCTGGGTGCGTCGCTCATAAATAACTCTGTCATAGACTACGCAACCGTCGTTGCCTTTATGTCGCTGTCGTCGCAGATTATTATGGCGTTTATGATGCTCATGATGATGTTAGTGCTCTGGCCCCGTGCGCAGGTTTCGGCAGACAGAATAAACGAAGTACTCGACACGCCCCTTTCAATCAGCGACCCCGAAGAGGAGGAGCAAATAAACGAGCAGGGTACGGTGGAATTTAAGAACGTATCTTTCCGCTATCCCGATGCCGATAACGACGTAATCCGCGACATAACCTTTAAAGCCGAACGTGGGCAGACTGTTGCCTTTATAGGCTCCACGGGTAGCGGAAAGTCAACGCTAATTAATCTTGTTCCCCGCTTTTATGACGCAACGGATGGCGAAGTTTTGGTTGACGGTGTAAACGTTAAAAACCTCAAACAAAATACATTGAGAAAGCTTATAGGCTATGTGCCTCAAAGGGGAGTGCTGTTCTCGGGCACGGTCAAGGAAAACATAGCCTTCGGCAATCCCGACTTATCCTACGATGAGATAATAGATGCTGCTTTGATAGCCGAAGCGGAAGGGTTCGTATCCCAAATGGAAAAGGGGTACGACTCGGAAATTTCGCAGGGCGGCAAAAACGTTTCGGGCGGACAGAAACAGAGGCTTTCAATCGCCCGTGCTGTTGCGGTTAAGCCCGAAATATTTATCTTTGACGACAGCTTTTCGGCTCTCGATTACAAGACGGATAAAAAAGTGCGCGAAAACCTGAAAATTGCGGCAGAGGGTGCAACAAAACTAATAGTCGCGCAGCGCATAGGCACCATAATGGACGCCGACCAGATTATAGTATTAGACCGCGGCGAGGCGGTGGGTTTAGGTACTCATAAAGAGCTTTTGAAAGACTGCCCCGTATACCGTGAAATCGCACTTTCACAGCTCTCCGAAAAGGAGCTTGGCATAAGCGCAGGGGAGGTGAAATAATGCCTGGACATATGAGATTTGACCCAAGCTCTGTAAAGGGCAGCAAAAAGCACCTCTTTAAGGCAATGAAGCCCTATGCACCGGGGATAATGCTTGCATTTGTGTTTATTGCCGCATCCACGGTCATGGCGGTGCTTGCTCCGCAGTTTGTAAAAAGGCTTACCAACACCATAGCAGAAGGCGCCGCAACGCACGCTATAGATCTAGATAAAATAGCCGAGATAGGTATAGTCCTTATAATTTTCTACTTGACGGACGCTATCTGTCATTATCTTTCCAACTTTATAATGACTACGGTCACGCAGAGATACGTGCGCCGTATGAGAAACGAAATTTCCCATAAAATAAACCGCGTGCCCTTAAAGTATTTTGATGCACACCAGTACGGCGACACGCTCTCCGTCATAACCAATGACGTAGACACGGTAGGTCAGTCCATGGATCAGGCAATAGCGATGTTTATTGCGTCTGTTATGATGATTGTCGGCGTGTTAATAGCAATGTTTATTACGGCTTGGCAAATGGCGCTAACGGTTATCACTATTCTGCCCCTCATGATAATAATGCTTTTGGTGCTTTCCAAGCTTGCAATGCCTCAATTTGCAAAAAACCAGCGAATTTTGGGCGAAATGAACGGAATAGCCGAGGAGAACTACTCGGGGCAGACTGTAATCAAGGCGTTTGATGCAAGCGGCAGGATGACGGCACAGTTTGAAAAAGCCAACCATGCGCTGAAGAGGGGAGTGTTCAGAGGTCAGACGATTGCAGGCTTTATTCAACCTGCAATGACATTTATTTCCTATTTTTCGTACGCGGCGGTCTGCGTTGTAGGCGGACTTTTGATAAGTAAGGGCGACGGAGGCGTAGACCTCGGCACAATATCGGCATTTCTTATGTATGCACAGCTCTTCCAAAGCCCCTTGAACCAGCTCGGTCAGGCAATGAACAACCTTCAGATGGCGGCGGGCGCGGCAACCCGCGTGTATGAATTTATTCAACAGGAGGAGCTCTCCGACGAAACGGGCAAGACAAGGAAACTGCTTAAAGAAGACGGCACCGGGCATATCCGCGGCGAGGTCGAGTTTAAAAACGTACGCTTTGGCTACGACCCCGAAAAAATTATAATTCCCGATTTCTCCGCAAAGGTGGAGGCGGGCATGAAGGTCGCAATCGTAGGTCCAACGGGTGCCGGTAAAACTACTATAGTAAATCTACTTATGCGGTTTTACGAGCTTCAGGGCGGCGATATCACGGTCGACGGAGTTTCCATAAAGGATATGCCGAGAGAGGAGGTTCACGACATCTTCGGGATGGTCTTGCAGGACACTTGGATGTTTGAAGGCAGTATCCGCGACAACATACTCTTTTCCAAGAAAGGAGTTTCCGACGAGCAGCTTATAAATATCTGCAAGGAGGCGGGTATCTATCATTATGTGCGCACTCTTCCCGGCGGACTTGACTATATAATGGGAGAGGACTCCAATGTCTCGGGAGGACAGAAACAGCTGATAACTATAGCCCGCGCGATGGCGGAAAATTCCCCTCTTTTAATACTTGACGAGGCAACGAGTAACGTAGACACACGCACCGAAGAAGTAATTCAGCGGGCAATGGATAAACTTACTGAGGGAAGAACGAGCTTTGTAATAGCTCACCGCCTTTCTACCATAAGAAACGCCGACCTTATCCTTGTTATGAAGGACGGAAACATTATAGAGCAGGGCAACCATACGACGTTGATGGCGGAAAACGGCTTCTACGCCAACTTATACAATTCACAGTTTGCAAACGAATAATTAATAGTTTTGACCCCGCCCGAGCTTGGCTCGGGCGGGATTTTTATTAAAAATATATAACCAAAGTTAATAAATATAAGAATACGCCTATAATACACTTGCTATATTGCGCATACGTGGTATAATACTTCCTATGGACTATCTAATAATAACCGTAATAACGTTCATATCCGGCGTGGTCGGCACTGGACTGGGCGGAGTTATAGGCGCGGTATTAAAACGCGATTCAAATAAAATAGTCAGCCTTTTATTGTCGTTTGCGGCTGGAATAATGCTTGCGGTAGTGTGCTTCGACTTAATGAACGAACCCATAGAGATGATGAAGGCGGGGACTATGCCCGAATTCACGCCTGTCATCGTCGTCGCGGCGGTAATTGCCGGTTACGGAGTGGTCTATCTACTGAACTTGCTAATTGATAAAAAGACAAATCGAGAAGTAAAACATATCGATGAAAACCACCCTGCTACAGCCGACGATTTGGACGAGCTTATTCACTCCAACCACTACGAAACGCACAAAAATTCCAAATCCAATCTGTTTGTCGCGGGGCTAGTTATGATGTTTGCGATAGCTCTGCACAACTTGCCTGAAGGTATGGTAATAGGTGCGTCCTACGCAATTTCAACGGACATTGTGGCAAGTCTGTTTTCGGGCAGTGGATTTATAATGGCAGTGGTAATAGGTCTGCACAACCTACCCGAGGGTATGGCGGTATCCGTGCCCTTGATTTCCGGCGGCATGGGCAAGTCAAAGGCGGTGCTTTTAACGGTTTTAAGCGGATTGCCCACGGTGCTTGGAGCATTACTCGGGTATGCTCTCGGCGGAATTAACGATATAATGCTCGTGCTTTCATTGGGGTTTGCAAGCGGAGCTATGCTGTATGTCGTTTTTGGCGAGCTGCTCCCGGAATCTATACTGATGTGGCGTAGCAAGCTACCCGCGTTTGTGCTTTTTGTAGGAGTAATTGTCGGTTTCCTTCTCGTAATGTTTTAAATAAAATGAGCTAAATTCAATAAAACAAAACGGCACCCGTACGGGTGCCGTTTTTCAGTGAGGTGGATGCAAAAAAGTTAACTTTTATATTGTATTAAAATATTACTTGATTATTTGATTTGCATTATATATAATATAAATGTCGAAAAATGGAGAAGAATATGGAAAAAAGTAAAAAGAGGATAAAGTGGAAAAATCACAAGCGGATTTTGCCGGCTATTTTGATATCTTTATCAATTCCCATAATTTTATGTTTTGCCGTTCCGTTTGAAATTTATGCTAACAACATAGACGAATTTCTGTTCGGGGTTTGGGATTTCTTGCCTCTTTGCCTTGTATTCGGTTTTGTTTTAACGGGAATTAACTTGTCTATATTGTTGTTCATACCCGACAGAGCGTATAAAATTGTCAGTCACATATTGCTGATTTTAGCAACACTGTTATTTATTCAGGGCACTTATCTCAATGCAGGATTAAGCTCGCTTGAAGGCGACAATATGGGCTCCGACGGTCCTTCCGTTGGAATTAAAATCTTAAATATTATAATTTGGATAATTCTTATCGGCGGAGCAGTGGGGACGGTCTTTATAAAAGACAAAAAAGATATTGTTGGCAAAGTCGCGTTGGTTCTTGCAGGTATAATTATTTTTACACAAATAATGGTTCCTGTTTTTGCGATTTTCGCAACCGATAACGTCTTTATTTCCAAAGAGGAAAAACTGTCCAACAGCAACGGCACGAGCGTTGCAAAATTTATATCGACCAAAAATATAACTACTCTATCAAAAAGTAACAATATTTTTTATTTCTGCATAGACAGGTTTGACGAATATTACGCGGAGGAAGTCTACAAATCCGAGCCCGAGCTGTTCGATAAGTTAGACGGCTTTACAAGCTTTAAAGACAACATCTCGATGTACGGGCACACCTTTCCGTCGGTCGCCTATATGCTTACGAATTACAAGTATAATTCCGAGCTTTCAAGAGAGCAAAATCTCAACAAGGCGTACGAGGAAAACTTAACTTTAAAGACTCTGCACGACAACGGATATACAATAAATTTATACGGCGAAAACTATTACGATTTTGTAAATGCGGGCAGTCTGCCCGACTATGTAGCCAATGTTTCGGAAATGGTGGAATACACGGTTGAGAATCATTTTTTGCTTTCTCTGCAAATGATATGTCTTGCAATGTACCGATGCTTTCCGCTCTTTCTGAAACCCGTATTTTCGGGCATCAATTCCGACAGCTGTAATTTATGTTTACAGTTGAAGGATGGGGATGGGTATGTAAATTATTCTTCCAACCACAAAAAGGCGTTAAAGGCAGTACAAAATTCTTCTTTTGAAACGGTTGACGAGGGCGTATTTATCTTTATGCATTTTTACGGCTGTCACGACGTAAATTTTGACTGCAAGGACGGCACGGCACATCCGTCGTCTGGAAAAGCCAAGCAAATAAAAAAGGCAGTTAAAGAATGCTTTGAAGTTATAAACGAATATATCAAGGCGCTCAAAAATATAGGCGCCTACGAAAATGCCACTATTATCATTACGGGCGACCACTCTGCGCCCGTCAACGACTTGGTTAAATTAGACAGCTCGCGCCTTACTGCCCTGTTCGTCAAGCCTTCGGGAAGTGCCGGCGAAAAACTTAAATTCTCATCCGCGCCGGTTTCTCACGGAAACATTTGGGCAACCATTATGCAGTCGGAGAATATCCAAACGGAGGAAGATTTCGGGACTTCCCTTTTCGACGTCAAGCCCGAAGAAGATACTGTCAGAGAATATATTTGGCAGACGTTTAATATTCTCTCTTTGGACGAGTATTATTACGAGATTAAAGGCTCGGGCAGGTCGTTCGGCAATTGGAAGCACACAAAGACCGTCCATAAAGATAAATTTTTAATGGATTAAAGATAATGGATACTATCAATTATTATCTCTGTATACCGTTGGGCTATTTAATGAAAGGTTGCTGGATGCTCGTCAGCAACTACGGATTAGCTATTCTTTTATTTACGTTAGCTACTAAAATCGTTTTGATGCCTCTGTCTGTATGGATACAGAAAAATTCAATCTTAATGGTAAAAATTCAGCCTCAAATCAATTTCTTGAAGGCTGAGTTCAGCGGCAACTTGGACGCCATAGCAGAGAGACAGGCAAAACTATTTAAAAAAGAGCATTACCACCCTATGCTCTCTATCATACCGCTGATTTTACAGATAATAATATTGTTATCCGTGGTTTATATTATCTATCACCCGATGAGTTATCTGTTCGGAATTTCGGGAGATACTATAGACCTGTTGGCAAAGTATATCGGTGCGGATACGGGGAGCTCGTCCTATCAGCTTGAAATTATCGAGGCAATAAAGAACGGTACTATTACGGCAAGCACGCAGATAGAGGGCATATCGCCCGACAGCATGGCGAGTATCGTAAAGGCTGTCGGCAATTTCAAAATGAATTTTTTGGGACTCAATCTGTCCAACGTTCCCACTGACGTTTGGGGGTGGTACGTATTGGTGCCTATCCTTGCCGGCGGTTCGTCCTGGGTAATGTGCTTCACGCAGAATATTTCCAACGTTCTTCAACACGAGCAGAGCAAGCTCAATAAATACGGAATAATGACTGTCAGCGTACTTTTGTCGCTGTATTTGGGGCTTTTTGTGCCTGTGGGAATTGCTATGTATTGGATAGCTAGCAACCTTCTCTCTATTGCACAAATGTACATACTCAACGCCGTTATAAATCCCAAAAAATACGTAGATTACAAGGCTTTGGAAGAGAGCAGAGTCGCACTTGCCAACTCCAAGGAGTTTGGTAAAATCGACAAAAAAGAACCGCTGTATAAAGAAATGCGCAAGCGCGAAAAGCAGGATTACAAGAAAATTCAGCATATCGCAAATAAGCATTTGGTGTTCTACTCGGAAAAGAGCGGTTTCTATAAATATTATAAAGATTTAATAGGAGAGTTGCTTCAAAAGTCCAATGTCGTTATTCATTACGTAACCAACGATTATAACGATATCATTTTCGAAATAGCAAATACAGAGCCCCGCATCAAGCCCTACTACATAGGTTTGAAGAAGTTGACCCTTCTCATGATGCTTATCGAGACGGATATGTTCGTCATGACTACGCCCGATTTGGATAAGTATTATCTGAAAAGGTCGTTTATGAAGAGCGATATCGAGTACGTCTACGCCCCGCACGACACTTTGAGCGTGCACGCGGGATTTAAAGAGGGAGCTTTTGATGCCTTCGACACCGTCCTTTGCGCTGGTCCGCATATTGTTAAAGAGCTGCGCAAAATCGAAGAGGTGTATAAGCTCAAACCTAAAAATCTCGTAGAGTTCGGCTTCCCGTTCCTTGACGAGTTGGTAAACAAAGTTAAAAGCGAAAATATCTCAACCTCGCAGAATGAGAAAAAAGAGATTTTAATCGCACCGTCCTGGGGCGAGGATAATATAATGGACTCGTGCTTGGACGGTATAATCGAGAGTCTCAAAGACAGTTCATATCATATAACGGTAAGACCTCATCCCGAATACGTAAAAAGATACGGTTTCCGAATGAATAAAATTTTGGAGAGATATGCCGATAGAGACGAGTCTCATCTGTCGTTTGAGTTGGATTTCTCCACGAATAAATCTATCTATTCCTCGGATATTTTAATCACGGATTGGTCGGGTATCACACTTGAATTTTGCTTTGCGACCGAACGGCCTGCGATATTCGTCAATACCAAGTTTAAGGCACTCAACTCCAACTGGGAGAAGATAGGTTTAACGCCCGTCGAGCAGGATATCAGGAATAAACTCGGAAAAGCCGTCGAAAAAGAGGAAGTACTCAATATAAACTTGGTAGTTGAGGAGTTGTTCACAAAGGCAAACGAATATAAAAAGAATATTAACGAGTATTATAAAAACCTTATTTTCAACCACGATACAGCGGCGAAAAAGGGTGCCGAATATATTTTAAAATCACTTGCAGCCAAAAATAAGAAATAAAAGGAGAGGAATATGGAAATTTTTTTAACGATGGGTATAAATTCGAATTTGCTGTACATCGACCCTGCGGCAACGTCAATGCTGCTTACGTCGATTACCGCTATCGTCGCCGCATGCGGAGCAGGTATATTTATAGCTTGGCGCGCCATTAAAAAGAAGGTCAACAAAGCCCTTCATATCGACGAAAACGCTAAAAAAGAGGTCGAGGGCGAGCTTGTTATAAGCGACGAATTAAAGGACGAAGCATCGACCGAAGAAAACAAATCAGAGCAAATTATATCAGGCGAGAATACCGCTTCAAACGAAACTACTGATACGGCAGACGCAACAACAGAAGAAAAATAAACAATCAATTTTGTCTTGCAATTAAAAGCATCTTAAAAGCTATTTTATAACAGTAACGCTAAACGTAATTTTCTACGAAAAAAGGACAAGTATAAACCTGTCCTTTTTTATTCTCAGTAAGCACTTTTAACTCAAATTACGCTTATTTCTTGTATTCATTGCGTGTATTGCGGTAAATTTCATCAAAATCGTTGCCGTCAATTTTTTTGCCGTTAGATTGCTTTTTAATGAAACGCCAATCTGCCAAATCATAAACGGAAAATTCGTATTGTAGCTTTTCTCGTGCAATTAAAACAGCTTGCTCATTGTTGCCGGCATTAATTTGTTTCGCCATTTCATCGATAAGGTTGTTAGTGGCAATCAATACACGATTATCTTCGGGGTATATGTCTTTCAATACTGTTTCAATTGCCGCTGCGCTTTCAACGCTCTTTGAAAGTATCTCCTCATTTAACAAATTAAGTGTTTGTATATTTGAATATGCTAAAAGAATTTTCACGCTTTCACGTACAATAGATTTGTTTTTCAATCGTTGTTCAGTTACAACTTTTATATAATTTTTCTTGTTATTTTCTAATCTTGCACTTAAAAGATTGAATACGAGTGAGCTAACAGATACGAGAATGGTTACAATTTGTAAAATTAATACAGTTGTGTCCATAAATACTCCTTTGTAAAATTATCGAATTTAAAACTATGTGATAAATATATCTATATTTGCCATATTAATTATAACAAAACAACAAATTTATGTCAAACACTGCCTCGGCAACTCAATATCTTATGAGTGTAGTAGTGGTAAGAGGTGGATTTGTGGCAATCGTGACATTACGGTTTTCTGCCGAACTTGATATCACGAAAAAAGACAGGTACAAAACCTGTCTTTTTTCGTGTTGATGAGGGTAGTAAACTAAATTAAACTATCAATCAAAAACAAGCGGTAAGAGAACCTGCAGCAACAAAAATTTGAAATATTAGATTAGTTAAAATAATTTTTATACTTATTTTTTTAGTTTTAAGTTTTTCATATTTATATTCTTCTTTAGGAAACAATTCATTTATTCTAAATTTTTTCCGTGCAACTGAATTAAAAACTTCCATCTCCAATTTTAAAAAAATAGATGACACTATCGCTGTACATATTCCTATAATAGGGAATATATAAATAGGAAACTTAGCAATGTCGATTTCATAATTAAAAAATCCAGATATAAATGGTAATAATGAAATCGTTATATTCAGTGTAAAAAACATTTTTAAAGTATCCCAAAAATGTTTATGCCTATATTTATATTCATCTTGAAAGTATAACAACATTTTATAATTATTCTCAAAGTTTTCATTTTTTTCTTCATTTGATTTGATCGGGTTAGTATTATTCATAAATTTTCTCCATAAGTTTTATTTTTTAGACGATAAATCAATAATAAATGTTACACAAAAAATTTATAATTTTAGGAAATTGATTTTGCGCGTATGCGCGAACTGCGTTTGCTCGCACGTAAGGAGCGAAGCGACGGAACAGCGATTGGTCGAAGATTGGCAATTTTAAAGTGAATAAGTATTTATCGCAATCGCATCACTGCGGTTCGGTGTCCGAACCGCATACTATAAAAACAGCACCCAGGCAAGGGTGCTGTTTTTATAGTGTAATAGTTATAACGTGAGTACAAATGCGTTGCTTATCACACGGCAAAGCCTGAATTTGAGGTCGGCATTGATTAGGCAGTTTTTGTATTTTTTTAAGCTCCTCAATGTAGTTTTCCGCTCTGTGTGAATCAATAGGACCGTATTTCGCGTCTTTGCCTATATGTATCAAATTCCCGACGTGCCTGAACCCGAAGAGAGCAGGGGGTAGGTGTGTAACGATATCCTTGCAATTTCTGATAACGTAAAAGTGTTTAAACCGTTCGCAAATCTTTCGTTTAAGCCGTCCGTGCACGACTCGCGGACAGCCGAACCCGTATCCGAAAATATTATTTGCTATGTCGGCGCGGTGAAATACACAGAACTCATAGCAAAGCAGAGCAAGCGCCGCGCCGTGCGAATATCCCACAATTACAATTCCTTTCACTTTTTTATTGCAAATCGGACCTTTAAGATATTCTCTCGCAGATTTCCAAACACGCAAAAATCCGCGGTGGACGTGCCACGTGTTTTCCATATCATTATAAGCTTTTGAGGGGAAATCAAAATTATTTCGCCAGTCGACAATTCCGTTGCTGTGCTCGAAAAAGATATACAGAACGTTCCCTCTTACCTCAGAAAAGAAAGATGCATCGGTTTTTGGTAGCGTTGTATATTTTACGTTCAGCACCTGATTGAACAAACTTAATAAATTATCCCGCAATTTTACGCTCCTCATGTACTACTAATGTAACATTATACTCATTGAAACTCTGTTTTTGTGCAAAATTAACCCCCGAACCGAAATACTTTCGATTCGGGGGCTAAAGTTTATTGGAGAAAACTTATTTTGTAATTTTTAATGTTGCTTTTAAGTATTTATCAACTTTTACATTGGCTTCGGGTTGGGTTTTAGCGTCTACTTTATGTTCGAATGCCGACGTGTTGCCGCAATGGGGGCAGGTAATAGTGCAAGTGTAAAAAAACGTATAACCTTTGAATTCGTGAGTGGACGAGTTATAATTTTCTTTGTACTGTTCGCATACGTAAGTATAATTAACGCTCTTGTCACTATCACCCATAAACTTTTCGCATTCTGGGCATATTGCATTCAGCGTTTGCTTTCCGCTTAAGTAAGCAAAATAGAAACAGCCTAATCCAATCAGCGCTACGACGCCTCCGGCTATGGCTAAATCATTATTAGTAACAGCACCGCCTATAATCAGCAATATGACCCCGACAACAACAGCAATTAGTCCGATTATTGATGGAATCATTGCAGCTTTTAGTGCCAACTTAAATCTTTTTACGCCTTTCATTTTTATCTCCTCGTATAAATTTATTGACCTAATTATACAAGAAGATTTCTTCTTTGTCAAACATTTTAAGAAGATTTCTTCTAAAATATTTGTATGGCAAGTATAGGTGGAAAAATTAAAGAATTACGGATTGAAAAGGGGCTTTCACAAATGCAATTAGGCAAACTCATAGGGGTAAGTCAAAAAGCTGTTGATTATTGGGAGCGTTCGGTTAATGAACCAAAAGCAAGTTATATTATAGCTCTTGTAAAGGTTTTTGACGTATCCTTTGACGAATTTTTCGAAAATATAGGAATTGATAATTAACAAAGAGAGAGGAGGTGGATTTTGCCGAAAGCCCTAAAGGGGACTTCTCGGCAAACCTTCACTTTGTTCAGTCGAACGGTATAGCTTCAGCTTATACCACCTCCGCACACACAGCAAAAGGCACTGACAATTAAGTCAGTGCCTTTTGCTGGTGGAGCAATGATAACCTAAAACGAATTTTAATCAGGTAAGCAATTATTTTTGTTAAAAAAATTAATTACCCAATTTCTACAATATTCTAAGCCTTTATCCTTGTAAATTGCACCGATAACTGCCTCTATATAAAAATCGTGTTGTGGGTGAGGTAACTGTTTTTCAAGTGGCGCTTCTGTAAAAATATATGTATCATTATAAGCATATTTATATATACCATATTTATTGCACAATTTAAATAACGTATTATTATCTTCCATTTTTTGCTTTTTATTTGTGATTTCAGCTTTATTAGACCCTTTATTATACAAACTCTCAGTTAATATGAGTTTCAATACAGTATCACCCAATGTCGCTAAACTTTCATCTGCGTATTCTTGTTTTTTATCGTCTAATGGCTTGCAATACATTGCCTTTTTTAGCCATAATAAGTCTGTGATTTCATAGTCAATTTTTTTGGCTAATTCGTGCATTTTTTCCACTATTATTTTGTCATCCATAAAAACACCAAAAGTTAATCTTTTATTTAAATTATATCATAGCGATAATGAAAAAGCAATGGATGAGGTGGATATTGCCGTTTCCGCAAGCGGAGCCTCGGCAAAGCGTCGCGCCGTAAAGGCGCTCGCGCGAACCGTGGTTCGCAATCCTAACGACCGTACACACAGCAAAAGGCACTGACATTTAGTCAGTGCCTTTTGCTGGTGGAGCAGTGAAAAACTAAATCGAACTTTTATCTATCAAAAATTTAATTTTAGGCATTTGAATAAAAAAATTGTCAAAAGTTGTAACAATAGCTTCGTAAAAAACGTCTAAAATATAAAAATTTTAAAGGAAATTACTTATGGAAAATAATTATTTTGAAATATTATTTAGTGATAATCAACAGGAAGATTTTAACTTCAACTCTCAATCGTTTTCTGCTAACGAGTCAAAAATTGATAAACTTATAGCTAAAAGTAAGAGTAAAATTTTTAAAATATCGGATGATATTTTAAAAAAAAATATATTAGAAGTAATTGATAAAATTGGCGAGATCTTTACACTTGACGAGAATAATCCTTATTGCTTTATTGATGAAATAGAGTTTGGATTAAGTATAAATGTTGATGGAAAAGTTTCAATATTATCAGTTATTGAAGGTGGAGTCAGTACTGGATCAACCTTTATACTAAAATTGAGGAGACGAAAAGATAATGTCTAATTCTGCAATTAATTTGCTGGCATATATTCAGCAAAAATTGAATGGAGATTTACCTGATTGCGAATCAATCAAAGCTACGCATCTATCTATGTTAGACGAAATGGAATCTAAATGGGGGACTAAATTTGATAAATCAAACGTTATAGATCGTATAAATCAAATGTATTCTGATTTACCCACAAAATTTCAGAATCCGCTTACATACAGTTTGTTAAAAGATATTATAAAAAACATCAAAGATACAGTAGAGAAAAATAGTGAGGAACTATCTCTGAAGTTTAAAATTGAAAATAATTATTTTCCTATATTTGGCACTGTATCTATGGGGCAATTTTCAGCTCAAATTTGTTCACCGAAAAATTCAAATGACTCATTGATTATTTTTAGTGACGGACTTTTTGGCTTTGCAAACTTAATAAGTAAAGTTATTGCAAGCTGTTTGCCGTGTGTAAAAGACAAAGACGGTGGATTATCCTATTCAACTGATAAAAATAATATCAAAAATAATATTAAACATGATAACTTACTTATTGTAAGATTTATCGACCTTATGTTTGCATATATGATGCGTGAAGATCCCCATCGTGCACAGCAATATTTAATTGACAAAGAGCACCTTTATTTGTCTGAATTAATACGTGATTCGTTTGAAATTTTTGTTGCTGCACACGAGTATGCTCATTATGCGTTAGGGCATCTGTCCGATTCCACTTCTGAAAAACTATTTGATTTCAGTTCTGAAAAAATTGAAGCCATTTCTTATAAATGGAAGCAAGAGTTTGAAGCAGACGAATTGGGGGCATATCTAACGGTGTTATATATGGGTAGTAGGGGAATAGATACATTTTTGAGTGGATTAGGAATCTGGGTATGTTTAAGCGTAATTGAAGTTATTGAAAAGTTAAAGGCTACATATGAAGATAAGGATTTGGATTTGGTAAATTTTTCAACAACTCATCCTCCAATATCTTTACGAAAGGAGTTTTTGATAAAACATTATTCGGAAATTCAGGCAGCTAAAAAATTTTTTGATTCCATAGATTACGTTTTTAATATTTTATGGAATTGCTTTTATAAGTTTTTTGACTTTATAAAAGAGTTGCAACAGAAAACAAAATTAGATATTAGTGATTTAAATTTTGAAACTATTCAACACTTGCTTTACAAAATAGATTTTACAAGTACTATCAATTAGCTTTATTTAACTAAAGAAAGTCAAATAGTAAGTCATTAGTTATGATTTTGTCGCTGAATTTAAAATAACAAAAAAGGACAGGTACAAAACCTGTCCTTTTTCGTGGTGGAGCAGTGAATATCTAAATCGAACTTTTAACTGAATTTTTGTAGTGATTTATAAATAAGAAGTAAAAATTTTCGATTTAATTCAGTATAGCTTGTAAAAGCAAATCGTTTATAGTTTTGTGCGGATAAAGCCATTAATTCGAAATAGTCTTTAAAAGATATTAAGTTCGCAACATTTCTTTTTAAAGTTAAATGAAACCCCTGCGTACAATTTTTAGGAATAAAATATAATGCAATGCGATTTGTTATAGGAATTACTTTCTTTGACTTATTTTGTAAAGCATCGCAAAAACAATCTGTAACAAAGAAGTTTGGCTCATTCTGTTTTAATAAGTATATATTATATTCATTTATTATTGCATTTATAGCTATAACAGTTAAATTTTTATTGTACATTTTTCGCAAAGCTAAATCATTAAAATCATTAGTATTATTTATTTTGTTTAATTTAGATATTTCTTCTTGTTGAAATTCCTTTTGATAGGGAGTTCTCAAAGCCTGATAATATAAATAAGCTATTAGTTTATGTAAATCTTCTCCTATGGGTAAAATTTCAGTTTCAGCAATCGTCCTTATAATATCTAAACCAATATCTTCTATCGCTTTCAAGTCTTTCTCAATTTGGTCGTCGGGATAATCAATATTTTCAAAATGATATAGGTCATTCTCTACTGCAATATTATTTATCGTGTTTTGTCTGGGCAAAAACTTATCCTTAATAATATCATAAATTAGTATGCCATTATCGCCACAAAAGTTTTTTATAAATTCCTTTTGAATATAATGATTTTTCATTGGCTTTCCTACAATTATCTTTTACTATCATTATAAACAAAATGAACTTCAATAAAACGAATTAAAAGAACAACACGCTTACTTTTTATATATAGCTCTTTATCTTTACAAACTTGTTCTTTTATGATATATTATTTAAAAATAATATTTTACGAGGGCGAAAAATGGTTTATTCTGAACAAAATATTGACGAATTTATTTTTAGTGATGGCGTAAATATTCCCCCTACCGAAGTAGGCAAAAGATTTTTAGATTTTTTATTGCTTAAATTGTTTAATCGTACCGAAGAAGAATTAAACGATAATGATTTAGAGGACGGGGTACTTTATCCTGACGGAGCAAAAGATTACGGTATTGATGCTTGTTTTATTGATGCCAACACGCTTTATATAATTCAAGGAAAATATAGAACAGAGCATAATTATACGAATGCCTATCAGTTCCTTGAAAGAATTAAAGATTTTTTTGATTTGACAGATGCTAAACAGCTTCGGCAGGTTTTAGTGCCTGTCTATAATGCTGTTCATTCAGATGAAATAACGCAAATCAAAATCTATTATTTAACGAACAATGACATTACTTATGAAAGACGAAGTTATAGCTACGAAGATAAATGTATTGACAAAGAGAGCTATATAAGCAATAAAGTCAATAAAGATATTTCATTAAAAATTTACGGTACTGAAAGTTTTGCAACCATTAAGACAGGCATATTGTTAGATTTGCCGCCCGAGGTTAAAACTGCAACGGCAGGGTTGGTACTTGAAAATTATTTTGAAAATAGAGATAAAACATCTATTGTCGCCGAAATTTCATTGAAAAGTTTAGCAAGTTTAGTTGATAAGCACCATAAATATATATTCTTTTCAAATATTCGTGATTATAAAGGTCTTAACGCAATAAACAAAAAAATAAAAGAAACCTATGAACTGCATCCAAAGGACTTTTGGTATTTTAATAACGGAATTACTTTGGTTTGTAAAGAATACAATTTAAAACAATCCTATTTAACTATTACCGCTCCTCAAATTGTCAATGGTTGTCAAACCGCATCTACTATTCGTGAATGCTGGCGCAAGCAAAGTGAAGATGAGCGTAACAATAATCAAGGCACTATTTTAATAAAAATCATTAAAGATTTAAAAGAAGAAAAGAGAAAGGACATAACAAGATACACGAATAGTCAAACGGCTGTTACAGGTAAAGATTTCTTTGCACTTGAAGGTTTCCACAAAGAATTGCAAAATAGCTTTAAAGAATATGGTTACTTCTATGAAATTCAGACTAACAGTGCAAAGAATAAAACAAAAAACTATCCAGGCAATATAAACTACGCCCACCTGTTCGATAAAAAGTTTGAAAAAAGCAATTCATTTACGGCAAAAGAAATTACGCAAATATTTGTAGCGGCAATTTTGGAGCATCCAGGCAAAGCCAAAGGTGTAGGTGATTTTATGCCTGGCGGTTCACAATATGACCAAGTCTATAATCAAGATACACCTACCGACCCGAGATTTTATATTTTACCTTATGGTATTTGGTATTATTTCAAAAATATTTATAACTATAATAAAAATAAGATTGATAAAGATAGGTGGAAGGCATCGCTCCTCTTCATAACAAAAATTTTCTTTGATTGTATCAGCAAAGTTTATTTTAACAACAACGCCAACAAACTCACTATTGATTTTATAAATAAATGCGACGAAATAATAAAAAATAGAGCGGAATTTGATAAATTTGTTAGGATAACTTTCAATGTAATAATAGATTTTTATAGAGATAGTCAAATCATAAGCATTATAGGCGACAATTTACCTAAATTCTTAAAAACAGCCGTAGAAGTGAACAAAGAAGTTGCAAGTATTCTTGTTCAAAAAATCAATTTTGCTTGCGAAGAATAATCAATTTGGCATTTAGGCGTGTGCTTGTCTTGATACAAGCGGCGGCTCGCTAACGCTCGCCGCCGAGACAAGCACACGCCTATAAACCGAACTTCACAAACAAAAGAAAATAAACAAGCCGACACGGAGCGGGCGTACGCCGCTGAACCGCTTGGCGTATCGCCCCGCTATTCCGTGCGGCGGCTTTTTATTTTTACTTTCATTATTGCTTTGGTTTCAATGTTTATACTTTCACCAATTATCGACGGTATTTCCGTAAAGTTGTCTTAATTTTTGCTTTAACGGCATAGTATTATTTTAACAGCCGCAGGTTGCGGTTAGAAAAAGGCGTATAGCAAAAACGACAAGCCGAGATTTCCGCATAGGAACAGTGGTTGCGTTTTATAGGCGTAGTACGAAAATTTATGTGTTTTCGTGCTACGCCTTTTTCTATGCAAAAAATTTTTAAGGAGGTTAGCCAATGCGCCAAATCAAAGTAATCTTACACGGCTTAACGGAAAGTGAGCGGAATATTTTTTATTCCACGCTTTTAAAACGCATCTATGAGCTTATGGCAAGGGGGAAATAATTATGCCGTTCCCAGAAACAAAAGTCTATTTTGACGGAAGTCATTATATAGCTATTCCCCACACTGAACGCCCGAAACAGCGGCGTAAAAAGAATTTGAAAATTGATATTGAAAAGACCGAGAATGAGAAATCGGCAACAGTTAATCTTAAAGAGAAGTTTGACGAACTGTATAAAGAAAAGTCAAACAAAAAGAGAGCTGAAAGAAAGCAAGAAATTATAACTGAAATGAAACCGCATTTTAAAAACGAAAATGACACAGAGTTATTTGTGATTGAAAATATAGAGCGAAAAAACCGCAATAAGATTGTACGAAAAACACGGCTTGCAAGAAAGGTAAATTTACAGCAATGGAACTACTTTTGCACTTTTACCTATGACAGTAAAAAGCATAGTGAAGAAACATTCAGAACTAAACTCACTAACTGTTTAAGGCACTTATCCAACCGCAAGCAATGGAAATACATAGGCGTTTGGGAGCGTTCACCCGAAAAGCAACGCCTGCACTTTCACGGAATATTCTATATCCCCGAAATGACAGGCGAATTAAAGGAAGTTACAGATTATAGTTTGAATACGCACAGACTGCAAACCACTTTACAGAATACATACTTTAATGAAAGGTTTGGGCGTAGCGATTTTGAGCCGATTACGGACAGAACGCTTTTAGGAAATGCAACGGCTTACTTAATGAAATATATAGAGAAGTCGGGCGAGAAACTTGTGTATTCGAGAGGACTGCCGACTTACTTCATATCTGACATTATGGAAGAAGATATAATCTGCCCCATCGGGCAAGAGGACAGAAAACTATTACTATTCGATGATTTTACCTGTTGGGACGAGGGCTGCAAGATAGGCGAAGTAAGTCCCGAAACAATACAGCAGTTACGGAAAAGTAACTGAAAGTATTTTGTCTTTCGTCCGGCGGAGCGTAAACGAAACCGCACTTTCGGGCAAGGGTAAAATGCACTACCTATGGTAGCCCTTGCCGGAAAGGAAAAGTAAAACAATAAACACGCTTAATTATGCGCTTCCGTTTGTTTCGCTCCTGTCGAAAGACAAATCTAAAATCAAAAGGAGTTTATGAAAATGAAAACAGCAGTAATTTATGCCCGTTATTCAAGCGACAGTCAAACAGAGCAGTCCATTGAAGGGCAATTGAGAGTATGTGAGGACTACGCAAGAAACAACGACATACTCATTTTAGATACTTACATAGACCGAGCGATGACGGGAACAAATGACAACCGTCCCGACTTCCAGCGAATGTTAAAGAACAGCAGTCGCCGTGAATGGAACTATGTTTTAGTTTACAAGTTTGATAGGTTCAGCCGTAATAAATACGAAACGGCAGTACACAAAAAGACCTTGAAAGACAACGGCACGAAAGTTATATCCGCTACCGAGTTTGTACCCGATACACCCGAAGGAATTATCCTTGAAAGTATGCTTGAAGGATATGCGGAATACTATTCAGCGGAGCTTTCGCAAAAGATACGCAGAGGCAACAACGAAAGCAGACATAAAGGAAATTTGACGGGTGGTCGCATTCCATACGGTTATAAGAATGTAAATAAAAAAGCCGTAATCGTACCCGAACAAGCCGAAGTCGTCCGATACATTTACGAGCAGTATTCAATAGGCGTATATGTTAAAGACATTATCAAAGATTTGACCTCAAAAGGTATTTACTACTACGGAAAGCCTTTCGTAACCAATACCGTTTATAAAATCTTGAAGAACGAGCGATATTCGGGCGTTTACCACTACAACGGCGAAACATTCAACAACATTTATCCGCAGATTGTACCGCAGGACATTTTCGATAAAGTGCGTGCAAAGGTGATTAAAAACCAATACGGAAAGAATTGCGTTGAAACGGTATTCTTGTTAAGGCATAAAATGAAGTGCGGATATTGCGGACAAAGTATAGTTGCCGAGAGCGGAACTTCGCAGAACGGCGAAAAGAAATACTACTATAAGTGCAGAGGTCGCAAGGCAAGAGTAAACGATTGCAACAAAGCTCCTATCCGTAAAGACCTACTTGAAAATATGGTACTTGACTTTGTACACGAAGTATTGAGCAGTCCTCAAAAGATAACCGAGATTGTAAACGGTTTAATGAATTTTCAAGAAAAGTTATCGCAGGATAATACGGTTTTGAATTTACTCATAAGAGAAAAACGCAGTACCGATGCATCTATTCAGAACATAATGTGCGCCATTGAAAAAGGCGTAATTACCAACACAACTACCAAGCGATTAAAAGAGCTTGAAGAAGTGCAGGAAAATTTAGAACGGCAGATTATCATTGAAAGAGGTAAAACCGCAATTAAAGTTTCCAAAGAACAAATAAGAGAGTTCTTTGAACAAGCTCTAAAACTCGAACCGCAAGTACTCATCAATTACTTAATAAAAGAAATAGAGCTGTTTGACGATAGAATAGACATCTACTTCAACAGCCCTATAAGTAAGAGTCCCGACCACAATGGTCGGGGCTTTTCCTTTTACTCGAAAATTATTAAAATTGCATATAAAGTACCGCAACGCAGGAATTTATACAAATTGGATATTGCAATAGAGATTAAGATTTAAAAACGGCTAATTTATTCCACAGTCCGCTTGACACGAGCCTCTTTTGGGTGTGTTGGCAAGGCAAAGAGCCAAGCCATCAGCCCACAAGGGGCTTTTGTTTTGCCGTTGACAAGGGGTAGCCTAACACACCCCTATCTCGTGTAAAGCGGCTTTTGCGGCATAAAACGCCGTTATAATTTCAATACAAATTGTAGCTCGAATAAATTTAAAGTAATTCCCGTTAAGGTATCAGCATCGTGAGTAAATTCTACATTAGCAATAAAGTCATCATTTGAATAAGGGATGATTTCTTTGGTTTGATAAACTTCGTAATCGTAAATTTTACCTTTTTTTCCATAGCGGACATAATTAACTAACTCTTGCATTTTTTTATCTAATGTAAAATAAAAATCATCATCAATGTTCTCATCCAACCGCATTAATTCAAAATCATAATACAGGTAAAGTTCAATAAATATTTTTACTAATAAACGACTAACATTGTAATTATTTTTTAGCTCTTCAATACTTATTCCCTTTGAAATCAAGTAGGAGGGTTTATATCCATTATACAGTTTTGCAACCATTTCAGGACTTACCTCAAGATGAAAAGCATTTGAATTTTTATCAAAATGCATAATCGCAGTTTCATTGCCAAGTAATACATCAAATTGGGGTACTTTCTTTTTCCTGCTTTCAATTAAATGGTAAGCTCTAATTAATTTAATAGGCTCCATTTCTAAAAATGGCTTTTCAATATTTAAAGCGAAATAATTATTGCACTTGTCGCAAACTATTCCTTTTTTCAATACTAAAATATCATTTCCTAATGACTTTGGAATAATATGCTCTTCACTTGTGGTATTTATTTCCTCATTTTGGTTACTGTTAGAATAAATTAAATCAGAATTGCAAAATGGACATTTTTTTAGTTTGAACTTACCCATAATATTTGCCTTTGGTTTTTATTAAATTATAATACAAATTTAATTAAAAGTAAAAGAAAAAACCTAAACCGAAAGTAGTTCGATTTAGGTTCTTCTTGGTGGGAGGAGGTGGATTCGAACCACCGAAGTCGGAGACGTCAGATTTACAGTCTGATGCATTTGGCCACTCTGCAATCCGCCCAAATTAAATTTTTACCCCGCAGAAACGGGGTAAATCTGGAGCTGGTGATTGGACTTGAACCCACAACCTGCTGATTACAAATCAGCTGCTCTGCCAATTGAGCTACACCAGCGAATCCGCCCGTTTGGGTGGTGCCTTGGGGTGGAATCGAACCGCCGACATATGGATTTTCAGTCCACCGCTCTACCATCTGAGCTACCAAGGCATAAAACGCCTTGCGGCGTTAGAAATTTTGGCGACCCGAAACGGGCTCGAACCGTCGACCTCCAGCGTGACAGGCTGGCGCTCTAACCAACTGAGCTATCGGGCCGTAACTACGTAATTGCCGTTGCCAAATAGTGGTGGGCCTTCACGGACTCGAACCGCGGACCAATCGGTTATGAGCCGACCGCTCTAACCAACTGAGCTAAAGGCCCGTAAAGCAACGGAATTGCGTGTATCGCACAATGCCTACATATAATAATATACCCTAAACATTTTGTCAAGTAATTTTTCGGGCTTTTCGCACACAAATTTTAATGATTTTTTAAAGATTATGTATTGACTTAGAATCAAGCCTTATAAGCCGTGTTTAACTTTGCAGCCCGACAAAACTATTCATTTATCCAAAAAATCTTACAAAATATTACCTTTTTAATGTATTAAGATTTTAAAAAACACAGGAGGAATTTATGGTTGTAACAAGTTATTTTCAAGATAAAACATTGTACATAAATCTTTCGGGAGAGATGGACGAGTGCTCGGCACAATCTGCGCGGGCAAAGTGCGACAAGCTGATAGACGAGTACGTAAACGCCAAAAAAATTATAATAAATCTTTCGGACGTTGCGTTTATGGACTCGACCGGGATAGGTTTTTTAATAGGAAGGTACAAAAAGTCGGCGGCGTTATCTATTCCCTTATACGTGCAAAAGCCCAATTTTGCAGCGGATAAAATACTTAATTTAAGCGGGATATACTCGCTCATCCCTAAGGCGGAGTAAATTATGGCGAATAACTATCTTAAACTTCAATTTTTATCACTTCCCCGCAATCAGGCTTTTGCAAGGGACGCGGTTGCTGCGTTCTGCCTTGAACTTAACCCGTCGCTCTCGGACTTGTCCGATATTAAGACCGCCGTCTCCGAAGCGGTTACTAACTGCACCGTCCACGCATACAAAAAAGAAGTGGGGACGGTTACACTCGAATGTGAAATCGAGGACGGACAATTACATATAACCGTAAGTGACGAGGGCAGCGGAATTGCCGACGTAGAGCAGGCAATACAGCCATTTTACACCTCGCTTCCCTCCGCCGAACGCTCGGGTATGGGTTTTACCATAATGCAGACCTTTATGGATGAATTCAAAGTCGACTCCAAAGTCGGTGGCGGTACTACGGTATTTATGACTAAAAGTTTTAAAACGGAAGTGGAGAATGCTTGACGTCGAAGAGACGAACCGACTTATCCGCCTTGCCAAAGTTGGCGACGCGGGCGCAAAGGAAACGCTCATACTCGAAAACAACAACTTAATAAAGAGCATCGTAAGGCGTTACCTCAACAAGGGCGTGGAGTATGACGATTTGTATCAGCTTGCCAGTATAGGGCTGTTAAAGGCGATTGCGGGTTTTGACGAAGGGTTCAACGTACGCTTTTCGACCTACGCCGTGCCAATGATTGCTGGCGAGATTAAGCGCTTTATGCGCGACGACGGAAGTATAAAGGTTTCCCGCGCAATAAAGAGCGCCGCAAAGCAAATCAATCTTTTCGTAGAAAAATACTGTGCTAAGCACGGCACCCAGCCCACAATCAAAACAATTTCGGAAGAGTTCAATATGCCAGAGAGCGAGGTTGTCTTTACTATGGGTTCGTCGCGCATGCCGGTATCTATCTACAATCAGAGCGACTACAAAGACGAAAAAGGGCAGGAACTCTTGGAAAAACTTCCCGTAGAGGACAGACAGGAGGAGATAATCGAGTCTTTACAGCTCAAACTCGAGATTGACAAACTGCCCGAGCGCGACAGAAAAGTTATAATTTTACGTTATTTTCGCGATATGACCCAGAGCGAGGTAGCCAACATGCTTGGAGTATCTCAGGTGCAGGTGTCACGCATAGAAAACAAAATAATGGAAAATTTCAGAAAAACTCTTGCAGGCTGAAAATAAGTCAGAAACTAAATTCAACCGTCCCCGAGAAATTCGGAGACGGTTTTAAAATTTTAGACGTAATTTATAACAAATCTATTTACAATATTATAAATTAAATGATATACTAAAATAAATAACTCCAAACCCACACACGGTTGTAGAGCAAAATTTTGGCTTATCCATTGCCAAAGCTTTTGTCAATCCGTCTTTGGACTGTTTGGTTAATTAAAGAGGTCATATATGATTAACGAGAAGAACGTACAATTAGGCAAAAAGCGCTCTACTATAAGAGAGCTATTCGAATACGGCAAGAAGCGCAAGGCGGAGATTGGCTCGGAAAACGTCTTTGATTTTTCGATAGGCAACCCCAGTGTGCCTTCCCCCAACGAAGTACGCGAGGCGTTGAACGAGATTATTAACACCTACGACCCCGTATTTCTGCACGGCTATACGTCGGCACAGGGAGATTATTCCGTCCGTGAAACGCTTGCAAACTATACGAATAAGAGATTTTCAACAAATCTGAACGCGGACTGTTTCTACTTAACCTGCGGTGCGGCGGCTTCGCTTTCGATTTCTTTTAACGCACTTTTAAACGAGGGGGACGAGGTAATAGTCTTTGCCCCTTACTTCCCCGAATATAAAGTTTTCGTTGAAAACGCGGGCGGCAAATTTGTAGTTGTCGAAAATCCTGAAATGAACTTGGGAATCGACATAGCAAAGCTTGAAAAGGCACTTTCAAAGAAGACCAAAGCTATAATTATCAATTCGCCCAATAACCCAAGCGGCGTAGTTTACGGCAGGGAAAGCATCAAAGAGCTGTGCGCCGCGCTTGAAAAGCACAACAAAAAATACGGTAACCCCGTCTATATTATTGCCGACGAACCCTACCGCGAGCTCGTCTATGACAAGAGCGTCGAAGTGCCCTACTTAATGAATTATTATGACAGAACGCTCGTTTGCTATTCGTACTCAAAGAGCCTTTCTCTCCCCGGTGAGCGTATAGGTTATATCGCAGTCAACAACGCAATGGAGGAGTTTGAGGACGTGTACGCCGCGGTGTGCGGCGCGGGCAGAGCACTCGGATTTATATGTGCACCCAACCTCTTCCAGCAGCTCATTAAAAAGGTCTACGACAAAACTTCGGATATTTCCATATATAAGAATAACCGCGATAAACTCTATTCTGCGTTAAAAGAGTACGGATACGAGGTTGTAAAACCCGATGGGGCTTTCTATCTGTTCGTCAAGTCGTTGGAGCCTGATGCGTTCGCCTTTTTGGAGAGAGCTAAACAATACGAGATTTTAGTTGTCCCGGGCGATAGCTTCGGTGCCAATGGCTACGTGCGCATTAGTTACTGCGTCTCACCCGAAACTATCGAAAGATCTTTACCCTCCTTCAAAGCCCTTGCCGAAAGTTATAAATAATAATGTTAAAATAAAACGCCGTCCGCATTTCGCGGACGGCGTTTTTAGTTTATTCTTCCGACAAGCTCGTCAATCGTCACGTCAAAATAATTGGCAATAGTAATAAGTTGACTTATCGACGGCTCACAATATCCAGTCTCCCAATGGGAAACAGTCTTTAAGGTTGTATTAAGAATCTCTGCAAGCTGTTTTTGACCTAAACCGTTTATAGTTCGCAGTTGCTTCAAATTTTCATTGAATTTCATATTGCCTCAACAGTTTTTCTAAATATAAAATATCAATTTTTGAGAAAAATACTTGACATTCTCAACATTTGAGAATACAATATTCTTAATTCATTGATATTTACTCAAGAAAAGGTGGTATATGGACACTAAAACTAAGTTCTTTTCCTTTATCGGACACCTGGTTTTCGTCGTTATTTTTTCGTTGATTGCCGGCACAGTAGGCAATCTTCAAACTGTCTACTGTGTTTTATTTAGTATAGGAATTTTCTTTTTGGCAATTGCGGCTACTTTGATGGCAGACCACGGCGGAACAGGAAGGGTAATCGTTTTTTTTATCGGTTTTGCATTTTTAATTATTCCCGCTTTCGTGCAAATTATATCGGTCATTTCAAGTCAGTCGGGTACGGTAATTGAAATTTCCTTTTTTGCTATTTGTGTTGCGATTGGGTTTATTGAATGGTTAAGTTGCGGACATTTTGACGGTAACTGGTCTGGATTTATACTTAGCACTTATATTGCAAGTTTTATTATTATGATAATTATATGGCCTTTAAAAAGTATGATCAGAAACGATTCAACTACTTCGATAGTGATTTTGGTAGTCGGCATAATTGCGCTTATTATTATGGGTATATTAAGAATCGTTTGGGGCTCGGCATTAGAGGACTAAAATAAATGTAAAAGGAGTAGAACTATGTTTGCACACAAAAGAGATGAAGAAGAACGTGAATCAAGAAGACGGGAACAGGAGTACAAAGCGGAGGAGGAATATTTGCGCAGGGGAACAGATTTCGTCAGGTCTGTGTACCGCATATTCAACGGCGCAACGATGACGGTTGACGGTAAGCGCGTATATATGAAATGCGACGTACGCAGTAGTACGTCCATTGCAATAGATTGTAGCGTTGACTCAACCGACGCCTATGGAATTGTAGAAGGTTTTGTTAAATCTTCGGCGTTTGAAGAACGCGTTAAATCTGCAATACGAAGTAAATTGACGAGTTACGGTTATCATAGTATGCCAATAGTGCACGTTTATTGCTAAAACAAAACTTTACGCCCGCGCAAAATTGCGCGGGCGTTTAATTATATTGTTGACTTATTTTCAAAATTATTTTACAATAAATAAGGTATGATTATTTTGGGACTTGACCCAGGGCTTGCAACTATGGGTTACGGAGTGATTGAAAAACAAAAGAACGACAACATAATTCCGATAGACTATGGTGTTGTGCTCACTCCCAAGGACGAGAGCCTGCCCGTTCGGCTTGCAATGCTCGAAGAGGGTATCAACAAAATTCTCAACAAATACAAGCCCGATGAAATAGCGGTGGAAGAGCTGTTTTTTTCAAAGAACATAACGACGGGTATTCCCGTTGCCCACGCCCGCGGGGTTATGCTTTTAACCTGTATAAAATACTGCGGAAAGCTCTACGAATATACGCCCAATCAAATAAAGCAGTCGCTGACTGGTTACGGCAAGGCGGACAAACAGCAGATGATGCACGTAGTTACTTCTATTCTGCACTTAAATAAAATTCCCCGCCCCGACGACGCGGCGGATGCGCTTGCCGTTGCAGTATGCCATGCCCACACTTCAAGGTTCGGACTTATGTTCGGTATCAAATAAGAGTTTAATCCGACAAGAATAAGGATTTAATATGATAGGTTTCGTAAAAGGTAAAATTTTAAGTTTAAAGCCCGACGCCGCACTAATTGAAACGGCTTCGGGAGTTGGCTTTGAAATTTTGGTTTCAGGCTCGGCATATTCCTCGCTCGAAGGCAAAAAAGAGGGCGAGGTCTATACATATATGCAGGTGCGAGAGGACGGAACGTCACTTTTCGGCTTTTCCTCGCTTGAAGAAAAGGAAATGTTTTTAAAGCTGATATCCGTATCTGGCGTAGGGCCCAAAATGGGTATCGGCGTGCTCTCCTCAATGAGCGCCGCCGATATTGCAACAGCAATTGCAACGGGCGACGTTAAAAGGCTTTCGGCTGTCAAGGGCTTGGGCAAAAAGACGGCTGAACGCATCATACTCGAACTCAGGGAAAAAGTTTCGCTCTTTGAAAAAGCCGAAGTATCTTCGGGCACACCTGTTGTAACCGTTTCAAGCGGCGACGAGGATGCTGTAGTCGCGTTAATGACGCTCGGCTTCACACGCACGGAGAGCGTAAACGCAATTGCCCGTGCCCGCAGCGAGGGAGCAACGACGATTGAAGATATGATTAGACTTGCCCTTAAAGGAATGTAAACCGTTCACAAAAATTAAAAGCTATTCTGCGCTTTCAATTTTTCGTGAGTTTTAGAAACTAAGTTTCTCTGTCCGCAATCTTCACGGGCAAACGTATATAAAATTGCGGACATTCACTTCCACTGAGGCGTAAGCATACGCAAATTGGGTGCACAAATAAAAAGCGTGGTTTTTATTTGTGCAGATCAAAGTTTACGATTAAAAGGTAAAAATATGTTTTTTGACGATTTTGAAGAAGACGGCGAAGAGGACAGGCTTGTAAAAAGCACGAAAGGAGAGTACGACGTAGAGGAAAACGTGCTCCGCCCCAAAACGCTTGAAGGCTACGTCGGACAGAGTAAAGTCAAAGAAAATTTAAAAGTATATATGAGCGCGGCAAAGTCGAGAGGGGAAGTTCTCGAACACGTGCTTTTATACGGTGCTCCCGGACTTGGTAAAACAACCCTCGCGCACATTATCGCAAACGAAACAGGCGGACAGTTAAAGCTCACTTCCGCACCCGCGATAGAGCGTAGCGGCGACCTCGCGGCAATACTTACCAATCTCAACGAGGGCGACATACTTTTTATAGACGAAATTCACCGCTTAAACCACAGTGTTGAAGAAATTTTATACTCGGCAATGGAGGACTACGCACTCGATATTATCGTCGGCAAGGGTCCCGGGGCAAGAAATATAAGATTTTCGCTCAAAAAATTCACTTTAATAGGCGCAACGACCCGTGCGGGAATGATAGCCAATCCCCTGCGCGACAGGTTCGGCATAGTCTGCCGTCTTGAAATGTATACCCCCGACGAGCTTGAAGAAATTATCACACGCAGCGCGCGCACCCTCGGCATAGAGATTGAGAGCAAGGCGGCAAAAGAAATTGCCAACCGCTCGCGGGGAACGCCGAGAATTGCAAACAGACTTTTAAAGCGCGTGCGCGACTTTTCTACCGTCAATAAAAATTCAACGGTAACCCTTGAAGACGCCCAATATGCGCTCGACAAAATGGAAATCGACAACCTCGGACTTGACGAAATCGACAGGGCGCTTCTGCGTGCAATGATAGAAAAATTCGACGGTCGCCCCGTCGGCCTTGAAACGCTCGCGGCAACCATAAACGAGGATGCGGGAACGATAGAGGATGTTTACGAGCCCTATCTTTTGAGGTTGGGCTTTATCGCAAGAACCCCCCGCGGCAGAATGATACTTCGCGGCGGCTACGAGCACCTTGGTTATAAAATGACTAAAAAGCAGAGCGAACAGGTCTCAATGTTCGATCCGGACGACTAAAATGCAATACAAAAAGAGTGACTTTTATTACGACCTCCCCGAGGAGTTGATTGCGCAAACTCCCGCAGAGCCGCGAGACAGCTCTCGGCTTTTAGTTTATAACAGAAATACGAAAGAGGTCGAGCATAAGATTTTCAGGGATATAGCGGACTATCTCCGCGCAGGCGACGTACTTGTTGTAAATAACACCAAAGTTTTGCCCGCGCGTCTTTTTGCAACTACTCAAAACGGCGGTGCTGTGGAGGTGCTTTTACTTAAGCGTCTCGATATCGACAAATGGGAAGTGCTCGTCAAGCCAGGCAGAAAGTGCACGGTGGGTAAAGAACTGAAAATCTCGGACGAGCTGTCCCTTGTCGTTGAAGAAATAACTCCCACAGGCGAGCGCATAGTCAAGTTTATCTACGGAGGAGTATTCGAAGAAATTCTCGAAAAGCTCGGCACAATGCCACTGCCGCCATATATAAAAACTCAACTCAAAGACAAAAACCGCTATCAGACGGTATACGCAAAACACGAAGGCTCGGCGGCGGCGCCCACAGCGGGACTTCATTTCACTCCCGAGCTACTCCAAAAAATCCGCGGAATGGGAGTTGACATTGCCGAAGTTTTACTTCACGTCGGTTTGGGAACTTTCCGCCCAGTCAAAGAGGACATTATAACCGACCACAAAATGCACTCCGAACACTATGAAATTTCGGCGGAGGCGGCTGAAAAAATCAACGCCGCAAAGCGCGATGGGAGAAGGGTAATTGCCGTCGGCACAACCTCCGTGCGTACCTTGGAGAGTGCATCAGACGAAAACGGATTTGTAAAACCCTGCAAGGACGACACGCAGATATTTATCTATCCCCCCTATAAGTTCAAATGCGTAGATGCGCTTGTGACCAACTTTCATCTTCCCGAAAGCACGCTTATAATGCTTGTCGCAGCTCTAACGGGCAGAGAAGAGGTTTTGTCACTCTATAAAGAGGCTGTCGATAATAAATATCGCTTCTTCTCATTCGGCGACGCCATGCTTGTCTTATAAGCGGCGCATCTCTTTGTCGAGTTTGCGTTTTTGCTTGGTCGTTTACGCTTAGTAAACTCCCTGCGTAAAAGCCGCACTCTCCTCGACCTGCTTGCTTCTAAAACGAGCAATCCTGTCTCCCGTAAAATGCGGGACGCAATGATGATTATTTAAAAAGGTAAACCATGTCTAAATACTTTTCTTACGAATTACAGCATATCGATAAATATACTGGTGCACGGGCGGGCGTATTTCATACTCCGCACGGCGATATTTTAACCCCGGTCTATATGCCCGTAGGCACGCAGGCAACGGTAAAGGGGGTATACCCGCGCGACTTGAAAGAGGCGGGTTCGCAGATAATACTGTCAAACACCTATCACTTATATTTAAGACCGGGCGACGAGCTTATAAAAAAGGCGGGCGGCTTGCACAAGTTTATGAACTGGGACAAGCCCATTTTGACCGACAGCGGCGGCTTTCAGGTATTCTCTTTAAACAAACTCAATAAAATCAGCGACGAGGGGATGTATTTCAACTCTCATATAGACGGCTCAAAGCATTTTTTCACGCCCGAAAAGGCAATAAAAATTCAGGAAAATCTCGGCTCGGACATAATTATGCAGTTCGACCAGTGTTCGGAATACGGCTTTACTCACTCGCAGGCGGAGGAGGCTATGGAAAGGACTTCGCGCTGGCTGTACCGCTGTCTTGACTCAAAATCGCGCGACGACCAAGCCCTTTTCCCCATAGTGCAGGGTAATTTATACGCCGATTTGCGCCTTGAAAGTTTAAAGCGTGCGGCACCGCACGCCGTAGACGGAATAGCAATAGGCGGTCTTTCGGTAGGCGAACCCAAGCATTTAATGTACGAAATGCTAGATATTTTAAAACCCGTCCTGCCCGAGAGTGTTCCCCGCTATCTCATGGGTGTTGGCAGCCCCGACTGTCTTATCGAGGGAGTAAAGAGAGGAGTCGATATGTTTGACTGCGTGCTTGCAACACGCGTTGCCCGCAACGGTACGGCTTTCACTTCGGAGGGTAAAAAGGTAGTAAGAAATGCGATCTATTCCGAAGATTTTACTCCGCTCGATACAAATTGCAACTGCTACTGCTGTAAAAATTACACCAAGGCGTATTTACGACATCTTGTCAACGTCAACGAAATGCTTTCGGGTATGCTTTTAAGCCTTCACAACATAACATTTTTGCATAAGCTCATGGCAGATATGCGCAAGGCAATTTTTGCCGACAGCTTAAAAGAGTTTGCCGACGAATTTTATTTAAAATACGGCGAAAGCGCTTAAAAATGTAAAAAAATGTGAAAGTTTGGCGTAAAAATCCAAATATGTGAATTTTTGCTTGCCAAATTGTCAAAAAAATATTATAGTTATAAAAAAATAACGGAGTGTTTCAAATGTTATCGTATTTGCTTGAAGATGTACCCGATTACAGCACATATTTAGTATGGGGTTTCGTAATAATATTTCTCGTTGGCTTTTTAGTCTGGATGTTTTTCAGTTCCAAAAAGCGTAAAAAGCAGGAGCAGGAGGCTAAGGATTTAATCGATGCCGTTAAGCCCGGCAATAAGGTAAAGACTATTGGCGGAGTATGCGGAATAGTCGTTGAAGTCAACAGCGAAGAGAATACATTCGTATTGGAAACAGGCAGTGAAGCTGTAGGCAAGAGCTACGTTAAGTTTGACAAGCAGGCTATCTATCAGACGGACGCGGTTGTTGAAAAACAGGCTCCCGCCGTAACAGAGGGCAGCGAGGCTTCAACGGGCGATGCGGCTTCGGAAAATAAGCCCGCCGAAACCGCGGGAACGACCGAAAACGTTGAAAACAAGTCCGATGACGAACCCGTTCTTGTAAAACCCAAGAAAGATAAGAAGGAAAAAAATCAAACGGAAGAAAATAACGACTGACAATAATATATTCAAAAGCCTCTGCATAGATTAAAGCAGAGGTTTTTTTATGCAAAACAACGTTTTTCAGGTTTTGAAAGCCGTTTTGGCGGCAATACTCATTTCACTTATTTTCGTGCTCGTTTTTACGCTTATTATACAGATTTTTACTCTTCCGATCGATATTGTAAAACCTATAAATCAAGTATTTAAGGTAGTTGCAATCGCTGTCGGCGGGCTGCTGTTTATAAGGGGAGAAAAAGGGCTTATAAAGGGAGCTATCTACGGCGCGTTTGCCGTAATTTGTTCATATCTCATATTTTCTTTGCTGTCTTTATCCTTTGAATTCAGCTGGAAATTTCTTTTGGAATTGCTCATAGGTATTGTTGCGGGCGGAATTTCCGGTGTTCTTGCCGTCAATATAAAAAACAATGCTTAAATCGCTTGATTTTTTATCGAAGTTATTTTATAATACTTAAGTGATTTGAGCGGATTTTTTCGCAATAAAAGCTATTCCAAGGAGATTTGAAATGATTAAGACAATTGCAAAACCCCAGACAAAGAAAGTAACGGGCTGCGGCGAATGCAGAAGCACTTGCCAATCGGCTTGCAAAACGAGCTGTACGGTAGGAAATCAAAGCTGTGAAAGGATTACGAGAGAACAAAACCCCGAAAAAACAAAGTAAATTGATTTATAAGGAGCAGAAAATTCTCTGCTCCTTAAATTTGTTTATTAATGGTACACGTTTTTAACTATAAAGATAAAAATTACATATACGATTCGGGTAGTGGAAGCCTTCACGAGTGCGACAAAGATACGGCGGACTATATAAAAGCAAAGTACGAAAGCGGGGCTAATCCGGTCCTTTCCGCAGAGAAAATTGCGGAAATCGAAGGGGACTTAGAGGCTCTCAAAAAAGAGGGGCTGTTTTTAAAGGATGATATAAAGACATATCCTTTGAAGTCAAAGGAAGTCAAAGCCCTCTGCCTGCACATATGCCACGATTGCAATTTAAGATGCCGCTACTGTTTTGCCGACGAGGGTGCATATCACTCCGTGCGCGAATTTATGAGCGAAGACACGGCAAAAGCCGCAATAGATTTTCTCTTAAAAAACAGCGGCAACCGCAAGGTACTCGAGGTCGACTTTTTCGGCGGCGAGCCTTTAATGTGCCTTAAAACGATAAAAAACGTCGTTGCATACGCAAGAGCGGAGGGGGATAAACTTGGAAAGAAGTTCCTTTTCACAACCACGACCAACGCTCTTTTACTCGATGACGATGCTATTGACTTTTTTAACCGTGAAATGGAGAACGTTGTTTTAAGTCTCGATGGCAGAAAAGAGATACACGACGAGATTCGGAAGACGGTAAACGGCAAGGGCAGCTTTGATTTGGTAATCGACAAAGTGAAAAAATTCGTGCGTTCGCGTGGGGATAAGAGCTACTACGTTCGTGGAACATTCACAGCAAAGAATACCGACTTTTCAAAGGACGTGATTTTTCTCGCCGAAAACGGCTTTGACAGTATCTCTATGGAGCCCGTTGTAACCGATATTCCGGACCTCAAAATAGGTGAAGAGCATCTGCCCGCCATTTTGGACGAGTACGAAAATCTCTGCGATAAGTATCTTGAAAAGTACGATAAGGGAGAGGGCTTTAATTTCTTCCATTTCAATGTCGATTTAGAGGGCGGCGTCTGCCTTCAAAAGAAAGTTTCCGCCTGCGGTGCGGGCAACGAATACTTTTCGGTAGTACCCAATGGCGATATTTATCCCTGCCACCAATTTGCGGGCGATAAAGATTTCTTAATGGGTAATGTCTTTGATGGCAAGCTGAATCAAAGTATAAGGGATAAATTCGCATTGTCCTGCCTATTTACGAGGGAGAAGTGTGATAGCTGCTTTGCTAAATTTATTTGCAGCGGCGGCTGTGCGGCAAATAATTATCACTATAACGGAGATATAAATAAGCCGTACGAAATAACCTGTGCAATGATGAAAAAGCGTATTGAGTGCGCAATGCACTCACTTGCGCATAAAAAATCTTGTAAATAACCTATTAAGGCAAGAAAATTTATTGACTGAATTAAAAATTTTATATATAATGATAGAGTTAAAAGTTCGCGTAATCCGAAATATTCGGTTAAACGCTTTGGACAGGAGTTAAAATGGGTAAAGTAAAATCGGCGATAATAACCGCAATCCTCGTCGCCGCGATAATAGTACTCGGAGTGTTTGCAGTAATTACTTGTGATGTTCCCGGTACGAACGGTGTGAAAAAGTATAACGGATTTATCGGAAACATTCGCTTGGGAAGCGAATTTACGGGTGAAGTATATACTATGCTCTATCCCGAGGGAGTCATCTCTGCCGAAGATTATCATCTTGGCGAGAACGACGTACACGATAAAGCGGACGACGACTATGAAAACAAGTATGTGAAGCACGGTGGACTCTATATCGAGAAGGACAAGCTTAAGGACGAAGATGCTGCAAAAGAATTTAAGTGCAGCGTAGCGGCCGACGCTAAAATTCTTGCTAAAAGGTTTGGACAAAAGAGTAGCTCAAGCTTTTCTGTAAGTCTTGTTGACGATTACGCAATAAAAATTACTCTTCCGACAAGCTTTTCATACGCAGCGTATAAGAGTTTTGAAGAGGACTACGATTCAACGGCGCGTTCAAACAGCCTTACAAATGTTAGCCATGCAATACAGTATTTGATACCGAGGGGCGAGCTCGCTATTAAAGACGGTACGGACGAAACCGCTAAATCTATTTTATCATATAAAGAAACTCCCAACTTTTATACCTATTTCAAGGGCGCTAGCGTTTACTCTATGGGTGGAACACACGCTTTGAAAATAGACCTTACCGAGGACGGCTTCAACAAGCTAAATGTTGCATTGCTTTCCGGTTCGGGTTCGGCTTATCTCTTTATCGGTGACGAGTGCCTGCAGTTAACACTTACGATGGGCTCTGCACTCGAAGACAAGTCGATGATGTTTACGATGTCAAATAACAATGAGTCCTATGCAGAGGACTTGGCAATTGTTTTAGACTCTGTAATTAACAAAAACGTAGTAACGAATTCTTTCAATACCGATAAGGCGGGCTCAGGCACGCAGATAGTAACGCAGACTTCCTCTTTCGGAAGATATGCGGCAATATATCTCGGCGTGGTGTTCTTGCTCGTTATAGTCGCCGCAATAGTCGGAAACATTATAAAATACAAAAGACTCGGCATTGTCGGCGGACTTATGACTCTCGTATATTCGCTCGTAATGGTAACGGCGTTGCTGGTAATTGATATAGAAGTTACTATGGCGGGTGCGTTCGTACTCATACTCGGACTTGCGCTTCTGACCTTCTCCAACATAGTTGTATTTGAAGCTGTCAGAAAGGAAGTAGAGGCGGGCAGGACTGTTCATGCGGCTGTCAAAGTAGGATATAAGAAAACTTTGGCAACTCTCCTCGATATGCACATTGTCCTTTGGGTAGTGTCTGCAATCGTCGGTTGCCTCTGCGTGGGCGAGCTTGCAGCTTGCGGCTTGATATTCTTCGTCGCTTCGCTTGCATCCTATGCGCTGTGTTGGTTCACGCGCTTTATGTGGTACGTTTTGATTTCGCCCGCAAAGGACAAGTTCGGGTTCTGTGGTTTCAAGAGGGAGGCAAACGACGATGAAGACTAAACTCAATCTTTCCTCTAAAATACATCTTTTTATAATAATTACTTCGATAATAGTTGCAATAGGCATAGCGGTGGGCGTTATCTGCCACTGTGTTGCGGGTAAATATTTCAACTACGGCGGAGATTATGCAAGCTATAAGAGCGTTACCGTAACTTATGCCGACATAGATTTCAGCGGCAAAAAGGATGACCCCGAAGTGGTTATGGACGACATCTGTGAAAAAGCTTTCAAAGATGCGGGTATAAGCAGCTACACCAAGGAATACGGCGAGAAGTCTGGCGGCGGTAGCATAACCTATAAGTTTGTTGATTCTATCGACGGAGCAAAGCTTGATAAAGCAGTTGAGGCAATCAACGGAAAAATAGATGAAGCGCTTGAAGGCGACTCAATGTTCAGCAATGCGTCATGGCAAACCGTAAACGCAGTTTACGAAGGCAGTAAGGCGCTTTTAAGAGCGGGAATTGCTATTGCAGTGGTAGCTGTGTTCCACTTCCTGTACTTCTTAATCCGTTACAGACTTACTATGGCGTTTGCGGCTCTACTTGCCGACGCGCACAACCTTGCACTCTATCTGTCCTTGCTTGCTATAACGCGAGTTCCGGTAACTTCTGCAATTGCAACCTTTGCAGTTGTAACAGTATTAATTACTTTGATAGGCACGTGCTTCCTGTTTGACAAGATGCGCAAAAAGATTAAGTCGGCTGAGAAGAAGGGAGAGGAGTTTAAGGTTGACGATGCTGCGGACTCAACTTTCCTTTTGAACGTAATATTCCCCGCGAGCATTGCGGCAGTTGCACTTGTGGTATTCGTACTTATGTCAATAAGCTCGCTATCACCTCTCGCTATCATGGCACCCGTATTTATGTCGCTCATCTCATGCGCTTCATGCATATACGGTACGGCAATGTTCGTGCCTGCCGTCTATTCGCGCTTTAAGCAAATAGGCGATAATTACAAGGCAACACATACCCGCAAAGCCAAGAGTAAAAAAACCGACAAATAAATTCAATCAAAGGCGGGGCGACCCGCCTTTTTACGTAATATGAAAAGAATTTTACCCGAGTTCGAATTTTCGGAGCAACAACTGAATATTGTGCGTACGCTTGCGCGCGAGTGCGGTCTTTGCGAGGACACGGTTAAAATTCTGTACGGCAGAGGCGTGAGGGACAGGGAAAGCATATATAATTTTATGCACCCTTCAAAATCGCACTTTATTTCGCCACTTAAAATGAGCGGCATGAGAGAGGCGGTAGATCTCATTACCCGTGCCCGTGACGAGGAGTGGGACGTGCTTGTCTACGGCGACTATGATGCCGACGGTATCTGTGCCTCAACGATAATGGGTGGCGTTTTGCGCGATTTCGGATTAAACCCCATGGTTTTAGTGCCCGAGCGCACTAACGGGTACGGGCTTTCTACAGAGCTTTTAGACGGGTTTTTCGAGGAGTTTTTTCCACAACTTGTCATTACAGTTGACTGCGGAATTTCCTGCGCCCAAGAGGTGGAATATTTAAAGGAAATGGGAGCCGAAGTTATAGTGACCGACCACCACGAGCTGCCAGATAATATACCCGACTGCATCTGTATAAATCCCAAGTTTAATGACGGATATATCTACGACAATCTGTGCGGTGCAGGCGTTGCTTTTAAAGTCGGTTGCGCGCTTCTCGGCGAAAAGGCTTATAAATATCTCGATTTTGCGGCTATTGCAACGGTCGCGGACAGCGTTCCTTTGACGGGCGAGAACCGCGACATCGTCTATGAAGGGCTCAAACTTATAAACAATAACCCATCCAAATGCTACGAGCAGTTTATCAACAAGGCGGAGAGCGTGACTTCTCAGACGCTTGCTTTTTCAATCGCACCCAAAATTAATGCTGCGGGCAGGATGGGTGACGCTACTGCGGCATTAAATCTCTTTTCCGAGACAGATGAGAGAAAGATTGACGCGCTTGCGGCTAAGCTTGCCTCATACAATCTTGAACGCCAGAAGTACTGCGAGGAACTCTATTTAAGCGCAAAACAAAAAATTTCCGAGCAAGGTGCAACGGGCAATGTTATAATGCTTTGCGACGAAAATTGGAATACGGGCTTTGTCGGCATAGTTGCGGCAAGACTGGCTGACGAGTATTCTCGCCCATCAATTCTTTTTGTAAAGAACGGAAACGTTTTAAAGGGCTCGGCACGTTCGGTTGAAAACGTAAATATTTTTGAAGCTTTGAAGGCTTGCGATAGCTACATAACCGAATTCGGCGGGCACTCGCAGGCGGCTGGCGTAAATATAACGGAGGACAACTTCGAGGCACTTCACACTGCCCTCGAAGAGTTTATATCTTCGCACTACAGAGGCGAGGATTTCGCACCCACTGTCTATATTAACGGAAAACTTGAAAATGAGCTCTCGCCCAAATTTGTGCGTGAGCTTGAAATGTTAGAGCCGTACGGCATCGGCAACAAGCGCCCGCTATTCACTCTTACGGAAAATTCCGTGCCCGCGCGCGCAACGAAAGTAGGTTCTCCGCATATTTCGGTCAAGAGTAACAAGCTTGATCTTATGTACTTCGGTGGCAGTAAATTCATTCGCCTTATCGAGAGCGGTGCTCCCAAAGAATTTATTTTTGAATACAACGTGTCGCAATTCAGGGGCAAGGAGTATATAAAGGGCTTTATAAAGGAAATAATCTGCCCGCCAAACTCGGGTGCATATGCCGAAGAAGATATTGCGCTTACCTATATAGAAAATCTTACCGCCGCGCCCGTTGCATACGATAAAAAGGGTGTTTCAGAGAGTGAGATTATAAAAAGTTTTAAGAAAAATGAGGCAGGCGTAGCCTATCTTTGTTGGAATTATAAAACGGCGGAGCGGTTCGCAAAAATTTCAAATACAGAAATCAATTTATTCACTCCTTCGGCAAAGAACTTCAGCTCCGTTATTTTACTTTCGCCCGAAAATCGGGTTGATTTTAGCGGATATAAAAGAGTAATATTATTAGATGAAGGCGTCTATAATATTCCCTCGCTTTCTGGAAAATGTACAGAGGTTTACGAAAACGGGCAGAAAGTCGACTGTCTTGATAAAATTTCCTGCGACAGAAGCGAACTTCTGAAAATTTACGCCATAATTTCTGCAAACGAGCGCGCGTTCGACGGTTTTACGCCATATGACGCGGTCAAAGAAAGCGTTTCGGATATCGATAAACCCCAGCTTCTATTTGCGCTTTGCGTGTTTGAAGAGCTAGGTCTTATAACCTTTGTTGATGGCAGACTAATAGTTAACAGATCAAAAAAAACAAAACTTGAAAATTCAAACCTCTATAACTCGGTGTCATTACTGATATCCGCAGCGGAATAAATATGGAACTACTAGAAAAAATTCAAAAAAATTATAGCGAAAATGACCGCGAAGTACTGATGGCGGCGTACAATTATGCCGAGGAGATGCACCGTGGTCAAAAACGCGCTTCGGGCGAGCCCTATTTTACCCACCCCTGCGCAGTTGCCGAAATTTTAGTTGATTTAGGTCTTGACACCCCATCGGTAGCTGCCGCATTTTTGCATGATGTAATAGAGGATACCGCGGCTACTGAAGAAGATATATTAAAACGGTTTGGCAAAGAAATTTTAACGCTTGTTGACGGAGTTACCAAGCTCGACAAAATAAACTATAACACGCACGAGGAAGAAGACGCAGAAAATTTCAGAAAAATTTTCGTTGCAATGGCTAATGACGTGCGCGTTATTATCATAAAACTTGCAGACAGGTTGCACAATATGCGCTCGCTCAACTTTCTTTCCAACGAAAGGCAGCAGCGTATTGCAAAGGAAACGCTTGAAATTTTTACACCTCTTGCCGGCAGATTGGGTATCTCGCAAATTAAGTGCGAGCTCGAAGATTTGTGTCTTAAATATCTCGAACCAGAGGCATACGAATTCCTCGTCACTAATATTCATCAGGAACTAATCGAAAGACAAAATTTTGTTCAGTTCGTCGTAGATCAAATAAAAGAAATGCTGAAAGAGAGCAACATCAAGGGCGAGGTGATTGGCAGGCCCAAGCACTTTTATTCCATATATCGTAAAATGAAAAAATACGATAAGCCTCTCGACGAGATTTACGATTTAACGGCCGTCAGAGTTATTGTCAACACCAAAGAGGATTGTTACAATGTTATGGGCAAAATCCACGACAGGTGGAAGCCCGTACCCGGCAGGATAAAGGACTATATAGCTATGCCAAAGGTCAACGGCTATCAGTCGCTTCATACAACGGTCGTAACCAACTTTGGTCAGTTTTTCGAAATCCAGATACGTACCAACGAAATGCATAAAATGGCAGAGTACGGAATTGCTGCGCACTGGAAATATAAGGAGAACAAGTCCGACGAGAGCAATTTCGATGCCCGCCTTTCCTGGATACGCGATGTAATGGATTGGCAGGGGAGCATGAACGAGTCCAGAGAATTCGTAGACAGTCTTAAAAACGACTTATACGACAAAGAGCTTTTGGTGTTTACCCCGCACGGTAAAGTAATTTCTCTGCCCCTTGAAGCCACCCCGGTAGATTTCGCGTACGCAATTCACTCCGAGGTTGGCAATAAGTGTGTGGGCGCCAAGGTCAACGGTAAAATGGTTGCCTTAAATTCCGTACTTACCACGGGCGACATAGTTGAAATTTTAACGCAGTCCAACAGCCGCGGGCCTTCGTGGGATTGGCTTAAATTCGTAAAATCCGGCTCGGCAAAAGCCAAAATAAGGCAGTTCTTCAAGCGCGAAATGAAGGAGGAGAACGTTAAAACGGGCAAAGCTATGCTCGAGGCCGAGGCAAAGCGGAAAGGCTATAATTTAAACGAACTTTTAACAGAAAACTCTTTCCAAAAGCTCTCAAATAAGCTCGTTTTCAGCTCTATCGATGAGATGATGGCGTCCGTCGGCTACGGTGCCGTTAGTGTCAATCAGGTCATTTTCAAGCTCATTGATTATTATAAAAAGGAAATGCCTAAGCCTGTAAACGTTGTTAATACGGGCAAAATCAGAACCCCCGCGGGCAGTGTTACTGTGGAGGGGATGGACGGGCTACTTGTTCGTTTTGCACACTGCTGTGACCCCGTTCCCGGCGATGATATCGTGGGCTTTGTCTCGCACGGCAGAGGCGTTATCGTCCATAGAACGGACTGCCCCAACCTTAAAGATCTAGACAAAAACAGACTTCAATCCGCCTCTTGGACGGGCAATGTCGATGCCGAGTTTGTTGCGGGATTGAAGGTTGTTGGCGACAACGCTGAAGGGCTTATGGCGTTTATATCAAGCGAACTCGCAATAATGCGCCTTTCCTTAACGCAGATAAACGGCAGAGTAAACAAGGACAAACTCGCAGAGATTGATTTAAAAATTCTGTTTAATAAGCGTTCGGATATCGACCTTTTTATCAACAGACTTAAAAAAGATAAGCGCGTAATAGACGTTTACAGAATAGCCAACTAAGGTAAGAAATGAACAATTTTAAGGTAATAAAAGCTTATCCGCGCTCGTTTGCAAGCAATTCCTATATTCTTACTGCGGACGGAAAGACGGCGGTCGTCATAGACCCCTCGGAGGAGGGTATTTTTGCACTCTGCAATAGAAACGGACTTAAATGCGAGTGCGCCCTCTTAACTCACGGTCACTTCGACCATATAGGCGGCTGCGGCGAGTTGTATAAAAACGGTGTGCCTATATATTGCGGGGAGAAGGAAAAAGAGTTAATATTTTCAAGAGAATATCTCTCGATTTTCGGCGGCGTAAGCGTTCCTAAGTTTGAAATTGCGGGAACTTTCAAAGACGGTGACGAGGCGGAGCTCTGCGGCATTAAGTTTAAGGCTTTGGAAACACCCGGGCATACCGCGGGAAGCGTAACCTATCTTGCAGACGACTGTCTTTTTACGGGCGACACGCTGTTTAAAGGGAGCGTGGGCAGAACGGACTTACCAACTGGCGATTTTACAAAAATTCTAGAAAGCGTAAAGAAATTGTCTGCACTTGCGGGTGACTATAAGGTCTATTGCGGACATGAAGACGATACGACTTTGGAAAACGAAAGGGAGAATAACCCTTACTTAAATTGTTAATATGTTAAACACCAACAGCGAATATCTCCGCCCCGAAATAATGGACGTGCTCAGGGCTCTCAACGCCGAAAACGAGGACTTTACCCATTATTTTTCATGCTCGGGCGGAGAAATTTTAAATTGTATAGATTACTGCGGAAAAATTTACGACTTTGCGGAAAAGTACGAGGCGGAGAACGAAACAGAGCTTAAAAGGCTCATAAAACGCGCTTCAAAGCTGGCGTTTTATAAAGTTTTGTCCGAAATTAAGGGCAGACACCTTGCTTGGGGGGCTCTTACGGGCATACGCCCCACAAAACTTGCGTATTCGGAGCTTTCGGCGGGCAGGGATTTCAAGCCTCTGTTTGAAAAATTCTGTGTTTCCCCCGAAAACATAAGCCTTGTTGAAAGCATTATCGACACCCAGCGTGGGATTCACGAGCGGGGTGGACAGGACCTGTATATAGGCGTTCCTTTCTGCCCGACAAAGTGCGAATACTGCTCGTTTATCACAGCGCCTATTGAAAAAACGCAAATATATGTCGAGAAATATATAGAATGTCTTGTGCGCGAGATATATTCCGTTAAAGATTTTATTAAAGAATTGCGCTCGGTATATATCGGCGGCGGAACGCCTTTCGTACTCGACTGCAATCAGCTTGAAAAAATTTACTCGGCTTTGAGGGACATATTGCCCCAAAATATAGAATACACGGTAGAGGCGGGCAGACCCGACGTCTTTTCGGAGGAAAAGCTCAAACTTTCAAAGGACTTTGGCGTTACGAGAATTTGCGTAAATCCTCAGTCGTTCAGCGATAAAACGCTTGAAAAAATAGGCAGAAAGCACACCGCCAAGCAGACCTTAAAAGCCTATGAAATGGCTCAAAAATACGGCTTTGATATCAATATCGACTTGATTGCAGGTCTTGCCGACGAAAGCGCAAAAGACTTTGAAAATTCGCTTAAAACGGCAATTAAACTCAATCCTGCCAACATTACGGTTCACACACTTTCATTAAAATCGGGCGCAAAACTCAAAGAAAACGTAGAAAGGCTCAATATCGCAGAAATTTCTGAAATGATTGCCTTATCGCGTAAACTTCTGTTTGAGGCAGGGTATGAACCCTATTATTTGTACAGACAAAAGTATCAGGCGGGCGGGCTTGAAAACACTGGCTGGACAAAACCGAACAAAGCGTGCCTTTACAATATAGACGTAATGGAAGAGATTTCAAGCAACGTCGCAGTAGGCGCAAATTCAATCTCAAAACGGCTTTTTGAAGAGGGGGACAGAATAGAACGCTACGCCGTTCCCAAGGACATCCCGACTTATATAAGCAAAATTGACAAAATTATAGCAGAAAGACAACAATTTTTTAAATAAATTACTCTTAATTTATTTGCATTTTTTATATTAAGATGTTAAAATAATTGATGTTACGGCTACAAGGCGGTACGAGCACTCAACGGCTGACTTTGTTGCCCGCAAATAGTTCCATAGGAGGATAAATTAAATGGAAAAGTCTGAAATTATTGCAAAGTACGCTCTTAAAGAGGGAGATACTGGTTCGCCCGAAGTGCAGATTGCGCTTTTGACGGAGAGAATAAACCACCTCAATGAGCATCTTAAAGAGCACATTCATGACAACCACTCACGCCGCGGACTTTTGAAGATGGTCGGCCGCCGTCGCGGACTTTTGGACTATCTTAAGAGCAAGGATATCGAAAGATACCGTGCTATAGTCGCAGCACTCAATTTAAGGAAGTAAAATAAAAAGGGGCGGGGCTTTTATAAACTCGCCCTTTTTTAATAGTTTAATCGATTATATGCTTCGCAATACTGTGTCGAACTCCGCTTTTCTTCGGATTGTTTACGCAAAGTAAACGCCCCTCGTAAATGCTCGTTCGCCTTGTCTTGCTTGTATCTAATCGATTAAGAGAAAACACGTCTGTAACGGGAGTTACGGACACAAGAACAGAGAAGGAGACAGGTATGAATTTTAAACAGTTTTCACTTGAAATCGGTGGCAGAACAGTCACGATTGAAACAGGCAAATACGCAGAGCAGACAAACGGCTCTTGCGTGGTAAGATGCGGAGAAACGGCGGTGTTGGTATCGGTATGTATGTCGGCAGCTCCCCGCGACGGTATGGACTTTTTCCCGTTGCAGGTAGACTATGACGAGAAAATGTATTCTATCGGCAAAATCCCCGGCGGCTTCAAGCGCAGAGAGGGCAGAGCAAGCGATAAGGCCATTCTTACTTCGAGACTTATCGACAGACCCCTTCGTCCACTTTTCCCCAAGGGGCTTTTCAACGACGTAGTAGTTACGGCGCAGGCAATCTCGGTTGAACCCGATATCTCGCCCGAACCACTTGCAATGATAGGCTCTTCCGTAGCCCTTGCAATTTCGGATATTCCTTGGGCAGGTCCTACGGGCTCGGTAGTTGTCGGAATGGTGGACGGCAAGTATGTCATCAACCCTGACCTTGCACAGCGCGCAGTAAGCGCAATTCATTTGAACCTTGCGGGTACGAAAGACGCAATTCTTATGATTGAGGCGGGCGCAAACGAAGTAACCAACGACGAAATGGTAGGCGCAATCACCTACGGTTTCGAAGAAATCAAGAAGATTTGCACGTTTATCGAGAACGAAATCGTTCCCGTCGTCGGCAAAAAGAAGCTTGAAATCGAGCTTTACCACATTCCCGAAGAGCTTGACAAGGCAGTAAGGGAATACGCTTCGGCTAAAATCGATTACGCAATCGACACCTTCGACAGACAGGAGAGAGAGGTAAGACAGGAAGCCGCAGAGAAAGAGGTTCTGGAGCATTTTGCAACAATTTACCCCGACAACACTCGCGAAATCAAGGACAGCCTTTACTATCTCACTAAGGAAAAGGTTCGCGCTAAAATATTTGATAAGGGCATTCGTCCCGACGGTAGAGGTCTTAAAGACGTTCGCCCCATTTGGTGCGAGAGGGGCGTTCTTCCCCGCGTACACGGCTCGGCTGTGTTTACGAGAGGACAAACCCAGACTCTTACGACCTGCACGCTCGGTATGATGACCGAGGCTCAGAAGCTTGAAGGACTTGACGAAGAAACTTCGAAGAGATATATGCATCAGTACAACTTCCCCGGCTACTGCACGGGCGAGGCTAAGGCGCTGCGTTCCCCCGGCAGACGCGAAATCGGACACGGCGCACTTGCAGAGCGCGCTCTAATTCCCGTAATTCCCGACGAGGACAGCTTCCCTTACGCTATAAGAGTTGTCAACGACATTCTCTCGTCCAACGGTTCGTCGTCAATGGCTTCCGTATGCGGCTCTACGATGGCTCTTATGGACGCAGGCGTTCCCATCAAAGCACCCGTTGCAGGCGTCGCTATGGGACTTATCAAAAATCAGGAAACGGGCGAATTTAAGGTTCTCACGGATATTCAGGGACTTGAAGATTTCCTCGGCGATATGGACTTCAAGGTTGCAGGTACTCAAAAGGGTATAACCGCAATTCAGATGGATATCAAAATTAAGGGCATTTCCGAAGAGATTATGCACACCGCAATCAATCAGGCGAACGAGGGCAGACAGTTCATTCTCTCTAAAATGCTTGAGTGTGTTCCCGAAGTTGCGCCTCAGCTTTCCGTTTATGCCCCCAAGATTATCGGCTTCCAGATTGACCCCGACAAGATCGGAGACGTTATCGGCAAGCAGGGTTGCGTAATCAAGAAGATTATGGAAGAGACGGGTACGGAAATTGAGTTCAACGAGGACGACAGCGGCAGAGGCTATATCTCCTGCGTAGGTCCTATCGAAAACGCAGAGAGAGCAAAGGCGATAATTATGAGTATTGCTCACGACCCCGAAGTAGGCGATATGTTCGTAGGAACGGTTGTAAGAATTATCAATTTCGGCGCGTTCGTAGAATTTGCGCCCGGCAAAGACGGTATGATTCACATCTCCAAACTTTCCAACAAGCGTGTTGAAAAGGTAGAGGACGTCGTTAAAATCGGCGACACCGTAAAGGTAGAAATCATTAAAATTGGCGACAAGGGCATCGATTTAAAGCTCCTCGAAAAACTTTCCTAAAATATTAAAAAGATAATCACCCCGCTGAATTCAGTGGGGTGATATTTTATTTGCAAAATCAAAACAAAAGTTTATTTTATAACAAAACGACGTTTAAACAGTTGTAAAATATTTAAAAAAAGGTTATAATTTTAAAGGTTATGAAATTCGAATTACACTCAAAATTTGAACCGACGGGCGATCAACCTCAGGCAATCGAAAGCCTGACGGAGGGTGTTTTGGACGGCGTTCGTACGCAGGTTTTAGTGGGCGTTACAGGCAGCGGCAAGACCTTCACAATGGCTAACGTCATTAAAAACGTAAACCGCCCCACGCTCGTAATTGCGCACAATAAAACGCTCGCGGCACAGCTTTGCAACGAATTCAAGGAATTTTTCCCCAATAACCGCGTTGAGTATTTCGTTTCATACTACGACTATTATCAGCCCGAAAGCTACATTCCCTCGTCGGATACCTATATTGAAAAGGATATGAGCTTGAATGACGAGATTGATAAACTCCGCAACTCTGCTACAAGCTCGCTCGGCGAGCGAGAGGACGTCATCGTTGTCGCCTCTGTAAGCTGTATTTACGGACTCGGTGCACCCGAAGAATATTTCCGTCTTGCAATCTCGTTGCGCCCCGGAATGGAGCTTGAACGCGATGCCTTACTTCGAAGATTAGTCGAAATTCAGTACGTAAGAAGGGACATAGATTTTCAACGTTCGTCCTTCCGCGTTCGCGGCGACACGGTTGAGATTTTTCCTGCAAGCAATTCGGAAATAGCAATACGTGTTGAGTTTTTCGGCGATGAAATTGACAGAATTTGCGAAGAAGAGGCGCTTACAGGCAACATAATTTCGGAACTTAAACACGTTTTAATCTTCCCCGCAAGCCAGTACGCCGTAGGTTCGGATAAAATGAAAACGGCGCTCTCTATGATAGAGCGCGATATGTACGACGAGGTCAAGGCATTCAAGGACGACGGCAAACTGTTGGAAGCTCAGAGGCTTGAACAGCGCACGACCTACGACCTTGAAATGATGCGCGAAATAGGCTATTGTAGCGGCGTTGAAAATTACAGCAGATATTTTGACGGCAGACTTCCGAACGAGCCGTCTTTCACGCTTTTAGACTATTTCCCCGCGGGCAAATTTCTCGTATTTATCGACGAAAGTCATATGACTATTCCCCAAATCAGGGCTATGTATCACGGCGACCGTTCACGCAAGGAAAACCTTGTAAATTACGGCTTCCGCCTTAAAGCGGCGTACGACAACAGACCGCTCACTTTCGAAGAGTTTGACGCCCGCGTGCCGCAGCTTATCTGCGTTTCGGCAACGCCCGCGCCATACGAACTGGAACAGGCAGGCAACGTCGTTGAGCAGATTATACGTCCGACGGGACTTGTAGATCCAGAAGTTGAAATCCGCCCTACCAAAACTCAGATTGACGACCTTTTGGGCGAAATTAAGGGCGTAATTGCTAAAGGCGGCAGAATTCTCGTAACAACTATGACAAAGCGCATGGCAGAGAGCTTAACCGACTTTTTAAAGGAGCACGGGCTAAAAGTCAGATATATGCACAGTGATATAGATGCGTTGGAGCGTATTGATATCGTAAACGGACTTAGAAGCGGCGAATTTGACGTTCTGTGCGGCATCAATCTACTACGCGAAGGGCTTGACCTGCCCGAAGTTCGGCTTGTCGCCATTCTTGACGCCGACAAAGAAGGCTTTTTGAGAAGCGAAACCTCGCTCGTTCAGACCATAGGAAGAGCGGCGCGAAATGCCGACGGCAAGGTTATAATGTACGCCGATACCATAACCGGCAGTATGAAGCGCGCAATAGAAGAAACCAACCGCCGTAGAAAAATTCAGTCGGCTTATAACAAAGAACACGGAATTATTCCCAAAACCATAAAAAAAGAAGTTAAAAATTCCATAGGAATTACCGGCAAAAAGACGATCGGAGATGATATAAAGCTAGCTGATATTCCTAACGAGATTGAAAAGCTTAAAGCATTAATGAAAGTAGCTTCCTCACAGCTCGATTTCGAAAGGGCAATTGAAATACGCGACACAATCTCGCAGTTAAAAAAGAAACTTCAAAAAAGTAAAAGGCAATGAAAGAAGAAATTTACGTAAAGGGCGCGAAAGAGAACAACTTAAAAAATATAGACGTGCATATCCCTCGCAATATGCTTACAGTTTTTACGGGGCTTTCGGGCAGCGGAAAAACGACGCTTGCGTTCGATACAATCTTTGCAGAAGGGCAAAGAAGATATATAGAGAGTCTTTCTTCGTACGCTCGCCAATTCCTCGGGCAGATGGAAAAACCCGACGTAGAGCTCATAGACGGGCTTTCTCCCGCAATTTCCATAGACCAGAAGACGACCTCGCGCAATCCCCGCTCGACTGTCGGCACGGTTACCGAAATTTACGACTATTTCAGGTTGCTTTTTGCCCGCGTGGGCATTCCGCACTGCCCCAAATGCGGCAGAGAAATACGCAGACAGTCGGTTGACGAAATAGCAGATAAAGTTATGCTTTTGCCCGAAGGTAGTAAAATTATAGTTGAAGCCCCCGTAGTACGCGGTAAAAAGGGCGAGTTTGTAAAAGAGCTTGCAGGCTACAAAAAGAGCGGCTACGGCAGGGTTAAAATAGACGGCATTATCTACGATTTGCAGGAGGATATACACCTTGAAAAGAATATCCGCCACAATATTTCGGTTGTCGTAGACAGACTTGTAATAAAAGAAAATATTTTAAAACGCCTCACGGACAGCTTAGAGGCGGCTTTAAAGCTTGCGGACGGGCTCGTAGTCATCGACTGCGACGGCAAAGAAGAGCTGTATTCTTCAAAATACGCCTGCCCCGACTGCGGAATTTCAATCGAAGAGATTGAACCCAGACTTTTTTCATTCAATACTCCTTGGGGTGCGTGTCCCGAATGTTCTGGCTTGGGCTTCAAGCAGGTTATCGACCCCGATTTGATTTGCCCCGACAAGACGAAAACGCTTCGAGAGGGCGCAATCAGAATAAGCGGTTGGAACCTCGATTCTTCGTCGATGACGCAGATGTATCTGAATTCGCTTTCAAAAGTGTACAATTTTTCGCTCGACGTACCCGTGAATCAGCTTCCCGACGGCATATACGATATGCTTATGTTCGGCAACGGCGGCGAGAAAATCGAGCTTGCCTATAACGCATACAGATTTACGGGAAGTTATCAGACCGCCTGGGAGGGCTTTGCGACCAATTTACAGCGCAGATACAATCAAACCTCGTCAGACAGCGTTAAAATGGATATCGAACGCTATATGCATACCTGCGACTGTCCTGCATGCCACGGCAAAAGGCTCAAAAAAGAGGCTCTTGCCGTTACCGTCGGCGGTAAAAATATTGCGCAAGTTTGCGATATGTCGGTTGACGATTTAAAATCCTTCTCAGATTTCAGCTTTTTCGGCAAGACAGAACACCTCATTGCCGACAGCATAGTTAAAGAAATAGACAGCCGTTTAAGCTTTATGCAGAACGTCGGCTTGGGTTATCTAACCCTTTCGAGAAGTGCGGCAACCCTTTCGGGCGGCGAAAGTCAGCGCATAAGGCTTGCAACGCAGATAGGTAGCGCGCTTACGGGCGTTTTATATATTCTAGACGAACCGAGCATTGGTCTGCACCAGCGCGACAATGAAAAACTTCTAAAATCGCTCTTAGGATTGCGAGATTTGGGCAACACGCTCATTGTTGTCGAACACGACGAGGACACAATGCGCGCCGCCGACTACATTGTTGACATAGGTCCCAAGGCTGGCGTTCATGGTGGCGAAGTGGTCGTTTGTGGCACGCTTGACGACGTTATAAATGAGCCGAAGTCTATTACGGGCGATTTCCTTTCGGGCAGAAGAAAGATTGATATTCCCGAAGTTCGCTACAAACCAGACGGTAGAGTTTTAAAGGTTCATGATTGTAGCCAAAATAACTTAAAAAATATCGATGTAGAAATTCCAGTAGGGCTGATTACCGCGGTTACCGGCGTTTCCGGAAGCGGTAAATCGAGCTTAGTCAACGAAATAATCTATCCTTATCTTGCAAACAACCTGAATGGAGCGCGCCAACAGCTTGGCAACGCGAAATCATTTGATGGCTTGGAACACTTCGACAAGGTAATTGCAATCGACCAACAGCCCATAGGCAGAACGCCAAGAAGTAACCCTGCAACATACACGGGTGTGTTTACGATGATTAGAGATTTATTCGCAGCAACTCCAGACGCAAAGGAGAGGGGCTACAAGAGCGGAAGATTTTCGTTCAATATTGCGGGCGGCAGATGCGAGCACTGTCAAGGCGATGGCATAATTCAGATAGAAATGCACTTCTTACCAGACATCTATGTTCCGTGTGAGGTTTGCGGAGGGAAGAGATATAACCGTGAAACGCTTGAAGTAAAGTATAAGAACAAATCAATCTCCGATGTGTTGGAAATGACGGTAGAGGAGGCAACGGAATTTTTCAAGCCTATATCTTCCATACACAACAAGCTTTCAACTCTGTGCGATGTAGGCCTTGGATATATTAAACTCGGGCAGAGCGCAACTACCCTTTCGGGCGGCGAAGCGCAGAGGGTCAAGCTTGCCACCGAGCTGTCAAAGAGGAGCACGGGCAAAACCTTTTACATCTTGGACGAACCTACCACGGGACTGCATAGCTACGACGTTGAAAAGCTCATTTCAATTCTTTCAAGATTGAGGAGCGGGGGTAACACAGTCCTTATCATAGAGCATAATTTAGATGTCATAAAATGTGCCGACTGGATTGTCGATTTAGGTCCGGAAGGTGGCGACAAAGGAGGACAAATTATTGTTTGCGGGCCTCCCGAAGAGGTTGCAAAGTGTGAAAACAGTTACACGGGAAATTTCCTCAAAAAAATTTTAAAACCGTAAAAAATACTGTATTTTAGCTATTTTAAGCCAAATTAAGGTGTTAATGAGGTACTATGCGTGACATAACTAACTAAATTTCATAAAAACTCCGCACTTTTTGCGGGGTTTTTTCATAGTTTGTAGTATGCCTAAACCTTTAACTTTGGATCTGCCTTTTCCCTCTACCAATAATGTCACACCCGACGCTTTGACGCTTCGGATTATATCTCCTGAATACGCCTCGCCGTCGGGAGAGCTTACTGCTATTTTGCAGTATATTTATCAATCCTTCTTTTTTAAAAAGGATGGCTACAATGAAATTGCCGACACGCTTGAATCTATTGCAATAGCCGAGATGATTCATTTTAAATTGCTCGGCAATACAGTGTTGGCACTTGGCGCTGCGCCGATATATACGCAGTATCCGCCCAGTCCTTTCAACTTCTATTCCACAAAATACGTTACGTATTCCCGAACGCTTAAAGATATGTTAGCGGACGATATCCGCGCAGAACGGCATGCAATACGCTCCTATGAAAATATGCTGCTTAGGCTGAAGAATCAGCAGGTTAGTGCAATTATCGAAAGAATACTTCAAGATGAGAGGCTACATCTTCAGACCTTTACGCAAATTTTAGAGGCTTTCAAATCTTGACAACAGTGACGGTTTTTTATACAATTTAAGTATGAAAAAGTATGACGTTGCAATAGTTGGCGGCGGAGCAAGCGGGCTTGCTTGCGCCGTAATCCTTGCAGAGAATTCCGATTTATGCACTGTGATTTTAGAAGCAGGGGATAGAATAGGAAAAAAACTTGCTTCCACCGGCAACGGGCAGGGCAATGTTTCTAACCTTGATTTAGATATTAATCATTATTTCGGCGGGAATAAGCAGTTGGTCGAAAAAATTGCCTGTGGCAATCCTTATGAGGCAGAGCGTATTTTCGACTGTATTTTTTCTGCCGACGAGAGGGGAAGAATTTATCCTGCGGGAAGGCAGGCCTCGGCGCTTTGCGATAATCTTTTGCGCAGACTTGCGGGTAAGGTGGAAATTTTGCTTTCCGCTCCTGTCAAAAATATAGAAAGTGGCTTTATTCTCGAAACCGAAAAGGAAAGAATTGCGGCCGATTACGTTGTGATTGGCACGGGCGGCAGTGCTCAACCTGTTACAAAAGGCATTTCTCCGTACGCTCTTGCTGAAAAATTCGGGCATACTCACACCGCCCTCTATCCGTCGCTCGTGCAGATTAAGACGGACACGGCGCACATTAAAACCTTGCGCGGAATACGCGCCGACTGCGAGATTTCCGCTTATTCGGACGGAAAATTTATAAAATCAACGCGCGGAGATGTCATTTTTACCGAATACGGCATTTCGGGCAACGCCGTATTTGCGCTTTCGCCATATATCACGGACAAGCGTGGCGTTACTCTCTCACTTGCATTTTTGCCAGATATTGCCGAAAATGCCTTAACGGACAACCTTAAAAAACGCAGAAAGGCGGGTTGCAATGCGAGCGACCTGCTTTCTGGAACTCTCCACAATCAAATAGGTAGGGCAATAATTGCACGTAGCGGTGAGGAAAGCGACGAAAAAATAGTTAAAATGCTTAAAAATTTCACTATAAGCGTAAAGGAAACACTCGGCTTTGCATATGCTCAAGTGACGCGCGGCGGCATAAAAATGACCGAAATTACCGATGAACTCGAAAGCAAGCTCGTAAAAAACTTGTTTTTTGCGGGCGAGGTTTTGGACGTCGACGGAGATTGCGGCGGATACAACCTTCAATGGGCTTTCACGAGCGGCATGTATGTTGCAGAAAATCTTATTAAAAGAGCAAAAAAATGATAAAACGGCTCGACAACATTAAACTGGGCATCACCGAGAGTGAGGACAAGCTTTTAGCCCTAGCAAAGAACAGGCTCCACGGGTTAAAACAGTTTAAAATAATCAAGAAATCTCTCGACGCCCGCGACAAAAATAATATTTTTTGGGTCTATTCGATAGCTTTTTCGGACGGAGAACCTCTGATTCCGCCCCAAAACTTCGAAAAAATCAAAAAACCGCCCCAAGTCGCCGTTATAGGCAGCGGACCGGCGGGACTTTTTTGTGCGCTTGGGCTTTTAAGACACGGCGTACACCCTGTAATAATCGAACGCGGCGAACCCGTGGAAAAGAGGCGTGATACTTTAACCGCTTTTTTCGAGACTAAAAAGCTCAATCCAAACTCCAACGTTCAGTTCGGCGAGGGCGGTGCGGGAGCCTTTTCGGATGGGAAGCTCAACACACAGACCAACTCGGTCTCAAACCGTGACGTTATGGAGCTTTTCCGCCAATTCGGCGCGCCAGAGGAGATAACCTATCTCAATAAACCACATATAGGGAGTGACAACCTCTATAGAGTTCTTCAAAACATCCGCAAACATATCGCCGAAAATGGCGGAGAGTATAAATTCAATACTCAATTTATTGGTTTTGAGGGCAAGAACGGACGTATTCGCGCCCTTAAACTCAAAAACACCGTAACGGGCGTGGAGAGTCTTGAAGAGGTGGACTGTGCTGTGCTTGCACTCGGGCACTCGGCAAGAGACACTTTTAAGATGCTCGCAAGCTCGGGTGTGCAGATGGTACCTCGGGATTTTGCCGTCGGAGTAAGGATAGAGCATCTTTCACAGCAAATAGGGCTTTCGCAATACGGAAAAAGCCACACTCTTTTACCTGCCGCAGATTATAAGCTCGTATCTCACGCGGGTGAAAGAACGGCGTTTACCTTCTGCATGTGCCCCGGCGGAGTGGTTATCCCAGCTGCGAGTGAGGATGGAGGTGTAGTTACCAACGGCATGAGCCTTTATGCCAGAGGCGGAAAAAATTCCAACTCTGCCCTTCTAGTACAGATGAAAAAAGAGGACTTTGGCGAGAATTTGTTTGCGGGTATGGAATTTCAAAGGGAGCTTGAGCGAAAGGCCTTTATTGCCGGCGGCAAAACTTACGCTGCGCCCGTTCAACTTTTTAAGGATTTTTCTGCGGACAAGCTCTCGCATAGCTTCGGTCAAATCGAGTCCACATACGCGGCAGGAACAAATTTTGCGCCTTTAAACGAAATTCTTCCCGAAATAGTAGTAAAAACCTTAAAAGTTGCCATACCCGATATGGGAAGAAGGCTAAAAGGGTTTGACTGTCCCGACGGGCTGATGACGGGAGTTGAAACACGGTTTTCCTCGCCAGTTCGCATTTTAAGAGGAGAGAAAGGTGAGAGTGTGTCCTATGAAGGGCTGTATCCCTGCGGGGAGGGCAGTGGCTACTCGGGCGGAATAACCAGCTCGGCGGCTGACGGGCTTGAAACGGCTGAAAAAATTTATGAAAAATATAAAAATCATTGAATTATCATATTCTTTACACATTTGCATAGTATAATGCACCCGTAAATAGAATCATATTCCATATTGTTTTACCCTCATTTTTTTCATATTCTCTCTGAGGAAACCGCGTTCAAACTAACGCGGTTTCCTTATTTTTTATGAAAAACTTATAATTAATTATAATAAATGTAAAAATTTGTATATTTTCGGAGTAGGCAACTATGTTGCAAAAATTATGCATAAATGAATAATTAAGAAAAAAACTAAGCCAAAAACATGCGGATAATTATAAATTTTATCTTGCACGCATACTGTATATGATAATATGGAATTGACAAATTGAATTTATTTTTAAAAAATTGATAAATTTGCTCAAAACACTTGCATTTTGCCGACTATTTATTGTATAATTTATCTGTACGATTTTCGACAAATAATGCATAAACTTATAGCGTTGAGTTGCTAGCTTGTTTTGTGGTAATAAATATTGTCGCATTTCGGGCAGACACGGCGATACAGAGGTTAGTAAATGAAGAAATTTTTAATTGCTTTTCTTGCGGCTTTGGCGTGCACACTTACGATAGTTGCTTTCGGTTGCGAAACGGACAACGGAAACAATGGGACTACTCCCAAAGAGTATACCGTTGAATTTGTGCCGACGGAAAATTTAGAGTATGTCTGCGACGGGCTCGCAGATGGAGAGAACACGCTCACGGTAAAATCGGGAACTACGGTAAGCTTCTCTGTAACAGTTCCCGCGTTGTATGATATTCCCGCGGTCTATGCAAACGGTAATACCGTAAAGGTTCAAGAAGGAGTTTACTCGGTTGTCGTTACAAGCGATGTAATTATTACGACTGCCGAAGTAAAGATGCCTTCACCCTCATTAACGGGTTCGGGCACGGATGATTCGCCCGTTCTTATCTCAACTCCCTCGGATTATATTTATATTGCAAACAGAATTAACGAGGGCGATACCTCATTTATCAGTTTATATTACGCACTTGCAAACGATATTGATTTTGCCGGAACGGAAATTCCCGTTATAGGTAACGGCACTAAGGCATATTCCTATTTCATGGGCAATTTCAACGGCAACGGACATACGATTTCCAACTTTAAAATCAAAACCAACGGAATATCGTATGTTGCGCTCTTCGGTTACGTTATTTCATCCGGCGGTATGGACGGAACGGGTATGATCGTAAACCTCAACGTCGATAATTTCGAAATTGAAGCTCAGGCAAGCACGCTTAGTTCGATGTACGTCGGCTCGCTCGTCGGTTACGGAATTGCCTCAAGCGTTATTGCGTGCAGTGCAACCAACGGCTCTATTGTGGTTAACTCCGATAACGCCGTATTCTCGTACGTAGGCGGTGCGGTAGGTATTCAAAACTCGGCAACTCTGCCGAACGGAAGCAGGATCGATTATTATCCCGCATCTACAAGCTACGTTCACACAAGCGTAGATATTAGTTGCAGCGGCGGCGTATATGCTGCAGGCGGTGTGGTGGGATACGTCATTTCCGAACACGAAAGGGCAATTTCTTCCGTTATTAACTGTTATTCCGACGGTAACGTATTCGGCGGAATCAGTTCGGGCGGCGTAGTCGGTAATTTAAGTGATTATTCCTCAATAGCTAACAGTTATTCTTTGAGCGACGTTTACGCTTCTTCGAGATACTTGGACAACGAAACTTACTCCCACGCATATGCGGGCGGTCTCGTCGGCTACATTGGAAACAACGCAATAATTTCCGACAGCTTTGCAAAGAACGGTTACGTAGGTGGTAGTTCCGAGTCTGGCGAAAATTACGTTCATATAGGCGAGATTGTCGGCGGAAAGGCGGAGGCGACCGCAGTGGCTGACGAAGGCATACTTTTCAACTGCAAGTCGGGTGAAGAAGTAAAGACCACAGCAGATTTCTTCAAAAATACCCTTTACTGGCAGGCTTGTGACTGGGTTATAACCGACGGCTCTTACCCGGTTATCAATTTGGATGAGGCACAGCCCAACGCATTTACTGTTACGTTCAATTATTCGGGCAAAACTGCCGACAGCAAGCCGAGCAGGGACCTTAAAATATCTTTAAGTGAAGATTTTTATTCGCCTTTGTTCTATTTCTACAGTGCGGAAAAGAACGTTGACGGAGAGGAGTTCGGCGATACGGTTCTTGCTGACAGCGGCGAAACCTCGTACGGATATTTCTTCGATCAAGAGCTTACCCAAAGGGTTCCCTACGGTTATATCCCCACGAGAAACATAACCCTTTACACAGGCTTTATAAATTATAGTGCAGTTGCGGGGACTTATTATCTCGTAGCGAGCAACTCAAAGAGAGAAGTTACGCTCACTCTCCATACTAACGGCTCTTATGTCTACTATGACGGCGTGGAGTTTAACGATTTCTATACCTACAACGGGACTAAAATTATATTCGGTAACGCGCTGTTTGCCCGTCTTTCGGCGTCTGTAACGGTCAGCGAAGATGCTTCCGGCAATTCGGTTGCGCGTCCCGACTTAAACTACGGTGTCGTTAAATTTGCGGCGGTTAAAACAGAGAACGGGCTTAAAATTTTTGACGGCTCTTTCTTCACGGAAGAGAAGTCCTTAATTGCCAACCGCTACGCGCTTTACGGCGAGTGGTACAACGGTACCGACGAATACGTGTTCTATTCAGATTATACGGGTAAGCTCAACAAACAGAGCTTTACCTATACGTTGACGGCTTCCGGCGATCTTACGATTAGCATCGGCTCTACAACCAAGACGGGTACCTATATCGACGGAAAAATTACGGTTGATGGAGCACTTCTTTCCAAGTACGACATATTCAAGGGTGTTTGGGAAATAGCTTCCAACGTAAACAGAAGATACGAGTTTGACGGTAAAAACAGCTGGACTTATAAGGTCAAAGGCGTAGTTAATGACAGCGGCACCTATACTATAGGTGAAAATGGTGTTGCAACTTTAAAATCGGGTCTTACGGCAGAGATTGACGCAAGCGGACTTCTTCTTATAAAGAAAAACGGAGATAACGAATATTTTGTAAAAGACGGAAGCTTCAGCGGAATCTGGATTGACTTGGAGCACAATATTCTTATTCATATTGACGGCTTCGGAAGCTCTCTTACCGGTAAAGCGCTCATAAACGAGGGCGGAGCGACTAGTGAGCTTATCTATATCCTCGACGGCTTCTTCGACGGCGACGGAAAAACGCATATAACACTTTTGAACGGCTATTCGCTGTTCGGTTACCTTACCGTCAACGAGGACGGCTCGTTTACGGGAACTTTCTTCTCGTCGAGCACCAATGAATACTTTGACGGATATAATTTCTACCTTTTGGATACTCTCGAAGGCGACTGGGTAGGCGAGGGTGTCCTCGGCGACATTACAATAGACAGTCTCAACTTCAACGGTTTGGGTATTTTTGGTAACGGAAGCGTTTCCTTGAACGGTGGACCTGAAGTTGAATACTCTCTCGACGATAATTTCGATGCGACTTTCGGCGATTATAAGGTTGAATTCGACGACGAAAACAACGTAATTACGATAACTCTCGGAGACCAAAAGGTTGAACTTTACCGCAAGGACGAAATAAGCGCCTACGTGCTCATTTCAGACGACGGCACAAAGTACGCGTTCAACGGCGGCGGCAACCTTTCAAAGGGTGGTAAGCTTACCGTAACAGACGCAGGCGGAAATATTATTGCAGTCCTTGGCTATAAAAAGGTCAGCGGCAGTATAGCGAATCTCGATTTGGAGATAGAGCTGTACAGCTCGTTTAGAGGAACGGAAACTGTCGGCACAATAACTATAAACGGCTATAAATTCGAATTGGATTATACGGGAAGTGTGAGCGGTCTTCCCAAGGGAAAGACAATGCTCAATATAGATAATCCTTTCACAGGTAGCTGGTGTGTGAGCGCGTTCGATACTACTATCCAAATCGGCAAGTTTGACCTTTCAAACAGCACCGAAGGTAGTTTCCTTGATATGACGAGTACTGCCAAGTTTACCTATTTGCCCGATTACGGTTGCTTAGTGGTGGGTTATATTACGGGCGAAATGATTGCACCCGTTGAATTGTATCTCATAATGCTTACAGAAGGCAATATGGTTATTTCAAGTTATAACGTGCTTACGACAGGCGATAATCTCATCTACTGCGCACCCAATGACGGACTTCAGGGCGAGTGGTACGATACAGTCGAAAACAGCCAGAAAAAGTTTAGATTCGACGGCTTGGCAGACAGCTTGTACACGGCAGGCGTAGCGTGGAACGAGAGCGGAGAAATCTTCTTCTATACCCGTCGTTTCGGTAATTACTATTTCTGGTCGGCAGACGGAGAAAAAGCCTATACGATTGTAAAGAACGGCGATGCGGAAGGCGCTAGTATGGTATACGAGAAGAATCGTTTCAACCGCATTGTATTCAACGATTTCGATATAAATTCCTGCATTTTAAAGATAGAAAGCGGCGACACTGTTTACAAATTCAATCTCACTAACGTAGAAGTCAACGGAGTTGAGAAAGAGTATACGATTACAAAAGTAAACGGCAATATTACCGAGCTTACAATCTATGAAGACGAGCAGGACACCAAGGGCGTGAAATTTATAGTAAATCACGCTGAAAAGACGATAGAACAAGCAGACTAATAAATATTAGGAAAGAGGAAAATTATGAATTCATTGCGTAAAAAAATTAGACGCGGCGCTATATCATTTCTTGCGCTTACTATGAGCGCAACTATGTGTGCGGGCACCGTTCTTATGGATTTTGGCGGTAGAAAATCGGTAACAGCATTAGCCGAGACTGCCGAAAACGTTAAATTTACCGATATAACGGGGCAAGTAGACACGAGTGCGATCGTGGAGAGCAATTTTAACTCTACGGTGCAGCAGTCGAGTGTTGCAACCTACGAAACACGTACCGTAATAATTTCCCTCGACGGAAACTCACTTATTGATGACGCCAACGGAGAATATTCTGTTTCAGAATATATCAACACTCCGCTCGGCAGACAGTCTTTAAAGAGAATAAATAGCGAACAGTCAAAGTTTTTGACTTCGCTCTCTCTGCGCGGCATTAAGTACAGCTTAAAGCATACTTATAATTCCGTAATAAACGCAGTTGCCATAGAAATTGATACCTCCAACGTGGCAAAGATTAAGAAGATGGGAGGGGTAAGCAGCGCGGTAATTTCCCGCACTTATGCCGCTCCAAAGTTATACAAGGAGAGTAGCTCGGCATCATCCATTACGAATAATACCAACGTTTATGCAACTGGTATTTACGACTCCTCGGCAGTTGCAAGCTACGAATGGGGTAGGGGTGCCGGCACGGTTGTTGCAATACTCGATACGGGTATTGACTACACTCACCCCGCATTTCAGACTATGCCGAGCAAACTCGGTATGAATAAAGACTATGTAGAAAGCATACTCGGAAGTACCACCGCGTTCAAACGTACTGTTGAACTCGGCGGAACAGTAAATGTTGACGACGTTTACGTAAGTGACAAAGTACCCTTTGCCTACGACTATGCAGACAACGATTTCGACGTTTATCCGTCCTATTCCAACCACGGCGCGCACGTTGCGGGTATAGTAGGCGGTTACGATGAAAACGGCTACGACAGAAAAATAGGTAACGACGTAGTGCATTATGACGAAACGTTTAAAGGCGTTGCAACCGATGCACAGCTCGTTATCTGCAAAACCTTTACAGACAATCTTGAAAGCGAAAATATCGGCGGTGCGCTTACCGAAGACATTCTTGCTGCATTGGACGACTGCGTAGCGCTCGGCGTTGACGTAATAAATATGAGCTTGGGAACAACTTCAGGCTTCACTACAACCGACGACGGCGACGATGAGGGCGAAATGATGGATAAGACTTACAAGTCTATTCAAAGCCAGGGTATAAGCCTCATCTGTGCGGCAAGTAACGATTACAGCTCGGGCTTCGGAAGCGTTTTCGGAACCAACCTTGCTTCCAATCCAGATTCGGCTACGGTAGGCTCGCCCTCTACGTTCTATTCCGCGCTCTCGGTTGCAAGTATCAACGGACAGCGTTCGCCCTACATGATCGCGGGCGACGGCACCGATGCAGAAGAATTCCCCGTGTTCTACGAGGAAGCGCGCGACGGTAATTCCGTAGAATACGATTTCGACGGCGAACTGTTTGCTATGCTCGACGGAAGTGAAACAAGACACACTTTTGAATATGTAGTAGTAGGAAAGGGCGGGGCACAGGACTATTCCACGACCGTAAAAAATCTTTTAAAGGACAAGGCGACAGGAAAATCGCTTGGAAGATTGGCGCTTATTGAGCGCGGTAATACCACCTTCCTTGAGAAGATTGAGCTTGCCTATGAAATGGGCGCTATCGGCGCAATAATTTACAACAACGTATCCGGCACTATAAGGATGTCGCTTGGCGATATAGAGCAGTCAAGGCGTATACCTGCCGTTTCTATAACGCAGGACGCAGGCAACGAGCTTGTTTCGCGTGCACAGTCCGGTACCGGCAGAAGATTAGGTAAAATTACTCTTGATCTCTCACTAAACGCAGGACCTTTTATGAGTGATTTCTCCTCGTGGGGAACCACTCCGAACTTAAAGATTAAACCCGAAATAACTGCTCATGGCGGAGAAATAATTTCTACCGTTCCCGGCGGTTATGATGCACAGAGCGGTACCTCAATGGCTTCCCCCAACATGGCGGGTGTAACTGCGCTTGTGCGCAACTACGTAAAGACACAGCTCCTTCCCGCAGACGCTACCCCTGTACAGGTAACACAGCTCACTAATCAGCTTTTATTAAGTACGGCAACTACGGTCGTTGACCCGTACGGGCTGTTATACTCTCCCCGCAAGCAGGGCGCGGGACTTGCAAGCCTCGATAATATTGTAAAAACCAAGGCCTATCTCTATACCGATTCAGGCTGCGGCGATTACTGGTATAATGAGCTTGACGGAAGACCTAAGGTAGAACTCGGTGCGGATAAAGACAAGGTAGGCGAATATACTTTCAGCTTCAAGATAAAGAATTTCGGCGATAGTCCCTTAACGTTCGGTCTTGATACTACGTTTATGACCGAATCCCTGTCAAGCGACAAGCTTGCGGTTGCCGAAAAAGCTTATCTCCTTAAAGATATAGCTCCAAAGTATTCCGTAAGCGGAGCATCCTTTGCAGACGGAGAAATTACGGTGGCAGGAGGGCAGAACGCTACAATTACTGTAACGGTTAAGCTTTCGGATGCCGAAAAGAAGTATATTGAACAGAGTTTTAAAAACGGTATGTTCGTAGAAGGCTTTGTTAACCTCAAAGGCTCGGGCGAACAGTGCGATTTAAGTATTCCTTTCCTTGCATTCTACGGCGATTGGGATAATCTGCCCATGCTTGATTACGACTGCTTTGATATAGCTGAATCGCAGAGAGATAAGTCAGTTGAAGAAAAGGATAAACTCAATCCCACAATATTTGCAACGCAGGCGTATGCATCTTACGGCGGAAATAAATACGTAATTCCCATCGGCAACTACGTTTATATTCAGGATGAATTAGAGGATCAGATTTACACCACCGAAGACCACGGCGCGATTTCCCGCTTTGACGAAATAGTAAGCGAAGAGGGCATAGGCAATTACTTTACGGCTAATCAAATACGGTGTCTGTATGCTGGATTGTTAAGAAATGCTTATAAAGTTGAATGGCGCATGTATGATGCCTACACGGGCGAATTAATAACGAACAGTTACAAAAACAGAATAAGCAAGGCGTATTCAAACGGTGGAGCTGCCGTTCCCGGATTTGTTGAGTTGAAGCTCACACCCGACGAACTCGGACTTGTCAATAACGGCAAGTACCGCATGGAATTTGACTTCTATTTCAATGAAAATTCCGTCTATTCCAAGGAAAATACGTTTGCTTTCAATTTCTATCTCGACTACGACGCACCCGTTCTTCAAGATGCGCGTATCAGATACGAAGACTATAAAGACGGCAACAAAAACAAACAGAATATTTATCTCGAGCTCGATATATACGACAATCACTACGCTCAATCGGTAATGCTTGCATACATTGATACAACGGGCGGAAGACGCGAGATGAAGCTGGCAACCGAATATTTCACGCCTGTACAGAATGCTGTTAAAAATGGCGTAACAACCGTTTCTATAGACGTCACGGATATTTGGGAGCAGTACAAAAAGACCGCAGGTGGACTCATCGTTCAGATAGATGACTATGCGCTCAATCACTCGACCTATGTGCTTGGAACTCTCAACGGTTCGAATATCGGCGAGATGGATACTGCTTTGAACGCAAACGTAACTCCCGCAACATTCGAGCTTGCAGAGGGCGAGGATAAGATAACCGTAGGCGTGAACGAAACTCATACCGTTGCGCTTAAATATGAGGGAAATGCAAATATTTCCAACTTTGAGTGGACTGCAAATAATCCCTACGTTAAAGTTAAAAACGGCGAGATAGTAGGCGTGCGCACGACGGGCAGAACGCCTGCGACCGTCATAGTCAGCAACCGCAAGGGTGTCAGCAGGACTATTCAAGTAACGGTTGTGGACAATGGCAAGACTCTGGGCTGGCCCTCGATTTCCTTCGATGTTATTAAAAATTATGCAGACGCTCTCGTCAAAGCAAGCGGCTACGTTCGGGTACATGCGGGCAAGGATATAGCGCTATCTGTGCTTACAGACCCTTGGTATTATCCCGACAAGCTGGATCTGGTGTGGACATCCGGAAATCCCGCGGTTGCTACAGTGGACGAAAACGGCAACGTTCACACTATAACGAAGGGTAATGCAGTTATCAAGGCAACTATCAAAGGTACTGCATATTCGGCAAGTGTTTTGCTCGCCGTGCAGGATGAATTTACGATAGACAGTTTCAGCCTTACCGAATACCACGGCGACGGCATTGAAAAGAACGGTCAGACAGGCGTAGTAGAAATCCCCGACGGGAAGAACATTATGTCGATAGGCGAACGCGCCTTTGCCGACAACACGAAAATAACAAAAGTTATAATCCCCAAATCGGTAACGGAAATCGGCGAATACGCATTTATTGGTTGCACAAATCTTAAAGAAGTCTGCTTTGTTAGCGATGCTGACGACGATTACACTGCCGACGGTTTCGTTTCGGCTTCGGGGTTGAAGCTCATAAGAAAGTACGCGTTCAAGGGCTGTAGCTCGCTTGAAACTCTCGATTTGCGCAACTGCAAAGTCATTTCGGTGGCTCACGAAGCTTTTGCCAACTGCGTAAAATTAAAGCAAATTATCAAATCAACTGCAATAGGAACGGCGTACGACAGAGCGTTTATGGGCTGTAGCTCGCTTGAATCAATCGATTTATCCGGACTTCACGTCGCGGGAAGAAACGTATTCAGCGGCTGTACTTCGCTTACGAGTATAACAACCGATAAGTTTACGGCTATCGGCGATAATATGTTCACTTCGCTTCATTACGTATATCAGGAAATGGATTTCGACACTGGCGATTGGAATATTAAGGTTACAGACTACGAAGCGTGCAATAAACTTGACAATTTAGTAATAAAAACGGATACGGTGGGTGCAAACGCGTTTGCAGGCTGCACGGGAATTAAGAACGTAGAATTTACGAACGTAATAAACGGTACAGCCGACGAATCGATTGTGCTGAAAATATCCGATAATGCATTCAAAAACTGCACGAATCTTGCTACGGTGCAATTTAACGGAAAAGTCAAGAGTATAGGTGCGTATGCGTTTGCAAACACGGCTCTAACTTCCGTAACACTGCCGGACGGTCTAATTTCGCTCGGTGCAGGAGCGTTCGGCGGCACGAATGCTACCACTATAACCGGCGGAAGTGACTATCAGATAAGCGGAGACTTTATATTGAATAAAGACGGAACTATACTGCTCCTGTATATCGGTTCCGGCACAACCTGCGAGATTCCCGCTACGGTGAAAGAGATTGCTGAAAACGCATTTGCAGAAAGTAGCATAACTTCTTTGACAATTCCGTCAACAATTGATAAAATAGGAGAGGGTGCATTCCAAAAGAGTGCGCTTGCCTCGATAACTATAGAGGCAGACCTTGACCAAATACCTGCATACGCCTTCTTGGGAACTCGTATTTCGCAAATAACATTGCCCTCTACGGTAACTTATATCGGCGATTATGCCTTTGCATATTCCACACTCACAACGTTTAACTTTACTCCTACGTTGGGCGCAGAACTTGGAAGCTATGTATTCTATGGCTGTAAACAGCTTGAAAATATTGCTTTGGACAGTAAAATTTCAGTTCTCGGCGACGGTGTGTTTGGCGAATGTGCTGCACTTGAAACGGTAACTCTGCCCGCACTCGAATATCTTGGTGCGTACACCTTCTTCGAAACTCCTTCGCTCGCAACTGTCACGTTTGCGTCAGGTGCGAAGGTTACGGGAACTTACACATTTGCAGCACAAACTTCGGAGGAAAGAGCAAACCTTACAATTGTTACGCTTGGTTCGTCGCTTATAACGATAGGAGAGGGCGCGTTCTACAACTGCGCGGGTCTTACTTCAATCGACCTCGGCGGTGCGGAAATCATAGAGTCAAGCGCGTTCTTCGGATGCACGTCTCTTGAGACTGTTACGGGGCTTGAAAACGTTGTATCAATTGGAATGCTTGCGTTCTACAATAGCGGACTTAAAGCGCTCAATCTTACTAACGCTGAGTATATCGGCGACGGCGCATTTATGATTGACGGCGTAGAGAGTGCATATACAAGTGTCTCAATTCCCAAAGCGGTTACGATAGGAAGCTACTCATTTGCAGGCGGTGCGGAAAGCTCAATAGCTATTCCGGCAACTCTTGTAAAGATTGGCGGCGGTGCGTTTGCATCTTCTGTAAATCTCACTTCTTTCACAATCGACGCAAACAATAAAATATATTTCAAGGACGCGGAGGGCGTACTTTACAGATATATCACGGATAGCGAGTACGAGCTCGTTGCATATCCTGCGGGCGTTACGGCAAAGACCTTGACCGATGATTATGCTAAAAACAAAAAGACCTACACGGTTTTGGATGGTACGATTTCAGTTGCGGCTTCGTCGTTTGAGGGGCTTAAAACGGGTGCAATAGAGCACATTGTTCTGCCCTATACGCTCGATCTTATCGGTAGCAGTGCTTTCTTCAACAGCGGAATAAAGGAATATCGTTTTGAAAGCATTAATGCACCTGTGCTTCTTACGGAGTATATCGATTGGGTTAAACAGTATATCGAAGATTTCGGCGACGTCTACGTAGGTTATTTCTATTCCAATTTCGAGGATCACTTCATTAACCACAGTAGCTTTGGGGCAGGATTGAACCCTGCACAGCTTACCATATACTGTCCCGAAAACGGTGTAGGCTACGATATCTTGATTTATGCGCAGTATTTTGCAAAAACTGTGACTACGGGCATAAATATCGACGATACCACGCGTACAGTCCGCGATTTGATTCTTACCCTTCCTTCGGCAAGTGAAGTCAGCGGTTGGAAATTACCCGCTAAGCCCAAGAGCGAGGTTGAGGAATTCTCCGAGCTTGTAAAGAGAATACGCAGTCTCTATAACACTATCATCAGTGAGAGTCAGCTTGACTTCCTCAAGAATCATAAAGTAACTGATAGTGAAACAATAAATCTTGTTGACAATCTCAGCAACGTTGAAGTTGCGCTCCGTACAGTGAAAGCGGCTTACGATATTCCCGTCAGCATAACGAGCGTAACGAGAGTAGATGGCTCTTACAAGAATGTATATACTGAGGGCGAAAAGTTCGATATGAAGGGCTTGAAGGTTATCGTAACGTATGATGACTTCTCGACCGAAACGGTTGGCGCAGATCAACTTACACTCTTGACTACCGACGCTTTAACGGTTTATGATCGTTCGGTTATCGTCTCTTACAAAGGTGAAGAGTGCTACCTCGTAATAACCGTAAATAAGAAGGACACGAATTCTCCTGCATCAGGTGGCGGAAGTAAGGGCGGATGTAACAGCGTATCTGATAATTTTGATAGTTTAATAATAACTTTTGCGGGAGTTGTAGCACTTTTATTTGTTGCAACAGCACTCCGCAAAAAACAGGGGATGACAAATGACTAAAAAATTAAGGCTCGTTTTAATAGCAGTTTTTGCGTTCATAGCATGTGCATGTATTTTTGCGGGTTGCACTCTCAAGCCTTCTTTAGAAGATGTGTTGGATGATTTGGATAAGAAAGGCGCAGTCGTTGCAGTTACTTATTTTGCAAACGATGGCAATTTTAACGATAAGACGGATAAGGAAGAGGAAGAAGATAAGAACGGCGAAGACGAAGAAGATGAAGATAGCGGCAGTCAAGACAGCGCTAACAGTAATGTTCCCAAAAACAACAACAACAAAGTAAGGACCATCCATTACAAAGCTGGCAGCAAAGCTATTAGCATTGACTCAATGGACAATTCAAGCTTTGAGTCGGGTTCCATAACCATAGCAGCAACCGATGAAGGCAGATACGAGCTTGAAAATTGGTACATTGCTGAAGTTGACGGCAACGGGAATCCCTTATACGAGGACGGAACTCCCTACGAGTTCAGTTACGATACCCAATATTTTGACTCAACCAAAAAAATAAAGCATACCGGCGAGCTCTTTGATTTTTCAACTGCACTTGAAAAAGGCAAGCATTACTATTTGGTTGCCGAGTGGAGAAAAATTCAGACGGTGCATGTGATTCTTGCGGGAGAGGCATCCTCAATTAAGACTGCAGATAAAACTTACGAAAAGGGTGATTTGTTGGTCGATATGAAATTCGAAAAATCAACCGGATATATTCCCAAGCCTAGCAGTCCGCTCACCGATACGGTTACGGACGCAACGTTTATCGAATTCTATTCAGATGAGAATTGTACAGAGTTGTTCACCGGTTGGAACATTAAGTATGAGGACCACAAGGATGATGACCCCGAACATCCTTTTACGATATACGCTAAATATATCGAGGGAATTTGGACAGTCGTCAAAGATGCGTCAGATGTAAGAACTATGTTTAACGGCTTAACTTCGTCTTCAGACCGTTACTATATCTTTAGTGTTAACGATAGTGATGGTAATGACATTAATGATATAGACTGTAGTAAAATAACAGTTACCGCTATTGCGGGTTCTTCCGCCGGTTTAGCATGTGAAATACGCGGTAACGGTTGTGAGATAATCGGTTTGAATGTGAGCAGGTCGATTACGGGCGGTACAGATTCGCAGGGGGCTTCGCTCTTCGGCGCAATTAAATCAACTGCCAAAATAAGTGATCTTATTCTTAAAGATATTACTCAAAAATATACAGTCAACCCAGGTGCTTGGGTAAATCCTGGTATCTTTTTCGCTTTCACATCTATTCATGAGGATGCAAAGTTAAATTTCAATAACGTAGTAATATCCGGTACGATGGAGGTGACAATCATACCCAGCACGTCCAATAGGGCAACTTACGTTAAAAATTTATCAAGCTATGCCGAAGAATCTAACGGCATTATTATCAGCAGTGTTCACGACGCAAAAAATAATTGGAAATTCGGCGGATATGCGAACGACAGCGAATATACCGGCGGAATAACTGTAACGAGTGACGATTCGTGTTTGACGATAGAATAAGTTAATTAACCGAAATATAACGGAGGATATAAAATGAATAAAAAATTAGGTAAAATTTTAAGTTGCGGTATTTGCCTTACTATGGCTGCCGTGTTTACGGCCGGCTGTACGCCAGGTCCATCAAGCGTGGGTCAAGATCCCGAAACACGCCCTTTCGTAATAGCAATAGGCGCAACTGACGGTAACTTCAGCCCGTTCTTTGCTACAGCGCAGTACGACGTGCAGGTAACAGAGCTTACGCAGATAAGCATGCTTACCGGAGACGCAAAGGGCAATATTGCCTACGGAGATGACGAGCCCACAGTCGTGCTCGACATGAAGGAAACTTTTTACGCGGATAAAGAGGGTACCATTGTATCCGACGCGGGAAGTATGGACGGAAAAACCGTTTACGAATTCGTAATCAAAAAAGGCATAAAATTCTCTAACGGCTCCGACCTGACTATAAAAGACGTACTTTTCAATCTCTACGTTTATCTCGATCCCGTATATTTCGGTTCGTCTACTATTTATTCCACCGATATTATAGGTCTTGCCGCATATAGGAATCAGGACCCTACGGCGGATGCCGACAGCGATATTACGTCTTCGTTTAATGCCGACGCTCAACAGCGTATAGATGACCTTATGGAGTATCTTGAACACGGCACGGGTACGGAAGCGCAATTTGCAGACGATATCAAACTTTTAAAGCAACTCTACCGTGAAGAAGTTGAAAGTGACTGGACAACAGTCTACGGCACGCTCGACTCTTATACAAAAGAGTATAGCTTTAAATCAAACTGGGAAATTTATTATTTAAACGAAGGCTTGATATCCCGTCTTTACGAACGTCAGGAGAACGGTAACATCGTAGAAAAGAAGGATAAGGACGGTAAATATCTTACGAGCCTTGACGAAAAGGATGAAAACGGCAATTATAAAACCGATTTCCGCGAAGAGATGGAGGCAGCGTTAAGTGATGAAGAACGTATTGCCGACCTTATGAAAGATAATAATATGACCCGCAAAGAGGCTTTGGACTACATCGAGCGCGAAACAGCAATAAACAGGGTTTACGACTCCAAAACGTCAACCAACCTTACCCTTCTCTCGATACTAACCGAAGGATGGGCATCTGCAAGTAATCTTCACGACAAATTTGCAAAAGAGGCAATGTCAGATTACTTTGAAAATAACCGTAAGGATGACGGTTCGCTTAAAGTTCCCAATGTTAAGGGTATAACCACCTATAAGACCTCGACTTTCAACGGTAAAAATCTCGGCGAAAGTCACGATGTTTTGAAAGTTGAAGTCAACGGTGTTGACCCCAAAGCTATATGGAATATGGCGTTCCAGGTTGCCCCCGCATATTATTATTCGGGTGAATTCAAGGGCGTTCATTACGAAAATATAGACATTGCAAATAATCAGTTTGGTGTATGTTTCGGTAACTCTACTTTCTTTGATTCCGTTCTCGGAAGTTCTGCAAAGAGTAAATTGCCCGTAGGCGCGGGTGCTTATCAGGCATCTACTCCAAACGGCGGAACCACTACTAACGGTGATGTTTTCCACAACAATAAGGTTTCCTATTACGTTCGTAACGAATACTTCGAAACGGTCGGAAAAGGTATTTCAAACGCTAAAATAAAATACGTTCGCTATAGGGAAGTAGAGGATGCCAGCCTCGTGCAGGTGTTAAAGACAGGCGAAGTTGACTACGGCGAGCCCAGCTGTACACCTGAAAACATTAAGGCTTTGCCCGGCGGCGCGGTTACTCTCGGCTACAAGACGCCAAAGTCTTCCGGTTACGGCTACGTGGGTCTTAACCCCAAATATATTCCCTATCGTAGCGTCCGTACGGCAATAATCAGTGCGATGAACGTAGCTACTACCGTCAGATTCTACTCCGAAGAATATGCAGAGGAGATATTCAGACCTATGTCCACTGCAAACTGGGTATACGAATATATTAAAAAGACGCCGTATTACAAAAATGAATTCGACGCAGCCGCAATCAAGAAAAAACTTCAAGATGAAGGTTGGGATTTCAGCAGCGGTGTAGGTAAATATGAAGGGCATACGTTGAAATACACGTTTACCATTGCGGGCGGCACTACGGACCACCCTGCATTCGCAATGTTCAACGATGCAGCTACAATTTTGAATAAAGCTGGTTTTGATATTTCCGTTACAACCGATACCAACGCATTGAAGAGTCTTGCAACGGGTTCTCTTGCAGTATGGGCTGCAGCTTACACATCGCCCGTTGACCCCGATCTCTATCAGCTCTATCATCAAGACAGTAAGGCAACGAACGTAAAGAACTGGGGCTATGATGTTATAAAGCAGAACAACAGAGGTCTCTACACCTACGAAAAAGAAATTCTTGGAGAATTGAGTGAACTTATTATCGAGGCAAGACAGACGACGTCGCAGATGGAGCGCGGAGCTAAATATAACACGGCCCTTGACAAAATTATGGAGCTTGCAATTCAGCTGCCTACCTATCAGAGAAACGACCTCGTAGTTTACAACAGAAAACTTCTCGATACCAATACGCTCAATAAGAGTCCAAGTGCATATGCGGGCGTTCTCAACAGAATTTGGGAAGTAAATTACAGTAAATAATACAAATCTTTTAAGAGAGTTCAATAAAGAATGGTTAAATATATAATTAAACGACTATTGCTTGCGGCATTTATTCTGTTGCTTGTATCAATATTCCTGTACTTCCTTGTAAGGCTGATGCCCGCCAACGCAATAGAGACAAAATATTTTCAAACGCACGCAAATTCAGACGAGAATAAAGAACTGTTGAAAGCGATGCTTGCGCGTTACAACCTTGACGACCCCAGCTTTGGCGGTATCATAAAAGGTTGGTGGCAGTGGATAACAAGTTTCTTCGCCGGAGATATGGGCACGTCCTTTCAGCAGAACCGTAAGGTTGAGGATATCATCGTTCAGAATATGGGAATTTCTTTCTCAATCTCTTTGATATCCCTCATCCTTGAGGTGCTCATTGCAATTCCACTCGGAATTAAGTGTGCCTGCAACCAGTACGGAAAGTTGGACTACACGGCAACCGTAATTACGATGATAGGCATATCTTTCCCGACTTTCTTCTTCGGCAATATAATAATAAAGTTCTTTGCCGTCGATTTGGGTTGGTTTCCTGCAAACGGAATTAACAGCAACCTGCTGACAACAGCAACGGGTTGGGAAAGATTTACAGATATGCTTTGGCATATGGTATTGCCTCTCTTCGTACTTACGATACTTTCCATAGGTTCACTCATGAGATATACAAGAACGAACACCTTGGAAGTTCTCAACGCAGACTACATAAGAACGGCGCGCGCTAAAGGTCTTTCAGAGGGCAAGGTCGTGTATAAGCACGTATTCAGAAATACCATGATACCCCTCGTAACCGTGTTGGCAAGCACTCTTCCGGGACTTTTTGGCGGTGCTATGATTACCGAAACGATTTTCGGTATCCCCGGTATAGGTAAGATTGCTTACGATTTGATGTATAATGGCGACATACCTTTTATAATGGCATACAATATGTTTATTGCCGTTTTGACGGTCATAGGAATTTTGCTTGCCGACGTTATGTATGCGGTGGTTGATCCTCGCGTCAAACTCGGTAAATAAGGAGTAGATATGGAAGAAGAAAAGATATCCACCCCGGAAGTTGAAGAGGCTGCACAAAGCGGTAGCGGCACAGCTCTCGTAACAAAAGAGGACGAACTTCACGGAGAAAACCTCTCCGACAGAGTTAAAACTCTCTCTCCCGGTAGAACTGTTTTAAAAAGATTTTTCCGCTCAAAGCTATCCATCGTCGGGCTTGTTATTCTTTTAGCGTTGTTCCTGATTTCATTTTTCGGCCCGCTCTTTTCGCCGTGGGGCGAAACTGCCCCTGATAGAACGGCGGTGGAGAAGGGTATTCCCGATGTAATGGCAAAAGAAATAGTCTACGTTGATGAAGATGGTCATGAATGGACCGCCTACGACGTAGTATTCGAGTGGCCCAAAGACGGAGTTTTGGCAAAGAGCAATCTTTCTGCGGACCATTGGCTCGGCACCGACAAGTGGGGCTTTGATATATTTACAAGGCTTATGCTCGGCGGCAGAGTATCGCTTACCATAGGTTTCGTCGTAATTATATTGGAAACGCTAATCGGCGTAGTGCTCGGCGGTGTAGCGGGCTATTTTGGCGGCAAGGTAGATAATGTCATAATGCGTATAGTAGACGTTTTGATGTGTATTCCGCAGTTGCCGATAATGCTAATACTTTCGTCAATGTTCCAATACAGGGGCATTGTGGATATTTCAAAGCTATACTATATGATGGGTATTCTAACGCTATTGGGCTGGGCAGGTACTGCGCGGCTTGTGCGCGGACAGATATTGTCCCTTCGCGAGCAGGAATTCATGCTTGCCGCAAAGTGCTCGGGTCTTTCAGTAAAGCGGAAGATATTCAAGCATCTGTTGCCCAACGTATTGCCCCAGCTCATAGTTACTATGACGCTCGGACTCGGCAGCGTAATTTTGATGGAGGCAACTCTTGGATTCCTCAATATAGGGGCGCCGCTCGGTACGGCAACTTGGGGCACAATGATAAGCGAGGCGCAGGATTTTAACGTGCTTCAGAATTTCCCCAATTTCTGGATTCCGCCCGGCATATGTATAACCCTTGCAATTCTGGCGTTTAACTTTGTCGGCGATGGTTTAAGAGACGCATTTGATCCAAAAATGAAGAGGTAAATAAATGTCGGAAACGAATAACGAGAAAAAATCGCATTATATTTCCGGAAAAGAGTCGCGCAGAATCGCGAAAGAAAATATAAAAGCGACTAAATACTATGAAAAATTAAAGAAAAAGAGAAAAGATCCGTCTGAATACGTTACCGAAATGAAGGACGAGAAGAACATTCTCGAAATCGACGATTTGCACACCTTTTTCTTCACTGACGCGGGTACGGTTAAAGCCGTAAACGGCGTAACCTTTTCTATACCCCAAGGAGCTACGGTCGGCGTCGTTGGAGAGAGTGGCTGCGGAAAGAGCGTAACTTCACTTTCCACAATGCAACTTGTTCAGGGACCTGCGGGACAGATTGTAAGCGGTTCAATACGCTTTAAGTCGAATATGTTTAAGCTCGACGGAAAGGGCAAGAAAATCCCCGTTTATGAGACCAAAGAGGACGAAAACGGACAGGTTCAGACAGTTTTAGACGAGCGCGGTAAGCCCGTTATAAAGAAGAACAGTCTCGGCGGAAACATGTACGAGATGGAAGAACAAGTAGTGGACATTGCAAAAATGCCTATAAGCACCATGCGTACTATTCGCGGTAGGGAAATTGCAATGATTTTCCAAGAGCCCATGACTTCTTTGAACCCGGTATTTACAATAGGCAATCAGCTTGACGAAGTTGCCTTCCTGCATATACAGGGAATTTCCAAAGCAAAGGCTAAAGAACGCAGTATAGAGATGCTCAATCTCGTTGGTATTGCCGACCCCGAGGGCGTTTACAAAAAGTTCCCTCACCAACTTTCGGGCGGTATGCGCCAAAGGGTTATGATTGCAATGGCACTTTTGTGCAATCCCAAGCTCATAATCGCTGACGAACCTACTACCGCGCTTGACGTTACTATTCAGGCGCAGATTATAGACCTTTTAAGAAATATTAAGAGCAAAATCAACGGCAGCATTATGCTTATCACGCACGACTTGGGCGTTGTTGCAGAGATGGCTGATTTTGTCGTGGTTATGTATGCGGGCAAAATTATAGAAATGGGCACTGCAGCGGATATTTACGACAATCCTCTGCACCCTTACACGATAGGTCTGCAAAAGAGTAAGCCTTCTGTAGACAGCGAAGTGGACTCGCTCTATTGTATTCCCGGTTTCGTTCCTAACCCCGTAAATATGCCTAACTACTGCTATTTCCGCGATAGGTGCGACAAATGCCGCGAAGAGTGTGCGGGCGATTACCCCGAGCTTATAAAAGTTAGCGATACGCACAGTGTTTCTTGCTATCTCTACAAGGCAGGCACGGACGCTGCAAAGACTAATAAAGCAGTAGAGCCTGAAAAGGCTGCGGAACCCGCTTCAAAACCCGCAGAACCTTCAAAGAATGCGCCCACAACAGTTGATGAATGTAATGAAGCGAATACAGAGCAAGATAAAAAGGCAGAGCCTAAAAAACAGGCTTCTGTGACTGTTGTTAAGGCTAAAAATGCGCAATTAGATAAGGACGCTAAAAAGGTAGTTGTCAAAGATGTCAAAAAATCGGGCGAATTGCACAAATCTGCTAAAAAACAGTCCAACAAGGCAGAAGATAAATAAGGAGAGCAAAAATGACAGAAAATGAAAATGTAACACAGACCTCGTCATCTGAATATCTCCTTGAAGTTGAGGATTTAAAGCAGTACTTCCCCGTAGAGACCAACTTCTTCGGCAAACCCACGAAATTTTTGCATGCAGTAGACGGCGTTTCGTTTAAAATTAAAAAAGGCAGGACGCTCGGCATAGTAGGCGAAAGCGGTTGCGGAAAAACTACGATGGGCAGAACCATTTTGCGCCTTTACGATGTCACGGGCGGAAAAGTCTTTTTCAAAGGTCAAGAAGTTACAAAATTAAAGAACAGAGAGTTCAATAAGCTCCGTCCCAATATGCAGATGATTTTCCAAGACCCCTACGCAAGTCTCTCTCCGAGGCTTAACGTCGGCGAAATTATCGGCGAAGCGGTGCGCGAGCATAAAATAGTTAGCAAAGAGGAATACCGCGACTATATTCAGAAGGTTATGAAGATGTGCGGGCTTCAACCCCACTATTTTGAAAGATATCCGCACGAGTTTTCGGGCGGTCAGCGCCAAAGAATTTGCATTGCGCGCGCTCTTGCACTCAAACCCGAGCTTGTAATTTGTGACGAGCCTGTATCCGCGCTTGACGTTTCAATTCAAGCGCAGATTATAAATATGCTCAAAGAATTGCAGCAAGAGTTACAATTAACCTACGTATTCATTTCGCACGATTTGTCTGTAGTCAAGCATATTTCCGACGAGGTAGGTGTAATGTACCTTGGCAGCATGGTTGAATTCGGCTCCAAGGACAGGATATTCAACAACACCCTTCATCCCTATACGAAGGCTTTGTTCTCGGCAGTTCCCGTGCCTAACCCGCACGTAAAAATGAACAGAATACTGCTTAAAGGCGATATTCCCTCGCCCGTTAATCCTCCCAAGGGCTGTAAATTCCATACACGCTGTGAACATTGTATGGAAATTTGCGGAAAGGTTGTTCCAGCATATAAAGAAGTGGAAGAGGGGCATTACTGCGCTTGTCACCTTTACAACACCGCAGAGGAAACCGAGCGCTTTTTAGAGGAGGCGAAAAAGCAGGAAGAGCTTGAAGCAGTTCAGGCTCAAGTCAAGACGTTCATGAGTCCTTCAAAAAGAAAAAAACTTTCAAAGGAACAGCAGTCCGAAAGCGAAAGCAAGATAGACGGCGAAGCTCCTAATAAAGAGGAAGGCGCAAACGGTGAAGAAAAAGCCTGACGATTTGGATACCGAAACGACTTTTGCGGATATGAATATCGAAGGGTTCAAATGGTACGACCCGTCGAAGAAGAAAAAGGGGATGAAAAAAGTTTCAACCCACGTCACGCGCAAGGAGTATTGGGCTATGGTGCGAGGCGCGTTTCTTGCCGCACTGCCCTTTATATTCGGCGCAATCGCAATTTTCGGTTTCATATTTTTAATTGCCTATCTTTGGCTCTCATAATAAGAACAAACTCCCCGCAATCTGCGGGGAGTTTTGGCTATATATGTAATTAAATCGTCTCTACGTTTATGAGGTTTGAGTTTCCGCTCTTTCCGTTGGGAGTACCGCCCGTTAAGACAATTTTGTCGCCTTTTTGAACAAAGCCTGTATCCATAGCCGCGCGCTTTGCATAGTGGAAGAGTACGTCAACAGAATAAAATTCTTCGCTCATAACAGGGATAACGCCCCAGCTTAAGGCAAGCTTTCTGTACGCATTCTCGTCTGTGGTCATACCTATAATATCAATCATGGGACGGAAGCGAGAAACCATTTTTGCCGTACCGCCCGTCCTCGTGCATACTACTATAACCTTTGCGCCTATATCCTGAGCAAGCGTGCAAGCCGAGTGGGAGAGAGCTTCGGAAAGCTTTGTAATACTGTATTTGCTGTCGTCTATATGCGCAATATAATTGGTGTTTGCTTCCGCCTGCTTCGCAATTTTAGCCATTGCCTTTACAGCCTCTACGGGGTAGGCGCCTGCCGCTGTTTCGCCCGAAAGCATAATTGCCGACGAACCGTCATAAACGGCGTTTGCAACGTCAGAAATTTCCGCACGAGTGGGACGTGGCTGTTTTATCATTGATTCAAGCATTTCGGTCGCTGTGATACTGCGCTTGCCGCGGATACGGCATGCGTTTATGATAGTTTTCTGAATGCTGGGCAGCTCTTCGAATGGAACTTCAACGCCCAAATCTCCGCGCGCTACCATAATTCCGTCGGATACGTCGAGAATTTCATTTAAGTTATTTACACCCGCACGGCTCTCGATTTTTGCTATAATTTCTATTTCGCCGTCATGTGAGCCGCATTGACGAAGCCAATTTCTTATATCAATTACGTCTTGCGCCTTTGAAACGAAGGAGGCCGCAATAAAGTCAACGCCCTGTTCTACGCCGAATTTGATGTCTGCTTTATCCTGCTCGGAAAGGTAGACCATGTCAAGCTCTTTATCGGGGAAGAACATACTCTTTCTGTTGGATAACTCGCCACCTATGAGCGTCTTGCAGACCACGTTGGGTTTTTCAACTTTGACGACCTCGAAAACCATAAGTCCGTTGTTTAAAAGTATTTTGTCGCCCGGAACTATCTGTTCGCAAATACCGGCAAACGAAACGGCAACGCGAGCCTTGTCGCCAATAATATCCTCAGTAGTGAAAGTAAAGGTGTCGCCGTCTTTAAGGGTAATTTTGCCGTCGGCAAAGGTCTTAATTCTGAATTCAGGACCTTTTGTGTCGAGTAAAATGGGAAGGGGAACCTTTTTGCGCTCGCGCAGTCTTTTAATCATCGCTATTTTTGCGGCGTGCTCCTCGTGCGTACCGTGCGAGAAATTTAATCTCGCTACGTTCATACCTGCGTCAACGAGGTCGGATAAAACTATCTCGTTATCACTGGCAGGACCAAGCGTACATATGATTTTTGTCTTTTTCATTTAATATATCTCCTGATACGAAAATATTTCTTATAAAATATTTTAATTGATTATGTAACAAAAATCAACGAATATTTGCAAAATAGTTGTTAATACAAAAAATCTATGCTAAAATTTAGTTGATTTGAGTTAATTATACGGTCGCGGGCTACGTAAGTAGCGTGAGGAAAGTCCGAGCATCGCAGGGCAGGGTGCCTGCTAACGGCAGGAGGAGGCGACTTCAAGGAAAGTGAACAGAAATATACCGCAGGTTTTTCCTGTAAGGTTGGAATGGCGAGGTAAGAGCTCACCGTCTTCCCGGCAACGGGGAGAGCCAATTAAACCCCACCCGATGCAAGATTGGGCTATCGGCTTGTTTAGATGCAAAAGGCTGCCCGTCTGCCGACAGCCGTAAATATCGCTTAAGTTTACAGGTGACTGTAAAATTAGATAGATGACCGTACACGACAGAACTCGGCTTACAGATTAAACTCAAATTATTACAAGCGCCGCAACGGATTTACGTTGCGGCGCTTCTCTCATTATTTTTTAAAAAAAGATTTTTAAACCGTTGACAAGTTAACATTTGATATGTATAATAACAAGTGTTATTGATAACATATGTTATTTATAAGGAAGGATAGAATGCCCGCAAAGAAACAGATTGAAAAAGAAAAAATAGTGGCGGCGGCTGTAAAAATTGTCAGAAACAAAGGAATGGGTGCGTTAAACGTCAGGGAAATTGCAAGAGAGTGCAAATGTTCGACTCAACCTATCTATCACGCATTCGATAGAATGGAACAGCTCAAACAAGCGGTAGTGGAAGAGATAATGAATATCTGCGGTAACTTCCTGCAAAAAGAGATAGACAAAAAAGAATATCCTGAATACAAAGCCTTTGGTATGGGCTATATTCGCTTTGCAAAGGAAGAGAAGGAATTCTTTAAGTATATGTTTATGAGGGACAGAACGACCGAGACGGATTCTCCGCAGTTCGGACTCGACGAAGCCACGCGTATGATAATGAAAGATTACGGATTGCATAAAGACGACTCCGTAAAACTACACGTTGAAATGTGGGCGTTTGTACACGGCATAGCAACAATGTTTGCAACAAGCTTTCTCGACTGGGAGTGGCAGACGGTCAGTGAGATGGTTACTGATGCGTTCTTAGGCTTTTCGGGAAAAATAAAAGGAGAAAACAATGGTAATTGAAATTGAAAATTTAAAAAAGAGTTTTAAAGAAGTTAAGGCGGTCGATGGGCTGTCGTTCAATGTCAAAGATGGCGAGCTATTTGCATTTTTGGGAGTGAACGGCGCAGGCAAGTCCACTACGATTAACATAATATGCGGGATTCTGAATAAGGACGGCGGAACGGTAAAAGTATGCGGAAAGGATATAGACCAAAACACAGACAGTATAAAGAGCGAGCTTGGAATTGTGTTCCAAAACTCTGTACTCGATAAAAGACTTTCGGTGTACGATAATTTAAAATACCGTGCAGGACTGTACGGTATTTACGGCAACGAATTCAAACAAAGGCTCGACGAAATGGATGGGCTTTTAGGGCTAAATGAGCTGTATAAACGCCCAGTAGGCAAACTTTCGGGCGGTCAGAGAAGAAGAGTGGATATTGCCCGCGCCCTCTTGCATAAGCCCAAACTGTTAATTCTTGACGAGCCTACGACGGGGCTTGACCCGCAGACGAGGCAGACAGCCTGGACAGTAGTAGATAAACTGCGCAAAGAAACGGGGCTTACGGTCTTTCTGACTACGCACTATATGGAAGAGGCGGGAGAAGCCGACTACGTGGTAATACTAGACAGTGGTAAAAAGGCGGCGGAAGGTACCCCGCATGAGCTTAAAACCAAATATGCAAGCGATTTCATAAGGTTTTATAAACATCTTGACGAAGCCGAAAAGTATTTTCAAGGCAAGAGCTACACAGTTAAGCGCGTGCGCGATTTCGTCGAAGTTGAATTCAAGGACACTGCAAACGTCGGTGTGTTTTTCAATGAGAACAGCGCAATTTTCGAAGATTTCGAGGTCTTGAAAGGCAATATGGACAACGTGTTTTTAAAGGTCACGGGAAAGGATTTAAAGGAGGTTTAATATGCAAAGTTCAACTGTAAAAGGAAAGGCTTTTATCGGGGAAACCAAAAAGCTCGGCTCGCTTGTCTGCCGCAATATGAAGTGCTATTTCAAAGATAAAATTCTCTTTTTCGTGTCGCTCATTACGCCGCTGATACTTCTCGTGCTGTTCGTTACCTTTTTAAGAAGCGTTTATTTGGAATCGTTCAACGGAATATTTGCGGTATTTGAATTTACACCGACCGACGACAGCGTGGTGGAGGGACTTGCGGGTTCGTGGCTTCTCTCGTCAATTCTTGCAGTTTGTTCTGTTACGGTGGCAATCTGCTCCAACGCGGTAATGATTAACGATAAAATAGAAAACAGTATAAGCGATATCCGCGTATCCCCCGTTAAAGGCGTAACCATTTCATTGAGCTACTTTATAGCAAACTTTATCGTGACTTTTATTGTAATGATTATAGTTATGATAATAGGCTTTATCTATCTTGCCATAGTCGGTTGGTATATTCCCGTTTCAGACGTATTTATGATTATAGTCGACATAATCTGTTGTGTACTGTTCGGAACACTGCTATCGGGAGTGATTGAAAGCTTTATTTCCTCTCAGGGCGGGCTTTCTGCCGTTTCGTCGCTCGTTTCCGCCATGTACGGATTTATATGCGGAGCGTACATGCCTATCTCGCAGTTTGCCGAAGGTATGCGCAATGTAATAGGCGTGCTTCCCGGAACATACAGTGTTGGAATAGTAAGAAAGCATTTTATGGGCGGTTATGTGCAAAAGCTCGGCGATATGGGGCTCTCAGTACAGGGGCAAAAGGCTCTATTGGACGGCTTTGACGGTAATTTATACGTCGGAAGTACGCAAATTCCTCTGTGGGGAATGTATATCATTCTTTTGGGAGCGTGCGCAGTCCTGCTTGCCGTATACGTCAGTTTAGTAGTTATCAATAAAAAAAAACGCAGATAAAAAAATTGCGTTTATTGTAAAAATATTGCTTAAACGGTATAATATGGGGTTACAATAAAAATAAAAGGGTTTTTTATATGCAACAGGAAAGATTAAAAAAATACGCAGAACTTATTGTAAAGTGCGGCTTAAACGTACAAGAGGGGCAGGAAGTTTTAGTTCGTTGCGGACTTGACCAGCCCGAATTTATAACCATGATAGTGGAAGAGTGCTACAAGCGCGGAGCAGCGAGAGTTAAAATGGAGTGGTTGCACATGCCCATTACCAAGCTTAACTATCTTTACAGAACGGAAGAAACTTTATCGGAAGTTACCGAAGTGGAAATTGCCGAGTGGGAGAGAAGACTGAAAAAGAGTACCTGTATTCTCTTTATCGACTCTGACGATCCCGACGGTTTGAGCGGCACGGACAGTGGGAAAATTGCTCGCTCGAACATGACAAGATTCCCCATAATCAAGCCCTACCGTGACGCGCTTGAAAATAAATATCAGTGGTGTATAGCCGCAGTTCCCGGAAAGGAGTGGGCGCACAAGGTTTTCCCCGACCTGCCCGTAGATGAGGCTATGGAAAAAATGTGGGAGGCAATACTTTCTACTGCCCGCGTTGACGATGACCCCATAAAGGCGTGGGATGAACATAACAAAAATCTTGCAAAGCGTTGCAAGTTCTTAAACGACTACAGATTTGCGTCTTTAGAGTACAAGAGCGCCAACGGCACGGATTTCAAGGTTGGCTTGAATCCCAAGGGAATGTTCCACGGCGGCGGCGAATATACGCTTGGAACTAATGTTTACTTCAATCCTAATATCCCGAGTGAAGAGGTGTTTACTTCGCCGATGCGCGGACTTGCAGAAGGAAAGGTGGTTGCAACCAAACCACTTTCCTATCAGGGTAAGCTTATAGAGAATTTCTGGGTGCGTTTTGAAGGCGGTAAAGCAGTAGAGGTGTATGCCGAAAAGAATATGGACGTTCTCGAAAAAATGATTGCCATGGACGAGGGCGCGGCATACCTCGGCGAGTGTGCACTCATTGCTCACGACAGTCCCATAAACAACACGGGAATACTTTTCTACAACACACTTTTCGATGAGAATGCAAGCTGTCATTTGGCTTTCGGAAGAGGCTTCAACGAGTGTTTGGAAGGCTTTGAAAATATGACTGTTGAGGAGTGTCAGAAAGCCGGTATCAACAGCTCTATGATACACGTTGACTTTATGATAGGCAGCAAGGATATGTCCATTGTCGGCGTAACCAAAGAGGGCGAACGCGTCACTATTTTCAAGGACGGCAACTGGGCTATTTAATATAATTTCAAACCCGACTAATCGTCGGGTTTTTGCATAAAATTTTAACAATAATTGTTAAAAAATTTTTTGCAAACTGTTGTATTTTAATAAATATAATGATATAATGAAATTACAAAAAATCTTTTAAAAGGAAAGGATATGAATTACGTAGAAAAAGTACTTGAAAATTTAAAGAACAAAAACCCCAACGAACCTGAATTCCTTCAGGCGGCAACAGAAATCCTTCATGGACTTAAACCTGTGTTCGAAAAACATCCCGAGTATGAGGCAGCTGCGCTTTTGGAGCGCTTTGTCGAGCCTGAGCGCGTTGTTATGTTCCGCGTTCCCTGGGTGGACGACAAGGGTAAAGTGCAGGTTAACAAGGGCTACCGCGTGCAATATAACAGTGCTATCGGTCCTTACAAGGGCGGACTTCGTTTCCACCCGTCCGTGAACCTTTCCATTATGAAGTTTCTTGCACTTGAGCAAATCCTGAAGAATAGCCTTACAAGCCTTCCTATAGGCGGTGGCAAAGGCGGCTCGGATTTCGATCCTAGAGGCAAGTCCGATAATGAAATTATGCGCTTTTGTCAAAGCTTTATGACAGAGCTCTACCGTCACATTACGCCCGACCGCGACGTTCCCGCAGGCGACATCGGCGTAGGTGGCAGAGAAATCGGATATCTTTTCGGTCAGTACAAGAGAATCGTCGGTGAATACAAAAACGGCGTTTTGACCGGAAAGGGAATATCGTTCGGCGGCTCGCTTATCAGACCGGAGGCAACGGGCTTCGGCGCTACTTACTTCCTTGTTGAAGTTCTCAAACATCAGGGCGAGAACATCAAGGGAAAGACCTTTGCACTTTCCGGTTTCGGCAACGTTTCTTGGGGTGCGGCTCTTAAGATTACCGAGCTTGGCGGTAAGGTTCTTTGCATTTCCGGACCCGACGGCTATGTTAGTGTTCCCAACGGCATGACCAAAGAGATGATCGACTACATGCTCGTTATGCGTAGCTCGGGACGCGACAAGGTGCAGGATTTGGCTGATAAGTTCGCAGGCACTACATTTGTCGCAGGCAAGAAGCCTTGGGGCAACGTCAAGGCGGACATCTATATGCCTTGCGCAACGCAAAATGAAATTCTTATCGCCGATGCAGAGGCGATCGTAAAGATGGGTATCAAGATTGTCAACGAAGTTTCCAATATGCCTACCACCAACGAGGCTATGGCTTACCTTCAGGAACACGGTGTTCTTGTTTGCCCTAGTAAGGCAGTTAACGCCGGCGGAGTTGCCGTTTCCGCACTCGAAATGTCTCAGAACAGCGAAAGACTCTCCTGGTCTGAAGAGGAAGTTGACGCGAAGCTCAAAGGCATTATGGCCAACATCCATGCGCAAATCGCTAAGGCATGTGAGGAATACAATCTCGGCTATAATTTAGTTGCCGGTGCAAACATCGCAGGCTTTAAAAAGGTTGCAGAGGCTATGATGGCTCAAGGCATCGTTTAATAAGTTTTACAGTATCCCGCCAAGTGCGGGATATTTTTTTATACGGCGCAAACTTTTGCGCCGTATTTTTTGTTGACATAACAAACTTATAGTGTTATATTAAAACAAATGTTGCAAAACATTAGTTTTAAATAAAAGGAGTAATTATGCCTCCCAAAGCTAAATTTTCAAAAGAAGAGATAATAAGCGCCGCACTGTCTATAGTGGAGGAAAGAGGTAAAGAAGGTCTTACCGCCCGCTCACTCGGCGAAAAACTCGGTAGCTCCGCACGCCCTATTTTCAGCGTGTTCAAAAGTATGGATGAGGTGCAAATCGGGGTTGAAACTAGTGCAAAAAAACTATATAAGCAGTACGTGGACAAAGGTCTTTCACAACCGCTTGCTTTCAAAGGTGTGGGAGAGGCTTATATAAATTTTGCGGGTGAACACCCCAAACTATTCAGACTGCTCTTTATGAGCGAACAGACAAGTTGTCCCTCTTTGAATAACGTACTTCCCGTAATAGAAGAAAGCTACGAGGCAATTTTAAAATCTATTACCGACGGCTACGGATTAAGTCGTGAAAATGCAAATAAGCTGTACGTGCATCTTTGGACGTATTCACACGGGATAGCCGTTTTAAAGGCAACTAAAGTCTGCGCTTTCTCAAACGAAGAAATATCTTTAATGCTTACAGAAGTATTTAAGGGGCTTTTGATAAGCTACAAAATGGAGGGGAGAGATGATTGAAGTCAAAGACGTTAAAAAGTCTTTTAACGGTGGCACAGTTGAAGTTCTGAAAGGAATATCTTTGAGCATTAAGGACGGCGAATTTTTAGCCGTACTTGGCGCTTCGGGTTCGGGCAAATCTACCGCTCTCAACGTTATTTCGGGGTTGGAGCGTGCAGACGCCGGTGAAATTTTTTACGGAGATTGCAACATAAGTAATTTAACGGATAAGCAGTTGACCGAGTTCAGACGCAAAAACGTGGGCTTCGTTTTTCAGCGTTATTATCTCTTGTCACATCTCAGCGTGAACAGTAATGTAAGAATGGGAGCAGACCTGGTCGGTAATAAAAACTATCTTGAATTTATAGAGGCAGTAGGGCTCAAAGACAAACTTAAATGCAAACCCGCCACGCTTTCAGGCGGGGAGCAGCAGAGAGTGTGCATAGCTCGCGCTCTCGCTAAAAATCCGTACGTTTTATTTCTAGACGAACCTACGGGTGCACTTGACGAAGAAACGGGACGGAGCGTGCTCGACTATATTTTAAAGCTCAAAAAAGATCGCGGATTTACTATGATTATGGTAACTCACAACCGCAATATAGCTGAAACGGCGGACAGGGTGATATGTATGAACAGCGGGAAAATTGTCGACGAATATTCCGTTTTGAATCCTAAATCGGCGTATGAAATAGGTTGGTAATATGATAATCAGCATAAAAGATTTATTAAGGCTCTTGGGAATTTCAATAGTTTGCTGTTGTGCTGTATTCGTGTGTACGTTTATGCTCAATTTCTATATTGATGCAAACAATCTGTCGGATATTCCCGCTGAATTGCAACCGCTGTACGAAGCTCAGCTTTTAACCGCAAAATTTACTTCATCAATTTCGGGCGGCTTTCTCGGTGTAATTGCCGTAGTTATGCTTCTTTTCTATATCAGGTTGTTTATTTACTCGCATAGCGTTCAGCTTGGAATTTTGAAGGCAATGGGGTATTCGAATATAAAACTTGCGTTTAAATTCTGGGTTTTCGGGCTAAGTGTATTCGTCGGCTCCGCAGCAGGCTTTATATTGGGTTTTGCGTTTATGCCTATGATTTACGACGGTTTGACAGTGGATGGGCTTTCCGAAATTGCAATAAATTTTCATCCGATATTATTTATTGCTCTTGTGGTTGCACCAACCGCAATTTATGGCGTTCTTGCCTGCTTTTTTGCAGTTTTATCGCTAAGAAAACCCGCAGGGGAGCTTATGCGTGGCAGGAGCGAAAAATTTAAAAAAACAAAGAACGAAAAGAGTAAGAACAGACCTTTTCTTAAAGAAATGTTTATTAAAAGTGTGACGACGAAAAAGCTTTTGACTATCTTTATTACTTTCGGGGCTTTTTGCTTTTCTGCAATGGTGCAGATGGCGTTTTCAATGAAAGCGCTGTCTGCGGATTCATTTGCCGAAATTATACTCGTGATAGGACTTGTTCTTACGGTTGTAGTATCTTTTATGTCGGTAACTTCTCTAATTAATGCCAACACAGAAAATATTTCTATAATGCGGGCTTTGGGTTACAGCCTCAAAGAATGTGTATTTTCCGTTTTGGGCGGTTTTATTCCGTTTTTGTTTATCGGTTTTGCACTGGGAACCGTGTATCAGTTCGGACTTCTGTCTTTAATGGTAAATATCGTTTTTGCAGACGTTGAAAAGGTGCTAAACTATACTTTCGACGTGCCCCTTATGTTTATAACGCTTGCGGCGTTTATAGTCTTTTTCGGGAGCGTGATTTTTATTTATTCGCTGAAAATCAGCAAAATTTCAGTAAAGCAATCCGCCGTAGATTGATAATAAAAATATGTGTACAAGTGTTGCAATCTTCATCTACATATGATAAAATATTTAGGATAAACTTAAAAACATACTTTTTCATGAAGGAGAGAGAAGATGAACGAAGAGTACAACGAGTATCAATCGGACACGCAAGCTCCGGTTCCCGGCAATTATTGGAAGGGCGCTTTGGGCATGGTTTTGGGAAGTTTAGTAGGCGGCGGTATATTTATAGGCTTATATATTCTTGGTTATATAGCTTGGATAGCTCCGCTTGTCGCAGGCTTTTTGGGTTCTTTCCTGTACAGTAAATTCGGCGGCAAAAACGACAAAAATAAAATTATTATCTTATGGGCTGTTACATTAGTTGTTATGGCAATCGCCATTATAACTGCTATATTGTTGGGCGCATATATCGAAGTTAATAAAGTTATTGAAGAAAATGGTTATGATGATGTTAATTTCTTTGAAATTTTTACCTTTCTGATGGCAACCAATCAGGAAGTTCGTAATGCAGTTTTGTTGGATTCAATTTTAGGGGCGATATTCATGGTCGGTGTAGACGCATATATGACTTTCGTCATTATTAAATCTCAAAAGAATAGCCGTGTAAATTCATCAAATATAGAAGGGCAATAAAATTATATCCCGTCTTTTGACGGGATATTATAATGCTCTTTAATATATCTGAAATAAAAAAGAAGAGGTAACAGAAAATGAATAAGTATAACAACGTGTTTATTTTTGACCATCCGCTTATTAAGCACAAGGTAGCAATTCTCCGTGATAAGGCTACGGAAATGAAAAAATTCCGTGAACTTATCGAGGAAATTACTACGATTATGACGTATGAGAGTATGCGCGATGTTGAGCTTGTGCCGGTACAAGTTGAAACACCTTTGGAAGTAACAACGCAGTATAAAGTGCCTGAGGACAGTATAGCAATCGTTCCAATTCTTCGCGCAGGTTTAGGCATGGTTAACGGCGTTCATACGGTGTTTCCCACGGCAAAGGTTGGGCACATAGGCATGTACCGCAACGAGGAGACACTTGAACCCTGCGAATACTACTGCAAACTGCCCGACGGGATAGAGAATAAGACGGTATTTTTGGTGGATCCAATGCTTGCAACGGGCGGCTCGGCTTGCGATGCACTTACGGCACTTAAAAAACGCGGCTGTAAGAAAATTAAATTTATGGCAATAATTGCCGCTCCCGTAGGAGTAGAAAAGGTTGCTACGACTCATCCCGACGTAACAATATATATTTCCACTTTGGATAGGGAACTCAACGAAAACGGCTATATTCTTCCCGGACTCGGCGATGCCGGCGACAGACTTTTCGGCACTAAATAATTTCAAAATGAATAACGACCTCTTAACGGGGTCGTTATTTTGTATTAAGGGGATAATAAGCAGATAAAATTATTGTGATGCGAAAAAAAGATTTTAATCTATTAAACCTAATAAATAGTCAACGGATTCTCCGAAAAATTTTGACAATTTAATGAGTGCAGAGGCAGTCGGCTCCGTTTTATCAAGTTCCCACTTTGCTATTGCTGATTGGCTGATTTTTGTCAATTGAGCCAGCTCCATTTGACTGATATTTTTTTCCGTGCGCAATTCTTTTAATCTTTCACTGAATGTCATACCCTAATTTTATGCAATTCAAGTAAAAAAAGACTTGACAAGTCAAATAAGACTTGTTAAAATTTAAATCGAGATAGCAAATCAGTCAATTTACAATACTTATTAGCTTGACTTTAAAAATTTTAAGATTTACAATTTATTTAAGGGAGAGAATTTATGAAATCAGTCATCCAACACGAAAGTTTAGGCGAAATCATCTATGAAGAGAGCGCTTGGACAGGTAGAAAGAGCATATCAATAAACGGGCAACAACTCAATAAGATAAAACGCAATGAATTTCAGACTTCGGAAGGGGAGACCGTCACGCTGAAAGGCAACTACTTTCTTGGAACAACGGCGGTTATCGGAACGGAATCCGTAACATTGACACAGGCTTATAAGTGGTACGAATACGTACTATCAGCTATTCCGTTTATTTTAGTTATCATTTGGGGAAATTCTGTAGCGCTATGCAGTATTGTTCCAATAGTCGGAGGCGCAATCGGCGGAGGAATAAGTGCACTATTTGTTGTGGCTAATCTGCTATTGATTAGAAAAGTCAAAAATATCGGCTTAAAAGTTTTAATTCCACTATTAGTAACGGGATTATGCTTTTTGGCTTGTTATCTTATTGCACTTGCGATTTTGGCAATTTTATAATTTTGCACAGATAAATATATTATGTGAAACTCTCTGCAGGACTATGATAACGTAGTTGTCTTAGGTTTGAATATTACAGGAAGAAACAAAAAGTGCCTCGGGCAAATTGCCCAAGGCACTTTTTAGTTTGCCAATTAAAAGCAAGTTAAACACTTATTTATTTTTCGCCATTTCTTCGCGTACTTCGATGAAGCATTTAACAATATAGTCCAAATCTTCTTTAGTGTGGGCGGCGGAAACCTGCGTGCGGATTCTCGCCTTGCCTTTCGGAACCACGGGATAAGAGAATGCGACTACATACACGCCTCTTTCCATCATGCGTCGCGCCATTTCGCCCGCCGTGCGCTCATCGTAGAGCATGATAGGAACGATAGGGTGTACGCTGTCGATGATATCGAATTTTGCTTCCGTAAGAAGCTTACGATAGTATTTGGTATTCTCTTCAAGGCGGTCACGAAGCTCTGTAGTTGCTGACAGCATATCTATAAGCTTCGACGTTGCAACAGCAATTGCGGGAGCCAAAGAATTAGAGAAGAGATATGGTCTGCTTCTTTGACGAAGCAGGGCAATTATCTCTTTTCTGCCGGATGTAAAGCCGCCCGAGGCGCCGCCAAGCGCTTTGCCGAAGGTGGAGGTAATAATATCAACTCTGCCCTCGACGCCGCAATATTCCGCAGTGCCTTTGCCGTGTGCGCCGACAAAGCCCGTAGAATGGCTGTCGTCAACCATTACGAGCGCATTATATTTCTCTGCAAGGTCGCAAATTGCCTTGAGATTTGCGATAATGCCGTCCATGGAAAACACACCGTCGGTTGCTATAAGCTTGATTCTTGCGCCTTTTTCGTCCGCCTCGATGAGCTTAGCTTCAAGGTCTGCCATGTCGTTGTTGCGGTAGCGATAGCGCGCCGCCTTGCACAGCCGAATGCCGTCGATAATACTTGCATGGTTGAGCTCGTCGGAGATAATGGCGTCCTCCGCAGTCAGAATGGTTTCAAACAAACCGCCGTTTGCATCGAAGCAGGAGGAATAGAGAATGGTATCTTCCGTACCGAGGAAGGTGCTGATCTTTTCTTCAAGCTCCTTGTGAATGTCAAGCGTACCGCAGATGAACCGCACGGACGCACAACCGTAACCGCGGCGCTCATAGCAATTGCGCGCAGCCTCGATGAGTTCGGGAGAGTCTGCCAGCCCCAAATAGTTGTTGGCGCACATGTTGAGCATCTTCTCCCCGTCCGCCGCAATAATTTTTGCACTCTGCGGGGAAGAGATCACACGCTCGCCCTTGAAGAGTCCGTCAGCCTTGATTTTTTCAACTTCGTCACGATAAAATTGAAGTGCCTGTTTCTGATTCATATCTTTCACCTATCTTTATAAATTTATGCGTGGAGCTTTGTCCAGTCTAGGATGACCTTACCGGATTTCCCGCTGTTCATCGCTTCAAAGCCTTTTTCAAAATCGCGCACGTCAAAGTGGTGCGTGATGATGGGGGAGATGTCAAGTCCGCCCTCGATCATGGCGGACATCTTGTACCACGTTTCGAACATCTGACGGCCGTAAATACCGCGTATATTCAGACAACGGAATACAACAGTCTCCCAATTTATTTTCATGTCGTTCTTCGGGATCCCGAGCATGGCGATCTTTCCGCCGTTTACCATATTATCGATCATCTGGTTGAACGCCACGGCACTGCCCGACATCTCAAGTCCGATGTCAAATCCCTCTCGGATATTCAGCGACGACATGACTGCGCCGAGATCTTCTTTCATCGTATTGACGGTCGTTACGCCGAACTTTTTTGCGAGTTCGAGGCGGAAATCGTTGATATCGGTAATTACAGTGTTTCTGGCACCGCAGAATTTTGCGATAGCTGCAGCCATGATACCAATGGAACCGGCTCCTGTGATAAGGACGTCCTCGCCGACCAGATCGTAAGAAAGCGCGGTATGGGTCGCGTTTCCGAACGGATCAAAGATAGAATACAGGTCGTCGGAAATGCTATCTACGCACTTCAACACGTTTTTTGCGGGAACTACGAGATACTCGGCAAACGCGCCGTCGCGATTTACACCGACGCCTTTCGCCTCGCGGCACAGGTGACCCCTACCCGCAAGACAGTTGCGGCAATGTCCGCAGACCACGTGACCTTCGCCGGTCACACGCTCGCCGATGTGGAACATATCAACATTTTCGCCTATTTCTACAATTTCGCCCACGTATTCATGACCGATAGTCATCGGCGTTTTAATGGTGTTTTGAGACCACTCATCCCAGTTATAGATATGCAAATCTGTACCGCAGATAGCAGTCTTTTTGATTTTTATTTTTACGTCGTTTTTTCCGACGGTAGGAACGGGGACTTCTCGCATCCAAAGTCCTGAGGTTGCTTTCTCTTTGACAAGAGCAATCATTTTCTCCATTGACTGATTTCTCCCTTGCGGATAATTTTCATTTGTATTATAACGCAATTTTAGCGTAATTTCAAGGGACTTTTGAAAAATTGTCAGATTTCTATAAAAAAGACCGGTTAGTAGACCTTGTGCTCTTTATGCCCTCACACCGGGAATGCTTTGTGTCCGCACTTCACGTGAGCCACATAAAGTTACAAAATATAGGTGTGGTACCCTCCGTACAAAAAAACAAACGAAGAGGAGGAGCCCTGGCGCATAAACTTCAGTAAAAACAAAAAGACCCGCCAGCTTAGCTGGCGGGTTATTTTTAATGAATAGAAGGGTAATTTATTCTTTTATTATATCTACCCAGCTGTATTTGTCTTGATACTTACCGCTTTGAATTCCTGTAAGTTTATCGTAAAGCATTTTACTGATTTCTCCCATTTCGCCACCGTTGACAACGTAATCCTTGCCTTGATAGCCAAACTGACCGACGGGAGAGATTACCGCTGCCGTACCTGTACCGAACACCTCGGTAAGGGTTCCGTTTTCGGCGGCTTCAGCAACTTTGCGGATATCAACCTTGCACTCGCGCACTTTGATATGCTTTTCTTTGAGTATCTGTATTGCGCTCCTGCGGGTTATGCCGGGTAAAATGCTACCGTCTAACTCGGGAGTATATACAACTCCGTTAATTACAAAGAAGATGTTCATTGCGCCCACTTCTTCAACATAACGGTGATACTTTGCGTCAAGCCACATTGCCTGGTCGTAGCCTTCAGCCTTAGCAAGCTCGCCCGCCTTCATGCTGGCTGCATAGTTGCCTATTACCTTGTTGCCACCCGTGCCGCCCTTTGCTGCGCGGACATAATGCTCTTCAACGAGAAGTTTAACGGGTTTTAAGCCATTTGCATAGTATGCACCGACAGGTCCAACTATTACAAAAAAGGTGTAGGTTTTGGAAGCGTGAACACCGAGAGCGGCTTCAGTTGCAATCATAGTAGGTCTTATGTACATAGCCGTGCCTTCGTCCGAAGGAATCCATTCTTCTTCCAAAAGGACGAGCTGCTTTATTGCGTCATATACAAACTGTTTGTCAAAAACAGGCATGCACAGACGCTCTGCCGAGTCACACATTCTGTTAAGATTGTCCATAAGGCGGAAGAGGCGGATTTTGCCGTTTTTGTCCTTATATGCCTTTGCGCCTTCAAATATGCCTTGAGCATAGTGCAGAACGGAAGAGGAGGGGTCTAATGTTAAAGGCTGATAGGGCTGAATACGTGCGTTTCCCCATTTGCCGTCCTCATATTCCATTATGAACATATGGTCAGAGAAATATTTTCCGAAGCCGAGCGCACCCTGCGGCTTGCTCTTTTTGTTTTCAGTTTTAATTATTTTAATATCCATAAATTATTTTCCCTCTATAATTTTATTGCTTTATAAGCCCAAGTTCGATTGCCTTATTTGTAAGCTCGTCTCGGAATTTGGGATGCGCAATGGAGATTATTGCCTTTGCTCTGTCAGCAACCGAAAGCCCGCGCAAATTGACAACACCGTATTCTGTTACGAGATAGTGTAAGTCATTACGCGACAAAGATACCGTTGCGCCGGGTTTAAGCTGAGGTACAATGCGGCTTATCTCCACTCGTTCATCGCCGTTTCCTGTGCGCACATTAGCAGTGGAGTAGAGGGCTATAAATGCCTTTCCGCCCTTCGACATCTGTGCGCCTATCGCCGTGTCCATTTGACCGCCTGTGCCGCTGTATTGTCGTGAACCGAGGCTTTCGCTACAGCACTGACCAGTTAAATCCACCTCAAGAGTGGTGTTTATAGATATCTGGTTGTCGTTTTTTGCAAGCGTTTCATAGGCATTGCAGTAGCTGCAATCCATTACAAGTACGTCGGGATTGTTGTTTACGTACTCGTAAACCTTATCGGTGCCGAGTACAATGCTTGTCACTATTTTACCCTTATGTAAGGTCTTTTTACTACCGTTTACAACGCCCTTTTTGGCAAGCTCTGCTATTCCGTCACCCAAAAGCTCGGTGTGAATACCCAAATCCTTCTTTGTCGCAAGGAACTGCACTACCGAGTTGGGGATGGAGCCTATGCCTATCTGCAGGCAATCGCCATCATTTATATATTGAGAAATATAGCCTCCGATAATGCTGTCCTTTTGGTTGACAGGCGCAGGATTATCCTGAACCATAGGGAAGTTTACGGGCACGAAGTAATCAACTTCGGACTCGTCTATCACCGCATCACCGTATGTGAAGGGCATATTGGGGTTGACTTCCATAATTACCGTTTTAGCTTGCCTTAAAACCTCGCGGTCGTAGATGTTACTCAAACCAAGCGAAATTTTTCCGTTTTTATCTGGAGGTGTGCAAGTGCCTACGAAGAGGTCGGGCACCTTGCCTGCACAGATAGTTGTTGCTGTTTTACGCAGGTGAGTGGGAGCATACGATACCGTTTTCAGGGTGTTGTATGCGTAGCGCATAGGTCCCGAAAAGAATACGCTGTTTATTTTTATGTTGTTGCCGTATTCGGGATTCTCCAAAAAGGGATAGGACCTCATTGTGAGACACATCCATATGCTCAGTCCGCGGTCTTTGTCAAGTATCTTATGCAAATTGCTTAAAAAGCCCTGCGGCTCCACGGTAGCATCGCCCACGGCTATTTTGTAATTGTCTTTTACAAGCTCAAGCGCTTGATCTACTGTTATTGTTTTTGCCATTAAATTCTCCTGAAAAATTACAGGTTTAAACACGAAATAAAATGTCTTCTTTTAAATTTCAGAAGACATTTTATCCGCAATTAAATCTATACGAGTTTACTCATGTATTCATAACCCGCTTCCAAACACTGGATATTTACGGGTATGATTTTGGGCTTTGCCTCGAAAACATGCTCAACGGCGTGAATTGCCGAGTCCATGGAAATATCCTTGAATATGGGAAGCAATACGCCCAGCATAAATACGTTGGCGCCCCTTTTGTTTATTGCAGAGGCAAGCGTATCTACGGGAATTTCATATACTTTGCAGTCCTTTCTCGTCGCCTTTATGCCGACTATGTCGGAATTGGTTATAATAACTCCGCCCGGCTTGACCATATTCTCAAATTTTACGAGGGAAGGCTCGTTGAAAGCAATGAGTATATCGGGGCTGTCTATAACAGGAGAAGCTATTTCTTCCGCAGAATATATTACCGAGCAGTTAGCTGTGCCGCCACGCATTTCGGGACCGTAAGCAGGAAGCCACGAGGTATTTAAATCTTGTTCAATGGCGGAGTACGAAATGAATTTACCAAGAGACAGAACTCCTTGTCCGCCGAAACCGCTGATTATAATTTTCATATCAGTTTTCCTCCTTGGTTATGTCTTTATATACGCCGAGCGGATAGAACTCGCAACCCTTGGTCTTAACAAACTCCATAGAGTCAAGCGGGGTCATATGATAGTTCGTAGGACAGTTTGCAAGTACTTCTATGAACGAAAGTCCCTTCTTTTCCATCTGAATTTGGAATGCCTTTTTAATTGCCGCCTTTGCCTTGCGGATGTGGGGAACATCGAAACAGGCAACGCGCTCTATGTAGGCGGGACCCGTAAGGGTGGCAAGCATTTCGCTCATGTGCACGGGATTGCCGTAGACTTTGGGATCGCGGCCGTAAACGCAGGTAGTAGCCTTTTCGCCGGGCATAGTGGTGGGAGCCATCTGACCGCCCGTCATGCCGTAAATTCCGTTATTGATGAATATTACCGTGATGTTTTCGCCTCTCATGCAGGCGTGAACGGTTTCCGCCATACCTATGGAAGCGAGGTCGCCGTCGCCCTGATAGCAGAAAATAATGTTTTCGGGGTCAACAACTCTTCTTACGCCGCTGGATACGGAAGGCGCTCTGCCATGCGCAGCCTGATACATATCACAATTGAAATAATTATAGCCGAATACAGCGCAACCTACTGGCATAATGCCGATAGCGTTGTCTGTCTTGCCAAGCTCTTCCAAAACCTCGGCAATAAGCTTGTGGACTATTCCGTGCGTGCAGCCGGGGCAATAGTGTAAATGAGCGTCGGTAAGCATTTTAGGCTTTGTAGCTACAATCTTCATATTATTTTACCTCCTTAACAAACCTTACCACATCTGCGGGCATCATTATGTTGCCACCGCAGCGACCGTAGAATGCAACGGGCTTCAATCCGTTTACTGCCAAACGAACGTCTTCAACCATCTGACCCATGCTCATTTCGACAGTTATAAACTTTTTGACATGGGCTTTTTGAGCTGTTTGGTTTATTATTGCGGAAGGGTAGGGGTAGAGGGAAATGGGACGGATAAGTCCTGCCTTTATACCCTCTTCGCGAAGAGTTAAAACTGCGGCTTTGCAGATACGTGCAACGGAGCCGTATGCAACGAAGACGTACTCAGCATCCTCGCAGAGGTACTCCTCGTATTTAGTTTCCTTTTCTGCAATAACCTTGTACTTTTCAAAAAGACGAATGTTGAACGCCTCTAAATCGTCGGGTTCATTGCGGATGGAGTTAATGAGACGCTGTTTGCCGTCTGAATGACCGCAAGCCGCCCAGTCCTTTTTAGGTAGGGTGCTGAGGTCACGCATGGGCGGAATTTCAGCTGCCTCCATCATCTGGCCGAGCATACCGTCGCCGATAATCATAACGGGAGTACGGTATTCGTCTGCAACATCAAACGCGCGATATGTAATATCAACAAATTCCTGAACGGTGCAGGGTGCGTAAACTATGCAGTGATAGTCGCCGTGTCCGCCGCCCTTAGTTGCCTGGAAGTAGTCACTCTGAGCGGGGGAAATTCCTCCGAGGCCGGGACCGGAGCGCATCATGTTGATAATAACGCAAGGTACCTCAGCGCCTGCAATATAGCTGATACCTTCCTGCTTTAAGCTGATGCCGGGGCTGGAAGAGCTGGTCATAGCTCTTGCGCCTGCGCCTGCCGCGCCGTATACCATGTTGATAGCAGAAACCTCGCTTTCGGCTTGAATGAAAGCGCCGCCTACTTCAAACAGTCTCCAGGACATGTATTCCGGAATTTCGTTTTGAGGCGTGATGGGATAGCCGAAGAAATATCTGCAGCCCGCTGCAATTGCCGCTTCGGCAATGGCTTCATTACCTTTCCAAAGTTTTTTCATTTCAATTTTTTCCTCCTATTCCTGTGTGGTCAGTCGCGATAGACGGTTATTACACTGTCAGGGCACATGATTGCGCAACTTGCGCACCCTATGCACTCTTCGGCGTTAATACATTCTGCCACTTCGTATCCCTTTGCGTTGGTACGCTTGGAGATGGTTATAATCTTTTTGGGACAAGCGTTGACGCACAAGCTACAGCCTTTACAGTAAGCTTCGCGGAACTCAACCTTTCCTTTTGCCATAAAAAATCCTCCCATGTATTTTGTGCTAATTTAGCTACTAATGAAATGATAAATCAAAAAGTTGACAATGTCAATCAATTTTTGAAAATTCACAACATGAATTTTATTTTCAATAAAATATTATCCATTAAATGGTAATAATGTAAATAAGAGTGCTTCGAGTGTGTTTGCGTGTTAAATTTTATCAAATTTTTGACTGCAAATTTAATTATCTTTTTCGGATATTTTATAGAGTAATAATTTCGACTGTTTAGTTTGATATTGTAGTTTATTGCGCCTCAAATTAAGATATTCCAACCGTTTTTGAAAGTATCAATAATTTTTTACAATAATAACTCGAGTGTACATTTGTGCAGGTATAAACTCTACATCGTAACAGCATCGCAGAGTGTTTTTCGTCGCGCACAGGTTTGCCTATCCATATAATAGTAAAGATAAGAAGTTGAAAAAGCAACCGAGATAACCCGGTTGTTTTTTTCCTTGTGGCTCGCATAAACCGATGGGTTCGATTATTATCAAAAAGTACAAACACAGCCGTGAGCTAAATGCTCACGGCTGTGTTTGGTACTCCCGACGGGAATCGAACCCATAACTAACCCTTAGGAGGGGTTTATTATATCCATTTAACTACGGAAGCAAAGGGAGAGGAGGGTAAATCTCCCAAAACATAATCTAAAATAATCAAAGCGAGCGGAGTGCGCTCGCTTTTTAAACGGTGTTAAGCCATTGCGTTGAGTTTTTTCGCAAGTCCCGATTTCTTGTTCGCGGCAGTATTCTTTTTGAGAACACCCTTGGAAACGGCACCGTCGATAATCGAGCAGGTGTAAGAGAACTTTTCCGTAGCAGCAGCTTTATCTCCGTTCTGAACGAGAGCGAGGAACTTTTTAATTTCGGTTTTAACTTCCGATTTAATTGCTTTATTTCTCTCCGTTTTCTTCTCCGTAACAAGTACGCGCTTTTTAGCAGACTTTATATTAGGCATCTGATTACTCCTTGATACATATTCCTTGAAATTACTGTGTAATTTTATCACAAATATTACTGATTGTAAACTATTTTCAATCGGCTTTTAAGATTTTTTTTAATATATTTTCAACAGCTTCAATATTATTATAATGTGAATGATTTAATCAACGGAAATCTCCGAGTGGCATTTTTCGATAGCGGAATAGGCGGACTTAATCTGCTTGCACAATGCACGCGGCGGATGCCTTACGCAAATTTTACATACTTTGCCGACAACTTCAACATGCCATACGGCACACTCGACAGTGACGAGCTGTTTTATAAGGCTGACAAAATTTTTGTAAAAATTGCCGCACTTGACCCGCATGCTGCGGTAATTGCCTGCAATACCGTCACTGCGGTGTGTGCAAAAAGACTGAGGGCTAAATACTCTTTCCCGATAATAGGCGTAGAGCCCGCTGTAAAGCCCGCGGCCCGAAGCGGCGGCAAATGTCTGGTTCTTGCAACCCCCGCAACGGCTTTGAGTAGGTCGATTTCAACTCTTTTGGAAAGATACGGCAACGGCGTAACACAGGTGGCTGCTTGTCCAAATCTTGCCGATTATATCGAGCGCAATATATTTAATATTGATGAAAACAAAATTATTAAAATGCTTCCCGAGTATTCACCCGACAGCGTAGTTTTAGGCTGTACACACTATACTTACGTAAAAGACATAGTTAAAAAGTTTTATAACTGCAAAATTTACGACGGAATTTACGGCACGGCAGATAGGATATTCAACGTTTTACCTCAAAAATGTGCCCACAGTGGGAGTTTTAGCCAAGAAATAAACTTCTGCGGTGGAGACGAAGGGAAGAATAGGGCGGTCTTTTCCCTTCTTTTCCCTATTTGAAACAGGTTAGTGGAAGAAATTCCATTTTTATCCCATTTTTTCCCAAAAAATGGTTGACTTCCTAAAAAAACCGTGATATAGTAAGTGTACAAACCAAAAAGGGCGGAGTATATGAATCCTACTTGCGTTGGGGAGTACAATTATCAGATTGACTCTAAAAACAGAATAAGACTTCCCAACAAGCTTAAGGGGGAGGCAAGAGAGCTGTATTTTACAAAGGGCACAAACCACTGTATCTTTGTGTTCTTTGAGGACGGCTACAAGCATATTCTTGACACGCTGAACGAACAAATTAAGATGGGCGATCCCGAAGGGTCAAAGGCAATGAGGATGTTCTTAAAATCCTGCGCCATTTTGGAAGGGGACTCGCAAGGAAGGATGATACTTCCCAACCACCTCAAAGAGTATGCCCGCATACAAAAAGACATTGTAATCTGTGGTGCCGGCTCTCATGTAGAGATTTGGGCGAAAGAAGTTTACGACGTATTCTATGAGAACGAAGACGAAGACTTCGACGTTATGTTCGGCAAACTTGGTATATAAAAGTGAGCGCTTTTTCACATATCCCGGTGATGCTCGAAGAGTGCATGAAGGGGCTCAACCTTAAAGACGGAGGAATATACTTCGACGGAACAGTCGGCGGCGGCGGACACTCATACGAGATTTTAAAAAGGTCGTCCCCGAACGGGAAACTGATCGCAACAGACCTCGACGACGACGCAATAGCGGCGGCAACGGAGAGGTTAAAGGAATTTAAAGGCAGATTTCAAATTTACAAATCGGACTACAAGCAATACGAAAGCGTCCTAAAAGAGGCGGGCGTGGACGGGCTTGACGGGGTGATACTCGACTTCGGAGTATCAAGCCACCAGCTTGACAGCGAGGACAGAGGGTTCTCTTATATGAAACCGAACGCCCCGCTCGATATGAGGATGAACAAAAGCCAGCCACTTACGGCTGAAACAATAGTCAACGAGTATTCGAGAGAAGAAATTGTAAAAATTCTCAAAGAGTACGGCGAAGAAAGTTTTGCAAGCTCAATTGCATCAAATATAGTCAAAGACAGAGAGAAAAAACGCATAACTACGTGCGGCGAGCTTGTTGAAATAATCGAAAAGAGTATTCCATACAAATTCAAACAGAACGGGCCGTGCGCTAGAAAGAGCTTTCAGGCTTTCAGAATAGCAGTAAACGGAGAACTCAACGGCTTGTACGATTGCGTTATAGGACTTGTAGGAAAGCTTAAAAAGGGCGGAAGAATTGTAATACTTACATTTCATTCGCTCGAAGACAGAATAGTAAAGCAGGCGTTCAGATATTTATCTCTCGACTGTATTTGCGACAAAAGCTTGCCTGTGTGCGTGTGTGGCAAAAAGAAAGAGATTGAAATTGTCAATGCAAAGCCAATCACGGCAGACTTAAAAGAAATAACAATAAATTCGCGCTCAAAATGCGCAAAATTGAGAATAGCAGAAAAAATAATCTAAACTAAAAAGATAAGGAGAGACACCATGGCAGTTGGAGCACCCGTATTAGAAAGAAGATCGGCTTATGAAGAGAGAACTTCACACATCTATAATCCCGAATACAGACTTACCGATGAGGAACATAATGCGCGTATAGGTCAGAACTACGCGAGACTTATCAACCCCGAAATTAAGATTAACGAAGCGCTCGACAGAGCCCCCGTCAAGGCTGAAGCTCCTACCGCTCCCGTACAGGAAGTATCGAACGCACCCGTATTCGTAGAAAACGCAAGGGCAGATGCGGAAATTTTCAACGCGCACAGCGAAATGAATTTAAGACTTGCTGCTCAGCGTCAGATTGTAGCGGAACAGAGCAATGACGAGGAAGAGAGCGAAGATTTGCGCCCTACGCAGACGACTATACAATACAGGACCTCTGCTTTGACAACAACGTTCGAAAACGGAAAAGTCAAAAATGTCAGCATTGAAAAGCGCGTGGGCATTGCTAAAAGGGATAAAATCATTATCGCTGCAATAGTAAGCGTTATTCTCGTAATGCTTGTCCTTATTATTGTCAACGCGGCAATACTTGCAAATCTCAACAGCGACGTAAGCTACCTTCAATCATCTTTGACGACTATGAAGGGCTCTTACGAGGGCGTTAAGGATCAAATAGGTATGAACACCTTGACCGAAGAGCAGATAGCCGATTTGGCTAAACAGCTTGGTTGGATTAAAGGTTAAAATTTAACATAACGGTCATCGTTTATTGGAGGTTTTTATCAGAAAGGACAACAAAGGTTTTTCTATAACGGTATTACAAAAGAGGTTATTGTCAACGGCATTGGCAATAACCTTTATTTTTTGCATTATCTTCGCAAGGCTTATATATGTTCAGCTCGTATGGGGTGCGGAACTCACTTTAAAGGCAAGCGACCAGTGGAACAGAGAGATTCCCGTTATAGCTCAGCGCGGAGTAATTACCGACAGAAACGGCACAATTCTTGCAGGAAACCGTACGACTTACAGCGTATTTGTTAGACCGAATGCGGTGCAGAACACGCAATATACCGCAACAATTCTTGCGGGTATTTTTGCTCTTGACCCCAAAGAATTGTACGAAAAAATAAGTAATACAAAGGTTTCCGAGATAACAGTTGCCAAGCAAGCCGACAAGGAAAAGATAGAAAAGCTCGTATCATACAACCTTTCGGGCGTATATTACTCGCGCGACAACTCGCGCACATATACGTATAACGACGTGCTCTGCCAGGTTCTCGGCTTTACCTCAACCGACGGCTCCGGGCTTTCGGGCATAGAAAAATACTATCAAAGTATTCTGGCGGGCAAGAACGGCGAGATTAAATATTCCACCGACATCGTAGGCATACAGACTGAAAAGTCGGTAGTGGTTTACAGTCAGGCTACCAACGGCGACGAAGTGAGATTGACAATTGATATTGATATCCAGATGGCGGCGGAAGAGGCAATGAAGCGGGTTTACGCTTCAAGTAACGCCCAATCTGTGTCCTGTATAGTGCTGAATCCACAGAATTTCGATATTCTTGCGCTCGTAAATTACCCGTCTTACGATTTAAATTCTGTTCCCCGTGACAATACCGAAACACTCAACTCTCTATCGAGAAACGTCGTAGTAAGCGATATCTACGAGCCGGGTTCAACTTTTAAAGTAGTTACGGCGGCGGCGAACCTCGAAGAATACTTTTCGGGAAACAAAAGCGCGTTTTCGCCTTCGTACGTCTTTAACGGCAGCCGCACGAGAACGGTTGACGGCACAAAAATCAAGTGCTGGGCAGACCACTCCAACGGAAGGCACTCAAACCAGACGCTTTCTGCTGCGCTAAACAATAGCTGTAACCCCTGTTTTACCGATATTGCACTCTCGCTCGGCAGTAAAACGTTTTACAAATATTTGCAGGCTTTCGGTTTCGGCAACGTGACTGGGCTTGACTTCAATGGCGAAGCTCTCGGTATGCTCGTTCCGCAAACGGTTGTAAGAAACGGCGATCTGGCGCGTATAGGTTTCGGACAGACGATAGCAGTTACGGGAATTCAGCTTGCTTGCGCCGTAGCGGCTGCGGTAAACGGAGGAAACTACTACATCCCGCATTTGTTAAAAAGTATTGTATCTGCCGATGGAAAGACCGTTGCCGAACAGCCCTCAGTGCTTAAAAACAAGGCAATAAGCGAAAAGGCGTCGTCTCTTCTTGCCGAAATGCTTGAAGGAGTAGTTACCGAGGGTAGCGGTAAAAAGGCATTTATTGATGGTTACAGAGTAGGAGGAAAGACCGGTACTGCACAAAAGTACGAGGACGGGCACGTCGCACAGGGCAAGTACGTTTCCTCGTTCTGCGGATTTTTTCCCGCCAACAATCCCCAATATCTTGCACTCATTATAGTTGACGAGCCGCAGGGCGTCTACTACGGCAGTGCGGTGGCGGCTCCCGTCGCAAAAGAAATTTTCGAGGATATAATCAAAATCAAAAACATAGAACGGTACGTATAATGCAACTTGGCAAACTTTTAAAATGCATACAGACGGAAGAAGTTTTAGGCGATACAAATATAGAAATTTCGGCACTATGTACGGACAGCTCCAAGGCGGCGAAGGGCGTGCTGTTCTTTTGCTATAAAGGCGTAAACCACGATTCGCACACCGACATCAACGAAGCAGTCAAAAACGGCGCGGTTGCCGTAATATGCGAACGCAAACTCGACTGCCCCGTAACACAAATAATAGTCAAGGACGGCAGGGCACAGATTGCCCGCGTCGCCCGCGCATTTTACGGTTTCCCCGACAAAAAACTTAAAATTATAGCAGTTACGGGCACTAACGGCAAGACTACTACAACCTATATGCTTTCGAGCATATTTAAAGCCGACGGGAGGAGCACGGCAACTATAGGAACGCTTGGAATTAGCTACGGCGAAAAGTTTATTTCGCCAGAGCTTACTACTCCCGACCCGGTATATCTGCATCACGTCTTTGCCGATATGGTTGCCGCAGGAGTAGAGTACGTGTTTATGGAAGTTTCCGCCCACGCTCTCTATTTTGACAAAATATACGGGCTGACCTTTGAGGCGGGAATTTTTACCAACTGCACGCAGGACCACCTTGATTTTTTCAAAAATATGAAGGACTATGCCGAATGCAAAAAGCTGCTCTTCAAAGAGGAGCGGTGCCGTCGTGCGGTAATAAATTCAGACGACAGTTTGGGAATAGAGCTTCTTTCCGAAGTAAAAAACCCTATAAGCTACGGACTCAAAAATCCAGCCGACGTCTTCGCAATTGATATTTCAGAAAAAATCGACGGAACGACCTTTGTTTTAAACCTTTTTGATGAACTATATGAGGTAAAGCTCTGCCTGCCCGCCCTGCATAATGTCTATAACGCTATGGCTGCTGCTGCGTGTGCCAAACTCTTCGGCGTTAAAATCAACATAATTGCAAAGGGACTTAACTCCTTAAAGACGGTAGAGGGCAGGTTGGAAAAGGTTGCCCGCTATAACGGAGCAGAAATTTTTGTCGACTTTGCGCACACGCCTGACGGGTTGGAAAAATCCCTGCAATCGCTCAAAAAACTGTGTAAGGGCAGGCTTTTCTGTCTCTTCGGCTGCGGCGGCAACCGTGACGCAACCAAAAGACCGCTTATGGGCAGTGTTGCGGCAAAATACGCCGATTTTTTGATAATTACTTCGGATAACCCGCGTTACGAGGATCCGTTCGACATAATTTCAGATATAGAAAAGGGTGTTAAGCCGTACAAGGTAAAATACGTAACCGTAACCGAACGCGAGATTGCAACGGAGTATGCAATTAGTCTTTTAGCCGACGGAGATATTCTGCTCGTTGCGGGCAAGGGCGGCGAGCATTATCAGGAGATAATGGGTATAAAACACAGTTATAATGATAATAGAGTAATTAAAAACATAATCGGTTTTTGAAAATGAAAACAATATTTATAGGCATAATCTGCGCATTTTGCTGCTCGCTGATACTTCTTGCAGCGCTATTGCCGCTTTTAAAAAAACTTAAAGCCGGACAATACATTCTCGGCTATGTAAAAGAACACAAGAGCAAAGGAGGTACGCCCACTATGGGCGGACTAGCCTTTATTACCGCAATTTTAATCGTTGGTTTGTGTCTTTGCGGGGTTAAAAACGGAGAGATAAATCTGACCTTTGCAATCACTGCAGGCTTTACCTTTGTCGGCTTTTTGGATGATTTTCTTAAGATTTACAGAAAGGAAAACGAGGGCTTAAAGCCCTATCAAAAGATTATTTTTCAAGTTGCAATAGCCTCGGTCGCCGCTATATACTGCTATTTAAACGGAATAACCAAGCTTTTTATTCCCTTCGGCGGTGGGTTATCGCTTGATATAAGTTGGGGAATAATTCCGCTTGTCATTTTTATTTTTACAGCAACAGTAAACTGTGTGAACTTGACCGACGGTCTTGACGGTCTTGCCGGCGGGACAAGCTGTGCTTTCCTCATAATATTGGGCATTATGCTCGGTGTAAGGCAATCGTCGTTTTCCACCCTCTGTTTTATAGCGGTTGGCGCAATAGCGGGTTTTCTTATTCTGAACACCAATAAAGCCGCGGTATTTATGGGGGATACAGGCTCACTTGCACTGGGCGGGCTTATATCCTGCGTGTGCGTTTTTTCGGGTAATTCACTCTATATTCCGCTCGTCGGAATTATGTTTGTAATTTCGGGAATATCCGTAATTGTACAAGTCATATATTATAAACGGACAAGGAAAAGAGTGTTTTTAATGGCGCCGCTGCATCATCATTTTCAGATGAAGGGTTACACCGAATGTAAAATTTCATACGTCTATTTTGCACTTACTGCCTTTGTCGGAATACTGTGTTTGATATTTATGTGAGGTAAAAATGTATTTTAAAGGTCAGAAGTTTTTCGTAGCGGGTATGTCGGTTTCGGGTGAAAGCAGTGCCCGCTTTTTACTTGAAAGAGGGGCGGAAGTCTACATATACGACGACGTATTAAGCGAAAAAATAACGCAGACAATGACTGAGCTCGCAAGTATGGGCGCGCGGATTGTCACAGTTGAAAAATGGGAGGAGTGCGCGGCAAGATGTGATATACTCGTATTAAGCCCGGGAATACCCATCGATACGCCTCTTCCCGTGTATTTTCGTAAGCAGGGTAAGGCAATTATAGGCGAAGAGGAGCTCGGCGCCCTATATCTCCGCGCCACCTCGATTGCCGTTACGGGCACAAACGGCAAGACAACAACCGTAACTATGCTCAACGAAATTATTAACAGCGTTGGCGAACACTGCGTTGCATGCGGTAATATCGGAAATCCCCTCGTCAAATGCGTGGAGGAGCTTCAATTCAAGGATTTTGCCGTACTTGAAATTTCCTCTTTTCAGCTTGAAACGCTTTCGAGTCTTCGTCCACATATCGCAGTTATAACCAACGTGACGGAAGACCACTTAAACCGTCACTACAATATGGAAAATTACATATTTTTGAAGTCCAAAATTTTACGCAATCTTAAAGAGAGCGAGTTTGCCGTTTTAAATTACGACGACCCTATCGTACGCTCGTTTGCACAGAAAACAAAGGCAAAAATCGTATATTTTTCAATGAAAAGCAGGGTGGACGGCGCGTACTTTGAAAATGGTGGAGTGTACTTTAAGGGTGACAGATATTTTGATATTTCGGATATGCTGACCGGCGGAGTTCACAACGTCTACAATGCGCTTGCCTGCGTTGCCGTTGCGGGAATTTTAGGACTTGACAAAAAGAAGGTGGGTCAGACAATATGCTCGTTTAAAGGAGTAAGTCACCGCATAGAAAAAGTGCGGGAAGTAAACGGAATTACTTACATAGACGATAGCAAGGGAACTAACGTAGATGCAGCGGTCAAAGCGGCGCAATGTATGAGCTGCCCGACGGTAATTTTGCTCGGAGGTAAGGACAAGGGCGACGACTATACGCCTTTATTCGAAGGCTTGAGCGCAAGCCCTGTGGTTCATGCGGTCATCTATGGAGAAAACAGATTTAAAATGTTGAGTGCGGCAATAAAAGCGGGTTTTGTGAGTTTTTCGCTCTGTGCGGAATTCACGACGGCGGTTCAACTTGCACAGTTCATAGCCAAACCCGGTCAGTGTGTTCTGTTAAGTCCCGCAAGCTCGAGTTTTGACAGCTTTACAAATTACGAAGAGCGCGGAGATGCGTTCAAGGAGCTGGTAGAGAGCATCGATGAAAAAATTTCCGAATAAAATCAGGGTGCAAAATGGTACGAAAGCGGGAGACATCCCGCTTTTAGTTTGCGTGTTTTTAATGGCTGTCTTTGGCTGCATAATGATATATTCCGCAAGCTCATATACCGCTAAAGTTCAGTACGGCGACAGTCTGTATTTTGTCAAAAAGCAGATAATTGGCGTGGTTTTGGGGCTTGCCGCAATGATTGGAACGTACTTTTTTGACTATAAAAAGCTTTTAAAGCTCAAATATCCCGCAATAATTATTGCCGCGGTTCTTTTAGGCCTAGTCTTCGTGCCGGGAATAGGCATAACCAACTATGGTGCGACGAGGTGGATAGGCTTCGGCGGTTTTACAATTCAGCCGTCTGAAATTGCAAAATACGCCTTTGCGCTGTTTGCCGCGGCATACTTTTACAAAAATCACGAAAAGGTAAAGACGGTAAAAGGAGTTCTGCCCGTTCTCGGAGTGGGAATAGGCTTTTGCCTGCTCATAATAATCGAGCCGAACATGTCCATAACTATGTGCGTGGGGCTTTTAATGCTCGCTATCATATTTTTAAGCGGAACCAATTTAAAGACTTTTTTGATAATTTTAATCCCCTTCGCTCTAGCGGTGCCCGTCCTAATTATTGCAGAACCTTACAGACTGCAAAGATTGAGTGCGTTCATTGACCCGTGGGCGTCGCCCAAGGACGAGGGGTATCAGCTGATACAGTCCTTATATGCGCTCGGGAACGGCGGTTTTTTCGGGACGGGGCTATTCAACTCAACGCAGAAATATAGGTTTCTACCATTTGCCGAAAGCGACTTTATACTTGCAATAATGGGGGAAGAGCTCGGCTTTTTCGGGCTGATAGTCTTCTTTTTAGCCTGCGGATTTATTATTTTCAAAGGGTTAAGAATAGCAAAACGCTGCTCGGACAGATTTGGTTTTCTGCTCGCTTCCGGCTTTATACTCGTGTACGGAATACAGGTTGCAATAAACGCGCTCGTGGTAAGCGGAGCAATACCGCCGACGGGTCTTCCGTTGCCTTTGATAAGCAGCGGAAACACTTCGCTCGTAATAACGATGGCGTCAATGGGGGTGCTTGGCAACATATCGCGCCGACGGGAAAATTAACAACTAGACGTTACTCCGCCATATAATGAAATATATTATTTTCTACTCGGAGACAATATGGAAAAATACATAATAAACGGAAGAAACAAGTTGTTCGGAAGCGTAGAAATTCAAACTGCAAAAAATTCGGTGCTTCCCATACTTGCGGCGGCTGTCCTCACGGACGAAAAAGTTAAAATTTTAAACACTCCAAGAATAACCGACGTAAGAAACATGGTAAAAATATTGACCAAGCTGGGTTGTAAGGCAATATACGACGGCGACGATATACTCATTGACAGTTCGTGCGCCGACTGCTACGAAATACCCAGCGAGCTTGCCCACGAGCTTCGCTCCTCGGTATTCTTGCTCGGTTCGGTAATATCAAGATTCCACACGGCAAAAATAGCTTACCCGGGAGGGTGCGACATAGGACTTCGACCCGTCGATTTGCACCTTACGGGGCTAAAAAGATTGGGCGTTGAAATTACCGAAGCCAACGGCTACATAATATGCAAATGCGAAAAATTGCGCGGCAACGAAATAATGCTTGACTGTCCCAGTGTAGGCGCAACAGAAAATATTATGCTTGCGGCTGTAAAGGCAGAGGGCACAACGGTAATAAAGAACGCGGCAAGAGAGCCCGAAATAGAGGACCTGCAAAGATTTTTAAACTGTCTTGGCGCAAAAGTAAAGGGCGCGGGCAGCAGCACGGTAGTAATCGAAGGTGTTAAAAAACTTGGCGGATGCGAGTTTTTGCCTATATCAGACAGAATTGAAGCAGGCACATTTCTCGTTGCAGCGGCTATGTGCGGCGGGGAAGTGCAGCTAAATCGCGCTTCTGCTGAAAATATAAGTTCACTTTTACATAAATTGAGAGAAAACGGTTGCAAAATACATACGAATAATGATAAAATAGTACTGGAAAGTAACAGGCGGTTAACCTCGGTAAAGAGCATCGAAACTCAGCCATATCCCGGCTTCCCCACCGATTTGCAGGCTCAGATGACGGCACTTTGCTGTATCTGTCATGGACAGTCTATAATAACCGAAAACCTCTTTGAAACCCGCTTCAAATACGTACCCGAGCTTCGTAAAATGGGTGCTGACGTGACGGTAATTAACCGAAACGCCTTTGTTCGCGGAGTAGAGGGGTTCAAGGGCGCAACCGTCGTTGCTCACGATCTGCGCGGCGGAGCGGCTCTCGTGCTTGCGGCACTTGCGGCGGAGGGCAAGAGTCAGATTTTGGACGTCTCGCATATCGATAGGGGATACGCCTCGTTCGAATATAAATTGAGAAAACTCGGCGGAGATATCGTCAGAGTCAGCATTTAATACCGTATGAAATACATAAGAAAAATAATATTTACCATAATTGCCGTCGCGTTTATCGCATCGTTAGTGATAGGCGTTGGCGTTGTGTTTGCAGTTAAAAACGTGAACGTTTCGCTCAACTGCTATTCCTATGAAGATGGCGATCCGCAAGCTGGCACGGAAATTGGCGGCTACAAGGCAAAAATACTCGAAAAGGTGCGCGGAACGGTAATTTATTTCGTCTCTGAAGAGGATATTGCAGAGGTCATAGACGGTGATTATTCTCTTGAAAGCGTCAAGAAGGTATATCCTTGCACCTTAAATATCACGCTCAAAGAGAGGAAGGAAACTTTTTCGGTTGCCCTTTCGGACGGTAAATATGCGCTGTATGACGAAAACGGTGTTCTCTTGGACGGTTCTTCGACAAAGCGCAATGATTACGATGTTGCTCTCGACTTAAAAAACGGCGAAACGGTAGAAAAAGCTGCAGAATTGTGTGCTGTTTTCAAAAACAATTTTTCGGCTTTCCGTTCTATGGTTAAAAGTGTTGTCTTTGAAGACGCTGCTTTTGCAAGTATGCCCTATTCCAACACCTTAACTTTTAATCTTCACTGCGGAACAGTCATAGAGATATGGGATTACGATAAATCATATACGGAAAAAATGAAAGCAGTATATAATTATTTTGTAAAAAGTCTTTCGGCAGACGAAAAAACAGCGGGCAAGTTGAGGTGCAACATAGCCTCGGACGGCAAGCTTAACGTTGTGTATATTTAAAAGATTTTATATCTAAAAAGCAGTGCAACAGCACTGCTTTTTTTTAGTTAATCAGTTGACATTATCTAGTGTATTATTATATAATTATTTTATAATAGTGTTTGAGGTCAATCGCGTTTATGCGCAATAAATACGTTGCAGTTCTTGATATCCGCTCAACCGAAATGACGGCGGTCGTCGGCGAAAGGGGAGTAAACAAAACGTTCATAATAAAGAGCAAATATACCTGCACTTATGACGGCTATGCCGAGGGTGAGCTTTTGGATATTCCAAGTTTTACCGCGGCAATTACTGACGTGGTCAAAAGCACGCTTTCCGCAATGAACGGGATCAAAACATTTTACGTCAGTATACCCGGAGAATTCCTTAAACTTGTCAATACGGACAGGGTGTTAAGCTTTCCCTCCGCGAAGAAAATAACCTTGACTGACTGTCGTAACCTCGTCGACGCGGCTAAACCGCCCGTCGAGGAAAATTGGATGACGATACGCAACAGCTGTCTTTATTACGTTTTGTCGGACAAGCGTAAAGTAATATATCCGGTAGGTGCAATAAGCGACAGCTTGCAGGGCAAATTCTGTTTCTTTAAGTGCAGAAATTCCTTTGTCGGCTGTATTATGGACGCTTTCAAGAAGTTTAAAGATATACAGACGATAAGGCTTATTCCGTCAAACTATGCGGAGGCAATGTACATAGTCGAACCCGAAAGGCGGGATGAGTGTGCCGTTTTATTTGATTTCGGTTTTATATCTTCAACTTACAGCGTTATCTGCGGCAACGGGATTTTATACAGCGAATCGTTTTCTCTCGGAATAGGTCACATAGCGGTCTATCTTATGGAACAGCTCGATATCCCTTATCAAGTTGCAATGACGTTTTTATCAACCGTCAACTTAAACGCCAAAGAGAAGCTTGGGGATAACGCCGAGTGCATCTACGAAGGCAAGACTTACACTTTCCCGACCGTTGAGTTGAGAGACCGTATACGCGAAGCTCTTGACGGCATCTGTGAAACCATAGAGGAATGCAGGCAGAGCTATACTGGTAGAAATATCGAGGGCAAGCCCATTTTAGTTACGGGCGAGGGGATTAAGGTTGTGCGCGGTGCGATTGAGCATATAGCGGGCAGACTTGTAAAAACGTTGGAAACGGTTGCTCCCAACGTGCCCTACTACGACAAGCCGAGATTTTCTTCACTTTTCAGCTTGCTTGACACTGCGCTCAACGATGCAAGCGCCGATTGAATTTTGAAATATACGCCAAATTGGAGGATTGAATATGTTTAACGATTATATGGGCATGAACGGAGGACCGAACTCAGGCTTTAATGGCGTCAACACGGGGTTGACGGGTAAATGCAGAATAAAGGTAATAGGTGTCGGCGGTGCAGGAAATAACGCCGTCAACAGAATGATAACCGCAGGAATCAAGAGCGCGGAGTACTACGTAGTAAACACCGACAGTCAGGTGCTTATGCTTTCGCCTTGCGAAAATAAACTGCAGATAGGCGTTAAGCTTACTAAGGGACTGGGCGCGGGCGCAGACCCCGATATCGGAAGAAAGGCTGCCGAAGAGAGTAAGGAAGTTCTCACAGCGGCAATAAAGGATACCGATTTGCTCTTTATTACGGCAGGTATGGGCGGCGGCACGGGAACGGGCGCTGCTCCCGTAATTGCAAAAATTGCAAGGGATATGAATATACTTACCATTGCGATAGTTACCGAGCCGTTCAGTTTTGAGGGCAGAATCCGCATGGATAATACCGCAAAGGGTCTTGATAACCTCAAAAAATATGTCGACACGCTCATTGTTATTCCCAACGATAAAATTAAGACTGTTGTGCCCGACAATACTCCGTTGAAGGAGGCGTTTTTAGTTGCCGATGACATCTTAAAGCAGGGCATAAAAGGACTTACTGAGCTCATAGTAAATCCTTCGCTCATAAACCTTGACTTTGCGGACGTCAGAACTATACTCAAAGATAGGGGCATAGCTCATCTCGGCGTAGGCGTTTCAAGCGGCGAAAACAGAATAGTAGAGGCAGTTCGCCTTGCTATTTGCTGTCCTCTTTTGGAAACTACTATTGAGGGTGCGCGCGGAGTTATTTTAAACGTTGTCGGCGGAGAAAATCTTTCAATAAATGAAGTTACCGACGCGGCAGAGCTTGTCAAGGGCGTTGTAGATGCGTCTGCAAATATTATTTTCGGCGCAAGAATTGATCCCAATGCCAAGGACGAAGTGGAAATTACCATAATTGCAACGAGCATCCCCGGCTTTGACAGCAGAAGAGAGGCAGAGCAGCCTAGAACTTACAACAACGGCATGCTTTATGATACTTCAAATTATCCCAATCCTCCGCAGAGAAGAATGACCGTAAACGAACCATACTATCAGCCTGTTGTGCCTACCAATCCTCAACCTCAAATACCGCAGATCCCGCAGGCTCCCGTACCACAGCCTACGCAACCCGTGCAGGCGACATATCAGCCTCAACCTCTGGCGCAGCCTATACCTCACAACGATGACGGAGTAATTGAAAGACCGGTAGAGGATAAGGATATTCCCAAGTTTGCAAGACTTTTGAGAAATTTGGGCAAACGTCGCAACGACAATTAAAAAATTATTTATGAAAAATGCGCACACAAACGTGTGCGCATTTTTCTTTTACAAATCGAGCTTTATTAACTCACGCATCAAACTTGACTATTTTTCAGTTCGTCATAGTAAGCCGTAAGGATTGCTTGTTTAATAGTTTCTCGGGTCTCGGTATTAAGTGGATGGGCAATATCCTTATATTCACCGTCATTAGTTTTTCTGCTGGGCATAGCAATAAATTCGCCTTCGGTAGAATCTATTATTTTGATGTCATGCACAACAAAACAATCGTCAATAGTAATAGACGCTACTGCCTTAAGTTTATTGCTATCCTTGTTAACTAACCTGATTCGTACATCGGAGATTTTCATAAGACACCACCTGAATATACTTTCATTAATTATATTGTACAATAAATACAATTTAATTTCAATAGGAAAATTTAAAAATTTGTAAAAAAATACAAAAAATATTGATATTTCGTGCTAATTTTACTTAAAATTTAATAAAATTAAGTATGCGAAACAGTTTAATTGATATTTTCGACAGCTTTTACTTCATTGGAGTAGGCGGTGTAAGCATGAGCGCGCTTGCAAAATATCTGATTTACAGGGGCAAAAAGGTGAGCGGGTCCGACCTGGTTTCAAGTGTTTACACGGATGAACTTATCTTTTTAGGTGCAAACGTCAAGATAGGTGAAGTCACGGACAGCGTAGAAAATTTCGATGTGATAGTGTATACGGACGCCGTGCAGGAAAATAACGTTCAGCTGAAAGAGGCTGAAAAGATTGATAAAATTATTCTGTCGCGCGGTCAGCTGTTATATGAAATAAGCCGAGGTTTCGGCACCGTTATAGCTGTTTCGGGCTGTCACGGCAAAACTACGTGTACATCAATGCTCGCACATATCTTTCTTGCGGCTGGGAAAAAATTTTTTGCACATATAGGAGGCAGAGATCTCGTATTTGCCAACAGTTTTTTCTGCGGAACGGACTATTTGATAACCGAAGCTTGCGAGTATAAGAAAAATTTTTTACTTTTAAGACCCAACGTTGCCATACTTTTAAACAGTGGGGCTGACCATTTGGAGTGTTACGGCAGTATTGAAAATTTGCGCGCCGCATACAGACAGTTTGTCAAAAATGCCGATATGTCGGTTACACTCGCCGGGGACGAAGCTGTGGGAGATATTACCTTCGGTTACGGAAAAAATACCGACATTTGCGCAAAGAATATTTCATCTTCGGACGGCAGATACAGCTTTACTGTGTATAAAAAAAGCAAATGCTTGGGCAGAGTCAGCCTTTCGGTTGACGGAAAGCACAACATTTTGAATGCCTTGGCGGCCGCCTGCGCTGCTTTGAGCGTGGGGATTTCCTTCAGATACGTGCAGGAGGGACTTGCAGATTTCTGCGGTGTGGAGAGGAGATTCGAACGTATAGGACTTATTAACGGTGCAAGATGTGTTGCCGACTACGCCCATCATCCCGACGAAATAGTGGCCTCATTAAAAACAGCAAAGCATTCTACGCAGGGGAAAATTTACGTTATATTTCAACCGCATACATATTCACGAACTAAGTTGCTTTTCAAAGAATTTGTCAAAGTTCTATCATCGGTCGACAATCTGCTAATCTACCGTACCTTCGCCGCCCGTGAATACTTCGACGATGCGGGGAGCGCGTTAACGCTATCCCATAGCATAAAAAAATCTATCTACGCAGACGACCCTGATGACATAGTTAAATTTCTCTCCACAGTAAAATCGGGTGACTGCGTTCTGTTCCTCGGTGCAGGCGATATTTACGAAATTTCAAAACGAGTATTAAATGAACTTAATAATTAATTTTAAAGAAACGGCAATCGCCGTTTTTTATTTTTATACAAAAATAAATTTGTGTTTGTTATTTCATTTTGTTGTTATTTTTAACCGGAAATGTTATAATGTAAAATGAATTAATATAATGGCGGAATTATGAAATCTCAAGACAAGAAAAATAAAGAGAATAAGACATCGTATATAATCACGAAGGAAACGTTAGGAATGACGTTGCTTCTGTTTTGTGCTATCGTAGTTGTAATTTTGCTCACAGGCAAGGCGGTGTTCGGCGCTTTCGGCGGGGCTATCTGTACATTTATGTACGGTACTTTCGGCTACGGTTCATACCTTGTTATTGGTATGCTTGCATATCTCGGCGAGTGGCTCGTTTTCGAAAAGAAAATTAAAATTTCCGTTTTGAAATCTATAGTTGTGGTCGCACTTACGCTTATGCTGTTTTTCCTTTTCCATGCGGTTAGTACACACAATTACGAAATAGCAGGCTACGGTAAATATATTTCCGAGTGCTACAAAAGCGCAATTAAAGGCTATTCAGGTTATACCTTCGGCGGTGTGATTTCCGCACTTTTGGTCTATCCTGTTCTCAATTTGGGCGGTCCCGTTGCTGCGTACGTGGTTTATTCCGTAATGACGCTGATATTTGCATATCTTGCCTATCTCGTTTTCAGACGCAGAGGAGAAAAACCTGCACAATCTGCCGACGAGCAGTTGCAGGCGCCCAATTCTACGCAAACAGTGGTAGATTATGCTCCCGAACAGCAACCGACTATGCAAGCGCCCGCAGTACAGGAGGTCTCCGCACGCGAAGTTCCCCCGCAAGACGATAAATATTCGCCTAAAAATCTCGGCAACAAAATTCTGTTTGAAAAGGGCGAGTTTGATGCCGAAAGCTACAGAAGAAATATGATTTACAAAGATGAATCGTATTTTAATCATCCCGTTATTACCGAAGAGGACTATTTAAAAAGCTTTGCTTCGAAAAAGAAGCCCGCCACAGCGGCTGTTTCAAATGAAAACAGCTACTCGCAAGGTTATCGCGATGAGGTTATGAGCGACCCCGTGGCGGCAGCGCCTTCAAGCTACGTTTACGGCGAGAAACCCGTTGACAGTCTCAACGGTTACGAGGCACAGAGCAATACATACTCTGCAAGCAGTAACGATTACGAAAGTGTTGATACGCAGGAAAATTATTCAAATACCATACGCGATGAAGAGTCCACGGCAGAGAGCGAGGCATATACGATTAAAGAAGAATTGCCTTCCGAACCCCAAACTCAACCTACCGAAATCCACGCAGTTGAGGAACATCAGTACGAAAATATAATCAAATCCGCAGAGGACAACGATTACGACGTCTTTGGCGGTTCAGCTTCACGGCGAGGAGAGGATAACATTTCGTCCGGCAGAGCGGACGGGATTACTTCGGGCAGACGTGAAAGAAGCAACGCAAATCTTTTTGACGAAGAAAACGATGACGACACCGATATTTTCGGCGAAAGATTGAATAAAAACGAGTGTTCAAGCGAAGACCCTGCGCCTACGGGCAGGACTTCCGAGCGAGTAGGCTTTTCCGAAGGTGTGACAGGTCTTAACAGAGAGGAGAGGGTGCGCATGCCCGAGCGTACAAGCCGTGCAGTTGAGCCCAAGCCCGAACCTCAACCCGAAAAACCTGCGGAAAAACCCAAGCACGTATGGAAGAAGTACGTAAGACCGGGGTTAGATCTGTTGGACGATTATCCCGAAAATACCAACGTAAATACCGGCGAGATTGAGGATAATAAGCGTATTATTGTTGAAACCCTTGAAAGATATAAAATCGCCAGCCACGTTTCAAACGTTACTATAGCGCCCGCTATTACCCGTTACGACGTAGTAATAGAGGATAACACCAACAGTAAACGTGCGTTAGGCTACCGTGACGCGATAGCGATGAACCTTAAAAAGGATAACGTTGACGCTTACCTCAACTACGGCAAGGGCGCGCTTTCCATTGAAGTCCCCAATAACAACAGAAGCACTGTCGGACTTAAGAGTATGCTTACAAGCTCTAATTATTTAAACAGCAAGCCCAATACTCTTACGTTTACACTCGGCAAAAATATTGACGGCGAGGCAATCTGCCCTGACATAACCAAAATGCCGCACATGCTTGTTGCAGGTACCACGGGTAGCGGTAAGAGCGTTTGCTTGAACGTACTTCTTTTAAGTTTACTTTATAAATACGGCCCCGAAGAGCTGCGCCTTATCCTGGTAGACCCCAAGCAGGTTGAATTGATTTCGTTTGATAAGCTGCCGCATCTTATGATAAACGAAATTATTACCGATGCAAGCAGGGCGGTAAAGGCTTTGGGTTGGGCGGTCAATGAAATGGAGCGCCGTTATTCCCTCTTTAAAGAGATGACCGAGAAAGGAGTAGCAACCAAAACTCTCGACGAGTACAACGCACATTTGCCTCCGGATGGAGAAAAACTGGCTAAAATTTTAATTGTGCTCGACGAATTTGCCGATTTAATGTCACAGAATAAAAAGGACATAGAGAACCGGATTATAAAATTAGGTGCAAAAGCGCGTGCATGCGGAATTCATCTTATTTTGGCTACGCAAAGGCCTTCCGTTGACTGCATTACAGGTCTGATAAAGTCCAACTTGCCTGCCCGTATCGGTTTCAGAGTAATTTCGTTTGACGACTCGCGTACGATATTCGACGTCGGCGGCGCAGAAAAACTGCTCGGTCAGGGTGACTTGTATTTCCGTGGGGGTGGCTCTGATATGATGCGTATTCAGTGCTGCTTTGTAGACACGCACGAGGTGCAGTACGTCACCGACTTTATCAAATCCCACAACGAGACTTATTTCGACCAAGAGGCTTCGGACTTCATAAACAAGGTTGAGGAGGAATCAGCACAGACTGCGGAGGTTGGCGGAGAGCCTTCCGATGACGGTGCTGACACCAAAATTGACGAAACTTTTATAAGGGCACTTAAGTACTGCGTAACTTCAAATCAGGCATCCGTTTCAATGATTCAGAGGCGCTTCCCCGTAGGGTATATCAAGGCGTGCAAGATAATAGACTGGATGCAGAACATGAATTACATAACGCAATCCGAGGGGTCAAAGCCGAGAAAGGTGCTTTTGACCAAAGAAGAATTTGAAAACACATATGGTACCGACGTTGACGACTGATTTTTCCTGTAAAAAATTCGGGATGATTTCTCTCGGTTGCGACAAGAACCGCGTAGATTCCGAAAAACTTTTGGCTATAATCAAAGAAAGAGGTTGCGAAGTTACAAGCGACCTTAATAAAGCCAATGTGCTTATTGTAAATACGTGCGCATTTTTAAACGCTTCACGCAAAGAGTCAATTGAAACGATAATAGAATGCGCCGCATACAAGAGCGTAAATCTTGAAAAAATCGTCGTAACGGGCTGTTTGCCTCAAAAATTTATAGACGAGACCTTTGACGCGCTCACTGAAGCAGACGTTTTTCTCGGCACGGAAGATTACGCAAAGTTTTTCGAAGCGCTTGAAAAATCCTATGCGGGAGAACGCGTTAATTTTGTAAACTGCGGCGCAAATATTGAGGGCGTTAAAAGGGTTCTGACAACACCCCAGCATTACGCCTACTTAAAGATTGCCGAAGGCTGCAACAATAGATGCACTTACTGCCTTATACCCAAAATCAGGGGCAAATACGTCAGCTTTCCAATGGAGCGTCTTTTAAAAGAGGCAGAGGTGCTTGGCGATGTTTCTGAGCTGATTATAGTTGCGCAGGATGTTACTCGCTACGGCATCGATTTGTACGGGCAAAAAAAATTAAAAGATTTTTTACAAAAGGTGACAGCACTTGTCAACATTTATAGTGTAAGATTATTGTACTGTTATCCCGATATGCTTGATGACGAGCTTATTGCCGAAATCCGTGACAATCCAAAGATAGTAAAGTATCTGGACATTCCTTTGCAACATAGTGAGGACAGCGTACTGAAACTCATGAACAGACCCGCGGGAAGACGAGAATATCTTGCACTTATCAATAAGTTAAAGGAGCAAATTCCCGAAATTGCAATACGCTCAACCTTTATTGCGGGGTTCCCGGGTGAGAGCGAGGAGAACTTTGAAGGTCTATGCGAATTTTTAAAGGAAGCACAGCTCGACAATTGCGGCTTTTTTGCCTATTCGCGCGAGCCCGATACGCCCGCTCATAAGCTAAAAGGTCAGATTTCTTACGGCATTAAGCGCAAGCGGGTAAAAAAGCTGTACGAAATTCAAAGGCAAATTTCGGCGGACAAGCTAAGAAATTACGTGGGCAAGGTTATTGAAGTTACTTGCGACGGCATAGATTATCGGAAAAACTGTTTTGTGGGAAGGGCGTACTTTCAGGCTCCCGAAATAGACGGCGTGGTTTATTTCAATGCACATACTGCGGTGCAGGGCGAAAGATATGCCGTTTTAGTAGAAAAAAGTGACAGCTACGACCTTTACGGGCGTTGCGAGGATTACAATGGGTGAAAATTTGAACGAAAAAGAAATAGATAAAGAGAGTAGGGCGTATAAATTCGCTGCTGGGAAAGGGGTAATGAATTTACCTAACAAATTGACTATCAGCAGAGTGGCAATGATCCCCGTATTTATACTATTTTTCTATTTTGAATTCACGGGGCACTATTTTGTTGCACTTGGCGTGTTTGCAATTGCGTCTTTAACCGACCTTTTTGACGGCAAAATTGCAAGAAAATATAACCTTATAACCAATCTCGGAAAATTTCTCGACCCGATTGCCGATAAGGTCCTGGTTCTTTCCGCGCTTGTAGTGTTCTTGACAAGACCGCTGTGTTTTGGCGACTGGCTTGGCGATTGGACACTCATTGCGGCGGGTTGCGGAGTTGCCGTTATACTTGCAAGAGAAATTATAGTAAGCGGTTTTCGCATGGTTGCCGCAAGCTCGGGGCTTGTAATTGCCGCGGATATTTTCGGAAAATACAAGACCACTGCGCAGGATATTGCAGTCGTGGTTGCGCTTATAGGTGTAGGAGTCTACGAATTTCATGCCTTTGCAGGAGAGATAATTATTTATATCGGCATGGCATTCTTTGCACTTGCCGTACTTTTGACGGTAATTTCCGGCGTTAACTATTTGGTTAAAAACAGAGAAGTTCTTAAAAAATGAGTACGGATAAATTTTTGCTTCTCATATTGAGAAATAAAAAAATAAACGAGTTTGAAAATGCGGATAAGCTAATCTCAACTTTCGGAAATTCGGGTTATTGGTTTGATAAAATATCCTATATTGACTACGGAAATTCGCAGAGTATAGTTCAAGCCATAGAAGATGGGAAAAGTTGTTTTGAAAATACAGTGATTTATTATCCCCCCGAGATGGACGACCTATTAAGGACATATATAGAGAAAAGCTATTCGGCAAAATTCGATAGTTTAAACTGTCTTTTGTCCGAAAATAAGAGCGTATTTCTTTTGAGTTCGGGCGCAGGCAGTGCTAAAAGTATAGATAATATTGCAACAATTCTGAATAAGAAGTACTGTAAAAGCTATTCGCGGGCATTTATAAAGGCGGTCGGCGCGCCGAATGGCAAAATTTCGGAGGCACTCGCCAAAGCAAAAGAAGTATGCGGTGACGTCGATTTTTGTATAAACGAGAAGTACGGAGAGAGCAGTATTGAAATTATTTACAGCTCCGATATGCCTAAAACCGTATATGACGGCGTAATGAGAGCACTGCTTGGGGTACTCAATGATTACGTTTACGCCCTTGAAGATGTAACTCTTGCCGAGAGGCTTGTTGAGCTTTTAAAGCTTCGTAGAATGAATATTTGCGTTGCCGAGTCCTTTACAGGCGGCGGCGTAAGCAAACGGCTGGTTGAAGTATCGGGAGTTAGCGAGGTATTTTACGAGGGGCTGAACACCTATTCAAACCAAGCTAAAGAACAAAGACTTGGCGTAAAGAAGCAAACCCTATCGAAATACGGCGCTGTATCAGAGCAAACTGCCGCAGAGATGGCAGAAGGACTAATTTTAAGCGGAAATTGCGACGTAAGCATTTCCACAACGGGAATAGCGGGACCTAATTCTGACAATACGAACAAACCCGTAGGACTGTTTTATATCGGTGTAGCCACAAAAGAGAGCGTACAGGTATATAAGTATAATCTTAACAGTTCAAGGAAAAGCATTACGGAAACGGCAATAAATTTTGCGCTGTTTCTTGCGTATAAATTGATAAAATAAATGAGGTATGAATATGAACGACGAAAAACTTAAGGCACTAAATTCTACTATTGCAATGATAGAGAAGCAGTACGGCAAGGGTGCCATTATGAAGCTTGGCGAAAACAACGTAAGCAGGGATATAGAGGCAATCCCAACGGGTTGCCTTGCCCTTGACCTTGCTCTCGGGGTCGGCGGTGTTCCGCGCGGCAGAATTCTTGAAATTTTCGGACCCGAATCTTCAGGTAAAACTACGGTTGCTCTTCATCTTATTGCAGAAACGCAGAAAGCGGGCGGAGTTGCCGCGTTCATTGATGCAGAGCACGCGCTCGATGCGCAGTATGCCGCTGCACTCGGTGTTGATACTAACGAGCTGTATCTTTCACAGCCCGATACCGGCGAGCAAGCGTTAGACATCTGCGAGTCACTCGTCCGTTCAAGCGCAATAGACCTTATTGTCGTTGACTCTGTTGCTGCGCTCACGCCAAAGGCGGAAATAGAGGGGGATATGGGCGATACACACGTTGGTTTGCTTGCAAGGCTCATGTCGCAGGCATTGAGAAAGCTGACGGCAATAACCAATAAATCAAAAACCTGCGTTGTATTTATCAATCAGCTCCGTGAAAAGGTGGGTGTTATGTTCGGAAACCCCGAAACCACGCCGGGTGGTAAGGCACTCAAATACTTTGCAACAATCCGCCTTGATATAAGAAAAGCCGACGCATTAAAGGGCGATGGCGAAATTATAGGCAATAGAGCCAAGTGCAAAGTCGTTAAAAATAAAGTCGCACCTCCTTTCAAGGTTGCGGAATTTGACATAATTTACGGCGAAGGCATTTCACAGGAGGGCTGCCTTATAGACTTGGGTGTTGAATACGGCATACTTACTAAGAGCGGCTCGTGGTTCAGCTATAACGACGAAAAGATTGCGCAGGGACGCGAGAAAATGCGTGAACTCTTAAAAACAAATGTAACACTTAAAGCAGAAATAGATGCTAAAATCAGGGCGGCATACAAGGCGGCTACGGAGAAAAAGGCTTGATGAAATACGGCTTTGTAAAGGTCTGCGCGGCAACTCCCGAAATTAAGGTCGCTAACGTAGAGTTCAACTCAAATAACATAATCAATGCTATAAAAGAAAGCGCAAAAATGGGAAGCGAAGTTACAGTATTCCCCGAGCTTTGCCTGTGCGGGTACACTTGCGGAGATTTATTCAACCAAAAAGTGTTGCTCGACAGTGTGGAAATAGCGCTTGCGCAGATATGCGAAGCAACGTCTGGAATTGATACCCTCGTGTTTGTCGGCGCGCCTATTGCAAACTGCGGTAAGCTGTACAACTGTGCGGTTGCAATAAGCGGCGGGAAAATCTTGGGTATAGTGCCCAAAACCCATATTCCAAACTACGGCGAGTTTTACGAGCGCAGGTATTTTTCTCCCGCTCCTGAGGAGCCCTTCTATATCGATATTTGCGGCCAGCAGGATATATTGGTTGATTCACACATTATTTTCAGTGCGGCAAACTGCCCCGATTTCACGGTTTCGGCGGAAATCTGCGAAGATTTATGGTCGCCCTTATCGCCCTCTATAGAGCATACCCAGGCGGGTTCAAATATTATTGTAAATCTTTCTGCCAGTGACGAACTTGCGGGCAAAGCGGGTTTCAGAAAGAGCCTTGTAAAAATGCAGTCCGCTAAGCTTATTTGCGGATATATTTACGCTGACGCGGGGGATGGCGAAAGCACCACAGATATGGCTTTTTCAGGTCACAATCTTATATGTGAAAATGGCGTTTGCGTTGCGGAAAGCAAGCTTTTTGAAAACGGTTTCTTGTACGGCGAGATAGACGTCGAGTTCATCTCATTCGAACGCCGCAGAATGGCAAGCAGTTATTACAGTGACAATACCCAAGTATATTCTCACTATGCGGTTGTGGAATTTCAGACGGCAAATTCTCAAGCGGACATTTTAAGAGAAATTTCTAAAACCCCGTTTATTCCCCAAGGCGGCGAGCTCAATGAAAGAGCAGAGCTAATTTTAACAATTCAGTCGAAGGGACTTGAAAAACGCCTCAAACATACGGGTGTAAAAACCGCCGTAATAGGCATTTCAGGTGGACTGGATTCGGCGCTTGCGCTGCTTGTAACCTGCCGGGCATTTAAAGCAATAGGTAAGTCTTTAAAGGATATTATTGCTATCACTATGCCCGCGTTCGGCACGACCGATAAGACAAAAAATAATTCTTTAAAACTCATAGAGGCGGTAGGTGCGACCTGCAGAATTATTTCCGTAGGCGAAAGCGTTTTAAAGCATTTTGAGGATATAGGACATGATCCTGACGATAGAAATGTAACCTACGAGAATGCACAGGCGAGGATGAGAACGCTCGTGCTCATGGATATCGCCAACGACACTAACGGACTTGTAATAGGAACGGGTGATTTAAGCGAGCTTGCGCTCGGTTGGGCAACCTATAACGGCGACCATATGTCAATGTACGGTGTGAACGCTTCCGTTCCCAAGACGCTTGTCAAGCATCTTATAAACTATGAAGCCGAAAAAATAGGCGGAGCGGCGGAAAAGGTACTTAAAGACATATTAAATACCGAAATTTCGCCCGAGCTGCTTCCCCCTGAAAAGGACGGCAGTATTGCTCAAAAGACGGAAGACTTGGTAGGACCGTACATTTTACATGATTTCTTTTTGTACTATGCGATAAGGTGCACTTTTGCGCCCGATAAAATTTATTATCTTGCAAACAAGGCGTTTAAAGGCGAATTTGACGCGCAAACGCTTAAAAAATGGCTCAAAAATTTCTATAAAAGATTTTTTGCACAGCAGTTTAAGCGCTCGTGTGTTCCCGACGGTGTAAAGGTCGGTTCGGTGTGTCTTTCCCCCCGTGCTGACTGGCGCATGCCCTCTGATGCAACGGCAAAGCTTTGGCTTGATTTAATTGAAAAACTGTAATAAATAAGGCGCCGGTTTGGTGCCTTTTTTATATATTTTGAAACAATTTAATTCAATAAATTGACATTTGTCCAAGAAAGGTGTAGAATATTAAACGGATATAAACGGCTTAATTTATAAGCATAGTATATATTTAATTTTATATCAGGAGGCAACAATGAACTTATTGACATTTTGCAGCCTGTTTCTTTCAAACCAAGCAACTATAATTGGTCTTGCGGTGGCGCTTCCGATTGGTGTTTTGGGTGCGTTGACCGGTGGATTTTTTCTTGGCGGATATATTAACCGCAAGAAAACTGACAAGAAAATTGGCGAAATCAGCGCCCTTCGCAGGAAGATGATTGACGACGCCAATCGTGAATGTAAAGATTTGAAAAAAGAAGCGCTTTTGGAAGTAAAGGAACAGGAGCTGCAACGCAGAAACGATTTTGAAAAGGAGACGCGCGAGAAAAAGAGCGAACTCCAAAAGCAAGAACAGCGGCTTGTTCAGCGTGAAGAAATTCTGGATAAGAGGGAAGAATCCATTTTAAAACAGAACAACGCGCTTGAGCAGCAGAAAAAGGAACTAATAAACAAAGAAAACGAAGTTAAGCAAACGCAGGAAAAGGTTAACCATCAGCACGAGCTTATGCTTCAGGAGCTTGAAAGAGTAGCACAGCTCACAAGGGACGAGGCAAAAAAGCTTTTATCCAACGAAATTCTTGACGAAACCCGTCACGATGTGGCTATTCAAGTTAGAAATATTGAACAGACCGCAAAGGACGAAGCTACCAACGAAGCAAAGAAAATTATATCTCTTGCCGTACAGCGCTGTGCTTCCGACCACGCATCTGAAATAACTGTGTCGGTCGTGCCAATCCCCAGCGACGATATGAAGGCTAGGCTAATAGGCAGAGAGGGTAGAAATATCCGCGCTATCGAAAATGCAACAGGCATCGAGCTCATTATAGACGATACGCCCGAAGTTGTAATTTTGTCGGGTTTTGACCCCGTAAGGCGCGAAATCGCAAGGCTTTCACTTGAAAAACTTATTTCAGATGGTAGAATTCATCCCGCAAGGATTGAAGAAACGGTTGAAAAAGTTAAAAAGGAAATGGAGCTGGAGATAAAGCAAGCAGGCGAAAGCGCTATGTTTGAAGTGGGAATTTTCGGACTGCACCCCGAAATTATCAAGCTTTTGGGCAGACTGAAATTCAGAACAAGCTACGGGCAGAACGTGTATAAACACTCAATTGAGGTTGCACAGCTTGCAGGACTTATGGCGCAAGAGCTTGGATTGGATGTAAATCTTGCAAAGCGTGCAGGGCTTTTACACGATATCGGCAAAGCTGTCGACAAAGAGCAGGAAGGAACTCATATTCAGCTGGGTGCCGATCTTGCCAAAAAATACAGAGAGAGCCACAAAGTTGTCAACGCAATAGCTGCTCATCACGGCGATGTTGAGCCCACTACGGTTGAGGCGGTGCTTGTCGCGGCTGCTGACGCAATATCCGGAGCAAGACCTGGTGCAAGAAGAGAAACGGGTACTAACTACGTTAAAAGGCTTGAGAAGCTTGAAAATATCGCGGGCGGCTTCAGTGGTGTAGATAAATGCTACGCAATTCAAGCAGGTAGAGAAGTACGCGTAATTGTCAACCCCGATAAGATTGACGATGCCCAGACACTTTTCCTAGCTAAAGATATAGCAAAGAAAATTGAGAGCGAGCTTGAATATCCCGGACAGATCAAGGTAAATGTTATAAGGGAATTCAGAGCAAGCGAATACGCAAAATAATTGATAAAATGATAAACCCGTTGCAAATGCAACGGGTTGTTTTTATTGTTTCTGATTATATTTTTTTATAACTTCACCTATAAACTTTTGTGCGTTGTCAAAGTCGTCTGAATTTGGATGCCATTTGTTTTTACCGAGGAATATCCCACGGCATGCGAAAGTCCCCAACACATTATTGCCTCTGTCATTTAAAAGCTTTACAAGCGTACTATTAACCTTATTTAAATTGTTATATCCGCTAGTAGAGAATACAAAACAATTTTTTGATTTCAAGGTTTTTGCAAATTTAATCAAGTCTTTATAGTGCTTGCCTAAAAATATTCCGCTTCCAAGTCCGATTAAGTCGTATTCTTCAAGTTTATAATTATTTACATCCTCCAAAGTCGTTATACTGGCGGGAGCCGCTTCAGACATTGCTTCGGCAATTTGCATAGTGTTGCCCGCTCCTTTGGATTTTACAATAATTAAAATTCTCATTCAAATTACCTTGTAAACAAATAATATAAAAGCGAGAAGAGAGGGATATTTAAAGTTATAAGGCAGGGGAAAATAATCTTTGCCGCGATATCTCCCACAGACGCGAAATTAACTTCGAGAATAAATGAGACAACAAGTATTATTGCAATAATAATTACCGAAAGAATAATCGAGGCCGTCATATAAGTCAGTGAAGCGGGTTTGCGTGTGCTCTTGCCTACGCTACTGTATTTTAAAGCAAGGCATATAGCAACTTGAACTGCGGCAAGCACCAAAATTACGAATGGATAGCCTAAGCTAATGCCCAAATCATTTTTAAGAGCAAGGCAGAGGGCAAATTCCACAAACATTATTGCAGCTATAATAAGTGAACAAACCAGGAGGGTACTGCCCCTATTGAACTTCTTTCTGCGTGACCCCGAGGAAACGTATTCCGTAGCAACGACCTCGCTTTTAGCGGTATCCTCATATCGTACAGTAGGCGAGAATTTCGACGGTGCGGGTTCGCGTGTGGGGCCCGGTTCCTGCGCGGGCTTTGCGCTGTAAGTTTTGGCGTATAGATTGTTGAGAAGATTTTTATAATCACGCTCGGGCTCGGGTTTATTGATATAAATAAGCTTGTCTGTATTTATATGCTCCGAATTGGGAACAATGGAGGAATCAGCTATATTGCTTGTTTCAGGATTTACAAGCTTCATATAGTTTTCGTGAAGAATTCTGCGCTGTTCATCGTCCATTGTCTTGGGTTGCTCTGCAGGCTTTTGTTCGACCTGCTTCGACTCTTCAACTACCGCAATACTTTCAACCGCTACGGGCTGCACAGGCTCGTGAGCTGTGGCAGGCTCTTCAACTACGGCGGGGGCTACGGGCTCTTCAAACTTAATCTCGCGCAAAATCTCTGGAGTTTCTTCAAGAACAACTTCGCGGCGAGCTTCCGAATTGTCTTCGTCATCGTCCCTGACTACGGGAACGCGCGTTGTCGAACTTTTCAGAATTTTAAAGTCAACCGCTGAGGGGGGAGGCTGCGTAAAATCAAAACTTCTGTCGGAAATAAGACTGTCTATTACCGTACGCGAATATTCCCACTCGGATTGATTCTTTTCCGAAATTTCTCTACCGCTGTCGGAAATGGTGTAGTACTTTCTTCTGCCGCCGCCGGAGGTCTCGTCAGTCTTCCAGTATGCATTTATATAGCCCTGACTTTCGAGCCTTTTTAATGCGCTGTACAGAGTAGGTTGTTTTAATGTATATTGGCCGTGACTTTTGGATTCTATTTCTTCGATTATCTCATACCCGTACTTGTCGCGCTCGCATAAGGTGCGGAGGATAATGGTATTGATATGCCCTCTTATAAGGTCTGAACTTATATTGCTGTTCTTGCCGTCGTCTTGAGGGTTAGAATTATCGTTTTCCAATATTTCTTCGTTCACAGTAGTTCTCCTTTGTTTAATGATGCAATTTTACCATAAATTGCCCAAAATGTCAACAATTTGATAATATAATAAGTACTATGTCACACATAATCTGCTTAAAATCATTCAAATTGTAGACTTTTTTATTGGAAAGTGATAAAATAGCAAATGGTAAAAGTATGTACAGACATATAAAAGAGTATGAAATTAAATATACCGATGTGGATGCCTTTGATAATTTAAAGCCTTCTGCGATTCTTGCATTTATGGAGGAATCCGCCTGTCTTTCTGCCGATGAATTGGGCTTTGGCTACGCAGATATCTCGCCTAAAAATATAGGTTTTATTTTGGCAAACGTTTATATCCAGCTTTTACGCCCTGTAAAGCTCGGAGAAAAGCTTGAAGTGCATACTTGGCCTATAGCCCCCAAAATGCTTATATTTTTGCGCGATTTTGAACTGTTTTGCGGGACTGAAAAGGTAGGCGTGTGCACTACACGTTGGTGCATGATTGATATACATAGTTTCAAGCCGCTGCCTGCAAGTGTTTATTTTAGTGAGGAGGCTTTCAACAACTACAACAAAGAGAGAAGCGTTCTTTTCACAAACTGGAAAATACCTGCGATTACAGATTTAAAATTTCTTGGGAGCAAGAGAGTAAAGCTTTCCGATTATGACCATTATTTTCACGTAAATAATACGAAGTATGCCGACTATCTCTACGACACCTTTTCGCTTGATGATATAAAGGGAAAATATTTCAGCAAATTGCAGATAACTTATTCAAAGCAGTGCAAGCTTGGTGAAGAAATTACTTTTACAGGAACGCAAAACGGCGCAGAGTATATTGTCGAAGGCAGAGTCGACGGGGAACTACGGGTTGCGTATAGGGCGGAGTTAAGTGAAACCTTATAACATAATTTATTCCAAACGGCGCAGTATTCAGATTAGCGTATCTGATAATAATGAAATTACGGTACGATGTCCGTTTCATACAGGTAAAAGTCGGATTGAGCGTTTTCTTAATGAAAAGCAGGACTGGATTGACAAGATAATAAGTAGAAATTTCAAAAGACAGCAAAAGGATAACGAGGTTCTTAATTTTAAAGCCGTTTACGTTGACGGCAACCAAATTCCTTTGATTTTGGGCGAAAAAAATCTTGTAACTTCAACTTGCGTTTACTTAAAAAAGATTGAAGGTATTCAAAAGCAGTTTATAAAGAGCTTTTCCAAAAGCTTTCTTGATGAAGTAAATTTTATTTCCGAAAAAACGGGGCTTGTTCCGCTTAGCGTTAAAGTCAGAAATTACAAGTCGCGGTGGGGCTGTTGTGATATTAAGGGCAATATTTATTTCAACTACAAGCTGTTTATGCTACCGCTTAATTTGAGAGAATACGTAATAATTCACGAGCTTTGCCATTTAAAGCACCACAATCATTCAACGGCTTTTTGGAGCCTCGTAGAGTCCTACCTGCCTAATTGCAAAAGCCTGCGAAAAGAGCTTAAAAATTATGATTTTTTAACAAAACTCTATTAAAAATTCTAACACAAGTTTATATTTAAGATGATTTATTTAGATAATGCTGCAACGACAAAGCCTGACTGCGAGTGCCTTGATAAAGCCTTGAAATATCTCAAAGAAGAATATTTCAATCCGTCGGCACTATATGCGGAGGGTTATAAACTCAATAAAGAACTTCGCTCGGCGAGAGAGAATATCTTAAAGACGATCGCGGATACTCAAAAATTCGTCTTGGAATTTACCTCCTGCGGAACAGAAGCGGACAATCACGCCGTGTTCGGTGGAGGCAAGCGTGGAAACGTTGTTACAACACTAGGCGAACACTCGGCGGTTTACTCGACTGTAAACGAACTAAAAAGACAGGGTACAGAAGTCCGTTTTGCCGAACTTAACAGCGACGGTAGCGTAAATATTGCCAATCTTTTGAGCCTTATCGACGATAAAACTTCGCTTGTTTCGATAATCCACGTCAATAACGAAACGGGTGCAATCAACGATATTTTGACAATCTCAAGAGAAGTTAAGGCTAAAAATTCAAAAGCTCTCTTTCACTCCGACGGTGTTCAAGCGTTCGGAAAAATTCCATTTAGGCTGACCCAAAATATCGATTTGTACTCTGTCAGTGCGCACAAAATAGGCGGAATTAAGGGCTGCGGTGCACTTATTAAAAGGAAATCTCTTGTGATATGCCCCCATATTTTCGGCGGCGGGCAAGAAAACGGTGCGCGCAGCGGCACGGAGAATGTCTTTGGAATTAAGGTATTTGAATATGCGGCTACAAAAAAATATGCTTGCATTTCGGAAAACTTTAAAAAAGTTGAAGAAATAAAATCCGCGCTTTGGGCAGAGCTGGACAAAAGCCTATTTACGCGCATTGATTCCGGAAATTCTTCCCCGTATATTTTAACTGTTATTGCGCACGGCGTGCGTGGTGAAACGGTTCTGCATGAGGCAGACGACTTGGGGCTCATAATCGGAACCGGTTCGGCGTGTGCCTCAAATGAAAAAAACAGATATTCCCGCACGATACTTGCCTGCAGGATTGATAAAGCTTCGGCAGACGGCGTGTTAAGGTTGAGCTTTTCACCCGAAAATACAGTCGATGAGGCAAGGACTGCCGCCCAAATTTTAAATAAAATTGTATCTCACAGAAAGAACATAATGGCATAAGTATGGAAAAAGTAATTATTTTAAGATACTCAGAAATTCATCTGAAAGGCAAAAACAGATGCTATTTCGAGAGAGTATTTACGGTAAACGTAGAAAAATCACTGAAAGGTATTAAGCACGAGCTTCGAGTAATCAGCGGCAGGTACTTAATCGAAAATTTTAACGAGAACAGTATAGACGAAATTCTGTCACGCCTTGAAAAGGTTTTCGGCATTCACTCTTTCAGCGTAGCTTATAAGGTTCCGTCCGATTTAGAGAACATTTTTGAAGCCGCAAAGACTGTTTGTCAGCCATATGGCACTTTTAAAGTAGATACCCATAGGGCGGATAAGACTTTTTATCTCAATTCACCGCAAATCAATACCGAAATAGGCGGAAGATTGCTTGAATTGTACAAAGAACTCACGGTTGACGTCCACAATCCATTGCAAGTTATAAATATTGACGTTCGAGAAAACGGTTCAACACTCGTTTTTGGCAAATTTTTAAAGGGCGCGGGTGGTATGCCAGTCGGCACGAGCGGAAAGGGCTTGCTTCTCATTTCGGGTGGAATCGATAGTCCTGTTGCTGGGCACATGATTGCGAGGCGCGGAATGACGGTTGACTGTATTCATTTCCACAGTTATCCATATACCAATATGCAGGCGCGTGACAAGGTAGAAGAGCTTGCAAAGGTCCTTTCCGGGTACACACTCGGAACACGCCTCAATATAATTTCCGTAACACACATTCAGGAAGAAATCCATAAAAAGTGCAACGGCGAATTTATGGTTACGCTTTTAAGGAGATTTATGATGCGCCTTTCCGAGCGGGTGGCAAAGAAAGTAGGCGCGCAGTGCCTTATAACGGGCGAAAGCTTGGGGCAGGTCGCAAGCCAGACCGTGGAAGGGATGACTTCTTCTAACAGCGTTGTTGAAAATCTGCCCGTTTTAAGACCACTTTGTGGGTTTGATAAGGACGAAATAATAGAAAGAAGCAAAAAAATAGGTGCCTACGAAATATCAATTCAGCCCTACGAAGATTGTTGTACTGTATTTTTGCCTAAGCATCCGGTGATAAAGCCAACACTGAAAAGCGTTTTGGAGGAGGAGGCAAAGCTTGACGTTGAAGGGCTTCTAAAGGAGGCAATGTCGACGCTTGAGACTATAACTCTATAAATGAAACCGCCACTATTTAGTGGCGGATATTTTATAAGTTGTACCAATCTTTTTTTGCGATGTCAGGAATTTTAACTTGGGGCTCTTTGTTATCCTTACTTAAATTGACTGGGGGAAGGACTATTTCAGTGCCGAAAATCTTATTTCCGCCGTTATTAAAGTATGGAGTGACGGTATAAATGAAGGTTCCCTCTTTAGGACAATCGGCAATTGATTTTTTCCATTTACCGTCATAAATTACCTCATTTTTGCCATTAAATTGCCTATTTATCATATAATCATAGTACTTTGTCTGACATAACTCAATATTTACTGTTCCGTTTGTAACTGAAATTGACGGGTTTGGGATAGTCGGATGAGTAAATTTAGTTGATGTTTCTTTGGGGGCATTGCCTTTTAAAACTTTTACAGTTAGTTTATTCAACTTGGGTGAGAGCGGATCCGAAATTATTACTTTATTGTTGTCGTAGTAATCCTCTGCGTCTATCTCAACGGTTTCAGTTCCGCTTGAAATATCGAGGTTTTCAGGCTTCTTTTCAGTGTAAAGTGATGAGATTACATTTTCCGCAATCTCACAGCAATCGACTCCGCCTGTAATATTTCGCCTTATGTTATTTTTATCGCCGAGCCATACTGCAATGCAGTGCTCACTCGTATAAGATAACGAATAGGCGTCAGTATTTCCTTTATCGTTTCCGCAAGTTCCCGTTTTTGAAGCAATATCAAAGTTAAAGTGTGAAAGTTTTTTTGCCGTGCCGCTTTTGGTAGTTTCTAAAAGCGTACTGTTGATAAGAGAGGAAGTACCTTCGGAGAACACTCTGTTTTGAGCAGGTTGGGGTTTGTATATTGTCTTTCCGTCAATTGAGACGATTTCCTTAATAAAGTGCGACGGTCTGTAAGTTCCTTGCTTTTGAAAGATAGAATATCTGTCTGCAAGCTCCTTTAAGGTCAGTCCGTTTGTCATACCGCCGAGTGCAAGAGATAGGTTTTTTTCGTTCTCATCAAGGGGTAAATTCATTTTTGTAAGGTATTTTTCGGCTTTTTTCAATGTTAAAGCGTTTAAAGTTTTAACCGCAGGAACATTATAACTGTACTTGATGCTGTCAGTCACGGTCACATAGCCGTGATATTTTTTGTCGTAATTTTCGGGCGAATAACCGCCGTAATTTACTTTTTCATCCAAAATTTTAGTAAACGGGCTTAAAGCCTTTTCTTCAAAGGCGGGTGCGTAGACTGCAAGCGGTTTTATTGTCGAGCCCGGTTGACGTTTAGTATTGCCAATGGTTGACTTATAGGCGTTTACGCCGCCCTCACGAGATGTAACTACGACCGCATTGTCGCATTTGTAACCGTAATTTTCAATCACTTTCTGAATTTCGGGCTTTAAATAGGTCTTAACAGTACAACCTCCCGCAAGGTTATAGACGCTTACATTTTCTTCTATTTCGTCAAAGACGGCGCTTAAATAGTTAGCATTTTTTCCGTTTTCGGTTGTCTTTTTTGCGTTTAATGGCTCATCTATAGAGCTTAAGTATTGACTTTTAGTTATAAATTTGCAGTCACGCATAGCTTTTAAAACAGTATTTCTGCGCTTTATGCATTTATCGGGATGCTTGAAAGGGGAAAAATTATTAGGAGAAGTCAATAGCCCGACAATGGTTGCACTTTCCGAAAGGGTTAGTTCTTCGGCTTTTTTATCAAAGTAAAAATCCGCCGCACTTTGAAGTCCGTAGCTGTTGTGTCCGAAGTAAATAGTATTTAAATACATTTCGAGTATTTGGTTTTTTGAATATTTTTTTTCAAGCTGTTTGGTAAGTTTAATCTCTTTTAATTTGCGTTTAATGGTTTTATCGCTTGAGAGATGTGTATTTTTAATCAGCTGTTGACTTATTGTCGAAGCGCCCTCTTTAAAAGAGCGGGACATCGTGTTTTTGTACAGCGCTTTTAACATCCTCTTGTAATTGAGCCCTTTATGTGAATAAAAGGTTCTGTCCTCGCTTGCAATAAAGGCGTCAATGGTGTGTTTTTGCAAACCGCTTATTTTTACGCTTTTATTTTGCCCTGTAAGAGTTGCATCCGTAATTTCATTGCCGTAGTCGTCGAGAACTGTTATAACTTGATTAGGGTTGATAAGTTTGCTTTCGTCCAACTTTGCATCTCTCGTTATAACCAAATAGGTGGACCAAAGTACAAGAAATAATACGAGAAAACTCAAAAATATAATTGCCGATATCTTAAAAAATTTTGTCATTTCAAATAGTATTTATTAAATTTAATTATTGTTGCATTTTTAATTGAAAAAAATTAAAAAAAATTATATAATTACAGTAATATGGAAAAGTATTATCACATAACGACTTACGGCTGTCAGATGAATGTACATGAGTCTGAAAAGATTGCGGGCGCGCTGACGGAACTCGGCTACAAGGCTTGCGAAAATATCGAAAATGCGGATATAGCCGTCTTTAACACCTGTTGCATACGCGAAAATGCCGAAAATCATGCTTTTGGCAATATTGGTATGCTCAAAAAGCTCAAGGCGCAGAAAAAAGGCATGATAATTGCCGTCGGTGGGTGCCTGCCCCAGCAGATAGGGAAGGCAAATGCGTTACACAGTAAATTCCCCTACGTTGATATAGTATTCGGAACGCACAATCTCGGCAAGCTTAAGGACTATATACTTAAAAAGCAGGGGCAGAAAAAATCTGTCATCGAAATAGAAGAATGCGACGGCGTTATAAACGAGGGAGAGAAGGCTCTTCGGACGAGCTATCCCAACGCATGGATAAATATCACATACGGCTGCAACAATTTTTGCAGTTACTGTATAGTTCCATACGTCAGAGGGAGAGAGCGCAGTCGCCGTTCGGAAGATATAATTAACGAGGCAAGAGAGCTTATTGCCGAGGGATACAAAGAGCTTACACTTTTGGGACAGAACGTAAATTCTTACGCAAACGGAACGGACGATATTCCTTTCTATAAATTGCTTGAAAAAATTGCGGCAATAGACGGAAAATTCAGATTGAGGTTTATGACGAGTCACCCCAAGGATTTTTCCGAGGATCTTGCAAAGGTAATTGCCGACAACGAAAAAATATGCAACTGTGTACATTTGCCCGTTCAAAGCGGTTCGGACAGCATTTTAAAGGCGATGAACAGGAAGTACACGTCCGCCGAGTATCTTAAAAAGGTCGATATTCTAAAAAAACATGTGCCCGACTGCTCAATAACAACCGACCTCATCGTAGGATTCCCCGGCGAAACGGATAAAGACTTTAACGATACGCTTGAATTGGTTAAAAAAGTCGGCTACACTTCGGCGTTCACATACGTTTATTCCCGCCGTGACGGAACGGTTGCCGCAAAAATGGAAAATCAGATTGACAAAGAGGTTTCAAAAGCGCGTATTATGCAGCTTATTGACCTTGTAAACAGTCAAACTCGTGAGCATTCGGCAAAATATGTAGGCAAAACCGTTGAAATTCTTCCCGAAGATTTCGATATGAAAAAGGGGATGTATCTCGGTAGGGACGAATACGGTGCAATGGCGTACTTTAAGAGCGAAAAGGACGTCATCGGCGAATTTACAAAGGTTAAAATACTTGGCGCAAACGGAATTTCGCTGTCAGGAGAGATTACAGAGGATTAAGCATGGCACTTTCAAAGATGATGCAACACTATTTGTCCGTCAAGGAAAAGTACAAAGACTGCCTTATATTTTACCGACTTGGCGACTTTTACGAAATGTTTTTCGACGACGCGGTAAAGGCTTCCGAGCTGCTTGATTTAACGCTTACGGGTAGAGACTGCGGACTTCAAGAGCGTGCGCCTATGTGCGGCGTGCCCCATCACGCTGTAGACAGCTATATATCCAAACTCGTTGCGTGCGGCGAAAAAGTTGCAATCTGCGAACAGCTTGAAGATGCCTCGCAGGCAAAGGGGATGGTGGACCGCGGGGTTGTGCGAGTTGTTACCGCAGGCACACTTACCGACGATTCTATCGACGAAAAGTCCAACAATTTTATCTGCTGTGCCTATAAAAACAGCGACACTGTTGCGCTTGCCTGGGCGGATATAACTACGGGAGAGCTCACGGCAACCCAATTTTTCGGCAGTGAGTGCGTCAAAAATGCCATTACTAAAATGGCTATTTTGAATGTAAAAGAGGTAATTTCTAACGATGAAATGCTCTTTGCGAGCAAAAATGCGCCCGAAATCGAGAGGGGAGTAGTTCCCCGCCTTTCAAGCTACCCCGAGTGGGCATTCGGATATTCAACTGCCGAGAAAAGGCTTTTAGATCAGCTCAAATCCAATACGCTTGCAGCGTTTTCAATTGCCGGCAAGAAAGAGGCGGTTAGCGCGACGGGCGCTCTTTTGGAATATTTGAAAGAAACGCAGATGCACGCGCTCAAAAATATAGACAGCGTAGCCTATATCCAAAGCGACAGCTATATGCAGCTTGACAACACTGCGATTCGCAACCTTGAGCTCGTTAAAAATATGGGCGACGGAGGTAAGTACGGTTCACTTTTATGGCTCTTGGATAAGACCAAAACGGCAATGGGCGCAAGGTTTTTGAATTCTGTAATTTTAAGTCCGTTAAACAATGTGAATGCGATAAATTACAGGCTTGACGGTGTAGAGGAGCTCTATGAAGCAACGGTAATCAGGCTTGAAATTGCAGAACTTTTGAAATGCATTAAGGATATTGAGAGAATTGCGGGCAAGGTCAGCAATGGCAATATTTTGCCAAAGGACTGTCATATACTTTCAAAATCGCTTGCAATTATTCCGAGCGTAAAGTTCAAATTATCGGGTTTTTCATCTCGCATTTTGAGCGATATCAATGAAAAGCTCTGCGATATGAGCGATATTTGCGAGCTATTGGATAATGCCATAAGTGACGAGCTGCCCTCAACTCTAAAGGACGGGGGCTACATAAAAGAGGGCTTCAATTCCAAACTTGATGAATTGCGAGATATTAAAGACCACGCAGGAAGACTCATTCTTGATATTGAAACGCGAGAGAGGGAAACGACAGGTATTAAAAATCTAAGAATACACTACAACAGAGTATTCGGCTATTACATAGAAGTAACAAAGTCGTTCATTGACAAAGTTCCGCTTCATTATCAAAGACGGCAAACACTTGCAAACGCCGAAAGATTTACTACCGAGGAGCTTAAAGGTCTTGAAGAAAAAATTCTTTCAAGCGCCGAGCTTGCTATAAAACTCGAGGCGGAAATTTACGAGAAAATCAAATGCGTACTTTTAGAGTGTATAGATAAAATTAAAACAATAGCCTCGGGGGTTGCGCTTTTGGACGTCATTACCTCATTCGCCGAGGTTGCAAAAGTAAATAAATACCTGCGCCCCGAAATTTGTGAAAGTCACAAACCGCTTATTATAAAAGACGGTCGTCATCCAGTAGTGGAAGTTATTTCAAAGGAGAGATTCATCAGCAACGATGCACTCTTGGACGAGGGCGAAAACCGTACTATGATAATAACGGGTCCAAATATGGCAGGTAAGAGTACCTATATGCGGCAGATTGCGGTAATTACCATTATGGCGCACATAGGAAGCTTCGTTCCCGCAAAATCAGCTTGCATACCCATAACTGACAGAGTATTTACAAGAGTCGGCGCAAGCGATAATCTTATTTCGGATCAAAGCACCTTTATGGTCGAGATGATAGAGGTGGCAACAATACTTCAAAATGCCACAAAAAGCAGTCTTTTAATTTTAGACGAAGTCGGCAGAGGAACTTCTACCTACGACGGATTGAGTATCGCGTGGGCGGTTATTGAGTTTATAACGAACAATATAGGTGCAAAAACTCTGTTTGCGACCCATTACCACGAGCTGACCGAACTTGAAAACACCTTAAGCGGGATAAAAAACTATAAAATTTCAGTAAAAGAGCTCAACGGAAGCGTAGTTTTTCTGCGCAAAATTATGCGCGGAGGTGCTAACCGCAGCTTTGGTATAGAGGTTGCTTCGCTTGCCGGAATCCCTTCTGCGGTTACGGACAGAGCAAAAAACATCTTAAAACTTATTGAAAGCGGAGACAAACAGTTTGCAACCAAAGCCAAAACCGACGAATTAAATACGGAGAGCAAAAGCGAAGTCGAGAGAATTCTTTCGGAGGTCGATTTAAATAATCTTTCTCCCATGCAGGCATTTTTGCTTGTTAGCGACTTGGTTGAAAAGGTAAGAAAATGAGAAAAATAAATATTCTTTCCAAAAATATATATAACAGAATCGCGGCGGGCGAAGTTATTGACAGACCCTATTCCGCAGTAAAAGAATTGATTGAAAACAGCCTTGACGCTTGTGCAACGCAGATAGAAATTTATATTGAACAGGGCGGCAAGCAGCTTATTAAAGTTGTGGATAACGGCTCGGGCATAGAGCGTGACGATCTGCGCATTGCCTTTACCCCGCACGCAACGAGTAAAATTTCATGCGTGGAAGATTTGGACAGAATAACGACTCTTGGTTTCAGAGGAGAGGCGCTTGCAAGTATTTCGGTAATTGCAAAGGTTGAAATTGTCTCAGTTACACAAGGAAATAGTGCTTATAAAGTCTATTGCGAGGACGGGAACCCAGGCGAAGTTAAACCTGCCGCACTCGAAAAGGGAACTACGGTAACGGTAAATAATTTGTTTTATAATACGCCTGTCCGCGCAAAATTTATGAAAGCCGACAAAAAGGAAGAGGCGGATATTACAAGCTTTGTAATGAGATATATTCTTGCCCATCCCAAGGTTTCTTTCAGCTACTACGTTGACGGAAAACTCACGTTGCAGTCCTTCGGTGGCGGGCTGGAAGAGGGGCTTGCGCAGGTCTACGGCGCAAAGACGCTTTCGCAGTGCTTCAAAATCGACGCTGAAAAAGACGGTATTCATATTCACGGTTTTATAGGTAATCAAAATTTCTTCAAGCCGAACAGAACTTATCAGAGTGTATTTTTGAACGGGAGATATATTGTCAATAACACTATTGCAACGGCTATTTCAAACGCATATTCAAGCTACGCAATGAAACGCCAATATCCTTTTTATGTTCTGAATATCGACGTTCCGCTTGAAATTGTAGACGTAAACGTGCATCCCAACAAGGCAGACGTCAGATTCGTTGATAACAGACACGTATTCGGCGTGGTTTATACGATTATTTCTGCGGTGCTTGACGGAACGACCCGCGCAGCTGAATTTGTCGTTAGTGAAACGCGCGTACCCGAAATTAAATCTACTACGGATAATGATGTAAATAAGGTTTACTCCGAGAAAAAAGCCGATGCTGAGGAGGAAATCAAGAATATCATAGCAAAGTACATTCCTACGGAAGAACAGCCTGTAAAAGCGCCAAAACCGGCACAAACGCCCAAATATTTTAATCCGGAGGTTGATTTACCTCTCGACGAGTATATGGCGGTTCATAAGCCCGATAGACCTCTTACAGTATCCGACGGAAGCGTGATCTTCCCCGAGTTTGCTAACGCCCGAGCCAATGAAATCGAAACGGCGTATTTTAAGAATAAACAGGAGAGGATTGACTATAAGACGCTAAAATATAAGGGAAACCTGTTCAATACCTATCTAATATTTGAGGTAGAGGACAACGTTTACTTTGTTGATCAGCACGCCGCGCACGAAAGGCTGTTGTATGATAAGCTTAAAGTCAAATTGCAAGAGCGTTATGTTGTTCGTCAACCACTTTTGGAACCCTATTTATTTTTTGCAAGCCCTGAAGAAACGAGATTTTTAGAAGATAATATCCTTGTTTTGAGGAAAATGGGCTTTAATATTGCGCCTTTCGGAGTTGAAGCTTACAGAATTGACGAAGTCCCCGCCGATTTATGGAATATTAACATTAAAGATTTCTTTACCGAAATTCTTTCGCGAATTGACGAACTTAAAGAAATAAAGCTTGAAGAAGTTTTAAAGGATAAGATTGCAATGACCGCCTGTAAGCATGCAATAAAAGGCGGAAAGAAGCTTACCGATAACGAAATCGATTCGCTTATGAAGATGATCGACGGCAATTTCGGCTTGAAATGCCCGCACGGTCGTCCCGTTTGCGTTTGCATGACGAAAAAGGATTTCGAAAAAATGTTTAAAAGGATAGTATAATTTTGAACAAAGTTCTCGTTATCTGTGGCGCAACCGCATCAGGAAAGACTTCTTTGGCGGTCGATTGCGCATTAAAATTAAATACTCAAGTGATTTCAGCCGACTCGCAACTTATATATAAAGGTCTTGATATTGGCACGGCTAAACCGACCGAGGCAGAAAAGCGCGGAGTTAAGCACCATTTAATTGATATTGTTGAGCCAAATGCGAGTTTTAGTGTAAGTGATTATAGAAATGCAGCAATACCGGTGCTAAATTCGCTATTAAACGAAGGGAAGACGCCTATAATCTGCGGCGGCACTGGCTTTTATATTAATTCACTGCTTTTTGATTTGAGTTACGGAAAGGTTGCTGCAGATAGTAAAATAAGAGAAAAGTACGCTAAATTGTTGGAAAAAGACGGGGCACAGGCTTTATACGATAAACTAAAAAGCGTCGATAGTGAAACCGCGCATAAGCTCCATATTAACGATACAAAAAGAATTATTCGTGCGCTTGAAATATATGAAGTGAGCGGTAAGAAGAAGTCAGAGCAAAACGACAGCTTAATTCCTGTTATAAATTACACGGCAGTCGCTATAAACTACCCGCGCGAAGTTCTCTATAATAGGATTGACAGGCGCGTTGACGAAATGTTTGAGCGCGGACTTGTCGATGAAGTCAAAGAACTGTTAAATAGCGGAATAGATGAAAATTGTCAGTGTATGCAGGCAATCGGGTACAAAGAAGTGGTTTTTGGACTAAAAAATGGCGGTTTAGATAGTACTATGCGTGACATAATTAAGCAAAATACCCGACACTATGCAAAAAGACAGATAACCTTTTTTAAAAAATTGCAGGGCATACATTGGCTTGAACCGCAGGAGGCAACGGCAGATAAAGTTGCGGAGATATTAAAGAATGACTAATATTGAACTTATTGAGCAGTGTGAAAGTGCTCTTGTAGGCAAATTTAAAATAATCGACGAAATAGCTTATTTCAATCAGAAAAAAGTCTTAAAAGCCTTTCGAGACTGTAATGTTGCCGTTCGCCATTTTAATGGGAGTACCGGCTACGGCTACGGCGATGAGGGTAGAGATGCGCTAGGAAAGCTCTATGCTCAAGTTTTCGGTTGCGAGGCGGGCATAGTTTCTCCTCATTTACTTTCGGGAACTCATGCTTTAACCGTTGCTCTATTCGGTATCTTGAGACCAGCCGACACTGTGCTCTGTATTACCGGTATGCCATATGATACTTTAAGAGGGGTAATTTTTGGTGAAAATAACGGCTCTTTAAAGGATTTCGGCATCAATTTTGATTATTGCAATTTAAAAGACGACGGGTCTTGTGATTTAAGCGAAATTGAAAATAGACTTAATGAAAAAGTAAAAATGGTCTATATTCAGCGTTCGCGCGGATATGAGCTTCGTGATGCCTTTTCTTGCGAAGAAATAGGAAAAATTTGCGAATTTTTACGCAAAAACGGCTTTAGCGGCTGTATTTTCGTAGATAACTGCTACGGCGAGTTCGTTGAAAAGATTGAACCGAGCGAAGTCGGAGCGGATATCATTGTCGGTTCGCTTATTAAAAATGCGGGCGGAGGACTTGCTCCGACCGGCGGGTATATTTGCGGTAAAGAAAAATATATCGATTTGATAGGTAAAAGACTTACAGCGCCTTCAATAGGTTTGGAAGTCGGCTCTTATGAGCAGGGATACCGTAATTTCTATCAGGGTCTGTTTATGGCTCCGCATACGGTTGCGCAATCACTGAAAACAAGTCTTTTAATAGGTAAGGCTATGGGCGAGCTTGGATATAAAAATTATCCTTCGCTCGATAAAATGTCATACGATATCACCCGCGCAATTCAGTTTGACGACGCTGATAAAATGGTAAACTTCATAAGAGAAGTGCAGTACGCTTCACCCGTAGACGGCTTTGTTACCTGCGAGGCGTGGGATATGCCGGGTTACGACGACAAAATTATAATGGCTGCGGGAACCTTCGTTTCAGGTGCTTCTATTGAACTTTCTGCCGACGGACCCGTAAAACCTCCCTATATTGCATATTTTCAAGGCGGTTTGACCTATGAACACGGCAAATACGCATTAGAGCGCATACTGAATAAATTAGTTGGAGAGCAGAAATGATTTTTGACGAACCGATAGCTCATTTTTCGGTTTCAAAATTTGCTTCGATTGCCCGTGATTTATTGATAGGTGTTGCTACACTTGCCGTTTATCTGATTGTCGGTTTAATACTTTTTCTTACCTCAACGATAAATCTTGGTAGCTTTTTATTCTTTTTTGTTGGAATTTCGGTCGTTACGGCAACAATTTTCGTAATAACACTACTCAGACAAGGCAATACTGAGTACTTTATTTATAGTAACGCAATAAAAATATGCTCCCGTGGTAGAGAACATATTTTGTCGTTTAGAAAAATTGAAGAGATTAAGTTAATACACTTTAATAAAAATAAAAGTAAGGGTACGATTGAATTTATACCTTACGAAGAATACAGACAGCGCGGCGTGCGATTTTGCTTTCAAAATTTGACGAACTCCGATAAAATCTACGAGACTATGTATAAACTGTATTTATCATGCAACAGTGCGTCATTGACGATATCGGAGTTGCTCGATTTTAATTTATCGGATGAGCATTTTGATGAAGATGCACTGATTATTTGTTTTGACGTTTACAGAACAGGATACACTTATAGGTACAACTTCGAACTTCGCGGAGATTACATAACAACGGAAAATTATGAGAGTCTTTCCAAAGATTATGGCGAAAATGTGCCTGAAACAGATGAAATTACCGAGTACGACGAGCTTCCTTATGTTGATGAGTACTGGTTTCAATTTTGGGTAGATCATCCGTTTAAAGCTCAAAACGATGACGAGGCATATAGCTTTATAAAAGAAGAACTTTTAAAATATATTGAAAACGGACAGTATTCGGACCGTCTTAAAAAATGCAAAGCGGTTTTTTTAACAGATGAAAATAAATTTGATAGAATTTATTAACAAAATTAATAAGCCCGCGAGCAAGAGCTCGCGGGCTTAAATTCTATATCGGTTTGTCTTCTTAGTACATTCCGCCCATATCGGGGTTGCCACCCATAGGAGGTGCGGGAGGAGTGGGAATGTCGGTTACGATGCTTTCTGTTGTGAGAAGTGTTGCTGCAACGGATGCCGCGTTCTGAAGAACGGAGCGCGATACTTTCGTGGGGTCTATTATACCGCTTTCAACCATGTCGGTATATCTGTTTTTGAGTGCATCGAAGCCAAAATTGACTTTTTTAGCTTTAAGTATGTTGTTTACAACGACAGAGCCGTCAAAACCTGCGTTCTTTGCAATCTGGCGAACTGGTTCCTCGATTGCTCTCATTACAATAGCCGCACCCGTCTTTTCGTCGCCTTGCAAGGATAAAACGAGCCTTTTGAGTTCGGGAATAGTGGAGAGGAGTGCAACACCGCCGCCGGGAACGATACCCTCTTCGACAGCTGCGCGGGTTGCCGCAAGAGCGTCCTCTATGCGAAGCTTCTTTTCCTTCATTTCTACCTCAGTTGCCGCACCTACACTGATGACAGCAACGCCACCGGCAAGCTTTGCAAGTCTTTCCTGCAATTTTTCTCTGTCGTAGTCCGAAGTCGTTTCCGCAATCTGCGCCTTGATTGAAGCAACGCGCGCTTTAATATCTTCAGCCGAGCCTGCACCGTCGATAATGGTGGTGTTATCCTTATCAACTTTGACCTGCGCCGCTCTGCCGAGCATATCGGGAGTTACGTCCTTAAATTCATAGCCTAAATCAGATGAGATAACAGTGCCGCCCGTAAGAATCGCGATATCTTCGAGCATTGCCTTTCTTCTGTCACCGAAACCGGGAGCTTTAACCGCAACACAGTTCAAAACGCCCTTCAATTTATTTACGATTAGTGCGGCAAGCGCGTCGCCTTCAACGTCCTCTGCAATAATTAGGAGCCTTGCGCCCTGCTGAGCGATGGGCTCGATAACGGGGAGAATTTCCTGCAGCGAGGAGACCTTTTTATCGGTAATGAGAATATAAGGATTGTCGAGAATAGCTTCCATTTTCTCGGTATTGGTTACCATATATGCGGAAGCGTAACCTCTGTCAAATTGCATTCCCTCAACGGTAGTAAGCTCGGTTGCCATGGTTTTGCCTTCTTCAACGGTTATAACACCGTCTTTTCCTACAATTTCCATAGCGTTTGCAATGAGTTCTCCGATTTTTTCGTCGCCTGCAGATATGGAAGCAACCTGCGAGATTGCAAGCTTATTTTCAACGGGTTTTGAAATCTGTTGAATTTTAGCTACTGCCGTATCAACAGCGGAAGAGATGCCTTTTTTCAGAATTATAGGATTAGCACCTGCCGCAAGGTTTTTAAGTCCTTCCTTGACTATAGCTTGCGCAAGCACGACTGCGGTGGTAGTTCCGTCGCCCGCAACGTCGTTAGTCTTGGTTGAAACCTCTTTAACGAGCTGCGCGCCCATGTTTTCGAAGGGGTCCTCAAGCTCGATTTCTTTAGCAATGGTAACGCCGTCGTTAGTAATAAGTGGTGCGCCGAACTTCTTGTCGAGTACGACGTTTCTGCCCTTGGGGCCGAGTGTAATTTTAACGGTATCTGCAACGATATTTACACCGTTTTCAAGTAATTTTCTAGCTTCGTCGCCGTATTTAATCTGTTTAGCCATAATTTAAATCTCCTTTAATTATTCAACTATTGCCAAGATGTCGCTTTGGCGGATAATCGTATATTCCTTGTCGTCAACCTTAACTTCAGTTCCGCTGTATTTTGCAAGCAGAACCTTGTCGCCGACTTTGACTTGCATTTTAACTTCCTTGCCGTCAACGACACCTCCGGGACCTACCGCAATTACAACGCAGGTGGCGGGTTTTTCCTGTGAAGCTGCCGTAAGGTAAAGTCCGCTTTTGGTTTTTTCTTCGGCTTTGAGACCTTCGACAACGACTTTATCGAATAAAGGTTTAATAGTCATAAAAACAATTCCTCCGTTTTAATTCACAACTATTATATAAACTATGGAAAATAAACTTAAACACGAGAAGTTAAAAAATTGCAATTTTGGAAATTTTATGCTAAAATATCTTCGAACAAATTTTCGGAGCGCATTTTATGGATAAGTGGGATAAAAGATTTATGGAGATGGCAGAGCTCATCGGTACTTGGTCTAGCTGTTGTCGGGAAAACAGACACATCGGCGCGGTAATAGTCAAAAACAAAAGAGTTATTGCAACAGGATATAACGGTGCGCCGCAGGGAATACCTAGCTGTGTGGATAAAAAAGAGTGTTTAAGGCAAAAACTTGAAATTCCCAGCGGAACCAAGCACGAGCTGTGTTACGGGGTCCACGCCGAGCAGAACGCAATAATTCAGGCGGCGAGAGTGGGTAGTAGTGTAGACGGTTGCACTCTTTATTGCACGCATCAGCCCTGTATTATCTGTGCTAAAATGATTATCAATTCGGGAATTTCTCGCGTCGTCTATAAAGAGGGCTATCCCGATAATTTCTCCTTGCAGCTCTTTGAAGAAGCGGGAGTAAAACTTGAAAAAACAGGAGAGATTTAATTATGCAAAATCCTATTGCAACTTTTAAAATAAAAGACGGCGGAACTATAAAAGCCGAGCTCTATCCCGAGAAGGCGCCCAATACCGTCAATAATTTTATTTCACTTGTAAAAAGCGGTTTTTACAACGGACTTATATTCCACCGCGTAATTGCGGGCTTTATGATTCAGGGCGGTGACCCTGTGGGCAAAGGTATAGGCGGTCCGGGCTACTCCATAAAAGGCGAATTTGTTGCCAACAATTTTAAAGGCAACGATATAAAGCACGAGCGCGGTGTTCTGTCTATGGCGCGCGCTATGAACCCCAATTCCGCAGGCTCGCAGTTCTTTATAATGCACGAAAATTCTCCTCACCTTGACGGTCAATACGCGGCGTTCGGAAAGGTAATAGAGGGGATAGAGGTAGTTGATAAAATTGCTTCCGTTCAAACGGATTGGCAGGATAAACCACTTAAACCGCAGGTTATGGAAAGTGTTACGGTTGAAACCTTCGGTACAGAATATCCTGCGCCCGTAAAATGTTAAGGAGAAAATATGATTGATAATTCTGTCTATCAGAATCCGTTAGTTGCGCGTTATGCAAGCAAAGATATGGCGAAGAACTTTTCGGACGGCAAAAGATTCAGGCTTTGGAGAAAGCTGTGGGTTGCGCTTGCCGAATCTCAAAAGGAGCTTGGACTCAACATAACGCAAGAGCAGGTGGATGAGTTAAAAAAGTACGTCGATGACGTCAATTTTGAGGTTGCGGCGCGTTACGAACGTGAAGTTAGGCACGACGTAATGGCACACGTCCGTGCATACGGAGATCAGGCAAAATCTGCAAAGCCAATAATTCATTTGGGCGCAACGAGTTGCTTTGTGGACTGCAATTCCGAGCTTATAGTAATTTTTGACGCTATTGAAATAATTAAAGCCAAGCTTGTAAATGTAATTGACAAGCTTACTACATTTGCATTGAAATATAAAGATCTTCCCACGCTTGGATTTACGCATCTGCAGCCCGCACAGCTAACTACCGTTGGTAAACGCGCAACCCTGTGGATACAAGATTTGACGATGGATTACAACAGCCTCGTCAATCTGCAAAAATTCTTCAAATTGCGCGGTGTAAAGGGAACTACGGGCACGCAGTCAAGTTTTATGGAGCTTTTTGACGGCGATGAGGGAAAGGTAAAAGAGCTTGAAAAGAAAGTTGTTGAAAAAATCGGTTTTGATAAAGTTTACGGCGTAACCGGACAGACTTATCCGAGAAAATTCGATTATAATGCGCTCTGTGTGCTGTCACAGATTGCGCAGAGCGCATATAAATTCTCAAACGACATCCGCATTTTGCAGAGTTTAAAGGAAATAGAAGAGCCCTTCGAAAAATCGCAAATCGGCTCTTCAGCTATGGCGTATAAGAGAAATCCGATGAGAAGCGAAAGAATAAGTGCGCTTGCAAGGTACGTTATTTCCCTTCCCGTGAACTCAGCAATAACTGCCGGAACGCAGTGGTTTGAGCGCACGCTCGACGACTCGGCAAACAGAAGAATAGTCAACGCGCAGGCATTTCTTGCGCTCGACGGAATACTTAACATTTATTTGAATGTCAGCGAAAATCTTGTGGTTTACGATAAAGTTATATCAAAGCACGTTGCGGCTGAGCTTCCCTTTATGGCTACGGAAAATATTATTATGGAGTGCGTAAAGGCGGGGGGAGACAGGCAGGAGCTTCATGAAAAAATAAGAGTGCTCTCTATGGAAGCAGGCAAAAACGTAAAAGAATATGGCAGAGAAAACAATCTTATCGAGCTTATTAAAGGAGATAATTTGTTTAAGGCCGTCCACGGAAAACTGGATAAAATACTTGATGAAAAGAAATTTATTGGCAGGGCACCGTCACAAGTTGTAGAATTTATCAAATATGAAGTAGAACCCATTTTAGAGGAAAATTCGGCAATTTTGGGCAAAAAGGGCAATATTGATATATAAATGCATAGTACTATGCGACACATAATCACATATTTTTATATAAAAATTATTCTATAGATGTTTGATTTAGATAAAAAACAAGTTCCGCAACACATTACGGAACTTGTTTGGCAGGGGAGACACGATTCGAACATGCAACCGACGGTTTTGGAGACCGCGACTCTACCGTTGAGCTACTCCCCTAAATTAAATATCGCTAAAATTATATAATAACCTTAAATTTTAGTCAACTGTTTTTGGAGAATATTATGAAAAAACGTTATAAATTAGGTATTATCGGTTGCGGATTTATTGCAACAACTATTATGCGTGGTGCGATTGAATCCGATTTTCTACGGGGTAAAAAAATTATTGCAAGCGATATTTCCGAGGAACAGCTTGATAAAGTTGATTATCTAGGTGTAATAACTACAAACAGTAATTTATACGTTGCGCAAAACAGTGAATTTGTTGTTTTAGCTGTTAAAGGTGCTGATCTCCCCTCAGTTTTAAATAGTATTAAAAAGGCTTCTCCCGATAAAATTATCTCGGTAATTCCAGATATTAAAAAGAGCGAAATTAAAAATTCGCTTGGAATAGGACTTATAAGGGTTGCCCGCTGCGTTCCAAATTATCCTTGCACGATAGGTGAGGGCGCAATCGGAATAGATATGTCTGATTTTAACCGTCAGCCCGACGATACTGAATTTTTAAGCAAGCTTTTCAATAATATAGGAACGGTTATCAGCGTTGACGAAAGCAAGCTCGATGCCGTTACGGCTATCGGCAGTTGCGGACCGACTTATGCATTTTCTTTTCTCGATAGTCTCATCTCCGCCGGCGTAAAATCTGGATTAACAAAGTCAGAAGCGCAAACTTTAGCGGCTCAAACCCTATATGGATGCGCTGAAATGGCTTTGAACGGAGATAATAAAGTCGAGGAGCTTTTAATTAAATCATGTCCTGCTGGCAGTAAAAATTTGCAGGTTATCAAAACGCTTGAAGAAAAGAAATTCCGTGAAATAATTGGCGAAGCTGTGGACGCGTGTACGGTCAAAACGGGCGATAATTAATATGAAAAAGGTGACTTTATATACCGACGGCGCTTGTTCGGGGAATCCCGGCGTCGGGGGATGGGGCGCGGTTCTCATTTATAACGGCGTTGAAAAGAGAATTTCGGGCGCAGACGGTTCAACAACCAACAACCGTATGGAAATGACTGCCGTGATAGAGGGACTGAAATGTCTTAAAGAGCCCTGCGAGGTAGACGTATACAGCGACTCTGCTTATACTGTGAATGCATTTGTGCAGGGCTGGGTATTTGGATGGGCGAAAAACGGTTTTAAAAAGGCGGATAAAAAACCTGTCCAAAATGAAGATTTATGGCGCAGCCTACTTGAATTAAGCGGTATTCACAAGCTTAAGTTCATAAAAGTTAAGGGACATGCAGATAACGAATACAATAACATTTGCGACAAGCTTGCGACCGACGCTGTTAAGAATTACAAGAGCTAATTATAAAAATTCCGATAAAACCATATAATAATAAAAGATTATATCGGGGATTTTATATGAAGCGCACGGAAATATTAAAATACTTTATAAACATATTGGCGGTGGTGCTTACGGGCGCCATTGCCTATCTTTTTATTGCGTACGGCTTAAACTACAAAAATTTAAGTTTTATTGCCGTACATTTTAATCTTTTGTTGTCCGTTTCAGCAGTAATTATAGGAATAATAACACTTGCCGGCGTGCTCTTTTTTGTATTCGGTAAGCAGTCAATATACCGATTGATTATCTGCCTTCTAATTTTTCTCGATATATGCGCTCTAGTCTTTTACTTCCTCTGTGCGACCGGACTGATTGGGAAAATCAACAGTGTGGAGGCTCTCCGCGCATATATAAGCGCGGCGGGAGGTTGGACTGCCGTAATATTTATTATTTTTTGCTTTCTGCAGGTTGTGCTCTTGCCCGTACCCGGCTCAGTTGCCGTGGCTGTCGGCGTTGCAATGTTCGGACCGTTAAAATGCGCTTTTTTTGCATTTATTGGCATAATCACGGGGTCAATCGTAGCTTTTGCAATAGGCCGTTGGATAGGCTATAAAGCCGTTTGCTGGATTGTGGGGAAGGAAAGTCTTGACAAATGGCTGAACAAAATTAAGGGGAAGGATTATCTTATTCTATCCTTGATGTTTTTGCTCCCTATGTTTCCGGACGACGTACTCTGTTTTATAGCGGGACTTTCGTCTATGGGCTGGGTCTATTTTTTAATTATGATAACTATAACCCGGGCAATTTCGGTATTCTCCACTGCGTATTCCTTTGAACTGATACCCTTTACGACATGGTGGGGTATACTCATATGGGCAGTGCTTGTAGCGCTCGTAGCGCTATCGTTTTGGCTCGTATGTAAATACTCGGACAGGATAGATGCATTCATAAAATCCAAATTTAAAATAATTAAAAGGAAGAGATGACGCAAGTCATCTTTTTAATTTAAATATTTATATTTAATTTTGCTTGCTTTTATAAATATTTGTGATACAATGATAAGAGAAGAAATTTGGCATTGTGGAGATTTTTATGGATAAAATCGGCTTATTGCAAAAGCGTAAGCAAGCAATTTCTGACGCAGGCAAAGACGTCAGAAAAGTAATCAATACACTTATAGATGAGGATAGCTTTGTGGAGTTTTCCTGTTTCAGCTTTTCAAAAAATGAGTTTTACGGCGAAGATGCCGAAGGCGAGGGAGTTGTAACGGGATTTGCTACGATAAACGACTATCCTTATTATATTGTTGCACAGAACCCTGCAGTTCTGTCGGGTGGCGTAAGTAAAGCAAACTGCGAAAAAATAGAAAAGTGCTTAAATCAGGCTGAAAAGGCATCGGCACCTGTCATTTATATTCTGTCGTCGCTCGGTGTACAGGTTGGCGAGGGCGTGAACGTTCTTGAAGGTCTTGCGTCTCTCATTTTGAAAGCTTCGCAGCTTAAAGGCACCGTTCCGCAATATCTTATAGTAAACGGCGAAGTTTACGGTCAGATTGCGGTGCTTGCCGGTATTTGTGATTTTAACTTCTTCATTGATAAAAAGAGTGCGATTGCGGCAAACAGCCCCTTGGTTATTTCGGCTACGGACGGCAAGAATCTTACTAAATACGAAGTCGGCGGTGCGGGTGCGTTGAAAAATGCAAACATTGCAACCTTTACCGTAAATGATGTAGGGGAAGTTAAATGCAAAATTTCAGAAATTAACGAGATACTCGGCTCGGTTGCAATTGATTGCGGAGATCTGAACGAAAGTATTCCCGAACTTGACAATAAGGCCGATCTTAAAAATATACTGAAAGTGTTCGATAAGGATTATATAGTCGAACTCGGCGCTAGCTATTCAAAAGAAGTTAAATGTTATCTTACGAGAATAGGCGGAATTGCTTGTGCGACGGCCGTATTCGACGGCGAAAACGGGGTTTATCTCAATGCGCATAACGTAAGAAAGCTGAAAGATTTTGCCGAGATTGCAAGCTGTTACGGTCTGCCCTATATAACCTTTGTAAACACTCTTGGGATTGAGGCAAACCTTTCAACTAATGACAGCCTTGTCTTAAAGGAAATAGGCGAGTACGTCAGTATTCTTGACTGCATTGATAGCGCAAAGATTTCTGTCGTGTACGGAAAAGCAATTGGACTTGGTTACACACTTTTTGCGGCCAAATCTATGGGATACGATATGACGTATGCCTTTGCAACTTCACAAATTGCCCTTTTTGACAGCGTTCAAGGTGCGGAAATAGAATTTTCTTCGGATAAAAAGGCAGATAAAGCAAAAATCACTCAAAAATATGCCGATGAAAATTCCGACCCCGTAAATGCGGCAAAGGGCGGATATATCGACAATATAATTCAACCCTCTTTTGCTAAACAGTATATAACTGCGGCTCTGCAGATGCTGTTAAAGTGAGGCGCATATGATAAATAATTTTTTATCACTGCTTAATCAAGAGGGTAGTCTTGAATTGGGCGAAGCCTGTCTGTATGCGCTGATAGGGTTTGCCGTGGTTTTCGCAGGAATAGTTTTAATAATTCTTATAATTTGGCTGATAGGGCTATTGATGCGCAAAACCGATAACCTTGCATTTTTAAATAAAATAGGTAAAAACCGCAAAAAAGTCAAAGGGCAGGTTATTGAAGAGAAAGTTTCTGAAGAAGAGGAAATCTCTCCAGAGGTGCGCGCGGCAATAATTGCGGCAATTATGTCTTATTATACAGACGAAAAACCTAAGTGTGAATTTAAAGTTAAGAGAATTAAGAAAATTTAAGGAGATGTTTATGCGTAATTTTATAGTGACGATAGACGGTAAAAGTTATTCCGTAGGTGTAGAAGAAGTGGGAGAAGCCCCTTCGGTTAGTAATATAGTTCCCGTTGCTGCGGCGCCCGCACCCAAGGCGAGTGCTCCCGTCAGCGGAGAAAAGGTTTTAGCTCCCTTCAACGGACTTATTAAAAATATTCTCGTTCAGGACGGCGCAACGGTTAAAAAGGATCAGCCCATCATAGTGCTTGAAGCAATGAAGATGGATAACGACATTACCGCACCTTGCGACGGTAAAATAACTATTAATGTAGCAAAGGGTGCAAACGTAGAAACAAACGCTCTCCTCGCAACTATAGCTTAAATCGGGGGAAATTATGGGGCTAAATTTACTTGCAGTAGATTTTGGCAAAATATTCTCAGACCTTTTCCAGTCGATGGGCTTTATGAAGGGCAATGGACTCAATTATATAATGCTCCTCATATCGTTTGTTCTGTTTTATTTTGCCATAGTCAAAAAATTTGAGCCGATGCTTTTGCTACCCATCGCGTTCGGTATGTTCCTTATAAATATTCCCGGAGCAGAAAAGGTGCTTTGGGGTGTTCATCCGGAAGGAAACAACTCATACGAGGCGGTAGAGGAAACTTCCAGAGGTCTTTTGTGGTACCTCTATTTCGGCGTAGAAAAGGTTATTTATCCGCCGCTCATTTTCTTAGGAATCGGTGCTATGACAGACTTCGGTCCTTTAATTGCAAATCCCAAGAGTATGATTATAGGCGCCGGCGCACAGCTTGGAATATTCGTTGCCTTTATATTGGCGTCATGGCTGGGATTCTCTGCGGCTGCAGCAGCTTCAATAGCTATTATCGGCGGAGCGGACGGCCCTACGGCTATTATGGTAACTACAAAGTTGGCAAGAGATTATCTGCCTGCGATAGCTATTGCGGCGTACTCGTACATGGCGCTTATACCGCTAATACAAAAGCCATTAATGAGGTTGCTTACGACTAAAAAAGAGCGCACTATAAGAATGAAACCGCTCCGCCAGGTCAGTAAGCTTGAAAAAATCCTTTTTCCCATAATCGTAACTTTGGTAGTTGGGCTGCTCCTGCCCGATGCAATACCTCTTTTGGGAATGCTTATGTTGGGTAACCTATTTAAAGAGACGGGAGTTGTCGATAGGCTTTCAACGCAAGCGCAGAATGGGCTTATGAACACGATAACAATCTTTTTAGGTGTATCAGTAGGTTGCAAGGCAAAGGCAGAGATGTTTTTGAGCCCAGAGACGCTCGGAATTATAGTTATCGGTTTCTTTGCATTTGCTATCGGAACTATCGGCGGACTCTTGGTTGCAAAGTTGATGAGTAAGCTCACAAAGGGTCAAATCAATCCGTTAATCGGTTCGGCGGGCGTTTCTGCAGTGCCTATGGCGGCTCGAATATCTGAGGACGTCGGAAGAGAGTACGATCCGCAAAACCATCTTTTGATGCATGCGATGGGACCCAATGTCGCGGGCGTTATCGGTTCGGCAATAGCTGCGGGCGTGCTGCTCGCATGCTTTGGATAATTATTCACAAATTTTTCTTTCTATTCTGCGCAAGAAAAATTTCGTAATTTGTAGAAACTAAGTTTCTCTGCCCGCAACACTAAGGGCAAACAAATGCTAGATTAATGGCATTCACTTCCACTGAGGCGAAAGCATTCGCAAATTGTGTGCACGGGCACAGAAGCGTGGTTCTGCTTGTTCCAAAAAATGTTTAAATCAGTTCACAAAAATTGAAAACAATTTTGCAGTTTTTATAATAAGGTAAGGAAATGGAAAATAAAAAAGTTTTAATTACGGATACGATATTGCGTGACGCACACCAATCGCACGCGGCTACGCGTATGAAATTTGAGGAAATGGAGCCTGTATTATCCATTCTCGATGAAATGGGCTATTATTCCTTGGAAGCGTGGGGCGGCGCTACTTTCGACAGCTGTTTAAGGTTTTTGAACGAAGACCCTTGGGACAGATTGAGAAATTTAAAAAAATATCTTAAAAAGACGCCCATTCAGATGCTACTTCGCGGTCAGAACCTTCTTGGTTATCGCCATTACGCAGACGACGTCGTAGAAAAGTTCGTAGAGAAATCTATTGAAAACGGTGTAGGCGTTATCAGACTTTTCGACGCTTTAAACGACCCGAGAAATCTCGAAGCGTCGGTAAATGCAATCAAAAAGTACGGCAAGGGCGGGAAATGCGTGTGCGAGTGCGCGATTTCATACACAACAAGCCCCGTTCATACCACCGAATATTTTGTAAAACTTGCAAAGCAGTTCGAGGATATGGGCGCCGACAATATTTGTATTAAGGATATGGCAAATTTATTGTTGCCCTATACCGCATACGACCTCGTTAAAGAGCTTAAAGCCAAGCTTCGTCCCGAAACTAAGGTTCACTTGCATACCCACAATACTACGGGTACGGGCGATATGGTCTATCTTATGGCAATTGAGGCGGGTGTAGATATCGTTGACTGCGCACTTTCGCCACTCGGTAACGGAACTTCCAATCCCGCAACGGAACCTTTGGTTGCAACATTAAAGGGAACGGCGCACGACACGGGTATTGAAATAGAAAAGCTGTTACCAGCCGTAAATCACTTCAAAGGAGTTGCCGCTCGTCTTGAAAAAGACGGATTCCTCAACCCCAAAGTAAGAAATATAGATATAAACACGCTTTTATATCAGGTTCCCGGCGGGATGCTTTCAAATCTTATGAACCAGCTTAAGCAAGCAGGCAAAGAGGAGAAGCTGCAGGAGTGTCTTGCAGAAGTTCCTATAGTCAGAAAAGACTGCGGATATCCTCCCTTGGTAACTCCTTCAAGCCAGATTGTAGGAACGCAGGCAGTATGGAACGTGCTTTTCGGCAGATACAAGACGCTGACAGCGCAGTTCAAGGATTTGATACTCGGAAAATACGGCGCAGTTCTCGGCGAAAAGAACCCCGAAATAGTTAAAGCATGTAAGGCAGGGGGCGAGGAAGTTATTACCTGTCGTCCTGCCGACAAGCTTAGCAATGAAATGCATGAGCTTACCGAAAAAGTCAAGCAAGACGGATTCTACAAGCAAGAAGAGGATGTTCTGTCCTATGCGCTGTTCCCCGAAGTTTCAACAAACTTCTTCAAATGGAGAAAAGCAAAGGATACGGGTGTTGACACCGATATGGCTTTGAATCCCAACAAGGTCTATCCCGTTTAATATGAGATTTATGCGGCAGGAACGGTTTTGTTCATGCCGCAAGGTATTTTATGAGCAAGGTTGCAGTAATAGGTGCAGGCGCCGCAGGGCTGATGGCGGCGTATGCTGCCGCGGTAAGCGGGCACAATGTAACTATTTTCGAGAAGAACGAAAAGAGTGGGAAAAAGATTTACATTACGGGCAAGGGTAGGTGCAACGTAACACACGATTGTATACCTTCGGAATTTCTGCAAAACGTTGTAAACAACGCCAAATTTTTGACGAGCTCTGTGCACAATTTCTCACCCGAAAGGTGCGTTGAATTTTTTGAAGAGGGCGGTGTGCGTCTGAAATTAGAGCGCGGTGGCAGATATTTTCCTGTATCCGACAAGGCAAGCGATATTACCAAATGCCTCGAAAATTATTGCAAAAATTCAGGTGTTACTTTAAAATTCAACGAAAAAGTACTAAAATTGAATATTTTGAACAGTACTATGTCAGGCATAACAACCGAAAACGGCGTCTATGCCTTTGACAAAGTAATAGTTAGTACGGGCGGAGTTTCGTATCCGTCAACAGGCTCTACAGGCGACGGCTTTAAATTTGCAGAAGATGCCGGACACAGTGTAACACCTTTGGTTCAGGGGCTCTGCGGCTTGAATTTAAAAGGCAATTATTATAGAGAAATGCAGGGATTGACCCTTAAAAACGTAAAGCTTTCCGTAAAATACGACGGTAAGCTTATTAAAGAGTTTTTCGGGGAAATGCTGTTTACGCATTTTGGAATTTCGGGACCTATTGTTTTGTCGGCGTCAAGCCTTATTAACAGGCATGATTTGAATAAAGTAACTCTGTCAGTTGATTTCAAACCAGCACTTACCGAAGAACAGCTTGATAAGCGCATTTTGCGTGATTTCGACGAATACAAGAATAAAACTATTTCAAATTGTTTAAAAGAGTTGCTTCCTTCGGCGGTTATTTCCGAAGTTTTGAGAAGATGCCAAATTTCTTTCGAGCAGAAGGTAAACAGTGTTACAAAGGCTCAAAGAATAACTTTATTAAGAATAGTCAAAAATTTTGATATGCTTGTTGCTTCTTTAAGAGATTTCAGCGAAGCTATCATAACCTCGGGCGGGGTCAGTGTGAAGGAAATAGACCCAAAAACTATGGAAAGTAAGCTTATAAAAGGTCTGTATTTTTGCGGTGAAGTGCTGGATGTGGATGCGTTCACGGGCGGTTACAATTTGCAAATAGCGTTTTCAACAGGCTTTGCCGCAGGAAATAGCATACGATAGAGGTAAACAGAAAATAACATAAGATAGGAGTAAATATGAAGGCAATACGCGGAGCAACTACATTAGACATTGATAGCGCACAGCAGATTAAAGAGCGCGTCAAGGAGCTACTTGAAAGCATTTGTACACAAAATTCAATAGAAAAAGAGGATATAATTTGTATAATGTTTTCCAATACTTCCGACATCCGTTCGTATTACCCTGCAAAAGCGGCGCGCGAGTGCGGATTTTCGGGCAGTGCGCTGTATTCCTCGCTCGAACCTGAAATTGAAGGTTCGCTCGCCCTCTGCATAAGGGTAATGATGTTTGTGGACAATGATATCGTAGTGAAACCCGTATATTTGCACGGTGCGGCAAATTTGAGGAAGGATTTGACTAAAAAATACAATATTGCGCTTGACGGACCTGCAGGTAGTGGAAAGAGCACAGTTTCAAAGTTAATTGCAAAAAAACTTAATATTCTCTGTCTTGATACGGGGGCCATGTACAGGGCGTGCGGCTTAAAATGTCATTTAAGCGGCGTTTCGGTTAATGACGAAAAGGCGGTTGAAACTATTTTGAAAAACACCCAAATTACCGTAGGCTACGAGAACGGCGTTCAGATTACCTATCTTGACGGTAAGGACGTATCTTCGGATATAAGAAAACCCGAAATTTCGATGCTTGCCTCGGCGGTTTCGGCGTTTCCATACGTGCGTTATAAGATGGTGGAGGCTCAACGCGAAATAGCAAAAAAGACTTCCTGCGTGCTTGACGGTAGGGATATCGGCTCAAACGTGCTTCCCAACGCAGAATTTAAATTTTTCCTTACGGCAAAGCCCGAAATACGTGCAAAACGCAGGATGGAAGAAAACGCAATAAAAGGCTTTACCCAACCCTTTGACGAAATTCTTGCGGATATAATTAAGCGTGACGAGCAGGATATAAATCGCGCGGTTGCTCCCCTTGTTAAGGCAGAGGATGCCGTTGAGGTAGATTCATCTTATATGAGCATTGATGAGGTCGTAAATTTCATTTTAAATAAAATACAGGAAAAAATCTGACATGGAAATAAACGAAAATCAGGTTGATAAAGAGCAGGTGCCTGAAGATACGAAGAAAAATAAAAAAGTTAAACCCACTAAATTTGAAAAGTGGTTTAAAAAAATGCGTCGAATACATCGCTTTTTTATCAAGCCTTTTTATCCGTATAAAAAGCACGGACACGTTGAAAATTTCAATGACCGTTCATATATAATAGTCGGAAATCATTTAAGCGTTTTAGATGTTATTCCCGCAGCAATGTCAACCGATAAGCCGATACATTATATGGCAAAAAAAGAGTTGTTTGAAAAAGGCTTATCAAAGTGGTTTACCGCAAAGTGCGAGTGTATTCCCGTCAACCGTGACGGCAACGACGTTCGTGCAATTATGCTGTCCATGAAATATCTTAAAAGTGGCGGGATAGTTTGCATATTTCCCGAGGGCACGAGGAATAAGACCGACCAACTGTTTCTGCCTTTTAAAAGCGGGGCAACGGCCCTTTCGATTAAAACCCGCACACCGATTATTCCCATGGTGCAGGTAACTAAAATCAAGGCGTTCAAAAAACAGCATATTTTATACGGGGAACCTTTTGAATTTACAGAATATTACGATAAAAAGCTCACTTCCGAAGATATTGCAGCCTGCGACGAAATTTTAAGACAAAAGCTTGAAGATATGTACTACGAGTTTAAAGCGACGTTGGAAAGCAAAGAGAAGAAAAAGATTAAAAAATGAGAGTAATTACGGCAAAAAGCAGCGGATTCTGTGTGGGCGTTAAGCACGCAGTAGATACGGCGCTTTCATTAGAGGGTGAAAACGTCTACGTTTTGGGCGAAATCGTTCACAATCCGCAGGTAGTTGAAGAAATAAAAAACAAGGGCATAAAATGCGTGGAATCGCTTGAAGAAATGCCCGATAATTGTACGGTAATTTTCCGCTCACATGGCGTTCCCGAAAACTATTACAAAGAGTGCGAAAGGCGTGGCATTAAGATTGTTGACTGCACATGTAGCTACGTCAAGCGCACGCAGAGAATAATCAAAGAACAATATGAGCTTGGCAGACAGATTGTAATTATCGGAAAACCCAACCATCCCGAGGTCTGCGGGCTTGTCGGTTGGTGCGCAAATTCCGCCTGTGTTTTAAACGAAAACGACCCGATTCCGGGCTGGCTTTCTCAAAAAGATCTGTCGGTAGTGTGCCAAACCACCTTTTCGGTAGAAAAATTTGAAAAAATAATAAAAAATATTAAAAAAGTCTGTGAAAAAACAGTTGCTGTTTTTAAGACTATTTGTTATACTACTATAGAACGGCAGAAAGAAGTTGAAGAACTTTCAAAAGTGTGTGATGCGGTTATCGTACTTGGCGGGCTGAACAGTAGTAACACCAACAAGTTATACGAAATTGCAAAAGCAAACTGTGAAAACGTTTTCAGGCTTTCAAGTGTCGAACAATTCGATTTTAACGAGTTGAAAAAATTCAAAAGTATAGGTATTGTTTCGGGGGCGTCAACCCCGAACGCGCAAACCCGGGAGGTTCTCTTAAAAATGGCAGAAAACACAGAAGTTAAGGCAGCGAATACTATGGAGGACATCGTTGCTAAAATCGACAGCGAGTCGAAATTCAAGAAGGGTCAGACCGTGACCGCCACCATATCGAAGGCGACGGATGACGGACTGCAAATTCTTCTTCCTTACTCCAAAAAGGAAGTCGCTTTGAGCAAGGACGAGCTTGACTGCGAAGTTTATAACGCATCGGATTACGTCGGCAAAATAGGCGAAACTATTGAATTGCTTGTTGTTGAGCTTAAGCCCAGCCTTAAACTTTCACAGAAAATGATCAAGCTCCTTGAGCAGGAAGAATCATTGGGCGAAGAGTTAAAGGGCGGAAAAGAATTCTCCGTTGTTTGCACAGGATATAATAAAGGCGGACTCGTAGGTAGGTTGGGTACATATTCGGTATTTGTTCCCGCCAAGGAAATTCGTCCCGGATTTGTCAAAGACTTATCTAAGTATGAAGGTAAAACTCTCCGTCTTCGCGCAATCGATGTTAAGAAGAACGAGAAGAGAAAGGAAATAATAGCTTCACAGCGTGTCATACTTCAGGAGGAGTTCGACGCAAAAGCGGCGGCAAAAGCTGAAAAAGAGGAAGCATTTTTTGCGAGCATTGCCGTCGGCGACGTAGTCGAAGGTAAAGTTGAGCGTGTAACAGACTTCGGTGCTTTCGTTTCGGTAAACGGTTTTGACTGCCTTGCTCATATTTCCGATTTGAGCTGGACAAGCATTGAAAAAGTAACCGACGTTCTTGAAATCGGCAATACTTATTCTTTCAAAGTTCTTCGTATAGACAGTGCGAAGAAGAAAGTCTCAATAGGTTATAAACAGCTTCAGCCCCAGCCTTGGGACTTGGTAGAAGAAAAATATCACGTTGACGATGTAATTCACGGCAAGGTGGTAAGAATTGTTCCTTTTGGCGCATTTATCGAAGTTGAAAAGGGAATTGATGGGCTTGTTCACGTTTCTCAAATCAGCCACGAGAGAATTGAAACTCCCGCAACCTGCCTCAACGTGGGAGACGAGGTTGATGCAAAGATTATAGCAATCAATGCAGAAGCAAAAAAGATGAACCTCTCCATAAAGGCACTCTTACCCGAAGGCGAGAAAAAGAGACCTCAAAAGGTTGAAGAGGGCGAAGAGGGACACGCACCCAAGAGAACCCGCGTTCCTAAGAAGACGGAAGACGATGAAGTTTCATCTTGGAACGAGGGCAGCATTGCAGGAACGTCCATTGCAGATTTGCTTGCAAACGCTAAAAAGTAAAACTGTAACTGTAATTTTAATGAAGGCGAGGAAATTCCTCGCCTTTATTGTTACTTGCAGAGATAGATTTTTTGTGCTATAGTATTTAGCGGAGTAAAGGAGAGTTAATAAGATTATGGGTTTAGCTGATAAATTAGATATAAATAAATTTGCAGACATTTCATTTGAGCTATATCGAAACAAATTCACTTCTGAATTAACCGAAAAAGAAAAACAAGATATTGCGCAGTTTATGGCTTATTTAGTCTCTGTTCCAAGCCAACTAAATGATGAATTTTGTGAATTTCTTTTTCAGGGGATACAGTTATATTCGGTAATCGCAAGCATATTGTTTGCATCTATGAACAATATCAAAAAATTCGATATAACTGCAAAATATCAAATACTCAAAAAGGAAAGCAAGTATACTCTTAAACCTTTAAATGTATTGAATGCGATTTGTGATATATACGATATTAAAATAGTCGAGAAGATAAGATTATTCGGTAAAGATAAAGTTCAACTTGAGTTTCCCAAAGGTTTCAGAGCGAGAATTGCAAAAGAATCACTATCTCTTCCTAATGAAATAAAAATAACAGACAAATCTCTGTCAAATGCTTATGATGATTTCGTAAATTGGTGGTCAAGCTGCGACGAGGACGAGATTTCATGCAACGAAATATTATTCGGCGCATATCAAATTATGTGGTTTTATAATGAGGTATGTAACGGAGGGTTTGACCAATTCTGGGACTTTGCAGAAAATTCCGAATGGGATTTTAATCAGATGCAAAGAACTTTTAAAAAAATGCTTCCTGCAGATTTTTATGTATTGTTTGATAAAGCATTTAAAGAACATTTAAAGGGAAAAGATTGTGAAAATTTCAATTCAGACTTTGACTATGATAAAATGGAAAATGAAATCTTACCGCAAATTGCAAAAACCGTTATGGATATAATTAATCAAAAAGATAACTAACTCAAAATTTAGCAGAGATTTTATGTGAAAACGACCTAAACGCGCTTTAAACAATATAAAACGGTTTATAAATATACTGAATACTCGTAAGGAGGCTAAAATGAAAAAAGAAGGTAATATTAAGATTTCAAGCGAAAATATGATGCCCATAATCAAAAAATGGCTCTATTCGGATAAGGACATTTTTTTAAGAGAGATTGTTGCAAACGGCATCGACGCTATTACAAAATATCAAAAGCTCGTTACAATGGGCGAGGCTGCGGAGAGTACAGAGGAGTACTGCGTTAAAATTTCCGTTGATAAAAAAGCAAAGACCTTGACTGTCGAGGACAACGGCCTGGGTATGACGCAGGACGAAGTTGAAAATTATATTACCCAAATTGCCTTTTCGGGCGCATCCGATTTCCTTGAAAAATATGAAAAAGCGGGCGGCGACGGAATAATAGGGCATTTTGGACTCGGTTTCTATTCTGCCTATATGGTTTCCGAAAACGTTGAAATCTTTACAAAGTCATACAAGGACGAGCCCGCCGTTCATTGGGAGTCTGACGGCAATTCGACTTACTCTATCGAGGACTGCGACAAGCAAGAGCGCGGCACGAAGATAGTTATGCACATTGCGGCGGAAGAAAAAGAATTTTTGGACGAGAATACTATTAAAAATCTCGTTAAAAAATATTGCTCGTTTATGCCGTACAACGTCTACGTTTCGTATAAAGGCGACGGCAAGGACGAGCCTTTGAACACGACGTTGCCACTCTATGCAAAAGCCCCCAAAGATTGCAGCGACGAAGACTACAAAAAATTCTATACCGATACGTTTTTGGACTTTAACGAGCCCATTTTTTGGGTTCATCTGAATATGGACTATCCGTTCAGACTAAAGGGAATACTCTATTTCCCCAAAGTTAAAAATAAGTTGGAGCTGGAACGGGGCAAGGTAAAGCTTTATTGTAATCAAGTTTTCATTGCCGACAATATTAAGGAAGTTATACCAGAATTTTTAATGCTTTTGAACGGTGTTATTGACTGCCCCGATATACCTTTAAACGTCTCGCGCAGCTTTTTGCAAAATGACAGACAAGTTCAGAAGATAAGCAAGCATATTACCAAGAAAGTTGCGGATAAGCTCATTTCTCTTTTCAAAAATGACCGAACCAAGTTTGAAGAGTGCTGGGGCGACGTAGCAAATTTCGTTAAATTTGGCTGCATTAAGGACGAGGATTTCTACGATAAAGTCAAAGATATAATTATATATAAAGACCTTGACGGCAAGTTCTTAAATTTTAAAGAGCTATTAAAAGATGATGATTCTCAACCCGAAAAAGAAGAAAAGACGGAGGAGAATAAAAAGCCGACCACCGTATACTACGTATCAGATGAACAACAGCAAGCCCAGTATATAAAGCTGTTCAAGGGTGAGGGACTCAACGCCATTTTGTGCGATAACTTTATTGACCCGCATTTTTTAAGCTTTCTCGAATACAAAATGCCGTCAAAGCTCAACTTCAAACGCATAGATGCAGACGTAGACGGGGCACTCAAAAAAGAAGATTCTGCCGAGGACAGCGTCATCTGCGACATTTTTAAAAATGCACTTAATAACGATAAATTGACAGTCAAAACCGAAAATCTTAAAGATACAGCAACTCCCGCGATTATAGTAGTGGACGAGTATATGCGCCGTTACAGTGAAATGGGTCAATATTACGGTATGAGCGAGGGAGAACCCAGCAAAACAGTTATTGTCAACCTTTCATGCCCCGTAATTGCGGGGATTAAAGAGCTTGACGAGGAAAAGCAGAAATTCGTTGCCAATTACGTTTATCTATTGGCACTTTCCTCATTTAAAAAACTTTCTAGCGAAGAACTTGAAAAATTCCTTGCGGCAAATATTCAGCTTCTTGAAAGTTATACAAAATAAAACCAAATAATTATAAAAAAGAGCAAATATCGGAAAAATATTTGCTCTTTTTTATATTACAGTCTTGAAAAAATATTCATTTTATGATAAAATTATTTAGGTATGGTTAAAAGTGCGCACGATAATTGTTTGTTGAAAAATTTCCACAGCGGAAATTGCTTTTATGCTTACAATTTTTTCGGGTGCAATAAAGCGGAAAACGGTAGTTACGTTTTCAGGGTTTGGGCTCCGCACGCAAGGAAAGTCTATCTTTGCAAGTCAGACTTAAAGCTTGAAATGAGCCTTTTAAGCGATGGCGAAAGCTATGAAATTTACTGCAAAGCAGAAGTCGGTGAAAGGTATAATTTCCTTATAGAAACGCACGACGGACGCTCGCTTTTAAAAGCAGACCCGTACGCTTTCCAGTCGGATTATCCAAATTCTTTTGCCTCGGTTGTCTGCGATTTGGATAAGACCTCGGATTATTCGCCGCTTTTTGAAGAACAGACCACGGCACAGCCGGTTAATATATATGAAGTAAATTTGCTGTCTTGGAAAAGGCATTCGGACAACTCGTATTATACCTACGAAGATCTTGAAAAAGAGCTTGTGCCGTACGTAAAGGAAATGGGATATACCCACGTTGAATTTATGCCGATTACAGAATTTCCTTTCGACGGGTCATGGGGTTATCAGGTTACAGGATATTTTTCGGTAACTTCGCGTCTTGGGTCTCCCGCGCAATTTAAAAGGCTTATCGATGCATTTCATGCAAGCTCAATTAAAGTTATTTTGGATTGGGTTCCCGCGCATTTCCCCAAAGACGAGTGGGCATTGTACGAATTTGACGGACAACCCCTGTACGAAAGTCCGCTGTGGGATAGAATGGAGCACAGAAACTGGGGTACGCGCAAGTTTGATTTCGGAAAAGGGGAAGTTGACAGCTTTTTGCTATCAAGCGCTTATTTTTTCTTTGATAAGTACCGTGTTGACGGTTTGAGAGTGGACGCCGTGGCCTCTATGCTCTATCTTGACTACGATAGACCAGCGGGGGATTATACTCCAAATATCTACGGTGACAGCAGAAATTTAGAAGCTATTGAATTTATTAAAAAGTTCAACAAAATAATTAAAGGTAACTTTAAAGGTGCAATTACGGTAGCCGAGGAGTCAACTGCATTCGACGGAGTAACGAAAGCAGTCGAAAAGGGCGGACTCGGGTTTGACTATAAATGGAATATGGGCTGGATGAATGATACGCTGTTTTATTGCAGAGAGGACCCTTATTTCAGAAATTATCATCACGATAAAATTACATTTTCGCTTGTCTACGCTTTTTCCGAAAACTATATTTTGCCTCTATCTCACGACGAGGTCGTACACGTAAAGGGTTCCATAATAAATAAAATGCCGGGCGAATATGAAAACAAGTTTGCAGGCGAGCGCGCGCTTCTTGGCTATATGTATGCACACCCCGGGAAAAAGCTCAATTTTATGGGCTATGAAGTGGCGCAGTTTAAAGAGTGGGATTACCGTGCGCAGATAGAGTATTTTTTAACGGAATTTGAGCTTCATGCCAAAATGCATACCTTTGTAAAAGACTTGAATTTATTTTACAGAGACTGCAACCCTCTATACGAGGTGGACGGCAGTTGGGACGGCTTTGAGTGGCTTGTTGTAGACGACAGGACTAATAACGTTGTTGCGTTTTCCCGCTATGGAAGGGACGGACAGAGTATAACGGCAATAATAAATTTTTCGGGTATACCGCAACTTGGTTACACAATTGGAATAGAACGGGGTAAATACCTTGTGGTTTTCAATACCGACGATAAAAAATACGGCGGAGAAGGAAAGCTTAAAAAGAAAGTTTTCAAAACAAAAAAACAATCAAGTCACGGCAAGAAATATTCAATTACCGTTGATATTCCGAAGCTGACTTGTGTGTATTTAAAAAATGAAAAATAATTTATGGGGGATTATAGCAAATGCTTAGAAAAAAAGAGTGCGTTGCAATGTTGCTTGCCGGCGGTCAGGGAAGCAGATTATACGCTTTGACAAGCAATATAGCTAAACCTGCAGTTTCTTTCGGCGCAAAGTACAGAATAATAGACTTTCCGCTTTCAAACTGCATAAACTCGGGAATTGATACTGTCGGCGTTCTTACGCAGTATCAGCCTTTGGTTCTCAATGAATACGTGGGCAACGGACAGCCGTGGGATTTAGATAGAACATTCGGAGGCGTTCATATACTTTCGCCTTACGAAGCAAAAACGGATACTTCCTGGTACAAGGGTACGGCTAACGCTATCTATCAGAACATCAGATTTATGAAGATGTACGACCCCGAATATGTTCTTATTCTTTCGGGCGATCATATCTATAAAATGGACTATGCAAAGATGATTGCCGCACATAAAGAGGCAAAAGCAGACTGCACTATTGCTTGCATGAGAGTGCCCATGAAAGAGGCTTCTAGGTTTGGTATTCTCAATACGAACCCCGACGGCACAATATACGAATTTGAAGAAAAACCCGCCAACCCCAAGAATGATTTGGCGTCTATGGGCATATACGTCTTTACTGCGTCCAAGCTATTTAAATATCTCGAGTTGGATGATAAAGACCCTAACTCCGATAAAGACTTCGGCAAAAACGTTCTGCCTGCAATGCTTAAAGCAGGGGAGAAAATGTTCTCTTACCGCTTTGATGGCTATTGGAAGGACGTCGGAACCATCAGCTCGCTTTGGGAAGCTAATATGGACCTTTTAGGCGTTGTTCCAAACTTCGAGCTCTCTGACAGAGACAAAGTTATACACTCAAGGAGCCCGCTTGCGCCTCCTGCATTTATTGAGGGCGAGGTTATTAACTCAATCGTTGCAACCGGCGGTGAGATAGACGGCAAGGTAGTCAATTCGGTTATCGGCACTAACTGCGTTATTGAAAAGGGTGCAGAGGTCGTCGATTGCGTGCTTATGGGCAATATCGTAGTCAAGGCGGGAGCTAAACTTAACTATGCCATTATTGACGAGGAAGTAACAATCGGGGAAAAGGCGGTCATTGGAGCACCTATAGAAGAAGCTCAAAAAACGGGTGGTAAGACTGCCGGAATTGCCGTATTGGGTCGCGGAATCACCGTTTGCAAAAACGGCAAGGTTTGCGCAGGCGAAATTGTTGACAGCAATGTCACAGTAAAGAACGTATAAGGGGGAAATTAAAATGACTTCAACTGTCGGCGTTATATTTTCAAGTATAAATGAGGAAGACGTACCCGAGCTTACAAAACGTAGGTCAATGGGTTCAATTCCTTTCGGCGGAAGATATCGCATCGTAGATTTTGCCCTTTCCAACATGGTTAACTCGGGCATCACTACCGTGGGTATGATAACCAAAAATAATTATCAGTCCCTTATGGACCATCTCGGTTCTGGCAAATTCTGGGATTTGGCAAGAAAGGAGGGGGGACTTATTCTGTTGCCTCCTTACAGCGATGAAACCGAAAATCTCTACAAAAACCGTCTTGAAGCTTTAAAGGGCGCAAGCGCATTTCTTAAAAAAGCTAAACAAGATTTCGTTGTCCTTGCGGACAGCGATGCTGTATACAGACTTGATTACAGCAAGGTAATTGATTATCATATCAGCAAAAATGCAGATATCACAATGGTTTATCACGAGCATGAACCCGAAAAATCCCATTATTATATGACTTTTGAAACGCAAGCTGACGGGAAAATTTCCGATATAGAAATCAATCCTACCTCAAGCGGCGTTAAGAAAAACTATATTAACGTGATGGTTGCAAGAACGTCTTTCCTTTTAAGACTTATACAAGATGCAATTCAACACGGCTACAAGAGCTTCGGCAGAGATATTCTCAGTCCCGGCGTCAAAACGTACAATTTGTACGGCTATAAGTTTGAAGGGTATTACGCAACTTTGAGCTCGCTAAATGCATATTTCAACGCAAATTTGGACCTTCTCAACAAGCAGGTCAGAATGGAAATTTTCGGAGAAAGGGACGTCTATACAAAAGTAAATGACAGTCAGCCCGCAAAATTTACCGATACGGCAAAGGTTAAAAATTCGCTTATCTCCGACGGTTGCCTGATTGAGGGCACGGTTGAAAACTGCGTTCTTTTCCGTGGAGTTAAGATAGGTAAAGGTACGGTCGTTAAAAACTGTATTCTTATGACGGACAACATCATAGGAGAAAACTGCAATCTTGCGTACGTTGTAAGTGACAAAAACTCTGTCGTACGCGACAACAGAGTGCTTGCCGGTTGCGACGTTCAGCCTTATTTTATAAATAAAGGCTCGCTTATATAAAAAATTTCGAGGGGAAATATGGCAACAAAAACCACAAACGCAGCAACGGCTAAAAAGACTAACAAATCTACGGGAGCTAAGACCACGAGCGCTACAAAAACTGTGGAAAATCCGACAAAACAGGTTAAGTCCGCAGTCGTAAGTACAGAAAAGAAAAAAATTTTGTTCGTCGCATCTGAAGCTCAACCTTTTATAGTAACGGGAGGACTTGCCGAGGTCATCGGCTCGCTATCCAAATCGCTTGCCGCAACGGGGAACTTCGATGTCAGAGTTGTTCTTCCGCTATATTCCGATATCAAGAGTGCGTATCGGGATAAATTCACTTATCTCGGCAACATTTACGTTCATCTTGCTTGGAGAAATCAGTACTGCGGGATTTTTCAATACGAACAGGACGGCGTGATTTTCTACTTTATTGACAACGAATTTTACTTTAAACGGCCCGGTTGTTACGGATATTACGATGACGGCGAAAGATTTGCTTTCTTTTCTAGAAGCGTTCTTGAAATTATGCCTTTTATCAATTTCTATCCCGAGGTTATGCATTGCCACGATTGGCAGTCTGCGCTTGCAGCAATCTATCTTAAAACAAATTATTGTTTCAGGGAAGAGTACCAGTATATACGCGCACTTTTCACTATTCACAACATAGAATATCAGGGACAGTATTCTCTGGATTTACTTGGGGATTTGTTCGACATTTTTGATTCATATCAGTACCTTGTAGAGTATAACAACTCAATCAACCTTATGAAAGGCGCAATTGAATGCTGTGAGAAATTCTCGACTGTAAGCCCCAGGTACGCAGAGGAAATTAAAGATCCTTATTACGCGCACGGACTTGAGCCGATAATAAGGAAAAACGAATTCAAACTTACGGGCATATTGAACGGTATAGACGATATCGGCTATAATTGCGCGCTTGACAGTAATATTTCCGCAAATTATACTCCCGAAGATTTTAAAAACAAGGCAGTTTGCAAAGCCGTGCTTCAAAAAGAGCTCAATTTGCCTGTCAGAGCGGACGTTCCCGTAATTTCTATGGTTACTCGCCTTGTATCCCATAAGGGACTTGACCTTGTAACTGCAATTATCGAAGAATTATTGCAGGACGATGTTCAATTTGTAATCTTAGGAACGGGAGATTCGCATTTTGAAGGATTTTTCAGCGATATAGCTAGGAGATACCCCGATAAGTTCAGCGCAAATATCGTATTCAACGGCGTCTTATCAAGAAAAATATATTCAGGTTCGGACATATTCTTGATGCCTTCAAAATCTGAACCCTGCGGACTTTCGCAGATGATTGCCTGCCGTTACGGCACGGTGCCGATTGTCAGAGAAACGGGCGGACTGTATGACAGCATTAAACCGCTTGAAAACGGTTATACTTTCTCAAATTATAACGCACACGATATGCTGTTCGTTATACGTCAGGCAATCTCCGATTATAAAAACAAAAAAGAGTGGGAAAAACTTATGTACAGAGCGGCTACGACCGATTTCAGTTGGGACAATTCCGCACAGAAGTATTCACAGCTCTATTTGGATATGCTTAAATAATTTTACTACAGTCAGGAGAACAAAATGAGCACAAACATTACCGAAAAGGAAGTCAAAGAGCTGATAAAGGGCAAGCTTTCTAGATATTTCGGCGTTGCCCCGGCGGAAGCTTCCAAAGAACAGGTATATAAAGCCGTCGTAATGGTAGTAAGAGACATCTTACTTCAAAAAAGACAGCAATTTCAAAAGAAAGTAAAGGCAAAGCGTGCAAAGAGAGTTTATTATCTTTGTATGGAATTCCTTATGGGGCGCTCGCTTAAAAACAGCTTGTATAATTTAAGCGCGACTTCTATTTTTGAAAAGGTAGTCAATTCATACGGAATTACCCTTGATGAGCTGTACGATGCGGAACCCGACGCAGGTTTAGGCAACGGCGGACTCGGAAGACTTGCAGCTTGCTTTTTAGATGCACTTGCAACTGGCGATTACCCCGCAATGGGATATTCACTCCGTTACGAATACGGACTTTTCAAGCAGAAAATTGTTGACGGCTGGCAGATAGAGTTGCCTGACGCTTGGCTTCCCGGTGGAGAAGTTTGGCTCACTCAAAGAACGGATAAATCTTTTACCGTAAGATTCAACGGCCAAATTGAAGAAAAGTGGACGGAGAACGGGTTAGAAACTAATTACGTTAACTGCAAAGAGGTTCAGGCTGTTGCCTACGATATGATGGTTTCGGGCAAGAATAGCGACGCTGTTTCCGTTTTAAGACTTTGGAAGGCAAAGCCCGTGCAGGATTTCAATATGAAGCTATTCACACAGGGCAATTATTATCAGGCGATGACTGAAGACAACGACGCCGATTTGCTTACAAAGGTCCTTTATCCTGCAGATAACCACAGCGCGGGCAAATCATTGCGTTTGAAACAGCAGTATTTCCTTTGCTCGGCATCTATACAAAATATAGTTGAAGATCACAGGCACAGATACGGCGATTTAAGAGACTTACCTAAGCTTGCTGCGATTCATCTCAACGATACGCATCCCGCAATGGCAATACCCGAGCTCATGAGAGTGCTCATTGACGAATATTTTTATGATTGGGATACTGCGTGGGCAATTACAACGGCAACTTGCGCATATACTAACCATACTGTGCTTGCCGAGGCGCTTGAAACTTGGGCAGAGGACCTCATCGAGCGCACTATTCCCAGAATTCATGTGATAATAAAAGAGATAAACAGAAGATTATGCGAGCAGCTTTGGAACAGCTTCCCCGGCGAGTGGGCAAAGATTTCTCGCATGTCTATCATCGAACACGGCAGAATTAAGATGGCAAATCTATCCGTCTTCGGCGGGTACAGCGTTAACGGCGTTTCGGCGCTTCATAGCGAAATAATAAAGACGTCGATATTCAAAGATTTTTATGATTTTTCGCCCGAAAAGTTCACAAACGTCACTAACGGTATTGCGCACAGACGCTGGCTCAATCAGTCAAACCCAGAGCTTGCGGCGCTACTTGACGAGTGCATTGGTACGGGCTATGAGCTTGACAGCAGTGCTTTTTTGGAATTTAAAAAGTTTGAAGATGACGAGAGCGTCTTAAAACGTCTTGAAGAGATAAAACTCATTAAAAAGCAGCAATTCGCCGATTACGCAAAGAAAAAGCAGGGCCTCATTTTGGACCCCAATACGCTGTTCGATGTGCAGGCAAAACGGCTCCATGAGTATAAACGCCAGCTTTTAAACGTTTTAAACATAATCGACACTTATCTTGATTTGCAGGATAACCCCAACCTTGACGTAGTTCCCAAAACTTATATTTTCGGAGCTAAAGCGGCACCGGGTTACGACATGGCAAAGAAAACTATTAAGCTTATCAATTACCTTGCCGACGAAATCAGAGCTAACCCCAAAATCAAGGAAAAGCTTAACGTTGTGTATATGGAAGACTACAATGTATCGATGTCCGAAAGACTCATGCCCGCGTCGGAAGTTTCTGAACAGATTTCTCTTGCTGGCAAAGAGGCGAGCGGTACCGGTAATATGAAGTTTATGATTAACGGCGCCCTGACAATCGGAACATTAGACGGCGCAAATGTTGAAATTGCGCAGGCTGTAGGTAATAGTAATATATTTATTTTCGGTTATAAAGCCGACGAAGTCGATCAGATTTGGCGCAACGGCTACAGTTCGAGCAAATATTATAACGAGTCTGTCAAGCTCCGCAGAATTATAGAGGCACTGATTATCGGATTTAACGGAGAATCTTTTGCAGAGATTGCAAACTATCTATTGACCGATACGCCTGTTGCCGACCCGTATATGTGCATGGCGGATTTCACAGCATACAGCAGAGCGCAGAAAAAGATTTCCAAATTATATAAAACTGATAAAATAAAGTGGAATCAGATGTCGTTAAGAAACATTGCGGCAGCCGGATATTTTGCTGCCGACCGCGCGATTAACGATTATGCAACAAACATTTGGAATCTAAAGCCATTGAAACTTGATAAATAATTATTTACAAAAGTCACTTAAAAACGCCGAATTCACTTCGGCGTTTTAATCATTTTTGATGTATTATGTCTGACATAATCGGCTTTTAATCCTCAATTACAATAGATTTGTTGCGAAATTTGTTAAAAATTAAACACAATTTAAATATAGCTTATTTTTGCAAAAAATTTATTAAAATGTTCTTGACAACCTGCCTACTCCTATGTTATTATGCAAAAAAGCCCCAAACACTTCGTAAAAGTTGTGTTTTACGAAGTGTTTGGGATACATAACAATGGGACTAGAAGTACCCCCGCTCAAAATAAGTTTAGTTTTTAGGAGCAGAAAATGTCAACCGATTACTACGTACAACGTAACAATAATAATTTAGAGACGATAGATAAGTTACTCAATGAAGAGCTCCCTTCGTTTTGTTACGACTATTTTCTCGGAATTGACAGTCAGACGTCCACTCTGACAAGACTTAACTATGCTCACGATTTAAAGATATTCTTCCACTTCCTTACTACTAAAAGGATTAAAAATAAAGCCGTGCAGGATTTAACACTTGACGACTTGGATAGCGTTACAAGTACGGATATTGAGTATTTTTTGAGTTACCTATCGCATTACACCTACCGTGGCAAGGAACATAACTGTAACGAGCGTGCAAAGGCACGTAAGCTCTCCTCCGTTCGTGCCATGTTCAAGTATTTTTTCAATAAGGGATTTATTAGCGTTGACAACGCCTCAAAGGTTGCAACTCCGAAATTGCATGACAAACCTATCATCCGCTTGGAAACTGATGAAGTTTTCAATATCTTGGACGTTGCCGAGACGGGTGACGGGCTTACAAACCATCAGCGGCACTACCACGAGCAGAATAAAGTGCGTGACGGTGCAATTTTGATGTTGTTTCTCGGTACGGGAATACGTATAAGTGAGCTTGTGGGCTTAAATAATCAAGATATCAATTTCAAAGACAATTCCTTTATAGTAACTCGAAAAGGCGGCAGTAAATCAATTTTATACTTCGACGATGACGTGGCTGCCGCTCTTCAGCGCTATTTGGATTATAAAGAAGAAAAAAAACAGCTTGACAAATCGTTAGTTCAGGAGCCCGACGCCCTCTTCCTCACTAATAACACGCGCAGAATTACCGTTCGCGCCGTCGAAAATCTCGTTCAGAAGTATGCAAAGATTGTCTCACCCCTCAAAAAAATTTCGCCTCATAAGCTGCGCTCTACCTACGGCACACAGCTTTATAAGGCTACGGGAGATATTTATATAGTTGCTGACGTTTTGGGGCATCGCGACGTCAACACTACGCGAAAACACTACGCCGCTATAAGCGATGACAATCGTCGAGGTGTCGTCGGCAAAGTAAAGTTAAAGCGTGACGACGATTAAGACTTTGTAATAATTTTATCAATAAGAATAACGGCGTCGTCCTTAATATCAAGGCATTTCCCGCAGTTATCGCAGATTTTATTGGAATCCAAATCGCAAATTTCGCATTCGTAACACTCTATGCAATCTCTGTCGTAGAGCAAGCATCTTCCGTCTTTATCTCTTTCCATAACCCACCTCCATTATATTTTATAACAATTTAGTAAAAATAACAAGTATAATTACAAACTTTTGTTTGATTTTTTAAATTTAGTATGATATAATTATTTCGTTAGGTAATTATTTATGGAAAGAAAAACCGAAATAAAAAAGCTTAAATCAGAGGATGCCGTTTTTAAATTTATTCAGGAATTTATTTCCGAAAACGGCTACGCCCCTTGCGTGCGTGAGGTTTGCAAGGCATGCAACATAAAATCCACGGCAACTGCTTTTAGCGTTATAAACAGGCTTAAAGAACGTGGGCTGTTAGAAAAGTCAGACGTAAAGCGCCGCGCAATTTCATTAAAAAGTAAAACTGTTTCCGTACCCATTGTCGGCACCGTTGCCGCAGGTCAGCCCATATTTGCAAATGAAAGCTATGACGGCTACGTCTCCCTTCCGGATAATTTTTTTTCCGGCGAAGATCTGTTTATACTCAACGTGAAAGGCACTTCAATGATTAAAATCGGAATCTTCGACGGCGATAAAGTTGTTGTTCGTAAGCAAGACACTGCCGATAACGGAGATATCGTTGTTGCCTTGGTAGACGACAGCGCCACGGTAAAAAGGTTTTTCAAGCGTGACGGAAGGTTTATTCTCCACCCCGAAAACGACGACATGGACGACTTAATATATGACGAGGTTTCCATTCTCGGTAAAGTCGTAGGACTAATGAGAACAATGTAATAAAACCGCCCGATATTGGGCGGTTTAACATATTATTTATAATTTTAATACATTATTAAAAAAAGTCTTTTCGGCTTGCGAAAAGACTTTGGTGCTGCTGTGCGAGGAGCGAAGCGACGACACTTTCGTAGTCGTTGCCGAAGAATGCGGACTTGAACCGGCGACCTTTCTCGGCAACGGTAAGGGAAATCCGTTGCCTCGGTCACCGCAAACACCTTGCATATGTGTTTGCTCATCTCACGCGGCAAAATAGCCCACCGGGCTATTTTGAGAAGTCCGCGTTCGTCCTTACCTCTTGGTAAGTATTCGGTCGGCTATCCTCCAATAGCACAAAAAAAGGTCCAACCCAAAGGTTGCACCTATTTTTGGAGCTGCTGAGCGGACTTGAACCGCCGACCTCATCCTTACCAAGGATGTGCTCTACCTGCTGAGCCACAGCAGCAACTGATTACTTGATTATTATATTTGAAAATACAGACAATGTCAATTCATTTTGATAATCGTTTTAATAAAAATTTGGAGATATAATGCAAACTGTTGAGCTTGAAAAAGTTGCAGTAAAAACAGCCGTTGTAACGATAATAATAAATACCTTGCTTTCGGGTTTTAAACTGATTGCGGGCATTTTGGGAGCGTCCTACGCTTTGATTTCCGACGCCGTTCACTCTGCCTCCGACGTGTTTTCTACGATCATAGTAATCATAGGCGTTAAAATTTCTTCTAAAAAGGCAGACAAAAATCATCCGTTCGGGCACGAGCGATTTGAGTGTGTCGCCGCAATACTTCTTTCCGTGGTGTTATTTGCTACAGGCGCTATGATTGGTTACAGCGGAATTGAAAATATTGCCACGGGCGCGTATAAAGCCTTTGCCGTGCCGGGAATTATAGCAATAGTTGCTGCCGCTGTTTCTATAGTTACGAAAGAGGGAATGTTCTGGTACACAATGTCGGCCGCAAAAAAGACAAATTCGCCATCTTTGAAAGCCGATGCGTGGCACCACCGCTCCGACGCACTTTCATCTATCGGAAGCTTAATCGGCGTTATAGGTGCCATTTGCGGCGTAAAAATACTCGATTCTATTGCCTGCATTTTAATTTGTCTGTTAATTTTAAAAGCGTCAATAGATATATTTATCGACGCAGTCAAAAAAATGACCGACGAAGCGTGTGATGAAAAAACAGAGAAAGAAATATACGAATTTATACTGTCATGCGAGGGCGTACTTAACGTTGACAGTCTTATGACTCGCATGTTTGGAAACAGAATTTACGTAATTGCAGAAATTGCCTGCAGATACGACGTACCGCTGTATCAGGCGCATTCCGTTGCGGAAGCTGTCCACAACGGGATTGAACAAAAATTTCCGCTTGTAAAACACGTTACCGTTCACGTCAATCCATACAAGGGAGATGCGAATAAATCCGAATAATTCTTAAGCTATAAATAATTTTAAACGGCGCAGATATTTCTGCGCCGTAGCTTTATACTGATTTTCTTTTTACTGTGGCTATTCTAATGCCCTTTTTTTGCTTTACGTAGTTTTGCCTACAACCCGATACAGAAGCACGCCCCACGCGGTACCCTTCGCGCTTATTGCTCGTGCGTTCCTTTACTTTTTCGTAAGTTTGAATATTGTTCTTTATAGCCGAATATTTTTCATGGGGTTGACTGCTTATTTCATATGGACTGAAAGAGTAATAAACGTTTTCATACGCCGTAATCATATAAACAGGCACCAAGTAGCCCTCATCTACCTGCTTATCGATAACTTTAACGGGATTTGCTGCCGTATTTGCGGCATAAACCGGAGGGACAATAGGCTGAGGTGCGGTCGCAGCTGCCGAAAGTCGAGTTGCCGTTTCAGGTAGCGCTGCTTCAGTGGGCTGTGCTGTGGGGGCAGTAGCTGCCATGTCTGGTACCGCTAGCGTCTCTGTTGCTGCCGCATTTTCTTCCTCGCACTGTTTGACTTCCGGTGTCATAACTACCTTAACTATGGGACGACGCTTGCGCAGAGCAATAATAAATACAATGCCGAGTATTGTTAGAAGCACGACAAATGCAATTAAAACTCCCAATAATGTCAGAAGCGTCGTTTGATTATTTACAGATAAAAAAGCATTTAATTTATTCATTGGTTCACCTCATTGGACCTTACGTTTAAGGTGATTTTACTATAATGTATATTTAATAAATCGATTATATAATAATTTTTTTGTAATTTCAAGTATTTTTAAATTTCTTTTACGGTTAAAGTTGACAAAATCTCCTCATATTTATCCTTTTTAAAGGAAATACTGTACGGAGAAGTGACCGCAGCCGTTCCTGCCGCTACCCCACATTTAAGAATATTCTGCAAGGTAGCACCCTTAATGTATGCCTGCGCAGCGGCGGCAACCATCCCGTCGCCAGCTCCAAGAGTGGAATTCATTGCCACGTTTAAGCTCTTGCAATAGTAATTTTGTCTTCCGTCCGTAATTATTGCGCCATGCTTGCCTAGCGAAAGCAAAACGCATTTCGTACCCAAATCAATAAGTTTGTGACAGCTATCAAGTAAATCCTTTTTATTGCGCATCTGACGGTTAAAGGTGCGTTCAAGCTCACCGAGATTGGGTTTGACAAGGTCCACGCCCACTTTTAGCGATTCAAAAAGCCTCTCCCCTTCAGTATCTGCAATTTTAACAACGTTATCGGGAACGCTTCGCAAAATTTTTCCGTAGTAGTCGGGTGTCATGCCTTTTGCAAGACTACCGGAAATTACTAACGCCTCGCTGTGCGCCGCAAGCTCACCTACAAGCTTTATAAGCTCCTCCTGCTTTTCGGGATTTAACTCGGGACTTGTGTCATTCACTTCTGTCATCATAGATTTATTGTCTATGAATTTGTAATTCTCTCTTACCCTGCCTTCGCTCCATACGAATTTATATGGAACTTTTTCTCTGTGCAGTTCGTGTTCAAATTGATTGCCGTTAGTTTCGTACATAAAGCCTGTAGCAAACGCCTCAGCCCCTAATCTAGCTAGACCAATGGCAACATTTAAAGCCTTGCCCGTAAAAAATATCCTCTTACTAATTACTTTATGCGACTTTCCTACCGCCAACGAGTCAACCTCAATATTTACATCGATGCAAGGGCTTAAACAGACAGTTAAAATCATTTTACACTTTTCCCATAATTTATTAGCCGCACTTATAAGAAAAAAGCCGCAAAAATCCGCGGCTTGACGCTGTTACATAGAAATCATCTGAAGTGTTTCGTATAGCTCATAGTTAAACTTTTTCTTCATACTAATTGCTTCGATAATATCCATATCGATTATTTCGTTCTTATGGATACCAACGACCCTGTTGCCTATTCCGTCGTGCAAAAGCCTAACGGCCTTATTGCCGAACTGCGCAGCAAGCATTCTGTCTGCCATAGTGGGCGAACCGCCGCGCTGAATATGTCCTATCGTAGTGGGGCGCACAGAATATGTCGTCACAGACTGAAGCTGCTTTGCAAATTCTTCTGCAGTGCATACACCTTCTGCTACAACAATTATATTTGAGTGCTTGCCGCTCGCTCTCGAACGGTTGATTTTCATGACTGTGTCGTCAAGGTCAAACACAACTTCGGGCACGATAATAATTTCCGCACCGCTTGCGATACCTGCGTAAAGAGCTATATCTCCGCAACGTCTGCCCATAACCTCGACAACCGAAATACGCTCGTGCGAGGTCATTGTATCACGAAGCTTATTTATGACGTCTATGCAGGTGTTTACTGCAGTATCAAAACCGAGCGTATAGTCGGTATACTCAAGGTCGTTATCAATCGTGCCGGGGATACCTATCGTAGGTACTCCGTACTCCTCCGAAAGACATTTAGCGCCCCTGAATGAACCGTCACCGCCAATTACGACTAAGCCCTCGATTCCGCGGGATTCCAAGGTCTTAACAGCTTTTTTCTGTCCCGCTTTCGTCAGCATTTCAAGGCAGCGTGCCGTCCTCAATTTAGTTCCGCCTCGCTGAACTATGTCCGAAACCGAACGCATCTCCATGGAAATCATCTCGTCATCGATAAGACCCTGATAGCCGCGTTCTATTCCGAACACCTCCATACCGAAATAGAGTGCCGTGCGGACAACCGCCCTGATGCACGCATTCATACCGGGAGCGTCGCCACCACTTGTAAGCAAACCTATTCTTTTCATAAAAAACCTCCGAAAAGCGACAGTTCTTTGCGCGGCATTAACGCGCTCCCCCTTAATTAAAGAACCAAACTTATCCTTTTATCATTATAGCAAAGTCGATATAAAATTACAAGTATTTTTGATAAATTTAACGTTTAATATATATATTTTACATCGTCTTGCTCGAGTAGGGAATACAATTCCGCCAAAAGAGCTTTGCAGTAGTGCACATTGGTAGGCAGAAGGTATCTTTCCTTTCCTCTGACTATTTTACAAGCGCTATCGCCCGGATAATTTGTCAGCGTAGATATAAGCTCGTCAAACAGCCCGTCATCAAGAGATGTTGCATTTATCCAAAGTGTTCCCATATTATTGCGTGCTCGTGCAACTCCGACTATACCCGAAGCTTGAATTTCAACGTCAGTCAAGTCATCAATAATGCAAGAAATGCCCTTTTCGGCATCAATATCAAGTTTGCCCGAAATTTTAACAATTTTATCGTTTGCAACCGAACCTCTAACTTTTTCATATACAGCCGGGAAGCATACGCATTCAAGGCTACCGTAGCTGTCCTCAAGATTCAAAATAGCCATATATGCGCCCGTGCGCTTGGTCGTCGTCCGCCTGAACGAGCCGATAATCCCCGCCATGGTAATATGCATACCGTCCTGGATAGTATTATAGATACGGTTTCCGTCCTCATCCTCAACGTAATCGTCGAGTGCGGAGCAGTTGAAATTGCATTCGGGAAAGGAATTTTTATATTTATCGAAGGGATGACCGCTAACATATACGCCCAACACCTCCTTTTCTTTGGAAAGCTTGACATTTAGCTCGAGTTCGGGAATATCGGGGTAATCCACTTCAAGTTTTTCGTCCTCAATAATATCTCCGAAAAAGCTCATCTGTGCGCTGTCCCTCTGTTTGTTTAACGCCTTAGCCCGTGTTACAAGCGGCTCATAAATTTCTGCAAGGCTTGAGCGCGTTTTGCCGAATTCGTCGAACGCACCGGCATAAATGAGTCCCTCAACTACTCTTAGATTTAGCACGCCTATACAGCGGGAAATAAAGTCACCAAAGTCTTTAAACAGTCCGTTTTTCTCTCTCTCCTCAATGATACTGTCCATAACGCCCTGCCCCACGCCTTTCAGTGCAGAAAGTCCGAACCTTATACCGCCCTTTTCTACCCTGAAATCGGTGCGGCTCTTATTTATGTCTGGCGGCAGAACCTTCATTTCTTTGTCTTTGAGATAGAGCACGTATTTTGTAATCTCGTCTATCTTATTCAAACGGTTGTTTAAAAGTGCGCAAATAAATTCCTTGCAGTAATATTTTTTGAGCCATGCAGTCTGATAGGCAAGCGTTGCGTAAGCCGCTGCGTGCGATTTATTGAACGCATAGGATGCAAATCCCTCCATATCACCGAAAATTTTGTTTGCAATATCTGGGGAAATACCGTTATGTACGCACCCATCAATTTTACTGCCGTTTATATCGCTTATACCGCCGTGAATAAATTTATCCTTCTGCGCCATAAGCGTCTTTTTGTCTTTTTTACCCATTGCTCGGCGCACAAGATCTGCCTCACCGAGCGAAAAGCCCGCAAGGTCTTGGAATATCTGCATAACCTGCTCTTGATAAACGGGTATTCCGTAGGTAACTTTAAGAATTTTCTCTTCCTGCGGACAGTCGTATTCGATTGGTTCCAATCCGTGCTTTCTGTTACAGAACGAATCTATAAATTTCATAGGACCGGGGCGATAGAGCGAAACGCCCGCTATAAGGTCCTCAAGACAGTCGGGTTTGAGGGTCTTCATGAACCTCTTCATGCCGCCGGCTTCGAGCTGAAACACGCCGTCCGTATCTCCGTCGGCTATAATCGCATATGCGCCTGGATCTGTGTAGCCTATTTTATTGAAATCTACATCAAAATCATAATTTTCTTTAATGTAGTCTATACATTTTTTGATATCGGTCAAAGTTACGAGTGCAAGGAAGTCCATTTTGAGCATTCCGAGCGCCTCAATTTCCTTTGCAACAAATTGCGTAGTTATGTCTTCGCCGTTTCTTGAAAGAGGCACATTGTCGGCAATTCTCTTCTGACATATAACAACGCCAGCGGCGTGCATACCCGTCTGACGAGGCATTCCCTCGATTTTGAGCGCCATATCTATTACGCCATGCAGAACTTGGTCGGTTTGATAAATATCACAAAATTCCTTATTCTGTACCGCCTTTAATTCATTATAATTATCCTCAAGTTCAGCTTTCTTAACTTCGTCTTGCTCGTTTTCGTATTTTATTTTAGCTGAATTTATACGCAATCCGAGCAAATCCGAAATAGAAGTTTTGCCGTCCATAATCTTTGTAAGTCTATCCGTTTCCGAATAGGGTACGCGCATTACTCTGCCTACGTCTTTTATAGAGTTTTTTGCGGCCATGGTGCCGAAGGTCACAATCTGGCACACGTTTTCAGCCCCGTACTTGTTGCGGACGTAATTTATCGTCTCCTCGCGCCTGTCCGTGCAGAAGTCTATATCAAAGTCGGGCATGGACACGCGGTCCGGGTTGAGAAATCTTTCAAAGAGCAAATCGTACTGCAAGGGCTCAACGTCGGTTATTCCTATCGAGTACGCAACGATAGAGCTTACGCCGGAACCGCGACCGGGTCCAACGGGAATACCGTTTTCTTTCGACCAATTTATGAAGTCCCAAACTACAAGATAATAGTCGGCATAACCCATACCGCAGATAATATTAAGTTCGTAATTAGCTCTGTCAATCTCTCTTTTCGTGGGTGTCCCGTATCTTTTTTTCAGTCCCTCGTCGGTAAGTTGTCTTAAATAGTCGGAAGATGACATACCGTTCGGAGCAGTATAGACGGGAATTAGTGTAGCATCCTTAATCGGATATCCTTTCTTATCGAGATTAAAAGCCGGCTCCGTGACCTTGTCGGCAATCACGCGAGTATTTAAAATTGCTTTGGGTACATTTGGAAAAAGTGCAGCCATTTCGTCCCCTGTTTTAAAATAGAACTCATTAGTAGAGAACTTCATCCTCTTGGGGTCGTCAAGCTGTTTCTTCATCTGAATACACATCAGAACGTCCTGCATCTCAGCGTCGCTCTTATGCAGATAGTGAACGTCATTTGTTGCAACTACTTCCACGCCTATTTCGTCGGCAAGGCGCAACAAAAGAGGTAGCACCATTTTTTCTTCGGGAATATTGTGGTCCTGAATTTCAATATAGAAGTCCTCGCCGAAAATGGCTTTAAGTTTAAGTGCAAGCGCCTTAGCGCCCTCGTAGTCGCCGGAAAGCAGTCTTTGGGGAATTCCTCCGACAAGACAAGCGGAAAGACAGATAAGTCCCTCGCTGTGTTCTTTCAATACTTCATAGTCTATCTTGGGTTTATAGTAGAACCCGTCTACAAACGCCATTGAATCAAGCTGAACGAGATTTTTATATCCTGCCTTATTCTTTGCAAGTAAAATAAGATGCTCGGCTGTGTTAGAGTTTTGGTTGTGCATATCCTTAGTAAGATAAAACTCGCAGCCGATAATATATTTTATACCCGCAACTGACGCCTTTTCTGCAAACTGCAAAGTGCCGTACATATTTCCGTGATCGGTAATACATACGGTGTCAATTCCGTTGTTTTTGCAATGCTCTATAAGATTATCTATCTTGCAGGCGCCGTCTAAAAGCGAATATTCTGTATGAAGATGTAAATGTACGAAATCTGTCATTTCTGTTCTCCCAAATCCTAACTCAGCGACTGTGCAAGTTCAAGGATTTTTCTCATTCTGTGATTTATACAGCTTTTGGATATATTGAGTCTGTCGGCAAGCTCCTGCATGGAAGCGTTTGTATCGGCAAGTCTGCACTCAGCTACGTCGAAAAGGTGTTTATCAAGACCTTGCAGTCCTATGGTTTGAGCAATAATTCCAATTGCCCGAACCTGATTTACTGATGCAGTAACCGTTCTATCAATATTAGAAACCGAACAGTTATTTACGCGGTTTGCATTGTTGAGCATATCCTTCATTTCAACTATTTTATTCAGCTTTTCAAGACATTTTACGCATGAAATGGTGTTTAAAATATCCGAGATTACTTCCTTGCTCTTGATGTACACGACTGCGCAATCCTTTCTTGTAACAAGCTTTGCAAGAATTTCAAAGTCGCACAAAATTTCTGAGAAGCCGTCCGCTGTTTGTTTTTTTGTGAATACAGTCTCAAAATGATAGCCCGTTCTGCTCTCCGACGTGGGCACAGTACAGCTGCCTCCGCCAAGAAATGCACCCTTAATGAAGGCAATTTTATGTTCTTCCTCCGAAATAAGCTTGTCATCTATCGTAAAATCGAAGAAAGTGCCGTTTTTACTTTGTTTAACAATGCCGAGCTCAAATAAAAGCTTATTGGACTTTTCGTCCACACACTCGAACGATAGCTTGTCCTTTCCGCTCAATAAATCGAATTTGGCGCCCGAAACGAGCAAGGAAAGACCAAAAGAGTTTTCAAGCATATCAATAAAAAACTCTGCGGTCTTTTCATTTTCAGTAATAATTTCAAAGCCAAAGTTACCGTCACGCATAATAACACTGCCGCTCGTTCTGATGAAGGCGGACAGCATTGCAAGCATGCTACCTCTGTCTGAAACAGGAGAAGAAACTATTTCATTTTTTATCTCTTCGGTAAAATTTGCCATTTTAAATATGTCTTATCTTATATTCTTTAAATCTGAAATCAGGTAATCTTCCGTCGATATTGTCAATTTGCTCAAGCGGAACAGCTGCCTCTTTAAGAACCTCTTCCGCAATCTTAATATCTCCTACTCTATCGGCAGAGTGTGCGTCAGAATCGATTACAAATCGGACACCCGTAGCCGCCATCAAATTGAGCTCCTCGGCTGAAACATGGCGCTTTTTCGTGTTAATTTCTATATATGTGCCGTAGTCGGCGCAACATTTTGCAACATCTTCAAGATTGCAATAGCATTTGTAATTAATGTGCGTCAAAATATCAATTGGATTGCTCTTAATTGCGTTTATATATGCTCGCGTGGTATTGTCGATTATCTTTTGAGAAGGTTTTTTTCCGAACTTGTACGCCATATAGTTTTTAACCATAATGTTGTACATGTCAGAAAAACTCTTGTACTTTAAAACTTCGTGAATACCGCAAAGATAGATATCAAAATGCTCAAAGTCGCTCTCTTTTAAGTCAGTTGCGCCCTCAATAGAGATAAGATTGCTTTCCATTCCCAAAAGAACGTTTATACCCGTAAGTTTTTTTGCCTCGTCAATTTCATTTCTCAAATCAAGCAAATTCTTTCTCTTTAAACCAAACAAAAGGTGATTAAAGCCGTGATCGGTTATGCCAATCTCTTTAAGCCCAATTTTTTTTGCTGCACTCGCATTGTCAAGAACGGTATCTTTTCCGTGCGAATAAGGTGTATGAGTATGGTAATCAGCCGTTAAAATCATCAAATTCTCCTATGTAAACGACCTCTTCTTCAAGTAAAATGCGTGTTTTTTCGTAAACTTTTCTTTTAACAAGTGAAATTAGATTAAATACATCTTGCGCACTGTCGCCATTATTTACAATAAAATTAGCGTGCTTGTGGCTTACGTATGCCTTTCCTACCGAAAATCTTTTAAGCCCGCACTCGTCAATCAGTTTTCCGGCACTGTAATTTGCGCCGTTTTTAAATACGCAGCCGCAACTTCTGCCCTTTGGCTGATTTTTGCGAGATAATAAATATTTTCTAATATTTTGTCTCACAACTTCGCTTTCAGAACGAACAATCGGCAATTCAATTTGTAAAATGCAGGAATTTATGTCACGCATAGTACTATATTTATTGCCAAAATTGCAATTTTGATTGGTTAATTTTTTTATTTTTCCGTCACAAATCCAAACATTTAAAATATCATCGCCTATATGTCTGTTTGGGACTCCGCCGTTCATATAAGTTATTCCGCCGAGAGTTGCCGGAATTCCTGCAAGATATTCATATCCAATCGCGCCGTATTTAATACAAAATTTTAAGAATTCGTAAACTTTAACCCCGCTTCCGCAAATTATGATCTCATCTTTGATTTCAATTGAATTAAGATTTTTTGTGCTTATAACTGCACCGTTAAAATATTTGTCAGAGGCAAGAATATTCGAGCCGTTACCTAAAATTACGTAGTCTTTTTTTATGTGCTTTAAATACTCAATTATTGATTGGACTTCTTCAGAATTCTTCGGAAAATAAGCAATTTCTGCAATTCCCCCCAAACCGTAGGTGGTATGTTTGGAAAAGTCTAAATTAAGTTCAAAATCTATATTTTCAATAATTGACAAATTCTACCTCTTATATAATAACATTTTTTTTGACGCTTTTCAATTATTTAAACAACTTTTTTAGTTTTTGCAAATCATTTTCCGAAATCGCACCGTCAATTTCAGCTTTTGTATTTGCGCCTATCGGAGTAACGAGTTTATATTCATACGATAGACCTTCCAGATATTTTATTTCGTCGCTATGTAACCTTTTATCGCTTACCATAAGCCCGAGTTTTTCCACCTTTTCTTTATTTTTAAGCAAATATCTTATAAACTCCTCCGCTTTTAAGACAAATTGTTTGTCTGTCGAAGTTACGGATATATTTTGATATAAATCATTGAACTCTGTCACGGGCTTTACTGCAAAACTTACACCGCGCGTTTTTAAGCGAAAAATGTCCCGCTGTGTTCCAAGCATATACTTGTATTTTCCGTTTATTAGGCTTACATACGCACCCGTTGGTCTTTCATACACTGCGCTTTCAACTCCGCACATCATTGCAGCTACTCTTGAATAATTTTCAGTTCCTTCGTTAATTACTGTATTGTTGCCGCTTATATCCGAAAAGTCCGAATTTTCGTCAAGGCATAAAAAACAGTAACTTCCGTAGCACCATGTGTAGTATGGTAAACTTCCTTTTATGTAGTTTTCAATACCGAAGGTTCCCGCTCCGTATGAAATTAAATCGGGAACGATGCCTTTTTTGAGGTTTTCACGCGCCGCAGATGCCGTCAATGTTGTAACCGTAATGTAGCAGTAACCGCTCTTTGAAAAATCGTTTGCAATACTCTGTAAAAATGACGCGCGTGAACCTTTCCCTCCTTCGAAGCTGTCAATCTGCCAAAGATTCAGTACAAACATTTTACTTTTGGACGACGCAGAGCTTTTCGTGACCGACATTATTGGCATTGTAACTAAAATTGCAACGCACAGAAGGCACAAAACAGCCACTCTTACTTTTTTATTAAAAATTTTCCGCATATTCTATTGTATTTTGTATTTTCGACAAAAATACATAGGGAGTATCCGTAACGAATACTCCCCTCGCTTAGCCACTAAAACGTCACAACGCTTTAACAGATAAGCATATATATTAAAGCGTTGCCGCTTGTACTAATATCTTGCGCAAGCAAATTAAAATTATTCTTTAATATAAAAAATCACGCAATTTTAATAAAATAAATTAAAAATGTGCCCGACTGCTACTGCCGTCGCGCTTGATGCAATTTTAGCGTTAGTATCACATACAATTTATACGTATATATGCTTGTAAAATGGAACATATTATCCCGTCTATAAATCTTTTACACACATCAAGGCGTATTCGATGAGGTTTCGGCGCACCTCTTTCGCCTCGTGGAAGTTTCGGCTATCGTAGCCGTCGCCGCTCAAATCATCGCCGCAATAGAAAATTTGTCCGAATTTTGCCCCGCGAAAACGCGCAACTGCAATCATTGCCGAACACTCCATCTCCACAGTAACGCAACTCTGCATACGACGGAGGTGGACTTTTTCCTCTGTTTCACGGTAGAATGCGTCAGTTGTCCACGTTTTCCCAGTGATATGCGGCAAACCGAGTTCCGACAATGTATCCGTAATGTGCTCTACGACTTCTGCGTCCGCCTGAATTTCATACGACGGAGGTGCATAATGAAAGCTCGCCCCCTCGTCGCGCACCGCCGCGTTGGGAATAACGAGCGCGCCCAAGGGATTTGGTGTAAGCGTACCTGCCGAGCCGCAGGCAATAATTTTTTTTACCCCTCCCGAAACCAACTCTTCTATCTGCACAGCTATCCCCGACGAACCGAGCAATCCAGCTGTCAATGCAATCCTCGTTCCGCACATATCGAGGTCGTAGATAGGAATTGTACACGTACAGCTTGTAATTTGACTGATGACGGGTGCCCCATATTTTTTTGCAATTTCTTCCACGCTCGTGTGCGAAAAAGCAATCACACAGCGCTCGGGTAACCCCTTCGGCGAGGTAGAAAAATCCTCGGGGCGCATCTTTGCCGTCAAGTTTTTATCAAATTCAAGCAGTGCAATTTCCTTTTGCTTCATAATGTTTCACCGTAAAGTTAATGTTTTTCAATTACATTATATCACAGAGCGCGAAATAAGGCAAGAGCAACGAAAATACTCTCGTTGCTCTTTAAAATGTTTATACAAAATTAAATACAAAATTGCCTTTTGGCGGAAATTTTAAATTACTCTTCCTCGTCCTCAGGAATTTCTACGTTGTGGTAAATGGACTGAACGTCGTCCAATTCATCGAGTTTATCTAGCATTCTCTTGAAGGTTTCAAGTTTTTCACTGTCAAGCGATATATAGTTTTGGGGAACCATCTTGATTTCCGCTTCAAGGAAAGTTACCTTTTTATCTTCGAAATATTTGCGCGCCTCGGACCAACTTTCAGGAGTTGTATAAACTTCGTACGCATCGTCAAGCGCGACGTAGTCGTCAGCGCCTGCTTCCAGACAGTACTCCATCATAGTATCCTCGTCAAGCGCAACTGTACGTTCAATAACGAGAACACCTTTGTTGTCGAACATATACGATACGCAACCGGTATTTCCCATCTGTCCGCCGCACTTACCCATAGTCGAACGAATATCGCCAGCCGTTCTGTTTACGTTATCGGTAAGCGTTTTTATAATTACGGCAGATCCACCCACGCCGTAGCCCTCGTAGGTAAGCTCTTTATAGTCCTTATCTCCAAGCTCGCCAGCAGCTTTGGCAATACAGCGCTTAATGTTTTCGTTTGGCATATTAGCCGCTTTAGCCTTTGCTATTACATCGGCAAGTTTAGAGTTTGTATCGGGATTGGGATTAGATTTTGCGGCAACGGCAAGCTCTCTACCAATTTTTGTGAACACTGCGGCGCGCGCGGCGTCTGTCTTGCCTTTCTTTGCCTGAATATTGTGCCATTTGGAATGACCTGACATACTTTACCTCACTTTCTGTATTTAAGTTGATACATTACAATTCCTGCGGAAACAGCGGCGTTTAGGCTCTCGCAAGTCTCCTGCATGGGTATTTTTACTTTAAAGTGTGATTTATCTTTGATTTCCGCACTCAAACCACCGCCCTCGTTGCCTATACATAGGCAGAACTTTTCGGGCGGAACAAAATTAAAGATATCCTCTCCCGACATATCAGCGCAAATTAGCGGAACACCTTCAAGTACGGACAGAATTTCCTCACAAGTGCCAGCATAGACTTTTACGAAAAATATTCCGCTCATGCTTGCTCGTACCGCCTTTGGCGAATAAGCGTCGGTGCAGTTTATCGCGTAAATTTCGGAATATCCTGCCGCGTTTGCCGTACGGATTATCGTGCCGAAATTTCCGGGGTCCTGAATTCTATCTAATAGAATACAGCTGTTTTTAGGCGGTTGAAGCTCATTTTCGGGCAAGCCGACTATAGCAAGCACTCCCTGCGGAGTCTTCTCCGAAGAAATGGCGTTAAAAACACTTTCAGATACCATTTGCGCACTGTTGAAAATATCACTCAATTCTTCGGTGCAGATAATTTTCCTGATATCTAGACCTGCTGCAATACACTCTTTTACGGGCTTAATCCCCTCAACAATATACGACTTTTCGGCAATTCTGAATTTTTTGTCCGATTGAAGCTTTATTATATCTTTAATTATAGGGTTTGATTTTGAAGTTATAATCATATAAAAAATTAAGCCTTAAAAAAGGCTTAAAATTTCTTATAACGCTTGCTTTGCCTTCTCTGCAAGTGCAGAAAAAGCGTTTGCATCGTTTACGGCAAGGTCGGCAAGTATCTTTCTGTTGAGAGTAATACCCGCGTTTTTAAGACCGTGCATAAATTTTGAGTATGAAAGTCCGTTAATCCTTGCTGCAGCGTTGATACGAGCAATCCAAAGGCTGCGCATATCGCGTTTTCTAAGCTTTCTGCCTATATAAGCATAGTTTAAGGATTTCATAACCGCTTCACGAGCGATTCTGTAAGATTTTGATTTGTTGCCGAAATAGCCTTTTGCAAGGCGCATAATCTTTCTGCGCTTCTTTAAAGCGTTGACTGTTCTTTTAATACGCATAGTTACCCTCCTTAATCCTTATAAGGAATCATTGACTTAACAGTAGATTCCTGCGTTGTGGAAACAAGCGTATTGGTACGCAAATTTCTCTTTCTTTTTCTGTTCTTGGTTTCTGCTTTATGGTTTTTTCCGCCATGGGGTCTCTTAACCTTACCCGTTGCTGTAAGCCAGAAGCGTTTTTTGCTGCCGCTATGCGATTTTTGCTTAGGCATTGTGTTGTCCTCCTATATAATTTGAAATAATTTTACGATTTTACTGGCGAGAGCATCATTGTAATATTTCTGCCCTCTGTAGTAGGTTTTTTATCCTGAACAGCCTTTCCTTCAAGCCCTTCAAAGAAATCGTTCATAACTTTGACGCCCTGATAGGAACGAGCGTTTTCACGTCCTTTCATTCTTATGGAAACCTTGACCTTATTGCCTGCCTCTAAAAATTTTAGGCACTGCTTGGTCTTGACCGCTATATCGCCTACGTCGATAGTCATAGAAAGGCGGATCTCCTTGATTTCCACAACCGTTTGATTTTTGCGGTTTTCTTTGTCGCGTTTTGCCTGTTCGTACTTGAATTTGGAATAGTCCATAATTTTACATACGGGCGGTACTGCGTTGGGGGATATCTTTACAAGGTCCAAATCGGCTTCATTGGCAAGGGCTTGCGCCTCTCTGCTACTCATAATGCCAATCATAACGCCGTCTGCGCCGATAACTCTTACTTCCTTGTCGCGGATAGCCTCATTTATGGAATGCAAGTCTTTGATAATCATTTACCTCTCAAAAAATTTACCGAAAAAATCGGGCTGCAAAAGCAACCCGATATAATGCAAGACAAAATCAGTCTTAAAAACATTATTAGCCGAACAAAATTTCCGTACGGCGAAAGGGGTAACCTTTGCTTTGCTCAAATATAATAACTCAAATAAATAATTATGTCAAATAATTTTAACAATTTTTAAAAAATAACTTTATCGTTATTTTCCTTAATTACGGTTGCAATAAATTCATTCAAACTTAATGCATAGTTCTGCTCCACTCCGCGCTTGTTTACGTTTACGGTGTTATCCTGCGCCTCTTTGTCGCCAACAACGAGCACGTAAGGAATTTTTTCTATTTTTGCTTCACGGATTTTGTAACCGATTTTTTCATTGCGCTTATCCACGGCACATCTGAAACCTTTATCAAAAAGCTGTTTTGCAATATTTTCGGCATAGGGAAGAGATCTGTCGGTTATAGGAAGAACTTTAATCTGCACGGGCGCCAGCCAAAGAGGGAATTTGCCCGCAAAATGCTCGATTAGAATACCTATAAATCTTTCTATTGAACCGAAAATTGCGCGGTGTATCATTATGGGACGGTGTTTAAGTCCGTCCTCGCCTACGTATTCGAGGTCAAACCTCTGCGGCATCTGGAAATCAAGCTGAATGGTTCCGCACTGCCATGTTCTGCCTATGCTGTCTTCAAGGTGGAAGTCAATTTTGGGTCCGTAGAACGCGCCGTCGCCCTCGTTGATTTCATAGTCAATATGCATTTCGTCAAGAGCGGCTTTTAAAGAGTTTGTTGCATGATTCCAGTCATCTTCACTGCCCATACTGTTTTCGGGGCGGGTGGAAAGCTCTACTTTATACTTAAAGCCGAACTGCTTGTAAATTTTATCTGTAAGACGAACTACGCCCTTAATTTCCTCGGTAATCTGTTCCGGAAGCATAAAGATATGAGCGTCGTCCTGCGTGAAGCAACGAACGCGGAAAAGTCCGTGAAGCTGACCGCTCTTTTCGTGACGGTGAACAAGTCCCATTTCAGCCATACGCATAGGAAAATCTTTATAGCTATGTGGCGTGAGCTTATATACAAGCATTCCGCCGGGGCAGTTCATGGGCTTAATTGCACAGTCGTCCTCATCAATTTTGGTCGTATACATATTGTCTTTATAGTGGTCCCAGTGTCCGGAAGTTTCCCAAAGATTTCTCGTTAAAATTATAGGGGTCTGAATTTCAACGTAGCCCTCTTTGCGATGCAAATCACGCCAAAATTCAACGAGAGTATTTTTAAGAACCATACCGTTGGGCAAAAAGAAAGGGAAACCTTTGCCCTCGTTCAAAAGAGCAAAGAGCTGTAATTCTTTGCCTAATTTTATATGGTCGCGCTTTTTAGCCTCTTCAAGCATAGTGAAGTATGCCTGTAATTCGTCCTTTTTGGGGAACGCAACGCCGTAAATTCTCGTAAGCATCTTATTCTTTTCATTGCCACGCCAATAAGCACCCGCAATGCTGACGAGCTTAAACGCCTTAATTTTTCCGGTATTGGGAAGGTGCGGTCCTCTGCAAAGGTCTGTAAACGAACCCTGTTTATAGAAGGAGATAACTGCGTCTTCGGGCAGATCTTTGATGAGCTCAATCTTGTACTTCTCGTCGTACTTTGCCATAAGCTCCAAGGCTTCCTCGCGGGGAAGTTCAAATCTCTCAATGGGCGTTTTAGCCGAAATAATCTTGTTCATCTCCGTTTCGATCTTGGCAAGGTCATCCATATTTATGGGGGTGTTAAAATCTATATCATAGTAAAAACCGTTATCTATGACCGGACCTATCGCAAGCTTGCAGGTAGGATAGATATTTTTTAAAGCCTGCGCAAGAACGTGCGCGCAGGTGTGACGGTAAACTTCAAGACCCTCCTTGTCTTTGAGGGTCACGATTTCAACCGTCTCTCCGCCCTTTAGCTTTGTAGTAAGGTCGCAAAGAACACCGTTAATTTTAGCGGCAACTGCAGCTCTTGCAAGCCCTTCGCTTATCTTTTGAGCAACGTTTGCGCAGGTTGCACCATTGTCGACTGCGAGTTTATCTCCGTTTTTAAGCAAAATTTCCATAAATTCCTCCTAAAATAAAAATCCTTAAACGAAAATAATCGTTTAAGGACGCAAATACAAAAAATGCGCGGTTCCACCTTAATTACCCGAAAATTCGGATCACTTTTTTTGCTTGAAACGCTTTAAAAGTGGTTTCCCGTTCTCCTTGAAATTATGCGGTTCACAGCTACCCCGCACTCTCTGAAAATTCCTCAGCGGTACTTGTCTTTTCTTTCAAGCAAAATTATATTAGTACAATTAAAGTATTTTGTCAACAATATTGAGTTGCTTTTATGTTAAATTTATTTGCCATTTTTACTAATTGTCTGTATAATTACTTTAAATAGACGAGGTTTTTTATGGCATATACTGATTTCAGCAAAATAGAAAAAAAATGGATTGAATATTGGGATAAGAATAAAACTTTTTCCGTGGACTTGCATGATTTTTCCAAGCCCAAGTTTTATATTCTCGACATGTTTCCCTACCCCTCCGGCGCAGGACTGCACGTAGGTCACCCCGAGGGCTACACCGCAACAGATATTCTCGCAAGAATGAAAAGGATGCAGGGATACAACGTTTTGCACCCCATGGGCTTTGATAGCTTTGGACTTCCTGCCGAACAGTATGCAATCAAGACGGGAAACAATCCCGAGGGCTTTACTCAAAGAAATATTGAAAACTTTACAAAGCAGCTGAAAATGCTCGGTTTTTCTTACGATTGGGAAAAGCTTGTTTCGACCTGCGACCCCGCCTATTTTAAATGGACGCAGTGGATATTCAAACAGCTCTGCAAGGACGGGCTTGCCCGATATGTTGAAACACCCGTAAATTGGTGTGAAGAGCTCGGCACTGTGCTTGCAAACGACGAAATAGTTGACGGCAAGAGCGAGCGCGGCGGTTATCCTGTTGTTCGCAAAAATATGAAACAATGGGTAATAGACATCAATAAATATGCCGAAAAACTTCTGGAAGGACTCGATATGCTCGACTGGCCCGAGCCTTCCAAGATTGCGCAGAGAAATTGGATAGGAAAATCCGAGGGTGCAAACATCGATTTTAAAGTTGACGGCACTGACAAGTCTTTTACCGTATTTACAACCCGCTGTGATACCCTCTTCGGCGCTACCTACTGTGTGCTTGCCCCCGAGCATAAGCTAATAGCTGAAATCACAACCGATAACCAACGTGACGAAGTTGAAAAATATAAAGCAATTTGCGCCTCCAAATCCGATTTGGAGAGAACAGACCTTAATAAAGAAAAAACCGGCGCATTTACGGGAGCCTATGCAATCAATCCCGCAAACGGAAGCAAAATTCCCATTTATATCTCCGACTATGTTTTAACTTCCTATGGCACGGGCGCAATCATGGCTGTTCCCGCACATGATCAGCGCGACTACGAATTTGCGAAGAAATTCAATATTCCCGTTATTGCAGTACTCGAAGGCGGAGATATTTCGGTTGAAGCCTTTGCCGGCGACGGCAAGCATATCAATTCCGAATTTTTAAACGGACTTGACAAGTCCACCGCTATTGAAAAAATGGCAAAATGGCTTGAAGAAAAAGGACTCGGGAAAAAGACTGTAACCTACAAGTTGCGCGAGTGGATATTCGCCCGTCAAAGATATTGGGGCGAACCTCTGCCCGTAATTCATCTTGAAAACGGAGAAACTGTTTTGCTTTCAGACGAACAGCTTCCCCTTACGTTGCCTGAAATGAAGGACTACAAAGCGCGCGGCGGAAACGCGCCGCTTGAAAATGCGCAGGATTGGGTAAATGTTGAAGTTAACGGCATTAAGGGCAAGAGAGAAACGACTACGATGCCCGGTTCGGCGGGTTCTTCGTGGTACTTTTTGAGATACTGCGATCCGCACAACGACGAAAAATTTGCCGACTATGATTTACTCAAATACTGGATGCCTGTAGATTACTATATGGGCGGTAAGGAGCATCTCGTTGGGCATCTTCTCTACTCCCGTTTCTGGAACAGATATCTTTATGAAAAAGGACTTGTTCCCTACGAAGAACCATTTAAAAAACTCTACCATCAAGGACTTATCCTCGGCGAGGACGGCAACAAAATGTCAAAGAGCCTCGGCAATGTCATAAATCCCGATGACATAGTTTCGCAATTCGGCGCAGACGTTTTAAGAATGTACGAGATGTTCATGGGACCCGTTGCCGACAGTAAGCCTTGGTCTACAGCTAATATTGAGGGCGTTAAAAAGTTTATTGACAGAATTCACAGACTGTATTTCGAACTCAACGCAATATGCGATAAAGAAAACAAAAACCTTGAAAAAATATATCATCAGACGGTTAAAAAGGTTACCGAAGATTACGAGGCAATGAAAATAAATACGGCAATCTCGCAGATGATGATTTTCGTAAATGCAGTTTACAAAGAAATTTCCGACGGAAATACCTTCCCCAGAGAATACGCCGAGGGGCTTATCAAGCTTTTGAACCCCGTTATCCCCTTTATTACGGAAGAAATCTGGTCGACCGTCCTCGGACACAATAAGACGATAGCCAACGAAAAATGGTGCGAATACGACGAAGCCAAATGCCTTGACGACGGTTTTGAATATGCTATTCAGATTAACAGCAAAATCAAAGCCAAAATTACCGTTTCCGCAAATATTACTTCGGACGAAATGCAAAAGCTCGTTCTCTCTCACGAAGAAATTATTCCTTTTATAGACGGCAAGCAAGTCAAGAAATTCATTTTCGTACCCAAACGCCTTGTAAATATTATCGTATAATCAAAATCGCCCCGAATAAATCGGGGCGATTTTTTAAATTAGCAATTCAAAAGTTACATACTATTGTTGTATTCTACTTTCTTTAATGATATAATTGTGCAAGTTTATAGTGAGGTAAAATAATGACGACAGGCGAAAAAATTGCTAAATGCAGAAAAGAAAAATATTTAACCCAAACGCAACTTGCCGAAGAACTCGGTGTAACGCGTCAGGCGGTTTCACGCTGGGAAAGTGATTTAGCTTTTCCCGAAACGGACAACCTTTTAAAAATGAGTAAACTATTCGGCGTTAGCATGGATTGGATATTAAAATACGATGAAAGCGCACATACAGAACCCGAAAACAGAATAATTAAGTTTGATTTAAAAAATTTTTGTTTGGAATATAAAAGTAAAACTCATTTAGGCAAACTCCCCCTCGTACACGTAAATATCGGCATTGGTAAAACGGCAAAGGGCGTATTTGCTTTTGGTTTAACTTCAATCGGAATTGTTTCTTTCGGGCTTATGAGTTTGGGTATAATATCTTTTGGATTACTATGTTTGGGATTGATTAGCTTTGCAAGTATTTCGGGCGGAGTTTTTGCTTTTGGCGGAGTCGCTCTTGGTTGTATGGCTTTCGGCGGTTTAGCAATAGGAATTTATTCTGTCGGTGGCTGTGCTATCGGGCTGTTTGCCGTAGGAGGCTACGCCAACGCTTACTACGTTGCTATCGGAGACGTTGCCGTTGGACAAATCGCCGTCGGCAAAAGCAGTGCAAGCGGTACCGTCATAGAAATTCTTTTACCGCAATATGAAGAAATGAAACCCGAGCTTTACCAAAGGCTTGATGAAATACCGAAGTTCTGGTCACTCTTTACTAATCTAAGTAAGAAATATATTGAATTTTTTGTATTAAATAGTTAATTAAAAACGGGCGCGGAAAATATCCGCGCCCGTAAATTTTATTTAAATTTAAGCATTTCTGTCTTTAATAGTTTTTGAAATTACGCTTGGAATAAAAGTGAATACCGAACCAATCATTGCCACCAATGCAACGACAACCGTCGTAACAATAAATAACAAAATGGATATAATTCCGAGGAATAATTTTGTAACTATCATCCAAATAATCGAGTCGATTGTTAAACTAAATATAAAACCGGGCAACTTAAACGTAAATCCGCCGGCGGTAAATATTGATTTTATAACTCCGCCCCACATAAATTGACTAATGAAGGTAAACGAAATAATTGCACCTGCAACCATAAACCCGAGGAAAAATCCGTTTTTACCGAGGGATAAATACATTATAAGATATAAAACGAAATTTACGACTGCAAATAACCCGCCTATTATAAGGGAAAGATTGCGGGTATATCCTTCAGTTTCATCATCAATAAAGCTATCTCTTAAATCGTTAATGAAGTCTGCAATAGAGTGAACAATTCCAAACAATGCAATAGGAATAATCAACATCATGAAACCGTAAGCTTCTGCATCCTCGGGCGAACTTGAAAATGCGTTTACGGCTATAAAAACGTAGGCCGCTACAGCTAATAAAATACTGATAACAAGTTTTACGTCAAATCCGCCTCCAAGCTGCTCTCTGCGCGCCTTCTCTCTTGCATAGGTCTGCCTTCTCTCCGACTCTTCCCTTTCCTTTTGCCTTTGACGTTCAGCACGTTCGACACAACTTTTGCATATTATTTTTGGCGAAGCAGTATATTCGTCGTCATCCTTAAGCATTTTTCCGCATACGGTGCAAGTGCCTATGTAATTGGTAGTAGCAACGTTAACAGGTGCCTGCTCCTGCACTTGCGTCTGTGCAATTTCGCCGTCCTCCTCAAAATAGCTTAAAGGAACCTGAAAAAATCTTGCTAACTGCGACATCGTAGTAAAGTCGGGTAATGATTCTCCGCGCTCCCATTTGGAAACTGCCTGGTAGGTAACGTTTAAAACCTTTCCTAAATCATCCTGCGTCATCCCGTTAGATTTTCTTAAATGTGCAATTTTTTCGCCGTAAGTCATCTTGTCGTATATACCTCTTTAAAATTTATACTTCAATTTTACCCAAATTTTGCTAAAACTTCAATATTTTCTTCTCAACTGTTAGTAGAATTTCTGTATTTATTATTGAATTTAAGGTATTTTATATAAATTTAAAAAAATCAGCCGAGCAAAAATTGCTCGGCTGATTTTAATTTAACAAAAATATTAAAGTGTTTCCAAAAGTTTTACAACATCGCCAACGGTTTTTAAATCTCCGACCTTGTCTTCGGGAATTGTTTTACCTGTGTTATCTTCAAGCGTCATCAAAAGCTCTACAACGTCAAGTGAATCTGCGCCCAAATCTTTAACTATTTCACTTTCGGGCTTAATATCCGCCGGTGAAATCCCAAGCTGATCGGCAAGTATTTTTGCAATTTCTTCTAACATAATAATTCCTCCAAAATTTAAGAATATTTTACTTTATCAAATTAAAATTGTCAAGTTAATTGGCTTGTTTTTTAACCTGCTTCAGCGAGAGCCCTATGCGTTGTTTAGTTTTGTCTAGATTGATTATTACAGCTTTTACCTGCTGTCCGACCTTTAAGACGTCGGATGGATGCTTTATATATCTGTCGGTAATTTCGGAAATATGTACAAGTCCGTCCTGATGCACGCCTATATCTATAAACGCGCCGAAGTCTATAACGTTTCTTACAGTTCCTTCTACTTCCATACCGACTTCGAGGTCCTCAATGCCGAGAATATCCCGCCTTAACTTTCTCTGGGGAAAGCTGTCACGGATATCTCTGCCGGGTTTGATGAGCTCGTTTACGATATCCTTCATCGTAGCCTTGTCAAGTTCGCACTCGGCACAAACCTTGTCCTCGCCGTATTCCTTGATTTTATCGGGAAGGTCCGAAAGCTTTCTCTCTTTAACGTCTTTTGCGGTATAACCGAAAAGATCAAGAAGTTTTTCCGCCTTTTCGTACGATTCGGGGTGTACGGCGGTGTTGTCCATAATATTATCGCCGTCGGTAATTCTCAAAAAGCCTGCGCACTGCTCATATGCCTTTGCACCAAGCTTTGAAACCTTCAGAAGCTGTGCTCGGGTTGAGAACTTGCCGTTCTGCTCGCGGTAAGCAACGATATTTTTAGCAATACCTGAGTTGAGACCTGAAACAAACTTCAAAAGCGAAACGCTCGCCGTGTTTAAATCAACACCTACGCTGTTTACGCAGTCCTCAAGCACGCCGCCAAGAACACTGTCAAGTCTCTTTTTTTCCATATCGTGCTGATACTGCCCTACGCCTATCGACTTGGGGTCTATTTTAATGAGCTCGGCAAGAGGGTCCTGAAGTCTACGCGCAATCGAAATTGCGGAGCGCATAGTCAAATCAAGGTCGGGGAATTCCTCTACTGCAAGAGGGCTTGCCGAGTACACGCTGGCGCCCGCCTCATTTACCACCGCATAGCTTACGTCGCGGTCGATTTCCTTTATAAGCTCGGCGGCGAAAATCTCAGTTTCTTTGCTTGCCGTGCCGTTGCCTATCGAAATTATGTCAACATTGTGCTTTCCAATGAGCGCTTTGATAATTTTCTTGGAGCCTTCAATATCATTTTTTGGAGGAACGGGATAGATAACCGAAGTATCGAGAACCTTGCCTGTTTCGTCTACAACCGCGACCTTACAACCAGTACGGTATCCGGGGTCGAGTCCCAGCGTAACCTTTCCTTTTACAGGAGGTTGCAGTAAAAGGGGTCGAAGATTGACTTCAAACATCTTTATTGCCTGCTCGGAGGCTTTATCGGTTAAAATTGCGCGGACTTCGCGCTCTATCGAGGGCTCGATAAGTCTGTCGTAGCCGTCATCAGCCGCCTCTTCTATAAGTTTTGAACAATCTGCGTTTCCGCCCGATTTTATATATTTTGCCATGCAAACGCGCTTTGCGATATCGGGATTGAAATAGAGCTTGACTTTGAGGCACTCTTCCTTTTCGCCTCTGTTTACTGCAAGAATTCTGTGGCTCTTGATTTCGGGCACGAGTTCGGAATAGTCGGCATACATGTCATAAGTTCCCTTTTCGTCGGCTTTAACCATCTTGACCTGTAATTCGCCGTGATTTTCAAACAGTGCACGCAATTTTTTGCGAAGTTCGGCATTGTCGGAAATAATTTCGGCAATGATATCCTTTGCGCCCTTTATAGCATCGTCAGCGTTAGCAACGCCCTTCTCTTCGTCTATGTATTTCGGAGCTTCGGCATAGGGATCGCCTTCCTGAGCAAGAATAAATTCTGAAAGAGGCTGTAACCCCTTTTCGATTGCAACGGATGCACGGGTCTTTTTCTTCTGCTTGAATGGACGGTAAACATCCTCGACTTCCGTCATAGTCTGCGCGGCAGCAATCGAGGCTTGAATTTCATCAGTCATCTTGCCCTGCTCGGTTATGGCGTTTGCTATCTCTTCCTTGCGCTTTGCAAGGTTCTTAAGATATTCGTATCTGTCGTTAAGAGCACGCAGAACCTGGTCGTCTATTGCGCCCGTCATTTCCTTTCTGTATCGCGCTATGAAAGGTATTGTGTTGCCCTCGTCCAACAAATTCAAAATATTTTCTACATGGTCGGGGCGAAGTTTAAATTCTTCCGTAAGCTGCTGTGATATTTCCATTTTATCTCTTGATACCTTTTAAAAAGTTTTTTTGTTCGTCTGAAAGGCGATAGCTCTCCACCGCTTTCTGAATTGCTTTATTGTGTGTCTTTTTGTCTAAAATTTCAAGGCTTATATTATCCGTTAAAAATTCAACCGCCTTACTGTAATTTTTTACAAGTATTTCGGCAATAAGCCATGCCGTTGCCATATGTACGTAATAGTAATTTAAATCAGCCTTTTTAATTGAGTCAAACAGTATTTGCAAATACTTCTCTTCTACGTAATAGTGTAATAAAGTCGTCAGGGCAAACCGCTGATAAAACTCTTTATCTTCCGATAAATACTTGAAAATGTACGTCAAAAACTCATCCTTGTGTTTTTCTATACATTTTGGAGTAAAGCAGTCGCATGTTGCCCAGTTATCTATGAGCGGTACGCATTTATCTATGTATTCAATAAATTTTTCATAAGGCAAAAGCGCCACCGCAGAAAGCTTTATAAAGGTAACTTCGTAGTAATCGTCGGGAAAAGATAAAAGCTCATCCACGGCATTTTTGTACTTTTTTGCAAACTTTTTCATTATAGGCGTACGAACGCCCAATACGTTGATATTTTCGTTCTTTAAAAGTTTTTTATGAAATTGTCTGTATTCTGAATCCTGCGAGGCTTTAAGTTCGGCCAAAAATTCTTCGTAAAGTATCAAACCACACCTCACTCTTAAAAGTCGGATTGGCAGGGCTTGTGGACGGCAATTTTTCGTAGTTTATATCAATATTACCATAATTTTTTTGAAAAATTTCAAAAGCCGTACTGCCGTTTAGTATTATAAAACTTATTTTTGAGTTTTGCAATACTTTTTCTAGACCCGCTATTTTGAAATTTTTAATCGTACTGTCCTTTGAACCCTCTATTTCGCACTCGGTCACGATATCCCAAAGCGCAATATTGTGACTTAACAAAAAATCAATTTTGTCCTCTCTAGTTTCGGGAATATCTTCTCCGAAAAAGGAGCAAACCGTCTTCCAGAAGCGGTTTTGCCTATTTCCGTAGTAAAAATCTACTTTTCTGCTCTTAACAGACGGAAAACTTCCCAAAATGAGAAGTTTACTGTCTTTATTGTATACAGGCTCGAAGCCGAAAACCTTGTTCATATTACAAAGGTTTATCGACTGCGCCTACGACTGCAGACGCTTTGCCCTTTTCGTCAAAATTCAAATCTATCGCATCGAACACGTCATTGAGCGTAACTGCAGAGATTCTGTTTACTCTGTCTTCGAAATTATACAATTTATCGTTATATAGAAGCTCCTTACCGAATAACAGCATCTGCGACGAGGTATTTTCCTGCGAGAATATAGATGACGCAATCAGCTGTTCCTTTCCGCGTATAAACTCATCTTCCGTAATGTTTTTCTTCTTAATCTGTTCTATGCATTTGTAAATTGCCTCTACTGATTGAAGGTACTTGTCCGAATTTACTCCCGCATATACGGTAAGTGCTCCGCACTCGTTGTAGGCAGAGACGTATGAGTAGACTGTATATGCAAGTCCTAACTCCTCTCTCACTGTCTGAAATAGGCGTGACGACATGCTTCCGCCCAAAATAGCGTTCATAATCTGAGTTGCATCGAAAAGCTTATCATTTCGGTTGAGCGAGGGAAATGCAATTGCCAAATGAATTTGTTCTATCTCTTTTTTTCTGTAAAGCGACTGTCCGGCAAGATTTACCGAGATTTCTCCACAATCAAAATTCTTTCTATTCAAATGCGAGAAATATTTTAATGCCAAATCCTCGGCAATCTTGATATTTATATTGCCGGCAAGCGAAATTACTATATTTTTGGTCGTGTAGTGCTTGGACATATACTCGTCTACGTCGGTTTTGGTAAAAGAATTTACATTTTCGCGCGTACCGAGAATATTTCTGCCGTACCCTCTTTCGCCGTAATATGCGCGGGATAAAACGTCGAGGCACAGGTCGTCGGGAGTGTCCTCGGTCATATTTATCTCTTCTATGATAACTCCCTTTTCCTTAACTGCCTCTTCCTCGGGAAAGGTACTGTTTAAAAAGAGATCGGCAAGAATTTCAAATGCCTCCGCCGCATGCGCCGTCGTGGACTTTGCGTAATAGCACGTACAGTCCTTGCCTGTGAAGGCATTCATCTGTGCGCCAATTCTGTCCATCTCGTCCGAAATGGCAAAGGCAGTGCGCTTTTTGGTGCCTTTGAACATCATATGTTCGATAAAATGCGAAATGCCGTCCTCTTTATCGGTTTCATACGCCGCCCCCGTGTGCACGAGTATGCCCATAGTGACCGACATTAAAGACGACATCTCATTGACTACAAGTCTTATTCCGTTAGGTAAAGTTTTAAAGTGTACCATTATTCTCCTAAATTTTGAGAAACGGTAAGTGTTTTTAACCCGTTTTCTCTTATGTAAGTTAATATTTCAGGCAGGCTTTGCACTGATACGTCCTTGGGATGCATTAAAATAAATTCGCCCGCTTTTAAATTTTTTGTAGCGCGCTGAACTATCAGGTCTTTATCCTTATCCCGCCAATCTATAGTGTCCCTGCTCCACATTATAACACGCAGTCCCAAAGATTCACAAGCAATTAAAGTATTTTCGTTAAAAGCCCCAGAAGGCGGAGCAAACAACTTCGTCTGCACTCCCGAAATCATATCCAGAAGCTTAATGCTCGGACGGATTTCCTCCAAATTTGCCTCGTGGCTCATTTTCGAGTGATCTTTATGAAAATAACCGTGACTGCCCACCTCGTGGCCGCGATTATAAATTTCTTTCACGCAGTCAACGTTGTCGTCGGCCCAGCTTCCGCCTATAAAAAAGGTTGCCTTTGCCTCGTATTCGTCTAAAATATCAAGAATTTTTTCAACGTTTTGCGCACTTTCGTAAATGTTAAAGGTAAGACTTACCCCTTGGTTTTCCTCTCTTCCGCAATAGAAAAGATTTTCGTTTTTATTCATTGCGGTCGTGGCGTTACCGTTATAAAAACCCACGAAAGACACGGCAAGAACGACCGCCATAAGCGCTACGTTGGTCAAAATTGTTATGAGCTTGCTTTTCAATTAGTTTACCCCTAAATAAAGAATACTATTATTATAATATTTCTTTTAAGGGTAAATCTTGCCTATTTTAATTTAATAAAGGTAACGCCCGTTTCTCCCTCGCCGTATTTGCCCGAACGGAAGCTCTCTACTCTCTTGTGTTTTTTAAGGTGTTCAGCTATTGCATTTTTAAGCTTTCCCGTGCCTACTCCGTGAATAACTTTGATTTCGTCGAGATTGTCTATCAACGCTTTATCTATAAAGTTATCCACCTCGTAGAGTGCCTCTATAACGGTGAGTCCAAGCACGTTGATTTCGAGTATCGGTCTGTCTTTGGGCAGACTTTTAACAATTTTAACTTTATTAACGGGAACCTTTTCATCGTTCAAGCACACGGACAAATCCTTAAGCTTTATATGCATTTTTAAGCTGCCGCAAGTGACTTCCGCCTCGTCTTTATTTTCAGAATAATCGGTAATAATTCCGCGGCAATCCATACGTTTTACATAGACATTTACACCATTTTTAATATTCATCGGGGTAGCAGGAACAAATTCCTCAATTTTTTTCTTGCTCTCTTCCTCTTCGTAAGCTGAATTTACCAGCTTATTTTTGAGCGTTCGCGCAGCAATCAGGTCTTTCTGACTTACTTCGGCTTTCTTAAAAATGTCTTCAATCTCGGCAAGAATACTTTCCGCCTGCTCGGTCCGTTCGGAAATAATTCTTCTGCTCTCGCTCCTTGCCGATTTTGCAATTTTTTCCTTTTCGCGGTTAATTTCCTCAATCTTTGCATTTACAGAATTGACCTTTTCACGCCAATTCTTTTCAAGAGCCAACGCCTCCGAAAGCTTTTCCTCGGCTTTAATTCGGCTGTCCTCCGCGCGGCGCAGTATGTTTTCAAAGTCCCTTGCCCCGTCCGAAAGGTAGCTCTCGGCTTGTTTTAAAATTCCGCCGTTCAACCCCAGCCTTCTTGCAATTATAAGTGCGTTGCTTGCCCCGGGAAGTCCTGTCTTTAATCTATAAAGCGGTTTTAATGTGTCCGAATCGAACTCCATACTCGCATTTTCAATTCCCTTAACGGTATACGCAAACTCTTTTAATGGCGTAAAATGCGTTGTAACTATGCCTTTTGCGCCGCAATCGAGTAAATACTTGACAACGGCTTTTGCAAGTGCCTGACCCTCGTCCGGATTAGTACCGCCCCCGAGCTCGTCAATAAGCACCAGGCTCTTGTTGTCGGCATTATTGCAAATATAGGCAATATTAGTCATATGCGAAGAGAAGGTTGAAAGGCTTTCCTCAATGCTCTGACTGTCGCCGATATCGCAAAAAACGTGCTTAAAAACTGCAACCTGACTGCCCTCGCAAGCCGGAATATACAGTCCGCAGGCCGCCATAGCGCAGAAAAGTCCGACCGTTTTCATCGTTACAGTCTTTCCGCCCGTATTTGCGCCACTCAAAAGCAAAAAGTTGTATCTTTCGCCTAGCTCTACCGAAACGGGTACTACTTTATTTTTATCAATCAAAGGGTGCCTACCTTTGATTATGCGGATTATTCCCCTGTCGTTTACACTCGGCATAGTACATTTATGCGCATATGAATATTCCGCACGAGCAAACATGCCGTCAAGCTCGGCAAGAATTATTTCGTCCTCTGCAACATTTTCCGACATAGAGCCTACGCGCACGGATAGCGCCTTTAATACAGCCTCAACCTCTTCCCGCTCGTCAATTTGTAGGGCGATGAGCTCGTTATTGAGTTCAAGTATATATTCAGGCTCTATAAAAAATGTTGCGCCAGTCTTGGAGCGGTCGTGAACAAAGCCTTTAACGTGGCTTTTGTGCTCGGCTTTTACGGGGATAACGTATCTATCATTTCTTATCGTGACAATTCCGTCCTGCAAATACTCCCCGTCCTTGCCTGTAACATATTCGGACAGCCTTTCTCTTATTTTTTCGTTTAACTGTTTGATTTTAGAGCGAATAGTATACAGCCTTTCACTGGCGTGGTCGCTGACACTATCCACGGAAATTATCTTATCGAAAATGTCCTCTTCGGTAAATTTGTCATAATACAGCCTGTTTGAATAGGCACGAATCAAAGTAATTTCATCGTCAACAACTTTATCAATGCTTTCAAAAGCACACCTAGCCGAACGCAATAGCGCGGCACAATCCAAAAGCTCGGCACATGACAGCGTAGACCCTTTTTTAGCTCTTACTGCCGCCTCATTTACGGACACGAAACTTTCAATCTTCCCAATGCCGTATTTGTACAAAAGCTTATCACACTCAAAAGTAAGCGAAAGTCTACGCCTGACTTCGCTTAAATCGTCAGAAGGACGGCACGCCAAAATATCCGCCTTGCCGCCCTTAGTTGCAGCGTACTCCGAAACTGCGGAAAGTATTTTATTCAGTTCGAGCTTTTCAAGACTGTAATTACCCATATCAATTTACTGAATTTACGCTGTGACCTCTCGTGTAATTCTTAAAAATTTCTTTAAGTGCATTTTCGTCGTCTATATTTTGAAGTACTTCATCTGCCTTTTCGCTTACAGATAAATCAATAAGCTTACCCGCAGGAGTAGTGCCGCTTACAAGGCACGCACAGTTATAAAGCTCAAAACGGCAATAATCGCCGATTTTGTAACGTTTTAATGTAAATTTTCTACCGTTTTCGTCGGTCAAGACATAGTTTTCACGCTTATCGCAAACTGAACATTTTTTGCCGAACGGACAATAAATCAAATCCATCACTTTTATATCGCCGGCAACAAGATAAAATGTGTTTTCACGGGAAAGCTGTTTTGCTTCTGCGCAGTTGATCTCCTTTGACAGCGCAATATATTTTGCATTACAAAGGCTAACGTCTATCTCATTGGAGATATTCAATCCCGTACCCGCAAACAGCGGCTTGTTTACTTCCTCACATAGCTTTACAGCATAAATACCGTCGCTGTATATTCCGTTAAAATCTTTAATAATTTCCTTAATTTTAATAATTTCTTCGCCCGTAATATAGGGCGGAAGATAAAGATATTTTTCGCCGTCAAAGCGACTTATTAACTCTTTATATGGTAAACTGAAATCAGCAAGTTTTAATATACCTATATCAGCTTTAATACCGTTCAAATTGCCGCAAATTACAGCAGTTTTATTGTTTTGAACACACTTTTCGTCATTTGATTTATATGCTAAATTGATTTTATCCTTACTTTTTTGCGAAAGTGCTGAATAGAATTCAGCGTAGACTTTACGCCTTATTCCGTTCAACTGCGAAGACGCCACAAAAACTCCGTCTGTTTGAATATCGCCGTAACTAACTTCAAAAGGATATTTATCAATCTTGTTAAAGCACTTTTTGATATCTTCTGAAGTCAACGGACGACTAACCGACGGCTCAAGAATATCTTCAGAGAAATACTCGATACCGTTTATATTTATTTTTGCTTTCTCTCCCGAATTAAACTGCGCGGAAAGCTCTATTTTAATACTTTTACGCTTTGAAAGCAGCTTTTTATTTAGCTCGGCATCGGTTGTAATAAATACCTTATCCCCGTTTTTCAAGTGCGCATTTGTGGTTAAAATAGGTTTTGAGTGAGCAGTTCCGCCAAATTTTGCTCCACCGACTTCTTTACCGTTTCTTAAAATTTTAAAGCAGTCGCCGTCTGAAAATTTAGCTTTGGCATCGCACAAGTATTTGCCGTTTTCAACCTTTACTATGCCCACAAATTCGCCAATATGCCCCTGCACTTGGGAGGAAATAAAGGATTTATCCTGCCCGAACGTAAGTCCTTTTGTATAATTTCCGCGATTATAAGTGCGTTTAAGGTTGCTTAACTCTAAATCTGCACTCTCGCCCGATAAAAGCCGTTTATAGTATTCTACTGCGGCTGAGACATACTCGGGGCGCCTCATTCTGCCCTCGATTTTAAAGGAAAATACACCGGCATCTAAAAGCTTTGAGATATCCTGACCAATAGACAGATCGGAAAGTGAAAGCCTGTATGCGGATTCCTCGTATCCAATGCGATCTATAGTATAAAGCTTTCTGCAAGGCTGCTTGCATTTACCGCGATTTCCGCTGTTTCCGCCCGCAAAAGAGGACAAATAACACTGACCGGAAAAACAGGTACAGAGCGCGCCTTGAACAAAGACCTCTGTTTCAATTATTTTCGCAATATCGGCAATATCAAAAAATGACGTTTCTCTTGATAAAATTACGCGGCTGAACCCGTACTCTTTTGCAAGCTTTGCTCCGTATACGTTGCAAACGCCGGCTTGAGTTGAAAGGTGCAGCTCTATTTCAGGGCATATTTTCTTAATGTAAGCACCCAAGAACATATCGGAAATAATAAGCGCGTCCGCTCCCGCATTGACAGCACAGGCGGCATCGTTTAAAAAAGCAGAAAGCTCGCTGTTCTTCACAAGGGTATTCATTGCAACGTATACTTTTGTGCCCAAAGCGTGTGCGTAGGTGCAAATTTCTGAAAGGTCGCTAAAATCAAAATTTTCTGCCGACGAGCGTGCGGAAAAGTTTTTCAAACCTAAATAAATTGCGTCAGCGCCGGCGTATATTGCCAAATATGCACAATTTTTATTGCCTGCGGGGGCTAATATTTCAGACATAGTACTATGCAAATCCGTATCTTTCTATTATTTGGGCAATTCCGCCCTTGCTACTTGGCAAACTTACGTAGTTTGCCGCCCGTTTTAGTTCCTCAACGCCGTTGCCGACACAAGCGCCTATTCCTGCTATTTCAATCATAGTTAAATCGTTAAGATTATCGCCGACGGCTATTGTCTTGTTTATCGGGACACCGTAATGCTTTGCAAGAAATTCAACTGCATTACCCTTTGTCTCTCCGTAAGGAGACACTTCTACAAGTACGTTCGCACTGCACGTTACATCGAATTTATCTCCTAATTCATTTGAAAGGCTTTCATAAACTCTCTGTCTTTCGTTTGGATCAATCAATATCGCAACCTTTTGATAAGTAAGATTACTCTTCTGCGCAAAATCGGAAGCTTTTCCGTCAATATGAATAGACTTTATCTGCACAATTCTTTCGTACTGCTTTAAATATTTATTGTTTTTAGGGATATCGGTATATAAATCGTCGCCTGAATACAAATTTATGTGCTGGTTTAACTTTTCAATAGCACGACAGACATATGCAGTTTCATCAGCAGTCATACCGCCGTTCTTTATAAGCTTTCCGCTCTCGATATCGGCAATCACAATTCCCTGATTTGCCGCTAAAAGTCCCTTTAGTTCAAGCTTTTTTGCCTGCGGCATTATGGAGCGCAACATCCTGCCCGTGCATATTGCAAAAATACCGCCACTCTCCACGTATTCTTTTATTGCTTTTCTTACTTCTTTGGAAATTTGATTTTTACAGCTCGTCAATGTATTGTCATAATCGGATATTATCAATCGATAATTTATTTTTCTCATAAATTTTCATCCAAATAGCTTTTTATCTTTTGGGCTACGCTCCTACTTATTCCTTCACACTCACAAAGCTCGTCCACACTCGCTTCCATAATCTTATTGAGCGTGCCGAACTTCTCTAAAAGGGCTTTTCTTCGTACTTTTCCAACCCCTTCAATCTCGTTTAATACGCTCTTTAAATTGTTTTTCGAGTGCAGGTTTCTGAAATAGGTAATTGCAAATCTATGCGCCTCGTCACGAATGCGCTGTAACATTTTAAGGGCGTAATCTCTGTGCGGAATTTTAATTCCCTCGTCCGAGTTAAGCGTAAAAACCTCTTCCTCGCGCTTTGCAAGTGAAATAAGCTCTATGCCTTCTACGCCATTTCGCTCAAATATTTGCTTTACCGAAGACAGCTGCCCCTTGCCGCCGTCTATAATTATAAGGTCGGGCTTTGGAAATCTGTCTTCCTCATCACTTCCAAGCTTTTCAAGCCTGCGAAGTAACATCTCTTGTAGTGAAGCGAAATCGTTTGCGCCCTCTACAGTTTTAATCCTAAAACGCCTGTAACTGCTTCTGTCTGCCTCGCCGTCGATAAATACAACCATTGAGCCGACTTTATCCACGCCACTGACGTTGGAAATGTCGTAGCACTCCATCCTTCTCGGATATTTTTGAAGCGATAATAGCTGTTGAAGCCGTTTGCAGGCGTTTACCGTCATATCGTCCTTGTGCTTAATCTTGTCAACCGATTTTTCAAGGAACTCGGTGGCGTTTTGCTTTGCCATTTGCAAAAGTCTAGCTTTATTGCCCTGTTTTGCAACAGTAATTTCAACCGACTTACCGAATTTATCCTTAAAATAGTTCTGCAACAGTTCCTTCTCGCAAAAATCTTCAACGATTATCTCCGACGGAATTTCATGATTTAAATAATATTGAGTTATAAATCCGGTCAGCGCCTCCCCGTCCGACATATGCGCCTCGTCAAGCGCAAAATTACTTCCACCCTGCATTATACCCTTGCGCGTAATCAAAATGTTGACCGCGGAATAAAGGTTATTTGTTGAATACGCAATTATATCTGCATCAATAAATGTATTTAAGGAAGTAATCCTCTTTGCCTCAAGCTTCGAGAGCATTGCAAGCTTATTCTTATAGTCAAGCGCCATCTCGAAGTTCTCACTTTCCGCAGCACTCAACATTTTTTCATTTAAAAGCTTTTCCGCCTCTTTATAGTTCCCGTCAAGGAAGGAAAGTGCACGCTTAACCTGTAAGGCGTAGTCCTCTTTTGTAACTTTCCCTGCACAGGGGGCTGTACATCTTCCTATATGATAATTGAGGCACTCTCTCTTTTTCCCCGTCGTAGATGTATGGCAGAGTCGAACGCAAAATGATAATTGCAACGTATCGAGTATATCCTTGCAATTGATTCCACCCATAAACGGTCCAAAATATTTGCAGCCGTCCTTTTTAATTTTGCGAGTAATCGAAAAAGTGGGGAATTCCTCCCGCATATCAACCTTTATATACGGATAGGTTTTATCATCTTTTAAAAGAATATTATACTTGGGCTTGTACTTTTTAATTAAATTGTTTTCAAGCGCAAGTGCGTCTATTTCGGTTTGTGTTATGATGTAGTTGAAATCACGTATGTTTTCAACCATTTTCATAACTTTTTCGGGTTTAGGCGAATTATGGAAGTACTGTCTTACCCGATTTTTCAGAACGCGGGCTTTGCCGACGTATATAACGTTTTTATATTCGTCGAGCATTATATACACCCCCGGATTTTCGGGCAGTAGTTTAAGTTTTTCCTTTATTACGTCCATAATCCAAACCATTATATCACATCTGCAGTTTTTATGCAATAAAAGTAAAACGCTTTCCCGCTATAATTGGGAAAGCGAAAGTTTTGGCGTATCACTTGAAATAATTCAATCAACAGCCGAGAAATTCAACTCCTTTCAGCATTACGTCGTTTACTGTGTCGTTTACAAGGCTGTAAAAAATTATTTTGCCCTGTCTGTCACACTTTACTATTCCGAGATTTTTCAAAAGTCTTAACTGATGTGAAACTGTAGTTTGATTTATGTCCAGAACTCTCGACAAATCGGTTACGCACATCTCCGAAATTGCAAGTGCGGAAAGCATTCTTACTCTTGTCGGATCTGCGAATATCGAGAAAAAGCAGACTATGCTGTCAAGCACGTCGCCCTCCGGAACATATTCTCTGACTAAATCTCTTGTGCGTCTATCTAAAAGCATTGTTTCCTGCATACGCGACCTCCTATAAATATTTTAAAGCCCCGTATGCAAATATGTCAAAGCGTTATAAAGTCTTATACTGTCATAAAAGGACTAATACTGTCATTTTTGCTCAATTGACAAAAAAGTATAGCCCGCGTCAGCAATAATTTGCTCTATTTCCTCTTTTGATACCTCTTCCCTGCTACGAATTACTGCAATTTTCTTTTTAAATTTTACGTCAACCGATATGACGTTTTTAGCAACAGAAAGTTTTTCTTCCACTCTTTTGGCGCAGCGGTCGCAACACATGCCGTCAATATATACGATAGTTTTCATTTGATTTTGTCCAATTTCTATCTCAATTTTTCAAAAAAGCGGTTTGTGGAAAGTTCTTCCTGAATGTTTAATCCGGAACCGAGCGCAAGCAAGACCTTTACCGTCGCCATTTCAAAACTTATGTCGTAAGCTGCAGTACATAAATCCGGAAGGCCAAGCGCACTCGAATATGTACGAGCAGCGCTATCGATTGTTGATATCACTACTTCTATGCCGAGCGACTTGCAATATGTTAAGAAATTTTTAAAATTTGCTTCTTTGCCCTCCGTACATACCGTACCGCTATGGTATAGCTGAACCATAACAGCCTTAGGTTTAACAGTTGTAAAGCGGTAAAAATCAAAATTGAGAAGGGAATGCGCCTGAATAGTAACCAAATCCATGCAGAGCTTCTGTGCTTTGCAAGGTTTCCGAGTCTGTCTAAGCTGTTCGGGCGTAGGATTGCCTACTGCACAGTTATGCATAAACTTTCCGTCAACTATTTCGCCGTAATGTCTTTTTAAAATACTTTCGTACTCTCCGCTTATCTGTGCAGCGGAAATAAGCCTGCTTGCAAGGTGAATCTTGCAATTTTCATTGAAATTTTCAAAACTGACGAAAACTCCGCCGTAGTCAACACTCTCAATAAATGTAACGGCGCCCGCAAAATTTTCTACGCCTTTGCTGCGATTATCATCCAACGGATAGAGTGCGGAAACAAACACCACGGGAATTTGTATATCGCAGAAGATCTGACTGAAAAGGTTTGCAGTAAAACAGAGCGTATCCGTACCGTGTGTAACGATAATGCCGTCGTATTTACTTTTATCCACCCCTCTAACGCAATCCGCCATAATTTCAAGGTGAGCGGGCTGAACGTTTTCGCTTAAAATGTTAAGTGGACGAAGTTCATCGAAAGTAATATCACAGTCGAATTTCTCGCAATATTTTTCTATAAGAAGACTTTTACTCTCGTCTTTTAGGTCAACGACATCTCCGTTTGAACGCGAACCTATCGTACCGCCTGTAAAAATAACGCAAATTCTCTTTTTCATATGTTTAAATTAAAGACTCCCTACCGTTCTCGGATACAAAAGCGTATCCCTTATATTCTGAACTCCGGTAATATACATCAAAATGCGCTCAAGACCAAGTCCGAAACCGCTGTGGGTTACACTGCCGTACTTGCGCGTGTCGAGGTATTCGTTATAGGACTCAAGGGGCATACCGCGAACTATCATTGCATTTTTAAGTTTTTCAAGACTAGTTTCTCTCTCGCTGCACCCAATAATTTCACCTATACCGGGAACGAGCAGGTCAGTAGCTGCAACCGTCTTACCGTCGGGGTTTTGCTTCATATAGAACGCCTTTATATCGGCGGGATAGTCGGTTACGAACACGGGCTTTTTAAAATACTCTTCGGTAAGATATCTTTCGTGTTCGGTTTGCAAATCACTGCCCCACTCTACTGGATATTTGAACTCCTTACCGGATTTTTTGAGCACTTCAACAGCATCGGTATAAGTAATTTTACCGAATTCGCTTGTAATTACGTGCTGAAGCTTTTCTTTTAACCCTTTTTCTATGCGTTCGTCAAAATAGTCCATCTCGTCAGGACAGTTATCAACAACGTATTTAATAATAAATTTAATGAAATCTTCAGCAATTTCGATAATGTCTTTAAGGTCTGCAAAGCAAACTTCGGGCTCAATCTGCCAGAATTCCGCCGCATGACGGGTCGTGTTGCTGTGCTCTGCGCGGAAGGTCGGTCCGAAGGTATAAATTTTGCCAAGCCCCATAGCTGCAACTTCGCCTTCAAGCTGACCGGATACGGTAAGACCCGCCTTTGCGCCGAAGAAATCTCCGCCGAAATACTCCTCTTCGGTTTTGACTTTTGAATTCCAGGGCTGTGTAGTAACCCTGAACATTTCGCCCGCGCCCTCACAGTCGCTTCCTGTGATTATGGGTGTATGCACATACTTGTAACCGTGCTCGTTGAAATATTTGTGTATGGCAAATGAAAGCTGATTTCTTACGCCGAAAACAGCCTCGAAATATTTAGTACGCGGACGGAGATGCGGAATAGTTCTCAAAAATTCAAGAGTATGATGCTTTTTCTGCAAAGGATAATCCTGCGGGCAGTCGCCGAGAACCTCCAAAGACGTTACGCTGATTTCATAGCCGTTACGCTCGGATACAATAAACTTACCCGTAACCATAAGCGAAGCACCCACGACAAGCGCAGGTTTAACTACATTTTCGGGAAGCGAATCCTTTTCGATTATAAGTTGAATATTTTTAAGCGAAGTTCCGTCGTTGAGCTCAATAAACGACACGCTTTTGGAGTCACGCCAAGTTCTTACCCAGCCGCAGACTGTTACACTCTCATCCGTAAACTTCTCGCCGTTCAAAAACAGCTCTTTTATATCGGTATGTTTCATATTAAAACTCCTTTCTATATAAACCGAAATACGGACCGCCTAAAGGCAGTCCGCAAATTTCAGTTAGCTTTTTTTTCGTCTTGCGCAACTACTTCGACCTTGTCGTAGTAACCGCAATTTTTGCAAACCTTATGAGCCTCTTTGAGCGAGTGACAATGAGGGCACTCCACAAGTGTGGGAACTGATGCCTTGTAGTTTGCAAACCTTTTATTTGTCCTGCTTTTGGACTGTTTTCTTTTAGGTACTGCCATTTTTCTTCACCTCTTTGAATTTTTTAGGTAACGTCAATACCTTTGCAGTCCTCTTTACAGAGTAAAATATTGGGCTGACTAATAAGTATTGCATCGTTAACGGCGGTGTCCAATTTTATTTTGAATCCGTCGTAATAATAATTTTCTCCGTCGTTTTCGGGAACGAACAAAACTTCCGACAAATAATCAACATTCTTTTCAGCTTTCTCAAGACAATAAGAGCATTGTCCCGAAATCAGGTAATTTAAGTTGAGTTTTATCTCAACCGAGTCGTCGTCGAAAATCTCATAATCGCCATGAATTCTTACTTTGCCTATTGAGCAAAGCGGAATCAAACAGATATCTGCAGGCGGGTCATAATCAAAATCGAAACTACCGACGTATTTGCCTTGTATAATTAGTTTTTTAACTTCTAATTCCATACCCGAGTTGACTGTAAAATTATATAATACCGCATTTTCTTTGTCAACTTATTTTCAATACGGTATTAACAATTTTTATAAAAGTTCGGCGGTTTCTCTCGCAATTACGAGTTCTTCGTTCGTAGGGATAACCAAAACCTTAACTTTACTGTCTTTCGTGGAAATTTCACGTATCGAACCGCCGCTTCTGCCTTCGTTTTCGTTGTTTGCATTATTGTCAAACTTAACGCCGAGGAACTCAAGTCCTTCGCAGACGTCCGCACGAACAGTAGGCGTATTTTCGCCGATACCCGCCGTGAATACTATGCAGTCAAGACCGCCCATCGCCGCAGCGTATGCGCCGACGAATTTTTTGGTCTGATAAGCGAACATATCAAGAGCGAGTGAGCAACGTTCATTGCCCTGCTCCTCCCCTGCGAGTAAATCTCTGAAGTCGCTTGAAACGCCCGAAATTCCCGCAACACCGCACTTTTTATTGAGATAGTTTATTGCGTCTGCGTGAGAAAGACCCTTTTTCCTTGCAAGGAATTCAACTGCCGATGCGTCGATATCGCCCGAACGAGTTCCCATAAGCACACCAGCAAGAGGCGTAAAGCCCATGGTAGTATCTATACATTTTCCGCCGTCGACAGCCGAAATAGAAGAACCGTTGCCGAGGTGACAGGTAACTATTTTAAGTGCGCTTGCGGGTTTACCGATATATTTAGCCGCTTCTGCCGATACAAATTTATGGCTCGTACCGTGGAAGCCGTACTTTCTTACTCCGTATTTTTTATAATCTTCGTAATCAATACCGTAAAGGTACGCCTTTTCAGGCATTGTTGCATGGAAAGAAGTATCAAAGACGATTGCCATAGGCGTCTTGGGCATAACTTCCATACATGCACGAAGACCGGTTGCCGCCGCAGGGTTGTGCAAAGGCGCAAGCTCGAAGGTCTTTTCTTCCAAAGTTTTCAAAACTTCGGGGGTTACGAGCGTAGTCTTGTTGAAATATTCGCCGCTTGCAACCATTCTGTGACCGACTGCGCCTATTTCGTTCATCGACTTGATAACGCCTATCTCGCCGTCGCTCAAAGCGTGTAAAACAAGCTCGATTGCAACCTTGTGGTTGGGTAAATCCTGTTCGTAAACTTTTTCGTTGCCGTTACCCTTAGCTTTTAAGAGCGAGCCGGGAATTCCTATTCTTTCACAGCCTCCTTTTGCAAGAACCTTTTCGGTTTCCATATCTATGAGCTGATATTTAAGGGACGAACTGCCCGCATTAACTACAAGAATTTTCATTTTATTCTCCTCCCGTTATTCTGCCTGCAAAGCGGTAACTGCTACCGTTGCAACTATATCTTCCACATCGCAGCCGCGCGACAGATCGTTCAAAGGCTTTGCAAAGCCCTGGCAGATAGGACCTATAGCCATATATCCGCCAAAGCGTTGAGCAATTTTATAGCCTATATTGCCCGCATTGATATTGGGGAATACGAATACGTTTGCATGACCTGCCACGAAAGAGTTAGGTGCTTTAAGCTGTCCAACTTCGGGGGCTACAGCCGCGTCAAACTGGAATTCGCCGTCGATTGCGAGGTCGGGAGCTGCAGCTTGTGCAAGCTCGGTAGCTTTCTGCATCTTGGGTACGGACTGAGTATATTTATCGTCATTTCCGCTACCCTTCGTCGAGAACGAAAGCATAGCAACCTTGGGTTCGATTCCCGCAATATTTTTCGCCGTTTTTGCCGAAGAAATTGCAATATCGGCAAGCTCTTCAGCTGTAGGCTCGATATTTATAGCGCAGTCTGCAAATACTGCAACGCCGTCGGGGTTGTAAGGATTTTCCTTATTGGGAGCTATCATAATAAAGCAGCTGGAAACCGATTTGATGCCGGGAGCGGTTTTAATGACCTGCAAACCGGGGCGAAGTGTGTTTGCCGTGGAGTGGCACGCGCCCGAAACGTAGCCGTCTACGTCGCCGGCTTTAAGCATGAGAGCGCCGAACATGGTTCTATCCTTTGCCTGCTCCTTTGCATGTTCCTCGGTCATGCCCTTTGCCTTACGAGCTTCGTAAAGAATTTTAGCATATTCTTCGGTTTTATCCGAAGTAAGAGGGTCTACAAGCGTAATACCCGTTAAATCAACGTCGGGAGCAACCTTTTTGCACTCCTTCTCATTCCCTATAAGCACTATCTTGGCAATACCCTGAGCCGTAATCTGTGCTGCAGCTTCAACTACACGCTTGTCTTCTCCTTCGCATAGCACTATTGTCTTCTTGCGGCTAGCCGCTCTCTCTTTGATTTCTCTCAAAAGCGCGGGTGTACCGTTGATGGCGTCCACCATTTCGTGTCCTGCCTTTTTAAGTTTGTCCAAAATTGACATCACTTTCTCCTTAAAATACTTTATTTTTCCGACAAAACATTATATAATGATAGTCGAAACAATTCAATTACTATTATATAACAGTAATTTCCAGTTGTAAAGTTTATAATGAATATTTGTGCAATAATTTGCGAATTTAATCCCTTTCATAACGGTCATAAGTATATTTTAGACCAAGCGAGGCTGCTCTCCGGGTGTGATCGAGTGCTGTGCATTATGAGCGGCAGTTTTACCCAGCGCGGCGATATTGCTATTTTGGATAAGTCAACCCGTGCCCGCCACGCGATTTTAAGCGGTGCGGACTGCGTTATCGAACTGCCCGTCGCCTTTTCGGTTGCTCCGGCGGAAATCTTTGCAAAGGGTGCAATAAAAATTTTAAGCTCTATACCGGAGGTTAGCCATCTTGCTTTTGGTTGCGAGGACGACGACAAACAAGAATTTTTAAAAGCGGCACAAATTTTACTCAACGAGAGCGAACAATTCAGGAAATTATTAAATAATAATCTTGACGAGGGAAACAGCTATATAAAAAGCTACTCGCAAGCGTTTAGAAGCGTCGACGGAAATGCAGAGCTTTTGGAAAAACCCAACAATATTTTGGGTCTTGAATATACTAAAGCTATATTGTCGGCAAATTGCAATATAGAAATATTGCCTATAAAGCGTAAGGGTGCAAAATTTAACGACGATGAATTGAAAAATAATTATTCTTCGGCGAGTGCAATACGGAATAATCTGACCTCTCCCCTTGCCAAAGATAACGTTCCTGATTGTGTTTACACAGACTTAAATAATGCGACTGACGCGGAGAAGTTCAAATGGCAGGCGCGCTACGATTTGGTTTGCGCTAATCCAGAGAAGTTAAAAGGCATTTACGGTTGTAGCGAAGGGCTTGAAAACAGACTTATTGATATAGCAAAGGACTGTGACTACGACGAGATTTTGAAAAAATGCACCTCAAAACGATATTCGCAGTCACGAATAAAACGCATAATGTGCGCAAATTTGCTTGGATCTTACGAAAACGACAGTAAATCTTTCTTAAATTCCGAACTCTATATTAAGCCTATTGCAGTAAAAAAAGAGTGTGCTGACGAAATCCTTTCCGCTCTTTCAAGGTCAAAATTCCCCGTAATTATTCGAGGACGGGATTTTGAAAAGCTATCAGCTTTGGGCAAAAAATCCTTTGAACTCGATACAACAGCTTTCACGTTATATAACTTATTGAGCGGAAAATCAAATAACGACAATCTACTTTTAATATAAAAAACGGTTTAGCAGTCTGCTAAACCGTTTTTTGATTTTTGTAACCTAATTCTTTTTAAAGATATCAAGCGCATGACTTGTAGAGCCGACCATATCTTCCCGCTCGCAAACAGCAAAGTGATATTTTAAATACAAGTCAAAAGTTTCATCGTCCAAATTATCTATTGCTTCCCGCATAAGTTGGGATAACCCGTTTGACGCGACGTAGTGCAAACGCGTTACAGGAAATATTGACATCAATTTATCTATATTCTCTTTACGGACAAGTTCAAATAATTCTTTCGGCTCAGACTTTGTTGCAAACGTTTTTGGGTCAATCAATCCGTTTTTGATATATTCTTCAATACTGAACTTTTTACGATAAAAGCCTTCCTCTAACACACAGATGTCTGATATAACGTATGCGGCAAAAATAACTCCGCCATGTTTTGTCACACGGATTGCCTCATTTAGTGCCTGAAGTTTATCCTCTTCTGTATAAAGATGGTACATCGGTCCCAAAAGCAGCGTAATATCATATTGATTATCGGGAATAGCAGATAAATCAAGCGCGTTTCCTTGCCTAATAGAAACATTTTCGGTCGGTAGCGCATTTTTACGAAAAATTTCTATATTATGTTCAACCAATTCTATCGCGTCAACTTTATATCCTTGCCTCGCTAATGCATGAGAATAACGACCAGTCGCCGCACCGATTTCAAGCACACAGTCGCTCTCTTTTATATATTTCTCAATATACCGCATGGTAGTAAGAAATTCCACTTTACCGTGCTTTGATGTAAGGCGATTGTCCTCGTCATAATTATTATAAAAATTAATTATGTACTTGTTGGTTTCCATATTTTAATCTCTTTGTATTTAAAGTTTTATAGCAGTAAAGCAAATAGCGCATACAGCCAGTGAGCGCAGAACCCTGCAATAACTCCGCCTATTGTATGATAAAGTATCGAACTCGTCGTAAGTTTTCTGAAGCCGAGACTGTCCATCATTGCAACGTGTGTGGAAAGATAGCCGCTCCAAAACATACACATTGAAGTAAAAACCGAAATTTCGGTAGCCGTATATACTCCGTCCCCTACGAGTCCCACTGCCGCGCCCGCGCTTCCGAGTGCTGTGATTGGTATACTTATTGCCGCCGGTGTCTTAAATCCGAACAGTGGTCCCAAAATAATAGACAGCTTCTCTCCTATCCAGGGAAACAGTCCTACGCCTTGATGAGCCAACCCCTGGTAAGTAGTAACTTTAACTTCGGTAAGCACACCGAATTCGTCGACTACCATTTTTGTGGTAGTTACGTCGTCGGACAGAAGCATGACGAGATTGGCAATAATCAAAACGCCCGGTATTATGGCAAGACCTATTTTAACGCCGCTTGCGCCGCCCTCGAGCAGACTGTCAAAGAAACGTTGCACAAAGCCGCCTTTGCGAGCCTCGCGCTGGTTGACGGGATCGAAAGCCAAATCCTGATTTGGAGCGGCTTCGGCTTCCTTACCGAAAAGCTTCTTGGACTTTCTGAGCATAAGTCTAGTTGCGACTATACTGCCTATCAATGCGCCGACCACACCCATACAGACCGCCAGAACAGTCGAACCGCCGTCCGATACCGACTTACCCGCCATAGTGATTACAACTATAAGTCCCATACCGAATGCGGTACCTAAGTTGGTAAGCCCAGCAAGCTGATACTTTTTGAAATATCTTCTGTACCTTATGTCATCGGCAAGCGTTAGAACTGCGGGATTGTCAGAAAGAAACGCCGAGAATATGGCAACCGAGGTTGCGCCGGGCATACCGTAAATAGGCTTCATAAGCGGCGACAGGCCCTTGTTAGCAAGCGATATAACGCCGAATTCGGTAAGTACCGAACTCAATGCACCGATAACGACGGCAACGCCCATAAGATAAAAGCAAGTATTTTGCAATAAGTCCAAAGCATTATAAAATAACGTGTTGAGCATATTGCCAAAGCCCATAATGACTGCAATAGGTACAAATATCAGCAAAACAATCGCAAGAGTCACAAAGCCTTCGACGCTTACGGCTCTTTTAATTGAAAATTTATGATTTTCGTCCTCGTCCTCATGCCCTCTTATTCTGCGCCTGGGTCTGCGAAACAAATCCAACATATGACGGCGTCTGTATTCACGAGGAAGAGGCTCTATCGGGTCTTTATTAAGCTCCTTATTCTCCGCAGCCTCGGTAGCCTCGGGTTCCTCACTCGAAAGCACGTTTTCTGTTTCGACAGTTGCTTCCTGAATGATTTGTTCTTCGCTTTCCGCCGGAATTTTTTCTGACATAGTGTTCTCCTACAATCTGTACATACAAAATTATAATTATAATATAAAAAGTGTCAAATAATTAAGACCCTATCCCCATAATTTGACATCAATTCTAGGAATTTTTTCCGTATTCGGGTTATTAAAGCAAAAAAGCGGGAATACATCCCGACTTCCCTGCGATAAATTGAAATTTATATGATGTACTACTTCTCTCTTAAAACCTTGCTTGTTTTTTTCTTGTGCAATTTAGCCAACTTGTCATAAAAGAATAAGCTATATAAAATAACTAAGACAATATATATTAAAATTGCCGAGTAAAAAACGCTCATAAGGATGATTTCATTACTAACGTCGATTTCCGCGCCATAGCACACCGCCCAACATAAAGGACGCGCACCCACCTTGCTTAATCCGCCAATATAAATTTCAACTTTTTGTCCTATAAGTTCACGACGCGCTTCTTCTTCCTCCCAATAATTGCCACCACCACTACCGCAAGCACCTTCATACACTATTCCGTCATCATCTACGTAACGGTACATAATGTAATAGTTAGAACCGTGTAATCCGTTGGCATTATGCTTAAAGTAAACAATTTCAGCTTCAACTACGGTGCCTTTATTTATTGCTAATTGAAGTTCCTTACAATAAATATACTCAAAAGTAGCCTTAACAGCAATAAAACCGAAAACGGCTATCACTATGATAGATAATATTACACCTTTCCAGCTTAACGCAGGTAGTTTTTCACTTTTCGCCATCAGAATACTCCAAGTAGTAAATTACTGTTTACCTGGCAATCATTATACCATAATTAAGTAGCACTTGCAAGTATTAAAAGAACGGCGAGGAAATTCCTCGCCGTAAATATTTATAATGAACTTAAATATGCAATTTCCTGCTTTGTCAGTTTTCTGAAAGCCCCCCGGTCAAGTCCGCGAAGGGTAAGCTCACCTATCTTAATGCGTTTTAAAAGCGTAACTTCCTTGCCGATTGCGGCAAACATCTTTCTGATTTCTCGGTTTTTACCTTCGGTAATGGTTATATGAATTTTAGTATATGCTTTGTTGGTTTCCACAATGTGCGCTTTACATTTTTTTGTGACGTAACCGTCAATTTCTATGCCGCTTCTTATGGGATTTAGTCCGCTTTCGGTAATAATGCCTTCAATTTTGACAAGATAGGTTTTAGGAACCTCATTTTCGGGTCTTGTCAGCCTTTGGGCAAGCTCTCCGTCCGTGGTCATAATAAGCAGACCCTCACTGTCATAGTCGAGCCTGCCTACGGGATAAATTCTTCCGCAGTCCTTTGGCATTAAATCCATAATGGTCTTTCTGCCTTTATCGTCTGAAACCGAACAGATATATCCTTTGGGTTTATTTAAAATATAGTACTCATTCTTCTTAAGCTTAACTGTTCTGCCGTTTACGGTTACATTGTCCTCTTCGTTTGCCTCTGTGCCAAGCGCGGCTTGAACTCCGTTTACAAAAACGGCGCCCTCTTCGATAAGTTTGTCACACTCCCTGCGCGAAGCAACGCCACAGGCCGCAAGGTATTTATTTAATCTCATAAAGTATATAACCTCGAATTTCTTCTACTTATATACTATATAATTTTTCCTCGAAAAGCAAGCCGTTTTGGTCGCTTATTTCAAGTATTGCAACCACGCCGCCTGACTTATTATGTTTTTTATCGTTTACAATGGGTTTTACTTTAAAATCTAGCAAATTGCCCTTTTTTACTACATAATTGCGTGATTTTTCAACTTTGCAAAGTACTCTATCAGACATAAATACATTATTTTCATCTAATTTTACAAGTGCATACTGAGAAAAACACTCGTCAAAAATCTCACAGCTTCTCTCGTACATTTCGGGACAGTTTAATACAACACTGACAACGTCCATACCCTCTCTTTCACACGAGGACACAAGACATCTGCCGGCTTTAAGCGTATATCCTGTCTTTATTCCGTTAGCTCCTTCGCAAAGTGAAAGCATTTTATTCTTATTTGCGAACGAGCGAAATTTACCTGAATAGCTTTTTGTACCTACAACCTTTTTAAATGTTTCGTTGCGCATTGCATAGCACGCAATCTTGCAAAGATCGCGTGCGGTAGTATAATGACTTTCATCCGGCAATCCACTTGGATTTGTAAACGAAGTATTTTCTGTACCAATCGATTTTGCACGTGAATTCATTTCTTCAACAAACTTTTCGATACTTCCGCTGTGATAAATTGCAAGTGCGGCGGCACTGTCATTACCCGAACGTAACATTAAACCGTATAATAAGTCCCTGACATCAATCTGTTCATTTTCCTTTAAATAGATGCTTGAGCCTTCAACTCCAACCGCTTTTGTATCTACGGTAAGCTCTTCGTCCAAATTGCAATCTTCTATAATAATGATTGCCGTCATAATTTTAGTGGTGCTTGCCATGGGAAGCTTTGAATCGGCGTTTCTTTCAAATAGTGTCGTTCCTGTCGTCAGCTCCATTGCTATTTCCGCTGCCGCGCTTGCGCTTGCGAACAAGGGCAACTGTATGCTCATATATGCCGTAAAACAGGCTGATAATACACAAAATAATAAACATAACTTACGCATTGTCGGAAATTTTATTGACTAACTCTCCCGTTTTATCTATTAAATTATCCAAAATACCTTCTTCCAGGCGCAAGAGTCTACAGCCTTTACCGTCGTCCACCAAAAAGCCTTTGGGTTTCACGGTTACAACCGTACCGTTCCCGCCTGCCAATTTAAAGCCGTCCGCCTCTTTGAAGGTTTTTAAGTCGCCATATTCTCCACCGCCGCTCAAATTTACGACTGTGACTGACGACAAGGGAATTATTTCCGCACCGTTCACGGTTATTATCGACTTCCCGACGACGGTATTTGCGTCTGCAACTTTATCTATGGGAATTGCGGGAGCTTCAAAGTCTTTATCTCTGTTTTTTCTTATTTTTGAGTTCATGTAGTTTCTCCAAAATTATTATTAAGAATATTTTACTTAAAACAAGCAAATTTATTATCGTAACTGCCTTTGCATAGTAACGAATATCGCTATGCTCGCAGTTAATAACGGTATAATTACGCAACTTGCAATAGTTGCCATTTATCTGCAAGAATTTATAAATTGCAGTGGTCAGCCCATGCTGTGCAAGTACGATATAGGCATTATCTTCCTTAATAAAACCATAATCGCCCAACTGAACAAGTTTATATATACATAACTGATTGAAAATTCTATATAAACTGACTTTTAGTTTGTTCGGGTCGATTTTTTCGGATTTGCCGTTAATCTGCATTTCGTTGGGCTTATCTTTAACGGTATTTGCATTAAAAAAGTTAAATTTATATACCCCCGCATTAAAACTTGCATATTTTTCTGCCGAATTTATATAAATGTAATTATATATGTGGACAGGAAAAATACTGATTGCAAAGCTAATCGCGGCAATATATACGGCTGCCTCGCTCATATACTTATTATTTGTAACAGTTTTATAAATATACAAATTGAATAGTCGCAGTATAAAAAATGCACCTCCAAAGCAACATTGGGGGTGCAAATAAATTTTGTATATGTATCAGTCAATTTTAATAACGTCTTCGTCTTCGGATAAGAATTCCGGAATTTCGTATCCGTCCTCGGTTGTACGCGGTTTAAGGGGCTCCTCCCTGCCATTTGAAGTTTGTTCCTGCTGTTCCCCGCCTTCCTCAACGTACTCATCCTTTTTATAGAGATAAGATGAGTCTTCCTCTTCGGAAAGCATTCTGTTATTAAGCTGGGCAATCTGCTCCATAAGCTCGTTATAATCGGGCAGCTCGTCTATGGAGTTAAGCTTAAATCTTTTAAGAAAGTTGTCCGTTGTGGCGTACAGAATAGGTTTACCGACTGCATCCTTTCTGCCGCAGGGTTCAATCATCTCAAGCTCCAAAAGCTTTTGAACTGCATAATCACAGCTGACTTGCCTGATATCTTCAAGTTCAGGTTTCGTGATGGGCTGTTTATATGCAATAAGCGCCGCACATTCCAGAATTGCCTTTGTAAATTCTTTTTCCTTTATAGGAATAAGAACTTGCGAAATCTGGTCCTTGTATTTGGGACTTGAAGCAAACTGCAATTTACCGTTGAAAACCAAAAGCTGAATACCCGAATCCTCTCCATACCGCTCTTTTAGCTCGGTAACGCACGCATTTACTTCTTTAAGCGAGCAGTCAAGCTTTTCAACAATATATTTTACGGGTACCGCCTCGCCTGATGCAAAAACGATAGCCTCAATTATATTCGTCAAATTCTTCATCATCGTCATCCTTTAAATCCCACTCGGGATTGAGTGTAATAATAATTTCAGCAAAATTGTTTTCCTGCGTAACGAAAATACGCTGCCTTTTCAGCATTTCCAAAAGTGCCTGAAAGGTTGTTATAATTTCGTTCCTTGAAAAGCTTGTAAATAAACTTTCAAAAGAAACTTCTCCCTTTTCAACGAGGGTGTCACGAATAAACGCGGCTTTTTCCTCAACAGTAAAGGCGTCTTTGGGAATTTCTTTTATATTCTCTCTCTCACGGGCAAGGCTTTCATTTTTAAGCATCATCTTTGCAAATGCTTCCAAAAGCCCGTCAATAGTTAAATCCTTATAAATTACCCTGAAGGTGTTCAAAGATTTATCCGGCTCTTTATAGCAGTACCCAAACGTTTCAAGCTCTTTTAATTTTTCGGTCTCCTCCATAATGAGTTCAAACTCACGCTGCTTCAGCTGCTCAATCAACGCAAGCTTTTCATCCTCTGCAGGGTCGAAGTAGTCTTCATACTCCTCGGGAACGGGCACAAGGCTCTTTGATTTTATGTAAATAATTTGCGCAGCTATGGCAAGGTACTCGCTCTCTTTCTCCATATTACGGCTGTTCTGAGCTTTCATGTACTCAATATAATTGAGAAACTGTTCCGTAACCTGCGAAACGAAAATATCCTCTATTCTTATCTGCGCAATGTTTATCAAATGCAACAGCAAATCGAGAGGACCTTTAAAGTCATCAAGTACGGTGTCGTAATCAACGCCGGATTCAAAATTGTCGTAATTTTCAACCATAATAAATACCTAAACGGGAATTATAAGCCCCCATAAAGCCGTAATGGGGAAACCGAGTATTTTTGTACCAAAATATTGAACATAGCCGAGTATATTAAAGTACGGAACTATACCCGCAACCGACGGAGCATAATCCATCAATACCCCGCAAAGAAAACTCTCAATGATAAGAATCATCAGTATCATCGACCCGTTATTTCTTAAAAATCTGCGCACGGGATTTATTTCACGAGTAAACGCTTCTATAATTCTAAACCCGTCCAACGGATAGAGAGGCAATAAATTAAAAATGACTACGTTTAAGCCGTAAACAAAAATGAATGACAACGCATAATACAAGACTTGAACAAGTGCATCAAAAAATAAATTTTCGTAGAAAAAAGCATAATTCTGAATATAAACATATTTCAGAACTACAAGCGAAAGCGGATAAGCAATAAACGCAATTATATAGTTCGTCACAACTCCTGCAATTGCGGTTAGGAACAGCCCTTTTCTGTATTTTCTGAAATTATAGGGGTTAATTGGCACGGGCTTAGCCCAGCCGAATCCTGCAAACACACAGAGTGCATATCCCATAGGATCAAGGTGCTTAATGGGATTTAAGCTCATCCTCCCGCGCATTTTGGCAGTCGGATCGCCGCATTTGTATGCCGCAAAGGCATGGGCAAATTCGTGGGGAGTAAATATAAAAATTACGGCAATTGCGCCTGCAAGTATCTGAATTATACGTTCCATTTTAACCTGTCGGGAATAATGTCAACACCTATACCTTTCTGATTTTTGTTAGCGTAAAGTGTCGCGGGTGCTCATTATGTTCACAAAATTGTACTTATTTATTTTACCAATAAAATATAAAATAGTCAAATGAATTAACACAAAATATGGCGCACGCCTATGGCGTGCGCCCCAAAATATTGCTATATTTTATAGTGCCCAATTTTCGGCAACGTTCTTAAAGTAATCTGTAAATCCCGCTTTCTCAACGGATTCCGCCGCCACTACATTCACAGTATCGGCAAGAACACCGTCTTTGTAAACTTCAATTTTTCCTACTACTTGATCCTTTTGAACAGGCGCCTTTACTTCATACGCGATTACTTTATGCGTAATTTCAGGAGTTGCGCCCGTACGGGTAAACACGTAACTGTTTTCCTGCGGTCTTACGGCAAAATTTTGTTTTTTGCCGCCGCGAACTTCGAAATTATCGTTAAGCTCAACGTCCTTATCAAGCACAATTTTATTCGTAAAATTTGCAAAACCGTAGTCAAACATTTTAATCGTTGAATTGAATCTGTCATCGCTTGACGAAGCACCCAAAACGACCGAGATAAGCCTTAAACTGTTCTTTTTAGCCGTTGCCGCAAGGCAAAAGCCTGCCTCGTTTGTAAAGCCAGTCTTGCCGCCGTCGCACGACGAATATTTTCTTATAAGCTTATTTGTGTTAGTCATAGAAGTAGTTCTGTCGTCGGGATGAACGAAATCTTCAAGCCAAATTTTACTGTATTTAAAGTAATCTTCGTACTTTATCAGATTAGAAAACATTATGGCTACGTCTTTTGCGCATGAATACTGCGTTTCTCTCGGTAGCCCTGTGCAGTTGGCAAATACCGTGTCCGCACAGCCCAGTTCGGTTGCTTTTTTGTTCATTTGTGCAACAAATTCTTCCTCACCGCCAGCAACAGTTTCCGAAAGCGCTACACAACTGTCGTTCGCAGAACATACAATAATACTTTTAATGAGTTGATCAACGCTGTACGTACCGCCCGTACCGAGATATACTTGCGAACCGCCCATACCTGCGGCATTTTCACTGACTGTAACCGTGTCGTCAAGTGAAATCTTGCCGTCCGCTACAGCATCAAATACGATAGTCAAAGTCATAACTTTACACACGCTCGCTATGGGCATACGTGCAGTTTCGTTCTCTTTATATAAGCATTCGCCCGTATTAAAATCCATCAGATATGCAGACTTGCAGTTTGAACTTAACTTGCGATCTTCTTTACCTTCAACGGTAAACCCTGTTAAGGCACATGTGGAAATTGCAATACAGGACGACAACATAACCGTAAATAACTTTTTCATATTAACAGTATGTCAATAATATTTAATATTATACGATAGCAATTACAGCTCTGAATACAAGATTTAATAAAATTACAAAAATTATGGTATCAAGTACCGCTGCAGCTACCGGTAAAATAAATGCAAAATTATTGTCACAAAGCTTGCAAAATTCAACTATAAAATAGCATAGTGCAAAGCTTATAAGCGATGACGGAATATAGACTATCAAACCAACTACTATCCCGCCAAATGCGTTTGCACTCATTATTATTGCAATGTAGATGCCAAAAAACAGTCCCCTTAGAAAAACAAAAATAAGCGTCAAATACTTAAATTTAGTAAAATACGCTACCAAAAATACGGCGTAAAGATAAATCAACCCTACAAGTAAGTGAGGAAAGATTAAAGCCGAATTTTTGAAGTTAAAGACGTTATAAACGTATTCATACACCAAATTTCGCAGATAAATGTTCGAAATTACAGGTTTATATAGTACTATGCCACATATAATTGAACAAATTACAGCAATTAAAAAGGCAAAAAAATACTTTTTATCCCATTTATAGCCGCATAAAGAAAAATTCCTCATATATTACTTTATGAGGAATTTACAATTTATATGAACTTTGTATTTTCTGTCCCTTGAAAGCAAAAGTTGTTCTTAATCATCTGCGCTTTACCAGTTCTACTATTTTGTTAACAGCCGCATCTACGTCATCGCCGACGTTTACCTCTATGTCACAGACCTCGCTGTTGCGATATTCAAAGTCAAGCGACATAATGCGCCGTGTCTTGTCGTCAATATCAATATCTCTTTCAATAATACTCTTAATTGCGTCTGCGCGCTCTCGGCGCGTAAATACGAGCATTGCACGCTGTCTGTACAGATTTTTAATTGTAATTGCGCCACAGATATCAATAGGAATTACAGCAACACTGCCCCTTTCAACTATAGGGTCAATTTCCTTTGCCGATGTACCGAAGTGATAACCGCTGTAAACGGTAGTCTCTATATACCTACCCTCGTTCTTCTCTTTAATAAACTGTCTTTCGCTGATGAAGCGGTATGACTCTTCTCCTTCCGACTTGCGGTGCGGGCGGGTCGTTGAGGTAAGCGGCTTTTCAAAGCCCTCAAGCGCCGTAAGACTGTTTGCAATCTCTGTCTTGGAAGAACCTGAAGGACCTACAAGACATAAGACGCCACCGTCAGCCAGAGTTGGAAATTTTTCTGAAAACGAATTTCTTACCATTTCGCAAAAATGCAAGAAATCGTCATAGCTGTTTACCGAAAGCAGTCCCGAAAGGTCGGCGTTCCAGGGTTTGCGGAACAATACAGGATAAGCCGCACGTGAGCTTGAAATATTGTGCGCACCGTCGTCGAGCATAATATCAAGCGCAATTATGTCCTTTCGTCTGCCCAAAAGCATATTTTCGGCAGGAATTTCGGGGAAGTCGGCAATAAGCCGCTCTGCTCTTGCACTCATACAGCAAGCGGGCACGGCGGTAATAAAGAATACATCCGCAATTTCAGAAAGTTTTTTGACGAATTCCTGCGCCCCATCTGTTATGGGCTGCGTTCTGACAAATTCGGGATCGTTGTATAATGCAATTCGTTCGTCGGCGTGTCTGTGTCCACCGCCCCAGGCTTTGATATCCTCAACCTTTAGAGGTTCTTCGTCGGGGTGGCGGCTGTTTATGATCGAAACGGCGTAAGAATTACATTCGTAGAGCGTGTCGTCGACGTCAAGGCCGACGCGTATTCTATATTTTTTCATAGGCAAATTCCCTTATATACTATTATACTTTAAATAGTTTGCCTTGTCAAGATGACGCTTGACAAATTGCCCTAAATATAGTATAATATTTTGATAAACGCAAGGAGAAAAATGGATGTTCAAAGAGGCATTAAAGCTTATAAAAAAATATAACCGAATAATAATCCACCGCCACAATCATCCTGACGGAGACGCGCTTGGCAGCCAAAAGGGGCTTGCCGCATTACTTAAGGACAATTTTCCGAAAAAGGAAATTTATGTTGTCGGCGACGAGGCAAAGCGTTTGCCGTTTATGGAACAGAAAATGGACGATATCCCCGACGAATACTACAAGGACGCGCTTGCTATTATTCTTGACTGTGGGTCGGCGCGTATGATTTGCGACGACAGATACAAGACCGCCGCAAAAACCCTGCGTTTTGACCACCATATCTTTCAAGAACAGGTTGCAGACCTTGACATCGTGGACAACACCTACGAGAGCGCCTGCGGGCTGGTTGCTATGTTTGCAAAGGTAAATAAGCTCAAGCTTTCGCTCGTTTCGGCAACTGCGCTTTATACGGGTATGGTTACTGACAGTGGCAGATTTGTGTTTGACAGCACCAATGCCCGTACATTCGAGCTTGCTGCGTATCTAATGTCGCAGCCAATTGATTTGAACTCCCTCTACTACAATCTGTATGCTGAGGACTTTTCCGAAATAATTGCAAAAGCCGACAATATGCACAAAATTAAATTCACGGAAAACAACGTAGCCTATATATACACCGCCCGAGAAGATTTGCCCACGAACAGCGACGCCGCGCCAGTAGTTTCAACGGGACTTGTGGGGCTAATGCACGATATCAAGGGCGTATTCGTGTGGGTCAACTTTACTGAGAGTGACGACGGCGTACATGCGGAATTGCGCTCTAACCGCTACAACATAAATCCTATTGCGGTAAAATACGGCGGCGGCGGGCACAAGAAAGCGAGCGGTTGCACTGTCCCCGATAGAGCTACCGCAATGCAACTATTAAATGACTTAAACGAGCTTGCCGCAAGCGGCGACAAAAATAATTAAACGGAAAACTTGAAATTATGAACGAGCAGATTAAGAAGCAAATTTTAGATAAAATAGAAAGCTATCAAACAATAATCGTTTCCCGCCACATTCGCCCCGATGGAGACGCAATCGGATCTACCAAAGGTTTTGTGCAGGTGCTCCGCGATACATATCCCGACAAGAAAATTTATCTTGTAAACGAAGATTTTTCGGACGATTTGGCATTTACAGGCGGCGAGGATACCGTAGACGACGAAGTTTACAACGGCGCGTTGCAGATTGTAATCGACACAGGAACGAGAGCCAGAATATCCAACAGAAAGTATATTTTAGCAAAGGAACTGATTAAGATTGACCACCATATTGAGGCTGACCCTTACGGCGATATAAATTGGGTTGAAGATTGGCGCTCCGCCGCCTGCGAGATGATTGCAGACTTCTGTTTGACCTTCAAAGACAAACTAAAGCTTACAAAAGATGCTGCAACCTATATATATCTCGGCATTGTTACGGACAGCAGCAGATTCCGTCACTCTGAGGTTTGCGGAGAAACTCTACGCATAGCCGGCGCGCTTTTGGACTGTGGAATCGATACCGAAACGCTGTACGCAAACCTTTATATGGAAGATTTTGAGCGTTTAAAGCTTAAATCCTTTGTTTACGACAATATAAAAATAACCGAAAACGGCGTTGCTTATATATATATGAGCAAGGAAATTCAGGAACAGTTCGGTCTGACTTTAGAGTCGGCAAGCGACGTTGTGACCGAGCTTAAAAGAATACGCGGGAGTCTTATTTGGGTTGCCTTCATCGACGATTTGGCGAAAAATTCAATTAGAGTAAGGCTGCGTTCGCGTTTCCTTGAAATTAACGACCTTGCTAAAAATTATCACGGCGGCGGACACGCGCAAGCGGCGGGCGCAACCGTGTATTCACAAGAAGAAATGTGTGAGCTTATAAAAGACGCAGACAAATTACTCGGCGAATATAAAGCTACACACGAGGGCTGGCTATGAAGATTTTAATTACCAACGACGACGGAATTGAGGCTCCCGGCTTAAAATATCTTGTAGATTGGGCTAAAAATATTGGCGAGGTTTGCGTTTTTGCGCCTAAGACACAACAGAGCGCAAAGAGCCAATCTATTGAGATACACGGCACTTACAAAGTTAAAAAGGTTGATATTTTCGACGGAATCGAGGCATACAGCGTGGACTCCACTCCCGCCGACTGCGTGCGCATTGCCGTACTCGGTATGAAAAAGAAATTTGACCTCGTTCTTTCGGGCATAAACTGCGGTCCTAACCTCGGCGCGGATATTCACTATTCTGGCACGGTCGGCGCGTGCTTTGAGGCGGCTATGTCTGGCATTAAGGCTATAGCTGTTTCTACCGCTTATAATCACTTTGAGACCGCCGTGAAGAACATAGACAGAGTGTATAACGAGATACAAAATCGCAGAATGTTCGATTTTGCGGAAATTATAAACGTGAACTTCCCCGAAAAAGGCGAGGAAATTCTTATAACCAAAATGGGTCCTGCAATATATAGCGACGAATTTGAATTTCTACCCGACGGCACGGTCAAACCCTGCCTTGTGTGCCTATATAAAGGAACGCGCAATTTAGAGCTTGACACCGACGCGGTTATGACGGGGCATATCTCCATTACCCCCATCCGCTGCGACATGACCGACATCTCAGCGTTCAATTACATAACAAAAAAAGTTGTATAAATATCAACCTTAGTATGCCGTTTCCCGATGGAAGCCATCGGCATCAATGCGACACTTCGTGACAGCTCCTCCTATGGAGGAGCCTTTTTTATATAGAAATGAGTTCGGTAAAATACCGAACTCACTCTAAAATTTTATCTGTTTTTTTGCCCAAACTTTGAGGTCCACATCACTTACGAAAGGGCTATTTTTATTGTTAATTATTGCTTAAGTGTTAATTAGATACACTTAACTTTTTATTACGCCACAGTTTTATGCGGGGTCATATCCATTGCAAACAATCTTGGAAAGTTCTACCGTACCGTTTGATGAGGTTTTAGCCAAAGACAATGCAAGCTTATAGGTATAACCTTCTCCCTGGAATTCTTCGGGAATATCAACCGTCCATGTTCCTTTAACAAATTTTGCTTTAATATCTATTGAAGTCACTTGATTTGATCCATTAAGAACAACCAAATTAGCCGTATCGGAACTTGCTAAGGTGACGTTACCTAATGTAACTTCTATCGAAGTAACTGTGCCTGCAATAGTTACGGAGATAGAAGGAGTTGTAGCATTATTTTTGCTACCTGCTTTAATAAGCGTCCAAGCCTTGCCGTTATTGTTAAACGAATCGATATTCCATTTTAAACCGTTGTCGGTTGTTGCCGTCCACGTGTCGGTATAAGACGAATTACCCTTGTCTGCAATTGATGACATTTTAGCGAAATCTAATGTAGCAAGAACTTTTTCTTCCTTAGTACCTTCAGCAGGTTTCTGTTTGATTGTTACGGTAAAAGCTCTAGTCTTTGTAACTTCACCAGAAGTTACGGAAGCTGTTACTGTAACTTCTGTATCGTTTGTTTCGCCACGGGTAACGGTTGCGGTTGTGCCGGAGATTGCAATGTTTCCGTCGCCGGATACAATGCTAACCGACCAAGTAATGTCTAACCCGTTACTTGAAGTTACAACCTCAAAGTCCTCGTTGTGCTCGCCGGCGATATCGGGAAGAGCGGAAAGTGCTGCGTTCACTTTATCCTCATCGGAAGGCTCGCCAAGATAAACCTTAATTGTTGATACTCTTGAGTTTGATGTAACCGAGAATACAACTTGATTTGCACCGCCTGTCCAAGTGCCGCCACTGTAATTACCGGAATCGGGTGTGGCTATAAGCAGAGTATCTTGTGCTACTGTAAATTCTATATTCTTTATATTTTGGTCTGCAGCTATTGTTAAGGTGTTGCCACCATAGAAGCGGATAGCTGTTCCAATTGAGTAATATTTAGGGTCGTTACTTGTATTTGTGCCCTTTCCAAAAGTAAGAGTAACACCGTCTTTTGATTCCGAAGTTACAGACACTGCATTATCATAAGCATCAACAAAATTAAAGTACACTTCGGTTATTGCGGGTATTTCTTCGCCTGTTGCCAAAACGGTTAATTCGAATGACAAAGTGTCGGTTGCCGTGTCGTCGCCGTTGGTGTAGGAAATGGTAGCCGTAGCGGTAAAATTAACGTCCGTTGCCTTACGGGTAACTACAAGCGTTCCTTCTTCATCGTCATAGAGATAATCGTCTTCCTCTAAACCTTCGAACGACCAGGTAATGGTTGTACCGTACTTGCCGGTAAGAGGAAGCGTATAGGTAAAGTCTGCGTCAGTCGTTTCGCAATCGAGTTTGTCGTCCATAGCTACTTTAGCGTAAGCAACTCTGTCTTCTGCATTTAACTTCATTTCAATTGCCGTAACTGTGCCGCCCGCACCAAACTGAGGAGTATTGCCTTTGTAGTTAACGGGTTTACCCGTTGCTGTAACGGTATAGTGTACAAGCTCGTCTATCTTTGTCGTTCCCCAATCTGTAAGCAGGTCGTTGGCAAAGCTGTTACGGTACAAACCAAACGATAATTCGCCTTCTTTAAGCGTTATTTCTATGTTTTTATATCCCGTATCGTAAGCCTTATTTGTAGAAACCACACCTTGCACGGTGTAATCTTTTGTGGAAGCCGTCTCGCCGTAATAGATTGCAATTTTAACCATTTCGGCTACGGTGTAGGTCTTTTCGTTGTCGATATTAAATGCGGGTGCTGCGTAAGCCGTGCTGTCAGCATAGTAAGCAGAGTAGTTGCCGTCTGTTGCAGTTTGCGCAGTTGCGGTATCGCCCAAGGCGGTGACGCTGAAAACGGTTCCCTCGTTGAGGATAACGGTCAACGTGGTATCGGTCGTTGTAACTGCTGCAGCGGAGCCTATCTGATAGGAATATCCGGTTGCGTTTGCAACAGCCGTCCAGGTAATTACAACCGTGTTTGCGGTATTGCCTTCAATTGCGATTGTAACTTCCGTAACTGCCTCAAGAGCCTGAGGAGCCGTGTAGGTTATTTCTACTTCTGCACTGTCGGTGTAGTAAGTTCCGTCGCCCTTTGCAACGACCTTAATCGTCTGACCGTTGGTAAGCTTGGTTGCAAGCGTTACAGCTGCGCCGTCTTCGCCGTTTGCTACGTTCTGTTTTTCTCCGTCGCCGATTGTGTAGTCAAAGCTGACTGCGTTTTCGTTTTCAATCGTGACGGTACCGTCGATTGCAACGGTAACGGTGGGGTTTTCAAGCTGTTCTGCTACGGTGGGAGCGGTATAGGTTACGGGTTCGCAGTAAGCGCTTGCCTGGAATCTGCTTCCCTCTTTGCCGACTGCCTTAACCTTAATCGACTGACCGTTTGTAAGCTGTACGGTACGGTGGGTGGTTTCCTGTTCTTCTCCGTCGTTAATTACGTAAACGTATTTAACAGCGTTTTCAACTGCGTCCCAGCTTGCAACGCCTGCGTGATTTACTTCAACAACGGGAACGCCAAGCGTGACGGGAACCATTGTATAGGTGGCTTCGGTGCCGTAGTCACTGCTGATATAATCTTCGCCGTCGCCAAGTGATTTAACTTTAATCTTGTCGCCGTTGGCAAGCTGAACCTGCGTAGCCGTGATAGTGTCGGTTGTCGTGGTTGAGTCGCTGTGGGTGATTACGTATTCGTAACCGGTTGCACCGGTAACGGGCTCCCATGTTGCAAGACCGTCAAGGTCGATTGTAACTTCGGGTGCCGAAAGATTTTGAGCTACTTTTTCTACGTAAACGTCGATAGAAGTAAATCTCACTTGATTTTCAAGTTTTTCTATAATGAATTGGTTTACGGGTGCACCAAATTCTACGGTAACAACCCCGCCGTCAGTTGTAACAATATAGTCGCTGGTGGATGCCAATTGCAAATAGTATTGTCCGTTATTGTAATCATCGCAAGTAAACACGATTTTTATCATAGCGGTATATTCAACTTTGACATTAGAACTCTTATAGCATCTTACAGGAGCATATTTGGCAACATCTGTTGTGCTGGAACCCTTTTCGTTGGTAAAGGTTATTCCATTTGCCTGCCATACCTGCGAATTAGCATCGTGGCTCTTGTAGGCTGCGTCGGTTGCAAACGAAATTGTAGCTGCCTTAACTGAAGGCTTGGAAACTATTTGGTTATAGGTCTTTTCTGCCGACCATTCGCTGTCTTTGTAATTTGTGCCGTCGCCAACCGCCTTAACTCTGATTGCCTGTCCGTTCGTAAGCGTGTAGGTGGTTGCGGTCTGCTGAGGCTGAGCCGTTCCGTCTACTTCTACAACGTAACCGACTGCGTTGGGATCTGCTCCCCAAGTTGCAACGCCGTCGTTATCAATGCTGACTACAGGGGTTCCAAGCGTCTGCGCTCCCTTAATATCGAGTGCGTCTTCTGCTGGAATGATTTGGAAAGCTCCTTGGTATAACGTTACGTATCCATTTACGTCGGCCGTTGCACCTTCGTTTGCCTCAACCGCTGCTTTAATTGCCGCCAAAGCGTCTGCGTCGAGAACGTGGCTCTTGCCGGAACCAACGAACAGCTGAGCTTCGTTGTTGCCGATAACAACGTAGAGGTTGCCTTCGCTCACTTTAAGGGTTACACCCTTGAGTGTTATGAATGCGCTCTGCATATTTACGAGAGTTGCGTCCGTCATACCGGTAGCTGCCGTGAATATATCGGTAATGTCGATAGGCGTAACGGTTGCGGTATCTCCTACAGTAACGGTAGCGTTGGTTATTTCATATAAACCGTTGTAGATATCAAGAACGCCCTCAGCTACGATGGTCTTGCCTACTGCCACTTCTGCAGGTAAATTGTTTATACCGTAAATGAGATAACCGCCGTCACTGTCCTGGAAGTAAACACGATCTTGACCGATACCCGTTACAACACCCTGCACCTTAACGGTGGCACCCTTTGCCGCAGCAAGGTACTGAGCATGGGTCATTATTCCAGTGGAAGAAGTACCATATGTTTTTTCGACAGACCATTCGCTGTCTTTGTAATTTGTGCCGTCGCCGACTGCCTTAACCTGTATCTTCTGTCCTTCAGTTAAGGTTACGGAAGTGTCAGTCGTAAGCTCGCCGTCAACGCCGTCTATTTTAACAATATAGCCAACTGCATTGGAGTCTGCCGTCCAGCTTGCAACACCTTCACCGTCTATCGTAACGACGGGGGTGTTCAGCTTTTGGGCTGAACTCTGGGCGTTGTAGGTTTTAGCAGCCGACCAAGCGCTGTCCGTGTAGTTTGTGCCGTCTCCTACTGCTTTTACGGTAATGGACTGCCCATCCGCAAGTTGTACGCTCGTGCTGTCGGTATTCGTTGCCTCGCCGGCATCGAGCTTGTATGCATACCCACTTGCGTTATCTATCGCCGTCCAGCTTGCAAGACCGTCTTCGGAGATACTTACTACAGGTGTGCTGAGTTGTTGCGGGTCATCCTTAGACCCTGATGGATTGTCATTCTTACATGCCGCAACGCCTAAAACAAGCGAAAATACAGCAATAATTGAAAAAACAATCACGAGCAGCTTCTTCTTCATTTACATTCCTCCATATAATTTTTTTATTAAATCGAGCACATTTTGAGCCCAACTTGTTCAGTTAATAGTGTACCGCTTACCCCTCAATTTCGTCAAATGCTTGACAGTATTTTTTGTCGTTTCATACGGGGGCAAACGGCTTGTACACGAATGAAAGTTTGTGACTTTTTTTATTTTTTAATCAATTGTTGGACTTTGCTTTAAAAATGTTGTGGTCTAAAGAAAGACCACAACATTTATTTAGAAACTTAATTAAGCGGCGAAGTAAACGACTATTTCGAATACTAATGCACGCAAATTGGAGTCAATAGTCACCACCTGTGAAGCGGACGAAAGGTTAAACGTATAAACTGTCTCGTCGGTTTTCGACAACGATTGCGCAGCAGAGCCGTTTACCGACAGTGTATCGGTTTGGTTACCAGCAGGCCAGCCTATTGCCTTGATTTCAACCTTGGCAACAGCTTCGCTGAAAGTAAGCTTAATCTGCCCAGCAAGTGAAGACGTTCCCATTTTAAGAAGTCCACCGGCATTTTGATAAGAACCGCCGCCTGTGCCGTTACCCGCATATACTTTGGTAACTTCAACAGCAGTAAGGGTTGTCGTGGAATTTGCAGCTTGGAATAATGCCAATGCAGTAGTAGCGGTCAATTCATCGCCCTTTGCAACGGACGCGAAATCGAATTTAACACTTGTACCTACTGCCAAAGGAGCCTTGATAGTTACCGTTACGTCCTTTTTATCGGTTACACTACCGCACGTTGCAGTTACGGTAATAACAACCGTCGCATCAGCCGAAGGAAGAGCACTTACAATAAGTTGAGAATCCGATACCGCTGCTGCTGTACCCGATTTAAGTGCCCAGCTGAATGAAACCTGCTTAACTGACGAAGCGGGAAGGTTGGTTGTACCTGCTACCGATATCTCCATCGTGCTGCTTACATTTTTAAGAGCCTCGGAAACTCTCTGACTTTCTGTCTTTATAATTTTATTCATACCGATACACGTCACATTAGTTGAACCCTGATATGTCAGTTCCGGTGAACCATTGTAGAACTGAATGCAACCCTGCAACGTTACGCGGGTGCCCCTTTCAACGTCATTTTCGCCGAGTATGTACACTTCATCGGTCTTAAGTCTGTAAACTTGGAGTGCGCCCGTGCTGTTCTTATTCATTTCTGCGGAATAAGTGTCTGCGATATAAACGTTGGTGAAATTGTTGTACTGGTCACTCCACGAACCTTCGTCAACTACGTAGCCCCTTACGGCAACTACGGCAGCCGTCTCATTGTCTTCCGAATAATATTTATTCGTGTAACTGCCGCTAGTAAGTGATACCGACTTGTTTTGGTCAAGAGCTGCTATTTCTGCAGTGGTGTAAATTTTGCCAAGTCCGGCGAGAGTTCTTTTAAAGTCAAAACTTGACTGGCTTTTGCCATACTTGGCTGTAGCGGTAAGCGTGTATTCAACATCAGCTTCGCCTCTTGAAATGTAAACAGTTATCATGTTATCTTCATCCATGGGAGAGAACGTGAAATATTCGTCAACGTTATAGCCGCTGGGCATGCTTACAGACCAGCTTACGTCACAGCTCTTCCCATCGCCGGGAGCCACGCCGGAAAGTGTAAAGCTGTTTGTGGTTTTGACATCGCTTTCATACCAAAGTCTAATTTGCTGAATCGCTTCATCAACTGCTTTGGAGTTGTCTTCATTATTATTGTTGCAGCCTGCCATAACGCCTATAGCGCAAGTAGCACCAATAGTGAGTGCAAGCGTTGCACTGAGTAATTTTTTCATTTGGGTCTCCTTTTTAATTTATTTTGTTTATAATTAAAACCTTAATTTAATTGCTCAATCAGGCAATACCGTCAAATACTCAACTAAGAAGCACTTGATCTGATATACAGGGCCGTTATAGCTGTCGTCATAGTACTCGACTATACCTTTGACAGCAATTTTTCTGTCGATATATCTGTCTGCAGTAATCAATTCGCCGTCTTCCTTGAATACGGTCGTACGGACTTGTATTTCAGAACCGTCGTCCGCTCTGCAGTAAAGCGTCATTGCGCCGTAGCTTGAAGAGTCTTCATTTTTCGTAGTGTAACTATCGTAAACGGTGAGATTGGTGAAACTTATGGAAGTATTTACAACCGCTTCTTGATAAGTCTTGCTGACGGTAACAATTAAATCGTCGTCTTCCGCACTCGCCTTTTTATTTACTTCCACACTGACATTTTTTGCGGTGGATGTGTAAACTGCGGGATCAACTTCCTGGAAAGCGTCATCAAGTCCTACCTTATCTATCACCTTGCAGTTTAAGGGATCGTTTTCGTTGAACAAATTAATTTCCTTAATATCGGTTATCTGATAGCCCGATACTATGTCGGAGTAAATGAGTATTCCGACAACGCTTACACGATTGCCTACAACAAGCACATCTTTAAGTACCATTTGTCCCGTATTGTTGAAGTGGAATACAGCGATACCTACAGTAAGCTTGCCGTAGTTAGGAACATCGAAAGTATCTTCTAAATAAGCCGAATTGTTGAAGTCGGCAACTACCGTGCCTTCCACTCTTATTCTCTTATTTACATACTTTTCAGGATTGAAACGAAGATCCAATAAATCGGTGGTTACGGCTTCACCGTATGCGTAATCGGGATCTTTTGTGCTGGAGAATACGTACAGCTCTTCTTCTTCAGCTAAAGTGATTGCCTGACGGGCGTATTTTCCGTAGCGATTTTCGTCAACCGACGAACCGTATGCAAGCCCTGCGCGCAAAATCTCGATATTGAGATTTACAAACTCGGTCTTACCTTCGGGAATATACCAAACCCAGAGAAGATATCTGCCGTTGGAGTCGAAGTTCCAATTTTCGTCGTCCGACTCAATGATGATAGCTTCCGCTTTTTCAAGCTTTGAATGGGTAAAATTGGAAGCGGCTTTGCCCCAAGGTTCAATCTGCCCCGTTGATTCGGGGGTGTTGATTGCAAGATATCTCGCCTTTGCATAACCCTTGGAATCAGAAGGGGCAGAAGCGCTCCAGAAGTCGGAAGAATTGTTGCAATTAGGATAGTTATGCTTTGAAATGGGATTAAAGTGAGTCGTGTCGCCGTCTATAAAAAGACGAACCTCTACTTCCTGTTTCTTGGTTCCGTTATAAAAATCAAGCGTCAAGGGGGGAAGTGACTTGTCCGTGTCACAGGCGGTGAATGCAAACAGCGGCGCTGCCATCACTGCGACACAGAGAAAAGTTACTAATATTTTAATAAGTTTTTTCATAATTAGTTACCTGCGAAGTATCTGCACTCCGTCAATGCGTCCGTAAAGGCTTTATTGATATCGCCGGACGGCAATGCCGTTTTCATAAGAAGCTCTACCTGTTCACGCGCCTTGGAAGAACCTACGAATGCAGGAGATGTATAGAATGCTCCTTCATCAACCAGCCTCTTACACTCTGCCGCTGTCCTTGCAATTAACGTGTTTGATGCAAGGAATGTCTGATATGCCTGAGTATTGAAAACGGCTTTAGTTACGGGGATATAGCCGGAGACTATAGAATAGTTACCTTGGAATTCAATGTCGGTTGTCAGGAACTTTACAAGCAACCAGCTTGCAATAACCTTCTGAGGGTTGTTGTCCTTGAAGATACAAACCGAAGGTCCCTGCAAAATAGACTTGGAATTGGAAGGATCTTTCTGCGGAACGCGTGCAACGCCCACTTCGAAATCGAAGATACCGTTGGTACCGCTGCCCTGCTGATATGCTGCGCCACCCGTCGATCCGATTGACATAAAGCAATTCTGCGCTTTGAAATAATTGGAACCGTATTCGTCGCCGTTGGTTGCCTGCGTTAAAAAGTAGCCTTTCTTATACCATTCGTGCAGCGTTGAAACGAAATCACGATTATCCTTATTGTCGAAAAGGAAATGCTTGCCCGTCTCAACAGAAGTGTAAGGCGACCCCAGTTGTTGACACATCGTGATAAACCAGTTTGCGTCGCTGTCGTAATAGAAAGGATATTTCGTCTTATCGCCGTCAAGAATTTCAATAATCTGTTCGCAAACGGTTTCCATTTCGTCCCAGGTCGTGGGAACTGTAAGATTATTCGTATCAAAGAAGGTCTTGTTATAGTACATAACTTCGGTTGACTTTGCAAACGGAAGCGTGTAGGTGTGTCCGTCTTCATAAACCGAGCCTTCATCAAAGAACTCTTTGATATAACCCGTTTCACTCTCCGGATCCACCTGTTCCAAAGTAAGTCCCAACGGTTCGGTTTCGCCCTTTGCATTGGTTACCTTAATATCTTCGTATTTGCTTCCGGGAAGGAAGAACTCGTCAAGAGCAACTACTGCGCCTGAACGGTTGTACTGCGCAATGTGGTCGGAATAGCAGAAAGCAATGTTGGGTTGCTTATTCGACGTGAGTTGTGTGCCGATTCTCTTATTCAGTTCGTCATAATTTTGCTTGCTGGTGTCAAGGGTGACGGTGATGTTGGGATAGAGTTCGTTGAAACGAACGAGTGCATCTTCAATTTTACCCCTAAGCGTCTGTCCCGAAGTTGCGGCAAAAGTTATGCTTACCTTGCTGCCGTCATAGCCCCCTTCAGGCATCTCGAAATCGGCTATTTTAGCCGGTCCGCAGCCCGTAGAGAAGCAAATACTTGCCGCCATTGCACACGCCATTACGCTTGATACAATAACTGAACCGAATTTTTTCTTCATTCTGTTTCTCCTTTTAAATTTTTTATATTTTGTTTTTAATTAAAACCTTGTTCATTAACCTTTTGTTCCGCTCCTTGAAACGCCACGAATAATATATTTGCGGAATAACAGGAATACGATAAGTAGAGGAACGGTTGCAATTACTACTGCCGCCATCTGTACGGGGTAGTCTATAGCCCCCACTTCTCCCCATGGAGCGTTTCTTAACGCAACCGTCATAAGCTCTAACGGGGCCTCAGACGTAGCTAAAATTAAGTCGGGCCAGATATAGGTGTTCCATGCGCCCATCATCTTCAAAATCGTAATGGAAATCAGCGTTGGTGCAGCAAGTGGAACCATCACCTTCCAAAGGTACTTAAAGTCGCTCGTGCCGTCTACCTTTGCCGCAAGATACAGTTCATTCGGTATCTGCATAAAGTTCTGCCTTAAAAGGTAGATATAGAATATGCTGACTAAAAAGGGAATAACGAGTGCCGAAAAAGTTCCCACTGCAGAATCCGCCCACTTGAAATTATTTACGACGGTAATATAGTTGGTAATAGTGAAAAGCTCACCGGGGATCATCATCGTTGCAAGCATTGCTGCAAACAACACGTTTTTACCTTTGAAGTTGAAACGTGCAAACGCGTACGCCGAAAGAATTGTTATAATCAGCGAGAGTATAGTTGAAACAACGCCGACTAAGACAGTGTTTAAAAATACTCTGCCAAAATCGATTTTATTGAATGCTTCTATATATGTTGCAAATCTAAGCCCCATCGTCGGCCAGAACGTGGGAACGGTCAAGTCGTACTCTTCTTTCGTCTTTACGGACGACATAAGCATCCAGTAGAACGGGAACAGAACTATTACCGCCATTACAGTGAGGAAAAGATACAGAGCAATCTGAGAAATAATTTTAATTGCAAGCTGCTTTTTGGAGACGGCTTCAACGTCTCTTTCCGCCATCATTTTGGGCGTTTTCACTTCTTCGGGCTGTTCGGTTTTAACTTCATTTTCGTTAATACTATCAGTCATGACCTCCCCCCTTTAATAGTGTACCTTCTTCTTGCTTACGTACATATTTACCATCGTTACGGCAAATATGATTGCAAACAGAATGAGTGCTGCCGCACTTGCTCGACCTTGGTTACTCGAGTTTCCTGCGATATTTTGGTAAATAAATCCGACTATGGTGTCCACATCGTGATTATTTGCTCCCATACTATCGCCGAATACGCCGAGAATGCTTGAATATTCCTTAAATCCGCCGATAAAGCCGGTAATTACTACGTATGCAATCATCGGGGAGAGCATAGGAACGGTTATGCGCCAGAATGTGCGCCATTTTGACGTTCCGTCCACCTTAGCCGCTTCATAGTACTGCTTGTTTACGCCTTGAAGCCCACCTAATAGAATTAGAATTTTAAACGGAAGAGCGTTCCAAACAATATATATCGTCATAACTGCTATTTGCGCAGAGTAAGGCGCGTTGAGGTTTATCCAGTTGACGGGCGATATACCAAACGCCTGCAAAATAGTATTCATAAGACCGATCGACACATATTCTCCACCGCCTGCCAACGGGTTAAGCATTGCAAACATTGCAGCAAATACCATGCCGATTGCAATCGAATTAGTAACATAAGGCAGGAAGAATATCGTCTGAAAAATCTTTTTGACAAACTTTATTGAATTAAGCAGAACTGCAATGACAAGCGCAAGCAACGTAGAGATGGGAACGGTCAGCACCGTGAGGAGCATCGTCGTACCCAAACGATTTGTAAATGTGGGATATTCAATTACTTTCTTAAAGTTACTAAAACCAAAACTGAATGCCATCCCGCCCATCTCGTCGTCCAAGTTGTAGCCTTCCAGCATTGCCATTCTTATCGTGTTTATTATCGGCCAAACAGTGAAAATAGCAAGCAGCACAATGGCGGGCAACAGATACAGCCATGCCGTCCACTGATTTCTCTTTTTATCCATAAATTAGCCCTCGCTATCAATTTTTTTAACTTCATTGGGCTTTTTAGCCGTTGTACTCGTTATATTTACAGAAGTTGCATTAGCTGTTGTAGATTTTATTTTTGAGCTATTGTTACTTGATTTTTTAGCGACCACAGTAACCGTAGTTTTTTTCTTTACTGTAGGCTTACTATTTGCGGAATCTTTAGGCGACGCATTAACTTCATCGACTGGAAATGCTTCGTTCTTTTCATCTGCTGCAGCGGGTTCTTCTTTGGGAGCCTCATCCTTTTCTTCGGCGGTAGAAGTTTTAACTTCATCAACTGCAGGAACAGGAGCCTCGTCCTTAATCTCTGCATCCTTTTTCTTCTTAGAAAAAAGCCCCTTAATCTTATCAATTACTCCTTTTTTCTCTTCGACTTCGAACTCTTTATGCACATCGTCAGCCTCTCTGGGAAGAGATCCGTGATGGGTAACGTAAGACTGTCCCTCTTCCTCCATCTCTGCGACCATTGCTTCATGAGCTTTAAGCTGCTCACCAAAGTATACGCGGGATTCCGTTTCTTTATTGAAAATAAATACTTTGTTTTCTTTTAAGTTGAATTTAACCGTATTGCCAGAGATATTGGACATTTCTTCTGAAGCAATTATCGAACGGACGACGGGATTTAACGAATTTGAATTTGTGGACACTACGGAAACATCCCTGCCCATAACGTCAATACCTGATATAGAGCAAGTCAGCTTGCCGGTCTTGTCTATCACAAACCCCTCGGGACGAATGCCAACGTAAACTTCCTGATCTTCGACACCATTCGTATCAAGCACCTGCTCGTCGCCTATATACAGCTTGCCGTTTTCAACTTTGCCAGAGAACAGGTTAATTGGCGGTGTACCAAGGAATTTTGCAACGAAAAGATTTGCAGGGTCATCGTAAACCCACTGCGGCTTACCCGTCTGCATTATTACGCCCAACTTCATAACTACTATATAATCGGAAATAGACATCGCCTCTTCCTGATCGTGAGTTACGAAAATAGTCGTTATCTGCGTATCTCTCTGTATTCTTCTTATCTCTTCACGGGTCTGCAAACGCAAACGGGCGTCAAGATTAGAAAGAGGCTCGTCCAATAGAAGGATGCGCGGCATTTTTACAAGTGCACGGGCGATTGCCACACGTTGCTGTTGCCCGCCTGAAAGTTCGGCAGGTTTGCGGTTCATATACTCGTCTATTTGAACGAGTTTAGCAACCTCGTGGGCACGTTTAAGCATTTCCTCCTTGGAGAGCCTATTTTCACCTTTTAAATTCTGTAAAGGGAATAAAATATTCTGTTGTACCGTCAAGTGCGGGTAAAGCGCATAATTCTGGAACACCAAACCAATGCCTCTATTCTCCGGCGTAAGTTTCGTGACATCATCGTCGCCGAAGAAAATTTTACCGCTTGTAGGTGATTGCAATCCGCTGATCATATACAGCGTGGTGCTTTTACCACAGCCAGAAGGGCCTAAAAGACCGACGAGCTTGCCGTCAGGGATTTCCAAATTGAAATCGTTTACGGCAATTACCTCGGCCCCTTTATCCTTTTTGTTGCGGCTTGGAAAGATTTTCGTAAGGTTTTGTAATAAAACTTTCATAACTCTTCCTTTGTTGTTATATGATAAATTGTGTTGTTAACTTTTTATTTTAAATAAACCCTTTGTAATTTGCCTTATTTTCAGCAAGTTCTTCTTCCGATTTAAATATCATCTGAAGACTCTTATCTGCCGCTACCGTTACTGCAATCACATCGTGAATAGGTGTACTATTTTTCGTCACAATGAATAAAATTAAGTTTAAAAGTGTAATTGCAGCTAACAATATAATTGCAAGCACCCCTATCCCACCGAACAAGAACAGGAATACAAGCAAAATAGGAAACATCGTCTCAATTGCATATTTTCCGATTAAGGTTCTTGCAAAGAGAGATATGTTGGTAATCTTTACACAGTTTGGTCGAACAAGGCAGATACCGAAAACTTTTTTACCAACCGTCTGACCATTTTTGAGTATTATCGGTATAATAAATTCAAGTATCAAATAAGCAAGTAAAATACCTACGGAAACAATAGTAAACAGCAGAGAATAAAGATACTCGTACTGTGCGTTGACCACTAGAATCGTAGGCAATTTTTGATATATGGCCGAAATTTCTTCCATACGGTCGGACTTATGTTCATCTTTGGCAAGAGCATTAATCACTTCATCGATGGATGCGCTTATAATAACCCCATCCTCATCAACTTTGGTAATTGTGTAACTTTCGCCGTCGTCTCCTTCTACGTAGGTAAAACCGTAATAATCGGCCACTTCCTGGATATAATCCTTTCGAAACTTATCCCATTGATTGTAATAATCACGAGCCTTTGCCTCTTGCGCGCTGTAATTACAAATGAGCGAGATCAAGAACATAAATCCAGTTGCGAGCACTGCAAGTAGAATTGCGTCAAGAAGTAAGGCAGAAGCTCTTTTAACTAAACCTATTTTTTTGAGTTCAAACATGCCGCGCACTCCTAATGCAATGCCACAGATTAGCTATCAACATTATTGTAACTTATATTACAGAATAAAGCAAGAATTTGAAGTAAAAAATAATTGTGAAAAATTAGGACATATTGTTGTGTAGTTTTTTACAAACCACTATATCTTGAATTCGTATATAAAATTTACTTCGCTTCCAGTTTCGGAAGTGTAAGTTATATTTATATTGCTGAATGCATTACCGTAAGTTGCAGCAACTTTCATATCGCGGCAAACAATATGTGAACCGATAAAGCTATCCACATTTTTAACATCGGCTTTAAAGTTTCCGTCCGAAAGGACATCATTTTCGAAATATCCCTTTTTGAAAGTAAACCCGACTCGAGCAATATTTGCGCTAATATCTACGTCATCACCAACAACCGATACAATACCGTTAACTATGACTGCCATCCCATTAAAAGTGGTTTTAAGCTCTGTTGACGGGTTGTCAAGTCCAATTTCGTTAAATTTTTCTACCGAATATTCCACCTTAATTACGGATTCGGAATACGAAATCACATATTTACCGTGGAGTGAAGTATTTTCATCGATAGTTTCCGAGATCGAAATTTCCAACTGCAAATAATTTAAATCAAGCATATTGTTGAGAAAGTCGTATTCGTCGGTTGTGTTTGTATCAAGAGTATTGCAAGCACCCAGACAGCATGCCGCTGCACATATTGAAGCAATTGTTAATAAACATTTCTTCATCTCTTTGCCCCTCCATTCACGGCACCATTTGCAGCACCAAACTCATCGTTGTATGCTCCGACAGTTTGATTATAGTCACTAATTGCTGCCTGCAAAGCCGCAATGTCCTCTGTTGCCAAAGCCTTGTCCTCTTCAGACAATGCTCTGTATGCTATTATCGCTTGATTTATAGATTCTAATCTTTGTGTAAGAGTACCGTTTGAAACAATACCTTCAACCGCCTGATGAAAGTCCTGCAATTTTACTTTGTCGCCACCGGGCTGCTGTTCCCCGCCGTGTCCAGAGCATTTTTCGGCGCAGACGGGATCTGTACAGTTCTTATCTGTGCACTTATGACACGTATCACAGACGTGTCCGCAGACGTGCTGTTCATCTCCTCCGCCGACGTTGCTACCACTGTAAGTTAAGACTATATTATCAATGTAGCATGCTCCCGAATCTTCATAGACAAGAGCAAAGCAAGTATCGTTCCCGCTGATAGTCCAAGTAACGCCGTCCTTAGTTGCCGTCTGTATACCCCTATTGTTGCCATCTTCCGGATTGCCGCTTTCATACGACCTATATGCAGATGTCGAAGTTAAAAGCTTCCATTTTTTCCCGCCCGTCTCATGTTTATCCGCATTGAGCGTCATGGTTACGCTGACTATGGGAGAGCTCGTCGCAGTTGAACTTGCTAAATAGTGACTTGACTTACTTGAGTTAAGCTGTATCATACCGCTTTCACCGCCGTAAATGTATGCAGTACCACTGACTCCACCACTTGTCCATGTGTGTGCGCCGTAAGAACCGCTTGCGGAAAAGCTGTTTCTGTCTATCTTTATCATGCCCGATGTACCGCCTGTCGAAGGTGACGACGCCTTTGATACGGTTATAGTTGCGGTTGCTTTTATAGTAGAATTCGTAGTGCTTGTTGCAGTAATCGTTGCCGTTCCCTCTGACTTAGCTGTCACTACGCCGCCCGAAACGGTTGCAACGGCAGAGTTTGAAGTAGTCCAGCTTACGGAATTACTTGCATTACTCGGGGTAGCTAAAACGCTTAAAGTCTGAGTCTGCCCAACGGAAAGTGATACTGATGCAGGACTTATTGTTAAACTTTTAAGTTCTACAGAAGGATCGGGAGTTACCGTGCCGTTACCCCAAATTGCCTTGGCATATTCGGGATGATCAATGAAGGGATTTCTGTTGCCCTGTATTGCATAGACCGCCTCGTTTCTCGTTCTCTCGATTTCGTCGACGGGATCCGATTCATGCCACTCTAAAAGTAAATCAATAGCCGCACTTTCACTACTTTTGGAAATTATATTCGTGAATTTGAGGGTACCGAAATATCCGCTACTTCCGCTACCGTTAGTGCTTCCGCTCAGGTTTGAATAAGTATTATAATGCGTGTAAACGTACATGACGATACGGGCAACGTCGCCCTTGACTTTATCCAAAGGCTCAAAAATGCCACCGCCACTGTAACCGCCGTGAGCAACATTGTTCGCTCCCGCGTCCTTGTAATAGGCTTTATTGTTTTCCCTATTGCTTACAAGTCCGTATTTATCGTTGCCGCGCGTGCTGTTTAAACGGACTTCCGCCGGTCTCAAGTGGTGCAAATCGCTTCCGCCACCACTCTCGCCCCACATCTGATGTCCCGAAGGCTCTTTTGAGAGGCTCTGGCACCATACGTGTTCTCTGTTCCACGTACCCACAGCGCCGCTGCCCCATGTCGCCGAAATGTTGGCTTGGGAGTAAAACTCCATGACGTACGAGCTTGAGCTGCCGGGGTCGGTCTCTTTAATTATGGAGGGATTCTTGCAGTCATTATATGTACTATAGTAACTATGCGTTTTGGTTATCAGATCATGCACCTGACCCAAGAGCGAAGTACCCTTTGTCGCCGTAATGGGCGAATAATAGTCGGTGGTAGCCGCATCTGCAACGATATAATTCGATGTAACGCCGCTCGCGGCGACGGTTATACCTAAACATATAACTATCGCTAACAATATCGATGAAAACTTTTTAAATACTTTTTGCATATAGCTTTCCTCCGCTATTTTCAGATAATTTATGATTTATACAGCTAAAAATAACATCAAGCGCAACGGCATTATACCCGCCTTGAGGAACAATTATGTCGGCGCGGCGCTTGTAGGGTTCTACAAATTGCTCGTGCATGGGTTTAACAGTCGAATTATACTGCTCGACAACAGAATCTAATTGTCTGCCCCTCTCTTTGACATCGCGCATAATTCTTCTTAAAATTCGCACGTCTGCATCAGTATCAACGTATATTTTTACATCCAGCAGGTTGCATAGCTTTTTATTTTCGAAAAGAAGAATTCCCTCTACTATGATTATCTGCTTGCTTTCTACCTTGATTGTCTCAGCCTTTCTTAAATGGTTACGATAGTCATACTGCGGCACATCAACGGAATTCCCATTTTTTAATTCCTTTAAGTGCTTAATAAGCAACTCCGTTTCGAATGCGTCGGGGTGGTCGTAATTACACTTAGCCCTCTCCTCGAGGGGAATTGAAAAATCACTCTTGTAATAGCTGTCCATGCTCACAAGGGCAGTACAAGAGTTAAATTCGTTGTAAATTTTTTCTGCAAGTGTTGTCTTACCGCTACCCGTTCCACCGCAAATTCCTATTATTACCCGGTTCATCTTCCGCTCTCCTGCGCTCTGCGGCTTAACCAACACTTTCGGCACATTGCCAAATAACTGTCGTTTCCGCCGATACACACCTGCGAGCCTTCGGTAACTATCTTGCCGTTTCCGTCTATCCTTGCGTTTACGGTAGCCTTTGCGCCGCAAGCGCAAACCGATTTAATCTCACTGATAGATTCGGCAATTTCAAAAAGTCTTTTGCTTCCGGGGAACAAGTGGGTAGTAAAATCCGTGCTCAACCCGAAGCACAGTACGGGAATATTCCTATATATGACTATATCCGCAAGCTGATCAACCTGCTCGGGAGTCAAAAACTGACATTCGTCCACGATAATAACTTGGCAGTCGGAATATTCTTTTACGTATTTTTCGTAAAGGTTTTCATCTTCGCTGACGGGAATGGCCTCGTTTTCAAGCCCGATCCGAGATTTAACGGTGTTTGCGCCGTCGCGGTTGTCGATTGCTGGCTTCAAAAGAAGAACTTTCATGTTACGTTCTTCGTAATTGAATTTGGTTATCAGCGCCTGCGCCGTCTTGGAGCTTCCCATAGCACCGAATTTAAAGTATAATTTCGCCATACTAATATTCTCTTAAGTAATAATGTTGTATATAAGGGGTTCGTTCTCGGGTTTGCTGCCGGAAACTTCCGTCGCCGAAAGTAATATTTCTTCAGCCTTTGCAAATGCTGATTCGTCGTTTGAATACAGAATTGCAATTATCTCGCCCTCTTCAACGAAATCGCCTGTTTTTTTATTTAAAATAATGCCGGCGCTGTAATCAATTGCATCCTCCGCAGTATTGCGACCCGCACCGAGTGCAAGACTTGCAAATCCGTAGCTTTCCGTATTTACCTTTGAAATAAAGCCGCTCTTTTTGCACTTTACGGCACAGGAATATTTTGCCTTTGCAAAATTCGAAGTATTTTCAATAAGCTTGGTATTGCCGCCCTGCCTTGAAACTACTTCCAAAAGCTTGCAGTATGCGCTTCCGTCGGCAATAGCCTGCTTTGCCATTTCAATACAGCTTTCGACGCTGCCTTTTCCAGCAAGCGAGAGCATATGCCCCGCAAGGGTAAGACAAACTTCGGTAAAGTCCTCGGGTCCGTGCCCCTGCAAGGTTTCAACTGCCTCTATAACTTCAAGTGAATTGCCGATGGCATAACCCAAAGGTCTGTCCATATTGGTAATAAGTGCGACCATCTTTTTACCCGCACTTTTACCTATATCTACCATCAACTGGGCAAGTTCGGTGCTTTTTTCAACACTCTTCATAAATGAGCCGCTGCCCGTCTTTACGTCCAAAACTATGCAGTCGTCGTCGGCAGCAAGTTTTTTTCCCATAATGCTTGCCGCAATTAACGGCATACTGTCGACCGTTGCCGTTACATCGCGTAGCGCATAGAGTTTTTTATCCGCGGGAGCAAACTGTTTTGACTGCCCTACAATTGCAAATCCGATATCATTTACCTGTTTAATAAAGTCAGCTTCCGAGAGCGTCGTTTGAAATCCATCAATCGCCTCAAGTTTATCAATAGTTCCGCCAGTATGTCCAAGTCCTCTGCCACTCATCTTGGCAACTTTTATTCCAAAAGAGGATACTATCGGCGCAACGACTAAGCTGGTTTTATCTCCGACTCCTCCTGTAGAATGTTTATCAACGCGAATTCCGTTTATCGTGGAGAAATCGAGCTTGTCTCCTGAATCGCGCACGGCAAATGTCAAATCGCAGGTTTCACGGACGTTCATGCCGTTGAAATATATTGCCATGCACAGCGCGGAAATCTGATAATCAGGGATGCCACCGTCGGAGACACCCTTGATAAAATATTGAATTTCGGCGGTGGAGAGTTCGCCACCGTCTCTCTTTTTCTTTATTATATCGTACATCCTCATAAATCTTCTCTCCGCAAAACGCTTATATTACAAATCGGCACAAGAAAAACTGTGCCGATTTATTTTAAGCCCAACCTCCTGCCTTTACAAACTCTGCAAGTAAATCTCTTGCATAAATTCCGCTGCCGAGGCGTTTAATTTCCGTAATATGATTGTAAGAATACGTGGATGAATAGCTATCCACTATTATATAATATTGTTTATTATTTTCGACTTGGGAAGAAGTTATCGTCGAATAAATATGATAATTACTGTTAGTGCTTTCAAGAAATTTCGATTTAAGATAATATCCGCTGATTTGTCCTAATACTATTTCGTTATCAAAAGGCAACACGGAGAACAAATCGGCATAGTAAATTTTACCTGCCGCAATATCGTAAGGGCTACGCGTATTAAGATAGCCGCCGCCCAAAACGATATCGTACTGATTACCCCATACCTCTTTGCCTTTATTATAATAAAGCTCCGCCACCTTATCACAGATAGTATCGGAATACCGCTTGGATCTGTTCGTTCCAAGAACGGTCGTATAGGGATTTCCGTCGGGGAAATAACGGTTAAAGATTTCTTCCACCACGGGGTCGCCTGTGATGCTGCTGCTTGCATATTCGTTCTTATAAATCAAGCGAGGCGAAACGGTGTAATGGCTCGTGACGGTATTATATGAAACGGCTGCGCTGCTTATATAGCTGTTTTCGCCGCCGCCCTGCATATGATAGACACCGTACTCGTCCTCTAATATATAACGCTGATGAGTGTGACCTTCAAATACGAGATCTACGTATCCGTTAGAAAGAGAGCTGTCGTACCACGACATATCGCCGTCTATAACGGAATTTACGCCCGAAGACGAAAAACCCGAACCGCCGTCGTGAATTGAATAGACGATAAAATCGCATCCTTCCTCATTTCTCAGCCTCGTGGCTTCGCTTTTCACGAGAGAAGTCAAAGCGCTACCCGTGGCGAATTTCAGCCCTTTGCTGAAATCACCCGATATAGAACTCAAACAGTCGCCGATAGCGCCTATTATTCCTATTTTAACTCCGCCTCTTTCAACTACGGTCGAAGGTTGACAGTAGTTGACGGGTTTACCGTTGCTCGTAATGTTGATTGCAAGGAAAGGGAAATCCGCTTTCTCGCTGTTGGGCGTTAAAACGTCGGCACCCCAGTCGTATTCGTGATTGCCAAGTGTCATTGAGACAAATCCGACCTCGTTCATCCAGTCGGTCATAAGCTGTCCCTTATTTGATGAGGACTCCACCGTTCCCTGCCACATATCTCCCGAAGAAAGCAGAATTTCTTCACGGGCATCGTCCGCATACAAATCTTTTATGTAGGTAGTGAACTCGTCAAGACCGGGCTGCGTGGCGGTATCCATAAATTTACCGTGCAAATCGTTTACTGCGTAGAAAGACAGTTCAACCAGAACGCTCTCGCTGCAAACGTCGCAAATTCCGTTATCGTCAACGTCTAAATGGGTATGATCGCCCACACTTGCCTTAACGTATTTTTTGGGAACGGAAAAATCGCTGTCTTCGTGTTCCTTGTCGCCGCTTACCGCCTTTACTTTTATCGTCTGGTTTTCTTGAAGCTGAACCGTACGGCGGGCAGTTAAAATCTCTTCGCCGTTATCTATGACGTACATATACCCTAATGCATAATCAACTTCACTCCAAACGGCAACGCCGTCGACGCTGATCGTTACTTCGGGCACGTCAAGCTTGGTCACGTCCCCCTCGGGTGACATAAGACCATTAAATAACCCTTCAAGATCGCAACCGACAAGCCCCGTACACAAAACGAACACGGCAAGCACTAAGGATGAAATTTTAACTAAAAATTTTTTCATATTATCCTACGTAAAATTATAAATCTTTGTCGGAAAAAGAAAGCGGCAGAAGCTGGTCAAGCGTGTAAACTTTAAATTTATCCTCGTTCCCGAGTACAATTTCAAATTCCTTAGGACAAAACTCGGAAATTACCTGCCTGCATACGCCGCAGGGTGCACAGAAATCAGACGTTTCCCCCTCTCTTCCGCCGACTATTGCAAGGGCAACAAAGTCTCGCTCGCCCTCGCTGACTGCTTTAAATATTGCCGTACGCTCGGCGCAATTTGTCGCCGAATACGCCGCATTTTCAATATTACAGCCCGTATATATTTTTCCGCTCTTTGACAACAGCGCCGCGCCTACACGGAAATGCGAATAGGGCGAATATGAATAATTTCGCGCCTCCTGCGCTAAATGCATAAGGTTTTTATAGTTAATCATTTTTGAACCAGCCTTAAAAAGCTTTCTCCCTGCGTTTTATCCTGCGCAACGCCAAAATACTCCAATACGGTTGCGCTGATATCGGAAAAGCTTGCGCGTGTACCTAAGTTTACTCCATTTTTGATACCGTTTCCGTAAATGAGCATGGGCGTATATTCGCGCGAGTGGTCTGTGGACGTGGTCGCAGGGTCACAGCCGTGGTCAGCCGTGATAAGCAAAACGTCGTCCTCTCTCATATCTTTGACAAACGAGGTCAAAAACCCGTCAAACTCGGTTGCTGCTGCGGCGTAACCCGGCACATCGTTTCGGTGACCGTACTTCATATCGAAGTCAACGAGGTTTACAAAGCAAAGTCCAGAAAAGTCTTTTTCCTGCAATTCTTTGGTAACCTGCATGCCGTGCGTGTTGGAGGTCGTGCGGTAGCTCTCGGAAATACCGCTTCCGGCAAAAATATCGTTAATCTTTCCGACCGAAATCGTATCGTAGCCCGCGTGCTGTAAGATGTTCAACATCGTATCGGCGGGAGGCAAAAGCGAAAAATCATGTCTGTTCGCAGTACGCGTATAAGGATATTCTCCGTTAAACGGACGGGCAATTACTCTGCCCACGCCGTGCTTGCCTACAAGCATTTTTCGCGCAATTTCACAATATTCATAAAGCTTTTCAACTGGAACAATATCCTCATGCGCGGCAATCTGGAATACGCTGTCTGCCGAAGTATAAACAATGAGTGCACCCGTTTGCACGTGCCCACGCCCGTAGTCTTTGATAACTTCCGTTCCCGAATAAGGTTTATTGCAAATAACCTGTCTGCCCGTTTTTTCTACAAATTCTTTTATTAGCTCGTCGGGAAATCCGTCAGGGTACGTGGGCAGGGGGTCGGGAGAAATTATACCTGCAATCTCCCAATGTCCAATCGTGGTGTCCTTGCCCGCAGACTTTTCAGCCATTTTAGCATAGCTCGCTTTAGGTGCGCTAACTCCACCGCCTACTCCGTCGATATTGAAAAGCCCCATATTTTTGAGTTCGGGACAGTTAAAATTGGGGTGATTTCTGATTGCACCCAACGTGTTGCTACCCTCATCGTGCCATTTATACGCGTCGGGAAGCTCTCCTACTCCGAAGCTATCAAGGACAATCAAAAAAAATCTCTTTGCCATTACGCAAGCTCCAAGGCAATTTTCATCATAGCCGTAAAGGAATTCTGACGCTCCTCAGCCGTAGTATTTTCTTCAGGATAGATAAAACTATCGCTCACGGTACATATACAGAGCGCCTTTTTACCCGCACGGGCGGCGTTACAGTACAGCGCCGCACTTTCCATCTCTACACCAAGAACGCCCATCTTCGCCCACTGCATACCGCTATTGGAATCGTCGTAGAACATGTCCGACGAAAATATATTTCCTACTTTGTAATTGACACCTGCTTTTTCGCACAGCTCCGCCGCACGACGCAGAAGTCCGAAATCGGCAATAGGACAGAACGTGCCCGGCAGATTATACTGACTTGCGTAATTTCCGTTAGTGCACGCACCTTGAGCAATTATAATATCGCGAACATGCAAATCCTTGTCAAACGAACCGCACGAGCCGATACGGATTATATTCTCTACCCCGTAGAAATTGAAGAGTTCATAAGAATAAATGCCGATAGAAGGCTGTCCCATACCCGACGCCATAACCGAAACGCGCTTACCGTGATACGTTCCGGTATATCCGTTTACGCCTCGCACACCGTTGACGAGAACAGCATTTTCCAAAAAGTTGTCCGCAATAAATTTCGCACGCAGAGGATCGCCCGGCATTAAAACAGTTTTAGCAAAGTCGCCGTAATTTGCTGTAATATGCGGCGTGGGAACGTTGGGATGTTCTTTACTCATAATAAGTTTTCCTCTTTGACAATTTTGACAATGCGCGAGGTGCCGAGTCTGTCCGCACCGAGTGCAACAAAATCTTCTGCGTCCTTAACGGATGAAATTCCGCCAGCCGCCTTAATTTTAACATCTTTTCCTACGTGCTTTTTAAAAATTACCACGTCCTCGCGTGTTGCACCCGCCTTGGAAAAGCCCGTGGAGGTCTTAATATAATCTGCCTTGGCGTTCGTGACGATTTCGCACATTTTAATCTTCTCGTCCTCTGTCAAAAGGCAGGTCTCAATAATTACTTTAAGAATTTTTTCGCCGCAAGCTTCTTTTATTGCAGTTATTTCGTCCTGAATTTTATCGTACAGCTTGGCTTTAAGATCGCCGATATTGATTACCATATCAATTTCGTCGGCACCTTTTTGGATTGCGTCCTTTGTTTCGAACACCTTTACCTCTTTTGAATTGTACCCGTTAGGGAAGCCGATTACGGTACAAATTGCAAGCTTGTCGCCCGCATATTTTTTCGCTTCGCCAACATAACAAGGCGGGATACAGACCGACGCGGTTTTATACTTGATTCCGTCGTCTATAAGCGCCTTAATATCTGCCCAGGTTGCCGTCACGCCAAGTTGAGTGTGATCGCATCTACCTACAATTTCTTTTATATCCATGCAAATTTACCCATTATATATTATGTCTCATATTATAATGCAAAACAATTCCGTTGTCAAATGAAAAGTGAAAAATAAATGTCCTCGCCTTCCGCACATTTACCTTAAAATGCTGTACTTGAAAAATCTCTCCTGAAAATCCACATACACTTTAATCTCTTCCTCACTGAAATAAATGCCGTCGGGGGCTACAACCCACTTTTCTTCTACATCATCCTCTCTGTGAATAACCGCAATTACCCTACCTGTAAATTCTTTAACGGCAGTATGTATTCCCAAAACATAGGCGTCTTGCTCCTCGCCGTCGGGCGCCATAATTCCCTCGATATAGCCGTAGTTAATAGGATAAATAATATTATTAAATTCAGGATGACGGCTTCCGAGAGGTCGGTCTACTATTACCTTTACAATACTTCCAATCATAATTTATTACACACTACCAAAACTACGGCAAAAGCCCTATTTCATTCAAAACTTCTCTCGTCGTTGACTGAACATCTTCAAGTTTGAGCTCGTCAATAGCAAAAGGCAACTGAACATCGCCCCTCAATTTTATGAGTTTATAGTTTGTCTGCAATCGCTCTGTGTTTCTTACGATAGATTCTCTTATATGCTTACTTTCAATTATTTCGGCATTTGAAATTATGTTTTCAAGCGTATTAAATTTTTTTAAAAGTTGCGACGCCGTTTTCGGACCTATCTTGTCGGCTCCTCTGATATTATCCGACGCGTCACCTACCAAAGATTTGAAGTCTGCGTATTGAGCGGGTAAAATTCCCAAATTATTTATTATGTATTCGGGCGTACAGATTAACGTTTTTAAACCGCGATAGCGCAATACCGAAATTTTTTCTGTAATAAGTTGAAAATAATCGCTGTCAAACGACGAGATAATTATTTGAAAATCTTTCCCATAGGTAAGAGCATAACCTGCTATCCAATCGTCGGTTTCGCACACCGTAGTTTCGGCATGCTTGATTTTAAGATAATCAAGCGCATTGTATATATCGGATAATTGTGTAAACGGACATTGTTCCTCTGGAAGTTCACTGTAATCAATTCGGTTTGCTTTATAATCAGCATTGAGAGCCGTGCGTTCGTTTTCATGTTCGCCGTCAAACAAAACGGAAATGTGCGTCGGCTCCGTCATTCTGATAATTTTTAATAATGCACCTACAAATCCCATTGTGCCTTGAATTGCCTTGCCGCTTCCATTAACAATACGTGCAGGCATACCGAAAAACATTTGAAATAAGAGGTTGCTACCGTCAATCAATAGAAGTTTTTCCATGCTGTTTGTCTATGAAATTCTATGTTATATTATTTATAAATTAATCGAATTTAAGCATTTCAACCAAAGCTTTGCCATCAATTCGTGTCCGTTTTTTGTCGGATGGCAGTAATCCAATGTTTCATAGCGTTCACAATTCAGCGCCAAATCTGCCAATAGACATCCCTCTTCTTCTACCGCCAATTTTATTGCATCATTGTATCGTGAAGTCTCTTTAATAAAGCGGTCGTTAGGCGGGTCGTTAAAATCTTTTAATTTCCCTATAAGCAAAGTTCCGCATACAATTTTAGCTTTCGGATAATTCGCTTTCAGTTGTTTTAACATGGTTCGATATGCCCCATAAAATGTTTTAATATCTTGAGGAGCATCAAGTCCAATATCGATACTGTTCCCGCAGTCGCTTGACCCTATGTAAATAAGAATAATATCGGGTGCTTGTTCTCCGTGCAGAGCCGAACAGCGCACTGCGGAGCAAGCAGACGGATCGTATATTCCCGATACAAGACTACCGGAAAAAGAATTATTTACACACAACTCACCGCCCAACCCGTCGATAACTTGTTTCCACCAAGTATCGTTAACACTATCAATTTCATTTTCGTAGAGCACGTCTTCCCTATAATAAATCACATATCCCTGTGGATTGTAGCCTTCGTAGGTAGAAATGGAATCCCCCATAATAGAAATTTGCCTACTCATAATTCAGATACCTTTAAATTTAAGTTTATCATAAATTGAACAGAAATCCAAATGTTTATAATAAATATCCACCCGCCTAGTGGGTGGATATTTATTTAAATTTCTTTTATCGTCAATTAAAATTAATTATGGATTGCAGCGTTTCAATAAAGGTGCTTTGACCCAATGTCATCTCTTCGTAGTTTTTAATGTATATCCATTGCTTACCGATCTGAATTTCACCTTGACACGTTACCGTATTAAACGGTGTATCTGACATTGGTCTGTAAGTTTCTGTATACTTAACAGTGTATTCTGCAATTTTTGTTTCAATATGCTCATCATATATAAGTTGTTCATGCTCGTATAAACTGTTTACAACTATTTCAAGTTTAAACCATTTCAATTTTCCAAGTGGCTGATTAAAAAGTAAAGTATAATACAGATTATCCCCACTCAAAGTATCATACGTTTTTTTGATTTTTAAATCATAATCTTTTTCATCTACAGCCAATGAAAATAATTCCAAATCGGCATTAAGCTCATCCAAATCCGAATCGACCTCTTCAAAATTATCTTCGAAGTAGTGTATGGGAGGCTCGACAAGAGCGGGATTGAAATAGTTATACAGAATGATTGACACCGTAATAGCGGCAACGATAAAACAGACAAGACAGATTAAACCCGTCCTGTAGTTGAAAGCGCTTTCCGTAAGATAATATGACGCTGTAGGCTCATTTTGAGTAACAGCTTTCTTTTTATTGTAGTCCACCCCTATTGACGAAAGAAACTCGATATCTTTTTCGTCTATAATGGACTCTCTGTCCTCTTCTGCAACTTTTTTAAGAAATTTTTTTATTTTCATAATTAATACATGCTGACAGCAAAAGCGTCGTTTATTTTTGTATTGTAATTTATATTAAAGTAACCGCTTGGTCTAGTGCCTGCGCCAGATGCAACGCAGATATATTCTAATGTTTCTTGTTTACCTGAATCATACGTATAAGTTATTTCGTCATAACCAAAGCCTACCATTACGTGGTTTGCTGTGGAAAGCAGATATCCCATACTGTCCCTATCTTCATATAGCTCGAGAAACCCGACGTTATACCCGGACAAGAACAAAGCTACTGGCTGATTATTTTTCATGCTGTTTTTTACCTTGGAATAACTAAGATTGCCACCGCTCATGCAGGACGTATAGCTGAAACTGTAACCCGCACGGTTTGAATACTTCTTCATTCCATTAAGAAATTGCTGTGCTGTGGTGCCGCTTTCCGCTGTTGTACCCATATCACTGTACAGCTGAATTACCACATCCGTCATTGCATTTGTATCGGCATAGTAGAAGTAATAGCCCATATATTCGTATCCGGGCTCATAATCGGGCATAAGCAAAGGACAATATCTGTCAAAATATGCAACAATATTTGTTCCCGCTACACAGGCACAAGCCGAAACATAAGGAGATGATGAACAACAAGGTGTCATCAATGCCATTTTATAATAGTCTTCGGATTTGCTCTCATAATAAATTGTGACTAAAGTACTACCTGAAATCGTGCCGCCATCGCCGTAGAGTGCGTCCTCAGCAAGATATTCCACAACTTCTTCGGGCACAACCGTGCCGCTCTCTGCATATGTGTACACGCCTTCGGAATATTCCAGATAGGTCATAGTGCCAACGTACACGCACTGTCCCTCACTCTCTGAGTACGGGCTTATCGCGTTAGGCATAACCTCCTGGGCTATGTAATTTCCGTCGGTGTTTACTATAATGGCGTAGCCCTCGCTGTCTTTGAGCGAAAACTCATAGACATAGCCGAGCGGCTCCACCGAAATATCGTACAGTGGCTTGCGTAAGGCATTTATTTTGCCGTTTTCAATATCACTCTCGTCTATGAGAGAATTGACGGTAGCAGCAAACAATCTGTCGCATTCCTCTTCTTTGATTTCAGCGCTTGCAGAAATTGTCACGGGTACTGCAGCCATTGATAATGCAATTGCAAGTCCTGCCGCAAAAAAACGTTTCTTCATAAGTGTTTCTCCTCAAAATTAATCTTATTACTAAGACTAATTCTAAAGAAAAAATGTTACAAATATTTTTTCAAAAGTTTTCTTGCTCTTAAAATAGTTACTCTGACGCTGACGTACGATTTGCCGATCTCTTTGGCAATTGTGTACAGCTCCTTGCCAAGCCAATAGTAAGCATATAAAATATACTGAGTTTCTCGTTTTAAATGCTTCATTGCGTCACGGACATCGTTTCGCATATCTATGTACTCTATGTTGAAATCGGGATATAAATTCTCGTTAAACTCGCAAATATGATTGGCTTTTTTTAATACATCCTTAGCATGATTATCGGCGAGCGTATACAACCAAGATACGGGACTATCCACATTGGGATAGCCTGTCCAATCGGTGCTGATGATTTTGTTTACTACGTCATGCACAATATCTTCCCAATCAGGAAAATTGCCGTATTTCAATTTTACGTGCACTTTCAGCAGACTGTAATATTTTAACCAAAATCTTTCTTTAGCATCCGCATCACTATTAATTTTTTTCAACAACTCGTTGAATTCCTGAACTTCAGACATAGTCAGCCGATTAACAATTATTATATGTGATATAATACCATTAAATTTATTAGCGGTCAACATTTTTCGACAAAAACAATCTTTCTTTTCTGCTGCAAATTTTTAAGGTTAAAATGCAATGCGCATAATTTGCCTATAATCTGAATATTTTTTGCTTATAAATTACGCATATAAATTTGTATTATAAACTGCAATAATGAAGAAAAAATAACGGTCAAATCAAGCAAAAACACTTAATTTAACCGCATTTTAATATATAATATTGCTTTGCTTTTTAAACTTTGCGACATCAACCTAGTAAAATTTTACAGCCTTCTTCTGCGGCGAACAAACCAAAAAGCAACACCGCCTATGGCGCCAGCGCCAACTACACAAGCCGTGGTACCGACTGCAACAGCAACCGTATTGTCACTTTCGTCGGCAGGCTCTTTACCTTCGCCGGGATCAATGATTTCATCCGGTTTGGGTTCAGGATCCGCATTACCGCCATCATCCGGCTTTGGTTGCGGTGCAGGATCTTCGCCTCCGCCGGAATTATCGCCACTATCAGGGACTTCGGGTTCGATGGGTTCAGTGCCACCGTCTGCATCGGGGTCCTTTTTGTCATTCGGATTTTCGGGCTCCACAGGATCTTTTTTTGAAGAAAGATATTCTTCAATATCAGATTTAGCCTGCTCAACTATTGCATTGACATTGGTTTGGAGTTCGTCTGTAAGACAATCACTGTCCGCAAGCGAGCGAATATTCTCTTGAGCTTCGTTTACAATTTCAAGAATTTGTACGTCTTCCGAGTCGCTTACTAAGTCATCAAGCGCCCATATGCCGTCCTGAATAATAAATTCTTGCTTGCAAGCGTCAATTATGCCATCGTATTCGGAGACGTCGGCGGCATCAATATTGCTATCGTATTTCTGATATATTTCATCTGCCGTTGCTTTTCTTTCAACAGAAATCTTGTCATAAATATCTTTCGTTCTCTCGCGGAGAGCGTTCTTTGCATCGGTTTTAGCGGACACAAGGTCTGCTTGACGCTGTGCTGCAATTGAATTCAACGTACTGTCAACAATATCGTTCAAATCAACGATATCTGTTGCGTTGTTGCAAGCAGTTGAGATGTCCGACTTGGCGTTGCAGACTATATCAATTACTGCGTCCGAATCCGTTTCAAGCAGCAAATTATCGAACAAATTGCAGATGGCACTATCTATAACACTGTTTACGTTTTTCAGAATATTTGCCTTATCAGACATACCAGTAGTTTGCACGCCTACTCTGTTTACGGTACAAGCTAACTCGATTGCGCTATAAACGGCGTCATTCGCTGCGGGAATCATGCCAGTCAGTTTTTGATACAGCTCTGCATAATGCTTCTTCGCTTGCTCGGCATAAGCAAAATAGTACACGTTGTAATCCATCAACGTAAACGTATCGTCGGCGCTTAGGTAAAATTGCTCACCGAGGTTAAATATCGCCCCTGTGGTTTCACTTTTCCAGCTGAGATAGCTAATTCGATATTCATCATACGCTTCACATTTCGGCGGATTGAGTGGATCGGCAGTTACATGATACTTAGTTGCAATTTCGTTTCCATTTTCATCTTTGAAAATAGCAGTGAACAATTCAGTCCTTGTAAAGACTCTGTATTTTTTATCAATAACCTTATAGTTCCAGAATATGTTATTGAGCAGACCGCCTCTGGTCGTGTAGCCGTAGTCGGTAACTAAATATTGCAAATTGCCAAATCTACGAATCCAATCTGCCCAAGTTACCGATTTATCGATCAGGTATTTGTTACTGCCGCAATATATAGCTATGAGGTTGTCACAATCCGGCATAGTATTGGTACCAATGGACGTTACGTTACTCAAATCCAGCCAAGTGAGATTACTACACTTTCCAAAGGCTTTGTTCTCGATCGTTTGCGCCGCATGCGTATCCAAAGTTGTTAGTCCTACGCAGTTATACAGCGCGCCCTCTCCGTATTTCGTCACTGTTTCCGTCTGTATGTCTGTCAAGGAAACACAGTTGGCAAATGCGTAGGACTCTATGGATGAGAGCTTGGGCGAACGCACAGTACGCAAATTGTAGCAATCCATAAAAGCACTACCGTATATATACATAGCGCTTGGCAAATCAACCTCTGTCAAGCCCGTGCATTCAATAAAGGCGCAGGAAAAAATAGAATTCACATTTGGCAGTATAAGTTCCTTGAGTGTCTTAACATAGTTGAAGGCATAAGAGCCAACGGACGTAGCCTTATATGCTACAACACGTTTGAGAGCAGAGCAGCCGTATGCTGTGTAACTGCCTAAATAGCTGTAACCCAGCTGAAATGACGGGAATGTAGCGTCGGAAATTGCCGTCGCGTTGAGTAAAATCAACTCCTTCAGATTGAAACAATGCGATACCGCATACGTTACATCGCTTGCGCCAAGCGTAACACTCTGTAGGTTGGGACAGTATCTTATCGGATATTCAAGTTTCACAGAAGCCTTGTTGGCCAGAGAAACGTCCGCTTCGCATACAATCGAGCGTACATTCACCCCAAAGAACAAGTTATTACCCAGCTCCCTCACTTTGACGCCGTTGACGTATTCGGGGATAACGACGTCTTGAAGTCCGCTCGTATATTTTTGCAGAATACCGTTTTGATTGATTTCAAAACCGGTACCCTTAGTGTTCTTGTCGCTGTCCTCACCTTTAAAGTACTCTATTTCATAAAGCAGACTGTGCCCTCTGACAAAGCCGTTACTGTCAAATAGATAAATGACAAAGCTCAGGTGCGTAGACTTGTTTAACGTTATCGCCCCGTTGTACTCTTGGCGATTGCCGCAAATCATCGGATACGAGCCATCCAGCGTGTAGTAAATTTCGTAGTTCATATCCCTGTAAGCAGGGTTATTGTTTGTGATACCGACGGAAATTGTGCCGTCAAAGTGATAAGGTTTTCCGATCTCACCCACTGTTAATGTAGGTATTTTCGTTAAATCTCTGTCTGCAAGGGCAAGGTCCAGGCTTGGCACGCCGTAGCCGAACAAATCGTCTCGACCGGGGGTTCCCAGGTCGTACGTGCTTTGTTTCAGTAGCTTTTCCACCTTTTCCGTGGTAAAGCTATCCCCCATGTAGGTCGCACATAGGGCAACGAGCGCAGACGCGTGCGGCGTAGCCATAGACGTACCGTTCAGATACGCATAAGTACCGCCCGTTTCTGAGAATACGTAATCATTAGAATAGTTGTAGCCGTCGGGAACGCAGCTAAGTATATTTGAGCCCGGTAAACACAGGTCAACGTAGCTTCCGTAGTTGGAATAGTAGGCAACAAACGGGAAATTTTCGTAAACAGCGTTTTGTGAGAGCGCTGAAACGGTTAAAGCCGACGGGCAATTTGCCGGGAAACACTCCTCAACGTAATAACTTTCGTTGCCTGCTGCCACAACCGACATAATATTTTTTTCATATGCCTGATCGAATACAAGTGTACTTTCATTTCCCAGACTGCCCGCCGCAAGACTCATATTCATTGCAACGATATTAAGTCCCACAGTTTCCTTCAGGTGCATCACATATTTGACGCCGAATATTAAGTCCTCTATATCGCCAAGGCCGTTCCCGTCCACCACTTTGATGGGAATAATTTTAACGTTGGGCAACGTCAAGTCCACAATCGTTCCTGCAACATGCGTACCGTGCATGTGATCGTCTTCGAAATCGTACGGACTGCTTCCGTTTAGATACAGTCTGCTCTTGTACACGCTTATGCCGTATTCAAGAGCAATTCTGCCCTGTAAAAATTCGTTGTCAGTGTCAATCCCCGAGTCCAGCACCGCTACATACACGTCGGGCAATTTTTGGGAGCTGTACTTTTGCTCTATTGCATCCTGATAACTGTCCACACCCAATATGTCCGAGCCCCAGCTGAGGTGATCGAGAACATCTGTTTCATAGTCATCGGCCACGTCCACTTGTGTGCTTACAACCGAATTCATCATTGCAGTTGCGTATTTAAGCGAGTTGTAATAATCGAACGCACGTTGTGCCTCGGCATTTGTTGAATACTGAAAAACATACATATCGCCAAAGCCTGATGCAGAGGCAATTGCATTTTCGTCCTTAATACTGCGCTTTGAAATAACTATGACTCGGTTTTCATGGTCATAGTTTTCGTTCAAGTATGTAAGCTGTTGACTATATGTCTCCAAATTACCCGCCGTATTTACAAACGGATTTCCATCTTCCTCTGCAAAGAGGAAAAATAGTGAGAGAGATAGCGCCACTAATAGCAAGCAAGTACAAATTGAAAGTAATATTTTTCTGCTTTTATTCAATTTGAAATGCATATAGCTTCCTCCTTAATCAAGGTAGAACTGTCTTCCAAAAAGTATCACAGCATTCTTCTGCGGCGAACAAACCACAACGCAATGCCGCCTATAGCGCCGCCAACCACTCCAACCGTAATGCCGACTGTGACAGCAACCGTATCGTCGCCGCCATCCGTTGGCTTGTCATTATTGCCGGGTTCAGCGCTGTCGTCCGGCTTGGGTTCAGAATCCGAATCGCCGCCGTCATCCGGCTCGGTTGGTTCAGTATCTCCGCCTTCATTTGGATCCTTCTTATCAGGGTCATCCGGCTCTACTACGGGTGGTTCATCTTTTCCGCCCGGCTCTTCCGGTTCGATAGGCTCGGGAACATCCAGTTTTATTTGAAACTCTGTTTTTTCATAGTTGTACCTATCATTTCCTACGTAAACAACCGTTACTTGCATTTCCCCCGCTACTAGCTGCGTTTCGGGAACTTGCCACTCCCAGTCTTTTGGAAGTCTAATATCCGATAGCACCTTCATATCTACCGTTATGTTGAGCGCATCGAACTCTTCGGGAATATCGGGAGAAGCTGCCTTATGTACGGTGAATTGGGATACGGCAGTTGCCGTCTTGTAATTATCTGTCTCTCCCATCTCAGCACGTACGTAATAGATTCCCGCTTCTTCGGGAATATCTTCACCAAACGGACCTGACACTAACGTACCGTAGGAATATTTTACATCTCCTTCTTCCAAACCGAAGTTGCTTACAGAAGGAGTGTTTGCCGCTTGACCGTAGGTCCAATTATTTAGCTGCACCTTGAATTCCGAGCGAACGGCCTTCGCAATCACGAATTTCGTCTGTAAGTTGCCGGTATAATTGCCTTCCCCCGCAACCTTTACGGTAGCTGTGCCTGCATAGATATTGTTCTCATACGAAACGGTGTAGTTATCCGTAGATATCTCAATATCGCCCAATCGTATAGTTACATCCGGTGTATGCGGAAGTCCTGTGTAAACATACGCATCACAGGAAAGGCTCAACGCCCCATTGGAAATATCAATAACATCTTCTTTGTCATTGTTTCCTTCGTCCTCCGTCCTAGTAACTGTCAGTGCCTTGATGCAGAGAACGCCCCTCACGCCCGGTGGATTAAACTGATTTGATAAATTATTCCATTTCCCCGAAATTAAGGCATACGTGCAGGTTTTACCGTCGCGGTATGCCATGCTGTCATATACAATATTACCGTTTGTGATTTTTACCAAAACCGTAAAATATGTGTCTTTTTTAATTTCAATCAGCTCGTTTAAAGGAACTGTATAAATGCCAGTAGCAGGTGCAGTATACGTTCCTGCCGCAAGGAAGCCAGTTCCGTTTTTCGGGTTGAAAATAGAGCTTTTCTTGAAATCGGTTGACTCTTCGTCAACTTCTCCATATATCGAAACGGAAATCTGAATATTGGTTCCCGTAACGCCTACACTGACGCTCTTTAAATACTCTTTCGGAGTATCGCCTTTTTGCGCCTTGTAAATTGCGGCATATTCTACGTTATCGGGATCGTCAGGCGAAACTTCGCTGTAAGACGCTGTTGAATACTCTTTGTCAGAATAGTTGTAACACCAGTCGAATTCCTCTTTAGGTGCCATTTCAAAGGCTGTGAGTTCATATAAGACAGAATCGTATGAAAGATAGAAATATCCGTTCATAAATCTATCCCGTCCATAACTGTTTTTAACTATCCAGCCGCCGTTATTAGACGGAGTTGAACCTACGGCACTGCGAAAATTATTCTTGTCAAGTGAATCATCCCAGCCGACAATAAAGCACGCGTGGTCTTTCATTCCCGTTGCATAATAATAATTATAATCTATGTATCCGGAATAGAATGTAAAGGCTACGCCCCCGTATGCGGCAATAAGCTTTTTGATTTCTTCGACTTTATTTTCACAGGTTATGGCGTTTCTGAGCAGGTAGGAAGAATATTTCTCGGAGGGAACTTCGCTATCTGTTTCATTCTCTTCATAAACACCTTGCCCGCGCGCGGCAAATTGAGCTACCATAGGCATTGCGCCTGTATGGTCCCAGATAACATTATTGCCGTTCTTTTGATTATTTGCAGTGTCGGCAAGATTTAAGGGGTCGTCCCATTTACCCGCTGTTGCCTTTGCAAATTCCACTTCGTCTAGATTGAGCGTTTCATAAGTTTTTCCACTGAACCCCTGCCTTAATATGTTAGTTTCCATAGCAGCAAAGGAACTGTATATCCAGCAGAGATTAGTACCTCCCTGATTTTTTACGCTTGTTACGATTTCGTATTTACGGCTGTCGTATTGCGACCAGCTTGCAATTTGTTCAACCGGAACTTCGCGTAATTCTTCGAGTGTATTTACTTCATCATAAGTCAGGACGTGATTTGATTCAGCAAAAACCGCATTTCTGACAGCAGGAAAGACTGCGGCTCCCGTGAGAGCGACAGTCATGAACGCGAGTAGTGCTATTAGACTTTTGCCAATCGGTTTCATCCTATGACCTCATAACGAAATTAAATGTCAGAGATAACGCTTTTTATCCGGCAGGAGTGCAGGCAGTTCTATAATAGCAACCGATACGGTGCTTACCTTTTCCGGCGTTTCGAACAGGTTATCACTTATAAACTTATAGAACTGTGAACTGTAATTACTACCCGTAACCGATTCAAATACACATCCGCCGCTGTCGATAAATACGTTGAGCGGAAATGCGTAACGTCCGAACAGTTTGCCGTAAGTATCTCCGCTATCCTGCACAATATAAAAATTATCAGGGAATTTGAAAATGCTTTTTGCTCCGTTCTTTATTTCCTCTAAGCTATCCTTGCTATTAAAGCAGATGACTGCTACGTCGAACAAATTTACCATTCTGATAATTTCCGGAGCCTCGCTCTGGCACGGATAGCAAGCATTATAATAGAAATTAAGCCATACCAGTTTCTTCTCTCTGAGAAGATCGCTAAGCCGTACGGTTTGACCGTATACGGTCGTAACGGAGAAATCATTGAGTACGGTACCTCTCTTGTCTCCGTTCGTCATCTGCCCCTCTCCGAGATGCGAATAGAGATGCATTGTGATTGTAGGGTATTTTTCTGGAGTGTCGTATGGATAGATTCCGTTGCGCTCGGAAATAGTATATTCACCGCACTCGAAGCCTGACGGCAAAGTGTTGACAATAGATACGGTATAAGTACCAAACGGCAACAATTTTTCAAAAATATGTTCTCTGTTGGCATCGCCGAAAACAAACGAAGTTGTAACCGTCTTTCCCTGCTCGTCAACAATCTTAATCATCGGATTGTATGTCTTCGGAAGAATTTGTTGATTTTCACCGCGAACTATGTAAATGCGGAAATATGCTTCGCTGATAAGTTTTGCGATAGTATGAATATCCGTTCTGGATTTGCAACCATAGTTGGTGCAATGTCTTGATTGTTCCCCTTCCTCATAGATTGTGGGGGTCTTATCTATCGTAAATTCATCGCTGTAATTATGCCCCGTTGCAGGGGGATACTCGTAATATACCTGTTGACATACCGAGCATGTAACTTGAGTTTTTCCTTCCTTTTCGCAGGTTTCTCCTATTAATGGAATACTTCTCCCCTTGGTATGTCCGAGCGCAGGAATGACTTCTTCGCTGTTGACAATCTTGCACAATTTGCACTGAACCGTTTTAAGTCCATCGTCAACGCAAGTAGGCTTTTTTGTTATCACTTCGTTTTCCCAAACGTGTTCAAGCGCAGGAATATCTGCCTTCTCCTCTATGTGGCACACGTCGCAGGAGCGTATCTTTTCGCCTTTAACACCACATTTCGCGGACACGGTTTCGGAAAACTCAGACCACTTATGGTCGAGCTTCGCAATCTCTTCGCTTTCTTCTTTACGGCACAATTCACAAGAGCGTGTCTTTGTGCCTTCTTTATCACAGGTTGCAGACGTCACATTATAATCTGACCAAATATGTTCAAGTGCGGGTATATCTGCAGTTTCTTCCTCTTTGCAGACGGTGCAAGTACGCGTCTTTTTACCTGCCGTTTCACATTTAGCGGGAACAGATATTTCAAAATAGGACCAACTGTGCCCGGTTGCGGGAATCACTTTAAAATCTTCCGTTCCGCAGTTCGAACAAGTACGCGTCTGTTTCCCTTCGGCATCACATTTCGCAGACGACTTAACAGAAAATTCAGACCAGTTATGACCGATTGCCGGAAGTACCTCTATATCTTCATACTCGCAGACGGAGCATATACGCTTCTTTTCGCCTTTTGTTTCACAATCGGCATTTTTTGTGATTTCAAACTCGGACCAATTATGTCCCGACTGAATTACTTCCGTTTCAGTATAACCGCAGCTTAAACAAGTATGTGACTTTTCCCCGGGAGTCTCGCAATCGGCATCAAAAATAATTTTATAATCTCCGAAATTATGAACGTGAGCGCTGCAAGCTGAAAGCGCACCTATGGAAATTAGCATTAAACAAATCGCAAAGCTCAATAATAGATATTTGAGAGTTCTTTGTTTCATAGCCATACCTCTTTCAAAGTTAGTAAAAAATTATGTTCCAATTGAGGCGTAGAATGCCTATGTTGTTATAAAACTATGACGCAGAAACGTTTATCCAGCGTAACAGTATAATCCTCATGATATAGCTCTTCCGCCCCATCGTCTGAATAAAAATAAACCTTGACTTCATATTCCCCCGCGCTGAGGGAACGAGCTGCAACATTGCTGTTTTCAAACTTTACAGACCTGCACGATGAATCGTCGCAAATTTGCACATCTAAATCTGCAAGATTTCTGTCACCGGCTATTACGATTACCGTAAAAGCAAACTCACTAGTTCCCGTGTATTCGTTATATACCGATCCTTTAAGAACAATAGTCGATTTTTTTGTGCTCCTCGTGAGAAAAACCGAAAAATAACTGATCTCCTCCGGTAAACCGCTGAGCGTTGCGACATAATTGTCGGCATCCAGCTCAAACTGCGTCTTGCCTTTGAATAACTTTTTCTCTCCGACCAAAATTCCGTCCAAAGAATAAATGCAAACACTTATATTATTTATGTCAACCGAAACCTTACTTGCATCTACATTTATTTCATAAGGGGCTTTAGTATCCGACGGATTCTCATTGCCCCCTTCATCGTTCGGATTGCATGCAGTATAGCAAAAGATGGTTGCAATTAAAAATAGTAATATTAAACATAAACTTTTAATTTTTTTCATTATATATTCTTCTTAGTCTATTTTATAGTTAGTTTTTACAGTCTTCATCTGCGACGAATAAAGCAAAACACTATAGCGACCATAACACCGACGCAAACTACGCCTGTTATAATACCGACTGACACATCAGCTATTGTTATTTTATTAATATGCATTATATCATATAGAAGAGCAAATTACAAGATTTATATATGATTTACTTTCAAGTTGTTATAATAAACAAAACGGTCAAATTAAGCAATTTTGCTTGATTTAACCGTTTTTACATATAATATTTTTTTTTACTATTTTGCTCAATAAGCGTCGAGCATATGCTCGATTGCTATACCGTAACCGTGTGTCGGATCATTAACGAAGACACGGGTAAATGTCAATATGTTAAAAATAAATTTATTCTAAAATCCGCAACGGAATATCCCGAAAGGTCAACGCCGTCTGCAATTGCGATAATTCCTGCCGATATAAGGCTTTTAACCGTAATCTTCATTTTCAAAGAAAGATTTTTCTTACCAAAACGTTTTCAATCATTTTTAAACTCCTTTGCCGAAGTATTCGGCGATTGTTTTCATTTTATTTTGCTGTTTTACTTTGAAAGGACACCGCCTATCGCAATGCCCGCATTTTAAGCAGGCGTCCGCTTTTACTGCGAGCTTGTCATAATGGTTATGCGCCATTTTGTCGCCCGCAAGCGATAAGTCGTAATACTTATTGACGATACCGATATCAATACCGGCAGGGCAGGGCTGACAGTGATTGCAATAGACGCAGTTGCCAACCGCCGATTCGGGCGTGAATTTACCTATAACCGAATAATCGCGCTCATCACTTGTAGATGCGGGATATTTTAACAGTTCGTACAAATCGTTGAGATTTCTTACCCCCGGCACAACCGCAAGCACCGCAGGGCGGTCAAGACAATACTGAATACATTGATTTTTCGTAAGAGCTTGCTTGAACGGGGATGTGTTTTCGCTTAAAAGCTGTCCGCCGTGAAAGGGCTTCATTACCGTAACGCCTATGCCCTCCGCTTCACAACGGCGCAGAAGTTCGGCGCGCTCGTTAGTCGAACCTATGCCGTATTCGTCACCGCACTCCAAATCGTAAGCGGGGTTGATTGAAAACATAAATAAATCGATTACGCCCGTGTCTATGACCTTGTGAGCAACGCTCGGCGTGTGCGAAGAAAATCCGATATGCTTTATAATTCCCTTTTCTTTTAGTTCCTTAACGTAATCGAAAATACCGCTATTTTTTATGTCCGCGAAGTCGCTGTCCTCGTCAACGCAGTGCAGGAACCCAAAATCCACGTAATCAGTCCCGAGAGCTTTCAACTCCCAATCAAACGTGCTTTTGATAGCGGTTAAATCGCGCGACCAGCCGTACTCGCCGTTTTCCTTATAGACTGCGCCGAAATGCAGTTGAAAGTAGACATTTTCCCTCTGCCCTGCAATCGTCTTTCCGAAAGGCTCGTAGACGCCGGCCCCGCCTCCGCACAAATCAAAAAAGTTTATTCCGTTAGCTATTGCCCTTTCGATAACCGCCTGTATTTCTTCGGGCGAACTTTTATGTATATTGCCCATTCCGAGTCCGAGCGTTCCTATCATCTCGTCCCCGTGCGGCAATTTTCTATATTCCATAACTTCCTCCTTTCACTATATTTAATAAATGTATTATGCCAATCCTACCTGGTTTAAATTTTATATTACTGCCGTTCGACTTGCAGTTTGTAAAGCTTTGAATAGTAACCGCCGTTTTGCAAAAGCTGTTCGTGCGTGCCGCTTTCCACTATTTCGCCGTGCTGCATAACTATTATGTTGTCGGCGCGCCTTATGGTTGAAAGTCTGTGTGCGCACACGAGCATCGTGCCTATATTGCGCATTTTTTCAAGGCTTTGATTTATAAGCGCTTCCGTTTCGGTGTCTATGTTGGCGGTTGCCTCGTCCAATATAAGTATCTGCGGTTTATGCAACACCGTACGCGCGAACGATAATAGTTGCCTTTGCCCCTGCGACAGATTTTCACCGCGTTCGTTGAGCTCGGAATCTACCCCATTAGGCAATTTTTGTATAAATCCGTCCGCACCGACGTAGCTGCATGCCGCCGCTATTTCACCGTCGGAAAATTCGTAATTGCCCAGAGTGAGATTATCCTTTACCGTGCCGCTGAACAGGAATACGTCCTGCAACATTTGTCCAACGGCGCGGCGCAGTGAATTGATTTTGATTTGCTTAATATCCTTGCCGTCAATGAGAATCTGCCCTTTCTGAATTTCGTAATTGCGGACTATGAGTGAAAGTATAGTACTTTTGCCTGCGCCAGTAGCTCCCACAAAAGCGCAAGTTTCGCCCGCCTTTACCTTAAAGGAGACTCCCTTTAAAATCCAGTCCTCGCCCACGTAGGCAAACCAAACGTCCTTAAACTCTATATCGCCCTTAAACTCTTTAATATCCTGCGCATCCGGCAGGTCGCGCACGGCAGGTTGAATATCCATAAGGCGGAAAATTCTTTCTGATGCCGTGAGCGCCTTTTGAAGATTATTGAGTTGGTCGGCAAGGTTCTGCACAGGGTTGAAAAATCTAGAAAGATAGAGATAGAAAGCAACTATCATTGCCGAAGTCAGTCCGAATTTCACGCCCAGCCAGAAAGTTACAGCCGTCGCAAGCACGGAGATAAGCGTGATGAGCGGACGGTAAATGCCAAACGCCATTACCACCTTGTAGCGCGATTTCCTCAAGTTCTCGTTTTTTAAAATAAATTCGAGCTCCTTGTATTGCTGGCGGTTGAATATATGTATCAGCTTCATTCCCGAAAGATTTTCGTTGAGATAGGTGTTAAGTTCGGATACGTATTGCCTTTCCTTGCGGAAGAGTGCTCCTATCAATTTGCCGAAGCCAAAGGAAATGAGTGCAACCGCCGCAATAAAAGCAAGCATTATTAGAGCAAGCTGCCAGCTTATGTAAAGCATCATTCCGTACACGCCCACTATGGTGAGCAGATTTTTTATAACCTTTACGATAACCTCGGTGAAAAGGTCCGAAAGCGACGCTGTATATGAAGCTACGCGGGTAACAAGCGAGCCGACGGGCATATTGTCGAGCTGTCCGTGCGAAAGGCTTTGAATGTGCCAATACGTCTCTATTCGGATATTTGCAACTATGCTCTGCCCCGCCTTCTGCAATAGCATAGAGAGCACGTACAAAACTATTTGATTTACAGCACCAAGCGCGATGTAACCGACGGCAAAGCCGATAATAATCGTAAGAACGAGGTGGTCGGACTTCAAGTTGTCCGTCACTGCACTTACGAACATGGGAAGAGCAACGTCAAACGCAACGTTTAACAGTATTAGTATGAACGCAATAATAAACCGCGGCAGCTGCGGTTTTATATAACGGAACGTGCGCTTTAAAATGACACCGAAAGGCATGGGCTTGTCGCCCGTAAGCAAATTATCCTGCATTTCTTGCCGCCCCCTTCACTGCGTTTTCAAGCGTCTGCAAACGCATCATCTTTTGATAGGTGGGCGAAATTTGCATAAGCTCCTCGGGCGAGTCAAACGCTTCCACCTGCCCGTCGTTCATTACTATTATTTTATCGAAGCGGGACACCGTGCTCACGCGGGAAGTGACAACAATAGTCGTTTTGCCCCTCCTCTCTTTGGCAATATTATCGAGTATGACCTCCTCAGTCTTTACGTCCACCGCCGAAACGCTGTCGTCAAGAATCAGCACGGGTGCTTCGGCAAGGTACGCGCGGGCTATGGCAACGCGCTGCTTCTGTCCGCCCGATAAAGTTACTCCCCGCTCGCCGCAAACCGTTTCATATCCGTCCTTAAAACCAGCAATATCTTCGCTTAAACAAGCAAATTTTGCCGCTCGTTCCACTATATTCAAAGGGCAATCGTCGCGTGAGAAGCCTATATTCGACGCAAGCGTATCGCTGAATAAAAAGCTGTCCTGCGGGGCGCACGCAACCGCGCGGCGCACGCTGTCGGCATCGCACACCGTGATATCCGAGCCGTCGATAAACACCGAGCTTTGGTCAACGGGGTACAGTTTAAGCAGGCTGTTCACCAAAGTGCTCTTGCCGCTGCCGACCTTGCCAACCACTCCCACCGTTTCGCCAACGGCGATTTTTATAGAGACGTCTTTGAGCACGGGATTTTCGCAATCGGGATAAGCGAAGGTGAAATTTTTAAATTCAACCGCCCCAGCAACGTCCGAAAGAACGACGGTGTCGGGAGATTTCACTTCCTGGGCATCAAAAAAGCGGGAAACTCTTTTAAGCGAAGCCTTGGCGCGCGAATGCATGGAAACTATTTGTCCGAGCGCCATCATAGGCCAAATCAAGGTTTCAAAATAGCCCAAAAAGGTTATTAAGTTGCCCGCCGACATTTTTACTGTGTGCGAAAAAATTACAACGGGATTGCCCATAACCGAGCAATATACGAAGTATCCGCCCACTCCTAAAATTATAGCGTTGATGAGTGCGATAATCAGTGCAATAATGCAGTCGAAAATGACAGTCATGCGGGCATAGGACAGGTTGGCGTCCTTGTTTTTGCGCACTATTTTGGCGCATTCGTGCAGGCGACGAGTTTGGCTTACAAAAGCCTTAATAACACGTATTCCAGTAAAGCTCTCGCGGGAATAGTCATACAGCTTATCAAATTCTTCCTGACGCTCGTTCCACTTTTTTGCCTGAAATTTTTCAACGAGTGCACCCCATACCGCAATAAGTACGAGCGGCACGAATACCACGAGCGAAAGCGCCCAATCGAGCTGAATCATTTTAATGATGACGAGAAGGGTTAAAAAGCCCGCGTCAAACAGCATTATCGTACCCCAGCCCAAAAACTCCTCTATCGTTTCAAGGTCGGTGGTAAACCACGCCATAACCGTGCCAACCTTGTTTTTTCCGTAATATGAAAGAGGGAGGCGTTCACTCTTCGAAAACATTTTCCTGCGTAGCCCTGCTTCGGTCTTTTGCGAGGCGGCGAATATGGAAAAACGCCAAGCAACTCTGCCCAAAAACAAAACTGCAGCAACAAAAATCACGCCCAAAACAATTTCACGAAGCGCCTCCATATCGATTGAAGTTCCCTCAAACAGGTCAACGATTTCTCCAAGGTACTCGGGTATCAATAGTTGAAACCAGTCAACCGCAATAAGTCCGACAATGCCGATAAGGTAAAGCCATAAATATTTTATATAATATTTGTTTATATGCTTTCCAAGCAACATTTTCGCCTCCGAATCTACACATATAAACTGCGCCACCGAAACTATAGGTTATTATCCGTAAGCAACAGGTAAATATGCTTTCTTGCTACTTTATCGTCAAGTTCGATTATATATCCGTATGACATATTTATTCTCCTATTTCAAACTGAGTTTAACTTGAACACTACTGTTCGTGCCAAGCATGGATTTAAGTAGCTCTGCGGAGTAGCCCTCTATTTTGCCTATTCGCGTATAAGAATAAGAGTTATTCCCGAAAAATATACAGATGTTATTTCCCGCCCACAAAAATACGTCGCCTGCCTGTGAAGTAATTTGTGTGTTATTAGTTGGAAGACTGTGTCCTATATCTCCGTATATTTCAAAGCTGTTGCCGTATGCCGTATAGACAATATCTCCTTGCTTTAAAATTTCAATTAGCGCCGCAACGGAAGAATTTTGTTCAAGCGTTACTTTCAGTTTAAAATCTTTTACCGTGATATACATTTCTGTTATCTCCTCATTTTTACCGGCAGAGCAAATTACCTCGATGTCCGTCTTGCCCATATTCCAATATTTCGATTTTTCAACCGCTTCCCACTGCTCGGCAGTGCCTTCGTAAATAATAGAAGTCACCGTGCTGTCCTGAATGATATAGTTGCCAATAGATGTCACAGATACGGGAATTGTAAGCGACGTAAGAGTTGCCAGGCGGAACGCCGCCTGCGCTATCTTCGTAACGGTTGAGGGAATCACACTCGAATTGCTGCCGCGAATAAGCGTATGATTTGCAATCTTGATGAGATTATTTCCTTCGCTTGAATATACGGTGTTGCCGCTTGCAATTGTAATCGTGTTTAACGAACCGCAGTTGTTAAATGCGGAATCGCCGATAGACGTTACGGTGTCGGGAAGCCAAATAGACTTAAGCGAACGACAACCCGAAAAAGCGTTGTTGCCGATAGTTGTAAGTTGACTATTTTCGCCGATATTTACCGTCACTAAGTCCGACTGGCGGCTGTAAAACGCGTTCTTGCCGATTGCGGTTACTGTGTCGGGGATTGTTACGGAAATAATATCGGAGTTATGCTTGGAGTAAGCAAACGCACTATCGCCGATTTCTACAACGGGCAATCCTTCGTGTTCGGCAGAAATTACAATTGCCGTACTCTGCCCATTGTCGCCCGTTACAATATAGCCCGTCTTAGCAGTGTTTAACTCGTAAATAAGGGCATCAACCTGCTCTTCTTTGGCATCTTTCCAAAAAGCGTATAGCGTAATATCGCCGTTTACGCGGTCTGTTGCAAAGTGCCAAAGCTCGGCGTTTACGTCGTCAGACTTGTACCAGCCTTGAAAAATATCGTCGCCGCGTGTGGGGGATTGAGGTGCGCGGACAGGATTGCCTTCCAACACGCGCTGGCTTTCAACCTCGCTGCCGCCCTGCGAATCGAACGTTACCGTGTAATATGTTTCATTATTGCTATTGACGCCGGGATTTTCGCCGCAGGCAGATAAAGCAAAACACAGGCAAAGTATAATACTAAATAAAATTGCAATAAGTTTTTTACTCATTTTAATTTAACAAACTCCTCGTCCGATACAGGCTCGCACCACTCGTTTACAATGCCTTCTCCTGGTACTTCGATTGCAAGATGCTGAAACCAGCTGTCCTTTGTCGCACCGTGCCAGTGCTTTACACCTTCGGGAATATTTACAACATCGCCGGGGCGCATTTCTATAGCATCTTTGCCCCATTCCTGATACCATCCTCGTCCTGCAACACACACAAGAATCTGTCCTCCGCCTTTCTTCGCATGGTGAATATGCCAATTATTACGGCAGGAAGGCTCGAACGTAACATTAAACATAGTAACCTGTTCGCGCGACAAATAATGCAACCAGCTCTTTCCGCTGAAATACTGTGCGTAAGCGTCGTTCGGCTCTCCCATAGGGAATACGGATAAGTTCTTTTCAATCATATTATTTACTCCTCTATTGTTTTAATAATTTTCGCAGGTACACCACCGACAACTGAGTTTGCAGGCACGTCCTTTGTTACTACGGCACCTGCCGCAATGACGGCATTGTCGCCAATGGTTACGCCTGCAAGTATTGTGGCGTGTGTGCCTATCCACACATTATTGCCAATTTTAACGGGCGCAGGAATCATATTGGCACGCTTATCGGGCGCAAGGTCGTGGTTGAGCGTTGCAATCACCACCTGCTGACCTATAAGCGCATTGTCGCCGATTTCTATACCGCCTTGATCCTGAAAACAACAGCCTTCGTTTATGAAAACGCCCTTGCCGAGCTTGATATTTTTTCCGTAGTCTGTATAAAATGGCGGAAACAGTCCGAAGTTTTCGTCTATCTCCTGCCCCGTCAATTCGGCAAATAATTCTCTTAATTCGGGCATAGTGTGATACGAATTATTGATTTTCGCCATAATCTTTCGAGCATTATCCGCCGCATCGTGCATATGCAAGTGCATATCCGAGCCCGCCACGATATACGTTTGTTTTTTCATCTCTTCTCTGAATTGTTTTGCGTCCATGCTTTAATTTTAAGAAATAATTATCAATATGTCAAATACTTATATTTTATGGATAACCCATAATTGACAGGCATAGTTTTATATAGTATAATCATTGTATGGATTTACGTGAATTGCGCTACTTTTTGGCAGTGGCAAAAGAAGAAAGCATATCTAAAGCTTCGGAAACACTCTATGTAACGCAACCCAATCTTTCAAGGCAGATGCAGAAGCTTGAAAAGGAGTTGGGGCAACAGCTGTTTATAAGGGGCAGCCGAAAAATTGCGCTTACAGAGGCAGGGCGGCTTTTAAAGAAGCGAGCAGAAGAACTTATAGAGCTTTACGATAAAACGGAAGCCGAATTGACTTCGCCTATCGAAGATATAAGCGGCGACGTCTATATCGGCGGCGGCGAAAGCTATGTTTTGAAAATAATAGCTAAAACGGCTCACGCTATTCAGGCTGATTATTCGAACGTCAAATTTCATTTGTTCAGCGGAGATATGGAATCTGTTTCGGAAAAATTGGATAAGGGGCTGATTGACTTCGGCATTTTTATAGAGCCGTCAGATTTATCCAAATACGAATATATGCGCCTGCCGCTTGTTGATACTTGGGGTGTGCTTATGAGAAAGGACAGTCCGCTGGCAGTCAAGGAATACGTAACGCCCGAAGATTTATGGGATTTGCCTATAATCCGCTCCCGCCACTCACAGGGCAAGAGCATTATTACCGATTGGTTTAAAAGAAGTTCGGACAAATTAAATATCGTTGCAACGTATAACCTTCTATACAACGCCTCCTTGCTCGTTGAGCAGGGCGTGGGCTACGCCGTCGGACTTGACAATATCATAAACACATCGGGCAACAGCAACCTGTGTTTTAAACCCTTTTACCCGCAACTTATTTCACACCTCGATATCGCATGGAAAAAGAATCAGGTGTTCTCAAAGCCTGCGGAAATATTTTTAAAAACCCTAGAACAATACATAAAGTAGCACAAGCGGCGTACCGCGGCATGTTGCCGCAGCCAAGTATCTTAATTGCCCAAAAATGAAACCAACTTAAACTCAAATCAACTAAAAGCGGCGATGACTAATCAGTCCTCGCCGCCTACCGTTAACGGTGCGCCGCTGTACACCTTTTACGGTTTCAGTGGACCGTAGTAGTAGGAAGCGGTTGCTCCGCCGTCGATAAGAAAGTCCGCGCCGGTAATAAATGCACCTGTATCGCTCATTAAAAGCTCTGCGATGTTTGCCACCTCGTCCGCCGTGCCGGGACGATGAGCCGGACACTTTGCAAACATATTCTTGTAGAAATCTCCGCGCGGACCGTTGAACTCGTCAATGGCAAGTGGCGTAACGATAATGTCGGGCGAAATGGAATTTATCCTTGCGCCGCGCTCTCCCCACTTTACCGCCTCAAACATAACGCGTTTCTCGTTGCAACGCTTCGCCATCTGATAAGCGTGGAGAGTATCCTTAATGTTTTTCGGCTGCAATACTTCGAGTTTCAAAAGCTCTTCCGTAGGCGTGATTGCAAGCTGTTCGTCAATTACATTTCCGAGTTGAGGCATACGGTGTCCCGATTGACTTGAAATTGTAACGCCCACACCGCCTTTTTTAATGACTTTGACTACTTCCTCCAAAAGAACAGCCGTACCGTACAAGTCAACTTTGAGTATTGCCTCGATAGGAGCTTGGCTCGGAGAAACACCTGCCGCATTGATAAGATAGGCGATTTCGCCGTACTTCTGCCCCTCGGCAATAAGCTGTAAAATACTTTCGCGCGAGGATATATCGCACTCAACGGGGACAACGTCAAACCCCACCTCGTTCATGGTCTTTGCGACCATTTCTGCGTTTGCGAGTTTTTTATCCCCGACAATTATTTTCTTGCCGTACCCGATTCTGCGTGCAATCGCCATACCGATCTGCCATGCACCCGTCAATAAAACTACGTCTTCATAACTACTCCTTACCATGTCGAGGCGACAGCTTCTCGAATAAGCCAATCCCCCTCGACAAGAATAAATTTAATGTCAAGTTGCAAGTGCCAAGTGTGTCTGCCACCGCCGAATACGGCGGCACTCACCAGACTTTTGCCCGTCAACTGCACGAAATCTTTGTGAACAATAGTCTTTGTTTCTTGCAGATCTTCCGAAAAATAATTGAGCGTACCGTTCTCCACAGCTCGGATAAATGCTTGCTTATTCTGCCGCATGCCCGTCATGTGAACGAGGGCAAAACTATCATCGAGAAGTTTTGCCAAAGCCGCACCGTCTTTTTCTATCATAGCGCGGTACATAGCACGGTATTTTGTTGCGAAACGGTCATTGTCAGGCATTTTTCTTTGCCCAAGCGGAAACCTTGCCTTCAGATTGAGCCGCTTCCGCGCCGTGGATTGATAAACCGCTTACAACCGTTGCGCCCTTGCAGATTTTCTTTAAATCGCGCTCGCTTGAACCCATACCGCTGCCCTCGTTGGTGCAGAAGGGGACAATCTTTTTGCCTGTGAGGTCATAGTGCTCAAGGAAAGTACACATACACATAGGCATAGTTCCCCACCAATTAGGGTAGCCCACGAAAATAGTGTCGTACTTGGAAATATCCTCTACGTAGCCCTTGATTTCGGGACGGGCGTTTGCGCGGAGTTCTTTTTGCGCCTCGTCTATGCAGGCATAATAATCTGCGGCATAAGGATTTACGGTATCGATTTCAAACAAATCGCCGCCGACTGCCTTCTGTATCATTTCCGCAACGATTTCGGTGTTACCTTTTTTTAAATCCTTAATGCTGCCGTTCCAATAGTTCTGTCCCTTTCTCGAATAGTAAACAATCAAATTTTTCATAAAAAACTCCTTATATCCTTTTTTTCTATTATAGCCGAATTTCAGTTAACAAACAATATAAGTTTTTAATGGTTTTAATAAGTAAAACTTATGCGAAAAGAGCACACTACAAAGGGAACGCTCTTTTCTATACAATGTATATTTTTGTTTATTAGAACACTAAATTGAAATCTATTGCTCGATTTTTCTTTTAATTGTTGCAGGAACATCGGCAGCTGAACAATTATCAGGTAAATCTTTTGTCACAACACTACCAGCGGCAATTACACAGCCGTTTCCGATAGTAACGCCAGGCATGACCGATACACTTGCACCAACCCAACAGTTATCGCCAACTTTAATTGGCAGGGCTTTTTCAAGTCCTTTGCTTCGGTTGGTATAATCCATAGGATGTGTTGCAGTGTAAAACCCACAGAACGGACCTATAAATACATGACTACCGATTGTTATTTTAGCACCGTCCATAAAATAACAGCCGTGATTGACAAAGGTGTCTTCTCCGAACGTCGTGTTGCCGCCGTAGTCGAAATATACAGGTGCAAGAACGGTTACCCCTTGCGAAATTTCTGTGCCGAGAATTTTTTTCAAAGCTTCAATCTGTTCAACCGATTGAGGACGGGCATTATTAAAATTATAACAACTCTGCTCTGCTTTTAATCTCATATCTAATAAATCTTTATCGTAATTGGCATCATACCATTCGCCTGCAAGCATTTTTTCTTTTTCAGTCATATATATCACCCTTCTTGATTTGATTGTTCTGCCGCGGCTTCCCGTTTCCACTTACGTACTTGCCTGAAATAAAGAATAAGTCCTACGCCGCCGGCGATGGTCTCCGATATAGGGAAAGCTATCCACGTGTATTCCAAACCAATTAATGAAAACAGCCAAAAAATCGGGAGCAGGCAAAAAATCTGTCTTGTCAAAGAAAGCATAACGCTTGCCGCCTGTTTTCCGATTGCCTGAAAAAATACGGGCATAAGCAAGGATACAGCCGCCGAGAAAAAGCTTGCACCTATTATTCTGAACGCAGGCGTGCCTATTGCAAGCACTTCCGCATCATGCGAAAACAACTTTATTACCTGCACGGGCAACACTTCAAAACAGAATACTCCAATCACCATAAAAGATGCCGATACTATGAGTGCATCTTTTAAAATTTTCCGACACCGCTCGTAAGCTTTTTGCTCATAGTTATAACTCAAAACGGGCACGATACACGTCTGCAATCCAAAGAGCGGAATAAAGAAAAACGCCTGCATTTTGTAATACAGCCCGAGAACCGTAACCGCTTCGTCGCAGAACTGCGCAAGAATGATATTCAACACAACGATATACACGGTGTACAAAAGTTGCATCAGGATATTCGGATAGCCGAGTTTATAAATTGCTTTAATATAGTGCCCTTCCGAATGAAGTCTCGGCGGTTTGCAAAAGCCTTTGATGCCGACAATAATTGCCGATACGAATTGCCCTGCTATGGTTGCATATCCTGCACCGGCAACACCGAGAGAAGGAATTTTTCCCCAACCGAATATCAAAATCGGGTCAAGTGCGATATTCACTACCGCCCCCACAATCTGCGCTATCATGGGCAACTTCATATTGCCGCCTGCCTGATGTACTTTCGACCAAAGCGATTCAAGAAAAGTACCCAAACTACCAACACATACAATTGTGCCGTACTGAACCGCATATTCTATTGCCTGCGGAGATTTTGCGCTTGTCATAACGTAGGGGCGCATGACGAAAAAAGCAATCACTGAAAAGACAGCCCATGTAGCCAAAGCAAGCACTTCGCCCGTTCCTGCGGTGCGCTTTGCCTCCGCCTTATCTCCGTGAGCGTATTGCCGCGCCATAAATGTATTTACCCCGACGCCAGTTCCGACGGCAAGCGCAGTTATAACCAATTGAATAGGGAATATTACCGAAAGAGCCGTAAGTCCGTCGCCCGAAAACCGCCCGACAAAGAGGCTATCCACTACGTTATAAAGTGCTTGAATAAGCTGTGCAAGCATGACGGGTGGAGCAATCTTCAAAAGAATTTTACCTATTCGTTCCGTCCCGAAAAATTCACCGTTCGTTGTATTTTTTTCCATAGTAATTAATTCTATTCGTTTTCTTCAAGCGCCGTACAAAGTGCAATATCAAATTCCTGCACCAACGTGGTCATGGATAAAATCCTGTCTTTACCCATAAGCTCTACTGCCCGTTCCTCATTTTTATACTTACTCGTTCGTGCCATATTGGAATCCCCAAGTTACTCGGCGATTTAGATTAGTACCTCCTTGACCTATTTTTGTTTTAAAAGTGTCTTAAGTGCTATCGCCTATTTTTTGTATTTGTTATACCAAGAGAACAATATTAGAAATTATCACCATTGGCAACAATAAAATCAGTTAAATTTATTTCTATTTTCTTTTGAGAACCGTTCAAAAACCACGATTCGCAATCCGAATATCTTTCGGTCAAACAAATTATCCGCTGATTGATTGAGCCGAGTATCTTCCGCGCCGTTTCCCGTAGATTCTCCATATAGGCGCCGTCGAGGACAACGTCGCACCCAATTAGAATATCTTTCACATCTTCATAATGTCTTCCCGTGAACGAAATTACACCCAACCCTAAAGCGTGGATGCCAGCTGTAAGCTGCGGAAGATTTTGCTGCAAAGTCGGTTCTCCCCCGGAATATGTAACTCCCTCTATCCCAAAATTATCCCTTGCCTCTTTTATTATTCGTAAAAGTTCATCAAGCGTTAAAATATATTTAGGAACGAGCGGTTGATAGTCAGGATTGCAGCACCCTTTGCAGTGGATATTGCAACCCTGAAACCATATAGTAAGCCGTTTATTTGGACCTTCTACTTCCGTACAACAATTGATACTTGAGACATTAAACTTAGTCATTTTCAAAGCTAAATTCAAGTTCGTTCTTTGTGGTCTTTACAAGGATTTTTGCCCCTTTCATAGAAGACAAATCCTGCTTGTTCTCGAACATAAACATCGCAAGCTCGTCAAGGAGTTTATCGTTAATGGCGTTTAAAATATCACGTCCGCCTTTACTGCTGTCCGCACCACCGAGAATATAGTTTATAAACTTCAGTTCATCTTCAAATTCAAGGTCTATTCTGTACTTTTCGAGAATTCCCTTTTGAACGGGACGGAGCTTGGACCTGGCAATCTTGATACTGAACTCCTTATCCTTAATAAAGTTGAACGGAACGATATTACTGTAACCGATACGACCGAGAATTTCGGGACGTTTGATTTCGTTGTCAAAATAGTTCTTGACAATTTTTATGAATTCTTCGGCTATATACTCGTTAGTTCCGCTTGACGACACTTCTGAAGCTCCGAGGTTGGAAGTAAAGATGATTACACTTTCGCTGAAATATACCGTTTCGCCTTTGCTGTCGGTAAGGCGACCGTCTTCGAGAATTTGCAGAAATATATCGAGTATGCGTGGATTGGGCTTTGCCGCCTTTTCTATTTCGTCAAACAAAATGATGCTGAACGGTTTTTCTTTGACTGCGTTCGTGAGCTGTCCGCCCTCTTCGTATCCGACATATCCCGGAGGCGCGCCAATGAGTTTTTGATCGCTGTTCTCCTGTGCATATTCCGACATATCGAAACGGATGCAAGCCTGCTCGTCGCCGAAAAGGAATTTTGCAAGCGCTTTTGAAAGCTCCGTTTTACCTACACCCGTAGGTCCGACAAAGAACAACACTCCTTTGGGAGCCGAACGACTTGACGATTTATGGATACCCGTAAGTCCCATGTACGCTTTCACAACGACATTTTCAATCTTCTCGATGGCTTCTTCTTGACCGACAACTCTCTCACTGAGAATTTTCTTAATATATTTAACGGCTTTATAGTCGAGTTTTTCCCACGGGTTGTCCTTCTCGCCGTACTTGAATAAGAGATACAACTGCTCAAAAGGCAATTTGCCCTCTTTGCGAGAAAGGCGAGCCATTTGGATTATCTCACGATTGGTGAAATCGTCGAGCATATCCACATACTCATTTTTCTTATCGCAAGTCATAAGGCTTTCGCCCGGTTTGAGTTTTACCTCAAATCCGCTCTCCACCTTTTCGAGCATTTTCTCCCTTTCTTCTCTGTCGGGTTTGGAAAGCGTAAGACAAGCTACTTCCGGATTATTTTGGTAGAAGGCTATCGGGAACATGGCAAGTTTGCTAGTGATAAGAATTACAGTGCTTTCGTTGACTTCAGAAGCAAGGTACTCCACCTTTTTATCTTTGATTGCCTTGCCGAGGAGCGTTAAAAGCTCACGCTCATCGGGAGGAAGCTGTCCGCCTGTTGAGAAGAGATAATCTGCCCAATTGAGAACAAAAGCAATTTTACGGTTTGGTTTTTTGAGGTTCTTGAAGATAATATTGAAAATTTCAGCAGGTTCTTTGAATAATCCGCTACCCGTCTTATCTTCTTCGTTAGACTGCTGTTCTTCTTCGTCATCAAAAGAGTATGCATCCCCCTCGACTTCAACTTCGTCAATTACTGAAAGTCGGGATACGTCACCGTCTACGCCGTCAATTCTATCCCAATATAGAACATCATCGTATTCCATACTTTTGAGCATATCAATAAGATACTGCTTCAAGTCGACGATTTGCTTTTTGTCGTTGAGATACACGTCGCCTACATTACCATCAACAATAACGCACTTCTTGATTCCAATTTCTCTTTTTAACCGATTAAACGTTGTACCGAGTGCCATAATTTACTCCTTATTTTTTATTCTTATTTGTATTGATTGCCTGATATTTCATTGTGGAAATTTTATCAGGATTACTCCAAATTTCAGTCTGCTTTGTTACATGAATTCCGTACACTTCCTCTAAATCGTGCATAAAGGGTTCAATGTCTTTCTGGCACGCTCGCCCCTCATAACCTCGGAAATCATAGATAAATCTTCCGTCAAGGAATATTCTGAACTTCGCTTTTTCACCACTTGCTTTGAGGGCAACCATGATTACTTCATTAGTATCGCGCTTGATTTTAATATTCTTTTTATCGACTATAAAGCCCCTCTGCTTGATGGCGTCCATTATAATTTTAAGTGACTTCTGGCGCAATTTTTCGCCCACAATCTCCTGCGTTGCCGCCTCTCTTATTGCAGTGAGTTTTTCTCGTGCAGAGCCGCTCGCTTTGCCAATAACCTTATCCACAGTTTCTTTATCAACTCTTGCCGCTTCAAGTTCCGCACGTATTTTTGCCGATTCTCCGGCATAGCGGGATTCATAGGTTGAATTTACGATTTTTTCCATAAGCGCCTTACCTGCAGCAATAAGACTTTCTCCGACAAGCATATTGTCCTGTAAATATGCAAGGTAAGTAAACTGCCTTAATGTAGCGTCATCAATGGTATCAAGAACCCTCTGCGTAGCCTCATCAATGGAAATAACACCATTGTTGCGCTCACGCATTTTTCGTTGATTGTCTTGAATACTCTCATCTAAAAGAGTCGTTAACAGGCTTTGAAATTCAATCATTCTTTTTGATGATATTTCATCAATCGTATGTTGTAAATTTTTGGCAGACTCAATAATATCATTACGACGCCTATATTCTTCACGATCGGAATCCACGTAAACAACACCACGCTTCCCTAGTGCTATCGCCTGGGCTTTTAATGCATCTATCTGTGATAATAATTCATTTCTTTCCCGTTCAATTGACTGTACAAGCTCAACTGCTTGTTCTTTCATAAGTGTCAAAGATGTCTCTTTGAGTTTTGCAAGCATATCATCAAGCTCTTTCAGTCTCGCCTCCGCAACTTCGCAGACACTTTCGCACTGAATAGCAATGCCTTGATAGTCAATCTGTACCTGATGGCTCATATTTTACCTCCGTTTATTGAAAATACAGCGTCTTCCCATTCGGTTATGGTCAGTTTATCGAATTTAACTTGTTTGTCGGTTGGATGCTGAAAGCTATTGCGGCACATGCGAAGTTTATGTAAGGTGTCTGCCTGCTTCCCGTCAATATATCTTCTTCTTTTCGCCTCATCAATCAGCTCGTTTGCAGGGACAGTATTGTCCGCTTGTAGCAATTTTCGCAGGTCAGACTGCAGCTTTATCAATAAATCGCAAATTGCATCTTTATATTTACCTCGTAATAACTGCTCGTCAATATATTTTTTTGTAATTTTATCTGGATGGGAAGATGATGTTCTTTCAATTGCTAAGAGATCGTGAATAGGCTCAAAAATCTCGGTATAACGCTTCAACTCGCCGTATTCTTTTAATGCGTATTCCATATACTTTTCCACTGCACCGAAAGAGGATTTATAGGTAGCGTATGTGCCGAAAAACCCATCGATATTGTAGTCTTCTTTAAGCGTATAAACCGAGAAATCATCTATGCCCAAAATATCATTAAGTTTCCAAAGATTAACTCTGACTGTATTAAATTTTGCAGCGAGGTCGTTATCCGTGGAAATTTCCTCGTTTTCAAGGACTGCCCGCATGTATACTTCTACGACATTTGCAACCCCAAGTATCTCAACGGTAGCAAACCCTGCTGCAGAAAGTGCCTGATATACGAGCGTAGGCTCTTCATCTTTTCTTATATCCTGTGAGAAACTGAAAATGTAGTCAGTTTTAGACATACCTATAGCGCTTGCAAGAGGCGACAAAACGGTATTTTTATAAATCATATTATCAAGCCGAATTTCCTTCACGCTCTCTGCATACATTTCATTTGCAAATCGCTCAAAGAACGGCTTCCACTCAGCGGACTTTTTCAATGCTTCATTCAATTTTAAGAGAACACCTATTTTCTCATCCGCTGATTTGACTTCATTCAATTTGGCTGTTGCATATTTTTCGAATAGCGTCGGAGAATGTAACACGTCGACGGCAAACATAATAACCTTACCGCTTTCACTGTTAAACGGTATTTCGGTATACAAATTGAATATGCTGTTTATCATCTCGTCGAACTTTTCTGCCGAAAGCTGATTCTCCACAAGTAGCTGAATTTCAAACACATCGTCAAGCTGCTCACAAGGGATGGCGACATTCAATGCACGGTAGTATCTGCATCCGGTGTTATCCAAAAGTGCAAACTCAGCGTTTTTATCAACTGCGTCCAATAGTTTTTTTGATGTAGCCTCATCTGTCTTTATAACACTATCTGCTCTTTCGTAGCCGAAAGAGTTTCTGCTGATATAAATCTTGCATGGTCTTGCCGCTTGTTTTTGAATATCATCCGGTATATAAAGATTAGAAGCTCCCAAATCTTCAAATCGAACGGAAGGAACAGAAATGGGGTTCTTCTTGCTATCGTAAAACTTATATTTCGTTTTAAGAAGCATGACCTCCTTCATTATCTTCGAAGTATAATATTTGACGAAAAATACATTTTCGTCGTTCGTTTCAAATAAAAACTCCACACCGCTCTCACGAATGTTAATCGTGAGATTTTCGTCTTTACATGTTCCTTTCCATTGAGGTTCTTTCATCTCAAAAGAAACCATGCGTTCTTCTGCTTTAAGACCCATTTTTGTGGGGTTTGCGTTAATGTAATCCCCCATACCGCTGATATCTATATCGACCGACGCCATGAAGTCGTTGTTAAAATATCTGCATACGGCTTCGTCAAGACAATGTGAAAAGGCAATGTCAAACTTCCTCTTTACGGGATCGAAGTAAATATCTTTTACCTTAATCTTTTCTGCACCCGTAGGGATTGCACCCTCTTTGAACATCTTTTTGCCCTTACCGGTAAGCGCAACCTCTCCAACTTGTATCTGACTAAAATATTTAGGGTTGCTGAAATGCTCGGCCGTGTACACCGATTTAATAATTTCCGTTCCAATTAGTCCGGCAAGCTCTCTTCCGAAAATATAATGTAAATCTGTCGGAATGCCGAACTTCAACAGCACTTCGGAAATCTTCTCTTTTGAACCTTTCGATTTCTCGATGAGTTCAAGAAGAATATAGGAAACTCCAGAAGCCTTTCTGACCTCGTTATACTTAATATTCGTCCTATATATCAAAAGAGGAAACGGACAGGACGTCTTGATTTGTTTTATCATTTTATCTTCCATTGTCGCCTCCGATAATATCACTTGCTGTAAGCACTCTGCCACGGAAATATATAGTATCTATAATTTCTTTATAGACGTGGAAGTTTACCTTATCCAACGCTTTTTTCCCTTCAAGATCAGGCAAGTCGATGACTCCTGCTTCTGAAAGGAAGCGTTTGGAACCGACTATTATCAAGAGTTTTCTTGCACGGGACAGGGCTACGTTGATACGCTCGAACTTCTTGATAAACTCTGCATCATAGCGTTTGCCAGGCGCAGGATTTCGCACCATGGATACTATGATGATATCTCTCTCATCACCCTGAAAATCATCTACCGTGCTGATAATAAGGCGCTCGTCCTGTTTTTGCGAAAAACCGGTAAACTGAGCCCTTCCTCGCATCTTTTTGATATGTCCCGCCTGATCGCCATAAGTGCAGATAACACCCATGCTTGGTCTTTCATCGATTTTCTTATCTTTATCGAACTTGAGCTTGCCTGCTTTTACAAGCTCGCCTGCGGCCTTATCAAGCTCTCTCATTAGGGAGATTGCAACCTCGGACTCTTGCTCGTTTATCTTAGAGGTACTTCCCTCGTAGGCGCTAGACTCCCTTTGGTCACAGTCAACAAAATATATATGATGATTGGGATCAATTATAGTATTTCCGCCTATTCTGACTGTTAGATTATGTTGTTTTTCGTCGTCTTGATGTTGTTTGCCGACGGTGAGTCCCTTTTGACTACCGCCATAGAAGTGATTAAATACTTCCATTATATGACTATGACAACGATACTGCTTGTTCAGCATTACTCTGAATTCGTCGGGAACCTTCTCATATAGAGTTTTGAAGAAGCACTCTTCGTACAGCGCAGTATATCCTTCATTGATTTTCTTGGAAATAATTTTACTGTCAAGCCCTTCAAAATCCTCTTCGCGAAGGTGACGCAAATCATACATTGGCGGAAGCTGTCTGTGATCCCCTACAAGAATAACGGTTTTCCCGTAGAGAATCGGAATAAGTAAATCCAAAAGAGATGATTTAGAAACCTCGTCTATGATGACGACATCTATCCCCTGCGTTCGGATATCGACCGATTCAATGCCGTAATTTGCAAGCTCTTTCAGTTGCGTCGGCGTAAATTTATCACGGCTCGTACAGGTGATACCGAATACGTTGACGCAGTTGTATAGCTCACGGGTATAAGCTTGCCGATCCTCTTCGAGAATATCTTCCTGCGAAAGATATTTGCAAATTGCCCGATAAGTCGGTATTTTGGTTTGATTCTCTTTCTGCGTCTTTTTATAGTCGCGCTCTAACTTGTCCCACTCCTCCTTGATGATATCGAACGCCGTTTCGAGATTGCTCGTGTCGTATTCTCTGACGATAGCAAAATTGCGGAAGAAACGGGTAATTTTCTGCCTTAATGCAGAATCGAGTTCGCCGTACTCCTCAACAACCTTATTCTCACCCAGCTCCTCATAACGGCGTTTGTTGTCACTAATTTCAAGCTGTTTTTCACTAATTTTTTGAGTAAGGGAATTTTCTTCTTTAAGATAGCGCACCATCGCTTTTTCGACGTCAGCTTTCATTTCTGCAACCAATGTCTGCAATTTGATTTTGAACGCAGTCAATTCTTCGGGCAGAGATTTTAAGAGTGTGCTGTCATTTGTTATTGTAGGAACTAATGAATAAATTAGGCTTGCAGACAAATCAACTGACGATGAATTTTGTGCGGTTTTAATTTGATTACCGACATTGATAAGTTCTGCCTGATGTTTTTTATATTCGGTAAGATTTTCAGGAGGCACTTCATCCGTATCGGGATCTCGCAGATCCTGTAATATTTTACGAAGGTCACGCTGACGGTTCTTCAATTTTAAGACGGTGTCTTCCGAAAGGAACAGTGCAAGTTCCTCTTTTATTGCACCAATATCTGCTTTGTTAAGCTCGCCGACTTTGTCTACCGAAACGGATTCAAGGCAAGCAAATCCAGAGAGCAATTCCTCTAATTTACGAATAAATGCCTCAATATATTGCTCTTTTGCTCCTTCCGTAGATGGACGGCAGCTCTCTATGTATTTGATTGTTCTGCGGTGCTCTTCAATATGCTCTCTTGCAAGTGCAAGCTGATCGCGCAGACTTTGCAACTCTTCATTGAGTATATTTACAGTGTTACTGATTGACTGCCGTTCGCTTTTAATCTTTGCATTTTCACTATTTAGTCTTAAAAGTCTGTCGTACTCCCGACGGAGGAGCTTCATTTCTTCATCGAATGTAGCTTTAGTTTCTTCGAAATGCTCAAACCGCCTTACTTGCCGTTCAAGGTTTCCGCTGATATTGGCATAAAAATTATCTACAAGCCGTTCGGGGCTGTAATTTGTTTCCTTTCCGTTCTGCGACGGAATGAGACGCAACGGTCTGATTTCGGGAATTTTAGGCAATCTCTCGAACACATTATCAATTGCTTTATGTGTTTCCGATGAAATCAAAACTTTTTTACCCTGCCGAGCCAGCTGCGCCGTTATTTCGGCAATGACCTGTGTTTTACCTGTCCCCGGAGGTCCCTGCAATAAGAATAAACTTTCACTTGCGAGCGCTCTTTTAACTGCAGTTTTCTGCCTGTCATTCAAACTTTCCCAACACATTTCAGGATCTTCTTGTACTGCCCTTACTGTCTGTGCCAGCGTTTCGGGTGCAAATAAGTAAGCAGGCAAATAGGGGTTTTTAACGTAACCGCAGAGGAAGGAATTTAATGCCTTTTCCTGTCTTTCAATCTTCGCCTTCTCGGCACGGTTATCGTATGTGAGATATGCCGTATTGTAAGTTTCGATTTCTTTTTTAATTTCAGAAATTGTATCGGTAATATCGTTGGGACGGAAATAAATTTGATAGCGCCTTACCGTTTCACTTTCTATCTTGTCTGCCTTATCCCTTCCCAATTTATCATGCAGTTCGCGCTTGACATCTGCTTTTTCATTCGTAATAGGTCCTTTGTACTGCACTTCAAGTTGGGACTTCCTTTCATTCTTGAGCCGGTCAAGCTCTGCTTGCATGGCAATTGAAATGCTCTTACGCTTATTTTCTACAAGTTTTGCGTTGCGGGAAATATAGAACGACCGCAAGGACAAAGATTGCCTTACACTTTTCTTTTCACCCTCAAACTTTTCTTCTAATGCATTCTTCTTTTCTTCAAGAACGGCAATCGCTGCCTTTTTCTGTTCTTTGTCCGACTTGTCCTTTTTTATCTTATCGATTTCCGCATCGATTGCCTTTATCTGCTTTTTGTATTCCGTCTCAATTGGAGCAAGCTGTTTTGCAATTTCACTTTCATAATCTTTTATGACTTCTTTATCTTTGTTCTCTGCAATATCCCGCTCAAGAGCTGCTTCATGCGAACTCTTGTATTCGGCTAATTTCTTATCGTACTGCGCCTTTAATATAACTGCCTGTCCATCTTTGAACTTTATTAGTTCGGCAGTAATAATTCCTTGATACTTAATATCTATTCTCTCATACGCAGCTAAAAGGTCTTTTTCGTACTTCTTTTCGAGTGCGGTGCAGTCCGGTTCAATATCTACATAAGCAAACAAGTAACGTTCACCTAAAGAATACTGGAAGAACCTGACCCCTTTAGGCAAATCTCCGTTCTCGTCGTATCTCGGAGGAGTCGTAGAAAGCCCCATTGAATCCTTCGTATATCTTTGTAGCCATACTTCGAATTTCGGTTTACCTTTACCGTTTTTACTGAGCGTATCGCTCAAAACCGATTTTCTGTTTCTCTCGACATCAATTCTAATGAGCGGGAAGCCTACCGCACCGCTCACTTCCTTGGAAAGGATGATTTGCTCACCTTTTGAAAACTGTGCGAGATTGTCTAAAAGCAGCTCAGAATATGAATCCTCATTCCGCCTGTAAATATCCTTCGTAATCATATATGAATTGCAGACAGTTACACATTCAGCTTGTTCACATCGCTCCGATTGTTTGCCCAAATAATATCTGCGGAATTTGATATATTTTTGCCACTCGTCAAATGTAGTGAGTGCCTTTTGAGGATTGGGAACAGGGTACAGCTCTGTGCAGAGAGCGTTCACAAAATCGTTTGTGAGAACTGGATTATGCATCTCTCTAACGCCGTAATCAGGCACAGTTATTGATTTACCGTTTGCTACAAATGACCTATTCATAAAAGCACAAGCTGCCGTACAGTAGACCTTTCTCTCGCCAAACTTGGCAACATTGATGTCTATTAGCTCAATCCCTTTTACTGTAATATCGATTACATTGCCGAAAGTAACATCTCCAATAATAATCAAATCATAATTTTTAGGCAACCTATATGAAAGTGATACGTCTTTTTCAGGACGGATTACAATGTTATAGATACATTGCTTACTACGACGGTTTTCTTTTATGCGCCTGTCAAATCCGGGAAGTGACACATAGTAAAATTTATCGTTCAAGGGGAATGCACTCGCTATAAACTCTTGCAGGTTATCTGCGGCAAAATTACCCAATCTCGGTTTTAGCGCCTCATACTGCTCGTTGAGAGATAATGTATAGAAATCGTCCCAACTTCTACTGCCACGTTCAAGGTTATCCATAAAGTTTAAGTACAAATAGCCCATCTTTATCCCTCTGTTTTGCTCCTCATACCATTTTTCATATTGCTGATCCTTAAAGGAATCACTCCCCTCATATCAACGCCTATACTCTTCGTCGTCATCTCTCATTTTCTTCCGCTCGTTGCTTTGCGATATTTTTCAAATATGTCTAAATAGTCAATAAATTCTTTCATTTCCGAAGGAGAAGCTTCTGCGGTAATAGAAGAAATTTTATCAAATAGAACTGCCTTAGTAAACTCATCGAGATTGCTAAATTTCTTCAATGACACCGTTTGCCTTTGAAGTTCAGCATTTTCAGCAGAAAGTTCTCTGACTTTTTCCGTCAGCTCTTCTATGGAGGCAATGGAATCCTTCTTACCGTTTATTGTGTCTTTTAGTATGCTTGATATTCGGTTGACATACTGTGCCAAAATTTCTTGATCGGATTCGTCAAGCAATAACTCAAGCTCTGTCTCGTTTTCTTTTCCGAAAAGATAGAATATCTTTATTTGTTTGTCTTTAGGAATATCGATAAACTCTTCCAAATTGCGATAATTGTAAATAGTCGCCTTGGAAATCTCAAGATATTTAGCCAGATCATTGACCTTGATCGAAAATTTAGTAACTAATCTCTCAAACAATTTTGTTGTCATAACATTCACCTATCTAATAATGTTAAATAGAGTATATCATTAATCTAATGCAAAGTCAATAATAATACTTAAAAAAGTCTAAAATCGTCTAATTTGGTTTAATTTATTAATAATTCAATTAAAATAAATCTAATTTCCAATAAGAAATCTACATTTTGCCAGAAGCAGACTAATGGTATTTGCACACACCTCTCACAAGTTAAAAGTAAAATATAAAAAGTTAATAGGAGCAGTGACATTGAAATTGGAAAAATTACGACATAATATCTGTATTTAATTTATGAAACTACCCAAATTTCAAGGGTAAAAATGAAATTTGCATAATTTGTCGGTTTTTTCGCAAAACTTGTGCTAAAATTCGACGAAATGTGCCAGAAAATGCAGTTGAATCTTTATCTTAAATGTTGCTAAAATTGAGAAAAGTAAAACGGTTGACTCAAACAAATTCGCTTAATTCAACCGTTTTTTATTTGTTTTATTGTCGGTTTATGACTTTTTTACTCAATAAGCGTCGAGCATATGCTCAATTGCTATTCCATATCCTCGGGTAGGGTCATTTACGAATACATGGGTTACTGCGCCGATAAGTTTGCCGTTCTGAACTATGGGGCTCCCGCTCATACCTTGAACTATTCCGCCCGTCTTATCTATAAGCTTTTTGTCGTCTACTTTTATTACAAAATTTCTGTTATCTTTATTGCCTGCATCCACCTTTGCTATCGAAATTTTATATTTTTCGACCTGCTTACCATACACAGTTGAATAGATATAAGCCGAACCTATGCTGACGTCGTTTATAGAGCCTTTTTCTACTTTAACGAGCTTGGATAAATCGTAATCCTCTGAAAGGGTTCCGAACACTCCGCACGGACAGTTAAGTTTGGCGTTGCCGATAATAACTCCGCTTTCAAATGCACCGTGGAGCTCTCCGGGCGCACCGCGCACACCTTTTTTGACGTCGTATATTATACTTCCGTACAGTGTTCCACCGTTTATTTCTATAATTTTATTATCAGTATCTGTTACGGGATGACCGAGCGAAGCAAATGTTCTGTTCTCCCCGTCTATATAAGTAATCGTTCCCACACCGTTTATGCTGTCTTTAACGAGAACGCCTATGCGCTTCGAGCCGGACGACAGCTCATTAACGGGTTGGATTTCAAATGTGAGGCTTTCCCCACCGCGCTTTACCGTTATTTCAAACTTTTTATAATTGCGAGAAATAATTTCATTTATATCAGAAGTTTTCTTTACCTCTTCGCCGTTTATTTTTTCAATCATATCGCCGGTACGTATTCCTGCATCACGGGCAGGCGAGCTTATTCCATTGTCTGTTAAGACCTCGCACAAGCCGATAACCTCAACGTTTACCGTATTCAGAACGAAACCCGCAGGAAACCCGCCCAAATACAAACTACCCGTTTCGGCGTAAGCCGTTGCGGAAAAAGGGCTGAAAACAAAAGTCAGTAATACGGCGGCAAGACATGCAAGTAGGGACTTGAAAATTTTCTTTGCGTCAAACATAAAAATATTTTCTGCAAAACCCTGCTAAATATACAAAAAAAACGGCGTTGCCGCCGTTAAAAAAATTTCATTATTTTGAAAACATTGCCACAAGCTCTTTTGCGTGTTCAATTGCCGCTTCGGACTCTACGCTACCCATCAATCTTGTTATTTCTTTGATTTTTTCGTCCGAACTCAATTTTTTCACGCGCGTATAAGTCTTTTCTCCGCTCTGTTCCTTATATATAAGATATTGCGAACTGCTTGCAGCGCAGACCTGCGGCAGATGCGAGACCGCAATAATTTGAGTACATTTTGCAATCGAAAGGAATTTTTCCGCAACCGTCATTGCCGTAAAACCGCTTATTCCCGCATCGATTTCGTCAAAGATGTAAGTCGAAATGCCGTTAATATCGTGAAGACAAGTCTTGATTGCAAGCATAAACCTGCTCATTTCGCCACCGCTTATTACCTTGCTCAAAGGCTTTAAAGGCTCGCCCTTGTTTGCAGAAAACATAAAGCAAATGCCGTCCGAGCCGTTTGAGCTGTTGAGATTTGCGGTATTTTTGTCGTATTCGTTAAAATTTACCGTAAACTGTGCGTCGGGAATATTTAAAGTTCTAAGCTCGGCAACGACTTCTTTGCAGAATTTGTCCGCCGACTCTTTGCGCAGTTTTGTAAGATTTAAACAGTACTCGAAAATTTTATCGTCGCACTCGGAAAGCAGTTTGTTATATTTTTCTACCGCCGCCGCGCTGTCGGAGAGAGTATCGTATTTATTTTTCGCATCTTCAAGATATAAAAGAATACTCTCCTCGTCTGCGCCGTATTTTTTCCTCAACGATTTTATAAGCGAAATGCGCTCCTCGATTTCTTCAACTTCGCGCTCGTCAAAAGATAAGTCCCCGCATAAGTCAGAAATAATTTCGGAAATATCTGCCGCCTCTGTAGCAAGACTTTCAATGCGCGAAAATATTTTATCGTACTCCTCGCTTAAATTAGATATAATTCCGACCTGATGCTTTGCCGAATTCAATAAATCGAGGCACCCGCCGTCGTCGCCTATTATCGAGCCCGCTCCTCCGAGAGCAGTCAGTATCTTTTCGGTATTGGCAATAAGATTTCGGCGCGTAATAAGCTCGTCATATTCGCCAATCTTTAAGTCGGCGTTCTCAATTTCCTTTATCTGAAAATCAAGCATATCAAGCTTGCGCTCCCGCTCACTCTCATCTCCGCCGAGCTCCTCTATTTTTGCCTTCAATGAGCGCTTTTGAGCAAGCAATTCCGATATGTTTTGCTTAATTATGTTAAGTTTCTCGCCTGCAATACCGTCAATGACTTTAAGTTGGTTATCCTCGCCTAATAGGAAGAAATGCTCGCTCTGTCCGTGTACGTCAACGAGTCTTTGCGTCACGCTTTTAAGCATTGAGGCTGTTACGGTGTTGCCGTTAATTTTAATTCCGCCCTTGCCGTCGAGGTTAAATTTGCGGGTTATAATTATCTCGCCGTCGCTTTCTATATCGTATTCTTTAAGTACCGAAAGCGCGTCACTTTCATCCGAAACGCAAAATTCGGCGCGCACCGTTGCTTCCTGCTCGCCGTATCTAATCATTGTTTTATCAGCCTTGGAGCCCAAAACAAAGTTTATGGATTCCAAAATTACCGATTTACCTGAACCGGTTTCTCCAGATAAAACATTAAGTTTTCCGTCAAACGTTATATCCGCCTCTGTTATAAGCGCAACGTTTTTTATGTACAATCTTTGTAACATTAACTGAGATAATCTTTAAGTAAATCAACAACGTACTGTGCATTTTCGTTGCTGTCGACAACGATTAAAAGGGTATCGTCGCCGGCAACACTGCCGATTATTTCGCTTATTTGCAGTGAATCGACAAAGACGCCGACAGTCGAGCCGTTACCGCGCATTGTTTTAACGAGAATAAGGTTATTCGCATGTTTTATGCTCAAAACGCAACCTTTGAAAAGATTGGTCATGCGGTTAGTTACGCTGTCAACGTAGTTATCAAAGCTTGCATACTTATACTTCTTCTTCGTGCCGGCAACCTTATAGAGCTTCAAATCTTTAATATCGCGCGAGATTGTTGCCTGCGTAACGTTAAAGTTGGCTTTAATAAGCTCGTCACATAATTCTTCCTGAGTATCAATCTCTTTGCCGGAAATAATTTCAAGTATTTTCTGTTGTCTTAAAGAACGTTGCATTTATTTACTCCAAATACTTAATTTGATTAGTAATTTTTTGAAAAAGTCCTCTTCGCCTCTCGTAATAAACTCGGCAAAGTAGTGTGATTTTTTTATCGTAACGGTTTCCCCGACCGGAAGCTTGCCAACCACTTTGCCGTCTACAATCATAACGAGTGGTTCCCGACAGTTTAAGGGGGTTATCGCAACTGTTGAATCGTCACTGAAAACAACGGGTCGTGAGTGAAGAGAGTGCGCGCAAATGGGCGTCAGGCTAAAAGCGTGCAAATCCGGCGAAAGTACGGAGCCACCCGCCGAAAGCGAATACGCCGTCGAACCCGTCGGCGTGCTGACTATAATTCCGTCTGCAGAAAAATTGTCTACTGTTGTTCCGTCTATTTTTGCATTTATACTGACGGTGTTGCTGAAATTCACAGCTCCCGTATTGCGTTGAATTGCTATGTCGTTCAAGGCTAGAAAGCTTTCGCCATAACTAACTTCCAAAAGCGCCCTCTTCTGTAATTTATACTTTCCCTCAATTACCAAAGATACGGCTTCGTCAATTCTGTCCGCTTCGAATTCTGTCAAAAATCCTATATGCCCGTAATTGATACCGATAATCTTTACTCCGCGCGTCGCACATTTTGCAGCAACAGTCAAAATCGTTCCGTCGCCGCCGAGCACAAAAAGCACTTCAAGCCCGTCAACGTCTGCAATATCTTCTATGATTTTACAGGAATTACCCGCGTTAACAAGCCTCTCCCTGATGCGCAAAATATTGGTACACCCACGGTCAAAATTTTTTTTGTTTGAATATATTCCTACATTCATATATTTATTTTACACTAAAATATTCAAATATGCAATAATTTTAAGTTATATTTTTTATAAATATACAAATATAAATTATACAAAAAATATAAATTCACACCAAAACGCTGTTGACTATATGGTTTGTGCCCAAAGATTTGCCGCTTTTTTCAAGTCTAATAATATACTCGATATTTTTGCCTTTTATAACGGGTGCATTGGTTATCTCAACGGGCGCTAGATTTACACTCTTTGCGTGCTCACATATCTTTGCGATAATCTTTTTCCGTTGAGAAAGATCGCGCACGATGCCGTTTTTGCCCACCTTATGCGTGCCGCACTCAAACTGCGGTTTTATGAGCGCAAGTACGCTCGCTCCGTCCTCCAACACCTCTGAAGCAGCCCCCAAAATATAAGTTAAAGAAATAAAACTTACGTCTATTACCACGCCTGATAGCTTTTCTTCGAAGATATCGCGGGTCAGATTTCTCGCATTGAAGTTATCTAAAATTACTATATTTTTATCTTTCAAGCTGCCATCAAGCTGACTTTCGCCCACGTCTATGCAATATACCTTTTTTGCACCGTTTTGCAAAAGGCAGTCGGTAAATCCGCCCGTGCTCGCGCCGATATCGGCAAAAATTCCTTCCTTAACAGAAAAATCGAAATCTTTCAACGCCTTATATAGCTTATAGCCGCCCGCCGAAACAAAGCTTACGTCGGGGGTCAAGAAAGTAATATCGTCTTCGTCTTTTACTTCATACGAGACCGTAACGGCTTTACCGTTGACGAGAACCAGCCCGTCCGAAACGGCATTTGCTGCCTTGTTCCTCGACCCGAATTTATCTTTTAAGTACAAATCTATCCGCATAGCTTATCCAAAAAAATACGCACGGTAACCGCCCAGCGGTTAAGTGCGTATTGGTTTTTATTTGTTTCTGTCGCGCACGAACCTAACGAGTTCGGAAAGAAACTGCCTATCTCCTTCTATTCCCTCTAAAATTGCAGAGCATTTTTCGGCAAGAAGGTCGGCGCGGAGCTTACAATTCTCAAGTCCGTACAAATTTACGGAAGTGAACTTGCCCTCGTTCTTATCCTTTCCTATGCTCTTACCGAGTAAATCGAATTGTCCCTCGACGTCAAGTATATCGTCGGTAAATTGGAAAAGCAATCCGAGGCTTTCTCCGAACGCCTTGAGTTCGGGATAATATTTACCTCCGCAGAGAATACTCGGCACTACGCATGGCGCAACTATCATTTTTGAGGTTTTATTCAGATGAATAAAATTGAGCGCTTTTTCGCTGTAATTTCTTTCGTTTTCGTATTTCAGGTCGGCGGACTGACCTGCAATCATCCCGTAGATACCCGCACAGTCGCAAATCTGTTCAGAAGCGGAAATATATTCCCCTCCCTTTTTGCACTCGCGCAGTAATACGGAGTATGCCGTGTTCAACAGCCCGTCGCCAGCCAAAATTGCGTTTGCCTCGCCGAATACTTTATGGCTCGACGGCTTGCCTCGTCTGAAATCGTCATTATCTAAGGCCGGTAAATCGTCGTGTATGAGCGAATACGTGTGTATAAGCTCGGTAGCAAGCGCAAAATATTCAAGTTTTTTTAAATCTACCCCTAAAAGCTCGCCCACCGCGTACATCAGGACGGGGCGAAATCTCTTGCCGCCCAATTTAAGCGTATACTTCAAGCTCTCGTTTAATATATCGGGTTTGCAGTTCAGCCCGTCGCAAAATGCGTCTATTACTTGCTCTACGCTATTAAGATATCCGCTGTATTTCTCCTGAAAGTCCAATTTATCTCCTTGTTGTAGCAACGCACGTGTTGTACTTAAGCTATGTACACTTACCCTTTATGTTTTTATATTTGCGCGCATATCGGTTGCGGTCTGTTTTCCATCGATATCGTTATAAATTTTGTTTGATAACTTCCGATAAAATACCCGAAACGTACGACGCACTCTTCTCGGACGAATACTTCGATGCAATATTAGCCGCTTCGTTTGCCGATACCGCAGGCGGGATATCATCCATATATTTTATCTCTGCAAGCGCAACGAATAAAATGTTTTTGTCCGCGGGATAAATTCTGGCGGACGGAAACGAGATAGAATACCTGTCTATAATTTCTTCAAACTCGCTCTTGTGTTCGCCTACCGACTTTAAAATACCTTCGATATATTCCAAATCGTTACCGTCGAGTTTTTCGTTTTTGCAAAGCGCATTTTTAAGCCCGTTATCAACCTCGCCTATAAACGACGAAGCGAACAAGACTTGAAAAACTACTTCTCTTGCCTTTGTTCTCATACAATGCCTTCAATAGACTTTATTTATAAAATACAGATATTCCCTTAAAATTTTAAGGGAATATCATAGAAATTATATTGCAGTGTTTTCAGGGAAGGTTACGTCCTGAATATAGACGTCCACGTTTGCAACCTTGTACTTGGTCATAGACTCCACGTTGTGTTTAATTGATTGCTGAATTTTGAACGCAAGTGACGATACGTTATATGTTCCGTCAACCTTTACGCTGATATCCGCAACTATTCCACGTTTATCGAAATTGAGTTTAATGCCCTTATTTTTCGTATTGAGAAGCTCAACCCCCTCAACCTCGCCTACGGCGAGCGCAACGATAGAGCTTACTATATTTGAATTATACGTGATTTTACCTTTTCCAGTTGACGTAGGGTCATGCCTCATGTGTGCCATAACTTATCTCCTTATCATTAGTATAACACTTATTTGGAAAATTTGCAACTACAATAACCACATTATAATAAATTAAAGCGCAATTGCAGTGTAAGGCAAAACAGAGTTATCTTCAGATTTGCGAATAAACGGGCAAAATTATTACGTCGCCGGACGAAACGCCCAATTCATCGGATATCATAGAGTAAATTGCCATTGCGGTATTATAGGTAAGCTCGTTGGAGTTGATGAACACGTTTACGTTTTTAGAGTCTTTGCCGATTGTTACTACTGCATCGGAAAAGCCCTTAGACTTGATGAGCGTCTCCAAAAGAAGCTCTTTTTCCATCATCTCAACGATTTGCAATTTTTGCTTAACGGCATTTTTGTATTCGTCGGACTGCTCGTCGTACAGCGCAATTACGCTATCGTACTGTAAGAGCTCCTCACTTCTCGTATTAGACCTCTCCGTGCGGAACGTCGTAAAATAGTTAGACGTAGTTACTGCGGCTGCGCTGTTTGGTGTGGCTACACCTACGTTTGCAAGCAGCACGTTTAAAACGGCGGTTAAAGCAAGCAGGAATACGAGTGACGACATGATAATAATCTTTTTCTTTTTTGACATAATAATTTCTCCTTATAATTTCATTGAATATATTACTATATTTTTTTTATCAACATTGAGCGCAGTCGATACGGCGTTTAAAATATTGTTTTTCGTCATAATATTGTCAGCCCCTTGGCAGACTATTACAACTCCTTCTATGCCGTCTTTGCCCTCGTTTATCATAACTTCGGTTTCACCCACGCCCTCTATGCAAGAAAGAATTTTTGTCAGCTTTATCTCCGTTTCACTCTTCCCCTCAAGCGAGCTTACGGTTGAAACGGCTTTGCTGTCCTTGCTTTTATTTATGAAATAAACCGTGCCCACAAGTATTATTATCAGCACCGTAACGATAATAATTTTCTTGTTGTTCTTCACAAAATCAAGTACTTTCCGCATATACTGTTATATTTATATATTGGAGTTGTCCCAAATATTCGTAAATATCTTTAATCAATTCAGAATTATTTTCCTCTACCGATACGGCTACGCTGTCAACCTTAAATTCATCGCCCTTGTATATAACTTCCACACTGCATTTTGTCCGTGCCCCAAATTTTTCAAAGATTAACTTTTCAAGCTCGCCGCTCTGATGCCCGGAATATATTTCGCAAACATAGGCGTAGTCAACTCTGTTTGCCTCACTTGCTGAATCTTTAATGCCGAAAATTTCCGTCAAAGGCTGAATCATAACCATTATGCAGATAAGGCGCATTATAAAAGTCGTAGTTTTATTTAGTTTTCCTTCGGGAATCAAAAGCGAGACTATTACAGATAAAAATATGACTCCCGTTGCCGAAAGCAGAAAAGTTTTCATATAAAACTGTTAGCCGAATTGACTATTAGCATAATTACGAGAGTGTACATAAACGCCACCGTCAAAAGCCCTGCAATGAAATAATCTACGTCCTTTGATAGGTCGGAAAGCAGGTCGTAGAGCCCCTTTTCGCCTATCGGCTGAACTATTGCGCCGACAATTTTCAAAATAAACGAAAATGCTATAAGCACTATTATCGGCTGAATAATTTCGAACAGCAAAACTATAATTCCGCAGAAGCCCACACTGCTTTTTATGAGCAGACCCGCCGAAGTAAGCATATCGAAGCCGCTTGAGAGGAAATTTCCGACGATTGGAACGGAATTTCCTACGACGAACTTTGTCGCTTTGAAAATTATACCGTCAAAGAGCGACGATGCCGAGCTCTGCACCGTTATGAAAATACTGAAAACGGTAATCGTAATTCCTATTACCCATTTCATTATGCTCTTAATGAGCGCGCTCACACCCGAAAAGGACATTTCGGGATTTATTCTCGACATACTGTCAAGCACTACGACCGAAACCGTTGCGGGGAATATGAAGCCGCTTATAATTTCCACCGCTCCGCCCGATAAAAATATTGCAGACGGCTGATATATTGCTGCGGAGCCCGTTCCGCCCGTCAAAACCGTGAGCGTTGCAAGGATAGGTGTAAATATTTCAATTTGCCTTTTTATATTGCCTATGCACTTTACACAGTCGGTAACTACGCCTGTAAGCATAGAAGCAACTATCAAAATAATTAGTGAATAACAGGCTAAATGCACAATTTTAGATATGGATTTGCCTATTATCCCCCCCTCCGCCGAGCTGACTACCGACGACAAAAGCGCAATTCCCGTAACCGTTGCAAATGCGGGAATAAGATTTAGAACGTCCTTAAATATAATTGAAAAAAGCTGGGACAGATATCCGCTGTAATCGGTATTGGCGTTTCCTCTTAAAAGATACTCTATAATTTCTCTTGCCGTTCCGCCGAAATTTTTTAAATAATCCGAGCCGTTTTCATCGAGATATTTCTGTAGATCTGATAAATCGAGCTTGTCTAAAAGATTCTTTATGTTTTCGCTCAACTCCTCACTGCCGTCTGCAGCAAAGGCAAAATTCACTGCAATCAGCCAAACAGCTACTAAAAAAGCAATAAATATAAGGGCAATGACCGTCTTTTTTAAGTTATGTTTATGAGTGACAGTATTATTTTGTACGTACTGTTTAATATAGGGATTGCTACTACGAATAGAATTATTTTTCCGCATAATACAAGCTTGTCCGCCACACCTTCAAACCCAAGATCTTTTACAGAGCTTGCAGTCAGTTCCACCATAAAACCTATTCCTACGATTTTAAACACCGTTCGTACTATTTCGCTGTTTATGCCCGTATTGCTTGTAAACGATTTTATAAATTCCACGCTCTCCGCAAGATAGTCGAAGGAGTATAAAAAAATCAAAATTCCTCCGGCTGTCACACACAGAGGCACGAGCTCTGATTTATGACTTTTTAAAATAAATGCGCTTATTGCAGTAATTAAAGCAATACAGCATAGTCGGATAATATACATCAGAACATATCAAAAAGTTGCCTGATTTGCGAAAACAAATCGGTTATCATGGTTATAACGACCGTCAATACAATTATGAGCCCCACTAAGCTTACCAAAGTCGCTATATCATCTCTGTCGGATTTTTTTAAAACCTGACAAATTATGGTAATTATTATGCCCATCACGGCAATTTTAAAAATTATACTTATATCCATAAGTTGACAACGCTAACCTTAACCTAACCCAATTATTTAAAATTCGGTTACGCAATCAGAACTGCAATAAGCACTCCCACCATAAAAAATATTTTTAAATAGAGCGAGCTGTATTTCTTATATTCCTGCGCGCTCTCGTTTTTGTATTTCTCCAAAGCGGCTTTTCGTCCGTTAAGATAATCTATCTGCGAAAGTGCGTCCGTTTTGCCAAGATTTACAACGTAATCCGAAACAAACTCCCCGTCCTCGCCGTCAAGAACCCGTTCGCCATGCAAAACTTCAGGCACAAATTTATATTTTTCGGCTATTTTGTTTAAGGGCTGGCGGCTGAATTTTAAGTTTAACAGCAGTTGGTCATTAAACTCGTACAGCTCGCCAAAAACTTGCATCCTCTTCTTTTTATTTGCCGTCAGAAATATTCCTATTGAGGTTGTCAACCCCACTATCGCTATAAGAATTAAAATTTTTATCATAAATTTCGGGAGGCTTATTAAAAGCAGTCAATTTGACAAAGTATTCGAAGGGCATTTTTTGAAGAATTTCAGGGCAGCAAATATGAGAGGAAGCAATTACTGTTATTCCGCAGTCGCTTGCATATCTCATTGCGGCAATATCCTCGTCGCCGTAAAGCTCGTCAGTTATTATAACATCAGGCTTCATAGCCCTTATCGCGCTTGAAATTGCACCTAATTTGTTATGGCAGCGAATAACGTCGACAAAATTGCCCAAATCAAATCCAACGCCGTTTTCATCCATTGCCGCAATTTCGTTTCTCTCGTCAAAAATGAGAATATTTCGTATATTTTTGCAAAGATTTTTTGCTATATCGCGCAACATTGTCGTCTTACCAAGACCGGGTTTTGAAAATATTAGGGTGCTTTTAACCTTATCAGCAAAAAGCTTTTCGCAAATTTCATTGGAACAACCGGTAAAATTGTGCGGAATCCTTATATTTAAGGACGACAGATTACGAATTGTGTTTACTCTTCCGCCCTCCGTGACGTATTCGCCCGCTATTCCTATGCGCACGCCGCGGCCGACGGTTATAAAACCGTTTTTCATTTGCTCGGTGTAATTGAAAAGATTCCCACCGAACGCAGCCGATAAAACAGAAGGAATATTTTCCCCAATTAAAGCATACCTGCTGTCTTTTGAAAAACCCGTCGGGGTCAGATAGCCGTATTCTCCGCAATACTCTATAATTACGGGCAGTCCCTGCCTTAATCTTATCTCTGATAAAAGATTAAAATTTATATGAGCAAGGCCGCCGTTTATCTCCTGCGGTAAAAAGGACAAACCCATACTTTAATTTATTTATAAGCTTACAAAAAAAGAACACTATATTTTACAAATTAAAAACGCGCCCAATATGAGCGCATTTTTAATGTGAAAATATAAATTTGACATTCAAGTTCCTAATTTAGTCCCAAATTGTACGGCTTTTCTGGTAAAAACCGAGTTAAAATGCATAAAAAAAGCCCGTTTTCTGGGCTAAATCCTCAAAAACGGGCTTAATTTGGTGCACTCGACAGGAGTTGCGCCTTGAGCGGCGCGCACGGTTGACAGCCCAAATCAAGGGCTGTCAAGTCGGCGATAGAGTTCGCCGACCTGCAGAAATAAATTTCCTTGCCTCCCCTCAACTCCTGTATTGTTTAATAAAATAATCGGGGGAAAGACAATAAGCCTTTCCCCCGATTATGGTGCACTCGACAGGAGTTGAACCTGCATGGGGTTAACCACAAGATCCTTAGTCTTGCGCGTCTGCCAATTCCGCCACGAGTGCTTTAAAACAAGGTAAATTTTATAATATTTTAACTTTATTGTCAAGTCAAATTCGGGTGTTTTGGAAAAATTATTTCAGCTTTTTACCATGTCCTTTAATATTTCAGTCACGCGTTGGCTCAAATGTTCTAAATTTGAGTTATTATGTATGACATAGTACTTCGTTAAATCACAATTTTCGTAATCAAATTGACTTTTAATGCGCAAAATTGCCTCTTTTGTTGAAATACCGCTCCTTTTTACTATGCTTTGAATTCTGTCGTCTAAATTCCTTAAAACAACAATAACGCCGTCAAAAAGCCTTTCAAAACCGCTTTCAAACAGCAGCGGAACCTCTAAAAAGCACAATTTTTGTGCCTTCATCCTCTCAAATGCGCAGTCTAAAATTTTAGAGTGCGTTATTTTATTTAATTTTTCAAGCTCCTCTTTATCTTCAAAAACTATGCTCGAAAGCTTGCTTTTATCCAGTTTTCCGTCAATATAAATTTGCTCGCCGAATGTATTTTTTAAGTCATTATCAAAGGTGCCGCCGTTCAAAAGCTCAAAATATATTTCGTCACAGGAAAAGACGGGAAAGCCCGCTCTCTCTATTATAGAGCATACCTCGGACTTTCCGCTTCCTATCCCTCCCGTTATTGCTATTTTTAAATTACTTTGCGTCATACCAATTTTTCCCCGTATGCACCTCTACCGTCAAAGGCACTTTCAGCTTTACAGCATTTTCCATTTCGTATTTCAAAATTTGCGAAGCGCGCTCCACTTCATTTAAGGGAGCTTCAAGTACCAATTCGTCGTGAACCTGCAAAATCATTTTTGTTTTGAGCTTTTCGTTTTCAAGCGCATTTGCAACGTTAATCATAGCAATTTTAATAATATCTGCGCTTGAACCCTGCAACGGCATATTCATTGCCGCCCTTTCGCCGAACTGCCTTAAATTGTAATTAGACGAATTTATTTCCGAAATTACCCTCTTTCTGCCCGTTAAAGTGCAGACAAAGCCGTGTTTTCTTGCAAAATCAACATTAGACTGCATATAGTCTTTAACGGCGCTGTAAGTTGCAAAATATTTTTCTATATACTCCCTCGCCGTTGAAACGGGAATATTCAGGTTTTTAGAGAGCCCGAAGTCACTTATTCCGTAAATTATGCCGAAGTTTACCGCCTTTGCCTCTCTGCGCATTTTGGAAGTAACTTCTTCAAACGGCACGCCGAAGACCTGCGACGCAGTGACTGAATGGATATCAATACCCGAATTATAGGCTTCAATCAGCTCTTTACACTCGGAAAAATGCGCCAAAAGCCTCAATTCAATCTGCGAATAGTCGGCATCGATAAAAATATTGCCATCTCTCGGTACAAACATTTTTCTAAGCTCCCGTCCCTCGTCTTCGCGGATAGGAATATTTTGCAGATTGGGCTCGGAGCTTGAAAGTCTTCCCGTTGCCGTAACCGTCTGACGGAAAGTCGTATGAACAACCTCGCTTTTCTTATCAACAAGCGGTCTGAACCCTTCAATGTAGGTTGAATTGAGCTTCTGATACATACGGAAATTGAGAATATCGCCGACAACGGGATATTTATCCGTAAGCTTCTCCAAAATTTCCGCACCCGTAGAGTATTTTCCTGTCTTCTTCTTAAAAATCCCGTTTACTCCCAGCTTTTCATACAGAACTTTTCCAAGCTGTGCAGGCGAATTGATATTGAACTCACAATCGCAAGCAGAATAAATTTTTTGCTTATACTCTTCCAAAAGGGTTGCGTAATGCCTTGAAAGATTGTCCATTTCATCAAGACTTACCTTCATCCCGCTCTTTTCCATTTTGAAAAGAACCTTTACAAGCGGTTTTTCAATCTCGTTATATAGCTTTGAAACCCCCTCTTCTTCAAGTTTTTTGCCAAACAAATTGAAAATCTCGTGGAGCGCAAACGCGCCGAACTGTCTGTCATAGAGATAGTAGTCGCAAATCTCACCGAAATTCAAATTATTTGTGTTGTAATCGCACAGATATTTTGCAATGGATAAGTCGTCAAACTCACAGCAAAAATCAATTCCCATTTCACTTAACGCGTGCATTTGGGCTTTACTGTCAAACGCAATAACTCTATTGCTCTTTTTTCCGTAAATTTCGCAGAGAACGCTGTCAAATTCTGCACGCGACATACCGTCAAGTGAAAACAAGTCCTCCGTGGCTTTAACGGAGTACTGCTTGCCTCCGCAGTAGATTTCCGCGCCAAGCTTTGTCAACTCAACGGCAAACACACTGCTGTTTTCCAAATCGTCTGAAATTTGCGACAGGTTTTTGCACTCGATTTTCTCGGGATAGACAATTTCCGAGTGAGTTTCATTTACATCTTCTGTAAAAATATCGAGCCCAAGGAAGCTTCTGAACTCCAACTCGGTAAAAATACGCTTAACTTCGCTATCGAATTTCTGAGGCGCAACGCAATCTTCAAGGTTAATTGAGATATCGCAATTTCTGTCAATCTTTGCAAGATTATACGACAGATATGCGAGTTCTTTGTTATTGACAAACTTTTCCTTGACGCTTCCTTTAAGTTCGCCGATATGTTCGTAAATTCCGTCGAGACTTGCGTATTTATTCAACAAATCGAGAGCCGTTTTTTCGCCTATGCCGGGGACGCCTGGAATATTGTCCGATTTATCGCCCATAAGAGCCTTTAGATCTATAATCTGGCGGGGCTCAAGCCCTATTTCCGCTACAAAATTTTTATCCGTCAACCTGTAAATATCCGAAACACCCTTTTTAGTAAAGCAAACGTCAGTTTTATCGTTGACAAGCTGATAACTGTCCCTGTCGCCCGTATAGAGCAAGCTGTGCACGTCGAATTTTGCGGACAAAGTACCCAAAATATCGTCCGCCTCAATACCTTCCTGCTGATATATGGCAATTTTCATTGCCTTTAAAAGATTTTTCAAAGGTTCGACCTGCACCGCCAAATCATCGGGCATGGGCTTTCGCGTGCCCTTATATCCGTCGTACATCTTATGTCTGAACGTCGGTGCCTTCATATCGAAGGCAACCAAAATATACTCGGGTTTTTCATCGGACAGAATTTTGAAAAGCAGCTTTGTAAAGCCGAAAATTGCGTTCGTAGGCGTTCCGTCTGCCGTTGTGAATACGGGCGTTGCGTAGAACGCGCGGTTAAAAAGACTGTTGCCGTCAATTAAAACAAGTTTATTCATAATTATAGTTTACCACTTTACGACGACAAAATCAACGCATTTAACAAAAAATACCCCCGCCGATGAGCGAGGGTAAAAACTTTAAATAACTTCTGTTTACACTATTTCTCTATGCTGTTTAAATCGTATAAATATTTTAGTCCTTCCAAAGTGAGCAACTTATCTACTTTGTCTATGCAATTTATTTCTTTTGAAATTATTTCCGAAAAACCGCCCGTTGCAACCACCGTTATGTTCTCAACATTTAATTCGCGCTTGATTTTCTTTACGATATATTCAACGAGCCCCGCGAACCCGAACACTATGCCAGACTGCATATTTGTGACCGTATTTTTACCGATAACCGTTGCCGGACGCTCTATTTCAACCTTAGGAAGCTTTGCAGTTCCCTTTACAAGACTATCCAAGGAGCCTTTGATTCCCGGTGAGATGATGCCGCCGATAAAATCGCCCTTACTGTCTATTACGTTAAATGTCGTCGCAGTACCGAAATCTACGATAATTAAAGGATAGCCGTACTTTTTAACAGCCCATACATTGTTTACGATTCTGTCCGCGCCCACTTCCCTTACGTTGTCAACCTTCATATTCAGCCCCGTTTTTAGCCCGGGAGCGAGCATTAAAGGTTTGAATTTCAAGAAAGTCAGGCACATACGCTCCAAAGTATAGTCAAGCGAGGGCACTACCGACGAAATAATTCCACCTGTAACGCCCGCAGGAGTAATACCGTTGCTTCTTAATATATTTAAAAGCTGTTCGCCGTATTCATCCGATGTTTTATTGTGCTCGGTTGCAACACGAAAGCTTAATTTAAGTTCGTCTCCGTCGAAAACGGCATATTTTATATTGGTATTTCCTATATCAAGACAAATGATCATCTTTTATCCTTCAACAGTATCTTCTAAAATATAATCTGAATCGTTGTCAGCCTTTGCTTTTGAAATTACAATTTTACCGCTGATTTTACGGAGCACCGTAACATAGACGGGAACAAGAATAAAACAGGCAACAAGTTCTATCGGGAAGTAAATTGCAATTGCCACATTTAAAATCTGCGTAAGTGCACCCATAATATCCCCTACCCAGATATTTACGGCAAGCAGGTATAAAACGGTATTTGTAAGTGAACCGACCACTCCTGCTACTGCCGCAGGAAGCATATCCCTTATATATCTGTTTTTGACTTTTTTAAATAGCCTTGACAGCCCGAAATACGTCCAGTACGCCGTTATACCTATAAAACATCTCGGCAAAACGGAAATGAGCGGATTTGCATAGAATATAAAAAGTGAAGCAAAAATCAAACAAAAAATGCAGCTGCATACGCCGAGTATCGTGCCGCCGATAAAGCTTTTACGCCAATCGTCGTATATGCTTAAAGCTATTGCCACGGGCAGTGAAAGGATGCAAGCTGTCATCCCCAATCCGGAAAGCACCGTGCCTTCCAAAAGAAAAAGAACAAAAATCAGTGACGACATTACGCCGATAAATGCCACAAAATGTGCCTTATCGCTCTTCATAAAACCTCCGTCGAATTCCCATAGGGATATCCGCAGTTAAAATATTATTGTGCCAAACACGGTCTGATTCAAATCGATATCAGCCGAAAGCACTGCAACTATTTTACCACCTATTAATTATTTTGGCAAGCAAATAAAACAGGTACGGATATTCAACCTCAACAGATATACCTGCAAGCGGCTTGTTTTGGGCTTTTCCTGCGTTAAACTCGCTCGTAGTAGGGCTCGCTACAACTTCGCTCGTTTGCCTTGTAAAATCACACAAAACGAGCCGTTTCAGGCGCAAAGCGTTTTTACGGAGCAAAATGGCGAGGATAGACACTCAAAACGGCGCGAAAGCGTGTTGGACACACGCCGAGCGACGGTTTGAGTGAATAGACCGGTAGATTGCCCGTAAAAATATATTTGTTGAGGTCGAATATCCGTAACATTTTTACGAATTTTTAAATATTATTTAATATACGGAAACCGTACAAAAAACCTTGTACGGTACTGCATTGGCACACAAAAAATATTACATACCGCCATGCAGGAAAAGAGGAGGATTTTATGAATATCTTTTCAAGTTGCGGCAATAACACCTGCCTTTGGATACTGATTCTTTTACTTCTTACGGCCGGTTTTACCGGAAGCAGTCTTGAGGACGTACTTTCGGGAAGCTGCACTCCTATATTGCTTGCCTTGATTTACAGCATGTGGAAAAACGGAACGCTTTCCCGTATGTTATGCGGCAACTGCGGCAACAACAACTGATGCGGTTGTAACTAATCAATAAGGGGGTTGCCTCGCGCAACCTCCTTTTACTTTAATTAATACTTAAGTACTTATATACGGCGGCTATCGTTTTGGCATCGCAAATTTCGCCGTCATCAATCATTTTACATACCTTTTCAATCTCTATGAATTCACACTCAACGAACTCGTCCTCATCCGGATTTGTATGACTTTTCAAGCAATTTTCGGCAAGATAGACGTAAATTATTTCATCGGAATAACCTGGTGTAGGATAGAGCTTGAAGAGCTCTTTCAAATCCTTTGCTATATAACCTGTTTCTTCCTCAAGTTCACGTCTTGCCGTAATTTGTGGGGCTTCTCCCTTTTCGTGTTTGCCTGCCGGTATTTCGTATATTTCTTTACCGTAGGCATATCTGAACTGCTTTACAAGCAAAACTTTGTTATCTTTAACGTATAAAACAGCCGAACCACCGCTGTGGTTGATATATTCGCGTTTAGCAGTCTTGCCGTCGGGCAATAAAACGCTGTCAACGTTAAATTTTAATACTTTTCCGTCGTAGATAAGTTTGCCGTCAAGCTTCTTTTCGTAAAAACTCATATAGATTTTTCAAACTCCACAATAAAAGCAAAGAGCTGTGTAACGCTCGGAGATATGCACCTATTATATAATATAAAATAGTTATAACCGCAGGCAAGCGCTTCGACTAGATTTTTATCCCCGATCTTTACAGCAGCGAGAAGCTGATGTAGTAATTTCAGTCCGCCCTCTTTATCTTCGTCGGGGACGGGGCAATTTGTGACATAGTCAATCTCTCCGGAAATAAGCACTTCAGCCACAGATATAAGCTGCGCTCTTTGCGCATCGGGCTGTTCGGGCTCGGGATAATCGGGAGTATTGAGCTCATCTTCGTAAACCTGCGCAACAGCCTCCTGAAAGCTCTTAATTATAACGGCACAGAACGCGCGGTAGCTTGCAACGTAGCTTCCGTCTTCGGGGAAATATCTGCGAAGAAATTCGTTGAAGTTAAGCGTATTGTTTTCAAACTCCATCAATAGACAAAATACAAACGCAATTACCTGTCCCGTCGTCTGGGGCAAGTTGACGTAGCACCTTTCGTAGGTTGAATTACTTATCGTTACAAGGCAGTTGCTCTTTACAGTGGGATAATCGAAATTGGTAGTAACCGCATCGATAAGCCCGTAAAGCTCGCGGCTGTTGACTATGCATTTTAATAAATCGGAAATTTTCGAAGGTGCAACTATAAATTTGCAGTACTTCATTTCTTCACATTTAGAAAGAAATTTTTCCACCTGTTCTTTTGTACTTTGCATAAGTTTCTCCGTTTTGTATTACTTTTTTATATTATATCACAGTTTATTTTAAAATTGCATTATTTTAAAGCAAATATCTTGATTTTCATCGAAATATTATGTATAATATTAAGCAATTATTCTATTTTTAGGGAAAATCACTTCATTATGTTGAAAACAGGCGAAACGTCAACCCACAAACTAATAATACTTTTCGTCTTTGACAAGATGGAAAGCGCCCTGTCCGAGCGTACGATTGTGGATATGTGCTCCACCTCCAATAACTGGATTTCGTATATGGATTGCGTAGACGTGCTGCATAGATTGAAGGACGATAATTTTATCTGCATCATAAGCCAAGATGACGATACCCTCTATACCATTACACCCGACGGCCGCGAGTCACTTGCAAACTTCTACATAAATATTCCAAAGAGCGTCAGAGAAGAAATTTCACAATTCGTTAAAAAGAACAGCGCAAGATACCGCAACAAGCAGGAGTGCCGTTCAGACTATTTCCAAAACGTAGACGGAACCTTTACGGTAGCTTTAAAGATACTTTCCCCCGTTCAACCAATTCTTGAACTCAAATTTGTTGTTCCCGACAAGAAAACCGCAAAGGCAATTTATAAGAAATGGGAAGAAAAAGCGGCAGATTTATACTCGCTCGTATACGAGCATCTGTGTGATTAGGAGATTTTAGATGTTTACTTACTTTACCTCGGGTACCTGTTCAAGGCAAATTATTTTCGACGTTGACGAGGAAAACAAGTTACGCAACGTAAAATTTATAGGCGGCTGCGGTGGAAACACACAGGGTGTTGCCCGCCTTGCCGAAGGCAAGGATATAAATGAAGTTGAGGAGCTTTTAAAAGGAGTTAAATGCAGAAACAACACCTCCTGCCCCGACCAACTTTCAAGAGCTATCACGGCATATAAGCAAAGCATAGAGAATAAAAAATAAAACGGGCACACGCCCGTTTTTTTATGCAAATTTTTTCTCCGAATAAGTGATTATGTGTCGCATAGTACTTCGTTTAACCCTCAAATTTGCTATTTTTTACCCAAAACAGTCAAATAATCGCTCAATCTACTCATATCATTGTTTACAAGATTAAAATAGAAACATCTTCCGTAATAACCCATTTCTGCGTTGTAACGAATAAGATTAAAGCCTTTAAAACCGCTCTCAACTTGAATAAGCAGCTTTTCAAACGACATACCGTTATGCTCCTGCTTATTGTCAAATTCGAATTCTATCCACCTGCCGCTCTTCATCGCCTCAAGCGTTTCGTCGTGTAAACTTACACCGAAAGCGGGCATATCATAGGCGCCTTCAATCATTTCATACCAACATGTAATTATGCCTTTAAACTCGTCTGTTCCGCTTTTATAAGATTTTACCTCTCCTTCGGTGTACACGTTTATACAGTCGGCTTTTTCAAAGACGTTAGAAATTTCTCTCATATAATTTATCGCTATTACCATATTTTGAATTTTGACTTTAATTGCAATTTTTATTCGCCTTTTATTACCCTTCTTACACGTTTTGTAAGATGTAGTGGATAAGGCGTATGTTCTTCGTCACATAAGCTCATATGTCGAATGACGCCCGTCTGCACATTGTTGTGTCTGCCAAGCGGCGCAACAACCTTATCTCCAACTTTTACGCCATAATCGTCACATATATACCAATAGCACCACCCCACTACATTTGGGTCGTCGGGAAATTCAACTGCAACGTAACATAATAAATCTTCCATAGCTTAATTATACTTCAAATTTTCCAAAATGCAATACTCGGCACGCAATTTCTGCGAGCCGAGCTATTTTATTATTCATACTCCACAACATCTATCCAGCTGTATAAGAGTTTCCTTTCCTCTTCTTTGCACTTGCACAGCCGCGACGCTGCAACTATCGGTATCCATCTTTGAACGTACTGAATTGCCGTGTCGCTTTTTTTGCAATAAAGCTTAAGGTATTTATCTCCGAGTTCTCTCTTCCCCGCAATACAGAAAAGAAGATAGCTCCTTGCGACGTCCGCAGACGCATTGCCCTGCGTTGCGTGCGCCCAGTCAATGATATACGGCGTACCGTCTGCAGTAATTATTATATTGGTAGGATTAAAATCGCCGTGACACAAATGCGTATGCCTGTGCATTGAGTCAAGCCGGGTATGCAAATCGTATCTTGTCGTCGCGTCGAGGTCGGCAAGAGATATTTTTGCCTGCATTTTATCGTTAAGCTTATTGAGCATAGGCACCCTTTGAGAAAGAACTGTCATCTGCAAATCAACAAACAAGTTTAAATATTCTTCCTCTTTTTCGGGATGCGCGTCTATAAGCGATTGCAGTGTTTGCCCCTCGATAAAGTCGAGAATTATCGCCCACTTGCCGTCCACAACTTCGATTGAACGGATTTTGGGTATATTTAAGTCCGTTTCCTCAACTCTTGCGTGATTGAGCGCCTCGTTTAATATATTGGCTTTGGAATAATTAGCGTCAAACACCTTTACAAGGCTGTCGCCGTCTTTATAAATATTTTTGTCACTTCTTGAAAAAATCAATTCGCCTTTCATAATATTTTCCCCTTATTTACCGTAGTAAGCGTTGAGATACATCTCTTTGATTTCGCGCATAAGCGGGTATCTCGGATTTGCGCCCGTGCACTGGTCGTCAAACGCCTGTTCAACCATATTGTCAAGACGGTAAAGGAAGTTCTTTTCATCAATACCGTAGTCCTTAATCGTCTTTTTGATGCCTATCATTTGCTTAAGATCGTCAAGAGCCTTGATTAAATTATTTACCTTTTCTTCGTCAGTTTTACCTCCTAGCGCAAGCGCCTCGGCAACCTCCGCATACCTTCTCAAAGTTTTTGGATACGCGTATTGACTGAAAGTGCCCATTTTTGTAGGGACTTCGGAAGAGTTGAATTTTATTACCTCGTCAATCATAAGCGCGTTTGCAACGCCGTGTGATAAATGATGAAAAGACCCGAGCTTGTGCGCCATGGAGTGACAAACTCCCAAAAACGCATTTGCAAAAGCCATACCCGCCATTGTAGCGGCATTTGCCATTTTTTCTCTTGCTTCGATATTGCTACCGTCCTCGTAAGCTATGGGCAGGTATCTAAAAATAATTTTGAGCGCCTGCAACGCCAATCCGTCGGTATAGTCTGTAGCCATAACCGAGACGTACGCCTCTAAAGCGTGACTGACCGCATCGAACCCAGACGCCGCCGTCAGTCCTTTGGGTGCGGACATGTGCAAATCCGTATCTACAATAGCCATATTCGGCAATAGCTCGTAGTCTGCAAGGGGATATTTAACGCCCGTATTTTCGTCGGTAATTACGGCAAAAGGCGTAACCTCCGAACCTGTACCCGCCGAAGTCGGAATTGCAATAAAGTAAGCCCTTATGCCCATTTGGGGGAATGTATAGACGCGCTTTCTGATATCGACAAACCGCATTGCCATATCCATAAAATCAGCTTCGGGATGTTCGTACATAACCCACATAATTTTTGCCGCATCCATTGCGCTGCCGCCGCCGAGCGCGATTATAACGTCCGGTTCGAACGCACGCATAATTTTTGTGCCTTCAACCGCACAAGCCAAAGTCGGGTCGGGTTCAACGTCAAAGAAAGTTGCGTGCTCAATTCTCATTTCATTTAGCTTGCTCGTAACACACTTCGTAAAGCCGTTTTTGTACAGAAAACTGTCCGTAACGATAAAGGCTTTCTTCTTACCCATAACCGTTTTGAGCTCCTCCAAAGCCACGGGCAGACAGCCTTTTTTAATGTATACCTTTTCTGGCGCTCTGAACCACAGCATATTCTCTCTCCTTTCTGCTACCGCCTTAATATTCAGCAGATGTCGTATTCCCACATTGTCCGAAACCGAGTTCCCGCCCCACGAACCGCAACCAAGCGTCAGCGAAGGCGCAAGTTTGAAATTGTACAAATCGCCGATACCGCCGTGCGACGAGGGCGTATTTATGAGAATTCGACAGGTCTTCATTCTCTTGAAAAACTCCGCAATTCTTTCTTTGGACGAGGAAACGTCGATATACAGCGAGGAAGTGTGACCGTAGCCGCCGTCCTCAATGAGCCTATCCGCCTTATTTAAAGCGTCGTCAAAGCTCTTTGCGCGATACATTGCAAGCACTGGAGAGAGTTTTTCGTGCGCAAATTCTTCCGAAACGTCTACAGACTCAACCTCTCCGATTAAAATTTTAGTGTTTTCGGAAACATCAACTCCCGCCAAAGCCGCAATTTTATGGGCCGTCTGTCCGACTATCTTTGCATTTAACGAGCCGTTGATTATAATAGTCTTTCTGACCTTGTCAAGCTCGTCGCCTTCGAGAAAGTGACAGCCTCGCGCCGCAAATTCCTTTTTAACTTTGTTATATATTTTGTCTGCAACGATTACGGACTGCTCGGATGCGCAAATCATACCGTTATCGAAAGTCTTTGAGTGAATTATAGAGCTCACGGCAACGAGAATATCCGCGCTTTCATCAATAATTGCGGGGGTGTTGCCCGCGCCCACACCGATTGCGGGTTTGCCGCTCGAATATGCCGAACGCACCATTCCCGGTCCGCCCGTTGCAAGAATTAAGTCAACCTCTTTCATTAAAAGATTTGTCATATCGAGGTTTGGTACGTCTATCCAGCTTATAATGCCCTCGGGAGCTCCCGCCTTAACGGCAGCTTCGTACACTACCTTTGCCGCCGCAATAGTTGAATTTTTTGCGCGTGGATGAGGGCTCAAAATACAGCCGTTGCGCGTTTTCATACATAAAAGCGTCTTGAAAATTGCGGTTGACGTCGGGTTGGTGGTAGGAATAACCGCACCGATTATGCCGATAGGCTCTGCGACCTTCGTTAAACCGTATGCAATATCCTCTTCAATTACTCCGCATGTTTTTTCATTTTTATATTTGTTATAAATGTATTCGGAAGCATAGTGGTTTTTAATTACTTTATCTTCCTCGACTCCCATGCCCGTTTCCTGAACTGTCAGCTTTGCAAGAGGTATTCTCGCTTTATTTGCGGCAGTTGCGCAGGCAAGAAAAATTCTATCCACCTGCTCCTGCGTGTAGGTTGAATAAATTTTTTGCGCCTTTCTCACGCGGGCAATTTCACTCTGTAACGCCTCAACGCTGTCGCAAATTCCGTAGTTCAATTTAAAGTCCATACTCGCTCCTTTACCATATAATATGTGAAATCGCTACAATTTAAATTCTGACAAGCAATAAGTCAAATTATGCTTGACAATTGAGTACGTTTCATATATAATTGCATTGTTTTTGCGGACGTGGCGAAATTGGCAGACGCGCAGGTTTCAGGTTCCTGTGGGCAACCATGGGGGTTCAAGTCCCTTCGTCCGCACCAAAAAACAGAGGTTCCTTATGGGACCTCTGTTTGTTTTTTACGAACACTCGAAGGTACTTGAGGTGAGGCAAGGCAAATTTATTTGCCGCAGGTCAAAAATTTTAAAATAACGAGTTTACATATTTTAGAATATATGGTAAAGTGAATATATGAAAAGGTTTGTAAACGTAAGATTGCCCGTTATACTTGCCTGCGCACTTGCCGCAGGCATTGGATTATCTTACGTTTTTAATTTTTTCATCATTGAAACAATCTGGTGCATTACAGTTGCAATTTTTGCGTGTGTTCTTATGATTATACTCGGTTTGACCTTAAAGTGGTTCAAACCGATTATTTTTATTTTGCTTGCACTCCTATGCTTCTTTATTGGATTTTTCAACAGCAACGCAAAAATGGAAAACTTCCAAAAAACTCAAATTACAGACGGCAAAGGCTACTTTATCTCTGCCGAGATAGAAGATATGAGCTTATACGGCAATTCCACCTACGCTGTTTTGAAAAACTTAAAGATTGACAACAGTGAAATCGACGGCAAAATGGGCGCATGGATACCCTATCAAGACGCTCAAAATTTGGACGTCGGCTATAAAATTGAATTTGTCGCAATTCTTCACACAGATAATACTTTGTTTGAATTCGGCGAACTGAACAGAAACGCCGAAAAGAATATAAAGTACAGCTGTTCAATAGGCGAAGGAATTATAATCACTGACGATAACCCCACTTTATTTGCCTCTATAAGGGCGAAAATCAGAAATACTCTCTTTAGCAACCTTGACGAAAATACTGCCGCCATATGCTACGGCATGATGATTGGCGACACGGGTTACATAGATTCCGACACTATGCAGAGCTTCCGTTTTGGCGGAGTTGCACACATTTTCGCTGTTTCGGGTCTGCATATCGGATTAATTTATGCAATCGCGTACTTTTTATTGAGAAAAATAATTATAAATAGTCAAGCATCTTTAATAATCAGCGTTTTACTTATATTTTTCTATGTCGGAATTTGCGGTTTTACGCTTTCGTCCGTGCGGGCGGCAATCATGTGCGCCGTCAACGCTCTCACTCGATTAACGCGCTTAAAATACGACGGATTGAACTCGCTTGCCTTTTCGGTTATAATAGTTCTGTGCGTTACTCCTTTAAGCTTGTTTTCAATCGGCTATCAACTGTCCGTCTGCGCCGTCGGCGGCATTTTAATACTGTCAAAAAATATTGAAACGGCTATGAACAGAGCGAAAATTCCGAGTAAAATTTCAGCGGCGGCGGGAATTACCTTCGGGGCACAGCTCGGAACAATGCCCATTATGCTTTCGGGGTTTGGGTATTTGAGCGGCGCGGGGATGGTTATGAATATAGTTGTCGTGCCCATAATATCCGCTCTGTTCTATTTCTTGTTTGTGGGAACGGTAATAAGCACAGTTATCCCCGTGTTTGCATCGGCTTTAATGCCGATTGCCGCGCTGCCGTTAGAGGGCGTTCTGTCCTTTATTCTGATATTGGGTTATGAAAATTCGCTTATTACGGGCTTTGGCTCGCAGCTGTTTATTCCGCTGTATTACCTGGGTATTCTGACCGTGTCGGACAAGCTCAATTTTAAACCGTTTGCCCGTATGTACGGAATAAGTGTTGCATTGCTAGTTCTGACTTTCTACGTAATTTTAAAAACTTATTCTCCTATAAGCGGGTTTGAAATCACTGTTTCGGCAAAAAATTCAAACTGTGTTTTGATTAAATCTTCTTCTGGCAAGGTGTTGATTATCGACCAAACCTGCAACTCCCACGTTGACGATACTTTAAGCGAATATTATTCGAACGACATCGACGGTGTGATAATACTCGGCGGCGAGGATTGCGTTATGACCTACGAAAACACACAGCTGAAATGTAAGGACGTATATATTTTCAATTTGTATCTCAATATCAACCCTTACGATTACGCCACCGTTCATTACGTAAAAGAGTTTTCTGTTGCGGGTATAGATTTTACTTTTTGCGACGGATATTCCATTCTTGCAGAAGTTGGCGGTGTAAGCGTTGGAATTTGCTCGGGCGAAATTCCGTTTACCGAGTGCGACCTTTTGATTTCAAAAAATAAAAACAGCGTCTGCAACGCTGCACGTACGGTTTATTTCAATCTGACCGACTATGAACTCAACACTTACGACTACGGAGATATCAGCTTTACCGTCAAAGACAATACTTTGAAATTAAAAACTCTGCTCCGACAATTAACTCCTTTAAATACCTAAACAGTTCTATATAAAAAAGCGCAGGCTATCCTGCGCTTTTAATTATTTTGAATACTTTTTTTCGATTGCCGTAATTTTATCAACCCTCCGGGCATGTCTGCCACCCTCGAACTCGGTTTTTAAAAATATATCGACTATTTCAAGAGCGCGGGCGGCGGCAACAACCTTTTCGCCGAGTGCAAGCATATTTGCATTGTTGTGCAACCGCGTAAGCTGTGCACAGAAGGTATCGGTGCAATAGGCACAGCGTACCCCCGGCACTTTGTTTGCAACGATACAGACGCCTATGCCCGTAGTGCAAATAACTATTCCCTTTTCACACTTGCCAGAAGCTACCGCTTCGGCGGCAGAAAGCGCAAAGTCGGGATAGTCGCAACTGTCGTAGGAATCCGTCCCGAAATCTACAACTTCATACCCATTGGAATTGAGATGCTTGACTACTTCTTTTTTGAGATTAAGTCCGCCGTGGTCGCAGGCAACTGCAATTTTCATCTTAATCTTCCTTATAATTAGCAATATAATTTTTAATTATTATGTCGCAAGCCCTTGAAAGTGCGTCACGAGTGACCTTATAAGTATCAAGCCCGCAGCCGTACGGGTCGGGGATATCGTAACCGCACATATCCTTTATGCAATAGACATTCCCGCAGGCTTCAAGCATCTGTTTTTGCGACTGAGTCATGCAAATAACGATATCGCTCTTGTCAATCAGCTTTTGTGTAAGCTGTTTGGGCGTAAATCCGTCCACGTTTATACCAATTTCGGCAAGCGCGGTTTTACTGCCAAGGCTGATAGTCCCGCCGACTTCGGCGCGAATGCCGCAGGAAGAAACGTCCCACCAGCGTATTTTATTTCTCTTTATTTTGTTTTTGAGCAATGCTTCCGCCATAGGACTGCGGCAGGTGTTGCCCGTGCAAACAAAGAGAATTTTTTTTCTCTTTTTTTTAACCTTTTCGCTCATATCTTACTTCCGCAGGCCTTTGAAAGCCTGTTTATTACGCTCTTCATTATTCCGTCGCGACCTTCGGGCGCTATGGCGATTATAAGCTCGGCAATCTTCTCTCCCTCTCTTAAAAGGTAATACAGATTGGCGGCAAACTCACTTTGAGTTTCCCCAAGCTTCAAAACGACTCTCTCTCCCGCAAGCTCAGCCGTCCTGTTGTCGCATAAAAGCGCAACCCTTACACCCTGTGCCCGCTCTTTGTCGTAAGCTTCAAGTGCGGATTCTATTTCCGAGCTGTCAAAAAGGCAGGTACGGCAGTTGGGAGAATAATGCTTATATTTAAGTCCTGGAGACAGAGCTTTGTCGCCGTCTTTATAGGCGTATTCCCCGCATTTACCCACGCAGCTCTCTATCATCTCGCGGGTTATAAGACCGCTCCTTAAAACCACGGGAATATCGCCCGTGCAGTCCAAAACGGTGCTTTCAAGTCCGCCATTGCACCTTCCCCCTTCCAAAATAAGAGGAATTTTTCCCTGCAAATCGCTGTAAACGTGCTCTGAAGCCGTAGGGCTTACATGTTTCGAAAGATTGGCTGAAGGTGCGGCAATCGGCAAATTAACGTACTTTAAAAACTGCTGTGCGCCGCTGTGAGAGGGGATTCTTATAGCAAGCGTATCAAGCCCGCAGGAAACAGCGCTGCTGACCGTACCTTTGCTCTTATAGACCATAGTCAAAGGACCGGGCAAAAATTCTTTTGCAAGCTTTTTCGCATATTCAGGGATATGTGAAACGAGAGACGATATATCGTAATCCTTGTGAACGTGAACAATTAAAGGATTATCGTTGGGTCTGCCTTTAATGCGGAAAATATCTTCCACAGCTTTGCCGTTAAAGGCGTTTGCCCCGAGCCCGTAGACTGTCTCTGTAGGGAAAGCAACCGCTCCGCCATTCAATATTATATTTTTTGCCTCTTTCAAGGACTTTTCGTCAATTTCTAAAACGCGGGTTTGCATTATTAAAAGGGGATTCCCTCGTCGGGAGGTATATCATCGTCATCATAGGGTACGTAATCGGGTTGGGGAGCCGGAGGAGTCTGACCGCCTGCACGCGCCTCCATTTCTTCATTGAATTCGGGGTTGACAAACTTTGTGAGTTCACCCTTGAAGCGGAGTTTAATTCTCTCAAGTCCGCCATGCCTGTTCTTGGCAACGTTGAGAATCGCCTCTCCTTTAACAACCTTGTTTTTAAGAATATCTTCTTCGGATGCGGTCACGTCCGGACGGTTGATAAACATTACCATATCGGCGTCCTGCTCAATAGCACCCGACTCACGAAGATCGGAGAGCTGCGGCTCGCCCGACTGAATACGGCGAAGCTGGGAAAGCGCAATTACGGGCACTTCCAACTCTTTAGCCATAATTTTTAAATCACGTGTAATTGAAGCAACCTCCAAAACCCTGTTTTCCTCGTTTTTTCTTCCGCTTGACATAAGCTGAATGTAGTCAATCATTATGAGGTCAAGCTGGTCGTTGTTGCGCGCCTTTATTCTGCGGCACTTTGATAGAATTTCGGCAGGCGTAACGCGTGAGCTATCGTCTATAAATATTCTGCTCTTGCGCAATTTCTCGCTTGCCTTTGCCAAGCGCTTCCAGTCGTTGTCTGTAAGCTTTCCCGACATACCGCTCGACATACTTACGCCGGCAGTACTGAATAAAAGCCGTTGTAAAATCTCGGTTTCAGACATTTCAAGTGAAAATACGGCGCACACCTTGCCTTCTCCTACCGCAGCGTGTTCGACTATATTCATAGCGAGCGAGGTTTTACCCATACCGGGGCGGGCAGCAATTACTATAAGATTTGATTTTTGCAGACCGTTTGTGAGCTTGTCCAGCCTTATAAAGCCCGTTGAAAGTCCACGGTATGCGTCTTTATCTTTTGCTAAATTGTTGAATTTTTCAATAACTACGTCGAGCCCGTCGCTTACCCTTATATCCCTGACGGAAGAAGTATCTTTTGACCGGGAAACGTCGTAAATTTTTTCTTCTGCAAACTGAATGCTCTTGACACTGTCGTCGCTCTTTTTTGAAAATTCAACAATATCGCGCGCAGCACGGATAAGGGCACGGTTGGTGCTGTCTCTCTTTACGATGTCGAAATAATACTTATAGTTTGCAGCCGAAGGAGTTATCTGCGCCAGCTCGGTGATATAGGAAATACCGCCCGCTTTCTCTAAATTACCGTCGTTTTCAAGTCTGTCCGAAAGGGTAATTATATCAAGCGGTCTTCTCTCGGCAAATACCGCTTTTATTGCCGATATTATGTGCTGATGGGACTCCTGATAAAAGTCCTTTTCCTCAAGCCCGTCCAAAACGTCCGCAAGTATTTCGTTGTCAATAATCATACACCCAAGAAGCGACTGTTCAGCCTCCAAATTATTGGGCATGACGTTGATTTTGTCTGACATAGTACTCTGTAAACCCGTTAAATATTCATTAATTGCTCTAATTTGGTCAATGTTTCATCAAATTCTTTCATAGCGACCTCGAAAGGCGCCGTCTTGGAAAGATCCACTCCGGCATACTTTAACAGGCTTACGGGATCGGTCGAAGCCCCGCCCGAGAGGAATTTGAAGTAGTCTTTTACGGCTTTATCTCCCTCCGTTAAAATACGCTTTGCAATATTTATTGCGGCGGTTATTCCCGTTGCATATTTGTAAACGTAGAACGAACTGTAGAAGTGAGGTATTCTCGCCCACTCGCAGGAAATGTTGTAATCGTGTTCTATACCGTCGCCGTAGTACTTTTTACCGATATCGGCATACAGTGCGCAGAGCGCGTCCTTTGTGAGGGGCTCTCCCCTTTCCGCCATTGCGTGCGCGCCGTACTCAAATTCGGCAAACATAGTCTGCCTATGCAGAGTTGCGCGTATTGTGTCGAGATAGTAATTGAGAAGATATTTTTGTAACTCAACGTCGTCTCCGTGCTTTTTGAGCATATATTTCAAAAGCAGAACCTCGTTGACGGTGCTTGCAACCTCGGCGACAAAAATTTTGTATTCACTCTTTGCAAATGGCTGATTCTTACTTGAAAAATAGGTGTGAAGCGAATGCCCCATCTCGTGCGCAATCGTAAAGATATCATTGAGCTTGGGTTTATAATTCAAAAGCACAAATGGATGCAGTCCCGCACAGCGTATGCTGTAAGCGCCGTTGCGCTTGCCATCCGTCTCTTCGACGTCTATCCATCTCTCATCGTGCGCTTTTTTCAAAAGCGCCTGATACTCTTTACCGAGGCACGCAAGTCCTTCTATTACGTAGTCGTAAGCTTCGTCATAGGGCATTTTAATCTCAACGCCGTCAACGAGCGGAGTATTTATATCGTAAAAGTACAGTTTATCGTAGCCGAGTATCTTCTTCCTGTCATCTATATAGCGGTGCAAGGAAGCAAGATTATCGTCAACCGACTTCAAAAGGTTGTTATATACGCTGATATCTACATCTTCGGAGAAAAGCGCGTGTTCAAGGCAGGAGCCGTATTTGTACACCTTGGCAAGATATACGTCCTTTTTCACGTTTCCGTAATAGGTTGAAGTGATAGTATTTATAAGACTCTTATAAGCCCCGTAATATTTCTCGTACGCCTCTTTTCTCTTCTCCCTGTTCGTAGAACTTATGATAACGCCGTAAAGTCCGTGGCTTAATTTGACCTTCTTTCCTTCCCACTCGATTTCAGGCAGAGGAAGGTCGGCGTTGTCTATCATGCCGAACGTAGTTGAAAAGGTTTCGAATAATTCCCCAGCCATACCTATGAGTCTTTCGCACTCCTCGGAAATTACGTGGGGCTTGCGGGCGATAATTCTCTTAATCTGATAATCGTAGTCCGAAAAATCTTTATCATTTATTAGGCTCTGCAAATATTTATCGTCCTGTGAAGCCATTTCGGGTTCAAAGAACGCATATTGAGTGGCATACACCGAAAAAAGACCGTAAATCTTTTCCATATATGCGCCGTATTTTGAAACGGTTGCGTCCTCGTCGTGTCTCATCTGTGCATAGACTGCAAGCCTTTCAAGCTCCATATCTAAGACGCTAGACTTCTTTAAAAGCTCCAAAAGAACCTTTTTATCGCCAAGCTTGCCCGAATATTCGGAAAAATTTAAATTTTGTGAAACTTCTTCAAACTTCTCCTCCCATTTTTCATCGGTAGCAAAAATTTCAGCTATATTCCATTTGTATTTGTTTTCAACCTGTTCTCTCTTCATAGCAATCTCCTTTTTTAATTACCCAATAAGGTGAAATGAAAAAACGTATAAAACGCAGTTGATGCGTTCTTTGAACGCAAAGACCAATCGGGCACAACTCCGACAAGATTATTCAGCGGAATATCCCCGTACTTTTTATCACGGCTGTCACGGCTTTCGTTTCTGTTATCGCCGAGCAAGAACATACAGCCTTCAGCAACTTGGTGTCTGGCAAACGTATTATAAGGGTCTGTCGGCGAATTTTTTTCTGCGTAGAGATAGCTTTCCTTAACTTCTTTGTCGTTGACGTATAATACGCCTGCCTTAAGCTCAACCCACTCTCCGCCGAAAGCCACTACTCGCTTAATTAGTTTGTTAGTATAGCTGTTTGTTGTGTCGGGGCTGTAAACGACGACGACATCCCCACGGTCGGGCTTTACATGCGTATTTATATAGATGTAATCGCCTCCCTTTTTATAGGGGCTTTCCGCCCCCGTCAAAGTCGGGGTCATTGAGCCGTCGATAATGTAAATTCCCGTATAGAAAGTTACAAAAAGCGCTTCCAAAAACAAAACAACTATCACGCACAACCCGATTATCAAAGTGCGGATAAATAAAGATTTTTTCTTTCTGCGTTCCGCGCCGCAGAGGGTTTCCCCTACGTCAACCATAGTGATTAAATTGTCATTTTCGGCAATATCAGTCATATTTTTATAGCCAGATAAAATTATTGATAGCAAACGGAGACAAGCTGTTTATGGTAAATTTAAGCTCTCTTTCAAACGTATCCAAAGCAACGCCGTTCGCATTTTTAAATACTTTGCTTTCAGCAATAATTTTCTGCCATACTCCTCCGATAACGTTGAATACGGCACTGTATTCTTCGCCCGTTTCTCTATCGATAAACGAAATATTGACGTTCTCGGTCAAATCGCAGAAGACGTCAACGGATAAAACGTTCCCTGCGCTCGGGGCATAGACGGGATTGTTAATCCTAAAACTCGAAAGTCCGCAGGGCGAATATAATCCGCTTATTCCCTTTGATTTTTCTACAAGCTTAGGCAATGCGTTATCATCGGCAATTAAAAGTCCGCCGACGGTATTTAATTTGGGGTCTGCCAGTGAAAAACCTGCCGTGCCGTACGTGTTTGAATACAGCACTTTGTTCTTTTTTTGCATATTGCGGAATTTGCCGTTTAGTTTCCGGACGATAATTTTCGACCACACTGTAAACCCGTTCTTATATTTTACGTGGCTGATCACGAAGATTGTAGAAGGTTTTTCGTAAATATCGAGATAAAAAAGTCTTTCAGTATCGGAAACGACTTCCTTTACGGGGCACTTATTCCACTCTCTCAAAGCGGAATCAAGGCAATCCTCCGAAAGGTACGCAACGCACTCTTCAATCTCGTCGGTACCGTCAATAACCACTTTTGCAACAAGGTTTTGCTGCTCGTCGGCTTCAACCGAAATCTCTGCGGGATTGGGTATATTTATTTCCCGTTTTCCAAGATTCTTGTCAAGGAATAAGAGCATATTGTTACAGCTATTACCATCGATGCACGGACCGGTAAACACGGAATAGCTGATTAAGCTCTCTTTGACAAATTCGGGATTTATACGCGAAAAAGTGTCGTAGGCACGGTCGTAGTCGAAACGCTTATCGTTTGTCGAGCAAAGCAAGAGTACGGGGCATTTTACATAGGGTGCATACGCCTGCGAGTCGATGCCGGCAATAAAGCGGTACCTCTCGTCGTCCATTTTAGGGTCTTGCGTGACGTATTTGCTAATGCCGCGATATGCGCTCCAGCCCGCCGCACATATGGGAACTATGCACGAAAATTTTTCAGCCACACCGAGCTTCCATGCAATTTCGCCGCCGTCTCTGAAACCTACAACTGCGATACTTTCATTGCCCGTGCGCTCTTTTATATATTTACGCGCATAAAGCCCGACAATAACCCACTCGTACCAACTTGTTTTGTCGGCGCTGTCGTCCACGAAATCCTTGTATCTTCCGCACTTAGATACGTTTGCATACTCGATATCCTCGGGATAGTGCGTATAAAATTCGCAATCATCCCATACGCCTCTGTAGTCTACCATAAGTGCAGAATAGCCATTTGAAACAAAATATTCAAGCACTTTTTCATCTATGGTATCACTGCTGTCGGGCAATACGAGCACCGTTTCCATAGAAGGCGATAGGGTATTCCAGGCAAATGCGGCAGCAATACGCACTCTGCCCTTGCCCGTTTCTCTGCCGGAAAACGCTATCGTCTCTACAGTCATTGAGCCTGATTCCTTTTTAGAGACAGTTTCCGCATTTATATCGAGCAAATTCTCAAAATCGTTCCACAAAGAAAGCGGAGTTAAAATGTTTGCCAAAACATCCTCCTCAAAGCAAATGACCGTATTTTACGGTAAATTTTAAAAAACACGACAAAATTCGGGATTTGATGTTGATTTTTTTTAGCTTTTCCTATATAATATAGGTCACTTGCATATTTTCGGTTATTACATTATATCCCTTTTTCAGTAAGAAATCAAGCGTTAAATAAGGAGTTTGGAAAAATGCCGTTTATTTCGGCTGCGGACGGATTTGTAAAAAAATCTTTTACCGACGTTGAGAACAAATTTATAACCAAATATTTACCTATTCTTGACCCCCTTTCCGTCAAGGTTTATCTGTATTCCCTCTACCTCTGTCAAAGCGGTAATGATTCGTATACTTTGCGCGACCTTGCCGAAAGCCTTGAAATTTCCGAAGAAAAAGCCGAGGAGTATTTTAAATATCTGGAAGAATTCGAGCTTGTTTCCATAGTTTCCACCTCTCCTTTCGAGATTAAAATATTGGAAGCCGAAAACGTGTACGGAAGACCTAAGAAATATAAGCCCGAAAAATACGCCGATTTTACAAAGAACGCACAGAATATTTTAAGCGGCAGGATGATTTCGGTTGACGAATACCGTGAATACTTCTATTTTATGGAGGACGGCGGCTTTGACGAGGATGCGCTTATAATGATAATAAACTATTGCGTAAGCATGAAAGACAACGCGATAGGCTTTAATTATATAAAGAAAGTTATAAAGAGCTTTGCGCAGGACAAAATTACCACAGCCAAAAAGGTTGACGAAAGGCTGTCAGACTACACCTCTACCACGCCTGCGCTTTTAAAGCTTTTTACCGAGCTATCCATACATAAAAAACCGGATATAACCGACGATAAATACTATAAAAAATGGACCACGGAGCTTGGTTTTGAGGACGAAGCCATAATCTGCGCCGCCAAAAACTTCAAAGTTAAAAGCTGTGATAAAATTGATTTGGCGCTTGAAGAGCTGTACAAAATCAAAAAGTTCGACGTCAAAGAAATTCAGGACTACTGCAAAAACAAGAACTCGCTCTACTCTCTTGCGCTAAATATTGCAAAAAATCTTGGCGTTTATATGCAAAACTCCGCACCGTACGTACAAAACTACGTCAGCGTATGGTGCAACTACGGCTACTCCTTCTATTGCCTTGAAAAAATTTCGTCGTACTGCTTTAAAAACGGTAAAAGCTCCTTTGAGGATATGAACAGCTTTATTACCTCACTCTACGACGAGGGCATTATTACCGACGAGAGCGTAAACGAATATATTGAAGCTAAGTTTGCTCAAGACAAGCTTTTAAAGAAAATTTTGGAAACCTGCGGGCTCTCGAGAAGGGTTGTCACTTGGGACAGAGAGTGCCTTGTACGCTGGAAAAGCTGGAATTTTTCCGACGAAATGCTCTTGGAAGCGGCTAAACTTTCCTCGGGCAAGTCCAACCCCTTGGCGTACATGAACGCAATACTCTCCGCTTGGAAGGCTGAAAACGTATATACGGTTGACAAAATTTCGGCACCTGCGCACGTGCAGAGCGAAAAAAACGATTTGGGCATAACCAAAGCCAAGATAGAACAACATTTTTACGAGCTGCGTAATAAGGCTGAAGACGCTGCCGAGGCCGCGCTTGCAAAGGCGACTTCTGACATCGAATACGGCAATATCAGGCGTGAGCTCAATGAGCTTTCGATAGAACTTGCTTTTGCCGAGATAAAAGGCGACCCTAAGTCTACAAGTATATCCAAAAAGATAGCCGAACTCGAAATGAAAGGCGACAAGAGGCTTGCAGAGCTTCATATTGACAAGTCTGAATTTACTCCCCGCTATTCGTGCGCAATCTGTAACGATACGGGCTATGCGCATGACGGCAAACCCTGCGTTTGCATGAAAAAGTTTATCGAAGATATCAAAATTTAGTCTCAAATTATCGTACCAGCAAAAAAAATGCTTTTATTGCCTAAAAACGCTTGAATTTTATCCGTTAATGTTATAAAATTATACAGTAAATAAGCGGCGCTTTTATTATATTGCAAAAAGTATCGAAGAACTTTTTGCAAAGAGGAGCAACAGCTAAATATAATAGCTATTCGACGCAGTCGGATAGCGTAAAATGAAGCTTGTTGCGACGAGGCGGAGTGGCAAGCACGTCCGTGCTTCGGTGCGACGAACGCTGCGCGCTCTCCCACTCTCTTACAATTTCATATATTACGAGCAGAGATGGCGGAGTGGTCGAACGCGCACGACTCGAAATCGTGTTACGTAGGAATACGTACGGGGGTTCAAATCCCTCTCTCTGCGCCATATATGCCGCTGTGGTGGAATTGGCAGACGCGCTGGACTCAAAATCCAGTGGTAGCGATACCGTGTCGGTTCGACCCCGACCAGCGGCACCAAAAAAGAGCAATCCAAACTCGGATTGCTTTTTTTGTGCCGTATGCGAGGGGTCGAATACCCCGTAACATTTTGCGCAGCAAAACCAGCGGCACCAAGCGGGATAATTCAAACCCGCTTTGCTTTTTTATGCCGTATGCGAGGGGTCGAATTCCCCGTATCATTTTGCGTAGCAAAACCAGCGGCACCAAGCGAGATAATTCAAACCCGCTTTGCTTTTTTGTGTCGACTGCGAGGGGTCTAATACCCCTTATCATTTTGCGTAGCAAAACCAGCGGCACCAAGCGGGATAATTCAAACCCGCTTTGCTCTTTTTTGTGCCGTATGCGAGGGGTCTAATACCCCGTATTATTTTGCGCAGCAAAACCAGCGGTACCAAAACCAGACAACCCAACGGATTGTCCGTTTTTATTTTGTTAAGAGTTATTTTAGCAGTTAAGCAGCATCTGAAACTGCAACTGTTAAAGTCTTTATCTGTACGGTATTCTTGACGCGCTTAATTTGAATAACAACTTCGCCGTCCGTATCTACCGTATATTCAACAACGTAATCTGCATAATCCGTGTCGCTGATACGACCTAAATCAATATTTTCAGAGTTAGTTAGCGTTACGTCTTCACCATCGGGAACGAGCTTTTTTGCACTTGTAAATGACATGCCCGTAGCAAAATATCCAAAGAATGCCCCGCTACTTGAACCTGATTTGGCATTTGCAGTAACTGTCACTTTCTGACCTGCTTTAAGTTTTAGAGTTACGGTTATTGCCGCATCGTTGCTTTCAAGTTTAAAATAGCTTGGATTACCGGTATTTGTCGCCGAGTCATCGTCCCCTTTCCCGTTATTCCAAACGAACATACCTTCAGTCACGTTTTGACTCGCAATTATTTGCGAATCGCTGACCGACCAAGCGTACGCTATCGTTGTATTCAAATCCACTTTTTCTTTCAGTTTGGCGTAAATTGATACCGTTTGCACGTCGCAGGACGTAAAAGTTATACTACCTTCAATCTTGTTTTCACATTTAGCATCCTTATAAAACCCATCAAGGTCATAGCCCGTAAGATTGCAAACTGCTTCAATTTGCTCAACAGTCACAACTACGCCCGTTTTTGTTTCCAGTACTCCGATTTTACCTATTTGCTCGCCCTCTATAACTGCAACAACTTGTATCGTAATTTCCGCAACAGTAGCCTGTGTATCATTTTCAATTAAATCTAATGCGGCTTTACCTTCTTTAAGCGCTGTTTTAACATTATCAACAGCGGTTGCCGCGTTGATTGCCTCTGTAGCAGTTTCCTTCGCATTATTCCAAGCGGTTGCGTTCGTGATAAAGCTTTCGTCGCTTCTGTAATTTGCAATCTGTCCTATTGCCGCCGATTTAGCGTTATCAAGAATTTTAGCATCGCAAGCCGTTACCCCTGCTTTATAAGCATCGTCAACCGCTTGTTTTGTACCTGCGTTAATAATGTTGTTCATGTGCTCGCTTACGGGCACATCTGCGCTAAGATCGCCGAGAACTTCATCCGTAAGATTTGTGTATTTTGATACAAATTTAGCCGCTTGTTCTGCGGCATATTCGGCAACATCAAACTCATCAGATACGACTGATGATATGTAGGTTATAGTTTGAGATATTTCACTGTCCGTATAATTTATACCATCGCCAATAGCTTTTACATATAGCTCGTAAATGCCTGCCGTTAATTCCGTAAGATCGTATTCGCAGAAAGTTATGCCCGAATATTCGGTAAATGTTGATGCGGTAGAAAGCTTTTCGTAAACCTTGTAGCCGGATGCGTATAAATCTCCCGTCCAGGTAAGCTTCTTTGTTGACGTGCTTGCAATAAGATCCGTAGGCGTGGCAAGCTGTGTTGGAAGGCTTAGCGATATATTTGGGTTTTGATTCTTATTAGCATCTTTAGCGACACAAGAACTGCAGGCGGTTATACCGGATATTGAAAAAGCCGAAACGGCTGCAACACTTATCGCTATAAGTCTTTTAAGTAATTTGTCTTTCGTCATATTTTCCCCTTAACAATTTACACAGAATAAATGAAATGTTTATCTTATCATAAAATATTTTAATCCAAAATTAACATATTTTCAAGCAAAAAATGATAATTTTTTACTTTTTACCATTATATCAATAAAAATGCAACAAAAAACGGAAGAATATTCACTCTTCCGCTACTTCCCATGTGACATAATCAAATTACTTGTATCTTTTTATAAATTGCATAACCGTTTTAGACGGAATCGCAAAATTCATGCCTTCGGCTCTGTCTATGCCTGAAACAATTGCACCAATTACCTTGCCTTTATCGTTGAATATGGGTCCGCCCGAATTTCCGCCGTTTACAGCACAGTCGGTCATAAGAAGCATATGCCCGTTAACCAATCTTTCTTTATCACTGACAATTCCGCTCGTAATGCAGGTACCGTAGCCCAAAGAATTTCCTACGACGAACACCTTTTCGCCTATGCGCACGTTGGAAAAGTCTTCAAATTCCAAAACCTTGACACCGCTTGGTATTCTGCTTAATTTCAAAAGAGCCAAATCGTCGCCCGAACCGAGACCGTGCTTGTTATCACCGAGTGCAACTACGGTTGCCTTTACTTCCTCGCCATTAATCTTTACCGAAACGGTGCCGACGGACCTGCCGCTTTCTTCCGTAACAACGTGCGTGTTGGTTATGCAGTAGCCGTCCGAACTTATCAAAAAGCCCGAGCCCGAGTGAGTATAGCGCTGATCGTACCAGCGTATTTCAAGTATTCCGTTTATATTTTGCTCGAATACGTCTGCGCCGCTCGACTCTGTTGCCATAGCCGCAGGTTTGCCGCTCACTTCATTTGCGGAAAAGCTTGCTCCGCAAAATATGCATACGTACTCGCCGCGGCGCTCTTTACAGTCGCCGCCGCAAACTTTACAACGAACCATAATTTACTCCTTTTTATTCGTTAGCCTTCTTCCACTCGAGAAGCTTTTCAATATCCCCTTTCTGCACTGACGAAGTAATATCTTCAAGCGCATTTTCGAAATCTTCCTGCAAAATGCTCTTATCGCCCGTCTGTATGCCGCGAAGCGCCGAAATTTCCTCCGCTCTGTCCAAAAGATTGGTCATATCCGAGCCGTTGAAGCCGTTAGTCTTATCAACTATTTCGGCAATATTCAAGCTCTCGGAAACCTTTACAACGCCTCGTTGTTCAAGCTTTTTAAGGCGGTGTGTAAGCATATATTTTCTCGCCTCGTCATCGGGAAGTCCGACATAAACGCGGGTGCCGAAGCGACCGGGGCGAATAAACGCACTGTCTATATCCCAAGGCTTATTGGTTGCGGCTATAAGGAACAGAATATTGCCCTTATCTTTACCGTAGGATTCTATGCCCTGAAGCTGTGCCAAAAATTCCGAACGCAACTGCTTTGCATACTGCGACTTTGTACTCTTGGGGGAAATGGAGTCCATTTCGTCAAAATAGATTACCGAACAGGGAAAAGAACGTGCCTGCGCGAACAGCGAACGGACTGCCTTTTCGGTATTGCCCGCACCTTGATTTAAAAGGTCAGACGGCTTAACCGAACAAAATTTTGCACCGATTTCGTTTGCGATTGCCGCTGCAATCATAGTTTTTCCCGTTCCGGGGGGACCATACAGTAAAAGTCCGCCGCCACTTTTTCTTACGTAACCTTCGAAAACTTCGGGGTGCTGTAATGGCAATAGAACTTTAACCCGAACGACTTCCTTAACGCTGTCAAGTCCGGCAATATCCCCGAAATTAATGACGGGTAAGCTGTCCCAATCGAATTTGAAATCGGAGTTTAGTATACTGTCGTCCTCTAAAACCTTGTCCTCGGGGGTAGGCTTTTCGGATTTCTCGGGAGTTTTTACAGCGTTTGTAAGTGTTTCGCCATTATTTTTATTGATATTAAACGGCAAATCTGCCGTAGTTATCATAGTCATTTCTTCGTCGGTAGGGTTTGAAAGCCTTGCTACGCGCTTGGATTGGCGGGTTATTATGCTTTCGAATGTGTTCCTCACATCCCTACCGTTACCGAAATTCTTGTTTCTGTTTTTATACAGCCCGTCGAAGTATTCCGCAAGCGCTAATCTCGCTTCGGGCTGTACAGTATATTGATTTTTATTGCAAAGACCAATAAAAATTTTATATAGCTCTTCGCCAGTATAGTCGTTGAACTGAATATAGTTTTTGAACCTTGAGCGAAGTCCGGGGTTGGATTCTATAAACTTCTCCATAAGGTTTTCGTAGCCCGCAACTATAACTACAAGGTTATCTCGGTTATCTTCCATCTCCTTTAAGAGAGTGTCTATTGCCTCCTGCCCGAAATCGTTGGAGCCACCGTTTGCAAGGGTGTACGCCTCGTCTATAAACAGCACTCCGCCGTAGGCTTTTTTAGCCACTTCGCGGGTCTTTACCGCCGTCTGACCAACGTAGCCTGCGACGAGGTCGCTTCTGTCAACTTCAACAAGGTGTCCCTCGGAAAGAATTCCGAGGGCACAGTAAATCTGCGCCATTAAGCGGGCAACCGTAGTTTTACCCGTGCCCGGATTGCCCGTAAATACCATATGATAGGCCATATCGGGAACAGACATGCCACGCTCTTTACGCATTTTAAAAACTTTTATCTGGTCTATCCAGTCGCAAACCTGACTTTTTACTGTCTTTAAACCCTCTAATTTGGAAAGGCGGGAAAGCACCTCTTCAAGAGAGATTTTTTCGGCTTGACTGACTTTTACGTTACTATCGCCGTCCTGCTTATTGGCGGTTGCGGGTCGGGGCGCAGTTATACTCTCGGCATATTCGAGAAGGCTTTTAGCGCGGTTAAAGCGGGCTTTCTGCAACTCGCCCTCGCTCTCCTTTGCCATTTTAAGCATCTGCTCTGCCGCAAGCATATAGTAACGCTTGGCAAGCATTTTATCGCCGTTTTCCTGACTCTGCTTTGCCTTGTTATAATAGAGATTGAAAGCTTCGTTAAGTAAATTTATATTTCCCATAACTGCCTTTCTTGGTTTCAGTTTGACATACGCTTTTTAAGCTCTTCGAGTTCCTTGTCAATCATACTTTCGGTAAGGTTATCGGACGCAGCCTCGTTGTTCATAAGATTTTCAAGCTCTTTATTCTCTTCAGCACTGCCCATATACGAGGTTGCGAAAGTGGATTGCGTTTCGTCCATAAAGTTTTCAAGCTGTTCGGTCTGCATTTCGACGCCCATCATAGCCTCGGTAAACTGCTTCTGAACCTTGAGGAAATCCTTTTCCTTCGTCAGCTTCATCATATCCTTGCTGAGTGAACTCATCCCCGTCAAAAATTCCGAGGTCATCTGCGTCATATCCTTCATTTGGGAAGTTATCTCGAAGTTAAGCTTCATCTCGTACACGCGGCGCTGTTGGGCAATAGTCATCCTAAGACCTGTAAGCGCAAGGTTATACTGCGCGTCAAGTCCCTTCTGCTTTGCCTCTTTGCCCGCTTCTACGTATTTCTTTTTCTGCTCTTCAAGCTTTTGAATTTGTTTATTCATAATGCTTATCGTTTTGTTGATAAGCATTTTCTTTTCAATTTCCTTTTTTGATATTCCCATAGTATCTCCTTACTCGGTTTTCTTGGCCTCGGAGGGAGTTTCGGCGTACATTTCCTGCTCTGCCGCAACAGTCTCTTCCGTTTCAAACATTGCCAAAAGCTCGTCGTCCTGATTGTTCATGCCGTAGATAGTCTTGTTCTGGTCGTACGCCTCTTCGACGTTCTTGAACATTTCGTCTGCGCTCGTCAAAACGTCCTCGGCGGCAACGCGGGTATTGAGCGTTTTATTGAGGAATTTAGCAAGTCCTTTCTGGTCGCCAAGCAGATTGCCGAGCGAAATTTTCGAGGTGTTTTTAAAGAATTGATTGTCGTCAATAGCGTTTTTCAGCTTATTCAAAAGCTGAACGTTGTACATTATGTACATCGCGCGCTGAACGTCCTGCTCGCGCTCTGCTTTTAGGGCGTTGATTTTTTTCGCGTAATAGAGCTTTAACTGTTTGTCGGTTTCCTTTCTGCCCTTAATCATGAGGTCGTCAATCTGCTTTTGCTTTTCAACGAGTCCGTCCTCGATATTCTGCCCCTCTTTTTCGAGCTTGCAGATGGAGTCAACGACTTCTTCACGCGTTAATTTATCGTATTTACTTTTAAAAATATTACTAAAAAAACCCATATTTTACCTTAAACGTTAGTATTTCTTTCGGCAACGAGCATTTTGATATCCTTGATGAGTTGAACGGTCTTTTTGCTACCCTCGCCGTCCGTCTTTGTGAACGCAATTTTAAGGTCGCCGAGGTTATCTTTTATCTTTTTGTCGTAGTCATAGACTTTCTTCTCTCTCGAAGGCTTGAGATATTTTAAATCCTCCTGAAGCTCTTTGAGCTCATTGACAATTTCTTCGTTGCCCTCTGCCTGAACCAAGAGCACTTCAACAAACTTTGAATTTTCTGCAATCAGCTTCAAATCTGCGTCGGGGTCGGAGGGCTGTACCTTCTTTTTTCTGAGAAAAATGAGAACGACAACTACGATTACAAGGGCGCCGATTACTGCAAAAATCCACCAGTTATTTTCTATCCAGTTGCCTTCATTTAATAAATTCAACATCTTATTTACCTCGTATTATAATTTTTTACCGCAACCTGCGCAGAAACGTGCGGTAGGCTCGTTTACCTTACTGCAATCGGGGCAGATAATGGGGTCCTTGCTCACACGTCCGCCGCAGTTGGGGCAGAATTTATCGGTAGGCTTGAAGGGCATACCGCAAGCAGGGCATTTATTGTCCTCTTTGGGTTCTTCTTTCTGTTCGGGCTTACTTCCGATGACTTTGAGAACGTCGTAATAAGCCTTGTTATCTTCAAGCTCAAGCCTTTTAAGCCACTGAGTGCGCTCCCACTCCTTATCGGCAAGACGCTCGGCTTCGGCAAGATACTCTTTGAGCTTTTTCCTGTCTTTCTCCTCCTGCTCTTCCCTCTCTCTCTTTTCCTTATCTTCCTTTCTCTTGTTGTCCGCAAATTTTTTAATTTCTTCAACCTCGTCTTCCAAAAGGTTAATCTTTACCGTGAATTCGTGAACGGAAAGACCGTACTTTTTCTGCAAATTCTCGTTTAGGATATTGCCCATGCTCTCTTCTATATCGGCAGTCCTTCTGTCGAACTGGTCCCAAGTAAGTTTTAAATCCCCTATTACGGTATAGAAAAGATCGCGGAAGCCTTTGCTGATAATTCTACGGAACATATTCTGGAATTCGTCTACGTTGAATTCCGAAGTAGAACCTACGACTTCGCCGAAAAATCTCATTGAATTTGCAACCTTGACGAAGCACTTTCCGTGTCCGCCGATGGTTATGACCTTGTTGCTTGCCTCGTCTACATAGGTAAATCTCGACTCGGTGCCGAAAGCCACGGTTACGTTTGCATTTTTTGCAACGTAGATGACTTCTACCGACTTGCCGTTCTTTATGTAATCTTTATAATCGTCCTTAGTGTCGAAAATTTTGTACGTTCCGTTATTGAACCACTTTTCTCCCGCACCGCCGATAATTACGGCAGCCTCGAACTGCCTGCGGACTTCGATATTGGCATCGTCCGCAAGGAGGCAGCTCGTATCCTTGTTGTCGAACTTCCTTCTATAGAATAAAATCTCGTTGTGTTCGAGGTCTCCTACTATGTTAAAATCCTCGAGTTTTACGGTTTTGAGATCCTGAGATTTCTTCTTAAATAACATTGAATATCCTCCTTTTCGGCAAATTATGCCAAAAATGCACATTATTACACATAATTTTATCACACAACAGAAAGTTAGTCAAGAATTTGAAAAACTTTGCGCACGTTCACAATAACTTAGAATTCGGTTTTACAGTTGTCCGAAATACTTTTTATGTTTTCCGTAATCGTCTCCACCGTAAATCCGCAGCTCTTATACAAATCCTCCAAAGAGCCGTGTTCGACAAACGAAGTTATTGCATGGGTATAAATTTTAATTCCGCGCTCTCCGCCAAGCCTTGCAGCAATTTTTTCGGCTATGCCGCCGCTGTAATAGCCCTCTTCAAGGAAATAGACAAACTTTGCATTTTTAACAAGCGATAAAATCTTTTCGTAATCAATCGGAAATACTTTTATAAGTTTTATAACTGCCGTATTGCTACTCTGAACTTTTGCCGCATCAAAAGCAAGCTTTGTAAGTCTTCCGTATGTAATAATTACTGTTTCGGCGCTATCAATATTATCCGTGTATGATATATCTTCGTCTCCGGTAAACCGTTCACGTTCATAGTCACATTCCCCGCCCTTGGGGTAGCGCACGACGCTTAAATTTGTGTCTTCGCAAGCCATTTCAAAGCAGGCTTCAAGCTCAGAATAAGTGGACGGCGAATATATTTTAATATTCGGTATAGTTGAAAATGCAGGTATATCGAAAATGCCCTGATGGGTTATTCCGTCACCCGCAACAAGACCGCATCTGTCAAGCATCAGGACCATTGGCAGGTTCTGTATGGAAATATCGTGTATAAGCTGATCGTACGTTCTCTGCGCGAACGACGAGTACAGAATTAACACGGGTTTAAGCCCGTTTACGGATAGACCGCCGGAAAACGTGACTGCGTGTTCCTCTGCAATTCCCACGTCGAAAAATCTTTCGGGGTAGCGTTTGGAAAACTCCGTCAGCCCCGTACCCGAACACATTGCGGCGGTAATTGCGCAGAGCTTAGGGTCGTTCTCGGCACGGGCGCAGACGAGCTCTCCCGCTTTTTCCGAAAAGCTGTATTTTGCTTCCGCACCAATCCCCTCTTCCAAGTTGAAGGCGCCGACGGAATGATATTTATCGGGGTCGACCTCGGCGGGCAAATATCCCTTGCCCTTGTGCGTAGCCATATGAACGACACAGCAGTTGCCCTTTGTCTTTGCTTCCTCCAAAACGGTAACGAGGTTCTTTATATTGTGCCCGTCAACGGGACCGAGATAACTCAATCCGAAATCGTCGAACATCGTATTTTTACCGAGCATACGCTTTACGAAGTTCTTTAATCTTCTCGTAAGAGAGGCAAGCCCCCTGCCTATGAGGGGAATATGTATCAAAAACTTTTCCAAGCGGTGTTTGAAATTGAAATACCGCTTGCTTGTTCTGACCTTGCTTAAATGATGAGGCAGTCCGCCGATATTGCGGGATATGGACATTTCGTTGTCGTTTACAAGAATAATAAGACGGGTATTTTTGTCGCCACAGTTGTTTATTGCCTCGAAAATAAGCCCGTTCGTAAGCGACCCGTCCCCCACTACCGCAACGGCAAAATCAGTTTTGTCCTGCAATTTGTTTGCCATTGCAATTCCGAGCGCCGCAGAAATAGACGAACCGCTGTGACCTTCGTTGAGAATATCGTACTCGCTCTCTGAACGGTTTGTAAAACCCGAAATTCCGCCATAAGCTCTCAATGTATGAAAGCTGTCGTATCTGCCCGTCAAAAGTTTATGCGTATAGCACTGATGACTGACGTCGAAAATTATTTTGTCGGACGGCATATTGAAAACTTTGTGTAACGCCAAAGTTGCTTCCACCATACCGAGGTTGGAAGCAAGATGTCCGCCGTTTTGAGAAACGGTATTTAAAATTTTAAGTCTTATCTCGCCGGCAAGCTCGTCAAGCTCCTTATAGGAAAGCTCTTTAATATTCTCCGGCGATTTGATTTTTTCAAGCATATTAAGCTCTTGCAATATAAATGAGCCTGCCTGAATAGGCAGGCTCTAAAATTACCTAATATTTTTAAATATTGTAGCATTGTTACACAATATTTGTCAATTAAAATTCACAAATCGTAAGCAAGACAAAAGGCGGAAGGTTTTTCTTCCGCCTTTTATTATATTCAATATATTATTGAATTCACTCCAACGATTCAAGGATAAGCTTGTCCGCCACGAGGGCAATAAACTCGCTATTGGTGGGTCTTTCGCTGCCTATGTATACGCGTGCGCCGAAGATAGAGCTTATTGCGTCCGTTCTGCCTCTGTTCCACGCAACTTCGATAGCGTGACGAATTGCGCGTTCAACCTTGCTTGCCGAAGTTGAAAACTTTTCGCCAATCTGCGGATAGAGTTCCTTTGTAACTCTGTTTATTATGTTGGGATTGTCCACCGCCATTTTAATTCCTTCCCGAAGGTATGAAAAACCTTTAATGTGCGGGGGAATTCCTATAGTGATAAAGATATTGCTTACCTTTTCGTCGATAGAATTTATTTTTCGTTTATCCCTCAAATTTCCGCTGACTTTATGTACGAAAGTCCTTTCGGAAGACAGCTCCTTGACCCGCTCTATTACCGTTTCCGCCTTTACAGGCTTTGCAAGGTAGTACATAGCTCCATGCTCTATGGCTCTGTCAACGATTTTGTCGTCAACAAAACCGCCTATAGCTATTGACATGCAGTCGGGCTTTTCGGCTTTAATTGCATCGAGAACGCCAAAGCCGTCACAACCTACGAGCACAAGATCTACCACTGCTACGTCAGGATTATTGTTTTTTAAAATCTCGCGCGCAGTATTGCCGTTTACCGTCGCGGCACACAGCTCAAACTCCGACGACTGCGCAAAATAGTCCTTTAATTCCGACAATAATTGTTCATTCCCTTCAAAAATAGCCACACTTACTTTTTTCATTAATTTGCCTCCGTTATTCATATGTTGAGGAAATTATATAATACAAAATAGCAAATGTAAAGTAATTTTGTAAAAAAATGCAATAATTTTTTACAAAATATTTGTCTTATTTTTGAATTTTGTACAGAATTATGTCGAAAACCACTATTTACTGCGTAATGATGTCTATATATTCATCATAAGTTACGCACTTATCAAATTTTTTGCTGCCGTTTATCTCAATTATTCTCGTTGCAACAGTATTCATCAATTCTTGGTCGTGTGAAGTGAACAGCATACAGCCCTTAAAATTTTTCATTCCGTTGTTGAGGGCTGTTATCGATTCGAGGTCGAGATGGTTTGTGGGTTCGTCCAAAATAAGAAAATTGCTGCCTTCTAACATCATTTTTGCAAGCATACATCTTACTTTTTCTCCACCGGAAAGGACTTTTGCCTGTTTTAACGCTTCCTCGCCCGAAAAAAGCATTCTGCCGAGCCAGCCGCGGAGATATTCCTCGTAATGGTCCTTTGAAAATTGACTTAACCACTCGACGAGGGTGTAATCACAGCCTTGGAAATATTCGTTGTTATTTTCGGGGAAGTAAGAAACGGAGATTGTCTTTCCCCATCTTACAGTACCTGCGTCGGGCTGAACCTTGCCAGCCAAAATATCGTAGAGCATAGAAACGGTCGTGCTTTTGTCGCTGACAATGCCTATTTTATCCTCTCTCTGCACGGTAAAGGAAATATTTTCGAAATAGCCCTTCTTTGTAAGCCCCTCCACCATTAAAATATCGTTGCCTATTTCCTTTTCGTATTTGAAATCAATATAGGGATATTTGCGCAATGACGGCTTGAAGTCGGATATCGTGAGTTTTTCAAGCTCTTTTTTACGTGAAGTCGCCTGCCTCGATTTTGAAGCGTTTGCCGCAAACCTTGCAATGAATTCCTGCAATTCCTTTGCGCGCTGCTCATTCTTCTTGTTTTGGTCCTTTTGCTGACGGGCAAGAAGCTGGCTCGTCTGATACCAGAAATCGTAGTTACCAAGCATCATATTTATCTTGCCGTAGTCAACGTCGCAGATATGAGTGCAGACCTTGTTCAAAAAGTGTCTGTTGTGCGAAACGATAATAATTGTATTTTCAAAATCCAAGAGGTAATTTTCAAGCCAGCGAACGGTCTTTATGTCGAGGTTGTTCGTAGGCTCGTCCAAAAGAAGGATATCGGGATTGCCGAACAGCGCTTGTGCAAGCAAGACCTTTAGTTTGCGCTTTGCGTCGAGATCTGCCATGAGTACGCCGTAATACTCTTCGCCGATATCGAGCGCACTTAAAAGAGTCTGCGCCTCGTACTCTGCGTCCCAGCCGCCGAGTTCGGCAAACTCGCTTTCAAGCTCGCTTGCACGCACTCCGTCCTCTTCGGTAAATTCCTCTTTTGCATACAGCGCGTCCTTCTCGTCCATTATGTCGACAAGCCTTTTATGCCCGAGCATTACGGCACGCAGAACGGTAACGTGGTCAAAGGCATTTTGGTTCTGCTGTAAAACGGACATTCTCTCCGTTTTGTCGAGGGTTACATCGCCCTTATTGGGCTCAATCTCCCCGCTCAAAACCTTTAAAAAGGTGGATTTACCCGCGCCGTTGGCGCCGATAATCCCGTAGCAGTTGCCCTTTGTAAATTTTAAATTGACCTCTTCAAACAATTTTTTGCTTCCGTACTGAAGCGACACGTTGTTTACCTGTAACATTTTTCCGCTATATCTCCGTTAAACAAAATTATTTTTTAATTTAAGAAACTTCGGCGAATTGACTGTTATACAAATTATTGTAAAATCCGCCGGATTTTAAAAGTTCGCTATGAGTGCCCTGCTCAATAATTTTTCCGTCCTTCATAACTAGAATAATATCCGCCTCTTTTATCGTAGAAAGTCTGTGCGCAACAACAAAGCTCGTTCTGCCAGACATAAGCTTTGCAAAGGCGTTCTGAATTTTGAGCTCCGTGCGCGTATCTATCGATGAAGTTGCCTCGTCCAATATAAGCATGGGCGGCAAACAGAGCATAATGCGTGAAATACACAGTAGCTGTTTCTGCCCCTGCGAAAGATTTCCGCCGTCCTCGGCAATTACCGTATTGTAACCGTCAGCAAGCTGCAGTATAAAGCTGTGCGCGTGCGAAGCCTTTGCCGCCTCCACAATCTCTTCGTACGTTGCGTCGGGTCTGCCCATTGCAATATTTTCACGCACGGTACCGCTTTTAAGCCAGGTATCCTGCAAGACCATACCGTAATTTTTGCGGAGCGATTTGCGGGTTATATCCGTTACTGGCGTTCCGTCCACACTTATCTGACCGCCCAAAGGCTCGTAAAACCTCATTAAAAGATTTATCAGCGTAGTCTTGCCGCAACCCGTTGGTCCTACTATGGCAACTCTCTGCCCTGCCTTAACGTTTAAGTTGAGATTTTCAATAAGTTTACTCTCGGGAGCGTAAGAGAAGTCGATATTTTCAAGTCTTACCTCTCCTTTTACGTCCGTGAGCTCGACCGCATTCTCTTTATCGGGCTGTTGGGGCTGTTCGTCTATCACCTCGTAAATTCTTCCGGCGCAGGCGATAGCGTTCTGCAACTCGGTTATAACCCCAGAAATTTCGTTGAATGGCTTGGTGTACTGATTTGCGTAGAACAATAAATTTGAAAGCTTACCCACCGTAAACAGCACCGGCAACGGTGTTCCCAGCACAAGCATAATGGCACCCGTGAGTGCAACCGCCGCGTAAACGACGGAGTTTACAAACCTTGTGCTAGGGTTAGTGAGCGATGAAAAGAATATTGACTTTAGCGAGGCAGAGGTAAGCCGCTCGTTGATTTCGTCGAATTTTTCCAAATTCTCGTCCTCGTGGTTAAACGCCTGCACCACTTTGAGGTTACCCACCATTTCGTCGATAAACGCCGTCTGCTCGCCGCGTATTTCCGAAGTTTTCCTGAACATCGAATATGTTCTCGAAGCAATAAATTTAGCCACGAACAGCGAAAGCGGAGTAATTATAAATACGACAAGCGCAATCACCCAGTTTATTACGAACATTATTGTAAGGGTGCTTATTACTGTAAGTACTCCGGTAAACAACTGCGTAAAGCCCATCAAAAGTCCGTCGGCGAACTGGTCTACGTCGGCTATGGCTCTTCCAACCAAATCTCCGTATGGATGTCCGTCGATATATTTTAAAGGCAGGCGCTGAAGGTTTACAAATGCCTCCTCCCTTATGTCCTTGACTACGTTATAGGCGATTGCATTGTTTATGACACTCATCAGCCACTGCGAAAGGCAGGTTATGGCGACTGCTATTCCAATATAGACAAAATAATTACCTATCTTTGCAAAATCTATTGAGCCGAGGTTCTCCAAGTCGACTAAATCTATGATTCGCCCAAAAATTACGGGCACAAGCAAAGTTCCCGCAACCGTAATTATTGCAAAGAGTACAGTCAAAACAAGCAGCAGGCGGTATTTTTTGAGTTGCTTTAATATGCGCTTTACAACGCCTTTACGCTTATCAGCCATTCGCCGCCTCCTTCTTTTCGTCGACTTGCGAGAAATGAATTTCGCGGTAAATATCGCAGGTTTTTATAAGTTCGTCGTGCGTACCGTACCCGACCATTTTACCCGCATCCAAAACTATAATTTTATCGGCGTGCTTTATTGACGAGGTGCGCTGTGACACGATAAATACCGTAGGCGAATAGTCCAGCTTTTTAAGCGATTTTCTTAATTTTGCGTCCGTAGCGTAATCGAGTGCCGAAGCGCTGTCGTCGAGTATTAAAATTTCGGATTTTTTGACGAGAGCGCGGGCAATAGTGAGCCTCTGCCTCTGTCCGCCCGAAAAGTTTTTACCTCCCTGCGCAACAAGCTCGTCAAGCCCTTTCTCTTTGCCGTTTACCACCTCGACAGCTTGCGCGGTTTCAAGGGCTTTGAAAATTTCCCCGTCGGTTGCTCCCGATTTGCCCCACTGCAAATTTTCGCGTATCGTACCCTTAAAAAGTACGGCGCGCTGAGGCACAACTCCACACATATCGCGGAGCTTTTCGTCGCCTATTGAATTTACGTTGCACCCGTTAATTAAAACCTCGCCTTGGGAAACGTCGTAAAAGTGCGGTACGGTATTCACAAGCGTCGTCTTGCCCGCACCCGTTCCGCCGATAATGCCGATTGTCTGCCCCTTTTCAACGGTAAACGATATATCGGTTAAAGCGTTATCTCCAGCGTTGCCGTAATTGACGCTGACGCTTTTAAATTCTATAAAGTGGCTAGAACTAGCCGCTTCTCCGCCTCCGCTTATCAGCGAGGGTTGCATATCGAGAACCTGGTTTATTCTTCCCGCGCAGGCAAACGATTTGGTAACCGTAATTATGAGGTTTGCAAGTTTAATAAGCTCGACGAGAATTTGCGTCATATAGTTGTACAACGCCACTACTTGTCCCTGCGAAAGATTGCCCGCCTTTATCTGAAGTGCGCCGGTGTGCAAGAGTGCAATAATGCCTACGTTTATTATCGCGTAGGTCAGCGGGTTCATCAGCGCCGAAATTCTGCCCACGAAAAGCTGAGATTTCGTCAGCTCGGTATTGCGCTTGTCGTAATTTGCAATTTCGTCCTCTTCTTTGCAGAAAGCGCGTATTACCCTCGAACCCGTCAGCGTTTCCCTTGTGGAAACAGTAACCTTATCAAGATTTCCCTGCACCTTGCGGTATAAAGGTATGCTTATAAGCATAATTCCGAACACTATAACGCAGAGTACGGCAATTGTAATTACAAATATAACGCCCGACGGAGGGTTTATTACGAACGCCATTATCATTGCGCCGAACACAATAAACGGCGAGCGCATAAACAGCCTTAATACAAGGTTGACACCCGACTGAATCTGATTGACGTCGCTCGTCATGCGCGTAATCATTTTACCCGTTCCCAAACCGTCTATATCGGCGTATGAGAGCGACTGCATTTTTTTGAACAAATCGTGTCTTAATCCTTTTGAAAAGCCTACCGCAGCTCTTGCCGCAAAATATTGCGCCGAAACCGCGCTTATAAGCCCGACCACGCCGAGCGCCACAAGAATTAGAGTTGAATAAATTATATATGAAGTTCCGCCATCACCCTTTATGCCGTTGTCTATTATAGCGGCAACGATTATGGGCACAAACAGTTCAAAGCACGCCTCCAAAAGCTTGAAAAGGGGCGCAAGCACCGATTGTAGCTTGTATTCTTTGAGATACCTCAATAATTTTTTCATACTTGTTAATTATACCATATTAAATAAATAAAAAGCAATTTTTATTGCAATTATTATCAATATTTGGTAAACTTAAATTATGTCAATAAGCATTTATCTCAAAAAGGGCGAAGAAAAGCGCATTATCTCCGGGCACAGCTGGGTCTATGCCAACGAAGTTGCCAAAATCGAGGGCAAAGACAAAAACGGCTCGCTTGCCTCCGTATACTCTTTTGACAGCAAATTTATCGGCAAGGGCTATATAAACCATGCCTCTAAAATACTCGTCAGAGTATTTATTCGCGGCAACGAAATTGACGATAAAGAGTTCTATTTAAAGAGACTTTCGGACGCCAATAATTACAGACTTAAACTCGGATATTCGGACAATTACCGCGTTGTATTCGGCGAGGCGGACAATCTTCCCGCACTCATTGTAGATAAATACGGCGATTATCTCGTAATTCAGTGTCTTTCGCTCGGAATTGATATGCGAAAGGACTTGATTTGCGACTGCCTTAAAGAAATTTTCAGCCCCAAAGGCATTTACGAGCGCAGCGACGTTTCCGTCAGAAAAAAAGAGGGTTTGCAAGAAATTAAGCAAGTGCTGTACGGCGAAATTCCCGACTACTGCCCCATTACGGAAAACGGTGTAAAAATGCTTGTCGACGTTAAGAACGGACAGAAAACGGGTTACTTTTTGGACCAAAAGGAAAACAGATTTGCCGCAAGGAAGTATTGCAAAGGCGAGGTTTTGGACTGCTTTTGCAACAGCGGAGGCTTTTCTATGAACGCCGCAACGGTTGCCGACACCGTTTATTCCTGCGATATTTCCGATTTAGCTCTTAAAAACGTTCGTGACAACGCCGAGGCAAACGGCTTTAAAAATATTGAGACCCTGCAGGGCGACGTATTTGAAGTTTTAAGGAATTTCAGAAAGGAAAAACGACAGTTCGACACCGTGATTTTGGACCCTCCCGCCTTTTGCAAGACAGCGGACGAAGTCAAAGACGCTTACAGAGGCTATAAGGATATCAACCTTACCGCTATGAAAATTGTTAAGAGCGGAGGATATCTCATAACCTGCTCCTGCTCGCATTATATGTCGGCAACGCTGTTTGAAAAGATGCTCACGGAGGCGGCAAAAGAGAGCGGCAGACAAGTTCGGTGTATAGAGATTAAGTCCCAAGCGCCCGACCACCCCTCTCTACTTTGCGCCGAAGAAACGCAGTATCTCAAATTTTTCGTTCTTAATGTAATTTAGCGTAAAAATTACTTGCTTTTTTTTCAAAAATTTTATATTATAATTTCGCTCGGCTGAAAAATTGCCGAGCGGCGATGCAGAGATGGCTGAGCGGTTTAAGGCGCACGATTGGAAATCGTGTGACGGCTAATACCCGTCCGGAGGTTCAAATCCTCTTCTCTGCGCCACCAAGAACGCAAGTTGAACACTTGCGTTCTTATTTTTTTCATTGAAAAAAGCGGAAATATTTAATTCCGCTTTTGATATATAATGCTAAATTGAAATTTACCTTACTAATTGACTATAAAACAGTTTTGTAAAGATTGTTTAATCGAAGATAATTCGCTCAAAGATATCTTTTCTTTCCGAGAATAGCGAGGTATCACTCTTGTACTTTTATCGTCCAACGGTTCCTTTGATGAGCAATAAAACTCCAATGAATGTTGCTTTAATATCAGCAGGCATTGCGTTTCGGTATTATCGCCTAAAAACATCAATCGTTTATTGCCGTAATGAACAAAGTGATTGCAATTAAGATTGTGGTCAGAAAATACTTGTTTAACAATTTCTTCTATTTGGGTGTAATTATCATAGTTTAGTTTTTTACCAATTGGCACTTTGTTGAATACGAATACAGACGTAACATCACAACCGTAACTTTCCTCAATCGTATTTAATGCAAGATATTCGCCATTGTTTTTCCAAATAAAACCATAGTAGGAATGAACACAAACAGGAACACCAAGCAAGTCGGATATTTTAGAAAACAGATTAAAAAACTGTTCTACTGTTATGCCTATTTTTAATTTTATTTTCTTACCATTGCTGAAACCCAAAAACACACGATTAGGTGTAACTTCAAACTCATATTCTTTTAGAACTTCACACGCAACGTCAATCAAAGCCATTTTTGCTCTCCTCTAAATTACTGTTTGTTGCAGAAAGATTATATTACAACGAAATATAAAAGGCAAATCTTAAATTAAACTGAACCTTATATTATATAAACTTTCATATTGATGATTTCGCTAAAACTACTTGGGCTTATCATTTGACTTTTTATACAAATAATGGTAAAATGTATTATAGATTGTTATTTCAATCTAACATATACAGGAGATATTAAAATTTATGAAAACGGCTATCGTAACAGACAGCAACAGCGGCATCACGCAAGCCGAAGCCGAGAAATTGGGCATAACGGTTATACCTATGCCCGTTCTTATTGACGGCGGCTTGTACTACGAGGATTTGACGCTATCGCAGGAGCAGTTCTACGAAAAACTCAAATCGAACGCAAACGTATCCACTTCCCAACCCAACCCCGTTGAAGTAGGCGAAATTTGGAGCAAGCTTTTAAAGGACTACGATACAATTATCTGTATTCCTATGTCGAGCGGACTTTCCGAAACCTGCCACACCCTTTCGCATTATGCGGAGAGCGAAGTACAGTTCAAAGGCAAAGTTTACGTTGTGGACAACCAAAGAATTTCAATAACTCAACGACAAAGCGTTTACGACGCGTTAAAAATGGCGAACGAGGGTAAAACTGCGCAGGAAATTTACGATTATTTAATGCAGACCAAGATGCAGTCAAGCATCTACATAATGGTTGCAACGTTGAAATACCTTAAAAAGGGCGGCAGACTCACTCCCGCCGTTGCCGCTATTGGCACGCTTTTGAAAATTAAACCCGTTTTGCAAATTCAGGGCGAAAAGCTTGACCAATACGCAAAGGTAAGAAAGGTTTCCGACGCTAAATCAACAATGATCAAGGCAATCAAGCACGATTTAGAAACCCGCTTCGCAGATTTGAGAGCGCAGGGCAAAATTGTTTTATCCCTTGCTCATACCCAAAACACCGAAGAAATTGAAAAATTCAGAGAAGAAGTTTTGGAAGAATTTCCCGACCTTGAAATTTTGTTTGTAGACCCCCTCTCTTTGAGCGTTTCGTGCCATATAGGTCCCGGAGCTTTGGCAGTTGCATGCTCCGTCAAATATTGATATATACAGGAGGAGAATTATGAAAGTTGCTATAATGGCGGACAGCAGCAGCGGCATCACGCAGGCTGAAGCTAAAGAGTTAGGCGTATTCATCGCGCCCGTACCAGTATTCGTAAATGAAGAATTGTTTTTTGAAGATTTGACCATGACACAGGCTCAATTCTACGAAAAGCTTAAAGATACTGATGCAAGCGTTTCCACCTCCCAGCCCAATCCCGACACCGTCAGTGAAATGTGGGTAAAGGCGCTTGAAGAATACGACGGCGTCGTATATGTTCCCATTTCAAGCGGACTTTCCGAAACGGGACATTTTCTTGCAAAAATGGCTGAAAACGACGACAGGTTCAGAGGTAAAGTCTTCGTTGCGGACAACCATCGCGTGTCCATTACCCAAAGACAGAGCGTCATGGATGCACTGCAAATGTCAAAAGAGGGCAAAAGCGCAAAGGAAATTCACGACTATCTTATTAAGTCGGCCTCGGAGTCAAGCATTTATATAATGGTTGACACTCTTAAATTTCTTAAAAAGAGCGGCAGACTTACTGCCGCGGCGGCAGCTATAGGCACGCTTTTGAAAATTAAGCCCGTTTTGCAGATTCAGGGCGAAAAACTTGACCAGTTTACAAAGGTAAGAAAAGTATCCGACGCGAAAAAGGCTATGCTCGATGCAATAAAGAAGGATTTAGACACACGCTTCAAGCATATCGTTGATGCAGGTAAAATGACGGTTAGCGTTGCGCACACCGACAGGCTTGCGGATGCGGAGAAATTCAAGGAAGAAATTCAGGAAATGTTCCCGAACGTTGAATTTACTTTTGTAAACAACCTATCCCTGAGCGTTTCATGTCATATCGGTCCCGGTTCACTTGCGATTGCCTGCGCATCTAAATATTGATTGAAAAAGACAAAAGCTCCGATATTTTCGGAGCTTTTTAATATGCTTTTTCACTCTTTAAAACAGATATTTGTTTGGGCTTTTTAAAATGCCTTCCGTTATTGACCATGCCGATAACCAAACAGCACATCATGGCGTAGCACCACACGAGAAAAACTATAACGGACGCAACTTTTCCGTACAGTTTTTCGGGCGAAGAGAATTTGGTATAGACCCCGAACGCAATAAATAGCGTCAACCACAGAACGGTAGTAAGCAGACTTCCGGGTAGAATATCGGTTAAATTGTTCTTGTAAGGGCAGGCAAAGGCGTTCAGCACGATTGCAACACCCAAAGCTAACGCGGAAATACTGAATACGGATATAATTTGCGAAATGAATGACGGCATATATATACTCAAAAGATTGTTTCCGAAAACCGTGACTGCGCCAATAAGCGCAACCATAATTATAGTTATAACGATTAAACATAGCGATTTTAATCTGAGCCTAATGCCCCGCTCCGCTTCTTGGCACTCGTAAATTATCTCTCCGCTTCTTTGTAAGTGATAAAAAAAGTTTGTGGACGAATATAGCGAAGTCGCAAGAAATATCACGCCCGCCCCCACTGCGGCGTGTTGCGCGTTGTCTTTCAGATATTTTAAAACAGGGGCAACGCTCCCGAAAATTTCGTTTGCAAGTATCCCATCGAGATTTACGTTTCCGAAAACTACCGTAAGCCAAAGAATAAAAGGCGCTATGCTCATTAATAGAAAATAGACGAGCGTTCCCGCAACGGTCGAAAAGCGTTTGTCTGTATAATATTTAACTAAATCGATGAGCTTGCGCATATCTGTATTTTTTGCAGTAAAGCCACTACTATTCATATAAGGTTTCAAATTCCGTCCGTTGTATAAAGATAAGGCGTTCCCAAAAGGAACGCCCCGTTTTTAATTGTTGAGTTCAGTTATTTAAAAGGAGATACCGAGCAAATTCAATATAGAGCCGATATTGCCGGAACGGTTTGAGGAGCAACCGCAACCGCAACACGAATTGTTCGAAGAACAGCCGCAACCGCAGCCTGAATTATTAGAGTAGCAGCCGCACCCCGTACGAACGTTGAGGTTGTACCAGTTCGAACAGCCGCAACCGTTGTTCGTCAGCCCGTACTGCATTGCGTAGTACGCGTCGTAACAGCCGCAGTTATTGTTGTTAGGTACGCTCCTTGAACAACCACAGCCACATCCGCTGTTGCCGTTGTTACCTGAACGGTTCGAGCCGCAGCCACAGCCGCAACCGCCATTACCGTTGTTGCCGTTGAGTAGACTCAAAATACCGCCGTTGTTGCCCGAATTATTCGAGCCACAACCACAGCCGCAACCGTTGTTACCGTTATTCCAACCCGAGCAACCGCAGCTGCAGTTGTTGTTGAAAAGGTTCAAAATTCCCCTGAAACAACCATTACAGTTATTGCACATATTTAGTTTTCCCTTTTTCTTTAGAATTAGAGCAAAGGTTTTCCCCCTCGCCCATACTTTATTGTATGAAAAAAGCGGCAGGAACGTTCCTGCCGCAATTTGTTTAATAAAATTATTATTTACCGAAGTATCTCTTTAAAAGACCTGCAAAGCCTGCGCCGTGTCTTGCCTCGTCCTTTGCCATCTCGTGAACGGTGTCGTGAACGGCATCGTAGCCGAGCTGTTTAGCACGCTTTGCAATAGCAAGCTTACCTTCGCAAGCGCCTGCCTCCGCCGCAGCGCGAAGCTCAAGATTTTTCTTCGTGGAATGATAAACAACTTCGCCGAGAAGTTCTGCAAATTTAGCTGCGTGTTCTGCCTCTTCGTAAGCGTAACGCTTGAAAGCCTCCGCTACCTCGGGATAGCCTTCACGCTCTGCCGCACGGGACATTGCAAGGTACATACCAACCTCGGTGCACTCGCCCGTAAAGTGAGCGCGAAGTCCTTCCAAAACCTCTGCGTCCTCTACCTTGCCGTCACCGATTACGTGTTCGCAAGCGTATGTAGGTTTATCGTCAACAGGTGTGAATTTCTTTGCCTTGCAAACGGGGCAAATTTCTACATCGTCCGCTACGATTTCACCGCAAACTGCACATCTTTTCATAAATTTTTAAACTCCTGTTTTTAAATATTTTTAAGTGACTTTATATTATCACATTAGATACGAAATTACAATTATTTAATGAAAGAAATTTACTTTATGTCAATAATTAACAATTTTTTCCAACTCTGAAAACGAGGATACGAAGAGATTTCCGCCCGCCTCTTCAAGCTGTTTTCTGCTTCTGAACCCCCACAAAACGGAGGCGCAATCAAGTCCCGCATTTTTTGCCGTTTCAATATCCGGCTCTCCGTCGCCGACGAAAAGACAGTCACCTCTTTCAACTTCAAATTTTTCCAAAATTTCGAAAACAGCGCTCGGATTTGGCTTTAAAGGACGGTACTCTGTCTGACCAAGTACTATGTTAAAGCCGAAATTCGCCAAAAATTTGGCAAAAACGCGCTCAGTTGCCCCTTGAGGCTTGTTTGTAAGTATGCCAAGCTTAATTCCAGCATTTTTAAAATTTTGCAAAACTTCGCTTTCGTTCGGGTAAAGGCATGTCAAATTATTGTCGCTTTTTGCATATATGTTTGTGAAATCTTTATAGACTTTTTCAATAAATTCGGGGTCTTTTTGTCCCACTGCTCTCTCTATAAGTTTCCTCGCGCCGTCGCCTACGTACTCCAAAGTTTTTTCAAGTGATATCTTTGGCAGAGAGAAATTTTTGAAAGTTTTGTTCAAATTTTCACATATGTCTTTTGACGTATCGAGGAGCGTTCCGTCCAAATCGAAGATTATTGCTTTGTACATAAAATCACATCTTTTCGGGGACGCCTATGCCGAGCAGTTTTAGCGCGTTTTCAAGCGTTTGCAAAGTAGCCTTGGTAAGGGCTAAACGGAAGTTTTTCTCATCTTCTCCCGCCGTTAAAATCTTGCACTCGATATAGAATTTATTGAACTTTTGCGCGAGGTCCACGGCGTAGCGGGCAACTAACGAAGGCTCGTATTTTTCGCCCGCCTCATTGACAACTTCACCAAATGATGCAAGCGTTTTAATAACTTCGTACTCCTCTGCGTTGGGTTCATAATTTTCGGGTAAGCTCCCCTCCGCCCCGCTCTTTACAAGCACGGATTTTGCGCGTGCGCAGGTGTACTGGACGTACACGCTCGTTTCGCCTTCGAAGCTTAAAACCTTGTCGTATGAGAAAACTATATCCTTGATTTTATTGTTATAGAGTGCGCCGAAAATGAGAGCTCCCATGCCCACCGTTTCGGCAATTTTTTCTTTATTGTCGGCGTCGGGGTTTTTCTCGCTGATAACCGCATACGCCTTTTCAACGCACTTTGAAATTACGTCCTCAAGCCAAACTACCTTGCCCTTTCTCGTGGACATTGCGCCGTCTTCCAGGGAAACCATGCCGTAGGCAACGTGAATTAAATCCTTTGCCCACTCTCTGCCCATAAGCTCTAAGACCTTGAAAACCTGTTTGAAGTGCAAATTCTGCTGATACGCTACGACATAGAGGCATTTATAGAAGTCGTAGGTGTTCTTGCGGTAAATTGCGGCGGCAAGGTCGCGGGTTGCATAGAGCGAAGCACCGTCCGACCGCAAAATAAGGCAGGGGGGCATTGAGTACTCTTCCAAATCGACAATCTGCGCCCCCTCGCTCTCTACAAGAAGCCCCTTTTCGAGCAATTCGTCAACTACCGGCTGCATTTTATCGGTGTAAAACCTTTCGCCGGCGTAACTGTCGAATTTGATATTAAGTTTTTCGTAGATTTTCTGGACGTAGCTTAAAGTGAGGCTCTTGAACCACTCAAACAGCTCGTTTGCCTCTTTGTCCCCGCTCTCTATAAGTCGGAAATACTCGCGCGCCTCCTGCTCCATTTCTGGGGTTGCCTCCTCGTTGAAACGGACGTAGAGCGAGTTTATTGCGTGAATTCCGCCTTTTTCCACTTCATCTCTGTTTCCCCAATGCTTGTACGCGCTTATAAGCTTGCCAAACTGTGTGCCGTAGTCGCCCAAATGGTTAATTCCGACAACCTTATATCCGAGAAAGCTATAAATTTTATACAGCGAACCGCCGATAACTGTCGTGGAAAGATGACCTATATGGAAAGGTTTTGCGATATTTACCGAAGAATAGTCGATACAAATAGTCTTGCCTTTGCCAATATCTGACGAGCCGTAGCTTGCGCCCTTTTCGAGTATCTCGCAAATAACTTCGCGCGTAAGACCCTTTTTGTTGATTTTGAAGTTGACGTAGCCGTTTACAGCCGAGACCTCGCTGATAACGCCGTCGCAAGCGTAGGAATTTTTAATATCCTCGGCAATCAGAGCGGGACTCTTCCTCAATATTTTTGCAAATTTAAAGCAGGGCAACGCATAATCGCCCATTTCCGTGTTGGGAGGAAAGGCTATTGCAGAGTAGATTTCCTCGCTACCCGCGCCGTCTATTTTAATTCTTTCGGCAATATATTTTTTGTAATCCATAAAAACCCTTTGATTTAAAACTTATAATAAAATTTTACTATAAAAATGCAAATTAATCAAGTTTAAGCGTCAATTGTTTTGATTATTTTGAACTTTTATATTATAATTTAGAAAAACGACTCAGGATAGACAAATTAAATGAAATTAGGTGTTGTAGGACTTCCCAACGTGGGAAAATCCACTCTTTTCAATGCGATAACACATGCGGGCGCAGAGGCGGCGAATTATCCCTTCTGCACAATCGAACCCAACGTAGGCGTTGTAACCGTGCCCGACGAGCGGCTCGACAAGCTCGCGGCTTTGTATGCAAGTAAAAAAGTTACCCCGGCTATCGTTGAATTCGTCGATATTGCGGGTCTTGTCAAGGGCGCGTCCAAGGGCGAAGGCTTGGGAAACAAGTTCCTCTCGCACGTGCGCGAGTGCGACGCAATCGTTCACGTAGTGCGCTGTTTCGAGGATGAAAATATCACGCACGTAAGCGGAAAAATCGACCCCGTTGCAGATATTCAGACCATTACGCTTGAGCTTATTCTCTCCGATATTGAAGCTGTCAACAAGCGTCAGGACAGAATACGCAATGTTGCGCGCGGAGGTTCAAACAAAGAAGCTGCCGCAGAGTTCGCATTTTTGGAGAGACTTGAAAAGTTTTTGAGCGAGGAAAAGCCCGCCCGCCTTTTCGAGTGTTCGGACGACGAAAAACCGCTTTTGGACAACCTTTTCCTGCTCACGGCAAAGCCTGTAATCTATGCGGCTAATATTTCCGAATTTGATATGGGCAAATCTGAAAACGATATTCCTCTTGTCTGCACTGTTAAGGAATATGCAAAAAAAGAGGACAGCGAAGTTCTCGTCATCTGCGCAAAAACCGAGGAAGAACTTTCAATGATGTCCGAAGAGGACAGCGCAATGTTTTTGCAAGAACTCGGACTTGAAGAGAGCGGACTGAACAGACTTATTAAAAAGAGCTATTCACTACTCGGTCTTATCTCCTACCTCACTGCGGGTGAAAAAGAAACGCGTGCCTGGACGATTGTCAAGGGCACGAAAGCTCCTCAGGCGGCGGGTAAAATTCATACAGACTTTGAAAAAGGCTTTATCCGCGCCGAAGTTGTCGAATGGCAAACACTTTTAGAATGCGGCGGACTCACGGGCGCACGCGAAAAAGGCAAGGTTCGTTCTGAAGGCAAGGAATACGTAATAAAAGACGGCGACGTAGTCTTATTCAGATTTAACGTGTAAATTTATATATTTTAAAAGCGGGCGGGGTAAACTTTATCCCGCCCGCTGATTATTTTACAAATCTTATTTAATCTTTATCAAATGTTTTACCGTTGTCGTGTGTTGTCCAGCAATTTCCTTTTTCATCCTTGTATGAACTGCTACCCGAATATTCTTGTGTTAGCGTATGCTCTTTACCATCATCGTCTTTTGCTTTAACCGTTTTAATTGTCGGGTCGTCGAATTTGCCATCCCGTATTCCAGTAAAAAGCTTATAACCCAAATAAATAACTCCCACAACAACCCAAAACTGTACAAAAGTTAAAATATATACTATTATACTAAATACGCCCCGTTTGCTTGTTGTTTTAAGATAGCTCCAAACTAAAAAGTGAGCAAATATCATATGCAGTACACTTATCACAATACAAGCGACACCATTCTCACTCCAGTCATATTCTTTTCCATTCACAATCTCTGTGTAGTTAAAACAATAAACCGCGACCGCAATCCAAACAACTGACAGCAATAGAATAATTGTTCCAATAACTAATTTGACTTTTGAGTTTTTTACATTCGTTTCCAATTTAACATTCCTCCTTCTGATTGTATTAAAATTTTATCATCATTTTCTACAATTGTCAACAAAATCACTATTATAACACAGATATAATAATAGTGATTTTGGTTAACATTATGTTATGGTATTAAATGAATTTATCTCAAACAAGTTAGAAACTATAAGAAAAGAGAAAAAAATGGGCGTATATACTCTCTGTAATAAGGCAGCTATTTCTTACGAAACGTACAGAAGCATCAGAAAAAACCGAAATAAAGATATTTATTTACGAACTATTTTAATTTTATTGCAGACATTGGAAGTAACACCCGCAGAATTTTTCAGCGACGCTATGTTTACGAGTGACGAACTTGAAATTGATTTTAAATAAAAAAAGATAAACACCCCTCGACTAAATTAAGTCGAGGGGTGTTTTTAATCAATTTATTTTATTACTTTAATTCAGCGAAATACTTGATAGTTCTGACCATCTGCGAGGTGTACGAGTTTTCGTTGTCGTACCAGGAAACAACCTTAACAAGGGTTGTGCCGTCGCCGAGGTCCATGCACTTCGTCTGAGTTGCATCAAACAGCGAACCGTAGGTAATGCCGATAACGTCGGAAGAAACAATTTCCTCTTCGGTGTAGCCGTAAGAACCGTTGGATTTAGCGGCAGCAACTTTCATTGCTTCGTTTACGCTCTTAGCGTCAACCTTGCCTTCGCAAACTGCGATAAGCTGGGTAAGCGAACCGGTGGGAACGGGAACGCGCTGTGCGCATCCGTCGAGAACGCCGTTGAGCTCGGGAATAACGAGTCCGATTGCTTTAGCTGCGCCCGTGGAGTTGGGAACAATATTAACAGCCGCTGCTCTTGCTCTTCTCAAGTCGCCCTTGCGATGAGGTCCGTCGAGAACCATCTGGTCGCCGGTGTAAGCGTGAATTGTAGTCATATAGCCCTTCTTGATGTTGCAAAGCTTGTTAAGTGCGTCTGCCATGGGAGCAAGGCAGTTCGTGGTGCAGCTTGCCGCCGAGATAACGGTGTCGCTTGCCTTCAAGGTCTTTTCGTTTACGCTGTAAACGACTGTGGGCAAATCGTTGCCTGCGGGAGCGGAAATAACGCACTTTTTAGCGCCCGCTTTGATATGAGCGGAAGCCTTGTCTTTGGAGCAGTAGAAGCCGGTGCACTCTAATACAACGTCTACTCCAAGGTCCTTCCAGGGAAGGTTAACTGCGTCTTTTTCTGCATAAATTTTGATAGTTTTGCCGTTTACGGTGATGGAATCCTCGCCCGCAACAACGGATTCTGCGTACTTATATCTGCCCTGTGCGGAGTCGTACTTCAAAAGATGAGCGAGCATTACGGGGCTTGTTAAATCGTTGATAGCAACGATTTCGTACCCTTCAGCGTCGAACATCTGTCTGAACGCAAGACGACCAATACGACCGAAGCCGTTAATTGCAACTTTTACATTTGCCATAATAGAGTTCCTCCGAATTTTAAATATATTTTTAATTTTACAATTTCAATCTGTACGAATTTTCATTCAGGCACAAATCAGCCTAATCAATATAATTATATCAAATACCGTAAACCAAGTCAATTGTTCGTCGCATAATTTCCTGCGCGATTTTCCAAGATTTTACAAATATTTTTGCCGATTAGCTTGAAATTTATTCCACAATCATTTATACTTAATTAAGGTATAAAATATATCAATAATATGTATTGAGGAGGAAATTATGGCACTTGTTTCGGCAAAAGAAATGCTTGAAAAAGCAAGAGACGGCAAATATGCCGTAGGACAGTTTAATATCAACAATTTAGAGTGGACAAAATGCATTTTGCAGACGGCGGAAGAATTGAAATCTCCGGTTATTCTCGGCGTTTCGGAAGGCGCGGGCAAATACATGACCGGCTTTAAGACGGTTGCATCTATGGTTAAAGCCATGATTGAAGAGCTTAAAATTACCGTTCCCGTTGCACTTCATCTCGACCACGGCACTTACGAGGGCTGCTACAAATGTATCGAAGCAGGCTTCTCTTCCATTATGTTCGACGGCTCTCACTTCCCCATCGAGGAAAACGTTGCAAAGACAAAAGAGCTTGTTGAAGTCTGCAAGAAAAAGGGGTTAAGCCTGGAAGCAGAGGTCGGCGCTATCGGTGGCGAGGAAGACGGCGTTATCGGCAGGGGCGAGTGCGCAGATCCCGACGAGTGCAAGAAAATTGCAGATTTGGGCGTTACAATGCTTGCTGCAGGTATAGGAAATATTCACGGAAAGTACCCCGCTGATTGGCCCGGCTTGAGCTTTGAAACGCTTGCGGCTGTAAACGACAAGGTTGGCAATATGCCCCTTGTTCTTCACGGCGGCACGGGTATTCCCACCGATATGATTAAAAAGGCTATCTCTCTCGGCGTTGCAAAAATCAACGTAAATACCGAGTGTCAGCTTGCTTTCCAGGAAGCTACGAGAAAGTATATTGAAGAGGGCAAGGATTTGGTTGGCAAGGGCTTTGACCCCCGCAAGCTGCTTGCTCCCGGCTGTGAGGCTATTAAGGCTACCGTAAAGGCAAAAATGGAAATTTTCGGAAGCATAGGCAAAGCGTAAATTACAACTTTAAAGCCCCGCGACAACCGCGGGGTTATTTTTTTGCGGTTTGCTCATACTTATGCCATATGAAAAAGAAAATATATTTACTTACCGTATTGTTTTTTGCCGTACTTCTTCTCTTCCCCGCCTGCGGTATGGATATGCAAAGCTCTTTAAAGACCATAACCATGCCGTATATCGCCGAATACGAGTGCGTTGAAGCAAGGCTCGGGAGCGAAGATTTACTCAAAAAATACGATTATTTCTATATTACGCTTTTAAATAAGGATGAGTTTGAAGTCAGTTTTAAAGAAAAAGACGGTAAACGCTCCACTTTTAAAGGCGGATATTCCCTCGACCCCAAAACCCGTGAGCTTACGGGCGAGATAGGAGTTCTCGGTTTTAAATACAAAGAGAGCGTCACTGTCAAAAACGGCGAATTCGTTATTCAGAAAAATTTAGGTCCCTTCCCACTATACATGAAATTCAAAGTCAGATAAAAAAAGGCGCGAGTCTCTCGCGCTTTTTTTATTTAAAGTTAATTCTTATTTGCTTAATTAACTTTTTAGCATGTACCAACGACGGCAAGCATCAAAAATATATTGATAACTACAAGTGCTATCGCACAACCTTTCTTTTTGCTCTTTTCCATTCCGATAATAAGCCCTATGTTAAGAACGGCAGCAAATACTATAATGACGATGTCCCCTCCCTCCTCTAATAACGGAACGCCCAATACGGCCGCGATAATAGCCGAGGCGATAAATGCGACCAAACTTATATAAGCTAAAATTCTCGATATTTTAGGACCATCAGCAGAGTAGACATGCTTATGTTTGGGAGAAGAATTATTTGAATAACTTGACGTACTGCTTGTCGAGGGAGCGCTATGCGTTGCGGCAACTTCCTGTACGGGTTCTTTTAATTTTTTGCTACATTTTGAAAGTTCTTCTCTTCTTACGTAGACGTCTTCATAAAGATGTTTAAGCCACTTTTTAGAGGAGCTGTCTCTGACCTTCTTCAATTCACGTATAGCGACATAATAATAACTTTCACTGCAATTAGGGTTATTATCAAGATAGAACGTCATAGCATTATTGTAGTCGTCGTCCTCTTTCAGACTATCTACAATTTCAATAAGTTGCAAGGGATTATAGAAGCCGTTCTTAATCATAACCCTGTTAAAGTACGCAGCGTCACATTTTTTATCGGCTTCGAGCAATCTTTCGTTATATTTTGATATACTGTCAAACAGATTTTTATCTTTAAGCCTGAATTTAGCCTCTATGTATGTATCTATACTCGCAAGATATTCGGAATTGCGCTCCTCCGGAATCATTGAAAGAAGAAAATCGAAAAGTTCATCGGCTTCCGTATTCGAAGCGTTGGAAAGGCACGATTGCATAAGATTTTTAACGGCAATATCGTTGTAGCCGTATGCAAACAGGCTCTCTTCTATAACCGACTTATCTATGCCGAAAACAGTGCTGTGTTCGTAGCGGAATTTGCACCAAAGCGCCTCGTTGTTCGCCGCGTCTACCGAAAGAATGTTGTCGCAGTATTTGCGTTTTAGCTCTCTTTCGTAATCCGAACGGGGAGCGGGTATCATATTCATAAATTCGAGGTTCATCTCGATATATTTACGGGTATTAGTAACGGTATTTATAATGGCGTCGAAAATTTCGGCATCTTTATATTTCTTTGCCTGCTGATACATAATATCGGTAAGTACCTCGACGTCCTTTTTGGTACTGTCGGGCAAAGCAATCAATTCCTCGTAGTCGCCTACATATTTCAAGGTTTCCACGCGGGTATATAATAAGTTGTAAAGCTCTTTCCTTCTTGTCGGGTCGGCAGAGGCAAGCGCCTTTTCGAAATCTTCGTAATTAGTTACGGCCGCATTGAATTTTGTAAAACCCTGTTCGTCACGGCAGGACATATCCGCAAGCAAACGCAAAAAATACGCTTCGCCGTTGGATGGATTGTCTGCAATAATTTTATCGACGAGAGTGCGCGCGTAATCAAAGTCATTATCTTGAAGGCACTGAGTTACCAGAGAAAGTTTTGCACGGTCGGAAGCCGAAACTTCGCCGCCTGCAACCGTTGCAAGCTGACGCTTTTCAACTCCCTTTCGGGTTGCCGCGATTTTACCGACCTTCGCCTGTCCGTATTCTTTGCGCTTTATTGCCGGAACGTCTATTTTCCTGAACTTCTGCACAAAGTCCAAAACCTGATTTAAAGCGTTGAAGGTATTGAAGTCTATACCCTGTACTTTTCCGTTAAGACCAGGAATTCTGTCAACGGCGTGACCTTTGAATACAACTGTAAGACTGCCGCGCGCCTTTTCCTCGTCGCGCTGCATTTTAAGGAAACGGGAATATTCGTTCTTGACCCACTTCGTCTGCAAATAGCTCTCGTCACTGCAAACAAGAAGCATGCTTTGGGCTGTATAGAGAGCGTACAAAATCATAGCCTCGTACATTACGCCTGTTCTGCCGTGAATTTCCTCTTCGGAATAGAAAGGCGAATAGCCCGCGTTTTTGAGTTCTTTGTAGAGTTGGGCGGCGGTATGACTGTCCTCCGTGTGTCTGCCGCTCTCTTCGGTTACCTTTACGCAAATAAAAGTATCGTAGTTTAAGCCCTGCTTTCTGAATTCGTTAAATTCTTCACGGATGGCGTCTATTTCCTTGCCCTTTACCTCGTACTCCTTTTTTTGGTCGGGTGTTGCAAGCGCAAGAGCACGCTTAAAATTCGCATCCTGTACAAAAGTCTTGTCGGAAGTCGAATAACATATAGGCTGTAATCTGTTGTTTACCTCGTCTTTAAGATACCGAACCTGCGCGGTTGCAAGCGCGAGTCCGAAAAAGGCTTCGGGCTCTTTGGAATCGAGTTCGACTGCCCTTGCATACGCCGTAGCCGCCTCGTCAAAGTGTCCTAAATCAAGTTCATGTTCGCCGGTAAGCAAAAAATGGCGCACCTCTTCGTTTGCGCCGCTCTTGGGTACGGTAAACTTGCTTCCGCAAAATCCGCAGGTTAAAACTCCGTTTACCGCTTTACTGTAATCAAGCTCGCCGCCGCAGTTTCTGCACTTCATATTCTCAATCTGCATCCCAAACTCCTTTTATCCCGATTATATGAATATCTTCCGTATTTATTTTAACATAAGGATTAAATATGTGCAACTATTAACTTGATTATTTAAATATCTATTTCGCCCGTGAAGGCAAGAGTTGCACCGCCAGTCATATAGACCGCGTCGTCCGTGTAGGTAATTTTCAAATCTCCGCCCAAAAGAGAAACGGTAACCTCTTCCCCCTTTTTCGAGTAGCCGTTTAAGCAAGCTGCCACAACCGCCGCGCACGCGCCCGTTCCGCAGGCAAGCGTTTCTCCGCTTCCCCGCTCCCACACGCGCATTTTTAAACGGTTTTTATCAATTACTTTGATAAATTCAACATTTATTCTCTCGGGGAAAGCCGTGTGATTTTCTATAAGTCTACCCACTCCTTCGACGTCCGCCGTGTCGGGGTCCTCAAATATAACGCAGTGCGGATTGCCCATTGAAACAAGGGTAACTGCGAAGGTTTCCGAACCTATATTTAAAGGCTCTGCCACCACTTTTTCGCCCGTAAAGGTTGAGGGTATTTTTTGCGCGGAAAGCTCCGCCTTACCCATATTGACTTTTACTTCCGAAACAAGATTGTCTTTATCAAGCGTGAATTGAAGCTTTTTAATGCCCGAAAGTGTTTCCACCGTGCAGCTGTCGCCCTTAATATAGCCCAAATCGTGCGCGAGCTTTCCTACACACCTTATGCCGTTGCCGCACATCTTTCCTTCCGAACCGTCTGCGTTGAACATACGCATTTTGCAGTCTGCAATATCCGATTTGCATAGCAAAATTATACCGTCTCCGCCTATTGAAAAGTGTCTGTCGGACAGTTTTTTAGAGAGCTCGCCTAAATTTTCAAGCTCCCTTTCCATACAGTCGAAATAGATATAGTCGTTGCCTATTCCGTGCATTTTATAAAATTTCATCACTTTTATTATATACCTTTAGTAAAGAGATTGCAAATAAATTATTGACAAATGAGTTTTTATATTACACAATGTAAATATGTACGATACTGGCGGCGAAAAACTAAATAATCTTATTCTTGCCGTTGCTGACGGGCATGCGGACTGCCTTGACGGTATCTTAAAGCTTGCAGGCGGTCAGATGATGGCCGTCGCTCTAAGCATGGTCGGCAGAGATTATGCGGAGGACGTTCTGCACGACAGCTTTATTAAAATTGCTCGCTTTGCAAAGAGCTATAGACCGGGCACGAGCCCTTACGGCTGGCTTATGAAGATTGTGCGGAACACTGCGCTTGACTTTTTAAAAGCTAAAAAGACCCGTGCGGAGGTCAGTTCGGAGGTACTTTTCTCCCTTTCCTCCCTTGACTATTCCCCCGAAAGAAAGGAAAGCGCTATTGACCTTGAAAGGGCAATAGCCAAGCTTGAACCGGACGAAAAAAAGATAATTTACTTTGTATACTACCTCGATATGACGGTGCGGGAAATTGCCGGCGAGATGAATATGAGCAAATCCGCAGTGCAGAGGCTTAAGGAAAAAGCCGAAGAAAAATTAAAGAATTTACTTAAATAGCGGGACAAAAAGCAAAGGTAAATCGTTTTAAAGGTGAAAAAATGAAAGACGATAGACTTGAAAAGAAGTTTGATGCATATTTCGACGGTGTGAATATTTCAAACGATATAATTGCCGATGCAAAGGCATCGGTCAGACCCAAGCGCAAAATTTTGCCGAAAATAATGAAGTTTGCTTCCATTGCGGCAAGCATTGTGCTTGTCTTTGCCGTTGCCATTGCGGTTATGATAAGGACGGGCTTCAACTTAGCTTTACCCGACAACGGTATGGCAAGCGGCGGAAATACACCGGATACTCCGCCCGGTGACGACGCGCCGGGGGATGCTCCGCCGAGTGGTGCTTCGCCATTTGAGTTATACACCGACAGTGACCTTGTTCAAAGCTACCAAAGCGCCTACTCTATCTCTTCGCTGAACTCTTCTTTGAAGTTTATCGAGAATCTTGCTTATTCGTACAATTCAACAGTTGAAACCTGCAATGCAGGATATAAGGACGGAAAGCTTGCGCTTGTCACCGCCGAAGTGAGTATATTAAGCGGGTTTAACCGCGACGAAACGACTGTATTCGTTGAATTTACCGACGAAAAAGTAATATATTCCGGGCTTGCCGACTACTACAACGGCAAAGTGTATAATTACTACGACGCGCAGTATTACCTAACGAAAACGACGGCGCAAAACGGCGAACCGGAATATAAATTGCATATTTCATACAGAGGCGTAAAATATTATTTTTCGGTACGCTCTACCGACATAAGAGCATACGGAAAGTATCTGAATTTAGTTACAAAAAAATAATTTTTGAAAAATTTTCCAAAAAGCGGGACAAACGCGTAACTTAAATCGTTTTAATATCAGAAAAAGCTTGTAAAAACTTTTTTAAAATTTTAACGAGGTGCTATTATGAAAAAATTACTCTCGATAATCGCTGTGCTTTGCGCATCATGTATGATATTCGGAGCGTGCTCGGCAGGAGGCCCTATGGGCGGAGGCTTTGGCAACAATTCGGGCACAATGCGACCCGATCAATCCGCCGGGGGCTCTTCAGATCCCGAGGCTCCCGACGCGGATTGGGGCGAAGGTGACGGCGGGTTCCATTACGACGGCTTTAAAGAGGTCGGCTTTATTGAAGTTTCAAAAGAGGCAAACTCCTACTTCTCGCTTGACAGAAACACGGCTACCTATTCGCATGTGAGAAGCATGATTGAAAGCGGATACAAGGTTTCGGAGGACTCGGTTCGTATCGAGGAAATGATAAATTACTTCGACTACGGTTTTACCGCACCCACAGATAAAGCGGTTGCAGTATCCACAGCGCTTGCCGACTGCCCTTGGAATAACGAAAACAAAATTATGGCGGTCGGGCTTAAAACTACCGAGGTAAAAAACGAAAACAATGCCAACTACGTCTTTTTGATAGACGTTTCGGGTTCGATGTCGGGCGACAGAAGGCTTGGTCTTGCAAAAAAGGGCTTTAATATGCTCCTGGACGGACTCGGCGATAGAGACGTTGTTTCTATAGTGACGTATGCAAGCGGGGTCAAGACCGTACTTGACGGCGGCGAGTGCACGGAAGAAGGTAAAACCGAAATTAGAAATAAGATTTCCTCCCTTGTAGCCAAGGGCGCGACGAGCGGCGGCGACGGTCTGGAACGGGCTTACAGAATTGCTCAAAAACACTTTATTCCGGGCGGAAACAACAGAGTTATAATTATTTCCGACGGCGACTTCAATGTAGGAATGAACTCTCCTACCGCTTTAAAAGAATTTATACAGGATAAGGCAAAGAGCGGAATTTATCTTTCCGTTATCGGCGTAGGCATGGGAAATATGCGCGACGATATTCTGGAAACGCTTGCAACCTGCGGTAACGGCAATTATGCATACCTCGACAACGAAAACGAGGCGCGCAAGGTCTTTATAGACGAATTGTCGGGCAATCTTTTCACTGTGGCAAAGGACGCCAAGGCGGGCGTAACATTTACCGATGAAGTCTATAAATACAGACTTATCGGCTACGACACAAAGAGAATTACGCAGGACGAGTTCAACAACGATAATGCCGATACGGGCGAAATAGGCAGTAATCTGTGCGTTACCGCACTCTACGAATTAGTACTTGCCGAGGACGCCGACGGAAAGCTTGCCGATATTGAAATTAAGTACAAAGACGTAACCGGCGAGGAAGAAGTTAACGAAAGCGTGACTTGCTCCGTTAATATCGATACCCCCTCCACCGACGACTTATCCTTTATTGGCTGTGTTGCGGAATTCGGCTTGATACTCAGAAATTCCGCCTATAAGGCAAATGCCTCACTCTCCTCCGTGCTTACACGCCTTAACGAATTAAGCGAATATATCGAGGGCGATACCTACAAGAAAGAATTCGTGACCTTGGTGGGTAAGGCATCAGAGCTTAAGTATTACAATTGACGGTACAATTATGAAAAAACTGTTATTTGCATTACTTTTAACTCCCGCTATTCTTTTCTGCGGCTGTACAGATAATCAACCGACGGATACAGAAAAGATTGCAGATAAAATAAACGAGAATACTACCCTTGAGCTTAAATTTTTAGAGGACGTTTCCGGAAAAGATTTATCTGCATTCGTACCCGAATACGATATTTTCGGAGCATTTGTATATTTTAATTCGGACTACAAAGACGGTGACGATCATTACGTGCGGTATTTGATTTCGGCCTATCCCGACTATGCGGACGGAGGCAGCGTTGTAACAAGAATAGACTGTACCGACCCGAACGTTACGTTCTTTAACGGTTGTACGGTTGAGAATTGCGATGCGCTCTTCCTCTACCTTTCGGGTGAAGGGTTTGAAATTATAAATTCGGGCGATTCTCCAAGTTCGGTTACAAACGCAACAAACGGTAAAATCAGCGTCTCACACGACAGTAAATCCAAGATTATAACTTTTTCGTATGAGGTATCAAACCGCGACGGAATTGTTTTTTAACAATAAAAAAGCAGTCCTTATCGGACTGCTTTTTTGATTATTTAATACATTTCTATGCACGCTTCTCGGCTTGCGCCGACCGAAACGTACTTTATCCGGCAGTTGCAGAGCTTTTCAAGCAGTTTTATATATTCGAGAGCCTCTTTGGGCAAATCCTCTTTCTTTCTGCAACCCGTCGTGGGACAGTTCCAGCCCTTGACTTTTTCAAACACAGGCTTGCAATCGTCCAAAACGTCGGTAAAGGGAAATTCGTCTATAATCTTGCCGTTCAGCTCGTATTTGGTACAGATTTCAATCTCCTTGTAGCTATCCAAAACGTCAAGCTTTGTAAGAGCAATTTCGTCGGCACCCTGACAACGTATGCCGTAGCGGGACGCAACCACGTCAAAGGGTCCTACCCTTCTGGGTCTGCCCGTTGCCGCGCCGTATTCTCCGCCGAGTTCGCGCAGCTTTTCAGCCTTTTCCCCGAAGTATTCGCAAGTGAAAGGACCTGCTCCGACACAGCTTGAATACGCTTTCATAATACCTATCGAGTTGTCGAGTTTAAGATTGGGAACGCCCGCGCCTATGGGAGCGTACGCCGCTATCGTCGAGGACGACGAAGTATAGGGAACTATACCGAAGTCTATATCACGAAGCGCACCGAGCTGAGCTTCGAACATAATGTTCTTGCCAGCCTTGTTTGCCTCGTTTAGATATAGCCCCGTATCGGTAACGTACTTTGCAAGGGGCTTGCCGTACTCTTCGAAGTAAGCTATAACCTCGTCTACCGAAATAGGGTCGAAGCCGTACGCTTTTATAGTCATATTTTTCCAGGCAACGATATCGGGTATGCGCTTATATAAAAGTTCGGTATTTAAAAGCTCACCCATTCTGAACGCCTTTTTCATATATTTATCGGCGTAGACGGGGGCAATACCCCTCCTCGTTGAGCCGTAGGGCTTGCCCGTTGCCTTAGTCAGTCTGTCCTCTTCCATAATGTCCTGCAAAACGTTGTAGGGCATAGTAATTATGGCTTTATCGCTTATTTTGAGGTTTTCGGGCGAAATTTTTATACCGCCCTCTCTGAGTTTTGCGATTTCACCGCAGAGGTGCTTTATGTCTACTACCATTCCGCAGCCGAGCACGTTTACAACCTCGTCGCGCAGAATACCCGAGGGCAACAGATTTAAAATAAACCTGCCCTTCTCGTTTATAACGGTGTGTCCCGCATTATTGCCGCCCTGATAGCGGCAGACGATATCGTACTTTTCCGAAAGCAAATCTACCATTCTGCCCTTGCCTTCGTCACCCCAGTTAATACCGCAAATACTTGTAAGCATATCTACCTCTTTTTCGGTTTAAAAATTGCATTTTTGCTTTAAAAAAGCCTTTCTATTATACTATAAAACATAGATTAAGTCAAGTGGTAAGTTAATTTTGTGAACATTTAACCCATACCGCAAAGCCTCATTATCCACAGTGCAATTAAAAGGGCGGACGCTGCCGCAGACACTATTGCAACGACAAGAATCATAGCGCTTTTGGATTTAATAAACATGCGAATAAATTCCGCTACAAACACGGCGAACCCGAGCGCCGCCGCCGGATAGCAGACCTTCCTGGTAACCGCCGAAACGATTACAAATATAAGAATACAAACAGTAATTGCTATATAAAACCACAGCGAAAACTTTAATTTGGTTTCTTTTTCTTCAATTTGTGATAACTTTTCCTCTTCCATAATAAAATTATATGATATTTGAAATTTACTGTCAAATTTAATAGCTGTAATTTACCTGATGAGCTTAAAATAAAAAACGTGCAAAATTGCACGTCTTTTTACTTTTCGGGCTGATAATTGCCTGTTATTTCTTCCACGTTCTCCACCTCGACAGAGGCAAACACCGTTTCCTCCGAAGTTGGCGTACCCGTAGATTGAATAACGTCGTCAATAGTTAGCTGTCCGTCCGTATTACCTTCGAGCTTTCTTTTGACTTCCTCGTCATAAACGGCACAATCATAATCGAGTTTAGGTGCATTCTTATCAACATACATTTTGCGCAGTTCGTTTTGTAATTCCCTTTGCTTTTTGTTATTGCTGATAAATATGCATAAAAATATTATAAGCAGCAGCAAAAATATAGAGCTTGCCACTATCGTGACTATATAGATAGGTTCCATATTATTATTTTACACCTAATTTAATTATGTGTCAACATTATTTGCTTTAATTGAAAAAGTGTGATATACTGTTATTGTAAAAATATGCATTTGCGGTAATTTTAAGGCATTCAGAGGACATCTTATGAAAACAGACAAAAGAATTGTCAAGACAAAAACCAATATTAAAAATGCTTTTTTAGAGCTTGCAAAGGATAAAAAGCTTGACGATATAACGGTTTCCGAGCTTACGTCCCACGCAAAAGTCAACCGTTCCACCTTCTATCTCCACTACGACAGCGTTTTGGGAGTACTCGCAGACCTTGAAACCGAAATTGCCGAAAAAATTGCCTCCAACTTCGATACTTTCGATATAAACGATATTTACGGCTCCACCTACAAAATTCTTGCCAAACTTTCGGCTTTATTGGACGGCATTCCCAACTTAAAAAAATGTATAGTTTCTTCGGAAAACTCAACCAACATAATCGCCAAACTCAAAAATATTCTGACCGAAAAAGCTACTTACGCAGTTCTTTCCGATTTCCCCACCCTTAAGGAGGACGACATAAAATATCCTATCACATTTGCCGCTGCGGGAATAATAGAGAGCTACCTTAAATGGGTGCGTTCGGGCGATAGTAAGCCTATGGAAGTGCTCATTGCAGAAGTCGGTAAAATAACGGTGCGAATATTAGAAGATATTGCCACAACCGATAAAAAAACCGCACAAACGCACGAATCGATTATATATTAGTATTTATATCAAAGCAAGCCCGACGGCTTGCTTTATTTTTCATATTTTAAGGCAATAATAAATAATATTATTGTATGAAAAAAATTTTATTTTGCGGCGGCGGCAGCGCGGGACACGTTATCCCAAACGTTGCACTTATAGAGAGCCTTGACGGCATTACGGAAAACTTCTATATCGGCACGAACGGGATAGAGAGCAAAATCTGTGCTCAAAACAATATAAAATTCTACGAGTGCGACGCAGTTAAGCTAGTACGCGGGAAAATTCTTTGCAACCTTGCCCTCCCCTTTAAGCTTATAAAAAGCATAGGCGAAGCGGGTAAAATTTTAGACGATGTCAAGCCCGACCTCGTTTTTTGCAAGGGCGGCTACGCCTGCGTTCCGCCTGCCATTGCCGCAAAAAAGAGAAATATTCCCGTAATTACGCACGAGTCGGACGTCAGCGCAGGGCTTGCGAATAAGTTTATCGCAAAAAAATGCTGCAAGGTCCTTACTACTTTCCCTTCGACGGCAAGAAAATTCAGTACGGGCATTTGTACGGGCTCCCCGATGCGTAAAAATCTTTTCGGACGAGACAAGGCAAATGCCCGCGCGCATTACGGGCTTGATATGCGCCCCACCGTGCTCGTTTTCGGCGGGGGAAGCGGTTCAAAAATTATCAACGAAAGTCTTCGCAAGTGCGCCGCAAAAATCTGTAAAAAGTACAATATTCTGCACCTTTGCGGCAGGGGCAACGCGTTGGACACGAATATTTACGGATATAAGCAGATTGAGTTTGAAAACGATATGGGGCTTGCCTACGCCTGCGCGGATTACGCAATTTCACGGTGCGGTTCGAACGCCGCAAACGAGCTTATCGCGCTCAAAATTCCCACGCTTTTTATACCTTTGCAGAATAAAAGGACGCGGGGAGATCAGGTTAAAAACGCCGAGCTCTTCCGCGACGCGGGACTGTGTCGAGTATTATATGAAAGCGAGCTTACCCCCGCCTCTCTCGAACAAAATATAGAACGGCTGATTAACGACGAAAATTTAAAAACCGCACTTGAAAAAAGCGCGGTTAAATGCGGAAACGAAAAGATTGTAAAAGAAATTCTGAACACTCTATTCAATGAATAACCGAGCGCGCGAAGTTTCGCGCGCTTATATTTTAAAACGATAAAACGGCGTATGACTCGAGAACGATTTTTATTGCTATGAGTATAAGCACCGCTCCGCCGATAATTTCGGCAACGCTCGCCTTTTTGCGGAAGAGCTTTCCTACCTTTACGCCGATAAGCAGTCCGCCGAGCGAAATTGCAAAGGTTATGACACCTATGACAGCAACGCTTATCCATGCCCAGAGCTGAACGTTGCCCGTTGAGGCAAGCATTGCGTTTAAGCTAAACCCTACCGCCAAAGCGTCAATGCTCGTTGCTACGCCCTGCACGAGTACTTCGGGGTAGGAAAACCTTTTGGGCTTTAACTCCTCTTCGGGGGATTTGAGCTCTTTAATTCCGTCGAAAATCATCTTTCCGCCGATTACTACGAGCAAGGCAAACGCTACCCAGTGATCGAACGCCTCTATTTGTTCGAGAAAGAGCATTCCTAGGTAAAAGCCTATAATCGGCATAACCGCCTGAAATAAGCCGAACGTCAAGGGTATTGTCGCGCCCTTGCGCTTATTTAAATTTCTGTACACCATGCCGTCGCAGATTGACACCGCAAACGCATCCATAGCAAGCGAAATGCCAGATAAAACAACCGACAGCAATACGCTGAAAATCATAATTCAATTATATCATACGCCACACACATTGTAAATAATATTTGAATTGCAATTTTATAAACCTGTTTTTCAAGTTTATTTTGTACTTGGCATTGACAATTATTTGGAAATATATTACAATAGTGTGTGGAAAAATTATTTAAGGAGATAACTTTAATGAAACCAATTTATTTTCCCGAACCCTTTAGAATAAAGAGCGTCGAACCTCTTAAAATACTTACGCGTGAAGAGCGCGAAGAAAAAATTGCCAAAGCCGACTATAACGTATTCTATCTTGCCTCGAAAGACGTTTACATAGACCTTTTGACGGATAGCGGCACCGGCGCAATGAGTACCGACCAGTGGGCTGGCGTTATGCTCGGCGACGAGTCGTACGCAGGCGCCGACTGCTACTTTAAGGTTCAGGAAACGGCAAAAAAGATTTTCGGTATGCCCTATGTTCAGATAGTTCATCAGGGCAGAGCTGCGGAAAAGGTACTTCTTCCCATTCTTCTGAACGGCAAGAAGTATGCAATATCCAATATGCACTTTGACACTACCCGCGCTCACGTTGAGCTTGCGGGCGCACGCGCAATCGACTGCGTTGTACCCGAGGCTTTGGATACCACTGCCCAATACGATTTCAAGGGCAATATGGACTGCAAGAGGCTTGAAAAGTATATCAAGGAGCTGGGCGCGGAGAATATCGGCGTAATTATTATGACGATAACCAACAACTCCGCCGGCGGTCAGCCCGTTTCTGTTAAGAATATCCGCGAAACGAGAGCACTTGCCCACAAGTACGGCATAAAGTTTATGATTGACGCAGCGCGCTATGCGGAAAACTCCTACTTTGTAAAACAGCGCGAACCCGAGTTCAAGAACAGCTCGATTGCAGATATAATTAAGGCGACGTTTGAGGATGCCGACTGCTTTACGATGAGCTCCAAAAAGGACGCTATCGTCAATATGGGCGGTCTTATCGGGTGCCGCGACAAGGAGTTGTTCGAGCTTGTAAAACAGAGAACTATCTCGTTTGAGGGCTTTATAACCTACGGCGGTATGTCGGGACGCGACATCGAGGCGCTTGCCCGCGGACTCGACGAGGGTATTGACGAAAATTATCTGCGCTACAGAATAGGTCAGATGCAGTATCTTGCGGCAAGACTTGACGAGGGCGGAATTCCCTATCAGAGCCCCGTCGGCGGACACGCGGTGTTCATTGACGCGAAGAAGCTTCTTCCCCACATCCCCTACTATGAATTCCCCGCACAGGCTCTTGCAATAGAGCTCTACCGTGAGGCAGGCATACGCGCCTGCGACATAGGCTCTTATATGCTCGGCAACGACCCCGACACAGGCAAACAGCTTGAAGCGGACTTTGAATTCACAAGGCTTGCAATTCCCCGCAGAGTATATACGCAGTCCCACCTCGACGTGATTGCCGACGCTCTTATAAATATAAAGGAGCGCGCGAGCAGCATAAAGGGCTATAAGATTGTGGAAGAACCTCCTATCCTCCGCCACTTCACTGCAAAACTTAAGCCTATTAAATAAATTTAAAGTAAATATCCACCCGCACAGCGGGTGGATATTTGTTTTAGAATTATTAACATATTAAAAATAAATTGCCGCTTTATAATTTTTTTTATAAAGGGGTTTAAATTGTTTGCATTTTTCTATTATTTAAGTATAATTATATATGTTTTGAGGTTAGCGTAGCTTGTAAGCTTTGTCCGGTTAAATCTCAAACCAATTTAATATCCGTATTGAGGTGTAGCGCAGCTTGGTAGCGCGTCTGGTTAGGGACCAGAAGGTCGTGGGTTCAAGTCCCGTCACCTCAACCAAAAATAGCCTAATCCGAATTGTTTCGGGTTAGGTTATTTTTATGCTAAAAAGCTTTGTGCCAGGACTTGATGGTTGGAGGCGATTGCAGGAGCATTCGGTTTGCACTGAATAGAGTTTGATAACGGTAAAGTTCGAACGCAAACTGAACAGCCCTCGACTTGGGCTGTTCACCGGGACGCACCGCTAAAGGCGCAAGTCCCGTCACCTCAACCAAAACACGGCTTTGTCTAAAAAGACAAAGCCGTGTTTTTTCGTGTCTTTGACTTAATATCTTTATTTGCTTAATTTTTAAAAAATGAAAGCCTCCTGAATGAAGGCTTTTATTTTTATGGAGCAGGTGACGGGAGTCGAACCCGCCGGAATCGGCTTGGGAAGCCGACGCCATACCGCTAGGCGACACCTGCTTATTTAATTTTTGCTCCCGTGGTGACGGCAGTACCGTGTTGCACACGGTGGCAAATGCTCGAACCCGCCGGAATCGGCTTGGGAAGCCGACGCCATACCGCTAGGCGACACCTGCTTATAACACATCATTATAATATCACACAATTTAAAAAAAGAAAAGCGATATTAATTTATTTTTTCTTGTTTTTGATTTTTCTGCTCCTCTCCTCTGTCACGGTTATCAGATTTTTACCCGCAAATATATTAGCGGCAACTAAAATTGCGATAAATGCGCTGTGAACAATCGCCTGCCACGCAGGAGTGACTGTATTACCGAATAGCCTTAAATTATAGCCGAAGTTGTCTGTCAAATCCTTAATAAGCTGTGCAGAGCTTGAAATATTCACGCTTTTCGTAATATATCCCGCAAGTTTATCTATTGGCGTTGACATAAAAGAACATCTCAAAAGCGAACACGAATGGGTGCTCGGCAAAAATGCGCAGACATTTTGCACCCACTCGGGCATGGTCGCAAACGGCATATACGCGCCGATTAGAAAGCCTATAACAGTTGAAAAAATCGTATTTACGCTCGCCATTGTGCCGTCGCGCGAGATGAACGAACAGATAAGCACCGTTAAAAGCACCGATAGCGTAGACGAAAATACAATGGTTGCAAAAACCGTTAAAAAATCTGTAAAAGTCAATAAAAACTCGCCCATACAGGCGATATAGACAAGGCACACGAGAAAAAAGATAAAGCAAATTATTACGGTAACCGTTAAATTAAAAACAAAATAACTGCCGATAAGGGCGTTGCGCTTTATGGGGGAAGATGCAAAATCGCGGTTAACGCCCGTTTCCTTATCGCTTATAATCATCCAATTGGTCTGCAGGGAGACCGTAACCGTTGAAATTGCCAGAATTCCCGACAGCATCCAACTGTCCACTACCGCTCCGATAAGATTATTCAATTGTTTATCGTCGACAAGTGATACTCCCTCTTTTGCTCCTATATCCGCCAGAATACCGTTTACGGTGGATAATTCCAAATTGCGCAACAAGAAAATATAAATGAGAAATATCGTAAACGGCACCATAAGGGTAAAAAATACCCTTATTTTATTTCTGAAAAAAACAAGCAAATGACGGCGCGTCAACTCAAAAAAGGTTGCGCCGAAAGCCGTTTTGGGGTTAATCGTTTTCATCGCTTTCCCCCATTACCTTTATATCCTTTCCCGTGACAGACAAAAATACGTCGTCCATATTGCCTTTGACAAGCTCGATATCGGTTAAATATTTATCTAATTTCTTAATTAAGCTCTTTGCATCGGCGGTATCTTTTACTTTTATCCGATATGCCCCACAGTCGATAATATACAAAAAATTCAAGCCGTTTTCGGTCAGCGTCCTTTCAAATTGCAAATTTTTCTGCATATAGGCGTACAGACCGTCGCTACTGTACTTGTTTTTAAGTTCGTTAGGCGTGCCGTGGGCAATTATTTTGCCCTTGTCCATAATAACAACGTCAGTCGCACGTTCGGCTTCTTCGAGGTAATGGGTTGTTAAAAATACCGTCATGCCCGCCTCCGTCCTTATTTTGTCTATAAGCGACCACACCTGTTGGCGCGTTCTGGGGTCAAGCCCCGTGGTGGGTTCGTCAAGAATAAGGAGTCTAGGTTTATGCACCATAGCGCGGGCAATATCCACCCTACGCAGCTGTCCGCCGCTTAAATTTTTTACCGTGCGGTTTAAAATGGGTTGCAATTCGAGCAGTTCAATAATGTTGCGGATATTTTCCCTCTTCTCTGCCTTTGAAAGCGAATAAAAGGACGTGCGCAAGTCGAGATTTTGTTTTACCGTGAGTTCTCTGTCGAGAACGCTCGTTTGAAAGACGATGCCCGTTCCGCGTTTTATTTCAAAGGGCTGTTCATCCAAGTCGTGGCCGTTTACAAAGACCTTTCCCCCGTCCTTTTTGAGTATGGAGCAGATTATATTGATCGTCGTAGATTTTCCCGCGCCGTTTATACCCAAAAATGCAAAGAGCGAACCCCTTTGCACCTCAAATGAAATATCGTCTACCGCCCGTACCTCGCCGTAGCACTTTACTAAATTTTCTATTTTAACCGCACAATCAGCCATTGACACCAACTAATTTAAAATTGTACTTTCTGTCGAGCTCGTCGAAAATTTCGAATATATCGTCAAAATCAAATATTTTGAGCTTTTTGTGTATCTTTTCCCTCTCCCACTGCTTATAGTTGTAGACCTTGAAAAAGGGGCCGTACCACTTCATGCCCTGACAGAAATGTTTTATAACCGTATCGGGTTTTATTGCGCGCTGTTCGTTGAATTTATATGGCAGTATCTTCTTTTTACCGGCAAGAAAGTTTATTGCGCTTTGGTCGGGCATAATCATCTTTTTGTTGTTTACGCGTTCCCTTACTTTTACAAGAAGCCCCGTCTTTTTTATTTCGTCAAGGTTTAAAAGTAGCACTCCCGAATTGCAATAATCTCTACGTACCCAAAACTTGCCCATAAAATCTTTGACCATTGCGAGCTCGAAGCCGTCAATATTTTCCTCGTAGAGTTGAGATATGTCCGAACAGCACATTGTGTCGACGTCGAGATATATGATTTTGGACGGCAAATCGAGAAGGTCGCAAAGCACTCTTGTAAGAGCGTACGGCGTATACCCCGTCTTTAAATTTTTGCATTTTGAAAACTCGGCGAGAAACTCCTTGGTTACATCTAAAAGTACAACCTTATTTTCCGCGTTATACTCTTTGACGATTTCGTCGAGCGCGTTTGCCTGCGCAACGGATATCGGTTTGAATTTTGCATTTAACTCGGACAAGTCCATTGTCAATAGATATATAGTTATATTTTTCTTGGTGTTTTTTAAAATTGAAAGCACAGAAAGAACTATTCCGTGAAAAATTTTGCTGTTAGCGCAATAGCAGATAGGTATCATACAACCATTTTATAGACAATAATAGCGAGAATTAAGTAAAATTTTAAAATATTGATTAAAATTCTGTCGCAAAGACAAAAACTTAACCGAAGGATTTCAAATTATGTTATTTGGAGGATAATATGAACCCTATTAAAGAAAAATCAAAATCACTTGAAAACAACTTTTTACCGCTGAAAAAGATGTATCCCAAAAGTTACAATAAGAGCAAGACCTCTCCATACACCAAGACAAGAGTTATTCTTATGAACGGCACGGAGTTCGAATCGCAATGGTTTATGCATCAGTTTGCCCGCCACTGCGACAATCATGAAATTTTGGACACGCTTTCAGTCGTTCGCCGTCAGGAACAGCAACAGCAAAAGCGTATAAGCTGTTTAAAACCCTTAAACGAAAGCATTTTGGAAACTACTATAGCGTACGAACAGCTTGCCGTTGACTTGACCGCCGTGCTTGCCCGTCACGATAAGAACGAAAATAATATAAAGGCGCTCAACTTTGCGCTTTTGGAGGACTTTGACCACCTCTACCGCTACGCAAACCTTTTGAAAATGGATAAGAACGAGGATGCTGATATGCTCGTCGGAAAATTTACGGAAATTATGCCCGGACGCCCCACCGTTGCCGAACACCGCTACCCTTCCGACGACGTAAAGCCCCATATGGTTGCCGAAAATGCGGATTTATATTCAAAGCTCGTTGCAAGCACCATAACCGCCGCAGAACAGCAGACGATGAACTACTATATGAACATTGCGCAGTGGTATAAAAACGACTTGGGCAGAAAGCTTTACGCGGAAATTGCTATGATTGAAGAGGCACACGTTACGCAGTACGAGAGCCTTAAAGACCCCAATCTTTCCTGGCTTGAGCAGTGGGTTATGCACGAATACTGCGAGTGCTGGCTCTACTATTCGGCAATGAACGACGAAAGTGACGAAAACATTAAAAAGATTTGGACCGAACACTTCAAAATGGAAGTTTCCCACCTTAAAGCGGCGGCAAAGCTCCTTAAAAAGTATGAAAACAAGACATTCGAAAGCGTTTGCGGTACGGGCGAGTTCCCTCAGCTTTTGAAGCTCGGCGGAAACAAGGACTATATCAGAAAGGTTCTCGGCGATACAATAACGCTTACTGCAGACAACACGCAGGCGAAGCCCGACTACAAGGAAATTAAGAAAATTCCCGACAGTCACCGCTATTTCGACTATCAGAAGTTTATGTCGGGCGACCCAGAGAAGAACCCCTCGCACCTTGTCATTAAGAAGGCAATCGAGAGGCTCGGACAGGACTACCGCTATCAGGATAGCGACCACCCCGTAAAAGAGCTGAGAAACAGAAAACAGGACAATACGAAGATTGCAAGAACCAAATAAATAAGCTTTAATTAAGCAAAAGCCCGACGGCGAAGCCGTCGGGCTTTTAAAATAATTTCTGAATATCTAAAATTTTATTGACCTGTTACCGATAAACTTACAAATATAAAAATCATCACTGCTACGATTAGTGTAGGAAGAATTGTAAATACCATTGCTACCCAGCTGATAGCTGTTTTGTTGACTTTAAACTGCAGTATCATAAGTCTGAATGCTCTGATATACATCACAATAGTTACATAAAATCCGATAACGACAATCGCAATTATAAGGAATAATCCCAAGAAAATATTATAATCCATCATATATAACAGTATCAAAGCTATTCCGCCTATTGCCGCCGCTATGATAAACAAAAATATAAGTGAAAAAGTCAGGCTTCTTACACCCAATTTTTTACTTTTGGGGGCAAGCCCCGGTTCTGCCTTTATTGCCTCGTAAAGTTCTACGTCTCTTTCGTGCTGACGCTCAAGTGCACGCCAAAATAAAAGTTTATCTGATAAATTGCTCATTATATTCCCTCCTCAAAAATAATTTTCGGCTTAGTATAATTTGCCGATTCTTCTTTTCTTTTTAGCCTTTTTTATCGATCCCTTAAGCACGTGAGAATAACTGCGTAATTCGTGTCGTTCTTCTTGTGAAAGACCTTCAAATTTATATTTACACAGAATATATTCCAAAGTAGCCACTACGCTGGCCACCGCCTGCAGAACCATGCATACAATCCCCGTATAGCCAACCGGATTATGGATACCGGTCCATATCATTATCAAGCCCCAAATAATTAAAAACATAATTATCGAACCGTAAAGATATATGATACTTACAACAGCTCCGTTACTTACGGCAAACAGGGCAGGCTCATATTTATTTGATGCCCTTACCATACGGCGATATTTTAAGTTAGCTAAAGTACAGCCGAGTGCAAATGAGGCAACCATAGCAACTGCCAAAAACAATACAAGATACGCTATCATACCCGTCATCGTTACTATCCCCAGCACGTCCCACTTGTATCCAAACAAGTCGGCAACGCCTGCGGTTCTCGCAAAAACGATATACGCAATTATGCCTACCCACACCCAATATGACAATGTAGCTATCAACGTCAGCAAGCTTGCCACTATTCTTAGCCAGGACTTTTTAGAGCTTTGGGGCGGCAGTGATAAGGTTTGCTCTTCAAATCCTTCTTCGGTCGGATTAGGGTTTAAATCTTCCATAAAAACCTCCTCAAATTTTTATATTACTCTATAATAATTATATACTATTTATCTTAAAAATCAAGAGCCTTTGACAATAAATAATGACGATGTATTACAATTATTCGTGGAATTTACACAGTTACTGCGTTCTTTTGCTCTCTTTAACATATTTTTTGAGTTGTTCCAAGGTGTATTTTTCGCCTTTGTCTTTTAGCATCGTTAAAAAATAGTGCAAATCTTCGCAGGTCTTTGGGTTCATGCCCTCTTTATCCGCACTTCTTTCGAAGTATTCGAGCGGGTACGCCTCGGTGTACTTGTCTTTTAAGTAAACTTTGCTGGCGGCTATTCGGTCGCAAACCATTTCGGCGAGATATTTTGCGGGCATCTCCACATAAACTCTTTTGCCGCGTAAATAGTCCACCCAATACTCGAAGTGGTGTTTGTTTCTGCCCTTGTGATGAAGCCAAGCCGCCGAATAGCCGAAAATCTCCCTCTCCTTAACCTGCGGGCTCTTGTCACCCTGATAGTATTTAGCCCCCGGACCGAATTCCGCACGGCTGAATTTTGACAGGTCGTGCGTCAAGCCCTGCCAAATAAGTCCGCATTTAAAGCATAGTTTTCTTACAAGCCGTCTGTGCTTTGTAACTGTTTTCAAGTGTTTAAAAAACGCCATTGAATATCAGCACCTTGTTATTTTTATAAAAAATTCCCCCTTTCGTCGGGGGAAGATTTTTAAATTTCGTAAATTATCGATACGGGTCCGTCGTTGAACTGCTCTATCTTCATATCCGCGCCGAATACTCCCGTTTTTACCGTCAAGCCCAAATCACGCAATTTTTGAGCCGTAAGCTCGTACAGTTCGTTTGCACGCTCCGGTTTTTCCGCATAAGAAAAGTTCGGACGGTTGCCCCGTGAGCAGTCTGCGCACAGCGTAAATTGAGATACGAGCAGAATTTCTCCGCCGACGTCCTGCACGGATAAATTCATCTTACCGTTTGCATCTTCAAAGATGCGAAGCTTTGAAACCTTGTTTGCAAACACTTCACATTTATCTTCACTGTCGCCTACCTTTATTCCTATATAGACGACAAGCCCAAACGGTATTTCTGAAATTAACTTACCGTCAACTCTTAAAGCAGTGTGCCCTGCACGCTGTACGACAGCATACATTGCTTATTTGCCTACGCGCGACATATACTCGCCTGTGCGGGTATCTATACGGATAGTTTCGCCCTCTTCAACGAACATGGGAACCTGAATTGTTGCGCCCGTTTCAACGACTGCGTTCTTCATAGCATTGGTTGCGGTGTTGCCTCTTACTCCGGGTTCGCACTCGGTAATTTTGAGCTCAACGAAGTTTTCGGGCTCAACCGAGAACGCCGTGCCGTTTAAGGATTTAACGGTAACAGTGTCGTTTTCCTTGATGAATTTGAGCGCGTCTTCAACCTGGTCAAGATTGAGAGTAATCATATCGAAGGTGTCGGGATCCATGAAATAGTAGAACTCGCCGTCGGTATATGAATAGGTCATCTTCTTGGTCTCTACCTGCGCCGTTTCAAGCTTTGCGGTGGGGTTGAAGGTTATATCCGAAAGCACTTGACCCGTAACAACGTTTTTAAGGGTTGCTCTTACGAACGCCGCGCCCTTGCCGGGTTTAACGTGCTGGAACTCGGTAACGGTATAAACGCCCTTGCCGTTGTACTCGAAAGTTGAACCTTTTCTGATGTCGCCTGCTAAAATTGATGCCATAAATTTTTCTCCTTGAATTTTTTACGCTTTAGCGCCTTTATAATATAATTAAATTTTTATCTGAATCCGTTAAGCTTACGACCTTGCCGCCCGAAAGCATAACGGTATCTTCTATTCTTATGCCGAACTTGCCCTCGAAATATACGCCGGGTTCGTCCGAAAAAACCATATTGTCGAGAAGCTTATCTTCACTTCTCGGGGAAAGCACGGGCTTTTCGTGAACGTTAATGCCTATGCCGTGTCCCAAAGCGTGGGTAAAGAATTTATCGAGCCCGTACTCTTTGAAATATTCGCGTGCGTAACCGTCCGCAACTTTTCCGCTGTCACCAGGAACAAGCCTTTCCTTTACAAGCATATGGGCTTTTAAAACGTGATTATATGCCGTTTTAAACTCGCCGTGCTTATTATCGTCGCCGAAGAGAAATGTTCGCGTGCAGTCCGAGCAGTAGCCGTTGACTTTGCAACCGAAGTCAATCAAAGCGATGTCGCCGAATTTGAGTTTGTCATTGCCCGTTTCGTGATGGGGAACGCTGGAATTTTTTCCGAATGCGACTATTGTTGAAAAGCTTGTACCGCTTGCGCCGTTTCTGCGCATTAAATATTCGAGCTCTGCGGCAACGTCGTTTTCGCTCATCCCCTCTTTTATGCGGGGCAAAAGACTTACAAACGCGCTGTCTGCTACATTGCAGGCAAGGCGGATATTTTCTGTTTCGTAGCCGTGCTTTACAGCCATAATTTCGTCGAACGCCTTACCGCTGTCGACTATTTTCAAGCCGTAGCCCGCAAGTTTTTCATAATCTGTGTGATAGGTCTTTGCAATAGGAATTGCAATCTCTTTATAGCCTTTTAAAATCTTTTCAAGAGAGCCGTCATAGAGCTTTACCTCTATATCCTTGCCCAAAAGCGCCTTTTTTGCACCCTCGAAATATCTTGAATCTGTGTAAAAAACGGTAGCGTTTTTATCGGTCAAGACGTAGCCGAACGACGTTTCAAACCCCGTTAAATACTGTCTTAAATCGGGCTGTTCGGTAAAGACCGCCTCTGCGCCGACTTTTTCAAATAATGTCCTTGAGTTATCCATCTGTACTCCGTATGGGTTTTCAACCCGTATTTTACCAAAAATTTACTTATATGTCAACTTTATTGTAAATATCTTTCATAGCTTTGGCGTCACGAGCCTGCGTTCCTGCCGATTCGCTGACTATATACGGCTCTAATTTGAGTTTTTTGAGCGCGTATGCGAGTGGCTCGAACTCGGGGCCGTAGACGAAATCGTCGAAAGTCAGGTGCTTTATCTCGCCCTTGCCGCCGTACATAATCTTGGAAAAATGCGCGTGGAAATGCTTTACCCTGTCGTAGCCAAGCTCTGAAATCATATATTCAAGGCGATTGAGATAGTCCCCTTCACTCTTTAAACTGCCCTGCTCCCTTGCGTTGATATGTCCGAAATCTATCGTGGGAATAAAGCATTTGTCGATTTTGCAGAATTCGACTATCTCTTCCAAAGTACCTATCTGTGCGAGCTTACCCATAGTTTCGGGGCAGAAAAGAAGGTTTTCGTAGCCGTTTAAATAGATATAATCTCTCAACACTTTGAGCCTGTCAGAAGTTTTATGGACGGCTTCCTCTCTCGATACCTTGCCCTGAGCCGCGGGGTGGAAAACAACCCGCTGACCGCCTAAAAGTTTTATGAATTTTGCGCTTTCCAAGACGTAGTTGTACGATTTTTGCGCCGCCTCGTCATCGGGATTGGCAAAATTTATGAAATATGGTGCATGTGCGCTGATTTCAATACATGCCTCTTTAAAAGCCTCGCCTATCTCGATAGCCTTGCCCTCGGACAGCATAATTCCTCTGCCGAAGGAGTATTCGTAACAGTCAAGCCCGTAATTATTTACAAATACCGCAGCCTCTACGGTGTGTTTATTGCCTGCGGCGTAAAACTCCTCGCAGTTGCCGCTCGGTCCGAATTTAATCATTGTTTTCCGCGCATCCTTCGTTGTCGGACTCTTCGGCGCTGATTTTTACAACGTCCTCGGCAAGCTGCGCCTTAAGCTCATCATCGGAGTCGAACTTGTGAATATCACGGATAAATCTTAAAAATTCAACTGTAACCGTCTGTCCGTACAAATCCCCCGAAAAGCCCTTAAGGTAGACTTCAAGCTGTACGTTCTCGTTGCCGTAGGTGGGCTTATTGCCGTAATTGGCTATCCCCTTATAGACTTGACCGTCTATAGTACACTCAACGCCGTAGACGCCATGCTTTATCTGAACCTTATATTCGGGATAGTTGATATTCAGCGTGGGATAGCCGAGCGACTTGCCGCGCCCCTCGCCTTTTATAACTTCGCCCGTGACGCTGAAAGGTCTTCCGAGCATTTTAGCTACCTTTTTGACCCTGCCGTTTTCAATAAGCTCTTTTATCCATGTAGTCGAAATCTTTTCTTCGCCGTACAAAACGTCCTTTACAGCAGTGTACCATACGCCGTTTTCCTCGTCCTCGGCGTACTTTTTAAGCGTAGAGGATTTCCCGCTTGCTTTCTCTCCGAAACGGAAGTCCTTTCCGCTCATATACGCCTTTACGTTGAGCTTATCTTCGACGATTTTAATAAAATCAAGCGGTTTGGTCTTTTTAAATTCCTCGGTAAAGTCGATTTTCAATACAAATTTAACGTTGTATTGTTCAAGCAAACTGATCCTCTCTTCAAACGAGTAGATTTGTTTGCCGCCCTTGCCTTCCGTAAACATCATAACGCCCAAATCCAAACCGTTTATTTTGGCTTGTAATTTGGCTTCTTTTAAGAGTTTATCGTGCCCGATGTGTATGGCGTCGAAACAGCCAAGCACCAAAAGGCAGGGGTAATCGTACTCTTCTGTGTTGTAGGAAATAATGTCTAACATAATTTCGTCTTTATCCTTAATGAAGATTTATTGACTTCGGCAAGTCCGTAAAATTCACGCTCGAGCGTATAAATTTTATATATTCCGTCCGCAAGTCCGCACTTTATCGAAAGTCCGTTAAACAGCCTTTTCGCGTCCGGACCTTCGGGATAAATTTCCTCGAAAGGTAAGACGTTTTGCGTCGGAATTATATAATTTTTAATATTGTCAACCGTGAGAATTTCGGTGCTCACTGCATCTTTAATGTTGAATATTCCGCTCTCCTCTCTTATAAGTGCGCTCATTACTGCGCAAGTATTAAGCGCCGCGCCCAAATCGCGCGCAATCGAACGGATATATGTGCCGCCCCCGCATTTAATTTCAAATTCAAACTCTTCTTTGTTTACCCTTCTCAATAGCTTGAGTGAGTATATATTAACTTTCTTGGGTGGAAGCTCGAACTCTACACCAGCCCGCGCAAGCACGTATCCGCGTTTGCCGCTGACATTTTTTGCGCTGTATTTTGGGGGTATCTGCAATATTTCCCCTTCGAAATCCAAAAGTTTTGACTTTATCTCTTCCTCGGACGGAATATAGCCGCCCTCTTTCAAAATATTGCCTGTTGTGTCGAGTGTGTCGCTGTCAATTCCGAAACGGAAAACCGCAATATACGTCTTATGCTTGTTTAAAAAATAGTCGAAAAGTCTTGCCGCGTTTCCTATTGCAACGGGCAGAACTCCCGAAGCCATCGGGTCGAGCGTACCCATATGTCCGCAAGGAGTACCCGTTAAACGCTTTATGATATTTACTTCGCGTGCGGAGCTTACTCCCGCCGCCTTGTTAACGTTGATAAAACCCGTCATAAATTCTGATAAACGGCGTAACTGAGCCTATCTATTACCTCTTCAAGAGAGCCGAACAGCATACAGCCGCTTGCAAGTACATGTCCGCCTCCGCCGAAAGTTGACGCCACGGCGTTTACGTTTACTTTTCCTTTACTTCTAAGCGAAGTTTTGTACTGTCCCTCTTTGAACTCTAAAATCGACGCCGCAACTTCTACCCCGTCTATCGTCAAAGGGAAGTCTACAAATCCCTCTGTCATACTTTTATCTGCTCCGCTTTCTTCAATATCCCGAGCGGAAATTATAATATATGCAAATTTATCTTCGTGCGCGTAATGAATATTCCTCATTACCCTGCCGTAGAGCTCCGCCCTTGCGCGGGTCTGGCGTTGGAACATATTGTAATTTATCGCCTGAACGTCCGCGCCCTTATCCCTGAGCAAAGCCGCAGTTTTAAAGGATGCCGCAGTTACGTCACTGTGAACAAAATTACCAGTGTCGGTAATAAGTCCGAGCATGAGAAGGTCGGCTATCTGCCTGTCAATTTCGAATTTTGCTTTATTTAAAACATCCACAAGTATCTGACAGCTTGCGGGGCACTCGATTACGTAGTTGAATTTTGCAAACTTCGTATTTGAAATGTGGTGGTCGATATTCAGGGTTGCGCCCTTGAATTTTGTAAATTCTTTTGCAAAACAGCCCATCCTCGACGAGTCGGCACAGTCTACGCTAACAAATAAGTCGTATTCCGCATTTTGAAAGGTAGTTTCAACCTCTTTCATAGCGGGTAAAAAGCAATACTTTTCGGGAGGCGCGTCCTCGCAGAACGCCACGGCATACTTTCCTGCGCTTCTTAATGCAAGCGTCAGCGCAAGCAGTCCGCCGAGAGAGTCTCCGTCAGGTCTTGCATGGCAGAAAACACCCACTTTTTTTGAATTTTTAAGTAATTTTACAACTTCGTCGATACTATTTATCATCGTTTGTGTCAAGTTTTGACAATATCTTATCTATCTTCTCGCCGTACGCCATACTCTCGTCCTTTAAAAAGCGGAGCTCGGGTACCGTTCTAATATGCATAACTTGCGCAAGCTCGTGCCTTATAAAGCCTGCGTTATCTTTTATAAGTTGAAAGCTGTTTTCCGCATGTGCCGCATCGGGGTCGTATATGCTGATATATACTTTTGCGCTCTTTAAGTCAGGGGCTACGTCGGCGGCGGTCACGCTTATAATAGCCGAAAGCTCGGGATACTTAAATCTGAGTTTTCCCGATATTACGGCTGATATTTCCTTTTGAAATTCGCCCGCAAGGCGTTCGCCTCTCAATCCTTTCATTTTAGTCCGCCTTTACCTCTTCAATGAGGTAGCACTCAATGATGTCGCCGATTTTTATATCGTTGAAGCCCTCTATCGCGCAGCCGCACTCAAAGCCCGCCGCAACTTCTTTTACGTCGTCTTTAAATCTCTTTAACTGTTTTACGTTGCCTTCGACTATAAGTATATCGTCGCGGTAAATACGGAGCTTGCCGCCGCGCTGAATTTTACCGTCAAGTACGTAGCAGCCCGCAATGTTGCCCACGCCCGTGATTTTGAAGGTCTGACGGACTTCGCACTTACCAAGCATAACTTCTCTGTACTTGGGAGCGCGCAAGCCCTTCATTGCAAGCTCGATATCGTCCAACAAATCGTAAATAATTCTGTACGTTCTTACGTCTACCTTGCTGCGCTCGGCAAGCGTCTTTGCCTTTGCGTCGGGACGGACGTTGAAGCCTATAACTATCGCCTTGGAAGATTCGGCAAGCATAATGTCGCTTTCGTTTATCGCGCCTGCTGCGCTGTGAATGACTTTTACCTGTACTTCCTCGTTGGTAAGCTTTACAACCGACTGTCTTATTGCCTCTACAGAGCCCTGAACGTCGCCCTTTATTATGAGGTTCAAGGTCTTGAGTCCCTCGTCGGGAAGCATGCCGAACGGGTCGGCTATGTCTGCCTTTGAGTGAATCTTTGTCATATCCACTTTGGCTTTGGTCTTTCTCTCTTCAATGACCTGCTTCATAAGCTGCTGTGAGACGGCGTAAATTGCCTCGCCCGAGTCGGGAACCGCCTCAAGTCCGAGTACGTTGACAGCCATTGAAGGACCTGCCTCCTTGACTATTCTGCCCTTGTCGTCGAGCATGGCGCGGACTCTGCCCGTTACCGTACCCGAAATAAGATTGTCGCCCGTGTGCAGAGTACCGTTCTGTATAAGCACGGTTGCAACGGGGCCCTTGCCCTTATCGAGCTGGGCTTCTATAACTACGCCCCTTGCCTCTCTTGCAGGGTTTGCAAGAAGCTCCTTCATCTCCGCCTCTAAAAGAAGGCTTTCCAAGAGATTATCTATACCCTCGCCCGTCTTGCAGGAGATAGGGCAGACTATCGTCTTGCCGCCCCACTCCTCGGGAACGATGTCGTAGCGCATAAGCTCCTGCTTTACTTTTTCGAAGTTTGCGCCAGTTTTATCCATTTTATTGACGGCTACGATTATGGAAACATTTTCAGCCGCCTTTGCGTGATTTATAGCCTCCACCGTCTGGGGCATTATGCCGTCGTCCGCCGCAACAACAAGTATTACTATATCCGTAATCTGTGCGCCGCGGGCACGCATAGCCGTAAACGCCTCGTGTCCGGGAGTATCTATAAAGGTTATTCCCTTTCCGTCAACCGTGACCGTATAGGCGCCGATATGCTGGGTAATGCCGCCCGCTTCGCCCGCCGCCTGGTTGGTCTTTCTTATATAGTCCAAAAGGGAGGTCTTGCCGTGGTCTACGTGCCCCATAACCGTAACTACGGGTGCACGGGGAACGAGGCTTTCAATCTCTTCAACCGTATCAGCTTGCAATTCGAGCAACGCCTCTTCCGCAGTTTTTTCGGGCTTGTATTCAAGCTCTATTCCAAGTCCCGCCGCAATGAGCGCCGCCGTATCGTAGTCTATGGACTCGTTTACGGTCTTCATAATATTTTCTTTAAAGAGCCGTTTTGTAATTTCGCCCGCGGTGATGCCGAGCTTTTCGGAAAGGACCTTCAAAGGAATTTCGTCCGTTGTGACAACCGCGTGTTCAATCTTAATGGTTTGAACCTGCTTTTGTTTGTCCTTTTTAACCCTTAACTTTCTGTAACCGCTCTTGTTTTCATCGAAATCTTCTACGCTGACGCCCTGCTGTTTTTGCAAAGCGCGCTTTGACATAGCGTGTTTATCCTTTTCGATATAGGTTTTTTCGTAGCTTTGTTTCTTTTTATCGGGTCCGAAATTCTTGTTCTTGCCTGCCTGCGGCGCTACGGGCGCGGGCGGGGGAGCTGTATTAAATCTCGGAGGTTTTGCGCCTTGCTGTTGACCGGCGCGGGGAGTAAAGCCAGTGTTTCCCTGCCTTGCGGGACGGGTACCCGCATTATTTATAAAGGTTTTATTATCCGTGCGGGGAGCAGCGTTTTTATTCTGGAACTCCGCAGGCTTTTTGTTCGGAGCTGCAGGCTGCTTTACGGGCGCGGGCTGTTCTACGGGTTTTTCCGCCTCTTTCTTGGCTTCCTCGGCTTTAAGCGCCGCCTCCGCCTCTGCCTGCGCTTTGAGCTCCGCTTCACGCTTTCTGGCTTCCTCTGCCGCAAGAGCTGCCGCCGCTGCCTGCTCTTCCTCTAACTTTTTCTGTCTTATTGCGGTTTCGATATCGTTTAATTTCTTTAAAATATCAGACGCGGACTTTTCCGCACCCGCAACTTTTCTGGAAAGCTCGGCAACGAGTCCACCCTTAATAAGCTCGCTTATTTTTTCTATACTCTCATATTTCATATATCAACACCTTCTTCGACGTAAAGCTCGAAATTGCTTTCCTCACAGTCTTTTATGGCTTGCGCCAGATTTTTATCGCATATTGCAGCTAACTTGCAAGATGGTTTATTTACTATTCCGTCAAACCCCGATTTACATATGATTAAGGGGCAGGAAAATCTGTTTTTGAATTTAAGCGCAAGCCGCTTTGAGTTTTTTGCCGCCGTTCCGTCTAAAATTATGAGATAAACTCCGCTTTTCTGAACGGATATTGCGCCCGAACCCAAGGCAATTTTGCGCGATTTGATGCAAAATCCTATATACGTTTCAATTTTGCTTTTTGCCAAAGTACTCCTCCGTTATGGCAGCGTACACTTCATCTTGAACCTGCCTTGAAAAGACTTTGTTCAAAAGGCGGCGGGAAGTAAGTTTTTTAATGCAATCGGGGTTGTCGCAGATATACGCACCCCTGCCCTGCGCTTTGGAAGAAAAATCTATGAAAATTTTTTCTTCTGCATTCTTTACTATCCTTAACATTTCCCGCTTTTCTTTGAGTTCGCGGCAGACTATGCACATCCGCATAGGAATTTTGTTGGTTTTAGGCATCTTTACTCTTCTGTATCAGCACCGTTGTTTTCTGTTGCAACGCCAACGCCCAGCTTTTCAGCCGCAGATTTGCTCTTGACGTCGATTTTCCAATTTGTAAGTCGTACCGCAAGGCGGGCATTCTGTCCGTCCTTGCCTATCGCAAGCGAAAGCTTGTCGTCGGGAACGACTGCCATTGCGTTTTTGTCGCCGTCGAGTTGGGTTACCGAAAGCACGGGAGCCGGGGATAACGCCTTTGCAATATATTCGAGGGGATTTTCGCTCCAGGGAATTATGTCTATCTTTTCGCCTTTGAGTTCTTCCACGATTGCGTTTACGCGCGCACCTTTATTACCTACGCACGAGCCGATTGCGTCTACCCTGTCGTCGGTGGAACAGATAGCTATTTTAGTTCTTGCGCCCGCTTCGCGGCTGATGCCCTTAATCTGAACGGTACCCTGCTTGATTTCGGGAACTTCCTCTTCAAAGAGCTTTGCAACAAGCCCCGGAGCCGAACGGCTTACAAGAACCTGCGCTCCGCGGAAGCCGTTTTTAACGCGCTTAACGTAGACTTTAATCTTGTCGTTTACGTTGTATTTTTCGCCGGGAACCTGGTCGGAGGGCAACATAAGCCCCTCTACCTGTCCCTTGCCAAGCTCGATATAGACGTTTTTGGCGTCTAACTTTCTGACTATGCCGACAAGGAGCTCTCCCTCTTTATCGGAAAACTCGTTCATAGCGGCGTCGCGCTCGGTTTCGTGTATCTTCTGGAGAATTACTTGCTTCGCCGTCTGCGCAGCAATTCTGCTGAAATCCTTGGGTACGAATTTTTTGGATACGGTATCCCCCACCTTATAGCTCTTTTTGATGGCTTGAGCATCTGCAAGGGAAATTTCCGTTTCCTCGTTCTCGACTTCTTCGACTACGGTTTTAACGATATAAAAATCTATAGTTTCCTTTTCGGGACTTAACTTTATATCCACCACGCCCGTGCCTACGGAATACTGCTTTTTACAAGCCGAAACGAGCGCGTTTTTAAGCGCGTCCATAAATACCTGTTGGGGTATGCCTCTTTCCTTTTCCAAATCCTGAAGAGCGAGGAAAAATTCTTTGTTTACCTTAACCATTTTGTTATCTCCCTAAAAATGCACATTAAATTTAATCGAACTTTATTGCTTTGTTTATTTTTGCTATTTTGTTTTAGTTCACAAAATTTACTTTCTATTCTGCGAAAGCAAATTTTCGTGAATTTTAGAAACTAAGTTTCTCTGCCCGCAATCTACTCGGGCAAACAATTATTCAATTGCGGGCATTCACTTCCACCTAGGCGAAAGCATTCGCAAATTGAGTGCGCGGGCGGAGGGGAACCCTCCTTGCGCCGTGAAAATTTTTAAATTTAAAAAACTTTTGTTAATCGAACTTTATTGCTTTGTTTATTTTTGCTATTTTGTTGCGGGCTATTTTGATTTCTTCTTTATCGGTCGTTACCGTAACGGTGTTTTCGTCGAAAGCCGTTAAAACTCCCTCCAAAAGCTTTTTGCCTTTTAAAGGGGCGAACAGCTTAATTTCAACTTCCTTGCCCGAATTCCTTTCAAAGTCGCGTTGGGTCTTAAAAGGTCTGTCAAGACCCGGGCTTGATACGTTGAGCGTGTATGGTGCGTCGTAGGTCGGGTCAAAGTCGTCGATTGGCAGCATAATCGCATTGTGGAATTTTTCGCAGGTGTCCAAATCGACCCCGCTTTCCGTTTCGATAAAGACTGTAAGCGCACTGTCCTTTTCATTCCACTCTATATCCACTATTTCTATCTGCAATCCGTCCGCAAAGGGCTGCAAAAATGCGCGGATATCTTCTAAAGCTTTTACCTTCATAAACTCCCCTTTCGTTCACAAAAATTTAATTCAATTCTGCAAATTAAATTTTTCGTGAGTTCGGGAGGCTCTGCCTCCCTTTGCGCAATCATAAGTGCAAACTATTATCAAATTGCGCAAATTCCCACCGCTCAGGTGCAGGTTTGCACAAATTTGGTGCGCAGGCGGAAAAGCGTGGTTTTCCTTGCGCTATAATAGCTTTGAAATCCCTTTTAAATAAGTATTGAGTGCCCTGCAAGGCACTCAATCTTAACATTTCTATTAAGGTTGGTGTCATTGTAGCATATTTAAATACAAAAAGCAAGCCTTTTTAGAATTTTGGAAGAGATTTTTTCATTTTAATAAGCTCAATGAATATCTTTGCCGTTGCAAGAGCGTCGTCCACCGCTCTGTGGTGGTTGAAGGTTATATTAAACGCATCTGCAACCGTATTGAGCTTAAAATTGGGAAGAGACAGCATACCCTGCGCAAGATGCAGAGTGTCTATTGTCTTTTTTTCCAAAATGTAGCCGAGTTTGCTACAGTAATAATCTACGAATTTGAAGTCAAAGCCCACGATGTTGTGACCCACGAGCACACTACCCGCGCAGAATTTATAAAAATCGGGCATTACTTCCTCATACACAGGGGCGTCCGCTACCATATCCTGCGTGATTCCCGTAAGCTTAACAATTTCGTCGGACAGCTTTTTTTCGGGGTTTATAAAGGTTGAAAAGCTCTCCGTAATTTCGCCGTTTTCTATTTTGAAGGCGCCTATCTCTATAATTTTATCCATATTTCCCGATGTCGGCGAGGAGTTGAGCCCCGTAGTCTCAAGGTCGAAAACTACGAAGGTTTGTCCCTTTAAACACTCGGGAATTACTTTCTTTGTGAAAAAGTCGCCCTGCTCCATATCGACATAGGACTGCGGGAAAACGTGATGATAGTACATTGGAACGGGTTTGGACGTGCGGCGTTCGGGCACAAAATTTGCGGGAATCGTTCCGAAATCCAGCGTGTTTGCGGTATAACGCAAATTGCCGTTGAATGCCTCGTTAGTACCTGTACAAACTATGCTGTCGCCCACTTTTAAAGCCCTTATCTTGTCGGCGGTGCGCTGCCTTAAAAAGTAAGTCACGTATGCGTTTGAGGTGGTATCGTTAATTGTGAAATTGAAATAGTTCTTTTCCTGCCCCTTCTTATTGGTATAGGTGCGTTCGTGTATATCGGTAATTTCGCCGCAGATAACAACCTCGCCCGTCACAAGATTGAGGTCGGAAAGATACACGGCGGTATCTCTCTGCTTATCTCCTTCCAAATATTCGAAGTTGGCAATATTAAAGCGGCGGGCAGTAATTTCAAACTCTATTTCGTCCTTTCTCTCCTCTACTTTGAGCTCGTCGAGACTGACTTTCGAGATTATGCATTTGCCCGAAAATTCGCCGCAAAAGTTGCTTTTAAGATACGCCGTTATCTGCTCGTCGAGCGCAAGATTTATAAAGGGCTTTGCGACTGCGACGGTGTATGTAAAGCCGTTCCCCGTCTTTTCAACCTTGATATCCCCGTCCGAAAGAGTGGAAAAAACGGGTTTTGAAAGAGCGCAAATCCCCTCCGCTATCTTGCGTTTTACCATATCGCAGTCGGGGGTCAATTTTATAATTTGAAGCTTGCAGTCAAAATAGGGCGGAACATGCCTTTTTATTACTTTATATACTTTTTGTTCGTCTTCGGAGGTAAACGTTCTGTCGGTAACTACGTTTACGGTAACCTGCCTTTTCGCGCTGTCGAGCTCAACACCTCGCAGTATTGCGTCTTTGAAATTTTCGCAGGCGGAACGCACTTCAATTAAAATATTTTCCGTCATTTTAAATACGCGTCAATCTCCTTTAAAAACTCTGCTTCGGCGTTTTCAGTCGCAACCTTGCGAATTATCTCTCCGCCTTTGAATATTACACAGCTGTCCTGCGCGCCGGCTATTCCTACATCGCAGTCGCGCGCCTCGCCCGGTCCGTTGACCACGCAACCCATGACTGCAATTTTTAATGGAATTCGGTATTTTTCGACGTAAGCCGAAACTTTTTTGGCAAGCTCCATTGAATTCCACTCACATCTGCCGCAGGTGGGGCAGGATATTACGTTTACAAAATTGTTGTCAAGCCCGACGGCACGCAGCAGCCTTAAAGCGGCGTACACTTCCTTTACGGGCTCGTCGGTTATGGAAACGCGGATTGTATCGCCTATTCCGTCTAGAAGGAGCGCGCCGAGTGCCGCACTCGACTTTACAACCGCCATCTCATACGTCCCCGCCTCCGTAACTCCGATATGCAGGGGATAATCCGTGCGCAGTGAAAGAAGTCTGTACGCTCCCACCGTGAGGGGCACTGACGACGCCTTTACTGAAATTACAATATCGTTTACGCCGTATTTTTCGAGAAGACTTACGCTATGTAGGGCGCTCTCTACCAAAGCCGCGTCGGTTTTGCCGTATTTTGCAAGAATTTCTTTTTCTACACTGCCCGTATTTACGCCCACACGCACGGGAATTTTATGGGCTTTAATGCAGTCGGCAACGAGCTTTACCTTGTCCTCGCCGCCGATGTTGCCGGGGTTAATACGCACCTTGTCGGCTCCGTTTTCGATAGATAAAACCGCGAGCTTCGACGAAAAGTGAATATCTGCGACGAGTGGAATATTTATTTTGTTTTTTATGTATTTAATGGCGCGGGCATCCTCTTCGTCCAGAACGGAGACGCGGATAATTTCACAGCCTGCGTCTTCAAGTCCCTTTATCTGTGCAACTGTTGAGGGGATATCCGAGGTTTTAGTTGTGCACATCGACTGAATTTTAACGCTTTCGCCTCCGCCGATATACAGTCCGCCTATTTTTATTTTTTTTGTGGTTTTATTGCCCATAATTTCTATTCAAAATAAAACTTATACGCATTTTTAAGCAAAATGCGCAGGGTTAATTTTTACTGTTTTCCATAAGCTTTTGAAGCTCTTCCATAAAGCTTGAAATGTCCTTGAACGAACGGTACACGCTTGCATAGCGAACGTAGGCAACCTCGTCCACCTTTTTGAGTTCGTCCATGACGAGCTCGCCTATCCTCTTGGAGGAGACCTCCTGCTCCATGGAATTGTACACCTTTTTCGTGATGTTTGACACCATTTCGTCTATCGTATTGAGCGAAACGGGGCGTTTTTCGCAGGATTTTATTATGCCGTTTCTTACCTTTTGAGCGTCATATGCCTGTCTTATCCCGCTTGATTTGACTACGAGCACGGGAGTATCTTCAATAGTCTCGTAGGTGGTGTATCTCTTGCCGCAATTTATACACTCGCGGCGGCGGCGGATTGTCCTTCCCTCGTCAGCCGAACGGCTGTCTATTACCTTGCTGTCCTCACAACCGCAGTACATACATTTCATAATCTTGTCCTCGCTTATTTTTTAAAGTGCTTACCGGCGATTTTGAAATTTAATAACAAAACCGACGATGCGAATATAGTATTAAACTTTGATTTTGCGGCATACTTTTTTTATGATTTTACTGTATATCATCTTTTCAGTGTATATACTCGCAATCAACTTTTACGCCATTATGCTGTTGAAATCACAGCGGGACGAATACGGCGAAGACGACAAGAAATCGGGCGACGGTAAACTGATTTTAGCCGCAATTCTGGGCGGTGCGCTCGCCATTTACGTAAGTATGTTCATAATGCGGTACAGGCTGAAAAATCTATTGTTTATGATTTTAATGCCTGTGATTGCCGTTTTGAATATTTACTTTTTTTATCTTGCCTTCCGTTCGGGCTTCACTTTTATAGTGCTGTGACACAATATTTGCAAAATCAACTATATTATATCACAATATATTGCAAAAAGTGAAATATTTGAAATAAATTTTTCAGCAAACGGCAATAAAAAATTATTTTGCCTTGATAAATAAAAACCACCCGCAATTTTGCGGGTGGTGTAAATTTTTATTCTGCCTTTTTATCTTCGGGTGTGGCGTTCTGAGCTTTCAAAAGGTCGCGGATTTCCGCAAGAATCTGTTCGCTCGTCTCAGGTGCGGGTGCAGGTTCCGGAGCAACCTCTGCAGGCGCTTCTTCAACAACCTCTCCTTTTTTCTTTCTCTTTTCGGCTGCCTGTTTGCCCTTTTCGTGAACGTGGTTTATAGCCTTAACTATACAGAAAAGAATGAGAGCAACTAAGATGAAGTTGATTATTGCCGTTATAAACGCGCCCCAATTTATGTAGATTGAATTTGCTAAATCAATAACTTTAACCCCGTCTGCTCCTTCGGTATAAGCGGGTTTAAGCATTGTTACAGCAGCTTCAAGCCCGTCTCCGCCCATAATCGACGCAAGCATCCAGTTGATAAGGGGCTGTAAAATCTGTCCCGTGAGCGCAGTAACTATTGCAGTAAATGCGCCGCCTACGATAACGCCGACTGCCATATCCAAGACGTTGCCGCGAGTTATAAATGCTTTAAATTCCGAAAAAAACTTTTTCATTTCGTCCTCCTAACGGGTATTATAAATGGACAAGATGATTTAAGTCAAGCAAATTGAAGTAATTTATTATTCGCTCATTAAAACTTGCATCAGTTTTTTGCGCAGGTCGTCCTCTTTGCCCGTATTTTTGGCTATATCTTCATAAGCGCCGCTCTTTTTCAAGACGATTATTCTGTCGGCAACTTTAAGCGCCTCTTCGATATCGTGAGTCACGAATAGAGCAGTTATATTTTTTTCTCTCTGCATGGACAAAAACAGGTCGCACACCGAAAACTTGAGCTTTAAATCGAGAGAAGAAAAGGGTTCGTCCAAAAGAAGAATATCTCCGCCGAACACGAACGCCCGCGCAAGGGATACGCGCTGCGCCTCTCCGCCCGACAGCGTTGCGGGGTATTTGTCGGCTTTGTCCGACAGCCCCACTTTTGTCAATATGTTTTCGATTTTTCCGCCGTCCTTGCAGACGAGCTCAAGATTTTGCTTGACCGTAAGGCAGGGTACAAGGCGGGGCGTCTGAAATACGTAGGTCGCTTCGAGCTTGGGGATATTGCCCGAGTACTCCGTAAGATTTGCAATGCAGTTTAAAAGTGTGGTCTTGCCGCATCCGCTCTCGCCCAAAATGCAGGTAATTTTGCCCTCTTCCAAGGAGAGATTGAAATTTTCGTAGACTGTATCTTTCCCGTAGCGCTTTGTAAGGTTGGAAATTTGTATCATTCGCCACCCTCCTTTGCCGTCCATCTACAGGCAACGCGGGAAACAAACGAAATTGCAAATTCTATGATGAGCCCTATAAACACCGCCGCGAGGGTCAAAGCGGCGAGGTTTGCGACTTCCGCCGCGTAATTATTGTACTGCATCATTCCGCCGAGACTTTTAACGGTATTTGCAAGAACCTCGGCGGAAATCATAATTTTCAAGCCCAAAGAGATATTCGCGCCCGTCTGCGAAATAATATTGGGCGCAACTAGAGGCAGATAAATTTTGAAAAGTCTGTCCTTTTTGCTTACTTTATACACCTTTGCCATTTCGACAAGTCCCGTATCTATCCCGTCAGCCGCCGCGAGCATCTGCGAAAAAATCATCGGGAAGAGCACTAAAATCGTGACTATTACGGGCGAAAAGTTCCTGTTGCCCGTAGTCAGTTTTAAAATTATCAGCATTACGGCAAGGGTCGGAAGCGTTCTTATGAACACCACTATAGGCTTTAAAAAAGCCTTTGCGCAATTGCTCAGCTTTGCAAATACGGCGCACGCCGCCGCCAGGATAAACGAAATTATAAAGGCGAGCAGGGTTCTGAGGAAAGTATTCCAAAGGGCAAGCCAAAATTCCCCGTCGCCAAGGTAATTAAAAAAGCTTTGCGCCGTGTCCGAAAATGCGGGAACTATTAGCTTGTTGCCCGCGATATAGTATGCGGCTATCCATACGAGCCACATAAAAATTATAGCGAGAATTGAAAAAATTATATTGAGTTTTCTCTGCGTGAAAAACTTTTTAATCATTAAGGTATATAAAAGAAGTCGTCCGAAACGGTTGTTGCCGTAGCGTCGCCCGCCGCTTTAAGCTCGTTAAGAATGGTTATTACCGCAGTTTTGCAATCGACGGAGGCGGAAAAGCGTACGGCGCTGTTTTTAATTGAATCTTTGGTGAAATTTTGTGAATTAAACGAGGGATAAATTGACGAAACCGCCGAAATTATAGTTGAAAGCTCAACGCTATCGTCCGTAAGCCATGCGGCATTGGATTGCATTGCCTGCATAAAGTTTGCGATAAACTGCGGCTCGCTCTTTATAAGGCTGTTTTTCGCAACGAGCACAGCCTGCGGATAGCCGTTTTCGCCGTACAGACTTTGCAGACTTCCGACAAACTTTAACTCGAGATTATTATTGCCCACTCGCGTACTTGCCTGTGGTTCGGGAATTACGAAATAGTCGTAATTGCTCTCCGTTCCGACAACTTCGGTAACCCCCACGTTGCCGAGCGTCACCTTATCCGAAATATTGTAATTCGATAACAAAAGCTTGAAAACCGCGCCGGGGAATGCGGAAAGATTTACTACTCCCACCTTTTTACCCTCTAAAGCCGAGGCAAAATTTTGGGAAGTTATATCCTCTTTGTCCTTGTTTGCAACTATAAACAAGTTGCCGTGCGTGACCGTGCCGAGCATCTTGTATCTTGCGCCGCTTCCCAAAAGCTTGCTGGCGGCATTGACGGGCAATATGCACAAATCGGCATTTTTGCTCTCGTCTTCGTAGGTTACATGGCTTGTAATCTCTCCCGAGCTGACAACGTGATAGCTCGTTTGCTTGCCTAAGTCGGTGTTTTCCGATATGAGGCGGGCAATCGAGAGGGCGGGCGCGCCGTCGGGGGCGTACACGCTGATTTTGCCTTCGTCAACGTCTTTGCAGGCTGTAAAGCCTACGAGTGTAAGAGCGACAAAGAGCGCTCCTGCAAGTGATGCTAAAAACTTTTTCATATAATTACTCCTTTCCGCGTCAGAAACCTTCCGCGTCAAAATTTATTGACTTTTTGTCATAAGCGTCTTTGCCGAGACGCCTTCAAGCATGCCTATCTTGCCCGTAAGCTTATTTATAATTTCGGCGGGGGCGTCAACGACAACGCACATAACGGATAAATTTCTCTCCCTATACGGTATTCCCATCCTGCCGACTATAAATTCCCCGAACTCCGACAAAAGTGCGTTGATTTGAACGCTTTTGCCCCTGTCCTCTACAATAATACTTATAATTGCAAGTCTTGTTTCAGGCATAAAAAATCCCCCTAAAAATAATAGAGGGCGCGAAAAAATAATATTTAAACTAATACTTTCCTCGCCTTTGCCCTCAGGAAAACCTTTGAGTTCAGGTTATTGACACATTTATTGTACAATAAAAAAAATAATTTATCAAGCGTTGAATAAGATTTTTTTAACTAAACATACTGTTTGTATGAAAAAGATACAAATTTTAGCAGCAATATTAGCTATCGGAACAATGTGCATTGCGGGCTGTGATATGGGAGGCACGTCTACCTCAGACAGGGAACAACCTCAAACAGTCAATATCGTTGCACAGGACGAAAGCGTTGAAGAAACACCCACTCCTACACCCGACGACAATTGCGGAAAAGACGGCAATTGCAACCGCGACAAGATGCCCCACGCAAAACCCAATTTTAAGTTTAAGGCGCCTCACGGCAATCACAAAGGAAACGGAAAAGATAAATACCGCCTTCCTCATAAAAGGCCGGCACCCAAACCCGAGGAGCCCGAAATACCCGCAGAAGAAGAAAACACAAACAACTGACAAATGCGCCCAACCGGGCGCATTTTTACTTAATTTTATTGATTTTTGAGCATTTATGTCTCGCATAGTACTTTGCAAATAGTTATTTTTGCCAAAAATTGACCGCCTTTTTGCAATTTTCTTAAATTTAACAACTTGTTTATTCTTTGCCCGCTAAAAAATAATTACTTGGTTTTATCTTGATTTTTTAAAAATTTAAAGTTATAATATGGGTATGAAAAAGTTTAAATACAAGTTTACTACAACCACCCTTGTGTTCATTTATCTTGGACTTATTCTCTCGGTTGCAGGAATTGCGCTGAACACCTATAATATTTTTGCCGAGGCTGCCTGGCAATATGTGAACAATACTTTCGATATTATACGCTACGTAATTGTTTATTTCGTTTCGGTTGCGCTTGCAGTTATACTTATTAGCCTTTTGCTCTCGTCCTACTACTCGCTCGACGAAAAGCATTTTAAGACGAGCTTTGGAATTATCAAGAGCTCTTACGACATTAAAACTATTAAGCTTATCCACCTTGACAGAGCGACTAATAAATTGTCCGTTTACTTTGAAGAAGATAAATTTATAGTCGTAGTCGTCAAAAAAGAGTGGCACGACGAATTTATAGATACTCTGTTGAAATTCAGCCCCGAAGTCGAGTTCTCTATCGGCTCCAAAGAAAATAATATAGACAGTGATAACAATAACAGCCGACACCCCTAATAGAACGCAATTTTATGAGGAAATTTTGGCTTGTACGGCGTTATATTAGGGTTGCCGGCAATTAAAAAAAAGCGTAACTTTGAAGTTACGCTTTTTTCTTGTGCTTTCTTACTGACGTATGATGTTCCTCGCCCGCAACGAGCTTGTATATATTTTTTCTGTGGGCAAACCAAGTTAAGAAGTTTATCAGAAGAAGTACCATAAATGTCGAGATGACCCAAGCGTTCAGCAGATTGCCCGAATATCTTAATATAAACAGTATCATTTGGAATATTGTCAGTCCCGATACGCCTATGAGTGAACCCATGCTTCCCCATTCGGTAAAGATTATATACAAAAGAACACCGACAAGAATTGCAACTGCTATAAAGAAATACCACCAGCCGTTCGGCTCGCACGGAATTGCAAACGCGAACAGTCCCATTGTTGAGGCTATACCCTTGCCCCCTTTGAACTTCATGGTTACGGGGAAGATGTGACCTATAATTACAAACACTCCGCAAAAGTAGCGCATAAAATCGGATACGGCAACCGAAGTTCCCTCAAAGCAGTAGTCTTTAAAGATTATCCAGACTATGACTGCGGGGAGTCCGCCCTTTATAACGTCGCAGAAGAAGTTTATTGCGCCGATTTTAAGCCCGAAAGTGCGGGTCATATTCATTGTGCCGGGATTTCCGCTACCCTCGGAGCGGATGTCCTTTTTCTTTATGTGCGAAATGAGCACTGCGAAGTTGAAACAGCCTATAAGATAACTTACGACAGCAACGATTGCAAGGCACCACAAATCTGAATTTAGTAAGATCTTCATAATATTAACCCGTCAATCCTCGCCGTTTTCCCTCGTTATTATCTTTATCGGGGTACCCGAAAAATCGAAATTCTTTCTTATAGTGTTTTCCAGAAATCTTTCGTAGGAAAAGTGCATTAAATCGGTTGAATTAACCTTCAGCACGAAAGTCGGCGGGGATATTGCAACCTGCGAAGAATAATAAACTTTTAGTCTTCTTCCGTTGTAGGAGGGCGGCTCGTTCGTGCGGATTACGTCCGAAATTATGTCGTTTAAAACGCCCGTTGGAACACGGAAGTTGGAGTGATCGTACACTTCGTCTATGATTGAAAAGATTTTTTCCGCCCTCTGCCCCGTCTTTGCCGAAATATATATAGACTTGAAATAGTCCATAAATTTCAAATCTTCTTTGAGCTTATTTTCAAACTCGTTTATCGTGTGGGTGTCCTTTTCAATCAAATCCCACTTATTCATAACAATTACCGAGGGCTTGCCCTGCTCATGGACGTAGCCTATAATTTTAGTGTCCTGCTCGGTCAGACCTTGTGTGCAGTCAACGACCAAAAGACACACGTCGGCACGGCGCACCGCGTCGAAGGCGCGGAGCACTGAGTAATATTCGACGTCGTCCTCTACCTTGCTCTTTTTGCGAATGCCCGCGGTGTCGATAAGAACATAATCCTTGCCGCCGTAGGTAAACTCGGTGTCAATGGCGTCGCGCGTGGTGCCCGCAATATCGGTAACTATTGAACGCTCGAAGCCGAGAAGCTTATTCACAAGACTGCTCTTGCCAGCGTTGGGCTTGCCGACTACGGCAATTTTTATACCCTTGCTCTCGGTTACGGCGCCTTTGTCAAGCCAGCTTACAGCCTCGTCGAGAACGTCGCCCACGCCCGTGCCGTGTTCTGCGGAGACGGGATAGGGTTCGCCGAGTCCCAATGAGTAGAACTCGAACAGCTTGTCCTCGGAATATTCGTCTATCTTGTTCACGACGAGAATTACGGGCTTTTTTGAGCGGCGAAGCATTTCCGCAACGTCGTAGTCAGAGGCTGTCAGCCCCTCCTTGCCGTCGGTAAAAAAGAGAATTACCTGCGCCGTTTCGATTGCCACTTCCGCCTGCTTTTTAATCTCACGCCACATAGTGTCTTCCGACCGCATCTCTATGCCGCCGGTGTCCACTACCGAAAAGGACTTGCCACGCCATTCGCCGTCGGCGTACAGCCTGTCGCGAGTGACCCCCGGTCTGTCCTCTGTAATTGAAATTTTTCTGCCGACAATTCTGTTGAAAAAGGTACTCTTACCTACGTTGGGTCTGCCGACAATCGCTATCAATCCGTTACTCATATCATTGTTCACAAAATTTATTTGCTATTCTGCGCAAGCAAATTTTCGTGAGTTTGGGGAACTATGTTCCCCTTGCCGAGATATTTAAGGGCAAACTATAATAAAATCTCGGCAATTCCCTTCCAGTGAGCCGCAGGTTTGCGCAAATTGGGTGCACGAGGAAAAAGCGTGGTTTTTCCTCGCGCTGTTAAAAATTCAAGAATACTCACAAAATTTGTTTTTACTTTCTTATTATAGCTTACAGCGTTAAATTTGTAAAGAAAAAACCCCGACAAGAAAGTCGGGGTTTTCAAAATTGTTAAAATCAGAATTTAAAAATGCCGAGAATACCGAGAATGTAGAGTACAAAAGCTACCCAGAAAACAATTTTCCAGCCCTTTGACTTGCCCCTTACGTACATCCATGCAGCAAGCCCCACGCCGACAAGCATGCCAAGCATCGAGAGAAGATTGCAGACGCTTATTACCGTGTTCGCCCATGAAATTTCAACGCCCAATTTTAAAAGCACCCAGAAGAAGAAGGAAACAATTCCCGCTGCAGCCGAGAAAACCAATCCCCAAAACGCACAAAATTTAGCAGTTGCGTTCGTATCGCTTGTATGTGTTGTATTCTTTTTTGACATAATATATCTCCTACAAAATTATTTTTTTCTATTATATCAATGCAAAATCCAATTTGCAAGTAAATATTTGTCGATTTTCAACGCAAGTGCAGTTTTGAAAGTATTTGCGAAAAATACTCAGGAAGGGGCGCTTCAAAGGTCATTTCCCGACCCGTCACGGGATGAGTAAAAGTTAGCCTTTGGGCGTGCAGAAGCTGACCGTTTAAGTTGAATTTCTGCTTTTTAATTCCGTAGACGGGGTCGCCCACCACTGGATAGCCCATATATTTTGCGTGAACGCGTATCTGATGCGTTCTGCCCGTATGCAAATCGAACCTGCAGAGCGTGTAGCCCTCTGAATACCTTTTTTCAACACAAAAATCGGTTACGGCAATTTTGCCCTTTTCGGGAGGAACGACTGCCATTTTAACCCTGTCGCGCGGGTCCCTTCCTATGTAAGTCGTGATATTTCCCTTATCTTCTTTGACTATGCCCTCCAAGAGAGCAAGATAGCTTCTGCGGCAGGTTTTGTTCGCAATTTGCTCGGAGAGGTTTATATGTGCGGCGTCGTTTTTTGCCACTACTAAAAGCCCCGAAGTATCTTTATCTATTCGGTGAACAATTCCCGGCCTTATGACGCCGTTTATTCCGCTTAAGCTGTCAAGCTTGTATAAAAGGGCGTTCACAAGGGTGCCGTCGGCATTTCCGTTGCCCATATGCACGGTCATACCCTGAGGCTTGTTGACTACGGCGAGACTTTCGTCCTCGTAGACAATTTCAATGGGGATATCCTCCGGTTTCGCAGAGTACTCCACGGCAGGCGGAAGATTCACAACAAAAGTATCGCCCGAATTTACGCTCTGAGACGCCTTCGCCCTTTTGCCGTTTATAGAAATAAAACCGCCGTCAAAGAGCTTTTTCAACGCCGAACGGCTGTATTCCGTTAAATTTTCGCTTAAAAACAGGTCGGCGCGGGAATAATTGCCCTGCGCCGTGAAACTTTCAGTTCTCATTATCTTCTTTTTTTACCGTCTGCTCTTCAATGGCTTGCGGGGTAATTTCCAGTTGCGTGCTGTCGGCGTTTTCGGCGGGTTGGACTGACGTGTTTTTAGCCTTCTCCGCGCTTTCTTCGGAAAGCTTTTTTTCGGCTTGAACCTCTTTTGCCCTTTTCGTAAGCGGAAAAACCGCCCACTCGTTGAGGAAAAGCAGGTCTACTACCGCTAAAATTGCGCCTATTACTATGAAAAAGTCGGCAAAATTGCAGGAGGTCATACTGCCGAACATATTCAGTCCGAACCAGTCACGGACTTCCCTAAGCATAAGTCTGTCAACGAGGTTGCCTATCGCGCCCGAAATGACAAGCGATGAGGCAATTTTCAAAATTACAAAGCGTTCGGGCAGTACCACGAACATAAACGCAACGACTGCAAGCATTATAAAGGTTACGGTTATTAATATGGGCTGTCCTACTTCGGGATTATCGTTTAAAAGGCTGAACGCACAGCCGGGGTTGCGCTTGCAACAGTTGATTTCTACGAAATTGGGGATAATGACCTTATTCCAATGATAGGTCTCCTCCAAATGCTTGGTCACTAAATCCGAAGCAATGAGCAGAGCTATTACGCCTATCAGAATCAGGCTCAAGACCCCTATATGCGGTTTAATCTTGTTTTTGAACATATAATTATGATAAACGAAAAAATTTTTTGTGTCAATAAAAGGCGAGTGAATTTGAAAGATTTGAGCTTGAAATTGTTTAGCCACACGAGAATCGACCAGCACAAGGTTTTGGGACGTTAAATGCCTTGAATACGGCGTCAGCCCTCACTTGAAGTACGTCCCTGTACGTCTGCGCTCGGTTTCTTTGTCTCAAACCATTTTCCACTCCCAAAACTGCAAAGCATCCACAGTAGCGCATTTTTTAGGTGTTTCAAGTGAAGTGAGTGCA
>JAFLVO010000010.1 GCA_022508245.1 Clostridiales bacterium
CGGACATACCTTGCAGTATAATTAACTTCGTTACCGCAAGTGCGCCTATGAATCTTCTTATATCCTCTATATCGTAGTAAAGATGTAACTGCCCTGCCGAGAAGTTCCTGAATTCCTCGCACAGCTCTTTTAAGGTTATACTGTCATCGTAGTCCGGGCGGTCATAGCTTTCGTATTCCTTATCTATCTGCGTGAGCATGTAGAAGCGCGAACCGCCCTCGTTGACTTCCTCCTCTTTTTCGTCCGTCTCCTGCATGACGGGCTTACCTCCGCGATAGGTATAACCCATCGCGTAGGGCGCACTCGTAATGAGCGAGCTCTTCACAAAGGACAGATCCCCGCTTATCTTATCCATTCTGTCGTCAATATCCTCTTTGACGGCTTTGAGCGCTTCGTCCTCCTGCACGTCGGCTTTCGCCTTGGAGCGCTCTTTGAGATCGGAGGCGCGGCGCTGCTCGTTTACCATTACCCGTATAGTGAGCACGAGTATAAAGATAAGTATAAGGCAGGCGTAAATTATTAAGGCTGTACGGCTTGTCAGCGCTTCGCGCAGTTGATTTAAAAACGCGTTTGGCGCGGCAGCCGATATTAAATTGCCGTATAACATAAATTCTCCTTTAACGTTCACAAAAACTAAAAACTATTCTGCGTTTTTAATTTTCCGTGAGTTTTGGGAACTATGTTCCCTTTGACGTGATTATTAAAGGCAAACAATAATAAAATCACGTCAATTCCCCTCCACGGAGGCGAAAGCATTCGCAAATTGGGTGCGAAAGGAAAAAGCGTGGTTTTTCCTTCCGCCGTAAAGCGTATTAATTTATTATAAGGGTTATTGGGGACTATTTGGTCAACTTTCGGTTAACCGATTTTTACGAGGGCTTTCTTGATTTTTGCAATTTCCTCGTCGGGGAAGAGCTTTTCAATGAGTCCCGAAAGATTTTTGTCGCCGTCGTTTTGCTTATATGCGCGGGTATTCTTTAAAAGGGGCACTATCTTGCATGTAAACATCTGCGTGAACGCTTCGCCCTCGTCGCCGCCGCACTCCATTATTACGGAAGTGAACTTTTCTATCTGCAGGATATTCTTGTTGCCGATGTCGAATTTTTCGTTTGCGCCTACCGCGCTGACGAGTCCGTCCACCTTCTTCCAAATCTTTTCGGGCAGGAAGAACTCTTCGCGCGCGGTCGTAATTAAATCGTTAAACTCGGCAACCGCAACGTTTTTGACCTCTACGCTTCCACACTTATCTGCCCCGCTTATTGCAAGGTCGACGAACGTGGAGCAATTTATAATTTCCTTGGGGAAGGTCGCATTGACGTCTTCGGGGACCACAAAGTAAGTGATGTTGCCCGGAAGCTTTATCGTAAGCTCGTTATTTACGGTAAGATGCTTTTCCTCCGTCGGGTGGTTTGCATAGTCCACAAACTCCTTAAAATAAGCCAGAATATTGTCGGGGACAACCTTTGTTAAAATTGCCGCGCACATCTTTGCTCTGGACTTTTCGGCGGCGTGAACGGCGTTTGCGAACTCGGAGAGAACGTATCTGTCCCCGCCTTCTTTCCACATAATATCGTTCGTGCCGCCCCAATCGGACGAGGTCTCGACGAGCGCGGAGCTTCCGAAGTATGCGCCGAGCGCCTCCAAAAACGAGGGCAGAACCTCTGCGTTTGCGCATCTTAAAACTACTATCTTGCTTGCCGCCACCGCCGCCATTATCGAACGGACGGAGGTCATTTCTATATTGACACCGTAAGATAGAGCAAATTCGCGGAAGTTGGTGCAGACCTCCGAAAGGGATACGTGCTCTGTGAAGGTCACTTCCTCGTCCTCGCTCTCGTCAAAGCTCGTATCGAAGGTGCGCTCTACTGTAAGTTCGTGTTTTCTGTTTGCGGATGCGTCCTCTGCGTCGTCGCTTACATCTGTTTCGGTATCCGCTACGGGTACATCGTATGTTACCTTTGCAATTTCCTTGAACTCGTCAATTCTGCCCACCATATCCGTAAGTATTTCGTTTTCGTTGAGATAGAGCTGTTTTTTACGGTTCTTTGATATGACGATTATGTAAATCAGCAGAATAATATCGAAGATTCCCGCAACGGCGCCGAGCACTATGTATAAAAGAGTTGTTTTGTCGCTGATTATGGGTGTGAACGCAAATACCGCTATTAGTGCGTTGTAATATACGCCGAGCATAATCGCAATAAACAGCTTAACGCCGAACGAGAGTTTTTTTCTTGCCTTTTCGCGGGCGGCTCTCTCTTTGTCGCCCGTAAACTGTATATCCGTGCCGTGAGAGGTCTCTACAAGCTCATTTTCAAAGGTGTCTTTATAGACGTATCCGCGCAGCGTAACAGTGCCCGAAAGCTTGTCGCTGTCGTAGTTGTCGGAAATATAAATTTCGTAGTTACCGCCCTCTATTACATAGCACTGCTTAGAATCGCTGTACGACTTGAAGGTATTTTCGTCGAATGGAATTTCAACATTGACGGAATCCCCCCTCTTGACGTATTGTTTTACAAAACCGCGCAGGGTTTTGTTTCTGAAGAAGTTGGCAGCTTCCCCGTTCCTTATGTACATTTGAACGCTGAAATAGCTGTCTCTATCGCCCTTGTTTTCAACAGTGAAGCTTACGCCGCCCGTGTTTACCCTCAAATTGCGGTACTCGAATTGGGTGTACGAAAGTCCGTATCCGAAGGGATATATGACGTCGCCGTTCGGTCTTACCGCCTCCTCCGTGAGCTTGCCCGAGGGGGATATAAGTCCCGAAACAATATCGAGCACGGCGGCAACACCCTCCTGCCCGCAGTTATATGTCAAAAGTACCGCCTTGCACTTGTCGGCAAAGGATAAATCTATATTCATATCGCAGGCAACTACGGCGATAATTCCGTAGCCCTTTGAATAGAGTGTGTCAAGTAACTCAAGCTGTTCGGGCGGAAGGGCTGTCGCTCCCCTGCCCGCGCACAGATATAACAGGGTGCAGTCGGACTTGCCCGCAAGCTCTACCGCAGAGCCGAGCAAGTCAACTCTTCCGCTCTCCCCCTTTTTATAGCCCGCAGCAAAGCCCGTAGTTGTTATTCCCTCGTATTCGTTTATGACCTCGAAAGGAAGCATCTCAACGGTGGGATAGCCGCCAAAGAGCTCTTTCTGATAGGAAATATCGTTTGCAAACTCACCTTCAACGGCAATTCTTGTATGTAAAGTCAGGGGAAGAATACCGTCGTTCTTGAGAAGCACTACCCCTTCTCTCGCCGCCTTCAAGGCAAGCGCATCGTGGGATATTTCGTCAAACTTGGCGGTGCGTTCGCCTCCGAGTCCAGTCATTTCGGGAATATTCTCTGCCCCCGCCTTCATTTCGACAAGCAGGGAAATAAGCCTGTCGCATGCTTTATCGATTATCTCCTCGTCAAAAATCTCAAGACTTCTTACGCGGCGGTCGAACTCGCCGAGTTTTATATTCCCGTCGCGGAAGTTCTTATACGCAATTCTGTACGCCTCGGTGCGCTCGGTTAAAATGTTTATAAGCTCCGCCGTGAAATCCTCGGTAAGGAACACGAGCGAGCAGCCCTCAAAAAGCATGCGCACGCACTCCTGCACGGACGAAGCGTTGCCGTAAAACAGACCCCCGAATTTAAATTTTTTGGTTATATTTTCAATGTCCGCGGAGTTATTTACGAGTACTGACGTGGGCTTGACTTCCGCCAAAAGAGTGTCTGAAATAAACTTTTTATCGTAGGTGTGATTGCCGTCCTCGGTGTACGTTTTTTCAAAGTTTGCCGCTTTCCCGCTGTTGGAAAGACCGAGCATTTTTGCAAGCACGAACTTTGCCGTTACGAAATTGTCGTTGGAAACGTCGTCCAAGGTGTAGTCGTCGGTGCTGTTGAAATAGCCGTAGGGGTGCACCCTCTTCGACTCCTCGCCGATAGCTGTATAAACTTCGCCTATAAGCTGGGGGTTCCAGCTTGCGACAAGCGCCTTATCAGAGGGAAAACGCGTAGCAAAAACCGTGGGACAGTCGTCGTATGGCTGACCCTTCAATTTGAAAACGGGGAACTCGTAACCGCCCGCGGGCGAGCTTTCGTGCGAAGTTAGGCTCGTTACGAATTTTACCTTCTGTTCCAATGTCATTTTAACTATAAGCCGTTCGTTAGCTAACATATTTTACCCCTGTCCGTCCCTTAACGGTGACAGTATTTTTAATTATCCAAATTATGTAATTTTAATGCGTTTTGTAGTATTTTTCCAATAAAATTAACGTAAAATGGACTATTTTGGGTGTAATACCCTAATATAAAATTATATTTATACAAATTTGATTATATATTTATACGGTTAATTTGTCAAGTGATTTGTCACGGCGCCATAAATGTATGTTACTCACACATATTGGTAAGTTTACCTGTTTATACCTTTAAATTTACTTTATGTGGAGCTTGTTTGCCTTTTTAACACAATATATTGTGAGATGATAAATTATATAAATATGTAAAAAAATTACAGTCTGCGTTTTGCAGACCGTAATTTATTTTTTATTTTCGTAATTATCTAAAAAATGATGGACGCCGTTCCCGTCCTTATAGGCAATCAGGGTACTTAAATTGACGTTTTCCACACTCTTGAATATGTGCTGCTCGACCTCCGGATTTTTCTTTTTAAGCTCTCGTATAAGCTCCTTTATCTCCACCCTTTTAGAGCGGTTCTCTTCGTTGTTGCAGCTTAAGCAATCGTCGGTAAACTTGCAGGCACAGCGTATAAAGTTGAGACCGTTATAATCTCTCCACCTGATTATGTCGCTTTCGCGTATCAAGTACATAGGGCGGATTAGCTCCATGCCCTCGAAGTTGGTGCTGTGAAGCTTTGGCATCATAGTCTGAACCTGCGCGCCGTAGAGCATACCCATGAGTATTGTTTCGATTACGTCGTCGTAGTGGTGCCCCAAGGCTATTTTGTTGCACCCGAGCTCTTGGGCAAACCTGTATAGATATCCTCTCCTCATTCTTGCGCAGAGGTAACACGGATATCTTTCAACATGGTAGACCGACTCGAAAATATCCGACTCGAATATATGAACGGGTATGCCGAGATTTTTGGCGTTATCCTCTATAATTTTGCGATTGTCGGCATTGTAGCCGGGGTCCATAACAAGATATTCGACCTCGAACTTGAATTTAGAGTACTTTTTGAGCTCCTGAAATAGCTTTGCCATTAGCATTGAGTCCTTTCCGCCCGAAATGCACACGGCAACCTTATCTCCGTCCTTTATAAGCTTATAGTCCCAAATCGCCTTTTTGAACTTGCCCCAGATATCCCTTTTAAAGGTCGTTTGCAGGCTGTGCTCGGCTTTTTTGCGCAAATCCTCGCCCGCTTGCTCCTTTACTCTCTCCAAAAGCCACGCTGCATAGCCCAAAACAAGGTTATATGCTTGATAGCCCAAATCTGCAAGCTCCTCGGCAACCTCCTCGCTCGCCTTGCCGACGTTGCAGTAAATTATATATTTTTTGGTCTTGTCGGCGGGCGGGTTTGCAAGCAATTCCTGCGCTACTACAGGAATAGACCCCGGAATACTGCCGTACGCCCTATCCGCCTCCGTCCTCATATCAAAGAGTACGTACTCGCTCTCTTTTAAGTTTTTTAACTGCTCTGACGTTATGTTCATAAATAAACTTTTTGTCTTTTCCGTTTTTACTAATTTTATCCCTTTTTTAAAACTAAATCAAGTAATTAAGGGGCTTATCCCCGTTTGGAATAAGCCCCTTTTTCATATTACTGTTTTTTGTCCTGCGCAAAGCCGAAGCCGTTGTGAGTAGTAATTTTAATCAACCCGCGCTTTACAAGTGCGTCGGTAGATTTGTACGGCAGCGTGTAGTCCTGAGGCTTGCGCTCGACGTGCGCCACTCCGTTTTCTTCAAGCAGCATATCTATAAGCTGTTTTGCATACGTTGTGCGCCTGTCGCCCTTTATGCGGAATAAAAGAGGCGTCTTTCTGCGGCTTGCGACCTCGGACATATTCTCAACCTTGTACTTGGTGTCCTCGAATTTGGACGGGTCGGTTGCAAGATAGAGCATGAGCGTCTTGCCCCTGACGGCAAAAATTGCAATTGTCTTTCTTCCGATAGAGAAGGTTTCTCTTTTCCAGCTTATTCTGCCTTTCACGCCCTTGTAGGAGAGAATATGGTTTTTAAGCTCGGAATAGCGGGCTTTGAGTGCGTCGTCTGCCTGAATTATGCGCGCCGTGAAGCTTCTGTCGAACACTATTCTGCCTTCGGGAGTGTCAATTGCAAGCTCGTCAGCTTCGTCGTCCGCGCTAACCGCCACCTCGGAGGCTCCTTCGTCGGCGTTCTCGTCGAGAGTGAGCTCGGGCTCCGCCTCGCCTTCAAGCTCGGGCGCCTCGCCCAAGACGGATATGCGCAACGCGTGGGCTACGAACAGCTCGTCGGGCGTACGCGCCGAAAGGTCGACGGGCTCTATTTGCGTTTCGTAGTCGGGCACTATGGAGTTGAACTCGGCAAGGTGCATTAAAAGATATCTTGAATATTCAACGCGGCGCTCGGAAGTGAGCTTATACATCATTGGCGTTTGGGCAAAACGCTTTTTGTCCGATTTGTCAATGCCGTGATACTTGGTATCGGCGTATGCCTCGGGGTCGAGCGCAAACGCTATGCACAGCGTCTTGCCGTTGATGTAGATTTGACCGAGAGTCTTTCTGCCCTTGTAGAAGCGCTGTCCGCGGAAGCTCGTCTTGATTTTAATGCTCTTAAACAGTGCAAGCTCGTTGACAATTCTTGTATAGCGCTCTTTGACCTCGTCCGACGCGGCGCGGAGCTTTGCCTCGAAGCCGTATCTGTAACGCACGTAGTAGCGCTTATTGTCATATTCATCGCCCAAGTAACCGAGCTTGCGGCGGGTGTATTCGGACATATCCGCAACGGCAAGTATCTCGTTTTGCGTAATATCCTCGTTTTCGCCGAGCTCCTCTGTCATTACCTCGGGCGCATCCTCTTCGTCCTCGTCCTCTTCGTCGTCGGTATCCTCGGTGTCGGGTTCATCGGGTTCGTCGACGTCACTGAACACAATTCCACCCGACACGAGCGAACCGTCGTCGGTAATATTCCTCAGATGGTCCAAAAGGGCGTCCCTCTTTTCCTGGAGGCGGGTTGTGCACAGCTTGCGCTCCCGATGCTTGCGAATTAAGTAAAACAGCACGCCGTTGGCGATAATAAGCAGTCCCACCACAGCCGCAATGGTTATAATCGCGGCAAGCTGACCGGGAGAGAAAATCGAAGCTAAAATAACCGAAGTATTCATTATTCGTTCCCTCCCTCATCTGCCGTATTTTCTTCGACATCCTTGCTTTCGATGTCGCTCATTGTAGATGCCTCGGTACGCTTGCGGCGCCTGTTCAACAGCAGCTGCGTTACGATTCCCGCAGCGCCTGCGGAAGTAAGCAATATCAACGCCGAGAGAATAATCGCAAATACAGTTTCGGCGCCCGTGATATGCCATTTAATCTTTATTGCTTCCTCTCCGTTCTCCCACTCGTAGTTTGAGGTATCCTTGAGCTTGACAACTGCTGTAAAGTCGCCGCCGTAGCTGTAAACGTTGTTTTCAATCGACATAATGCTCTCGTCGAAGCCGTTCGGGATATAAACTATGTCGTCGCCGTTGACTACGAATCTGTTCTTGCCCTCAGTGGGAAGCGCAACCTTCTTCTTTGCAACCGTCCAGGTAAGAGTGAGCACACCCTGCGCGTTGCCTGCGTTTTCAAGCCAGCCGTAGTTGCCTATATCGTTAAGCGCAATATATATGTTATATACGCCCGCATTGATTGCCACTGCCGTTATGCTTGAAGCGCCGAGGAAGGTGCGCGCCTCGCTGTCGTCCGTAACCGCCATATATCTGCTGTCGAAATCGGAAATATTTGCGATAAGCTCGCTGCCCGTGTATACTAAATCTTCGCTCGTGAGCACGGGAACAGTCAGAAGATATTTGGTTATATTGAAGGATACAGCCGCGCCAACGTAGGCGTTGAAGTTGTTGGATTCCGCAACGACTACGCGCACATAGTACGTGCCGACGTTGCCGGTATCGGGCACAATGGACGAGTAAGTCTCTCCGCCGTCGGTAGAGTACTCGTAATAGATAGTACCGCCCGACTTAACCTGTGCCGAGGGGCTATTTACTTCAGCAGAATATGTTCCGTACTGCCAGCCCTCGATTGTAAGACGGGTTGTTTCCTCGTCGTCCGCCTTGTCGACGGTAAATTTAACCGTTACGCTCGTGCCCGGCGTGCTTGCCCACTGATAATTGTCGGCGTCTTTAAGATTTACAACAACATCGTAGCTGCCCGCGTTTACGCTTTCAGGCAGGTTAGAGCTTGCGTCAAAGAGAGCCACCTCGAACTTGCTGCCGTTTACCGTAACTACGGGGGTAAGCAATTCACCCGTGTAGGTCTGATTTTCAATATTCAAAAGACTGTCGTCGAGTATCCTCTTCTGGATAGTAAACTCAACCTCGGGCATACCTACGAGTATGTAGTTGGAGTTTGCGCCCGTAACCTTTGCTACGTATACGCCTGCATCGGAGGGTTTCTCGGCTCTGTCAATTGCAACGCCTGCGTAGCTTGAACCCGTGTACCAAAGCGTGAGCTTTAAGTCCTTTTTAACGAATTCTTTGTTTGCTAAGCTGTTGGATATCTTGATAGTGTTTTCGTCGAAGTTAGCGCACCAGATGTCCTCGTCGCCGTAGAATACGTTGGTCTGAGCAACAAGCTGTACCTCCACTTCAAGGGGATTAATCACGTAGATTGCACGCTGATAGGAAACGACGTAGTTTGTCTCATCATACGATTTAATCGTAATCCAATACTCTCCGCCCGCCGCGCTCGTTGCTGTTGCGTCCGTTTCGAATACAATGTTGAGTACAGTCTTTGCCTCGTTCGGTGCAAGGTTATTTACGGTGTACTCCATAGCTGCAGCCGAGACGTCGGGAGTAACCGAATAGTCGCTCGACTTTCCGGTAATTTCAACGGTTACGTTGCGCTTGTTGACTACCAAAAGTCCGCGCACTGCCTTTATAGAATAATTTTCTGCGGTTATGCCCACTACCTCGCCGTTGCTGTCGGTATCGAGAATAATGTAGTACTCTCCGCCCGCAACTATATTATAGTTATCGGCGAATGCATAGGAGTAGCTGCCTAATTGCGCATCGGGGTCACCCGAAATTATACCTTCGACTACGGGTCTGAACGACGTCTGTGACAGATCGTCGCCGTATGTAATCTCGCCCGAAACGGTTGCGGTAATCTCTTTGCGTGCAACGGTAAGCGAGCCTATTACCGACTTCGCCGAGTAGTTATTTCCCGTCGGGTCGCTGACAACCGCTTTAATCCAATAAGATTTTGCTGCGAGTCTTTCCGCATTGAGGTTATACTCTATCCAACCTTCTGCGGAAATTTCCGGCTGAGTATTGTCCGTCCTTTCAATATAGTACAGCGTAAGAATTCCGTTGTAGCCGTCCTTTAATTTAATCTTGCTTTGGTCGTAAACTTCGCCGTAGATTATATCAATGAGCTCGGGTACTTCGATGACTGGATAGGATAAATTGTTTTCTGAAGAATCCTTATCAATCTTCCAAGTGAAGGTCAACGTATCGCCGGAAACGGTTGCGTCAGTAGTCTTGCTCCAAACAGTGTTGGCGCTGTCCACGAGCACAAATCCTATGCTGTACTCTCCCGCAGTTACTGCCGTGAATGTAACGCCTTGGGCAGTTATGTTCATATTTATGCCCGCACCGCTGTATACGGGGCGCATATCGGTTGCAGAGTACTTAATATCTAAACTCTGCTCCGAACCGTTGTAGGTAAAGCCCGTAACGGTAACTTTGGGAATATCTATAGTTTTCTTTTCTACCTTGAATACGTAGTAGCGGCTCTGTGTGGTTTCCCCGCTATACTGCGCGAACAAGAGATAGTATCCCGCCACGAAGTTGGGCGAAATAGATAGACTTCCGCGTTCCAAATCCACTACTTCCGTAGCCGTAAGTCCCTTGTTGTCGCGGCTGTTTTTGTAGAGGTCTGCAATCTTTTGTGCGTCGGAATCGGTAATTAGCGCGTAGCTTACGGAGATGTTTACGGTAGTGGGAGTCTCGCTCTTGTTGATATATACTCTGGGAGTACCGGGATTGCCGCCGTAAACGAAGTCATCGAACTCAACTGCGATAGTGACAGTTTTTGTAGTGACGTCGAACGAAGCGCTTACAAAGTTGACAGTATCCGTACCGGATACAAGGTTGATATTATTCGTCGCGGTGGACTTCAATTCGATTCTTACCGTGTACTTGCCGACCGACTTATCTTTTTCCATAGTGATATGGAGCACGCCGTCCTCGTCAAAGTAGTACGTGCCGGGCGTTTGAGAATTGCCTTCGACAATATCCGTAGCGGTGCCGGCAAGGGGTACGAATTCGAACTGCACGACCGTCATATATCCCGCTTGATAGACCGCAATATAGTTAGATACGGTGTCTGTTTCTAATTTGTCCGTCGAAATCGTCGAATTAAGCCACTGCAAATCCTTCAGGCTGACAGTCATCTTTTCGACGTTAAACTTCAAATCTGTTTGGTAGCTTCCGCCCTCAAAGACATAGTTGCCGTCACTGAGCAGCGTTACAGTAACCGTATAGCCGTTTTCACGCACGACCGTGGGTGCCTCGCCCGCCGTCTGATAGGTAATGCTACCGCTCTTCAAGGTCTCCGTGTCATACTTCAGGGTGTAGCCGACAGGTCTGTATGCAGTGCTGTCTACTTCGGATTTAGGGTTGCTTGCCGTGTCAGCAAAGGAAATTACTGCCTCGTGTTTCTTGCCGTACAAGCCGTCGTTGTAGTTAGCTCCGTCAAATCCGAAGGTCTGGTCTTTGGTGGAGGCGGAGATAACGCGCTGACTTATTGTTAAAGTTGCCGGAATATATTTATCAACGATATAATTGGTAAATACGTCTTCAAACTCTGTTATTGCAACGGTGTACGTCTCCCCTACCGTGCTCTTCCAAGGCGCGTAAGCCTTGTCGCCGCACTTGACGGTAAACGCTACGTTATATGTGCTTCCAAGAGCTTTCTCGATAAAGCTTTCGTTATCCACCATACCCTCTACGGCATAGCTAAGGAAGCTGTCGGGGGCAACAAAGCTGTCTCTTGCAACGGTAAGCTCAATGCTGTCGCCGTAAACTCTGCTGTAAGCAAGACTGCTTCCGCCCGAAAGGTTTGCATTCTTGGCATAGAGCGTAAGCTTTGCCTTCTGAACAGAGAATTGGGGCTTTTCGGGATTTTCGTCATTTGTGAAAGTAACATTGAAGTTCTTATTGATACTCTCGTCAATCTTGTAGGTCATTTCATATTTGCCTACATTGGACGCTTCCGTCGAAAGCTCAAGCTTGATGCCGAGCGCTCCGTAAGATACGCCCGAATCCCCGAAGGTTTTCGCCGTGTCAGTGTAGATAAAGGTTGAATAATTAGCTGTTAACAGGCTTGCAAGTTTGGACTGCAAGTTTGTATTGCTGCCCTGATAGTAGCACCAGGCGTTGGGGTTGTGCTTGGCTGCGTCGCCTGAGTTGTCCTCATCCCAACCTACGATAGTTACATCGACATTGCGCCTTGTAACCGTCAGCGTAGCTTCTATCGGTTTTATAGTAATATTGGCGTTGCCAGGGCATTGGGGAACTATTTTCAAGTTTTGCGTGCCCGCATTGGTCGAGGACGAGTAGCTGGAGTAGCCGTAGGTAATAAGCTCGCCTGCAACCGAATTGTTCTGATATTTTTCAACTATTTCTGCAAGAAGATGCTCCGAGCTTGCCGTGTAGGTAAAGCCCGTGAACCTGCCCGTAGCGACTGCGCCGCCCGCTGCAGCGTCGTCTGCCACCCTACCTGAAAGGGTAGTACCGTACTCAACGGTTGATTCGTTGGCGGTAAGCGTGAGCGTTGCTTTTAAGATAGTAAATTCTATCGTCATTTCCGCGGAGGTGTAGTTTTTATTAGTCGAGCTTCCCGTCGCGCGGTAGTCGCCGGCGTCTATAACCTCGCTCTTATCGATGGGCTGATATACCCCTTTGCTATCTTTCTTTGAATATGTAAATTCTATGGGCGTTTCTTTGGGGTCGCTCAAGTGCGCCTTGTAGTAGTTTGTTGCACCGCTGTAATAGTCGGATTTAACTTCCGTTTTTTCGCCGTTTAAGGTTATCTCGTGATGCACGCCCTGCTGTACTACGCTGAACGACGCCTGTTTGATAACGTACGAGCCTGCGTTGTTATCGCTTCCGTCGTGGCCGATTGCCTCGGAGCCGTCCTCTTTAAGTGCGCAGCCTGAGAAATATACCGTATAGTTGGTTGCACAGTTCCCGTTGAATACGGCATAAATGGTGTAACCTACTATCGTATCGCCGTCAAACTTGACGTTGTTGGTATTGTTTCCGACAATAGCTTCCGTCTTGAGGGTAAGTAAGGTCTGATTTTCGTTGTTATAGCCGTCGGTTGTGTCTTTACCGGCAACAAGCTCGCTTGCGTAAATGCCGTAAGAGCTGCCCGAAGCCACCTTGAAAGTAAGCACTTTTACTGCTGTTTCGTTTTGCAGGTTGTAGGTACTTTCTTTGTCGTCTATTTTTATGGTAATTTCGCGCTTGTTAACCGTAAGCCAAGCGTCGATATACTCTATCTCGTAGTTGGTAGAGGATGCAACCTTATTGTCTACGCGGATATAGTATTTGCCCTGATTGTCGTCCCTGCCGCTTCCGCCGCCTACGCTGTTACCGACTACGTATTCGGTTACGAATTCGGGGGTGTTGCCGATAGCCTTATCTATCGTATCCGCCTTTGCGTCGGATGCGCTGGAGTTAATAACAAGTCCACTGTATACGGGTGTGAATTCATTAGGCGCCTTCTCGCCGTAAACCGTGCTTGCGTCCTGCGCGGTAATCGTAAGATTGCGCTTTGCAACCTGGAATACGTAATCAACGGGGTCAAAGGTAAAGTTGTCGGTGCCTTTGAGCGTCATATAAACCGTAAGCTTGTAATGACCTGCATTGAGTTTGCCTGAAGCAAACATCGCTTCAAAGAGCGCAGTCGCATTGGCGTAATCTCCGCTTGAAATGAGTTCGCCGCTTGCGCTTGTAGTGGCAAAATATCTCAACTCGTATTTGAGTCCGACCTCTGTATCTGTGGCGTTTGCTCTCTTGAATTTTGCTATCGGATTGGTTATTGTCTGATCGCCTTCGGGGTCAAAGCCGTTTTCGACCTTATAGCCGTAAGTCCAAGCTATTTTCGCAACAGCGAGAGATGAGCTCTTTGTAGCCGTTTCGTTCTTGAAGTCGAAATCTTTTGTCAGCTCGTTGTCGCCCTGAGTAATGACTATCTCTCTGTAACCGTAAACGGCTATGTAGTTTTCACCTGCCGAAATTTTATAAATTATACGGTATGTGTCACAGTCGATATATGAAGGCGTGCCCGAAAGTTTATTCAGATTAGTCAAATCACTTTCTGTTATTTCGCCTGTGTATCTTCTGTTTGCCTGATAGAACTCTACCGTTATACCCGTTTCGTCGCTTGCGGTTGCAAACGCTACACCCGCGGGAGTGCCCTTTTCGGGGTCAACCGTAGGATTATCGTCAACGGTAAGCCCGTGATACTGCTCGTCGTAGACAGCGCTATAGCCTCCGATTGTTTTCACATCGAGCGTCGTAGCAGTAATCTCTACAGTGCCGTTTTTTACCGATATATCATAATAATCGGAATCTTTTTTGCTTACGTCGAGAGTGTACGAGCCCACGGAGGCGGTAGTCGAATTGTCGTTGTGATTGGTAAACGCTTCCGACGAAACTTCAATCAAATCTTTATAATTTGCGTTAGCCGTAACGTATTTTTCCGAGCCGTACGTTGACGCGGGATGAGTTACTGTATAGCCCACGTCCTCCGTGCCTATTTCGGGAACAACTCCGTTGTATGCAACGGACAGACTCTTACCCGTTACGGTAATAGTTATCTTGTTGACTGTAAGCGTGCCCGCTACAAGGTTGAACTCGTAGTTGTCGCACTCAACGGTAAACAGCGAGGTTTCGCCGTTTACGTACGCTATTGCGTAGTTTGTGCGTGCAATGGTAAAGTCGCCCTTTTGGAAATCTACTACGGTATATTTTGCGTTGCCCGAAATATTGTAGAAATCGCCCGTGCTGTAGAACTTATCTTCGTCGTCGCCCTCGAAGCCCGTAACCGTCCAGCCGATGCCGTCCGTAGCTTGGGTGCGGACTGCGTTAAAGAGGCGCTCTTGGGTTGCGGGGTCGTCCTCGCCGTACATAATAGCAAAGTTGAACTGTACATTCAGCGTAGCCTTTTCTACCACTACCGTTATAGTTTTTGTGAAATCGTCGTGGTTGTCAGCCGTGACCTTTATTACGAAATAGTACGTTCCCGCCGTGTATACCGTAATATTATTGTCAATCATATCCGACCACGCCGAAACGTTATCCTGTGTGTCGGTGGCTTTGGTTACGACGCCGAACTGCCACTTTTCATTGTTGCTTGCACGGTTTTTAATTTCAACCTGAGGGTCGGCAAACACCTTTTGATCATCCGCGGTATACGTAAGGCTCTCGGGCGTAAGCGAACTGTCGGTTTCTGTTATCGTTGCGTTGTAAATTTCGTATGTCCAGGACTCGCCGCCCGTGAAGGTAATATTCCAATTGTCGGAGTCGAACATTGCAGGCACAACCGAATATATTCCGACGTTGGAATTAACTCCAAGAGTTACGTTGCCGTTGTCCTTTGACGCGGTAAGCTCGATTATACCTGTTACGTCTTTTTCCGCATAAGCCCGGTCAATACCGCCGTAGCCATTGGACGCGGTCACGTTAAGATATTCGTAAAGGTTTACGCTTTCGCCGTACTCGCTTCGAGCGTCCGCGCTCTTCCACTCAACGGTAATCGCACGCTTAATAATCACGAACGTAGCGGTGTTGTCAAACGTAACCTCGTAATTGGTTGCGTAAATACAGCCGGGGTCCTTCCAGCCTACTATTACAAAATACGTTCCGTTGACAGGTGCGTACTTGCCTATTTCGTCAGCCTCTTTATCTGTGGAAATCTTTACGGCTACGGCGCCCTCCGCACCGTCGCCGGATATGAAGCCGTCGTGGGTAAATTTCCTCTCGTCAGCGGTAATTTCGTCGCCGTAGATATGTTCCGCGACGCTGACGCCCTTAACTGTGACTGCTTTGGGCGTAATGTTGAATTTTGTCGTCAGACTGTCGGGCAAAGTGAAGTTGCGCTTAACTTCTTCGTTGCCGTTTAAGGCGGTAACTTTTGCCTCGTATTCTGCTACGTTTTTATGCTCGTTTCCGCCGTTTTTCAGCCCTACCTCAACCTCTAATCCTGCCGTATAATCGTTATTATCTTGACTGTTTCTCTTGATTTGGTTGTTTATTGTAGCGGTGGGCAGTTGATTTTCGGCGTTGTATTCAAGCGAAGTATTCGTCCATGCTACGCTTATATTGCGCGAATTTACGGTAAAGGTAAATTCCACGCCCAAATCTTCGTACGTTCCGCCGTCGCCGAAATGAAGCGTGGCGCGCAGTGTGTACTTGCCCGCGTTCCAGGGCAGACCGTTTTCCAAATCGTCTGCGGAAAGCACTTTACCGCTCTCGTCGGTAAAGGTAACTATTCCGTCTTTTATTTTTGCTTCGTTGTCGCCGGTTGCGGAGTCTACACTCTTGCCCGTCAGATAAACCGTCTTGCTTGTATCTCCGTCGAGAGCTGCGCTCTTATCGAACACGGCAACAGGTCCGTTTCCTTCCACTATTCCGTTATCGCCGAAGGTATAATCCTTAACAAAAACGGATATTTCAAGCTGTCCGCGCGTTATGGCATAGAAAATCCTTACCGCAACCTTTCCCTCGGTATAATAGAATAAATCCTTGTTTCCCTGTAAATAGCCCGAGCCGTCGTCGTTGTCATCGTCGGGATTTGCTACCCACACGTAGTTGAGGAAATTTTCCGCGTTCAAAGTGAGCTCGGCATAGTAAATGCCCTGCTTGCCCTTCGAAGGGTCTGCGCCGTCGGTATCGTAACCGAGCCAGGTTGAGGAATTAGGCGTATCGTCATCCTTCGTGCCGTACATAATGCTATAGCTTATGCCGTCTACTGCCGTTCCGAAATCGATAGGCTGTATCTTATCCCACTCCTGAGCGCGCTGCGATTTGATATTGGGCAGCTTGAGCTTCTTGGGGAATACGGTAAACCGTTCGCTCAACGTATACTCGTATCTGTCTGTAAACTCGAAGTCTACGGCGTTGTCGTCGCCCTGCCAGAAGTAGTTACTGCCGTCAATCGAGACTGTGAACGTGTACACGCCCGCACGGGTGAAATTATAATCTGCCTTATCACCCGATTTGAAATCGAGGGATATTGAATCTATCGTTACCGTATTATCGGGCGCGGTAGTAAACCAGCTATTGGGTACTTCTCCGCTTATTACTACGGTAACGTTTGCATTGTTGTAATCTTGAGCAAACGATATTGATTTCGCCAGGCTAACGCCGTTGAAATCGTTGTAATCGCCCGACGGCAAATCGGAGTCGGGTTTTCTGACCGCCCTCTTCTGCACAGTATAAAGTGTGCTGTTGTTGGACTTGTCGTCGTCTGTACCGGGCACAATCTTGTAGTTTGCGCTGTCATCCCCCGTAAGGCTGTCTGCATATACGTTGTACTTACCCGCGTTCTTTAATTCGACGGACTCGTCGTTCTGTTTATAAGTAAGTACCAGCTCAACCTTATCGTCGGGTGCTTTATTAGTAATTATGTATGACGGCGGTGTAATTCCGTCGGGTTTGTAGATGTCACTTGAAGCAGTCCACTCTATAATTACCATCAACTGTTCTATGTCAAAGGTAAAAGTATATTCCTGTACACTCTCCTTCCAGACATAGTTGTCATCGGCAAGCGAGATTTTTACGGTATAGGTATCGGCGTTCTTTGCTTCGGACACTGTATCGTCTTTGAATATCTCAATCTTAATGCGATAAATTCCGCCAATGCTGTAATAGTCGTAATTGCCGATATATTCTTCGACTGCGTACTTTTCGCCTTTATAAACCACGCTTACGGTTTTACCTGAAATGGCAACGCCGTCCTTGCCCGTAGGCGCATCCAGCTTAAACGCGTAAATTTCGAAAACCGTGCCTACGTCCGTATTCATATCGTCGGGCAGGCGGTAGTTTGCCGAAGCTTCGCCGCTGAAAGCGTTGACTGCAATATAGTAGTGACCTATGGCGGTAATTTTATTGTTAGCTATATCGGTGCTGAATTCGTCCTCGTAGACGGTATAGCCCGTTATTTCAAGCTTTGAGTTGTCGCCATCGAAAATAACGTCCGCGGTAGCTTTCGGCGTCTTTTGGGCAGAAACCGTTCCGTCGAACTCGAACCTCGGATAGGATCCGCTCTCTTTATCCGTGGTACCCGAATAGGTATCTTCCCACTTTACTTTGAGGGTAGCCTGTTCAAGCGTATATCCGAGCGAAAGCGTACGTAACGCATCAGATTGCGCATCAATCCACTCGTAGTTGTCCTTGTCGGCAATTTCAACTGAAATTGCGTACTTGCCCGCGTTGGTTACAGAAAATTTGTTTTCGTAGGTCGAACCCATGTTGTCGGGCATTGTAATTCCGCCCGCTACGGGCTTATGACTTCCGCCCAGACTTGCAACCGTGACGTTTGAAATTTTGAGCGCAGTGCTGTTCCAATTAGCTATAGTCTGTTCCTGCGCTACTCCGCTGTAGGTGCCGGGCTCTTCACTGATATCTTCGTCTGTCAAAACCTTGAGCTGCTGACGCGCAACGTAGCCTATGTACGTATAGATATTGTCGTCAGGCACAAAGCTGACCTTATCGTTCCAGGAGTAGTTTTTATTGAGTTCGATTGTAACTGTATAGTTACCTGCCTTGTTGACGGTAAATTTCCCGTCTGCAAAGATTATTGAAATAGGGTCGCCCGAGGTAACAAACTGCGTATAGCTTACGGTTACGGTAATAATAGCCGAGCCGTCTGCCGCAACATTGTCGCTGGAGCCTATCCAGTCTGCGAGCGTGTATTCTTTGCCGGTTTTTGTATCGTCATAGCGGTAAACCTCTCCCGCCGTGCCTCCGCTGAGTACCCAAGGCGAAGCCAGGGAAGGCGCGTTTACAGGAGCCGCCGAAACTTCAAAATCGTGATAAACGACGTGGAGAATATAGTCAACGTTCTTGCCTTCCGTAAGCCCTGCGGTTTCGTCGGAATAGTCGTCATTCTTATTTGCGATAAACTCAACTAAATACCGTCCCTTTTCAAACTCGCTGAAAGCTTTGCCCGTAACTTCCTCGCCCTTGTTGTCGGGTTTGGAGGAATCGTATTTGTAATACTTTACCGTATAGTCGGTTGCGATATTACCCGTATTGCTCGGATAATAAGGGTCGCTTTTTGTAACGCTCAATTGAGGGTCTGCATTGGATGCGCCGTACGTCCAACCCTTTACGTCGAAGTCGAACGTCGAATCCTTGTTCGTCTTAATCGAAAAGGTTATACTTGAATTTCCGACCAGCCTGTAGTTGGTTGAATAATCTCCCGCAACCGATATGGTAACGGTGTACTCGTTTGCATGTGTAAACTTTTTATTCGCGTCTACCTTACCCTGCGAGTCGGTTATGGTAAGAATATTATATATCGTCTCGTTGTACGGGGAATCTTTGTAGGGTAACTTATTGCTGTTATTGCTCGTCAGGAAATCTTCGATTGTCCAATCCGTTCTTGCAAACGTTTTGTCCGAAACAGCTGTCGTTATTTCGAATTGCGTAATTTTAAAGGTTTTTGCCTCGGAGCGCACCGATACGTATCCGCTGTTTTCGTGGGTTACCGCAACAACGTAATAGGTGCCTACCTTCTTGGGCTTACCGTCTGAACGCAATTCGCTTTGGGGAACGGGAGTGTTTGTATTCTCGTCGGTGTAATCCGTGTAATATTCGAGATGATAATACCACGCGTCTTTTTCGTTGACGTGATCGTTTGCGTTGTCAGCAGACTCGCACAACCAAGTCTTGCCCATATCCTGCTCCTCAATAGTAGCAGAGAGCGTTCCGTCGCCGTTAGGCGTGCCGTAAATTACGTCCGAAATATCCGAAAGCTTAACAACGGGCGTTCCCTTGTCGACTTGGACTTCGAAAGACATGGTCAAGTAGTCACTTGATTGTGTACCGTTGAAGGGGGAACCCCATTGGAAGTCGTTTAATGCCGACAACGTTACGTCAACGCGGTATCTGCAACCTGCCTGAGGGAAATGGACGGTCTTTTTACCGTCGCTGTCGTCAACCGTGAAGTCTTCTACAGGCGCGGGAGCCGAGCCCGTGACCAATTTATTAACTGCAATCTGCGGATTGGGAGGATTGCCCGTGTCATTGTGAAGGGAGCTGTAATCCCAGCCCGTTATATCTATTGAGGCGCCGTCATTCCAGGAAATTGAGGTTTCCGTTCCGTATCTTTCTGCGGGGAATATGGGCGTATGTACGGATATACGGGAAACCGTAATGTTTCTGAATTTTCCGACAGCACTCATTGCACCCGAAAGCGTCTCCGGATACGTGAAAGTCAATTCAACGTACTTTACAGTAATATTGAGGAGAGGTTGCCCCTTGTCGTCAACTACTTCCCTTCCTCCCTGCGATTCAAAATATTTCGGTTTAAAATATTTGGAAGGGAACGCGGTAGCCGGGGCGGATATCATATCACCGTCATACATAAACGTAATATTCAATCCGTTCATATTCAACTCTTTGCTTCTTGCTACCTGCTGTTGGAAGTTACCACCAAGAGCCACTATATAATCAGGAACAACAAATTTAATGCCGGTAATCACCACGGGTGCAGTTTTCAGATTTGTGCCGTCACCGACTTCAACCGTTACTTCCTTGCTGTATGTACTGTCCGTGGTCATACCTTCTTTAAATTCTGACGGGAACAGATTGCCCGACAGATTGAACTGACCGATTGTACCGCTGGTGTTCGTTGAACCGTCGTTGAACGTTTCAAAAACGTTGACGTAATCCGTAAGTGTAGACTCGTACAATTGCGTGGTAGTGTAAATCTGATTGGGATTGGACGAGTTATAAGTAGCAGTTATACCGTTTACGACTGCTTGCGAGCTGTCCTCAAGAGTGTACGGCGAGGAAGTGCCGGACATTTGAGCGGGATTATACTCGTTTTCTCCGCCCTGTATGGGAGTTACGGTAGCCGTAACTGTTCTTGCAGACAAATCGCGCGAAAAAGTAACTTTTTCGCCCGTGGCTGCCGTTCCGTCGCTCGCCAAATTAAGCACGTATGCGGGCAAATTGCTGTCAAGTCCCGTATCTTTGTACGTGACTGTGACAGACACCATTTTATAAAGCATACTATCGGGCGTGTTGTTCGTGAATATCCAGTCCGCGTTCTGACTGACTTCGACGGAAGTAAGCTCGTATGTATAAGTCGGGTCCGCATCGTTGTCAGCGTAGACTTTAAAGTTCGGCTTTACGGCACCGAACATGATTGCGATACAGCTGAATATCGCAATCAGAATTGTGACAATACGTCTTTTAACAAATTTTTTACTGTTCATACCCATTCTCCTTCAGATATAAAGTAAAAGTATTTATTTTAAATTGCAATATTAAATTTCGGGTTGCTAAATTGAGGCAATCCCGCTAAAAAAATTGCGCGCAAAAATCGTGGTCAGTCTTTAGTCGACGCCAATTCTTCCTTGAGCTTGCGCAGATTTTCACGCTCGACTTCTATAAGCTGTGAATACGTGCGGAAATATTCCGCGTCGGCTTTGGACGGCCGAGTATTATTTAAATACGCTTCCAGAATTGCAGACTGCGAACGGTTACGTTTTTTCTCCAAATCGTCTATCTCTGCTTCGGTGTCGGCAATTGCCTTTTTAAGTACGCTCTTTTTAGACATAGCTACGTTTCTCCCTTAACGAAAGCTTGCATTTTTTAACGCATAAGCCCCCATTGTTTTTGTTTTTTATAATATATAACTTATTAAAAATAATTGCAACTATTTGCAAAAACAATTTTACAATTTTTTCAAGAAAAAACAACAAAAAACACTATACGTAGTGCATTTTAAAGTCATAACCCCTATATTTGCGCTTGATGACAGAAAAAAAGGCTTGCCCCGACGGAGTAAGCCCTTAATATAGTTAAACTATTTACTAAACAGTGTTTATAAAATTTCGAGGGTTGCTTTATAAATTTCGTCTGCTTCTTTTTGAGCAGTCGCTACCATTTCTTCGCCCTTGCTACGGAAATTCTTTGCTTTTGCCTCATCCTTTACGCCGCCCAGATTGATGAGCACGTTGAGCCAAGCGCCCTTCATACAGGTAATCAGATTGAGGGCGGAAACGCCAAGGTCGCTTGCCGCGTTGGTGTTTGAATGTCCGATTAAGGATTTTGTATAGTGCAACGTTTCAAGACAAAGCTTCATTGTTTCGAACGGAACCTCTGTCGCTACCAAAGTTGCGTCTGCAATTGCTTTCGAGCGGGCCGCTTTTTCCGCCTCGGTTTCCTTGGGAAGCTTAAACGCTGAAGAAACAAGATTAAACGCTTCTGTATCTTTGTCTATCTGTGCCGAAAGCGCATCTTTAAGCTCTGAAGCCTTTTTTGCAACCTCGATACACAATTCCTGATCGTCGGGATATTTCTTTTTGCCGATAGTAAGACCCGCTACCATCGATACCAAAGCTGCGCCCTGTGCTCCGCAAAGTGCGCTGGCGCTGCCGCCGCCGGGTGCCGGAGCGTCCGAATTCAACAGGTCCAAATAGGAACTCACGGTCATTTCCACTAATTTCATTGTATTATTTCTCCTTTTTTAATTACTGTTTTTACTTGATTGCTGCCGAATCGATAACATATCATTTCAAAGTTCGGCGCATTCCATATTACAAGGTCGGCTTGCTTGCCCACCTCGATACTTCCTATTGTTTGCCCCCTGTTTATTGCGCAAGCCGCATTGAGCGTGGTTGCCGTAAGAATTTCTTCGGGAAGCATACGGTATTTGAGATATCCGAGGTTGATTGCAAACTGTAAATTGAGCGACGGACAGGAGCCTGGATTAAAGTCCGACGCGATTGCTACGGGAATTCCCTTTTCAATCATTTGCCTTGCGGGTGCGTAAGTTTTGTTCAGATAAAAGGAAGTTGCCGGCAAAAGCGCCGCAGTAACGCCTCCCTTTGCCATACTGTCTATGCCCTGCCCGTTGGTTGCAATAAGATGCTCTGCCGATATCGCGCCCAATTGCCCTGCCAGTACTGCCCCGCCTATCGCTTCGATTTCGTCTGCGTGAATTTTGCACCCCATTCCGTATTTTTGGGCGCAGAGCAGCATTTTTTTGCTTTGCTCTACGTCGAACACCGAATCCTCGCAAAAAACGTCGCAGAACTCTGCAAGATTTTGTCTTTTTACTTCGGGCAGAACTACGTCGCAAAGATAGTCTATGTATTCGTCGGGCTTATCCTTGTATTCGGGCGGAATTGCGTGCGCTCCGAGGAAGGTGGAAACCACGTCCATGGGGGTCTGCTCGTTCAGTCTTTTGTTTACGCGAAGCTGTTTGAGCTCGTCGTCGAGGTTAAGACCGTATCCGCTCTTCGATTCGACGGTAGTAACTCCGCCCAAAAGCATTTCACGGGCAAATTCCTTGCTCTTTTCATACAGTTCGTCTTCGCTCATCTGACGCGTATGACGGACGGTATCCAAAATCCCCCCGCCCGCTTTCAGGATGTCAAGATAGGTTGCCCCGCGCAGTTTTAAAGGTATTTCATTGTGTCGCCAGCCACCGAAAACCATATGGGTGTGGCAATCGACGAGCCCGGGAGTTACCAAACAGTTTTGTCCGTCCAATACCTGACAATCGGCACGTCCCGACAAATCGGGAAGTTCGCCGTCCTTGTAAATTTCGACGATTTTCCCGCCTTCAATAAGGATAGCCGCATTATAAAGCTTGAGATTTTGCGCCTGTTTACTTCCGCAAAGACTGTTTTTGCCTATCGGCGTTTGCAAAATACCGATATTTTTTATCAGCAGCATTGAGTACTCCTTAAAGAATGTGGTTTTCCAAAACCTGCTTGTTAAAATCGAAATTTTCTATCTGCATATAGTATTCTGCCGAATCAATAAGCGCCTGCATAGGCGTAAGTCCGATGATTTCCGTGCCTATTACGTGTACTCCCCAGCGTGCCGCCTCTGCTTTGGTAAGTTCGAGAACGCGATAAAGAGGTGTTTTGTGGAAGTTGGTCATATTGATTGAAACCTGCGCTACGTTACGGTCCTCAAGCATAACGCCAAGCGATTTTACGCAGTCAAAGCCACCGCTGCTGCGGCGGATTATTTTTGCAATTTTGCTTGCTATTTCTATGTTGGAAGTGGAGAGGTTAATGTTAAAGGCAATCAAGGGCATACGCGCGCCTACTGCAACTACGCCTGCCGTCGGATGAATGGTTCTTCCGCCGAAATCGGGCTCCCATTCCGCCTCTTTGACCTTTTGCGCCATTCCCTCGAACTGACCTTTGCGGATAGCTGCAAGATTTACTCTGTGAGGAGCGCTTGCCGAATCTTCATACAGGAAAACGGGCATTTTTGCTTCTTCCCAAACTCTCTTTGCAACTACTTTAGACAGCTCTACACATTCGGCAGAGGTCATTTCTTTGATAGGAATAAAGGGGATTACGTCTACTGCGCCCATTCTCGGATGCTCGCCCTCGTGCTTATTGAGGTCGATAAGCTCCGCCGCTTTTTTTGCTACGCCTACCGCCGCCTCTGCTACACCTTCGGGATTTCCTATAAATGTAATTACCGAACGGTTATGAGAAGGGTCGCTGGAATAGTCGAGCAAGGTAACGCCCTTTACTGCTCTTACCTGGTCTACGACCGCCTCTATTATCTTAGTATTTCTTCCCTCGCTGATATTAGGTACACATTCAACTATTTTTGCCATTTTATTTCTCCTTTTTTATTACACGTATTGAATTTTATTTAAAGATTTTTGGTCAAACGCTCAATGAGCTCGTCAGAAACAAGATAGGGTATAGTGACGTGCGCTCTGCCCTCTTCTTTCTGATTATATAGGACTGTGGTTTCGATTGAGTGCTCGTTTCTTGCCCAGTTACGACGGGCAACACCGCCCATGACGTCCCACATCATTGCGCTTTTGATTATTTCGTCCACTCTCTCGCTTCCGTCAAGGACAAGTCCGAAGCCACCGTTAATGGACTTGCCTATTCCCACGCCGCCTCCGTTGTGAAGAGCGCAAAGGCTCATACCGCGGGCTGCGTTGCCGGCAAAGCACTGTACAGCCATATCAGCCATAACGTTACTGCCGTCCTTAATATTCGAGGTCTCTCTGAACGGAGAGTCTGTACCCGAAACGTCATGATGGTCGCGTCCGAGCATGACAGGCCCAATTTCGCCTTTTCTCACAAGTTCATTGAATTTAAGAGCAATGCGGGTTCTTCCCTCTGCGTCCTGATAGAGAATTCTTGCCTGCGTTCCAACGACAAGCTGATTTTTCTCCGCGTCCTTTATCCAGATGTAGTTATCTCTGTCCTGGAAGCGTCTGTCGGGGTCAATGCAATCCATTGCCGCTTTATCCGTTTTGCGCAAGTCCTCCTCTTTTCCCGAAAGGCATACCCAACGGAAGGGACCGTATCCGTAATCAAACAGCATGGGGCCCATAATATCCTCAACGTAGGAGGGGAATATAAATCCGTCCTTTTCGTCCACACCGTTTTTGGAAATCTCCTTAACGCCGCTGTCGTATATGGCTTTCATAAATGAATTGCCGTAGTCGAAGAAGTACGTTCCCTTTTTGGTAAGGCGGCGGATAACTTCAAAGTGCTTTCTTAAAGATGTGTTGACTTTTTCGATGAAGCCCTTTCTGTCGTCGTGCAACATCTGCGTACGCTCTTCGAAGGTAAGCCCCTGCGGGCAGTATCCTCCGTTATATGCGTTGTGGCAGGAAGTCTGATCGGACAGCAAGTCTATTTTGAAATTTATTTTGTCGGCGTATTCAAGCAAATCAACTATATTTCCGTGATAAGCTATTGAAATCGTCGTTTTATTCTGAATATGTTGTTTTGCAATATCAAATACTTCGGCAAGGTTGTCGCTTATTACGTTTACCCAGCCCTGATTGTACCTTGTCTGTATTCTCGAAAGGTCAACTTCCGCAAAAATTCCGACTGCATTTGCAATGTTTGCGGCTTTGGGCTGTGCGCCGCTCATTCCGCCGAGGCCCGAAGAAACGAAAGTACGTCCCTGCAAATCGCCTTTTTCCGAAATTCCCAAGAATTTTCTGCCTGCGCCTAAAATGGTGTTGAAGGTTCCGTGAACTATTCCCTGCGGTCCTATATACATCCAGCCGCCGGCAGTCATCTGTCCGTAGTTTGCTACGCCCATTTGCTCGGCTATTTCCCAGTCGTCCATATTGTCGAACATACCGACCATCAGCGCGTTAGTAATTATTACCCTCGGCGCAGTAGGCTTTGAGGGGAAAAGTCCCAACGGGTGACCGGATTCTATAACCAAAGTCTGATTCTCGGTCAACTCTTCGAGATATTTCTTTATAAGGCGGTACTGCAACCAGTTCTGGCAGGGCTGACCCGTTTCGCCGTAAGTTACAAGCTCGTAAGGATAAAGCGCAATCTCAAAATCAAGGTTATTGTCTATCATAACCTGAAAAGCCTTTCCCTCTATACACTTTCCCTTGTACTCGTCTATGGGTTTTCCGTATATTCTGCCCTGCGGTCTATAGCGGTAAGCGTAAATTCTGCCCCTTGTTTTAAGCTCCTCCAAAAACTCGGGAGCGAGAGTTTCGTGAAGCTCTTCGGGAACATAACGCAGAGCGTTTCTTAATGCCAATTCGGTCTGCGCTTTGGTTAAACGGTACCCCCTGTCGGGAGCACGCCGTTTATTTTCCTCAAAAGTAGGATATTCGGGCAATATATTGTCAAGTTTTATCGTCATTGCCCCGCTTATATCTTTATTATTTATCATTGTTATTTCTCCTTACAGCAACTTACCGCAAACGCTTTCAGCAACCTTTACTATTTCGTTTGCCTTTATCATACTGTCAAATTTTACCAGTTCGTAGTGCATAACGATATCTTCTTCCACAGGCGCAACGCTTTTTGCAATATGCTCGTAAACTGCCCGCGTTACGGAAGATAACTTTTCTTTTCCCCTTAAATACAGCGACTGGTACGCCGTAAAAAGCTCTATTCCGAGAACTTTCTGACTGTTGTCCAAAATCATCTTTGCAGTTCTTGCCGCAGTGGTTCCCATACTTACGTGGTCTTCCTGGTTTGCGGAAGAAGGTATTGAATCGACGCTTGCAGGATGAGCGTAAATTTTATTTTCGGACACCATCGACGCCGCGGAATACTGCGCTATCATAAAGCCCGAGTTTACACCGCTGTGTTTAGTCAAAAATGCGGGAAGTCCGTTTGAAAGCTGCGGATTGACCATGCGCTCTATGCGGCGTTCGGATACGTTTGCGTATTCGGACACGGCGATTTTCAAAAAGTCGAATGCAAGCGCCATAGGCTGTCCATGGAAATTGCCTCCCGAAATAACCTCGTCGTCATCAGGGAATATTATGGGGTTATCGGTAACTGCGTTAATTTCTCTTGTAACCGCCTCCCATACGTAATCTATAGCGTCTCTGCTTGCCCCGTGAATCTGAGGCATACAGCGGATAGTATATGCGTCCTGTACTTTATTGGGATTGGTATCGAATGCAAGATTGCTGTCTTTGAGAATGTTCAAAAGATTTTCGGCAACGTCCTTTTGTCCCTTATGTCCGCGCACGTCATGAACTTTGTGGTCGAACGCCTTTTTGATTCCGAGCTGTGCCTCGCAGGTCATTGCGCCTATAATATCGGCGGTCTTTGCAAGATTTCTTGCGTCGTATACCGCAAGACAGCCTATCGCAGTCATAATCTGCGTTCCGTTTATAAGGGCAAGTCCCTCTTTTGCGGCAAGCTCTATCGTAGGAATACCCGCCTTTTGCATAGCCTGTTTTCCGGTAAGAATTTCGCCCTTGTATTCGGCGTGCCCCTCACCCAGCATAACAAGAACTATATGAGAAAGCGGCGCCAAATCTCCGCTTGCGCCAAGGCTTCCCTTTTCGGGAATGCGCGGATGAACGCCTGCGTTAATCATATTTATCATAGTTTGAAGCGTTTCCAGTCTTATTCCGCTGTTTCCGCGGCTTAAGGCGTTACAGCGCAACAGCATTGCCGCCCTTACCGTTTCGGAAGGAAGCGGATTGCCCATTCCGCAGGAATGGCTTATAATAAGATTTTTCTGTAAAGGCTTTGTGTCCTCTTCCGAAATAAAAATATCCGAAAACTTACCAAAACCGGTGGTAAGACCGTAGATTACGGCTTTTTCGGATAATTTTTTGTCAACGTATTGCCTTGCTTTTTTTACGGCGGTCTTTGCCTCTTCCGAAAGAACTACTTTCGCGCCTTCCCTTGCGACCGCAACAACCTGCTCGATAGTTAAATCTCTACCGTTTAATACTACTTCCATGTCTTTCCTCCATAAGGCGTTTAAGTATACAATCATTACGATATTTCGTAAATAATATACCCTGAAACATACTCTAACATTGTAACACAAGTTGTTTTGCTTTTCAACAGTTTTTGAGCATAATTATAATATAAATACTAACCGTATTTTTTTCAAAGCCTAATTGAGCTTTGCAACTTACCATACTATTTAAAAAGCGGAGAGACTTTTTCTCCGCTTTTTATTGCGTTGAAAAAATTTGGCGGCGAGGTCTGAAAAAAGGCCGTAAATACCCTCGCCGCCGCGGAATGTCTCCGCCTACAAATATGTAGCAGATTTATAAATACGTTATTCTTCTACAATTTCAATTCTACTACTATATTTCTGAATTGTCTTGTAGCTGTATCTTGGATAATAATAGATGTTCCTTCGGAAATTATGCCAGTCCTCTGATAAACGCCATCTGAAATTTTATGGTATGCTGCAGAAGCCATAATCGTTCTGTTTAAATAGACTAAATAATCGAATATAATGTTACAAAAATATTTATATATATTTTTAATATTGCTATTGCAGGATTAAAATTGCAAATTTTATATGTGACAAGGGCTTATTCCTTTTGCGGAACAAGCCCCTTTACTATTTTTATTTAATTATTTCCTACGGAACATAATGTTTGCTGTACGAATGTATCACTCACAAGGAGCGATAATTTCAGTTGTTTTTATAGATTCACTATGCCACTATTAGTTTAATTTTTTGGGTCAGCCCAAATATTTCCATCTATGGAAAAGTTGCTATGTGTATACAGATCTGTGAGTATTATAGTTGAACCCGATAAGTTGTCTATGTTTTATTTCCCGATAGATATTTAACTTCATATTGATATTTGTATTTTAGCACTTTTTTCAAAAAAAGTAATAGTTAAACTTGTGTAAAATAATATTTTAATCTTATTTACCGTATTTTTAGTATAAAAAAGGACTTGTTCCGTGTTATTTGTGTTATTATATCATAGCAAGGCTATGAAAACAGATGTACTATAGATATATAAATCTTAAGGAGGTATTCTCGTGCAGATAAATATATATTCCGCCAAGGGTCACTCCACCTCGGCATGGGCGGGGGGCGTTACAACCCAACTTTGGATTTGGCCTGAAGACGGCGATTACGCGTCGCGCGATTTCCGGGCACGGATCAGCTCTGCGGCGGTTAATCTTGAAGAGAGCGACTTTACCGCCCTGCCCGGCGTAGTCCGGTACATTACACCGCTTAGCGGCGGGTTTACTTTAAGCCATCCCGACGGTCGGAAGGTCATTATGGCGCCGTTGGACGAGCCCTACTGCTTTGACGGGGGCGCGGCTACCCACTGCTCGGGCAAAGCCACCGATTTCAACCTGATGCTCAAGGGAGTCGGGGGCAAAATGACAGTAATGAGCGGACAGCTGATAGCGGACGGCGGAATCTGCTGCGTCTATCCCGTGGACGGCGGGGACGTGAAGGTGGACGGCAAAGCCCTTGGCGTGGAGCCGGGCGGTCTTGCCGTGATACACTTGGAAAAGGGCGAGCAAATCGCTATAGAGGCGACCAAAGCTATAGTGTGCAGAATATTTATATGAAAAAAACTCCGCCGAAGCGGAGTTTTTTACTGTCGCAAATTACTTGCGGGGGTTCTTGATGTTTGCCCGTGCCGACATATTACTGCGATGGGCGATTTATCAAAGTTAGGATAACTTTCGTCCGATTTTGAGGTTTGACCGGAGTTATCCATTCGTTTGACAAAGCCTTTTTCAACCAATTCCTCCGTTGTTTCATAAGGGACACTGTAATCGACGTACACATACTCGGGTAATGGCTCTATGCCGTTTTGTTGCATTGCTTCGGCAATCAGCGGCTTGGCAATTTTCATTCGCTTGTTGTTCTTTAAGCGTATCAAAAGCGGAGTCGCTGCGTACTTAGCCGACTTCTGCGCGGCATCTTCGATCGGATACTTATCGGCATAGTCGGCAACATTAAGCGCCAGATACAAACACAACGTCTTACCGCGGAATATGAGCTTCGCAATTGTTTTTCCGCCGTATCTGAACTTTTCGTGCTTCCGGCTTGTGCTGTTATAAATTTTGTCGTAGGTCAGCAGTCCTGAATCAAATGCGCCGTAAAGCTCTTTTTATAACGAGGCGCACTCGGTATACTGACGGCTGCGACGCCGAATCTGCGGATTCGATATGCGTTACCGGTGTTTAGTAGCTTCCTCTATCGTGGGCGGCGCGTTTTCGGCAGGCGTTTGCGTTGTCGCTTGCTGCTTTCCTGCCGTTTGCAAAACAGCTTCCGATTGTGAAGACGCATCTTCCGCCGCCGCTTCTTTGCTGCTCTCTTTTTTGCGATTCCTTAAAATCAACAACACCACAAATAAGAAAAGAATCAGCATAACTATGAGCAATAATATCCACCACCAAAAGCTCGAGGCGCCCTTGGCTTCTACGGTAATCGTAAGCGCGATAGCAACCGTTTCGTAGTTTTCGGTATCACTCGGCGTGAAGGTTGCCATGAAAGTCCGCTGACCCGCATTACCGACTTTCGTGTTGAGCGCATCGTTCCACGTCCAGCCTGCGGGGAGCGCAACGTCTGCAAGCGTATCTCCGACCGTCGCCTTTAAGCCGTCTGGAAGCGTAAATTGCGGTATCGCTTTTTTGACTGTTATCGTAAGCGCGACTGTAACCGTTTCGTAGTTCTCGGTATCATTCGGCGTGAAAGTAGCCGTGAAAGTCCGCTGACCCGCTTTGCCGACTTTCGTAGTAAGCGCGTCGTTCCACGTCCAGCCTGTGGGAAGAAGAACGCTTGCAAGCGTATCGCCGTAGGTTGCCGTAAGATTTGTGGGAAGCGTATACACAGGCGTTGCCTTTACGACCGTGATCGTTAAAAGGACGGTAACCGTATTATAATTCGCCGCCTCGCTGTGCGTAAAGGTTGCGCTGAAGCTGTGCACCCCCGGCACGCCGACTTTTGTAGCAAGCGCATCGTCCCACGCCCAGCCCGCGGGAAGCACAACGTCGGCAAGCGAATCACCGTAGGCGGCGGTCAGCCCTTCGGGGATTGTATATTCGGGCGTTGCCTTTTCAACCGTAAAGCTGATGACACTCGAGATGTCGTAGTAGTCGTTGCCGCCCGATTTGACTGCGGTAATTTCCACCCATCCCGCGCCTTTGATTGTGACCTCGCCGTTGGAATCGATCGTGACGAAATCGCTTCCCTCGCTCACCTGCCAAATTGCAGCCCCTGCAACCGAACCTCCGTCTGCCGTCAGCGTGAAACTTTTGCTCTTGTAATTGACGCCGAGGGGAAGTCCCGAAATAATCAAAGCGCTTTGGTTTGCCCTGTTTACGGTAAAGCTGATTACCGTAGAAATCGCGTTATAGTTGTCGTCCCCCGCCTTCGTTGCAGTGATCGTTACCTCGCCTGCGCCGCCTGTGGTAACCGTGGCTGTCTTGCCGACCGTATCCAAGGAAACCTTGCCCGTAAAGTCCCAAGTGACTGCGCCATTGCCAGAACCGCCGTCGGCAGTCAGCGTAAATGCGCCGTCATTAAAAGTGATACTTGCGGGAAGGCCGATGATATTGAAATCTGTCTGGTTTGCCTTATTGACCGTAAAGCTGATTGTCGCCAGCGTGGAATTAAAATTCTCGTCCTCTGCCTTGATTGCAGTGATGGTTACCTCGCCCGCGCCTTTGATTGTAACTTTGCCGCTTGCATCAATTTCCGCAAACGCATTACCGTCGATGACCGACCACGTAACTGCACCGTTGCCCGAACCGCCTTGGGTTTTCAGCGTAAAATCTTTGTCTCCATAGGTTACGCTGTTTGGAACGTCCACAATCGTAAACGCATCCTGATGGGCTCTGTTGACGGTAAAGCTGACGATGGTCGTAATGGCATTATAATTTTCATCCTCTGCTTTGGTGGCGGTAATCGTTACCTCGCCCGCACCGTTTACAGTGATCGTGGCAAACTTGCCGTCAGCGGAAATTGTAACGTTGCCCGTTGCCTTCCACGTAATAGCTCCTTCGCCCGAACCGCCGTCTGCTTCAATCGTAAACGGAGCATCGGTATACGTAACGCCTGCAGGGAGCTTGATAATATTGAAATCTGCCTGATTGGCTTTATTTACCGTAAAGCTGATGACGGTAGAAATGGCCTTGTAGTGTTCGTCCTCCGCTTTGGTGGCGGTAATCGTCACCTCGCCCGCGCCGTTTACGGTAATCGTGGCAACGTTTTGGGTAGCGGAAATTGTGACCTTTCCCGTATAGTCCCAACTGATCGCGCCCTTACCCGAGCCACCGCTTACTGTGAGCAGGAAATCCTTGTCGCCATAGGTTACGCTGTTCAAAAGTCCTGAAATTGTAAGCGCCGCTTGGTTTGCCTTATTGACCGTAAAGCTCACTTTATCGGAGATATCGTTGTAATTGTCCCCGCCCGATTTGGTTGCCGTGATTTCCACGTAGCCTACGCCCGAAATCGTAACTTTTCCGTTTGCATCGATATCGGCGAACTCCTTGCCGAGAGTGACTTCCCAAGTGACTGCGCCACCGCCCGTGCCGCCATTCGTTTGAAGGGTAAAGACGTCCTCATACGCGATGCTTGCGGGAAGCTTGGTAATCGTAAACGCCGCTTGGTTTTCTTTATTTACGGTAAAGCTGACCATGGCGATCGCCGCGTTGTAGTTGTCGTCGCTTGCTATGGTGGCGGTGATCTCCACGTAGCCCACGCCCGAAATCGTCACTTCGCCGTTTGGCGCAACGTCGGCATACGCTCTGCCCTCCGTAACCGCCCAAGTAATTGTGCCTTTGCCTTTGCTGCCGTCCGTCTTTAGCGTAAAGACATCCTCATACTTAATATATGACGGAAGCTCGATAATTCTGAAATCGGGCTGATTGGCTTTATTGACCGTAAAGCTGATTCTGTCGGAGATATCGTTGTAGTTCTCCCCGCCCGATTTGGTTACCGTGATCTCTACGTACCCTACGCCTTTGATCGTGACCTTGCCCGTAGTTTCTTCTATCTCTGCAAATTCGTCGCCTACTGTGACTTTCCACGTCACTGCGCCCGCGCCCGTGCCGCCGCTCGTTGCAAGCGTAAAGCTATCCAAATAAGTTACACTTGCGGGAAGCCCCGTGATTGCAAACGCCGCTTGGTTTTCTTTGTTTACGGTAAAGCTGACCATGGCGATCGCCGCGTTGTAGTTGTCGTCCCCCGCTATGGTGGCGGTGATCTCCACGTAGCCAACGCCCGTGATCGTAACTTCGCCGTCCGAATTGATTTCGGCATGCTCCCTGCCTACGCTCACGTTCCAAGTAAGTGCACCCGTGCTCTTCACGCCGTCCGTTTGAAGCGTAAAGACGTCTTCATACTCAATATAGGACGGAAGCATGATAATTCTGAAATCGGGCTGATTGGCTTTGTTGATTGTAAAGCTCACCTTATCGGAGATATCGTAATAGTTATCCCCGCCCGACTTGGTTGCCGTGATTTCTACGTAGCCTACGCCCTTGATCGTAACTTTTCCGCTTGCGTCGATATCGGCAAACCCCTTGCCGAGAGTGACTTCCCAAGCGACTGCGCCATTGCCCGTACCGCCTTTCGTTGCAAGCGTAAAACTATCCAGATAAGTTACGCTTACAGGAAGCCCCGTGATTGCAAACGCTTGTTGGTTTTCTTTGTTTGCGGTAAAGCTGATCATGGCGATCGCCGCATTGTAGTTTAAATCGCTTGATTTGGTTGCTGTGATCTCTACGTAGCCTACGCCTTTGATCGTAACGTTGCCGTCTGAATCGATTTCGGCATACTCTCTGCCGACCGTGACTTCCCAAGCAATTGCACCAGTGCCACTCCCTCCGTCCGTTTGAAGCGTAAAGCTGTCTTCATACTCGATATAGCCGGGAAGTCCCGTTATCTTGAACTCGGTCTGGTTGGCTTTATTGATCGTAAAGTCGATGGTATCAAAGATATCGAAATAGTTGTCCCCGCCTGACTTGGTGGCGGTAATTTCTACGTATCCCGCGCCCTTGACGGTAACTACGCCCGTCTGTTCGTTGATTTCGGCATACTCTTTGCCGACTGTGACTTCCCACGTGACCGCGCCACTGCCCGTGCCGCCTTCGGTCGCCAATTCAAAGTCTTTGTCGCCGTAGGTAACGCGGTCGGGAAGCTCCTTAATGGTAAACGGCGTTTGATTTGCCTTGTTTACAGTAAAGTGAATCACGTCAAGTATATCGTTATAATTATCCCCGCCCGCTTTGGTTGCCGTGATTTCTACGTAGCCCACGCCCTTTATCGTAACGTTGCCGTCTGAATCGATTTCGGCATACAGCGTGCCTTGTGTAACTTCCCAAGCGACTGATCCGCCGTCAATTCCGCCCGCGGTGGACAATTCAATGTCCTTGTCGCCGAAAGTCACGCTTTGAGGAAGCCCCGTGATTTTGAAGTCGGGCTGGTTGGCCTTGTTTATGGTAATGCTGATTTTATCGGAGATTGCGTTAAAGTTGGCGTCCTCCGCTTTTGTGGCGGTGATTTCAACCGTGCCCGCGCCCTTGATCGTAACTGTGCCGTTTGCGCTGATTGCGGCATAATCATTCCCCGCGGTCACTTCCCATGCAACTGCGCCCGTGCCTGATCCACCCTTAAAAGAGAGCGCAAAGTCCTTGTCGCCATAAGTGACGTTACCGGGAAGCCCCGTGATTTGAAAGGCCTCTTGGTTTGCTTTATAGACGGTAAAGCTGATAACGTCGATTATATCGTTATAATTGTTCCCGCCCGACTTGGTCGCCGTAATTTCTACCGTGCCCGCACCCTTGATGCTCACCTTGCCGTTTACATCGATTGAGGCATAGTCCTTCCCTGCGGTAACTTCCCAAGCTACGGCGCCCGTGCCTGTACCGCCTTCGGTTGCAAGCGTAAAGTCCTTGTCGCCGTAAGTGACGCTTAAAGGAAGTCCCGTGATCTTGAAATCGTCTTGATTGACCTTGTTAATGGTAATGCTGATTTTATCGGAGATATCGTAATAATTATCCCCGCCCGCTTTCGTGGCGGTAATTTCAACCGTGCCCGCGCCCTTAATCGTGACCTTGCCGCTTGCATCGATTGTGGCATAGTCGCTACCCGCAGTGACTTCCCAAGATACGGCACCCGTGCCGCTTCCGCCATCCGTTTGAAGCGTAAAAGAACCGTCTTTATAGGTAACGCTTGCGGGTATATCTTTGATGGTAAAGGCGCTCTGATTTGCTTTATTTACCGTAAGGCTGATTGTATCGGATACGTCGTTATAATTGATTCCGCCAGCTTTCGTGGCGGTAATTTCTACAAGTCCTACGCCCTTGATTGCAACTTCGCCATTTGCATTGATTGTAGCATAGTCCGTGCCCGCAGTGATTTTCCAAGATACGGCACCCGTGCCGCTTCCGCCTTGGGTAGTCAGCACAAAGCTGTCTAAATAGGTGACGCTTGTGGGAACGTCGTTAATTTTTAAGGGCGCCTGATCGATTTTGTTAATGACCACCTGCACCGCAAAATCCACGTCTCCATTGCCGAAGTCCGTTACCGCACGGGTGGTAAAGCGCACGGTAGTATCGACCAGTGGCTTCTTTTCCTGTGCTTTTATCGTTAGATTGTAGCCGCCGTTTTTGACGTTTGCCCCGCTCGGAATTTTAAGGAGGTTGCCCTCGATATACGCTCCCGTCAAACCGTCATAGTCTGTGATTGTGTAGGTAAACTTATCTTCCGTAGGGCTTCCGTCCTCATATTCGAGCCACTCGTCCAAATTGCGTTCTGCGCTCTGCCCGTAGTCCAAAGTTATCAAATTGTTCGTCATGGCGCCGAAGCGAACGCTCAAACCGAGTATCGTATCTTCCGTAATCTGCACGGTACTGTTAAAGCGGACGCCGTTCGATTCATACCAGTCGTCGTCTGTGGGCGGCGTTATTGTGTCACCGTTATTGACGTAGGTAAAGTAAATCATTTCGCCGTTCTTGATAAACGAGGCCTTCCACACTCTTTTGGGAAGTTGATCGGTCAGCACGGGGTATTTGTCGATTTCGTGTTCATTCCCTTTCAGCAACTGCCCCCATACTTGCGTCGTCTGACCGCGTTGCAGCAACCAAGCTATCTCGCCTGAGTTAAATACAACTTCGGTTATGACCGTTGCGCCGTCGGTATCCGCTTTGTTGATACCGCCCGCCGCGGTGTTTGTCAGATAATAGCAGTTTGCGACCGTGCCCTCGCTGTTGTTGATTTTGTTTAGTCCGACCACACCGCCGACATTGCCGCTACCTGTAACGGTGCCACGGTTATAGCCGTTTTTGACCGTGCCGAGCGTGGGTTTTTTGCTTGTGCCGCCGCAGTTTTGTCCCACTAAGCCGCCGACATTGCTGCTGCCTGTAACGGTAGCCGTATTGTAGCAGTTCGTGATCGAGGCGCCGTCGTCATTTTGCCCCGCGACACCGCCGATATACTGGCTACCGCTTACAGCACCTGTATTATAGCACTCAGTGATTTTAGCTTGGGCTATACTCTGTCCCACAACGCCACCGATATAGTCCTTGCCGATTACAATACCTGTGTTGTAGCACTGCGTGACCGTGCCACCGTTGTTTTTCCCGACAATACCGCCGACGATAAGATTATTCCCTTCGCCTATTGTGCCTGTATTTCTGCAGTTTATAATTTTGCTACTGCTGACATTGATGCCAACAATGCCACCGACAGTACTGCTCTTGCCCGTACTATCAATCAGTGAAATAGTTCCGGTGTTCTCGCAGTCGACCACTTTAGCATTTAGCCCATAATTTTGCCCGACAATGCCACCGGCATACTCGCTCAAACAGCTTACATCGCCTCTATTGCTGCACTTGTTTATCGTACCGCCGCGATTATATCCCGCAATTCCGCCGACAGGTTGACCCGAACTGCCTCCCTTGACGGCTCCTTCAAAAGAGCACTTTTCTACGGTGCCTACGTCAAAATAACCGACGATACCGCCCACGTATCCTTTGCCGCTTACGGTACCCTTAACTGTAAGATTTTTGATAGTGCCATTTTCAACATATCCAAATAAACCTTGCCAGCCCTCAGTACTGTCGATATACAGACCTGAAATCGTATGATCG
>JAFLVO010000011.1 GCA_022508245.1 Clostridiales bacterium
CGCTCGGTTTCTTTGTCTCAAACCATTTTCCACTCCCAAAACTGCAAAGCATCCACAGTAGCGCATTTTTTAGGTGTTTCAAGTGAAGTGAGTGCAGTTGTACAGTGACGTACTACAAACGAGCTGAGCGCAGAAAGAACAAAAAAGGCGCCTTGTGGACTTATGTTGTTCTATTCTCGTGTGGCTACATCAGCGGGGAAAAGATTTTGAGTATAAATACTGCAAATTTTTTCATCGGCGAAATTTTTATTTCGGAAAAGGGAGAGGAGAGCGCAAGGCATTTTTCAAAGTCTTTTTCGGCTTCGCACGTCATTTCGTCCTCGAACATAACCCCGCACTCGTGGTTGAAGTGGGTGGAGCGAAAATCGAAATTATAGCTCCCAATGAAGCACCTGTTGTCGAAAATAGCGTTTTTTGCGTGCATAAAGCCGGGGGTATATTCGTAAAATTTTACCCCGCAAGGGATAAGTGAACGGGCGTACGCCTTGGAAATTTCAAATGCGTATTTCTTGTCGGGGATATGTGGCAGAATAATTTTTACGTCCACACCCCGACGGGCGGCGAACGCAAGTGCGGATAAAAGCTTGTCGCTCGGGCAAAAATAGGGGGTCATAATATGAATACGCTTCTCGGCGGAGCAGATTGCGCACGCGTAGGCGTCCTCGCAGATTGAATTTAAAGGCGGACTGTCGCAGATTGGCAGGCAGTTCTTTTTACCTTTTTGGGGCGCGGGAATTTCCAGGCAGTTTCCCTCGAACATTGCAAGAAACATCCCCTCGAAAATTTTTGCCGCCTCCCCGTACACGGCTACGCCCGTATCCTTCCAATAGCCGTAGGGGCTGTTAATATTTATATACTCGTCGGCAAGATTAACTCCCCCCGTAAACGCAACCTTTCCGTCAACCGTTATAATTTTTCTGTGGTCGCGCAAATTGAGCTTGGCGCGGGGCAGCGGAGTAATTTTGTGAAAAATCCTGACCTCGATGGCCTCGTTTTTAAGCCGTTTTATCTCCCTTTTGCGCAGTCTGAACGCCGAACCCACGCCGTCGGAGATAATTTTAATCTCTGCGCCCCCTTCGCGCGCCTTCTTTAAGGCGGCAAGCACCCTTTCGAACAGATTTCCGCGTTCGATTATAAAAAACTCGACACATACGCTCTTTTTTGCCCTTTCAATCTCGGAAATTGCTGCGGAGAAAAAGCTTTCTCCGTCGGGGAAATACACAGCCTTGTCATAGCCCGCCAAAGCAGTCCCGCACAGCAAATTTGCTGCTCCGTTCAAGCCCGTTTTGTTCTCGTTCTCGATTTTAAGCGTGCCGCACGGCCTCTTATACGACGAGGCGCAAAGATATATTATCGCCCCCACTACGGGCAGGGCGGCAATCAATAGAAACCACACGCACTTTACTTCGGGTGCGCCCCTTTTTGAAAAGAGTATAAGGGCGCATATCCCGTCCAAAATCCAAACCGCGGCAAAGGCGAGCGCAAGAGGCAGGGTGGAGGGGATATACACGCACAAAAAAATAATTGCGGCAACCTGTGCCGCAATCAGAATTATATATAAAAAATTTAGTGAAAATATAACCTTCAAAAACTTTGGCATAAACAAAATGCGCAAGTCAGAGAACCATTTTGAGTATCTTCATAGTGCTTTCCTTGGACTGCGCTATGTCGTTTGCGCGCTCCTCCAAAAGGGCGGCGGGGTCGAACGAAGTCAGCGTTTCTCGCTCAAAGAAATCAAGGTTTACCGCATTGTTTACGAGCATATTTATTACGGTGTCGGTATAAGTAAATGCGTTGCTTATTCCGAATACGGTAAGGTTCTTGTCGAACAGCTTGCCCGCGTCGAGGGTAGAGCCGAAGCCCGTCTGTCCGCACAAAACTACCTTTTTGCCGTAACCCGCTATGTTTATGGCGGTATTTATAGGCAGGTTGGAGTTTGCGCAGTACACAACCGCGTCACACATATCCCCGCTTGTGGTGTTTACAATGCAGTCCTTCAGCTTGTCGTCCGCTTCGTAAGTGAAGTAGATACCGCACCTTCTTGCCCTTTCTAGCTTGGAAATATCGCTGTCTATAACTATGGGAATAATCTTGTGGTACAATAGAACCTGGGCAATTACGTTGCCTTCGAAGCCTGCGCCTATAACAGCAACTCTCTGACCTGCGGAGAGATTGAGTTTGTTATAGATATTTTCGGCTATTCCGATAGTTTCTATGCAAAGGGCGCGGAATTCGTCAACCGATTGAGGCAGAGGAGCAATTTCGGACTGGTCGCAGACCACGAAATCACGCAAGAACCCGTTAAAGTCCCTGCCTGCGAGTTTCAAGGTGGTGCAATCCCTCTTCTTGCCGCCGAGGCAGGAAAGACAGCTACCGCAAGCGCGTGTTGGTTTGAAATAAACCCGCATGCCCTTTTCCATGCCGTAGCAGTTTTCTCCGACTTCGGTTACGATGCCGACTGCAGCGCGCCCCGGAATAATGGGGTAATCCGTCTTGATTTTGCCGCTGTACAGCATTGCGTCGTAGTCGGTAATCATCAGGTGCGATACCTTGACCTTTACCTGTGTGGGAGAGGTAATGTTTACACTCTCCTGTACATCTTCAAGCGTGTTAACGTCTTTTAATAACCAATTTGACATTATACGCACATTATACGCTTAATTTTTTATATTTGCAACTAAAAATTAGGAACTTTCCGTAAATTGCAGGCGTAGCGCAAATACTCAGCTTTTTTTGTTAAATGCGGCTAAAATCGTTTGACTGCTTCGCGCGACTTGTTATATAATGACTTATGTATGGGGCGCAAGTATATTTGGCGTCCGTAAGTCAAAATTAAGCGAGGTGAAAAGATGAAGCCCGAAATACATCCTAACTATCATGATGTAACGGTTGTTTGCGCATGCGGGGCTACTTTCAAGACTGGTACCACCAAGAAGGTTGACACGCTGAAAGTGGACATTTGCAACAAATGCCATCCTTTCTTTACCGGCAAGCAGAAGTTGGTAGATACAGGCGGCCGTGTAGATAAGTTCAAAAAAAGATACAGCATTTGATTATGGTCTGCGAATACGGCTCAAAAGAGCCGTAATTTTTTTAAACGTAGCGGTGTTGTGATATGGGAAAGAAAAAAATAAAAAAGTGCGGAACCTATATAGGCGGGCAGGCTGTGCTCGAAGGCGTTATGATGCTGGGCAAGACCTCTATGGCAACCGCCGTCCGTGACCCCGACGGACAAATTCAGATAGAGTCCAAGAGGCTGAATAAGGGCGTTCACGCGCAGAGGGCGTCTAAAATCCCCTTTGTGCGCGGCGTCGTCAACCTGTTTTCTTCGCTTGTGCGCGGAAGCAAAACGCTTATGCGCTCTGCCGACGTCTACGGTGACGACGACGAGGAGGCGGGCAAGGTAGAAAGCTTCGTTGCCTCCAAGTTTAAGGTAAGCCTGTCCTCGATTCTTTCGTGGTTTGCAATAGTCGTCGGCATAGTGCTCGCGGTCGGCATATTTATCGTTGTGCCCAATATACTTTTAAACCTTCTGCAAAAGGCTTTCCCCGCGCTTAAACAACACGAGCTTGCGGGGCTTTGGTCGGGACTTATTCTCGGCGGAATAAAGCTTGTTATATTCATAATTTATCTTGCGGCAATACTCCTTATGAAGGATATACGCCGGCTGTATATGTACCACGGCGCCGAGCATAAGACTATTAACGCCTACGAACACGGCATAGAGCTCGTTCCCGAAAAGGTTAAGGAGGCTTCCCGAATACACGACAGGTGCGGAACCTCGTTTCTGTTCATAGTAGTAATAATCAATATTTTTATATTTTCTTTCTTCGGCTGGCTCACGGGCATAGACGGTATTGAAAACGGCGTTTTAAAAGCCTTTGCCCGCATAGGTATGGAGATAGTGTTGCTTCCCGTTATAACGGGCATTTCCTACGAAATTTTAAAATTTCTGGCAAGGTTTGACAACCCTTTTGTAAATATATTCAAAGCGCCCGGAATGCTTCTTCAGAAGCTTTTAACCACCCGCGAACCCGACGAAGAGATGCTTGCCGTTGCAATAGCGGCGTTCAACAAGGTGCTTGAAATGGACGCGGACGAAAGCGTTCCCGAAACGAGCTTCGTGACGAGCGGACTGCTTACCAAAATGCTTGATAAGACCAAGAAAAAATTCTGGGCGGAGGGCATTGACGATAGCGATGCGGAGTGGATATACTCGCTCGTTTTAAACGTAAACCGCAGTCAGCTTTCTATAGAGCGCAAGGTAATAGTTTCGGATAGCAAACGTATTGACGCAATAGTTCAAAAAAGGCTTTCGGGTATTCCCCTTTGGTATATATTCGGCGACACAGAGTTCTACGGCTGTACGATAAAGGTGGACGAACGCGCGCTCATCCCCCGCCCCGAAACGGAAATTCTTGCCGACATAGTGGTAAAGACCGCCGAAGAGGGCAATAAAATTCTCGATTTGTGCACGGGCAGCGGCTGTATCGCCGTGGCGGTTGCAAAGGCGAGAGAGGATTTAATGGTAACCGCCTCGGATATTTCGGAAGAAGCAATATCCCTTGCGCGGGAAAACGCCAAACGCAACGGCGTTGTAATAGACTTTGTAGTAAGCGATTTGTTTACAAAGGTAAGGGGCAGGTTCGATATAGTAGTCTGCAATCCTCCGTATATAAAGAGCGGAGAAATTCCCCATCTTCAGCGCGAAGTGCGCGAGCACGAGCCTAAGATTGCACTCGACGGCGGCGAGGACGGACTTGAGTTCTACCGCAGAATAGCAAAGGTTATTAAAAGCTACCTCGTAAGCGGCGGTATGCTTATTATGGAGTGCGGAGAGGGTCAGGCAAACGATATAATCAAGCTCTTCCCCAAGCGCGACTTCGCAATGGTTCAGAAGGACCTTTCGGGCGTAGACAGGTTCGTAAAAATAGCATTTTAAGTAATTGTTTTGTACGGGCTAAACGTTAGGTTTGCCCGTAAAACATATCTGTTGGAGTTGAATAGCCGTATGGCAGATAAAATGATTGAAAAACTTGCCGATATTTACGCGAGATACGGGGAGCTCACAAAGCAAATGAGCGACCCCGCAATCATTTCGGATACAAAGCTTTGGACGGATACGGCAAAAGCGCAGGCGGAAATTTCGGAAACGGCGTTAAAGTACGCCGAATACGCCGAGTGCGAAAAGCAATTAAAGGATGCCGAGGAGGCGGAAAAGACAGAGACCGACCCCGAGATGCGGGCAATGTTTTCCGAGGAGGTGTACTCCTGCCGAGAAAAGCTTGCCTCTATTCGTGAAGAGCTCAAAATACTGCTCCTTCCCAAGGACAAAAACGACGACAGAAACTGTATCGTAGAAATTCGTGGCGGCGCAGGCGGAGAGGAGGCGGCGCTCTTTGCCTACGAGCTTTACAGAATGTATTTGAACTACTGCGAGAGACACAGACTCAAAGCAGAGATTGTAGATTTAAATCAAACCGAGCTTGGCGGCGTCAAGGAAGTTGTCTTTAACGTCAGCGGCAAAAACGCCTATAAACAGCTCAAATTCGAGAGCGGAGTTCACCGCGTTCAGCGCGTTCCCGAAACGGAGTCGCAGGGCAGGGTTCACACCTCCACGGCAACGGTTGCGGTATTGCCCGAAGCCGAGGACGTAGAGGTGGAAATCAAGGACGAGGATATAAGAGTGGACGTATACCGCTCCTCGGGCGCTGGCGGACAGAAGGTAAACAAGACCGAAACCGCCATCCGTATTACCCACTTCCCCACGGGGCTTGTGGTAACCTGTCAGGACGAGAGAAGTCAGCTTAAAAACAAGGATAAGGCGTTCAAGGTACTCCGTTCAAGGCTGTACGACTACTACAATTCGCAGAACCGCTCTGCATACGACGAACACAGAAAATCGCTTGTCGGCACAGGGGACAGAAGCGAGAGAATCAGGACGTATAACTTCCCGCAGGGCAGAGTCACCGACCACAGAATAGGGCTTTCGCAGTACAACCTTACGGAATTCATTATGGGCGATATAGACAGTATGGTAGAGGCTTTGACGGTTGCCGACAGAGAGGCTCAGCTCGCGGGGGAAGAGTAAAAGTGTTCACAAAAATTCAATTTTATTCTGCAAATTGAATTTTTCGTGATTTGGGGAACTAAGTTCCCCTTTGCTCAATATTTAAGGGCACACAATAATAAGATTGCGCAAATTCCCCTCCACGGAGGCGTAGGCATACGCAAATTGGGTGCGAAAGGGAAAAGCGTGATTTTTCCTTTCGCCGATAAATATCAGAAATTGTGCACAAAAATTAAAAGCTGTAAACGGGGGAAAACATATGAAAAGGAGTCAGTCGGCAGAGGACTATCTTGAATGTATTTTATTGCTCTCGCGCGAGACGGAGTTCGTTCATCGCGTCGACGTGGCAAGAAAGATAGGCGTTTCACAGCCCGCCGTGCAAAAGGCGGTGCGCATACTCGTTGAAAACGGCTATATAGAGTGCGACGGTATGCACATCTATCTGACTTCCAAGGGCAAAAATTACGCCGAGGAGATTTTTGACAGACACTGCACCATACGCGAATTTTTAACCTTGCACGGTGTCAACTTAAAGGACGCGGACGAGGACGCGTGCGAGCTTGAACACGTCGTATCGAAGGCAACCTTTGATATGATGAGGGACTATGTCAAGGAACACAAATAAAATTAAGGGGTCAAACCCGTTTTAGGGCGGCAAATTTTGTCGTCCGTTTGTTTATAGAGGGATTATGAAAAAATCAAAAAACCTGTTTGCTGCGTTTTTAGCGCTTGCGCTCATTTTATTAGCGCTTATCTGCGTAACTTTTAACAGCTCTTACGTTTCGACAGACGTCGCCTATGCCGCATCGAGCAGCTGGGAGGATAAAAACTTCAAGTTCAAGCAGATTGACGTTGAAATAGAGGTTGGAAAGGATAAAGTTTACACGGTAAAAGAAACCCTTAAAACAAAGTTTTTCCGTTCAGACATCAACAGAGGAATTATAAGGGATATTCAGCATCAGACCACAACAACCCGGTACATAAACGGCAAAAAGGTAAAGGGTAAGAGCTTTTTTACAAAGCTTGACAACGTCAAGGCAAGTTTTGAAGGCATTTCCATTAAGCCCGACATTGAAGTAAACTCGGAAATGTACTCAATATATATACGCAAGCCGGGCGGATATATTGAAGGAAGAGAAGAACCTTATACTTTCGTGCTCGAATATACCTACGATATGAGCGACGATAAAGTATCGGGCTACGACGATTTCGTCTTTGACATTCTCGGCTACGAGATGAATGAAACCGAGCTGTTTAACGCCATAATAACTTTTCCCGAAGAAATTCCCGCAGACAAAGTTTCTGTAAGAACTAACAACGCGGGACGCTCTTACGTTTACGAATGGGAACCCGATGAAGGGGAGAGCGTGACAATAGAGGGTAGCGTTATAACAATTTCGGCGCAACCCTATGCGGCGGAGAAGGGCTACACCGTGCAGGTAATTCTGCCCGACGGATATTTTTCCGAGGCTTCCCTCACGTTCTATTGGTACTATATAATTGCAATAATCTGTGCAGTCGGCGGTATTGCGATTGCTTTGACACTCTTTTTAAAAAATTTCTTGCAGGGCAAGACGCTTGAAGTAGTCGAATTCTATCCCCCCGAGGGGATGTCGGTTATGGAGTTTTCCTCAATATGGCACAGGGGCGCGAGGGCAAAGGACTCGGCGGCGCTCATCTTAAAGTGGGCAAACCTCGGACTTTTGACAATAGAAAAGGATGGGGAGAAAAACTTGATACTTCGCCCTACGGATATATACGATTTTAATACCTTCGGCTTAAAGGGTGCCGCGCAGGCAACGTCTGCCTATCCTTCGCAAAACCCGGGTGCGGAGCCCAAGGACGAAAACGGCACGGCTGCCAACGCCGCGTACACGGTCGCCGACAAAAAATACTTCGACAGCGTTATAGAGAAAAAGTTCTATTTCCGTCTGTTTGCGGGTATCGGCGGCGAAAGGGTTTTTTCGACCAAAGTATTCAAGGACAGATCCGCCACTCAAAAGTCGGCTTTCTTTGACAATATAAAGGAGCTTACCGACGAAGGCAAGGACAAGGAGCATATAAAGGGCGATAGTGAAAAGGTGCGCAATGCACTTCCCTTTATAGGGCTTATCCCCACGCTCGCAATTACAGTATATTACTGTGTGCTCACTTCGCAATTTATGCCTGCGCTGCTCCTGATTTTTATGGCGGCGGGAACATTCGTCGGCGTTATGTGGAGAAAAACTCCGCAAGTGTATATGATGCTTTTATTCCCCGTAGTTTTCTACGGCGCAACCTACGGCATATTTGCGGGTATGTTTGCGCTTACGGCGTACGACTACGCATTCTTTTTGTGGATAGCTCCCGTAATCTGGGCTGTTTGCGTGTTCGTTTTACCCTTCTTTGTAAAGGGCGTAAGGACGGAGGAGGCTCAAAAGACTTACGGCAGATTAAAAGGCTTTGAAACTTTCCTTTTAAAGGCTGAACTGCCCAAAATACAACTTTTGTTCGATGAAAACCCCGAATATTTTTCGGATATTCTCGCCTGGTGCGTTATTATGGGCATAAGCGATAAGGTCGAAAAGAGATTTGCTTCTTTGAGCTTCAAAGTGCCCGATTATATGAGCAACGGCATCAAAGTAAGGTGGATTTGCCATTGTATGTATCACTCGCATTTCCACGTTTCGCCCATCAGCCACAGCTCGTCGTCACACGGAAGTTCGCATTTCAGCGGCGGAGGCGGTCATCACGGCTCTCACGGAGGCGGCGGAGGCGGCGGCAGAAGCAGGGGCTGTTAATATTTACAATATAAATAAAAGGCGCGGCTTTCAAGCCGCGCCTTTTAATTTTCTACGGGGTAGATATTGGTTATTTTTCCCGCCTTGGAAATTTCGGTTGCAAAATATTTGACTTCGAAAAGGTTTGACCCTTTGGGGTAGACCAGCCCCGCCGACTGTTCCGCAGGGTGTTCTGCGTAAAACTTTTCGGTGGGAACGGTTACGCTGACAAACTCGCCGAGATAGCTTTTAAGGGAGCTTGCCTTATCCTTTAAGCTTTCGTCAAGATATTCGGCAAAATTTCCGCAAGTCAAGACGCACTCGAAGAAAGCAAAGTGCAAAATTCCTCTCTCCGGCGGACGGGTTTCAACCGTTTCAGAGGATACAAGTGTCAATTTTTCGCCGTCATAGGAGTAGGAGCACACGGCTTTCGCGGCGGTGCAGGTTTCAAATTCTGCCTCGATTTCAAGAGTCTCTTTATATTCGGCTTTTAAAACGCGGTTCATAAAAATACGCTTGCCCCTGTCGGAGAGTATTAAAAGGGCGTTTCCGCTCTTTATTTCGAGTACTGGCAGATTGGCTATTGCTTTTTCTTCGAGCTTTGCGCCCGCAAAACTTGCAGGCAGGGGTAAAAGAGTGTATTCTTCGCCCTCCACGGAGAGGTAAATCCCTCCCTGCGAAAACAGTGTTACAAAGTTTCCGTAAAACCTCGTCTGAGCAATAATCTTAAGCCCCGCGTCTTTGTTACCGTACGCCCTTATATATATCAGCGCCTCTCCGCCCATAAGGTAGACGTCCATAAACTCGGGAGGATGGCTAAGCAGCTTATCGTTTATGAAAAAATTGACGGGCTGCAGATTTTCGCCCGGCACAATTTCGGCAAGCACGCTGTCGGCAAGGTCAATTTCAATGTGCCTTTCAAATAAATCTATGCCCCCGACGTACAGCCCGTTCAGCTTTAAAATTGCCGCCTTGTATGACAAAAAATAAACTCTCATTTTACACCTTTTTTATTAGTTAATGAATATCAATAAAAAATTATGTCAATAAATTGGGTGTAAAGGAGAAAAGTATTATGAATAAAATCAACGGCTACACGGAGGAAGAGGCAAAAAACCTTGTAGAGTACATTTATAACGGCAAAAAGGAGGGGAGAACTCTGTCGGGGCTGTTCGCCTCCTACGCGCAGAAGACGGGCAGGGCAAAGGGAAGCGTAAGAAATTATTACTACGCACTCCTCAGAAGTACGGGCGACGAGAGAGTAAAAAAGATGCTGCAGGGCAAAGACCTTGCGGCGGAAAAGATTATGCCTTTTTCGGAGGCGGAGACAGACGAAATTTTAAAGAAGATTTTGGAGCAAAAGTCAAGAGGCGTTTCGGTGCGCCGTGCCGTTTTAAATCTTTCGGGCGGTAACGACAAGCTAATGCTCCGCTATCAGAACAAGTACCGCAACGTATTGAGCAAGCAGCCCGAGCGCGTTGAAAAGATAATGCGCGAAAACAACATTTCGGGCGGTGGCGACGAGATAAGAAAGAAGATAGAGGACGAAATAAACGGGCTTTATAACCGCCTCGCTTCGTCTTTAAAAGAGGAGAATAAAAAGCTTACGGCGCTTTTAAAAAAGCTGACCGACGAAAACTCACTTTTAAGACTTCAAATCAAAAATCTGCAAAATTAAACAATAAACTAACAAAACGGCGGGGTAATCCCCGCCGTTTTTCAGATTGTCGGCAAAGCGGAATTACTCCCGCTAACGTAATTTTGCGCAATTACTTGATTGTGATTTCGGTATCTTTGTAATACAGTTTGAAGGATGTAGGCGCTTTTCTCAGCTCGGGGAAATAGAAAGTGCAATCAATTGCGTCAGTGTCAAGGCTGACATTTCTCTTATAATAGTCTGTCTCTATCTTCTGCCCCTCACATTTAATATATCTGAAATCCATATCTTTGTATTTGTCGATATCCAAGAGGAAACGCGTGTCCTGGAGCTCAGAATTGTTCACGATTTTCGAATAGAGCCCGGAGGGTGTGTATTTATTTTCGCCGACCACCAGACTGAAGTCGTCAAAGGTTGCCGAGGTATACTGTGTAGCGCTTATTCCCTTGATTTCGACTAGACACTCGGTATGTGTCAACTCTTCTGCGACCGCAGTATCGTAGGTTTGGGTCGTGGCACCGTAGGTGACCTCATAAGAGTGGTTGTCGTCGATAAACATTTGAAGATTGGACGAGCCGAACTTATAGCTGTTGGAAGGGAACATCTCGGAGTTGCCGACCCCGAAGATATTCTGACCTTTATACTGGATTGCGCTTGAAAGGTTCTCTTCTTCAAATTCCAATGCATATCTTTGGAAACGGCCCGGCGCAAGGTCGGCGGCGGTAAACTGATAGTAGGAGGTGCCGGTCGTAACGGTATAGCCTCCCCGATTTAATTTCTCTTCTTTTTCGGAACGTTTGGAAAGATAAGGTTTTTGGCCGTTCAGATACTCTTGAACGTTTGCATATACTTTATACCTGTTTTCGGTGGAAGTAAGCTCTAATCCCGATACGGAATAGGCTTCGTCCACTGCATGGATACTGACCGGCTTCCCGTTGGTCGCCGTAAAGTCCTCTGTCCTGATTTCCACAAACCCCGGCGCACTGCTTTCGGCATAGACGTAGAGGTCGACGCAGTGCAGCGTGCGTTCCCCGCTTGTTTGGGTATCTGTCAAGCCCCAGCCGGAAAGGGTGGCATTCAGCGATACCTCTTTTACCTCAATTGAGGAAGCTGTAACGGCGAATACTTTACTGCCGCCGCCATTGTTACCGTTACCGCCACCGAACAGGTCGCATGCGGCAAGAGGAGCCGTACATGTCAGCGCGATGGCGAGTGCAAGGCCGGTACCTAAAAGTTTCTTTTTCATAAATATCCTCCCTGCGTAGTTGCTACGCAAAATAATGTTATCTCAATGTTACTTTTTGAAGCGTTAAAAAAGCGTTAAAATCAGCGCTTTTTTCAAAAAAGCTTAAAAAAGCGTTCACGTTGGGTTACGTGAACGCTTTACGGTTATGCAATTACTAAAAATGCACAGAAATATTGGCGGAAGCGCCCAATCGCGATACGGCTGTTTGCGCTTGGTCTACAACTGCGTTGACGTGCGTTTCAAGCATATCGTCTTCGCCCGTTTTGTTACACAGAGTGAGTACAATGTCAAATTCATTTATCCCTGTTTCGTTAACAGAAGCGTCTTTCACATATACTTGGCCGTATGATAAATTTCTTACTGCTTTGAAAATATCACTGCGCCAAACCTTTCTCTTTTCCGTTTCTGTCGATTTCTGAGGGTGCCCGAAACGTTTCGGCGAATCGGACGAATAACTTGAACCTGAAGAGGAACTTGATCTCGGAGAGGTAGGAGTCGTGTTGTTTTTCTTGTTATGGATAATCAAACCGAGTCCCGTCAAAAAGGCCGGTACACCAATCACCCAACAGATGATTGCAAAGGGCAGCACCTCAAGCCAGATAAATCCGATGATAATCAGCAATCCGCCGACGCCACCGAAAATAATACCTTTAACATAGTCCTTAAAGCGTCCCCATTTGTTTTCCATAAATTTTTACCTCCTGTGTCAAATATAGACGACTACATATAAATTTTTTATATGCATACTCACTATACTAATCAAAGCGTTAAAAAAGCGTTAAAATCAGCGCTTTTTCCAAAAAAACTTGAAAGAATTTTATCAATATAGTATAATTAACCTGATGAATAACAAAGCGTTAACTTTTACAATTATCGGACTGCTTATAGCGTCTGTTGCGGGAATAGCTATCGCGCTGATTATAACCTTGCTTGGCGTAGTTACTACACCTAATTTGGCGGTGGGGATAGTATTTGTTGTAATAGTGGGCTTAATGTTTATAGTTTTGATTGTGGAAATCGTTTCGGTATTTAAAATAGACGACTCCACGTTTCACACAGCATTGCTTGCGGGCTGTCTGGCAATGCTGTATGCCTTTTCAACGGATATGCACCTGTTTTTTGCAGTATTCGGTATTTATATCTCCGAAATTGCATGCGCAATTGTAAGCGAGGTTGCCCTTATTCTTACCACTATATGTTGCTGTTGGTACATAATTTATTTATATAATTTATCTGTAAAGAAAAAACCGTTTATTGCAACCGCAGTAACGATATTGCCCGTATTGTTGATTGCCCATTTGATTATATCCTTCTTTGGATACGGATATATCACACACTTTATCATTGCTGCGCTTATGGCGATTGCTTTCTGCACAATTTTGTGCTTGGCGGCAAGGAAACAAAAAATCGGCTCAACTACATATTTTACAGCGGCAGTTTTCTGTTTTAGTGTGGGTGTGCAGAATGTCAATGCCTTGTCTTACAGCAGTCGCGCGGTGGCTGTGCCGGGAATTTCCCTTGCTTATGCCGTATTTACGCTTTCAATGTTTGTAGTCATATATTTGATGTTCTCGATTCGCACCGACAGTAAGGCAGTAAAGTCCAAGGAATACAAGCACCAAGCCGAATTGTTTGAAACAAAGGCTCTTTCGGGACAGATAAAACCGCACTTCATTTTTAATTCTTTGGAGGCGGTAAGAGCTTTGTATCATAAGGATACGGCTTCGGGTGACGCGGCGGTAAATCTTCTTTCGGAGTTTTTGCGCGGGAGCATCAATGCGTTTGATAGTGAGCTTATCCCATTTGAAACGGAAATAGACAATGTGTTCAGTTATACCGAGTTTGAGAACTTAAAACGACAGAAGAAAATTGAGGTAATTTTTAATATAGATTTTACCGAGTTTTCCGTGCCGCCTTTCTCCGTTCAGCCGTTCGTTGAAAACGCAATGAAGTACAGCGGCGTGGATGAAATCGAAAACGGCAGTATCATTATTACGTCTTACAAGAGCGGAGATTGCGCGGTTGTGGAAATTGCCGATAACGGAAAAGGCTTTGATATGTTAAAGGTGTCGGAAAGCTCGCACGGAATAAAAAATGCCAGCGGACGCTTTGCATTGACGCTTGGTTGCGTTCCTGAAATCACAAGCTCTGTCGGCAATGGCACACGTGTAAAAATTTTGATAGACTTGAATCAACAAGGGGCAGACAACAAATGAAAATAGTCGTAGTTGACGATGAAATGTACGCTTTGCAGTCGTTTCTGAATGAGATAATTGATTGCGGCGTGGAATATAAATTTTTCAAGGACGATGAAAACGCCGTATTGGATTATGTAGGTAAAAATACCGTAGACGCGGTTTTTTCTGACATAGGTATGCCTTCAATAAACGGGCTTGAACTGGCGGAAAAGCTTATTGCTCTGCGCCACGATATAGCAATCGTTTTTATTACGGGTATGCCGATAACAATGTCTGATTTGAACGAAACAGTAAAGGCAAACACGCTCGGCTTTTTGTATAAGCCGTACAATGCCGATAAGCTCGCGGAGTTTTTGAATTTAATCAAAAAAAGAACGCCTCTTCTTTCCGTAAAGATGTTTGACGGGTTCAACTGCTTTGTGGACGGCAAACTCGTTATATTTTCGTCGGCAAAAGCTAAAGAGCTGTTTGCGCTACTCATAGCATATAACGGCAATAGCCTGTCAATGACGGACGCTATCAACCACCTTTGGGAAAATTCCGACGCGGAAAAAGCCAAAGTTTTATATCGCAACGCAGTGTTCAGACTTCGTAAAACTTTAACCGACGTAGGCTTGAACTGCATAAACTTTGGGCGGGCATTGCTCACTTTAGATAAAACTTATATTCAATGCGACTATTGGGATTATTTGCAATCCGGAGAGGGAGCATACCGCGGAGAGTTCTGCAAGAGCTTTGATTGGAGCTTAGAATACTTACCTGAACTCGATAGAATAGCTGAAAAATCGAAAAAGTAATATAGAAATGCAGGAACGGCGGGGAAGATTCCCCGCCGTTCCTGTTGAGTCGCCCATAGGGTGTATGCCAGCATTATAATTTTAGTTTTTTAAAATGTCCTATAAAACACATTTTAATATTGGAGGCTAATTTTAGATTTGAGTTACCGTAATCTGAAAGGCTTGTCCGCTTTCGGTAGTATATGTAATTGTGTTCTTTTCTACGGTAATTTTACCGCAGAAATATTCGCCCAATAAAGGCTTTAATGAAGCTATGATATCGTTTTCTGTTACTTTGATGTCTTGTGTGTTTGTCATTTTTTTATCCTCCGTTTTTTTATTATATTATACATTTTCAGGCAAATTTCGGCAAGTAATGCAAGGGCAAAACGCGTGTCTTATAAAGCGGTAAAATGTCTTTGTTTGTCGAATTATGTCTGACGTCAAAAAGAATAATTTCTGTCTATAACTGTATAAATTTTACATACATATCACTATTTTTCCGGCACAAACTAATTGCAGAGGGACGGCAGATTATTGACTGCCGGCAACCTCAATAGAGCGTTCTGTTGGGGTATCGGCAGTTGCCTCCCCAAAGGAGAAAAAAGTGGAAAAATTTATTTTCGGGCTCGCACTTGGTATGGCGGGCGGAGCGCTTATTGTGGCGAACAACTGCAAGCTTTTGAATCTTGTTAAAAAGAATCAGGAAGATTTAATGAAAAAGGCAGAAAATTATATCGACACAAAGCTTGAAGAAATGGAAAAGAAAGTTGAAACCGAGGAAGAATAATCCATACAGGAACCGAACTGCTCACGGTTCGATTGCTGAATGGTTAACCGCCTTTTTCTTTTCTTGTTGCCGCAGGCGGAACGCCTGCGGCAATATACTTTTAAAATACTTGTAATATGCAAAATTTAATGTTATAATGTGCGTATGGAAAGATACGTCGCGTTCGATATAGGCGATAAAAGAATTGGCGTTGCCGTCTCCGATCCCTTCAACACCTATGCCCTGCCCTCACAAACCTACTTTCGAAAGAAATTCGAAGAGGATTTGGAGGCAATTATAAAGATTGCGCAGGAGAAGGGCGCAACCAGAATTATTTGCGGACTGCCTGTCAACTTCGACGGCACGGAGGCAGTGCAGACGGTAAAAACACGCAATTTTATCGAGGCGCTTAAGGGTCGCACGTCTATCCCCGTGGAGTGCTGCGACGAGCGGTTTACAACTCAAATGGCGCACCAGACGCTGATAAGCGAGGGTATGAGAAGGGAAAAGCGCAAAAACTTTGTGGACGCGCTTGCGGCTGCCAATATTTTGGACGGGTATCTTGCCACAATTAACAAAAAAGGAGTTTAATATGAGCGACGAAATTCTTGAAAACGAGGACGAAGTACTTGAAGAAGACGGAGAGGAGATTGTTGAACTTATCGACGATAACGGCAACGTGCTCAAATTCAAGCTGTTGGATGTAACTGAATACAAGGGAGTAAAATATACCCTTCTACTTGCCGCCGAACCCAACGAGGAAATCGCTGAGGACGAAGTGGTAATTTTCCGCCTGAACGAGGTGGAGGAGGTCTTGGAGCCCATCGAGGACGACAAGCTTTTAGAGGAAGTCTTTGAATTTTACCAAAACGAAATAGATGACGACGCAGAATAATTTCAAGTAAAATAAAACCGCGGCGGGTAACACCCGCCGCGGTTTTTAAAATGCAAAAACAATTTGCGCAAAGTAGCAAGTTAATTTTGTGAATACGGCTTATATTTGCTTTACAAAGCAGTTAAATTTTGCTAAAATACAAAGGCTGTAAAAAAATTCACACCCGAGAGGCGGGCAGTCCGTGACGGTAAATCTTTTCTATGCCGTTATAAATGCCGAAAAAGCCGCGCTTTCGGGGAGGCAAACGGAGGAATTAAATGGCAGTTATAACAATGAAGCAACTGCTCGAAGCAGGCGTGCATTTCGGGCATCAGACGAGAAAATGGAACCCCAAGATGGCAAAGTATATCTATGCCGCTCGTAACGACATTCACATTATCGACCTTTCTTTGACGGTCGGTCTTGTAGAAGAGGCATACAGATTTGTATGCGATGCGGTTAAAGAAGGTAAGTCCGTTCTCTTCGTCGGCACAAAAAAGCAGGCGCAGGACGCAATCAAGGAAGAGGCTCTGCGCTGCGGTATGTACTATGTAAACTCCCGTTGGCTGGGCGGTACGCTTACCAACTTCAAGACCATTCGTTCACGCGTTGACAGAATGGTTAAGATTGAGAAAATGGAACAAAACGGCGAGTTCGACCTCCTTCCCAAAAAGGAAGTTGCAAAACTCAAAGAGGAATACGACAAGTTGCAGACCAACCTCGGCGGTATAAGGGATATGAGCAAGCTCCCCGGCGTTATGTTCATAGTCGACCCCAACTGCGAAGATATTGCGGTTGCGGAAGCCCGCAAGCTCAACATTCCCATCGTTGCAATTACCGACACGAACTGCGACCCCGACCTTATCGACTGCGTAATCCCCGGTAACGACGACGCTATAAGAGCGGTTAAACTCATCTCGTCGGTTATCGCAAACGCCGTAATAGAGGCAAATCAGGGCGAGGCTTACGCAGTGCCCGAAGATACTGCGGAACCCACATCTATCGAAGAAGTAGTAGAGGCGGCTGAACTTCCCGCAGAAGAAATAGAGAAGTAATTAAAGGAGAATAGATTATGGCATTCACAGCACAGGACGTTAAAGATTTGCGCGAAAAGAGCGGCGCAGGCATGCTCGATTGCAAGAAGGCGCTTCAGGACGCTGACGGCGATATGGAGAAGGCTGCCGAGCTTTTGAGAGAGCGCGGCATTGCAAAGGCTGTCAAAAAGGAAGGCAGAGTTGCTGCAGAGGGCGCAGTAGGCGCGTTCGTTTGCAAAGAGTGCGGCACGGGCGTTCTTTTGGAAATTAACTGCGAGAGCGATTTCGTTTCCCGCGGCGATAAATTCCACGAAATAATCGATACGGTTGCAAAGGTAGTTGCTCAGAACAAGCCCGCAGACGTTGCGGCGCTCGAGGCTTGCAAGCTCGGCGACGGTACCGTTAAAGATTATATCACGGCGCAGACGGCTGTTATCGGCGAAAAGATTTCTATCCGCCGCTTTGAAATTTATACAACGAAGGGCAAGCTTGAAACCTATATCCACATGGGCGGCAAGGTCGGCGTTATGGTCGAGGCTGTTGACTATAAAGACGGCTCGGAAGAAATTTTACACGACGTAGCTCTGCAGATTGCGGCTTCCAAGCCCTATTACGTTAAAGAGAGCGACGTTCCCGCCGAAGTAATTGAAAAAGAAAAGGAAATTATGCTCGTTCAGATGCAGAACGACCCCAAGAATGCAAGCAAGCCCAAGGAAATTCTCGAAAAAATCGTTATGGGCAAGATGGGTAAGTTCTATTCGGAAAACTGCCTTTTAGAACAGCCCTACGTAAAGGACGATACGCAGAAGGTTTCCGCCGTTATCGGCAACAAGTTCACGGTTGCCCGCTTTGCCCGCTTTGAAATGGGCGAGGGTCTTGAAAAGAAGAGTGAAAATCTTCAGGACGAGGTCGCTAAACAAATCGAGTCAATGAAGAAATAATTGAAACTCACGAAAAATGAAAACGCAGAATAGTTTTTAATTTTTGTGAAATAAAAACGCTTTACGGCGCCCCCTAAAACCACGCTTTTAGGGGGCGCACTCAATTTGCGAAAGCTTTCGCCTCCGTGGAAGTGAATGTCCGCAATTCAGCGTTTGTTTGCCCCCGAATTATTGCGGGCAGAGAAACATAGTTTCTCAAGTCACGAAAAATTGAAAACGCAGAATAGTTTTTAATTTTTGTGAAACAGTTATAAAAATCGGCGCGAAAAAGATCTCGCGCCGGTTATTTTTAAGCGAAATATGATTGACATTATATATGTTACATAATATAATTTAATTACAAATAAATTTAATACCGTCGTGGGTGCTGTAAAAAGCTGAGATTATACCATTGGAATCGGCAACGTAATTGTTGAGCGAAAGATGATAAAGAAAAGTTTTCTACGCACCGTTTACGGTGCGTTTTTATTTTAAACGGAACTTTTACGGCGGTAAAAGGAGAAAGTTTTATGGTTTCAAGTCTGCTTTCTTTCGGCACTATGCTGGAAGACACAAAAAGGTACTTTGCCAATTTTGACGGTACCTCGAACATTTGCCGCACAATAGCTCTGTGGATTGCCATTGCGCTCGTGCTTGCGTTTGCCGCAACGAAGATTTATTTTGTAGTTCTTGGTAAAGTATCCAAAAAACACAGCGCTGAGAGCATTGCAAACGCCAACAGCCTTTCTAACGGCGCCTGGCTTGCAATTGCATTGCTCTTTGCGGTGGCACTGATTATAACCTTTTCAAGCTGCTATTTTGTTGACGTAGCAAAAGATAAGGACACGCTGTTCCCTATACTTTTTTATCCCTTATTTGTGCTTTCCATCGTGATTGTCGCAAGCGCAGTGGTAATAGCTATTAAGCCCTTAAAGCTCGTCAAAATAATTTGTTTGGCAGTTTGCGGTGCGGCGCTTGTTGCCGTTCTCGTATGCATGGTAATCTACTACGCAAGCGGTGACGCCGGCGAGGCTTGGAGTGATTTAGGGCTCTACATTTCCGCGGTTGTTCTTATTGCCGGTATCGTTGTGCTTGCATTCTTCTCGGACAGAAATTATAAGCCCTTTGACTCGCGCTCGTTGGCATTTGCCGCAGTCTGCGTTGCGTTGAGCTTTGCTCTTTCATACGTTCGCGTATTCAAAATGCCTATGGGCGGAAGTATTACCTTTGCCTCTATGTTGCCTATTATACTGTACTCGTTTATGTTCGGGACAAGAAAGGGTGTGCTTGCAGGACTTGTCTGCGGTATTTTGCAGGCGGTGCAGGAGCCTTGGATTCTTCATCCGGCACAGTTCTTACTTGATTATCCCGTAGCTTTTGCGGCGGTGGGACTTGCAGGTTGCATACGCGGGTTCAACCTTTTCAAAGATAAAATACGCGTTCAGTTTGTGCTTGGCGCGTTGATTGCGTGCGCTTTAAGATTTATAAGCCACTATTTCTCGGGCGTGTTCGCGTTCGGTGCGTACGGCGCGGGCTATGCGAGCGAGTACGGCATTTCTCTGCTTGCAAACGAATACTTCTATTCGTTCGTATATCAGTGCCTGTACGTCATTCCCGAATTTATTATAGTAACGGTTGCCGGAATACTGCTTCTAACTTTCGGCAATTTCAGAAAACAGATAGAAAAGTACTCGGAAATCAAAACAACCGTTAACACTGAAACGGCGGAAGAGCTTGCAACGGAAAACAAAGAATAAATTTAAAAAACAACCCCCGCGCGACGCGCGGGGGCTTTTTATTTTAAACAAATTGCAGTATATCTACAAGGACGGCGAAGCCGAGAATGAATATGAAGCCTACGGCGTGGATAACCGCCTCTATTTTGCGCGGGACGGGTTTTCTGAATATCCACTCAATCGTGCAGAACACGACTTTACTGCCGTCGAGCGCGGGTATGGGCAAAAGGTTGAACACCGCCAAATTCACGCCGATATAGGCGGCAATTTCTAAAAAGCTCTGAACACTTTGCGAGGCAATCTGCGAGGTCAGCTTGATAGTAGTGACGGGCCCGCCCATTGCGCTTAAGCCGAGCTTGCCTGTAAGTAGCTCGCCCAAGACTTTGAAGATAGTTCCCGCAATTCTTCCCGAATATACAAACGCGCGTCCGAGCGCGGGGAAAAAGGAAAATCTGTAGTTTACCGAGGACAGGTTCCAATAGATGTTTCCGTCCTCTCTTTCAACAGTCTCTATGCCGAGGGCGCGCCAGACCCTGCCCGTTTGCGATGAGTTTTCGAATTTACAGTCTGCGCGGAGCATAACCTGAATATCCTGTTCCTTGCCGTCGCGGAATACGGTAAAACCCACCTTGTCGCCCTCGTTTTTGCCGTTCAACGCAGACATTAAATCGGTAACAAGGTAAACTCCGTGACCGTCCGCCTTTAAAATAAGGTCGCCCTCTTTTAGGGAATTTTCGGCGTAAATTTCCGCATTTGCCTCGGGGGGTGCAATGCTGCCCACCTTAAAAACGGGCTGTCCGAACGCGAACATCGAAACAATTATGAGCAATAGGGCGATTAAATAGTTTGCAAGCGGACCTGCAACGAGTACTATTATACGCTTCCAGGGCGCTTTTTTAGTGAACGCGCCGTCGTCGTCACTGGCAGTATCCTCGCCCTCGAACGCGCAGAATCCGCCGAGAGGGAGAGCCCTTACCGAGAAAATTTCCCCGCTTTTTTTGGAAGTACGTTTAAAAAGGCGGGGTCCGAAGCCTATTGCAAACTCGTTTATTTTAAATTTTAACGCTTTCCCAGCGAGGTAATGTCCAAATTCGTGCACGGTAATCATTACAAGCAATATTAGTATTGCCAGCAGTACAGAGCCGATTATTTGCATTACCGATGTAAAGGAAAGTAGTGTCATAAAATTAAAATGTGCATTATAGCCGCTTTATAATCTCTTCAGCCTTTTGTCTTGCCGCGCGGTCAACCTCCGCGAGCTGTTCAAAGGACTTTATATTCTCGCGCACGGTGGCGGAAATAACCTCGGAAACGACGCTATAAATGCGTGTAAATGATATTTTTTTATTTAAGAAAGCGTGAACGGCAACCTCGTCCGCACCGTTCAGAGCGCAGGGCAGAGTTCCGCCCGCCTCGCCGCAGCTTAGTGCGAGGTCGTAGAGAGGGTAATTCTTGCGGACAAGGGGCAAAAATTCCAGATTAAACGCCTTTGTAAAGTCAAGAGGGGTAGTTGACCCCTTAATTCTTTCGGGGTATGTAAGCGCAAGGGTTATGGGCAGCTCCATACTCGGCGTGCCCATCTGCGCCAGTATTCCGCCGTCCTCGAACTCGACGAGGGAGTGTATTATGCTCGTGGGCTGAAGCACTGTCTGAATTTTTTTGTAGGGACAGTTGTACAGCTCGTGCGCCTCTATGACCTCGTAGCCCTTGTTCATTAGCGTTGCGCTGTCCACCGTAATTTTTGCACCCATCTTCCAGGTGGGGTGGTTGAGGGCTTGTTCGGGCGTCACATTTTCAAGCTCGTCTTTTGTAAGATTGCGAAAAGCTCCGCCGCTCGCCGTAATTATAAGCTTTTTGAAGGGTGTGTTAAGATCGTAATTAAGGCACTGCCAGATTGCCGAGTGCTCGCTGTCAACGGGCATAATTTCCGCGCCTGTCATTTCCGCGCTAGACTTAATAAGACTTCCCGCACACACTAGAGTTTCCTTGTTGGCAAGCGCAAGTCTTTTGCCGTTTTCCACAGCTGTTAAGCTGTATTCGAGCCCCGCAAAACCGCCCGCAGCATTGAAAACTATATCGGCTTCGTCAAGGCATGCTGCCTTCACGGCATTTTTGTCCTGCGAGGCTATGTAGGCGTAGGCGGGCTTGAACTCTTCGACCTGCCTTTTAAACTCCTCCGAAGGGGAGTTGCAGACGAGTGCGCAAATTTTAAACCTGTCGGGGTTTGCCCGCACCACGTTTAAAACCTGTTTGCCGATTGAGCCCGTTGAACCTATCAGCGAAATATTTTTCATAATTATTATACCCGTTAAAAAATAAAAAATGACAAAAACGCCGCATAGCGCGGCATTTTAATCTTTTTATAAAGTTGTGCGTTTTATTAAACGATAATCGTGCCGAAGCAGAGCAGAACAACGCAGCTGCAGTAGAGCATACTGTCAAATCTGTCCAGGACTCCGCCGTGTCCGGGCAGGCAGTTTCCCATATCCTTTACGCTGCACTCGCGCTTGATTGCGCTCTCGAACAAATCTCCTATCTGCGCCATTATCGAGGTAGCAAGTCCCACGAGAATAAAGGAAACAATGGGATGAATTTTATCGCTTGAGAAAGTGAGGTAAACGCTGAAATTGGAGCCCAGGATAATGGACTGTCCGTTTACGCCGCCGAAGATGTATATCGTATAATATGCAAGAATTCCGCCGATTATGCCGCCAAGAATTCCGCCTATCGCGCCGATGACCGTCTTGTTGGGGGAAAGCTGGGGCGCAAGCTTCAAGGGCAATACCTTCTTGAGCGCCGTACCTATTGCAAACGCACCCGTATCCGTTAAGACGGTGGACATAAACAGAACCAAAATTGCCACCATGGAATTGGTTTCAAGATGGTTGATGGATGAAAGTATGGTTGAGAGCACGCCGCAGTACAGCATACAGAATATGCAGTAAATTGTGCCCTTTACGGTGCTCTTTTGGTGGTCGAATACCGACGCCGCCGCAAGGAACATTACGTAAATAGTAAACGCGCAGGCAACGGCTAAAAGTCCGGCGCCCATAGTGAGCTGTACGAGTGTGTGTAGGGGCACGACGAGCGCGCAGAACGCCATTGTAAAAGTGTGTTGAGGGGAGGAGATTGTGCATTGACCGCTTTCGGGACGGTTTACGGCTCTTAAAAATTCATAACAGCCTATGACGGATATTGCCGTGAACGCCGCATCAAAGCCCAACGCACCCCAATTACCGGGTACCGTCCATTTGAGGGCGCACAGCCCTACCCATACAACGAGATAAATTGCCGCAGTTATGCATCTTTTTTGCATAGAGGAAAGTCCCTTGGTTTGTGCGGTCTTCATTTCCGAATTGTTCATTTTGTTACCTTTTAAATGTTATGTTTTTATAAATGTTATATTGTTTTTATTTTTCCGAAGCGTCTGTCGCGCCGTGCGTACTCGTCGAGCGCCTTATCAAGCTTTTTGGGCGTGAAGTCGGGGAAGAGTACGTCTGTAAAATACAGTTCGGCATACGCTGCCTGCCATAAGAGGAAGTTTGAAAGCCTTACTTCGCCCCCCGTGCGTATCACAAGGTCTGGGTCGGGTATTCCGTCCGTATATAAGAGTGAGGAAAAGGAGGTGGCATCCACTTTCTCGCCTCGTTCGACTGCGGCGTTTACTGCCCTTATAATTTCGGGTCTCGAACCGTAGTTTATGGCAAAAATTATGGTAAAATCCGCGTCCTTCGGCGAATTTTTTTGACTGTCCTCCAAGACCCTTGCGCAATCTTGGGGCAGAGCAGAAATATCGCCGATTATTTTAACGGCAGAATTGCTTTCATAAAGCTCTTTTAAATTTTTTGTAAAGTATTCGCGAATTAAATTGAATAAGCCTTCAAGCTCGTCCTTGGGGCGGAAAAGATTTTCCGAGGACAGCGCGTACACCGTAAAGTATTTAACGCCGCGCTCCTTCGCCCGCTTTGCGAGGGCAATCATTGCCCTCATGCCCGCGCTGTGCCCTAATGTTCGGGGCATAAGTCGCCTTTTTGCCCATCTGCCGTTGCCGTCCATAATTACCGCAACATGCAGGGGCGTTTCTCTATCCTGCATTAAACGGTCATAATCTCCTTTTCTTTCTGGGACATTAAGTTATCAATCGAAGTCATTGTATCGGTTACGTACTTTTCAACGTCCTTTTCGCACTGGGCGTGTTCGTCCTCTGAAATTATTTTATCCGTTTTAAGCTTTTTAAGTCCGTCCATAGCGTCGCGGCGGATATTTCTTGCCGCAACCTTGGAATCCTCGCCCGTCTTGCGCACCTGCTTGCACAGCTCCTTTCTGCGCTCCTCGGTAAGCTGAGGGAATACAAGGCGGATAACCTTGCCGTCATTGGTGGGGTTAATGCCTAAGTTGGAAACCTGCAACGCTTTTTCAATAGTTTTCAAAAGGGAAGAATCCCAAGGCGAAATTACAAGGCATCTGCCCTCCTGAACGGAGATATTCGAAGTCTGCGGAATAGGGGTGGGTACGCCGTAGTAGTCCACCATAACTTTATCAAGGATATGAGGATTAGCTCTGCCCGCGCGGACTGCCGCATACTCTTCCTTGAGCACGCTTACCGTTTTTGAAAGCTTGTCGTCGAGAGTTAGAATTATTTCTTCAACCTGTTCGTTATCAATCATAATTTACCTCTTTTAATTTAGTTCTTGTATTATAAACTGCGCAATAGTTTGTCGAACTCCGCTTTTCTCGGGTCATTTACCATCAAGTAAACTCCCCTCAAAAATGCTCGTTTTCCTGCTCTTGCTTGTTTCTAATCCAAGGGAAGTACAAGGGGACACAAGGGAAAGTACGAGGAACCCCGAGGGAGTGAAAGAATTTAATTATTGTCTATAATGGTACCGGATATATCGCCGAATACGGCGCGGATAATAGAGTCCTTTGCGTCAAGTCCGAAGGCGAGGACGGGGATATTATTTTCCATGCACATTGTAGCGGCGGTTGTATCCATTGCCTTTATGCCGTTCTTGATAATATCCAAATATTTAATATGCGTGTATTTTTTTGCGTTGGGGTTAAGCTTGGGGTCGCTGTCGTAGATGCCGTCAACGTTTTTCGCCATCAGAACAACGTCTGCCTGAATTTCGCAGGCGCGCAGGGCAGCGGCCGTGTCGGTGGAAAAATAGGGGTTGCCCGTACCGCAAGCCATAATCACTACCCTGCCCTTTTCAAAGTGGCGGAGGGTCTTTCTTAAAATATAGGGCTCGGCAACCGAGGTCATAATAAGCGCCGTCTGAACGCGTGTGGGTATGCCGCGCTGTTCGAGCGCGTCCATCATTGCAAGCGAGTTCATAACGGTGGCAAGCATTCCCATATGATCGGCAGTCGTTCTGTCCATCTGCTTGCCTTGACGTCCCCGCCAGAAATTTCCGCCGCCGATTACAAGCCCTACCTGAACGCCCATTTCGTGAATTTTGTAAATCTGCTCGACTACGCCCGATACGACGTTTTCGTCAAGCCCGTGGCCGCTTTCGCCCGCAAGAGCTTCACCGGAAAGTTTTATAAGAACTCTTTTGTATTTGGGTTTCATATAATCTCCGTATATAAACTTCTATATGATTATATCAAACAAAAAGCTAAATTGCAACATAAAAAAAGCCTGTTCACAAAAATAGTCGGTGCAGAATAGAGGCATATTTTTGTGAACTTTTTAAATATTTTATGGCGCAAGGAGGGTTTCCCTCCGCCGGCGCACCCAATTTGCGCATACTTGCGCCTGAGTGGAGGGGAATTTACGCGATTTAATAATTGTTTGCACTTAATAATCGCGTAAAGGGGAACTTAGTTCCCCAAATCACGAAAAATTCAATTCGCAGAATAGAATTAAATTTTTGTGAATATAAACAAAACCCCGCGCAACCGCACGGGGTAATATATTATGTATTTAGTTGTGGTTTCGAGGTCGCCTCCTCACGGTGCTTTAAAAGGCACATCGGTTCAAAAACCACTCGGCAATCTGCCGCAAACTTATAACCGTGTTTGGAATTAAACCTCATCTGTAAACTTGTACATTGGAGTTTACCATCCTTTATCTTTAATCGTGTAGGTGTAAAGATTTCCCATTGGACTTTACCTCCTCAACACATTAAATTTTTTCCCTTATCAGATAGAGTCGGCTAAATTCAACTCAAATAAATTAAACCTTGACCCGCTCTCGCGGCTACGTATCCTTCATTGGAACACCTCAATAATGTTGCGCGCTAACATTTTTTGAAAGTTTCTTTCTTTTTGTACTTTCATTATAACATCAAAATCTCGCTTGTCAATAGGTTTTTTAAAAATTTTTTCAATTTTTTTAGAAGTGGCAAAATCAACCTTTTCAAATTGCTTAACTTTTAAAGTAATTGATACTATAATAGCAGATGTAAATACTTGCCTGTAACGGTATTTAAACGGCGTATTCAAAGGCTGTAAAAAGTGACGCCGCGCCCGTGCGGGCATGCGCTTATTGAGAGGTATGAATTTGTATGACGCTTCCTTTTGAGGGAAATTCGGCGCTCGGCTTTGTAGCCGTGCTTGCCATAATATTATTTTCAACTAAATTTTTGGGGCTTGTGTTCAGACATTTCGGTCTGCCGCAGGTTCTCGGATTTATTATTGCAGGTATACTCATTGGTCCTGCTGTCTTCGGCGAATTTGCGCATGTTTCACTGATTGGCTTTGAAGAAGCGCAGGAGGCAGGCAAATACGGCGCCCTCTTCGTTCTGCCGACGGACAACAACGGGTTGAGTATATTTTCCAAGATAGGCGTACTGCTTCTGATGTTTTCAACAGGGCTGGAAACCAACTTAAAGGAATTGAAGAACACTGGACTTACCGCCCTGTTGGTGGCGCTTGCCGGCGTTTTTGTGCCCCTTTTGTTCGGATTTTTAATCTCTCTGCCGTTTAGCGAACTCGGATTCGGGTTTGCCTCGCGCGACAATATTTTCAGAAGCCTGTTCATAGGCGTAATCCTAACTGCCACAAGCGTTGCAATAACCGTTTCGGTTTTGAAGGAGCTCGGGAAAATAAATACCAAGCTGGGCACCACGATCGTCTCTGCGGCAATTATAGATGACGTCATAGGCATAGTGCTGCTGTCCGTAGTTACCGGTATGGCAAAGTCGGGCGCGGTTGAAAGCGATAATCCATTCGAGGCGTTTAAAGCTACTCCCTACGGAACCATTATAATGATTGTGTGTTTCTTCATCTTTGCTGTTACGGCGGGCTGGGTGGTTTCAAAATGCTTTAAATGGATGGATAAACGCTGGCCAACCCATCACCGTATACCAATTTTCTCGCTTGCCGTGTGCTTCGGTTACAGCTGGCTCGCGGAACATATTTTCGGCGTTGCGGATATAACGGGCGCATTCCTTGCGGGCGTAGTGCTTTCAACCGACATCCGCGAGAGCAAATACATAGACAGTCAGATAGAGGTGGACACATATACCGTATTTGCACCCGTGTTCTTTGCAAATATAGGCATTTCAAGCATCTCTTTCGGCGACCTCGACTATAAAATCCTGCTCTTTGCCGTCCTTGCGGTTGTTTTGGGCATAATAGGCAAAATCGTCGGGTGCGGAGGCGTGTTTAAGGCGTTCGGCTATAATGTGCGCGAAAGCGCGATAGGCGGCACGGGCATGGCGGCGCGCGGCGAGGTTGCTCTTATCGTAACGGCGGCAGTAACGGATTCGGGATTGAAGTCTGCACAGCTTGACCCCAAGTTTATGTTTATGACCGTGCTTTTAATACTCGTTTCGTCAATTCTGACGCCGATACTCTTAAAAGTTTTGTACGGCAAAGAGAAAAAGCCTCCCGAGGAAAGCGGTGGCGGCGGAACGGAAGAGAGTGCACATACCGTGCTTGCCGAAAGCGCCGCTACGGAGGACAGTCCTGTAACTGAAAACTCTAACGGTGTCGAAAGCCCCACTTCAACTCAATAAATATAAAAATCGGTTTACTTTGCGTAAACCGATTTGTATTTTTATGCGTTTTATCTGGACATCATCCAATTTTTTACGTCCTCCCGCGCAATGGGAACCACGTTTTCCACGGGATATTTTGATTGATAACCGCCGTAGGTGTAAATAAAATATCTGCCGTCGCTAGTAATATATAAAGTCTCTTCATAGCCGTAGGGGTCGCCGGGTACACCGTAGGTGAATTTCTTGTCAATCGTGGAAGAAGCGGTATCATAGATGACGCCGTCAATTTCTTTACACATCAACTCATCCTCCTGTTGATTTGATTTTAACACTTTGAATTTTTTATGTCAATTTAAAAATTTTTCGACAGTGACCTGACTTTCTTTTGTTAAAAACTAAATTATTCTGTTAAAAACTATTAAAAAAAGAGCAAATTTATGCAAAACCGTCAAGATAAATTGCTTGACAAATGTATTCCGAAAGGGTATAATTTTTGTAAAGTTAAAGGGCTTGACAGACTATGAATAAAACCGAGTTTATGAGGCTTTGGGACATATATAGCGGAATTTTGACCGAGACCCAGCGGGAGTTTACCGATTTGTATTTCAATTTCGATTTAACGGTTTCGGAAATTGCCGCAGAAAAGGGCGTGACCCGTCAAGCCGTTTCTGAGTGTTTGCAAACCTGCAAAAAACAGCTTGAAGACCTTGAACAAAAGCTTGGTTTTGCAAAGAATACCGATAAAATTTCGCTCGAAATTTCATTTATGTTGACGGATTTAAACAAGTGGGCGGAAGATTTCAAAACCGCACACCCCGAAATTAAAGAAGACATACAAAAGCTTTTTGAAATTCTCGATAAGGACTATTCGGACGAAGTAAACGAGACTTTAAAAAAACAAGGTAAATAATGGCACTTTTTGCATCTCTTTCAGAAAGATTAAATCATATATTTTCAAAACTTACAAAGCGCGGCAGACTGACGGAGCTTGAAATTAAAACTGCCATGCGCGAGGTTCGCGTTGCGCTCCTGGAAGCCGACGTAAATATTCAGGTTGCCAAAAAATTCTGCGCCGACGTCTCCGAAAAGGCGGTAGGGCAGGAGATTATGAAGAGCCTCAACCCCGCCCAGCAGGTTATAAAAATTGTGAACGAAGAGCTCATCGCGCTGATGGGTTCCTCAAATCAAAAGCTCAATATCGCGCCCAAACCCCCTACGGTCATAATGATGTGCGGCTTGCAGGGTGCGGGCAAGACGACGCTCTGCGGCAAGCTTGCAATAAATTTAAAAAAGAGCGGCAAGAAGCCCCTTCTTGTCGGCTGCGATATATACAGACCCGCCGCAATCAACCAGCTCAAAGTGGTGGGCAGAAACGCGGGTGCCGAGGTCTATGAAAAGGGCACGCAGAACCCCGTAAAAACTGCCAAAGAGGCTGTTGAATACGCCCGCTCGATGGGCTTTGATACTGTAGTCATCGACACGGCGGGCAGACTTGAGATTGACGAGCCTCTTATGCGCGAGCTTGAAGAAATTAAGTCGGCAGTCGACGTTTGCGAAATTCTTTTGACCGTGGACAGCATGATGGGTCAGGTAGCGGTCAACGTTGCCAAAACCTTCAACGAAAGGCTGGAGGTCACGGGCATAATCTTAACCAAGCTTGACGGCGACACGAGAGGCGGTGCATGCCTTTCAATAAAGGCTGTTACGGGCAAGCCCATTAAGTTTATCGGCGTGGGCGAAAAGCTGACCGATTTAGAGCCCTTCTATCCCGATAGAATGGCATCGAGAATTCTCGGTATGGGCGACGTCCTGACGCTCATAGAAAAGGCGCAGGAGGCAGTCACGGAAGAGCAGGCAAAAGCCATGCAGAAGAAGATGCTTGAAAACACCTTCACGCTTGAGGACTACTTGGAGCAGTTCGAGAGTATGAAAAAAATGGGCGGTGCGCAGGCATTACTTTCTATGATGCCCGGCATGGGCGGAAAGGTAAAAGCCGACGATATAGACGAAAGGAAGATAGAAAAGACTAAAGCAATAATTCTTTCGATGACAAAGAGAGAGAGAATAGACCCCTCGATTATAAACTCGTCGAGAAGAAAGAGAATTGCCGCTGGAAGCGGTACAAGCGTGCAGGAAGTCAACCAGCTTTTAAAGCAGTTTGACCAGACAAAGCAGCTTATGAAACAGTTTAAAAACGGCAGAAGAAGATTGCCTTTTTAACGCAAAAAGTTAAATTACCCCCAATATATGCTTGATTTACCGCATATACAGATAAAAAATTGCGGGCGCAACAAAAAGCGGATTTTTAAAGCAAAAATTAAATTGACCCCCATATATGCCTTAAATAACGCATTTTTGGGGTTAAAATATAAGATAATAATTTTTAAGGAGTTTTACTAAAATGGCAGTTAAAATGAGACTTACAAGAATGGGCGACAAGAAGCATCCCTTCTACCGTGTCGTCGTAACGGATTCGCGCAAGGCGCGCTCGGGAGAGTATATCGATCAGATCGGTTACGTCGATCCTCTTAAATCGCCTGCGGAAATTCACCTCGACGTGGAGAAGGCCAAGGATTGGCTTTCCAAGGGTGTTCAGCCTACGGAAACGGTTAAAAGCTATCTTGTAACCGTCGGCGCTATTCAAAAGAGCGACAAGCTTTCCGCTCCCAAGACCAACAACAAAAAGAAGAAGAGCTAATTTGTAACGGGAAATTAAAATGGATAATATTTTAGAACTTATAAAGTACGTCGTGGGCACTTTTGCCGAGAAAAAGGACGAGGTCGAGTACAATGTAGAGGAAAAGGAAAACGCGTACGAGGTTACCGTTTTGCTTGACCCCAGCGATATGGGAAAGGTCATCGGCAAGCAGGGCAAGATTGCAAAATCACTTCGGACGCTCGTTGCTGCGGCTACGCCCAGAACCAGCAAGCGCTATATAATCGAAATAAAAGAAAAAGCGTAACGCGGGTTGCGCTGTGCAACCGGGGTGTTTACTCGGTTGCAATTTTTTAAAATATGGAAGAAAAATTAAACGTCGCTACGGTATTAAAGCCTCAAGGTATCCGCGGCGAGATTAAAGTTAAGGTCTTTTTGGACTATCCCGAGGACTTCAAGTCATTCAAGCGCATATTCATCGGCGGGGAGGAGTACTCCGTTTTGAGCGTGCGCACGCAGGGCGATTTTGCCTTCGCCGCAGTTAAAGGCATAGCCGACAGAAACGCCGCCGAGCTGTTGCGCGGAAAGGAAATCGAAGTTCTGCGTTCGGACTGCCCGCCCCTGCCCGAAGGCAGGTATTATATCGCAGATTTGCTCGGCTGCGAGGTTTTCTACACCTCGGGCGAGAAAATAGGCGAGGTTAAAGAGGTGGTACCCGCGGGGACGGACATTTACGTGCTCTCAACCGCGAAGGGAGAGGTCAGCTTTGCGGCGGCGGACGGTGTTATTGAGGACGTGGACGTAGAGACCAAGAAAATCACGGTAAATAAAAAAAGGTTTAAGGAAGTATCGGTTTGAAAATTACCGTTCTCACACTCTTTCCCGAAATGTTTACGCCCCTATTTACAAGTATTACGGGCAGGGCGCTCAAAGCGGGAAAGCTCGATATCAGCATTGTCAATATCCGCGACTTCGCCGACAACAAGCACTTCAAGTGTGACGACTATCCCTTCGGCGGCGGCGCGGGTATGGTTATGATGCCACAGCCCATAGGTTCGGCAATAAACGCTGTTGACCCCGAACATAAGGCGCACCGCATCTACCTCTCGCCCAAGGGCGCAACCTTTAAGCAGGATAAGGTGTTCGGGCTTCTGCAATACGAACATATCGTCCTTCTGTGCGGGCACTACGAGGGGATAGACCAAAGGGTTATCGACCTCTATATAGACGAGGAAATTTCCATAGGCGACTACGTGTTGACGGGCGGCGAGCTGCCCGCCATGGTCGTCTGCGACTGCATTTCGCGGTATGTGGACGGGGTAATTTCGGACAAGTCGCTGGCAGACGAAACCTTCGGCGAGGGCGGACTTGAATATCCGCAGTACACCCGTCCTGCAGTCTACGAGGGTCTGTCTGTTCCCGAAGTGCTTCTTTCGGGCAATCACGCCGAGATAGACAAGTGGCGCAGAGAGCAAAGCGAAGAACTCACAAAAAAACTGCGTCCAGACCTTTTAAATAAAGGCAACTAAGCGGCCTTTTAAGGCAATTTATATAGTAACCAGATAGATTTATGAAGACAATACAGTGGTTTCCGGGGCACATGACGGGAGCAATGCGCATGATGGAGCAGAATTTGTCCCTCGTGGACGGAGTTATTTTCGTGCTCGACGCCCGTTGCCCGGCTGCCTCGTTCAACGCAAAACTTAAAAAGCTTTTAAAGTCAAAACCCGTTTTGTACGTGTTCAATAAAGCCGACCTCGCGGACGAAAGAGCCGATATTTTACTGTCTGCGGTAAAGAGCACGGGCGCGGTCTGCGTTAAGGCGAATTCCGTAAATACGGGCACGCGCAGGGCTTTGACCGAAGCTATAAAGTCGCTCGTCGCGCAAAAGCGAGAGGCGGCAGCCGCAAAGGGCTACAACAGGGTATTCCGCTTTATGGTTGCGGGCGTTCCGAATACGGGCAAGAGCACGCTTATAAACGCGCTTGCGGGTTCTAAGCGTGCGGAAACGGGCGACAAAGCGGGAGTTACGCGCGGAAAACAGTGGATAAAGTGCGACGGGTTCGAGCTCTTGGATACCCCCGGCACAATGCCCCCCGCGTTTGAAAATCAGTATCTTGCAAGACATCTTGCATACGTCGGCAGCATAAACGACGATATTTTGGAAATGGACGAAATTGCTCTTGCCCTTCTGGAGGAGCTTGCAGCAAACTATCCCAAACGCCTCGAGGAGAGGTATTCTGTAAAACTTGGTCAGCCCCTTGAAATGCTCGAAGGGGTCTGCGCTCGCAGAGGCTTTATTCTGCGTGGAGGCGAATACGACTATGAAAGGGGAGAGCGGGCAATAATCGACGACTTCAGAAAGGGCAGGCTTGGCAGAATTACGCTCGACAGCGTTGAAGATATAACTTCACTTGAATTTTAATAGTGTTCACGAAAATAAGCTTCTATTCTGCGTTTACGGGTATTCAGCCCTAACAGATACATTTTTACGGGCAATCTATCGGTCCATACACCCAAACCGCCGCTCGGCGTGTGCCAAACACGCTTTCGCGCCGTTTCGTGCGCCTATCC
>JAFLVO010000012.1 GCA_022508245.1 Clostridiales bacterium
TTCTCCAAATAATTTATAGTTATATTAAGGAGAATAGTAATTAGAAATTATCTTTCAAAATTAAATCGTTTCTAAATATTTCTATATATTTCTATGTCAGTTAATTATGGGTTGGCAAAATAAAAAAGTGTAGGAATAAATAACGAATGTAATTGTCTTTCGAAAAATTACATTGATATCATAACTGAAGATGATTCTTTAAGTAGTTCTAAAAAATACATTTAATGAACCTTGATAAAGAGCCAAAATTGATAAATAACAATAATTATAAACAAGGAGAAAAGATATAATGAATATACCTCGCCACAAAGTCTTTATAAGTTATTACCATAATGATGAGCAATGGTATAAAAATCAGCTTTTATTACTTAATGAGCAATATAATTTATTTGATGATTATTCTGTTCATGAAGACGAAATTGATGATACCGGAATGACAGATGAGGAAATTCGCCGAGAAATACGTGATAACTATATTAAAAAAGCAACCGTTTTAATTTTACTATGTGGGGAAAATACTCGAAAGCGCAAACATATTGATTGGGAAATTCATGCCGCTATGTATCATTCTGATGTTAATCCCCAAATGGGTATTTTAGTAATAAATGTTGGTGGAAATAACGGGCAAATTGCTTGTGGCAAAGAGGAAGAAAACGTTATTGCCCCGTATGTATCATGGACCCCATTGCGAAAAAATATTGCAAGTTTAAAGGAAAGTTATCCTGATTTACCAGATAGAATAATTGAAAATATTGCCCGTGACGAAGTATCTATAACTGTTGTGAATTGGAACAATATTTCTAATAATGCAGAGAAAATAAAATATCTTATTGATCGTGCTTATGAGAGAAGAAATTCAAATAAATATGACCATTCGACTCCATTGAGGGGGAGAAATAGTTAATGATTTTTACTCAAGAGCAGCAAGAATTTATATCTAACTACGCTAATTGTCTAAAAAAAGGGTGTGCTTCAGTCTTTTTAGGCTCAGGACTTTCGCGTAAGTCTGGATATACCGGTTGGGCAGATTTGCTTAAAAAGTATGCAAGAGATATCGGCTTGGACATAAAAAAAGAACAAGCCGATTTAATTTCGCTTGCCCAATATTATGTAAATAGTAAGCAGGACTCCATTGAGTTAAAGAAATACATATGCAAAGTTTTTGCTAAAAGTGATGATAAAAAAGCTAATATTAATCATTTGCTACTATCGTCATTTCCGTTACAAAGTTATTGGACAACCAATTATGATACGTTAATTGAGCAAGCATTGGATTATAGAGACTTACGTTATAATAAAATTATTGTAGATAAAGATTTAAGAAAAAATGAGAATTCACATCCGATTTGGTTATATAAAATGCATGGCGATGTGGATAACTATAATTCAATTATTATTACAAAGCAAGATTATGAAAACTATTATGACAAGTATGAAATGGTGCTTGCAAAATTTAAAAGTGAAATATGTACAAAAACTTTTTTGTTTTTGGGTTATAGTATAAGTGATCCCAATGTTATGCATATTTTAGCGAGGGCCAGAAAGGTTTTTGATAAAAATAGCGGTAGGACTCACTATGCAGTTATGGAAAAACCTAAAGCAACAAAACCAAACGAAAAAACAAATAGAAAGTATAAATATGAAATAATAAAGCAACAGCATCAAATTGCGGATTTAGCGGAATATGGTATTAAAGTTATATTGGTTGATGATTATGAACAAATTACAGATATTTTGCAAGAGATAGTAAGTATTGTTTATGGTAAAAATGTTTTAATAAGCGGAGCTTTTGAAAAAGAAACTGCGAACAATGAAGAAATACGCAGATTTACAGAAAACCTTGCTGTATGGTTAATTAAAAATAATTATAAAATTTTTACTGGATACGGAAAGAATTTAGGACAACATATAGTTGCGGGAGCCTTTGAAGGTTGTAAGCTTAGAACTATAGATGAAAAGAATATGCTCGAATCCGTACCAGATGTTGTTTCTGTAAACCAAAGAGTGGTAAATAATTTTAATAGCAAAGTTTTTTTATTTCCGTTTCCTTATGATGTTTCTATGTTAAAAGACGAGCGAGAGGATTTGTATCATAGACTACGTAAAAATATGATTGCGAGTACGCAGATTACAATAATTATTTGCGGAGAAAAATATAAGAACAGTAAGGACATTTCAGATGGACTAATAAATTCTGATGGGGTGATTGAAGAGTTTGAAATTTCAAAAAATCAAGGGAATTATATTTTACCTATATCGTTAACTGGCGGTGCCGCAAAGAAAATAATGGATAACTTAGAATTGGAAAATGATTTTTATAAATCAAAAGCATTTAATTCACTAAAATATGCTAAAAGTTTTGATGAAGTATTAAGGTCAGTACAGGAACTTTTGAAAATTCTATAATAATTAAATTATTACATTCGTTGTGATGTAGTTATCAATAAAAAATGAAACCGTTCTCATTAGATAGCGAGAGCGGTTTTGTATAATTAAAATAAAAATTATGATAAAATTTATTTACCAAATTAAAATCAGAGGAGATAAATTTTATGGGCAAAAGAGTAGGTTTAAAAGAAAAGCAGGGAGTAGTTGAACGATATCTTAGTGGTGAAAAGGTTGAAAGCATTTGCAAGGATACAAGCTATCCCAGAAGTACGGTTTATGATTGGATAAGTCAGTATAAGTCTGGTTTGCAGAATCATCAAGTAAATATTAAAGATTATAAGCTTCTTAGAACAAAATATGAACGACAAAAACTTGTCGTTCATATTTTGCAAAATGCGCCTTGTAGAGCAAATGACCCACTTCATGACAGGCTTGACACGATTAAAGAGTTGTCTTCGAGGTATACGGTTTATACTTTGTGTGCCGCCTTTAAAGTTCCCAAAGGAACTTATTATAATTTTCTATTGCGCCGTAAATGTGAAAACTCTCAAGCGGCAAAGCGCAGGGCGGAGCTGAAACCTATTATTGAGGAAATCTATCAAAGCAGTAATCAAACTTTTGGAGCCGATAAAATAGTAGCAGTCATGCTAGATAGAGGAATTGCAGCTACGGAAAGACTTGTAAGCGATATAATGCATAAGAATGGTTGGTTCAGCGTCAAAACAAATGCAAAAGCGCTGTATGAATATAGCGAAAGACGCAAGAAGAATATTCTCAATCAAAACTTTAAGGCAGAAAGACCGAATCAAATTTGGGTCAGCGATGTAACTTATTTTAGTTATAAAGAAAGAACATTTTATATCTGCGTTATAATTGACTTGTATTCAAGAAAATTAATTGCTCATAAGATTTCCAAAAGAAACAGCACGCAACTAACAAAAGGAACGTTTAAAATTGCTTATTTCAGTCGAAGCCCTCAAGAAGGATTAATCTTTCATTCAGATAACGGAAACAATTATATCTCTAAAAGTTTTTATATTTATCTTAAACAATTTGGAGTAAAGCAATCTTTTTCTAGGTCGAGAAGACCACATGACAATGCAGTTATTGAATCGTTTTTCAGAAGTATGAAAACGGAAGAACTCTATCGCTATAAATTCAAATCCGAAAGGGAAATCAGGAAGTCTGTTGCCGATTATATTGAAAGGTATAACTCTGAGCGTCCTCATACATATCTTGGTTATTTAACACCCGATAGATATGAACAATTGTACGGAAACAATTCGGACTAAGTAGGTTCGTATTTTATCTATTTTTACATTTAATTTTCATTTTTGAACAGTTTTAATTATTTGAGTCCGAAATTAAAAAGGCCCGTTTTTATTTAAAAACATGCTAAAAATCTATAATAAATCACTATATTTCAACTTAATTGCATAGAAAAAGAGCTGTAATCCGAACATTGCAGGTTCGTATTACAGCTCTCGTTCATTTGGTGACCCTGCCGGGAATCGAACCCGGGATTGAGCCTTGAGAGGGCTCCGTCTTAACCGCTTGACCACAGGGCCGCTATTCAATTGCTAAGTGATTATATCATAAACTTAGCTGCAATGCAAGCAAAAATAAGCCGTCTTTTCAATTTTTTAATGCTGTTAGCATTTAATGTAAAAGGTTGGCGGGCGTATTTCCTTTATTTAGTATTTACTCGTTACATAAAACACTTGACTTTAATGTATATTTGCATATATAATAATGTATATTTGAATATAAATAATAAAAGGAGGAGAACGGTGCAAAACAAAGCAAAGCTTGTACGGCTATATTTCGGAATATTTTTAAGTTTATTGACCGTGGCGGTGGGCATACTTTTCATTGTTCAGGCGTGCGGAATTTATGCCGATGCGGGATACGTACAGGGCGGATACACGCCCGCAGCAATCGGCACCCGTTTTTTATATATATGTGCGCCGTTTTTTATATGGATTGCCGCTATAATTGCGGGGTTCGTGCTTTCAATTGTCTATCCGGTTCAGCCCAAAAAAACGGTTTTAAGCAACAATCCATTGGCACTCAAACGGCTTACCTCTAAAATTCCCGAAGGCAGTGGAGAGGGCTATGACGCCAATTTAAAAACAGTGAAAAAGGAGCGCCTTACGCGTTTTATAACGGCTATTGCGCTGACTGTAATATTGATTGTATGCATAATTATAAGTTGCATATATCTCTTTAATAAAAGAAATTTTAAAGGCATACCTGCTCACGATGCAATGTTCAATATGTTCAGATTTGTTGGACCGTTTGTGCTTGCGTCACTCGCTTGTGCCGTAATTGCCGTGGTAATTACCAAATTAAGTATCGACAAGGAACTTAACGCAGTAAAAAGCCTTATAGCAAGTGGCAAGGGCGCACCTGCGCGTACGGATATGCGCAACCCCTTGGACAAAATTGTTGACAAAGTGCGCGAAAAAACAGCCGTCCTTAAAAGCAAAAAAACCAAGTTTATAATACGCATAAGCGTTGTTTCCGTTCTCGGAGCGCTTGCCGTAACTTTTATAATTTTAGGCGTGGACAACGGCGGAATTTATTTCGTATGGCTTAAGGCAAAAGAAATTTGCACAGAGTGTATAGGACTTGGATGATATGAAAGCATTTTTCTCTAAAATAGGCAATTGGTTTAAAAACCATGTACCGACGAGGCGCCGAATAATTCAAATTTACTCTGCGCTTCTGTACAATGCGAATATAAAAGGCTTTGTAAGCGGGAGAATTTATTCGACTGAAACTAATGTCGGTTCCACGAAAAATTTGTGTGTACCGGGCATGAACTGCTATTCCTGTCCCGGTGCGATAGGTGCGTGCCCGTTAGGTGCATTGCAGAACGCGTTAGAGGGTTCCGATACGCGCACTCCGTACTACGTAATCGGCATTTTGGTACTGTTCGGAATAATACTCGGCAGAACGATTTGCGGCTTTCTGTGCCCCGCAGGACTCCTTCAGGAGCTGCTGTACAAAATAAAGACGCCAAAGCTGAAAAAGAACAGCTACACCAGGGTTTTCTCATACACGAAGTACGTAATTCTGTTGGCGCTGGTAATAGTAATTCCGATATTTATCAGCTCGCCGACTTTCTGTAAATACATATGTCCTGTGGGAACTTTCGAGGGAGGAATTGGTCTTTTATCCAATCCTAACAACGAAAATTATCTTCCCCAGCTCGGCAGTATATTTACCTGGAAGTTTTCAGTCCTTGTGGCGGTAATCGTGCTGTGCATATTCATATACAGATTCTTTTGCAGATTTATCTGCCCGCTCGGCGCGATATACGGTTTCTTTAATAAATTTGCGCTTTTGGGTGTTAGACTCGATAAAGATAAGTGTACCGAGTGCGGACTGTGCGTATCCCACTGTAAGATGGATATACGCCACGTCGGCGACCACGAGTGCATAAACTGCGGAGAGTGCATCTCCGTATGCCCCACGAAGGCAATCAGTTGGAAAGGTTCGCAGATATTTGTCCATGAAAATCAAACGGATATTCCCGAAGCGGTTCCCTCGATTGCATCTGTTCTCGACGCAGGTACGACGGTACAACCGCAAGAGCACATAAAGGCCATGGAGGTTGTGGCGGTAAACGTAAATACCTCCGAGGCAGTTGCAGCTCCCGCAATCGCAAGGGAGGAAGTCGTAGCTACTGCGGACGCCAAAGCTGAAAAAACAGTAAAGAAGAAAAAGAGCAAGCCCGTAAATTTAGCAAAGCACAACAAGGTACTTGAAATAGTTGCCTGGTCACTTGCGGGATTACTGCTTGCATTTGTATTGGTATTTTTCAATTTCTTTGTTCCCGAAAAAAAGGTAGACAGCTTAGGCGTCGGAAATGAATTGCCCTCAGAAGTTATCGAAGGCTTAAAGCTTGAAATATACGACGGCAACGGACTTAACAGCGAAAAACTGTATTCGCTTGAAGAGAGCCTTGCAGAGGGCAAAGTAGTAGTACTTAACTTCTGGGGAACAACTTGTGACCCTTGCATTAAAGAACTTCCGCATTTCAATCAATTAAAGAAAAAATATGGCGATAAGGTAGATGTAGTCGCAATTCACTCGGTAAATATAATACATAACGTTCAGAACTTCATAAACAGCAGTCCGAAACGTACCGAGGATTGGTCTACTTTCGAAATAACCTTCGCGCAGGATGCAAAAGTAATCGAATACAACGGTCAGACGCTTACGGCGTATGAGGCATTCGGAGGTAAGGACGCATACCCTGTAACGGCAATAATAAATGCAAGTGGAGTGTTTACTTATAGCTGGACTGGTTCTATGACCTATGACATTTTGGAAAAAGCATTCTTAGAGGCTAAAAACTCTTAAATAACCAAAGCCGCCGATAAATCGGCGGCTTTAAATACGCACCTCGCTTTAGTCTGCTTTCGCAGCGGTACGGTGCGAGGGGCAAAAGGTTTGCCGATTAACAAACCTGCAATGTTATCAATAAAAAAATAACCTCCGTGCTTTACACGGAGGTATTTATTTTCATTTGAGCAAAAAAAATCTCCCGCTAAATTGCGGGAGATAATTATTTTTTAGCGTGCTTTTTTGCTAACGACAACCGAATAGGAATCACCACTTTCATTGTCGGTACCGAATGTTATCGTAACTTCTACGCCTGCAGGGAACTCATATTCTATTATGCCGTTTTCATATTCGGAGACATTGAGCCATCCGGAAGAAGTGCTTGTACTAACTATATCAATCATGACTTTAGCAGCAGTGCCACCGGTAACAGTTATAATATAAGTTTCTGTTTCTTCGGCAGTAAAGGTAAACTGCTTATCATCGCCAAACGCAGTAGACAACTCTATTTCGATTGTTTCGCCAAGGACTATGACGTCGCCGTCCGTGGAGGGAGCGTTTGCGTCCTTAATAATCAGGTATAAGTTTGCTGTGTCGGCATCAGCGAACGTAAAAGTAAAGGGTACGTAACCCGTTTCGGTAGTGCTGACAGGTGCAATGTCGCTTGTCTCTGTCCAAGTGAACGTCTGGCTGCCGATTTTAACGGTTATGGGGAAACCGCCAAATGGATCTTCGCCGGGCATTTCAAACGCAAGCTCCGTATTTGCGTTGGGAAGGTTAAAATATACCTTGTATAAGTCGGTGCCATAGATATTGACTTTATCTCCAAGCTGTAACACGGGGCAAACGGCAAATTTAATAGTAGCCGCCGCATTAGTCTTGGGTTTCAGAGTGAACAATACGTTGATACCGAAAAAGCTTGCCTCGCCTAAATCTAAAACCACTGATTTATTGGAGGAACTCAATATTTCGGTTTTAGGTGCGTTGGAATCTACAACAACGGACAATTCAAATTCACCTTCTTGAATATCTGCTTCGAATACTGCTTCGGAGGCGTTGCGGATAACGGTAAAATATTTCTTGGATTCGCCGCCTAAAAAGCTTTCTTCGTATTCGTAGCTTTCAGTAATGAAAGTGGGGTCTTGTTTAATCGTAAGCGTAACGCTCTTTATTTCGTGATGGTCGATAAAGATCCCATATGTGTCATCATCGGAGTCGTAATCGCATACATTACCGTTTTCGTCATATACACTGTAGTCGGCGGGAAGATTGTAAACCAAAACGTGGATGGTTTCGGAATTTTGCCATTCTGTCGTAGATATATCTACGGTAACCTTACCATTGCTATCTGTCCGTTTGGGGTAGCATTGAGCGCCTTCTCCATCGCTGCAATACTGTACCCACTGTTCTGCTGCAGGGGTGCCGTCTTCGTTTTTTACAATAATTGTAAAGGTGTCTTTGTCGTCGTCGGTGTTGTTATTGGGGTTACAAGCGATTGTTGCGCCCAAGCCAATGACCATGCACAGAGCAAGACTGACTGATAATAAAAACTTGATGTACTTTTTCATTTTAAACTCCTTTAAAATTTAATTTTTAATTATTTTAGCAAATAATTTCAAAATATGCAAATTATTTGCATATAAAAATAATTTTTTTATAAAATTCAGGCTTTTATTCATTTTATTGAATAATATTATGGTCAAATCATAATAACTTGTGCACGGCGCAACCTTTATTCACGTACTGCAAGCCGATAAAAAAACCTCCTTCCGCACAAGTGCAGAAGGAGGGATGATTTGAAAATTTAAGCGTAATAACCGCAGGATATTAACCAGCAGCACTCTTCGAGATTAAGACTGAAGATAAAATCTTGAGCATGACTTGCATAATATCTTTCAATGAACGCTTTTAGCTCTGAGTTAAGCTTATACACACCGTCGCTGTTGCAAAGGGTGGCGTATTGTTCGATAAAAGGCGTATAGTTGAGTCTGGGGTTATTCCTATCTTCGCCCTTTGAGGGGTCAGTGTAGAGTGTAAGATAATTGTTCTGCCTTGTCTCGGAGGGAGTACTCGGCATTTCGTCGTCACCGCTTGAACCTTCGCCCATATATTCTATCGTAGCGTAGGAGTAGGGGAGCCCTTTTAAATTCTTCTTTATTGCAACAACAAGCTCGCGTTCTGTGCCGTCGATATTGACGTAATATCCGCCGTTCTTTTCAATGATTGTAAAATCGCTTTCGCTGATAGAATTGTTGTCGCCTATAAGGAAGTGGAATTCTCCGCTCTGCTCGGCATATTTTTCCGTAGCGGTAGCAGCTTGCGGTACGACAGGGCTGAAATTCTCCTCTGCGTTGCCGATTCGCCTTATAGTGATGGGAACCTCCGTAGGATACACAACCTCGCCGCCGTCAAACTTTGACTTTATTTTTATCCTAAAGTAATAGTAATTGCCGGTGTAAGAGGGAGGTACTTCGAGAGTATATTTAAAGTTCTTGCCCTCGCCGCCGTCGTCGTCAGAGCCTTCGATTTCCGAGTTGTCTGCCAAGCGGGCATAATGTATAATCTCTACGTCGTACTCGCTTGTATGTGAGCAGATTTCAAATATACCGCCGTCCGTAGGCGAAGGCCTTTCAGGGGTGTCAGACATGGGGGTAATGAATATGAGTAATGCCGTATCCGTTTCGAATTCAATCGTATAGTCTCCCGGTCCGCTTATTTCGTGGCGTTTAACGCCTGCAACGGGTTTTGCAATCATGAATTCACGCGTTCCCGAAAGAGGATGCTCGTCGGGGTCATCTGCTGAAGGATCGTTTGAACGCTCGGGAATCGAATAGGAGAAGTAATATTTTTCTCCCTTTTTGAGCGGCAGCTCTACCATCTCGCAGGTGTTAGAGCTTTCGTGAGTACTATTGGTAGTCAACAGTGCTTCATTACCAAGATTATTACCTAAGAATTCAACAGTATAATATTTGCCGCCGGAAATGAAATGGTAAGTTCCTTCCTTGTCGGCAGTAAAGTAATAGTAGATCTTTTTGCCTTCGGGAATTAAATCGGTTGTAAAATCGTAGCACTCGGCGGTACGGTTAAAGCGTATAACAGACATCTCGCCCGACGGGTCATAGTAGTTTGCTAACCCGTCCCAATAATCAAGCCTTTCTTCGGACATTACTTCGTCAAGTTTTAACTCTTTTAAAGAAATAAGCTCTATGGTCACAACAGGTTGCTTTGCCGTTACCTGAACAGGCAGATACGAAAAGTTTTCGGGCAGGTCTAAAAACTCTAAATCGTACGTATCCGCGGTGACGTTTTCCAATACGGCAGTTCCGTTCGCGTTTGTCGTTGCCGATTTAACAGTTTTGCCGTCCTTTTTAATATTAACGGTAACGCCGATAGCGGGGGTTTCGTCGGGAAGCTTAAGGTTAATAGTGTAGCTCACGGGTTTGGGGGAAAGCTTTACGGTGTAATCGCCTCTGCCCTCAACCGTATAAACTTTATCGGCATACTCAAAGCCGTTAGGGAAATTATAAACGTCGATAAGGAACACGCCCGACACCCTGTAATTTATGGTAGCCTTGCCGTATTCATTGACAACCGTGTCAGTACCTTCTATATTATTTGTATTTGAAGCATCCCTAAGCTGAACGCCGACTTTCGCCTTGGTGGAGGGACCGTCCGAGCCCTTGACGGGCGTGCCGTCGGGATAGAGAACGGTTATAGTATATCCGTATTTAGTGGGGTCGGTATGAACTTCGCCGCCCTCGCCGCCGTTGCCGTTGTCAGGCGTGCAGGCGCCTGCAAGCATGGTGGCAGCAATCAGACAAGCCGCCAACGTACAGGTAATAAACCTTTTGAAAAAATTCTTCATAATTTCTCCTTTTTTATAAACTGTCTTTTAAGTATTTATCGCGGCTTGATAGCCGCGATAAACGGTTTTTAATAATTTGCTCCGAAATATTCGTAGAAGTAGCAGAACGTCAGCCACTCGTTATCATCGAGTATTTCATCGTATTTGTGTATGAACAGGAGGAGTATATCCCTCAATTCCTTATCGGCCTCTGCAAGTCCGTATTCGGGGTCATCCGGGTTTGCCGTAGCAGCATCGAAATATTCTTGAATCTTTTGAGTATAATCCTGACCTACAAGAGTTTCTTCGCCGACGGTTACCGTTACGCCACGCAAATCGAAAGTTACGTCAAGGTTGCCCGATTTAAGGGGATGACCCGAAGCTGCCGCCTTTATAACCTGTTCAAGTGTGTGCGAGGTGGAGAATCTCGTAACTCCCGTAAAGTCTACATAAATATTGCTGCCGTTTGAAGCATAATATTTGTTGTCTGCGGAGTTAAACGTAACTTTGGTGAATAACGGGCGGTAAATCTTATTCAGGGTATCGGGGTCAAGGCTTGTGGTAAGGAAGCCTGCAGTTACCGTTTTAAGAGATTTATACTCCGTATCCGAAACCTTGTTTACCGCATAGTACATTGTGTCAATAGTTTCGGAGCTGTAGAACATTAAGTTCAGATAGCACGACTCGCCTTCTTTAAGATAATGATAGAGGTGGAACTGCGTAGGGCTTCCGTCCCTGAACAGCGTGTCACTGTCGTGGCTTGCAACGGGTCTGGCAAGCGTCGTGTGAAGTTTAAGGTCGGAAGTAAATAACTCAGCCTGGCAAACGTATTCGGGATTATCCTCGCGACCTACGGAGTAGAAGTGATATACACCGTCAGAGGGAGCAGTAAATTTAACAACCTTGCCGCGAGGCACTATAACAGTATCGAAGTCTACGGAGTTGTACGTTGCAAGGTTAGCTTCGTATTCGTCCTGTGTGGACTTTATCAGTGCCTGTAATGCAGCGATGTCAGCGTCGGGGTTGTTGGCAATTTCGTCGTATGCGTTGTATATCGTGTTAATCTGCTCCATCGCAGTCGCGGTATCGTATACGTCGGTAACCTTTGCCTCGTATGCCGAGAAGTACGCATATCCCTTTGCGGGGTCGTCCATCGCGCTTCCCTTGCCGTAGTGCATATAGAATATGCAGAATTCAAGCCAGAGGTTGGGATTTGCCGCATATGCGTCTGCGCCGGCGTCATGCTTGCAGAGTTCAACCAGGATATCGTGAAGCTCCTTGGTTACGGGCACTGCGCCTTCTACTGCACTGTTTGCGGCAATGTATGCATAGGACATAAGTTCGTTGTAATAGTTCTTACCGCCGAACGTGCATTGCTTTTCGCTTATGAACTGTGCATAGAGCGAGGCACCGCGCGTATAAGGTATCATATGGGTCATATCAAGGAGGAGATAGGGATCCTTGCCGCCGCTTTCGCGTCCCCTGACGTGATAGTAGCCGTCCGTATTGTCTAAATAAACTTCCTCGTAGATTCTGTAAATACTGTTTCTTGAGTCGAAACTGCGTGCCGCGTAATAGGAGACGTCCATCGTAGGAATTTGTTCGCTCGTAATATCCACAAAGCGGAGGTTATTCAGGTAAACGGTATCCTCGTACTGTCCTTTTTGTGTACCTTTATAATATACGAAAGCAATCTGATGATTACCTGCTTCAAGGGGGATATACGCCAAAGCCGTAGCCCAGTCCTTGTTGCCCGAATCGATAAAGGAAACTCTTCCCAAATCGTTGTTGTCAACTACTATCTCAAACAGGTCGAAATCTTCATAGGTAGAAACCTTATAGTCTACGAGCAGAGCCTTGCCTTCGGGAATTGTTATATCGGCGTAAATTATCGAATAGGAGAGACCGTGTCCCGAACCGAGAGGCACGATGGATTTGCCGTCCGAAGAAAGCGCCCAAGGCCATGAGTATTCGCCGTCGTCTGCGTAGAACAGTATATCCGTTCTTCCCGTCTTGTTTATCGCTTTGTCAATCTCGACGGGGTCTGACATCTTCGCATTGAAATCTGCGGGTTTATCGGGCACGAAGTCGGTGGGGTCATCCGCACCCTGATCTTCTTTTATATCGGGTACGTAGTCATCGGAAACATAGTGAGCAATCAAATTCTTCCAAACTTCTTCATCCGACTCGGAACCGACTATAATATCGCAGACAACGCCGTATCTGTCGATTATAATGGAGATGGGAAGAACAAAGCTTCCGTTCTGAGCGGGGGCATAGAAGTTTTTAAAGATGTTTGCCTGGTCCATTCCGTAGTAGAACGAGAGGTCAAGTCTCCACTGACTTAACGTGCTCACTATTTTTGCATCGGTATCGCCGTAAGCCCCGGGGGGGTCGAGAGCCATTACCGACAAATCATTTTCAAACATCTTATAGGTCTTTTCTATTGCGGGGAACTCAACCTGACAGTTGGAGCAGAGTGAACCCCAGAAGTTAATTACAACTGCTTTCTTTATCTTAAGCTCTTCGGAAAGAGAGACAACAGTAGCAGGTCTTGAAGCATTTGTCGTCGTAGTAAACGAGAAATCGTACATAACGTCGCCCGTCCTATATACGTATTTGGGGTCGACGCTTTCGCCTTCGATTACCTTTGAAGGCAGATAGAACTTTGTCTCTTTCGAGGAATTAGCCTCAATCTTGTAGCTTGTTGAGGGGTCGGCATAATAGCCCTTGGGCAGATCTTCAAAAGTTACCTGATAGGTAAGCGACTTATCAATTGCAAGAGAAGTTTTGCCGTTCTTGTCGGTTTTTCCTGCAATAGTGTTTTCGCCGTTGGTTGCCCTTACGGTAACGCCCTCAAGCCCTTTGTTGCCCATGGAAACCACGGTCACAACCGGGTCGGTGTTGTCGGTATCCTCCGTGCAGGCAGCAATCGGGACAATAAGGGTAGCCATAAATAGAGCGGCTAAAAATGAAGTTATAAACGTTTTTAATTTGCCTTTCATTTATTTGGTCTCCTTTCCAAAGTTGCATAATTTTATGTAGCCGATAATAGCTTAATTTTATTATAATTTATATATAGTGTAAAAGCAACTAAAAATTAAAGAATTATTAAAAAAAATTTATAAACGGACAGATTTCACTTATTTTTATAAATTTATTCACTGATTTTTCAAAAAACAAAATACAAAAAAACAGTTGACTTGCAATTTTTATTCGGGTATAATCGTTTAGAAATCGAACAGTTCGATATCGAACTGTTAATTGTTGGGGGTAAAATTGGAGAACAAAAGACTTTTCGGAAAAATCTGCTATCTGCAAAGGCAGATGTACAGGGAAATCAACAGGGAGCTTGCCGAGCAGGGAATAACGCCCGTAAAGCTTCAAACGCTCATATATTTAATCAAAAACGAGCGTGTCAAAAACGAGGTCTGCCAGCGGGATATTGAAAGGGAACTGAATTTACGTCCTTCTTCGGTATCTGCGCTTTTGAAATCACTTGAGATGGACGGGTATTTAATCAGGACCTTTCGGGACGGCGATGCGAGGACGAAGTATCTCGAACTCACGGAAAAGGGAAGAAAGCTTTGCAAAGCCAACAAGCTCTTTATGGAAAAGTGCGACGAAACCGTTCAGTCTGCGCTTTCGGATGAGGAGCAGGACGAACTTCAGAAGTTGCTTGAAAAAATTATTGCTAAAATATCGGAGTAAGTATGATAAAAACACTTTTAAAAAGCGTACGGGAGTATAAAAAGTCCTCTATACTCTGCCCAATTGTAATGGTGGGCGAGGCAGTTATGGAAATTTTAATTCCGTTCTTTATGGCGCAGATATTAGGTCAGTTCAACGTGCATCTTGAATACGTCAAAGACCCGACGGGTGACGATTGGAACATATCTTACATAATAACACGTGCGGTCATAATGATAGTTTGTGCAACTTTTGCACTAATCTGCGGAGTATGGGGCGGAAAGCTTGCGGCGAAGGCAAGCTGCGGCTTTGCGCACAACTTAAGGGAGGACATGTACGACAGACTTCAGACCTATTCGTTTGCAAACATTGACAATTTCTCAACATCAAGTTTAATAACGAGAATAACCACCGACGTTTCAAACGTACAGAACGCATATCAGATGTCTATAAGAATGTTGGTGCGCGCACCTGTACTTTTTATAACTTCGATTATTATGACTTTCCTGATAGAGCCCAAAATGGCGGGAATTTTCGCAGGTGCGGCAATTCTTCTCGGGATTGTGGTTTCAATCTGTATGATAAAGGTCGTTCCGTACTTCAGAACGATGTTTAAGAAGTACGACAAGCTCAACTCGGTTGTGCAGGAGGATTTGACGGCAATCCGCGTGGTCAAGTCGTATGTGCGCGAGGACAGGGAAATCTCAAAGATGAAGAACGCCTCGGGCGATGTATATAAATATTCCGTCAAGGCGGAACGCATTTTGACGGTAATGATGCCCTGCGTAACACTTACGCTGTTTATCGTCAACGTAATAAATTTAACAGTCGGCACCAATATGGTGCTCGGGAATATAACCGGCAACGTAATGCCAACCGATATTCAGACGCTTATCCAGTACTCAGCGCAGATACTTTCGGGCGTAATGATGGTTGCAATGTGTTTAAACTTCATCTCGCTTTCAAGGGGCAGCATGGACAGAATTTGCGAAGTTCTCAACGAGAAAACTACTCTTACCAAGCCCGAGCAGCCTGTAGACGAAGTAAAAGACGGCAGTATTTCCTTTAAAAACGTCAGCTTTGCATATTCTCAGAAGGCAGACCTGCAGGTGCTTAAAGATATAAATATTCGAATAGCCTCGGGCGAAACAATCGGAATAATAGGTGCAACGGGCTCGGGCAAGACTTCGCTCGTGTCCTTAATCCCTCGCCTTTACGACGTCTCTACGGGAAGCGTAGAAGTCGGCGGGGTGGATGTCCGCAGATACAGTTTGGACGCTTTGCGCTCAAAGGTTGCAATGGTTTTACAGAAAAACGTGCTCTTTTCGGGTACGGTTGCCGAAAATCTCAGATGGGGCGACGAGCACGCCACGGACGAGGAAATTAAGCTCGCCGCAAAACAGGCTTGCGCCGACGAGTTTATCGAACGCCTCCCGGGCGGTTACAACTACGACTTAGGGCAGGGCGGCGTAAACGTTTCGGGCGGACAAAAACAGAGACTGTGCATAGCCCGCGCCCTTCTTAAAAAACCCAAAGTTATCATTTTCGACGACTCCACCTCGGCAGTGGACACTAAGACGGACGCAAATATCCGCGAGTCGCTCAGAATTTACGCACCCGAAGTAACTAAAATAATAATAGCCCAGCGTATTGCCTCCGTTCAGGATGCGGACAGAATTATAGTTTTGGACGGCGGAGAAATATCCGGAATAGGCACGCATGCAGAGCTTGTCAAATCCAACGCAATTTATAAGGAAGTTTACGAATCGCAGATTAAAGGGGGTGAAGAAAATGAGTAGGATGCAGATGCCTGCGCGCGGAGGAATAGGTCCGCGCGGCAAAAGAGCAAAAAACCCAATGAAGACCTTGAAGAGACTGCTTGCATACGCCTTTTCGCGCAACAAGCTTTTAACTGTATTTATGGTAATATTCGTTTTGTTTTCTTCCGTCACTAAAATTACCGCAACCAACTTTGTAAAAAACATAATCAACGAACTTACTGCAAAAGGCGTTGAGTCGGATTTAACAGGTGTAATTTATCCCAATATAATATTTATTGCCATAATTTATCTCGTCGGTTCAATTTCAGACTTTGCATACAATCTCATAATGATGTACATAGCGCAGAACACCTTAAAGAAGATGCGCGACGAAATGTTTGCAAAAATGCAGAATCTGCCGCTACAGTATTTCGACGGACACACGCACGGCGATTTGATGAGCCTTTATACCAATGACGTAGATACAATGCGCCAGCTTTTGTCGCAGACCATACCGCAGCTCATCTCATCTTGTCTGACGCTCGTTGCCGTATTTGCGTTTATGGTATATTACAGCGTAACTCTGCTGCTTGTGGTGCTCGTTGTACTGACTGCAATAATCTTTATCACAAAATTCGTTGCGGGCAAATCGGCAAAATACTATCTGACTCACCAGCGTGCACTCGGAAATTTAAACGGCTTCGTGGAGGAAATGACCGAAGGGCAGAAGGTAATAAAAGTTTTCTGTCACGAAGACAGAGCGCGCCGGCAGTTTAAAGTTGTAAACGATGAGCTCAACGAGGCGGGCAGAACGGCAAACCAGTACGCATTTATTTTGGGACCTATAAACAATAACCTCGGCTATATTCAGTACGTATTGGTTGCACTCGTTGGCGTTTTGGTTATCGCTCTCGGCGGCGAGGCGGGACTGCTCTCGATTTGTTGCTCGGTAATGGGCGAAGGAGTCGTCGGCATGGTAATTGCCTTTTTAATGGCTTCAAGGCAGTTCAATATGCCAGTCATGCAGGTATCCCAGCAGTTGAGTGCAATCGTTATGGCGCTTGCCGGTGCGGAGAGAATTTTCGAAATGGTGGACACCGTGCCCGAGGACAGGGGTGGCGATATAACTTTGACCTACGGCGAGTACGAAGAGGGTGCGTGGGCTTGGAAAAAGCCCGTCGGAGATAGCTTTGAATATATCCCCTTAAAGGGAGATATCCGATTCAAAGACGTCGTATTCGGATACACGCAGGAGAAGGTAATTCTCAAGAATATTACGCTGTACGCAAAGCCCGGACAGAAGATTGCATTCGTGGGCTCCACGGGCGCGGGTAAGACAACGATAACCAACCTTATAAACAGATTTTACGATATTCAGTCGGGCACCATAACCTATGACGGGCTCGATATAAAGAGCATCAGAAAAGACGATTTAAGAAGGAGTCTTGGCGTTGTATTGCAGGACACTCATCTGTTCACAGGTTCGGTTATAGACAACATCCGTTACGGCAGACTTAATGCCACGGACGAGGAGTGCATAAAGGCGGCTAAGCTTGCCAACGCGCACTTCTTCATAACCCACCTTCCCGACGGCTACAACACCCTGATTACGCGTGACGGTGCCAACCTCTCGCAGGGTCAAAGACAGCTTCTTGCAATTGCCCGCGCAATGGTTTCGGAGTGCCCCGTACTCATCCTCGACGAGGCTACCTCGTCCATAGATACCCGCACCGAAAAACTTATTGAAGAGGGTATGGATAAGCTTATGGAGGGCAGGACTGTCTTTGTCATTGCGCACCGCCTTTCAACGGTAAGAAACAGTCACGCAATTATGGTTTTGGAACACGGAGAAATCATAGAAAGAGGCAACCACGAACAGCTTCTTGCCGAAAAAGGCAAATATTATCAGCTGTACACTGGAGCGTTCGAATTGGAGTAAAAACAGGCAATTTTAAGCCCTAAAACAGCAAAAATGAGCGCTTGCAAAGTACTATGCGACGCATAATAGCCTATTTTTGCAATAAAATCGTTAATTTTTTGAAATATCGGAGTGGCAAAAATCCACTTCGATATTTTTATTTTCAGAATAGTACAAACTGTAAAAATCATATCTTAGTTTTACGAATTGACGAGGTATTTAATTTATGTTTTTTGATTTTTTGGGACTACTTTTTAACAAGATTTTTCTGTTTACGGGGATGGTTCGCCAGAACAGCACTTTCCCCGAACCGCTGTCGCCCGAAGAGGAAAAGAAGTATCTTGCTCTCGCCCGTCAGGGGGACAAAGAGGCGAAAGAAATACTCATCAGGCACAATATGAGATTGGTTGCCCACATAGTAAAAAAGTATACTGGCTCGGCGGAAACGGACGACCTTTTATCCGTCGGTTCGATAGGCTTAATCAAGGCAATAAATACCTATCAGGACGGCAAGGGAACTCAGCTTGCAACCTACACCGCGCGGTGCATCGAGAACGAAATTTTAATGCTTCTCCGCGCGGGCAAAAGGCACAAAAACAACGTGTCGTTGACCGACCCCGTCGGCACGGATAAGGACGGCAACGAGCTCACGATTATCGACCTTCTGTCCGAAAAGGAGGACAGCGTTTTCGAGCAGGTTGAAAAGAGTATTCAGCGCGAAAAATTCGTAGCCCTTTTAAAACAGATACTTAACGAGAGAGAGTACGCCATAATCTCTATGCGGTACGGGCTTGAAGACGGAATTGCCTACCCTCAAAGAGAGGTGGCGAAAAAGCTCAAAATATCCCGTTCGTACATATCCAGGATTGAAAAGCGGGCAATAGAAAAGGCCCGCGAGTTTATGAAAAAGGACGACTTTTTTACCGACTGAAATTTTAAAAGCAGTTTTTGCAAATTTACGGCAATACTGCTTTTTTTATTGCAAATTGCATCAGACTTTGTTATACTTTTATCAAATACAGTTTAAAGAGGCGCAATATGCAGATTTACGAAGAACTCAAAGCGAGAGGGCTTATAGCGCAGGTCACTGACGAGGAAGAGATTCGCACCCTGATAAACAAGGGCGGCGCACGGTTTTATATAGGCTTCGACCCTACGGCGGACAGCTTGCACGTCGGTCATTTTATGGCGCTCTGCCTTATGAAGAGATTGCAGGAGGCCGGCAACAAGCCCGTAGTACTTCTCGGCGGCGGTACGGGATATATCGGCGACCCCAGCGGCAGAACGGATTTAAGGTCTATGCTCACGCCCGAAACTATCCGCCACAACTGCGAGTGCTTCAAAAAGCAGATGGAAAGGTTTATCGAATTCGGCGAGGACAAGGCGCTTATTGTCAACAACGCCGATTGGCTTCTCGATTTGAACTATATTCAGCTCTTGCGCGAAGTGGGCGCTTGCTTTACCGTCAACAATATGCTTCGCGCCGAGTGCTATAAACAGCGCATGGAGAAGGGGCTTTCTTTCCTTGAATTCAACTATATGATTATGCAGGCGTACGACTTTATGTATTTGAGCAACAAGTACGGCTGCAATATGCAGTTCGGCGGCGACGACCAGTGGAGCAATATGCTTGCGGGCACCGAGCTCATCAGAAAAAAGACGGGCAAGGACGCCTATGCTATGACAATAACCCTGCTACTTAACAGCGAGGGCAAGAAGATGGGCAAGACAGCAAAGGGTGCAGTCTGGCTTGACGAAAACCGCACGACGCCCTATGAATTCTATCAGTATTGGCGCAACATCGACGACGCCGACGTTATGAAGTGCATAAAAATGCTAACATTTATTCCCGTAGAAGAAATTTCAAAAATGGAAACTTGGGATATAAGCCGCATCAACGAAAAGAAGGAAATTCTTGCGTACGAGCTCACAAAACTCGTTCACGGCGAAGAAAAGGCTAATAAGGCGCAGTCCGAAGCCCGCGCAGCCTTCGGCGGCGGCGGCGAGCTTCCCCAAAAGGATATAAAGGTTGAAACGCCTACCGTAATCAACGTGTTGGTAGCGGCGGGAATTTGTCAGTCCAATGGCGAGGCGCGCAGGCTCATACAGCAGGGCGGCGTCAGCCTGAATGATAAAAAGGTTGCGGACATAAACGAAACTGTAACAAGCGGCGACGTTCTGCACAAGGGCAAAAAGATTCACGTTAAGATAAATTTAGTATAATTAAAGCGGCTTCAAGCCGCTTTTTTAGGATATGGCGGAAAAATATTTGTCGGTACAGGGCGAATGTACCACCCAAAAAATCATAGAAAAATCGCGCTTTATAACTACCTCCGCGCACGCCTGCGGGGAGGAGGAAGCGCGTGCGTTCATAGACAGAATACGCAAAAAATATCCCGACGCAACGCACAACTGCTATGCGTATATCTGCGACAGCGCGGGCAATTTTCTGCGCTTTTCGGACGACGGCGAACCGCAGGGTACGGCGGGTATGCCCATGCTCGAGGTTATAAAAGCCAACAAAATTTTTGAAATCTGCGTAGTTGTTACAAGATATTTCGGCGGAATAAAGCTCGGCGCGGGCGGACTTCTGCGTGCATACTCGGGTTGTGTGTCGGAAAATCTTGCTTCGGCGACTAAAGTTATGTACGAAACCTGTTCGCTGTTAAAGTGCACCGTAGGCTATTCCTTTGTTGATAGCGCCCTGCGCTTTATAGGCGAAAGCGGCGCCGACCTTATTGAAAGCGAGTACAAGGACGAGGTCGATATTACCGTTGCCGTAAAAAAGGCAGAGGAAGAAAGCTTTACAGGCAATCTCAACAACCGCTTAAACGGCAGGGTAAAAATTCAGAAATTGCGGGAATATTTTTTCCCGTTCAAGGTGTAAAATGTCGGAAATAACGCTCATTGAACCGCAGAAAAAGGACAAAGAACGCTGTAACGTTTACGTGGACGGCAAGTTCTATTGCGGCATAAAATTAGAGGTCGCAATAAAATACGGACTTAAAGTCGGAATGCACGTGGACAAGTCAAAACTCGACGAAATTCAGCTTGAAACGGAAAAAAGTCAGGCGGTGGACAAGGCTATGACCCACCTTTCCTCGTCGATGAAAACCCGCAGGCAAATGAACGATTTTCTCTTGAAAAAGGGCTACACTCAGGCGGTTGCACAGTACGTTTTGGAAAAACTTGAATATTATAAATTAGTAGATGATTACGCCTACTGCCGCGCATACGTGAACAGTGTTTCGGGAAAGGGCAAGCGCGCACTCGAAGTCGATCTCATTAAAAGGGGCGCGGACAAAGAGGCGATAGACGAAGTTCTTTCAGACTTTGAAGAGGACGGCGAGGAGGCAAAAGCGCTCCTTCAAAAATATATGCGGGGGAAAGAGGGTACTAAAGAAAACCTCAACAAGGGCTTCAAATATCTTATGTCCAAGGGCTACGGCTACGACACCGTAAAGGACGCAATTTCGGCTTTCGGGGTGGACGATGAAGATTATTAAGCTTGAGGAAGTCGACTCCACAAACGAATATTGCAAGCGTCAAGATAACGGCGAGGATATCATAGTCGTGGCAAAAAGACAGTCGGCGGGCAAAGGAACCAAGGGCAGAAGCTTTGTTTCCGACGACGGCGGACTGTATATTTCTATAATGCGCCACTATCAGAATTTTAAGGCTGAAAACGCTTTTAAGATTATGGTTAACTCCTGCGTCGCCGTCTGTAAGACACTTGAAAATTTCGGTATTCGTCCCCAAATCCGCTGGGCAAACGACGTACTCGTCGGTGGCAAAAAGATTTGCGGAACGCTCATTGAAAACACATTTTCGGGCGGGAATATATCCCGTTCAATAGTAGGAATGGGCATAAATATAAATAATCAAATACCCTCGTATTTGAGGCATATTGCGGGGGCAATTGCAGAAATCACAGGCAAATATACACCGATTGAAGAGGTTTTTGGCGTGCTTGTAAAAAACCTTGAAAAAGAGTTCTCAATTGATAATTATAAGAGCTATATGGGCTGGCTCGGCAGTAAAGTTTTAATAAAAACCGATGATAAAGAGGTAGAAGTAGAGGCTCTTGATATCACTTCGAACGGGCTATTAAAAGTCAATTGGGGCGGGAATATGCTTGAAATAAGCAGTGCGGAAGTGTCTTTGAGATTAAAATGAAAACTATGATCAACAAGCAAATGTGCGAGTTAGAAGCAATGGGTATTCCCGTGCCAATCGACAGCAGTGTGACAATTCTCGACGCCGGGCAAATTAAGAATTTTTATCCCAAGCGTGCAAGGAATTCCCACAAGGGAACCTACGGCTCCTGCAACATAGTGGCGGGTTCAAAAAAATATGCAGGCGCGGCGGTGCTTTCACTGAAGGGCGCACTCCGCTCGGGGTGCGGGTACGTGAAACTCACTTCCTGCGAATACGTGAAAAATTTGCTTATTCCAAAACTTCCGCAGGTAATATATCTCGATGAACTCGACCTCACTTCCCAAGCAATAGCAATCGGCATGGGCATGGGCGCAACGCAGGCGACCTACGACGCGGTTAAATACTTAATTAAAAACTACGTCGGCTCGCTCATTATCGACGCGGACGGACTCAACGCACTGTCCGAGTACGGAATTGATATTTTGAAGGAAAAAACCTGCAAAGTAATTCTGACCCCGCACGCAAAGGAATTTTCACGCCTGACGAAATTGCGTGTTGAAGATATTCTCGACAATCCCGTGGAAATTTCCAAAGAATTTTCGAAGAAATACGGAGTTACGCTGTTACTCAAAGGTGCGGCAAGTATAATATGCGAGGGCGACAGAGTTGCACTGAACACAATGGGCACGACCGCGCTTTCAAAGGGCGGAAGCGGAGATATTCTTTCTGGCTTTATGTGCGGATGTCTTGCCCGCGGGCTTGCGCCGTTTGACGCCGTTTCGTGCGCCGCCTACACGTTGGGTGTTGCCGCCGAAATTGCGTCTGAAGAAAAAACAGACTACTGCGCCACGGCAGACGACATAATTAAAAATTTACATCTTTCGGTTAAACGCTTGACATCGATATAATTATTTGTTAATGTGTAATCAGATAATTTCGCAGTTGAAATCATCTGTTATCCGTTGAAAGGGAGTAGTTTAAAGGTAAACTTCGTCATCACGGCACAAATGCCCGGAGTTTACCGCCGATTAAATGCGGTTACAAGACTTTTGACTTAAAAGAAATTTTAAGTCAGAGGTCTTTATTTTATTTTTAAGGGTAAAATAAATTTAGGAGTATATTATGGTTTGGCAAGCAATACTGCAAATAATTTTACTTGCGCTCGGGTTCGTGCTTTTAGTCAAAGGCGCAGACTTTTTCGTAGACGGAGCCTCGGGTATAGCTAAAAAACTCAAGGTATCCACGTTTATTATAGGTGCAACCGTCGTTGCTTTCGGCACGAGCGCTCCCGAGCTTGCCGTGACCGTAACCGACGCAGCGGGCGGAACGGGAGAGCTTATCGTCGGCAACATTTTAGGAAGTAATATAATTAACATTTTCCTTATTTTGGGTCTTTCCGCAATTGTCTGCAAATTGCCCGTAGAAAAGACTACCCGCTATATAGATTTACCCTTTTTAATTTTGATTAGCGGACTTTTCGTGCTTTTGGGCTATCTCGGCTGGTCGTTTACCTGGTGGGAAGGGCTGATACTTTTAATGCTGTATGTCAGCTTTATGGTTTACAACGTAATTCTTGCCCAAAAACAGTCTCAAGCGCAGTTAGAGCAGGCAACGGCGGCAGCGGCGACCTTCGACGGCGACAACACCGTAAACACCGAAGGAGTCGGCTTTATCGAAAAAATCAAGTTAAGCTATGAAAATTTGCAGTCTAAAGTATGGTTTTTGATTGTAATAACAGTGGTGGGGCTTGGAATGGTTGTCGGTGGCGCACAGCTCGTAGTAAATTCCGCGCAGTTTATTGCAAAGGATTTAATAGGAATTCCCGCAGAAATAGTTGCGCTTACGGTAGTTGCTTTCGGAACCTCTTTGCCCGAGCTTGTAACCTCTGTGTCGGCGGCTAAAAAGGGCGACGTGGGAATTGCCACGGGCAACGTTATCGGAAGCAACATCGCAAATATTCTCCTTATAGGCGGTGTCGGTGCAATATGCACGGGCAGCGCAAGCCTGCCTTTCTCTACCGAGGGACTCATAAGCGGACTTGTAGCCCTGTTTGCCGCAATATTGATATTGGCTTGCAGCCTTAACAAGGATAAGTGCCTCGGAAAAATTGCGGGCGCAATTATGCTTGTCTGCCTTGCGGTCTATTACGTATTTATTTTCCTGAATTTCTATATTTTGCATATTTATTGATTCTCGAACGGGTATAATAAACCGTCTTTATGTCAACAATATAGGTAAGGCAGTACATATAATAAAGTACAGCCACACCAATCGGATAATTTTAAATTATCTGTTTAACGAGGTTTAATATGACAATAAAGCGCGGTGAACTCTACTATGCCGACTTGTCGCCTGTGGTGGGCAGTGAACAGGGGGGGATACGCCCCGTGCTTGTGGTACAGAACGACGTGGGCAACAAATTTTCCCCGACGGTAATTGCCGCGGCGGTGACAAGCAAAATAAACAAAGCCAAGCTTCCTACGCATATAGAGCTTCCGTGTTCGGCGTACGGCTTGCAGAGAGACTCGGTAATACTTCTCGAACAGATACGCACGCTCGACAAGCGCAGACTAAAGGAGCGGATAGGCGAATTAAACGAAGTCACTATGTCGAAGGTGGATAAGGCTATTTTAATAAGTTTAGGGTTTGCAAAATGAAAAGAGCGGCGGCGCACAAATGCGCCGCCGCGACTATTTGACTTTCGGTAGCCACACGAGAATCGAATAGCGTAAGTCCACAAGGCGCCTTTTTTGTTCTTTCTGCGTTCAGCTCGTTTGTAGTACGTCACTGTACAACTGCACTCACTTCACTTGAAACACCTAAAAAATGCGCTACTGTGGATGCTTTGCAGTTTTGGGAGTGGAAAATGGTTTGAGACAAAGAAACCGAGCG
>JAFLVO010000013.1 GCA_022508245.1 Clostridiales bacterium
CCCAGATATGGGCAGGTTGCTCACGCGTTACTCACCCGTCCGCCATGTATTGCTACATTCGACTTGCATGTGTTAAGCACGCCGCCAGCGTTCATCCTGAGCCAGAATCAAACTCTTAAGTTTAATTGTATAAAACCGATTTATTCAATCGTGGCTCTATCTCGACTATTAAGTCATTTATCTTTGCTGACTTTGCTTTTTGGTACTATTTGTACTTCAAAGTAATTGACAGAAACTTTTTTAAATTCGTTTCCTTCTATTCAATTTTTAAACTGCTTAATACCGACGAAAGTCGGTTGCTTGCTTACAAGCTAATCTATAATAACACACTTAAAAGGGCTTGTCAATAGTTTTTCAAAAATTTTTTCATAATTTTTTAACTTTTTTGCCGCTTTTCTGTGTTACCGCCGCAAGCGAAAGCCTTACAACCATAACACAAGGAAAATATATTGTCAAGCAAAATTTTAAACTTTTTTAAAAAATTTTTTTCCTTTGCTCTATTTTTGACAGTTTTTAGAATATTTATACCCCGCCGCAGACATAAATTTTGTAACCTGTTCGCTTGATTTTTTATGTGCAATAATATAATATATATAATATGTATAAGATTTTACGAATTGCTTTTTGCATACTGTCCGTGCTCTGCGTTGCGGTAACCCTGTTTATATTCGTCTATTTCGATTGGTTCGGGTTAATTCCGCTCGGCGGGGCAATAATATTCGGGTTTTTAATGGTGTACTTTAAAAACTTACAGCAAGCGAAAGAGCTGAAGGACAACCCTCCCCCTCCCGAGGGCGACTTTATCACGGGTCCTGTGAAGAAAGATGGCGGAAAAGAATAAAAAACTTGAAATAGCGTCGGCAATTGTCGGCGGAATATACGCCGCAGTTCATATAGCCCTTGCGGCGGTTTTGTTTGCGGCAACGGCAGCCTACCGCGGAGTAACCATCAAAGACATGGGATTAGCCATCATTTTTTTGTATTCTGTGCAATTTGTCGTCTATATTTTTGCCCTTTCAGCAACCTTATTTTCTATATGGTGCGTTGCCGCTGTAATAATTCCCATGTGCTCCAAAAGTGCGGCGACGGTACGCAGAGTTGCAGTTACCAATATTATATTTCTCGCATTGAGGATATTTATCGACGTCAATTTCGTATTCGCCTTTATAGTAAACGGATTTCGGTACGGAGATTACCTCCGTGCAATACTTACGATTTTGTCTATTATTCTCACGGTAACCTGGTTGGTGCTGAATATAATAAGAGCTAAAATTTACAAAGTTGGAAGAGGCGAAAACCAATGAAAAATCTGTTCGGCTTTGACGGTAAAACACGGCAAAGCAACAATAGCAATTTCATAATAAGAGATTTGGACAGCGTCGGAGAGAATAAAAAGCTTGAAGAAGTTATGAAAAACAATCTGACGGCAAGAAAGAACGCCTATTTGCCTGTGTGGCTGGTTTTGCCTGCCTACCTTTTCATCTTGGCGGGACTTATACTGCTTTGTCTCGGACTTCCGGATGTGGACACGGGTTTTACTCAAACTCATCTGATTTTGCTTATAGTGGGCGGCGTGCTTTGGGCTTTGGCTATGGTTGTTTTGACAATAAATTTCGTACGCATAAGAAAGCTCAACGCCGACCCCTATTTTAAGCAGTCGCTCGAGCGCGAAGAAAAGCTGACGGACGAAGCGCTGAAGATTCCCGAAAACGCCGAAAAAATAGACTTTCTGGTCATCGACAAGCCGTCTAAATTCCCCGTTTACAATATGCGGACTTTAAAAGTATTCAAAGAAAACGGACTGCTGTGCTTTTCCGACAGCTACGAGATTATCGGAATACCACTGTCGCAGGTAATGACGACATATGCAATAAACTCGAAAACGCGGTTTACCTCCTTGGGAGAGATGAGTAAGGAAAAGCGCAATCGGTACGGCATTAAGCGTTCGCTTAACAATAACGGTCAATATATAATCAACTCCCGCTTAGTCGTTGAATTACAGCTTAACGGCGAGCAATACGAAATAATCGTTGCCGGATACAACGCCGAAACATTTACGAAACTTTTAGAAAAAACTGCCGTTATAATATAAAAATCCGCGGACAACCTGTCCGCGGATTTGTTTTTATTAAGTTTATAATATGCGCTGACCCTGAATGAAATAGCCCCACCGTGTTGTTGAAATTTGCTCTATCTTTGCGTAGTCGGAGGCGGTATGAAGTATGTAGTTGTCGCCGAGATACAGCGCGACGTGACCTATTCTCTCTATCCCCGAAAGGTTCTTACGCGAGGAATTGGTAAAGAACATCAAGTCCCCCCTTTTGAGCTGTGATTTTGAGACCGTCTTGCCCTGATATACCTGCGTGCGGGTGTTTACGTCCAAAAGCACTCCTGCGCCGTCAAAGAATATGTACTGCATTAGCGAGGAACAGTCGAACGCTTCGCATGTAAAGTTTTTGAGCTTGTTGCCCTTGCCGTCGTGTAAGCGTACGGCGCCGTATACGTACTTTACACCCATAAAGCGCAGACCGCTTTGTATTACGCTCTCTATACGCTCTTCGTCACTCTCGTCCATTTCGGAAAGAGTGCAGTATTTTTCGGATATGTACGCAGTCTTGTCCTTGAACCTTGTTATGTACCAGCTGCCGCTCTTCCCCAAGTATGCGTACAGAGTATTCTTTTCAGCCGTGCCCAACGTGGAATAGCCTGTCCCCGCACCCGAGCGGATATTTACTCCGTCTGCCGTTACGCGTACATACTTTGCAGTTTTCTGAACGGGTATTTCTGGTATCGTAATTTCGGGCGTCTGAGGCAAATCCGTTTCGGGCGTTTGCGTGGGGGTATTGTTCTCTTCCCTCTCTTCGACGGGGGGGATATACGCCTCCTCCTTATTGTTGCGGGTAGCGCACCCGCCGAGGGTTGCAGCCGCAATCATTGCCGCAAATACAGTCAAAAGTTTATTAGTTTTTTTCATATCTCACCCCTTTGACAATATTATAACAAACTCCCCTACATAGCGCAATGCAAAGATTTTTCCATAAATGGAAAAGCCCGACGGCTGTCGCCGTCGGGCTTGCATATTTATTACATATTATTTCTCAAAATCACGAATTTCTTAAACGCTTAACGGCGCAAGCAGAGCCACGTTTCTGCGCCCGCGCACCCAATTTGCGAATACCTTCGCCTCAGTGGAAGTGAATGCCCGCATTTTTATTATCGTTTGCCCTTATATAATGCGGGCAGAGAAACTTAGTTTCTAAATAGAGGCTTATGTTCGTGAACTTATAAGGTTTTAATTATATTGTTGGCAACGTGCACGCCGCTTGCCGAGGCGTGGGACAGAGAGTGGGTAATTCCGCTTCCGTCGCCGATGATATACAGCCCTTTGTAGCGGGATTGCAGTTTTTCGTCCACCTCGACTTCCATATTGTAGAACTTGACCTCTACGCCGTACAAAAGAGTATCGTCGTTTGCCGTGCCGGGGGCAACCTTGTCAAGAGCGTAAATCATTTCTATAATTCCGTCGAGAATACGCTTGGGAAGAACGAGGCTCAAGTCGCCCGGCGTTGCGTTTAAGGTGGGGGTTACAAACGCCTCCTCGATACGGGTCGGCGTTGAACGCCTGCCCCTTATCAGATCGCCGAAGCGCTGCACAATGACGCCTCCGCCGAGCATATTCGAAAGTTTTGCAATGGATTCGCCGTAGCCGTTGGAGTCCTTAAAGGGTTCCGAAAAATGCTTTGCAACGAGCAATGCAAAGTTGGTGTTCATAGTGTGCTTTGAAGGGTCCTCGTAGCTGTGTCCGTTTACCGTAATTATTCCGTTGGTGTTCTCGTTTACGACAACGCCCTTGGGGTTCATACAGAAGGTGCGCACCCTGTCGCCGTACTTTTGAGTGCGGTAAACTATTTTACTCTCGTACAGCTCGTCTGTAAGATGCGCGAATACCTCGAAGGGAAGCTCCACTCTGACGCCTATATCCACGCGGTTGGACCTCGTGGGGATATCCAGCTCTTTGCAGACCTTTTCCATCCATTTGCTTCCGCTTCTGCCGACGGAAATTACGCAGTTGCGGCAGGTGTAAGAGCTTTTTTTGCATTTAATTTCGTACCCGTTCTCCGTGACCTGAATGTGTTCGACAGGAGTATCAAAGTAAAAGTCGACTTTATCCTTTAAATCGAGATACAGATTCTGCAAAACGACATAGTTGATGTCCGTACCCAGATGGCGTACGGATGCATCCAGAAGGTGCAAGTCATGGCGAATACACTCTTTTTTCATAGTCGTTCCGGCGGTAGAATACAACTTGGTGCCCTCGCCGCCGTAGCGCATATTGATTTCGTCAACGTAGCGCATAAGCTCGAGGGCGCGTCTCTTTCCGATATATTCGTGAAGGGTGCCGCCGAAATCGTTCGTAATGTTGTATTTCCCGTCCGAAAAGGCGCCTGCACCGCCGAAACCGCTCATTATAGAGCAGTTATTGCAGTTGATGCAGGACTTTACCTTGTCGCCGTCTATAGGGCACTTTCTCTCCTCCAAAGCGTGACCCGCTTCGAAAACTGCCACCTTCAGGTTGGGCTTTTTATGCGAAATTTCGTACGCCGAAAAGATACCGCCCGGTCCGGCTCCTATAATAATTACGTCGTAATTTGTCATACACTTCCTCCATTAAAAAGGTCGTCCAAAAGTTATTATAACATAGGTCTTGAAAAAAAACAAGAGCAACGGAAAAATTTCCCATTGCCCTATAATAATTAGGTTAGAGTTTACTCCGAGGCGGCACGAAATTGCAATGCAAAATTTTCCGGCGGCAAATAACGGATAAGACTTAATCGTCGCTATTTTGTATTATGTAGCCCTTGTTTGAGCGGTCGGCATAGGCAATTTGCACCCTGTCGCCTATGCTACACACGGAGTGACTGTACGCAGTCAGTCTTCTTCCGTCGATTTCCACTATAATTTTATACGTCGACTTGCTGCCGTACTTGGAAACAATCTTTCCGTCAACCTTCGCAAATCCTTTGAAATAGGAAATTCCGATGCAGGGTACGCACGCCGTGCAAACGCCATCGCCGCGCCTGTTCGCGGACTTCGGCGGAGTTTTGCGCACGCGCGAAGAAAGGGCAATAATCATCGCAAATATAATCACGCCCAAAACGAAAGCGACCATACACGCGACGGTTATCGCAATCTTGCCAAAACCGAACGCTATAAACGCCCCTGCAACCGTCAGGACGGAAAAAACCATTAAAAATACAGTACCTATCTTTAAAGGTATGCTTGCGGCTTTGTCGATTTCCTTTTGTTCCTCGTCGTGTTTCAAGGATATTACGGCGTATATTATGCCGAAAATAACGTAGTAGGAAATCAGCGAGACTATCGAAATAACTACGCCGCGCGATATGCCGAAATACCCGAAAACAAGCATGCACGCCAGTGCAACGACTAAAGGCAGAACTGCGGCAATTATGACCGGCTTTGAGGGGGGATTTCCGTTATCCATAATTTAAGCGTCGATAAAAGCGCCGCGACTTTATGCCGCGGTGCTGTCAATCAATCATCAACTCCCTCGTTGAGCTTTTCCAAAAGGGCGTCCAAATCGTTGCCGTGAACAAATACCGCTTCCCCTACCGTTTCGCCGTGAGCCATCGCACAGCCGAGGCAGTGCATGCCTACCGACATAAGTATTTCCGCACTGTTGGGGTTTATTTTAAGACAATCAGCAATTAACGTGTCTTTGGTTATCTTTGCCATAATTATATCTCCAAAATTTAATATTATATTATAAGTATAGCACAAAAGTTATGGTTTTACAAATAATTTAAAGGCAATATTTACTATTTGCGCCTCTTTCGCGCCCGATTGACAAAATATATATAAATTATTATAATGTAATTATGAAAACTAAAACATATACGGATATAGCAATTAAAAGCTGTACGGCTCTGCTACTTGCCGTTTCGCTTATCTTGTCATTTACCGTATCCGACTACTACATATTCAACAGAATAGGGCTTTTGAACAGCGGAACAGAGCAGTTCAGCTTCTTTTTCGTGCTCAGTCAGTGGGTGAAAAAGTCGGGGCTTCTACTTTTGCCCCTTGCGGTGTTCTACAATAAGAAATGCTGTGCGGACATAGCAAAGTACATACTCCCCGTGTTCACGGTATTATCCCTTTGCGCCTTCGGCAATTTCTTTGATATTACGATGATGACGGGCGGAGCAGACCCCGTGCAGGACACATTTGCGAGCATAAACGAATTTATGCCCAAGGCGGCGAATATTACATTATTCTGTATATCCTCCGTGCTCATTTCAGCGGTCTGCGCACTCCTTTTCGTGCGCGACGGGTTCAAGGTACAAAAGCGCAGTTTTATATACTTGCCCGTTGCCCTGCTCGGCGTTATGCCATTGAATATTTTTGAAAACTTCTTCGATATTAAAAACTTTTCGCGCACCCACTTTCTGTGGTTCAGAAATTTTACTTTATGGCATTTCCTTGCGCTTGCTATACTTGCGGGGGTCACTATTGCGGGGTACTACTTCCTTAAAAACAAGGACAAAAAACAGCAGCAGGACTATCTCGTTGCGATTGCAATAGTTCTTTTAATTCAGTACCACAGCAAGGACTCCGTAATTATGGGGGACGGCTACAACGTCTACAATACGGTATTTTCCTGCGTGCCCCTCTTTATCTGTAATATAGGCGTCTACGTTGCTTGCGCTTCCGTAATACTTAAAAAGCGCGTGCTGTATTCGATTTCGTTCTTCGTACACGCGGCGGGCGCGCTGACGGTGTTCTTCTACTTCGGCAAGGACGAGATGTCCAACTACGGAATTGTTTTCAGCTATTCCATACTCTATTTCTGCCTTACGCACTGTCTTCTGTTCGTGCTCTGCGTACTGCCTTCCACCTTGGGACACTACAAGTTCACTCCGCGCGACTGCATTATCCCTTTAATCTACTACTGCCTCGTCATAGTTGTTGCAACCGTTGTCGGCGGACTTTTGACGACCTTTATTCAAAATTATTCGTTTAACGGATACACCTTGACGATAGGCGAATACGGAACGGGCGCGGATATGGCTCCTTTGAACTTTGCGTTTACGCAGGTCAACCCCCTTCCCATTCCCTTCAATTACATACCCTTTAAAATTGCAGACTGCACGTTCTATCTTTCCTACCTGATAGTGTTATACCTCGTCTACGTCGGCTTGTTCTGGACTTTCACGGGAAGCTATTACGCATTCCTTGTAATACGCAAAAAGGTACTCAAAACACCCGCTCTTCCCGAAGCTCCCGCTGTCGGAGTTCCCGAAACCGTTCAGGCGGAGGCGGCTGTTACCGAAGATGATTCACAAAAATTATAAGCTATTCTGCGCTTTTAATTTTTCGTGATTTTGAGAAACTTCGTTTCTCTGCCCGCAATCTTTAAAGGCAAACTATTATTAAATTGCGGTCATTCACTTCCTGTGAGTCGTAAGCATACGCAATTTGGGTGCGCTGGCGGAGGGGAACCCTCCTTGCGCCATAAAGCGTTTAAAACGGAATAATAAACGGAGGCGCGGACTTGAAGTCCGCGCCGCTATTATTTACACACTTATTTTAATTCGGTTTTTTCGCCGTGACCGCTCTTACCTTACCCGCATACGTCTTTACCGAATTTGCGATATTGTGCATATGGTCGCCTATTCTTTCAAGGTTGAGGGCAAGCTGCAGGTACACAACGCCCGCCTCGGGCGAGCAGGAACCCTCCTGCATACGGCGAAGATGAGCCTCTTGCATCTCCGAGCAGACCTCGTCGGTTGCCTGCTCCTCCGCCTCCACCTCGCTGACGTAATTGAGAGTTATTTCTCCGAACGTCTTAACTACGGCGTTGTGAAGAGCAGATATATGCCCGTCCATACGCTCGATTTCTTCGATTGCCGACTCGGAAAATTCCGCATTGTCCTCCACCATTCTCTCGGCGTACTCTACTATGTTTTCGGCGTAGTCGCCTATTCTCTCCAAGTCGGAGGCAACGTGGTAGAATGAGGAAACCTTCTTTTCGTCGTTTTCGGCAAGCTCTTCAAGCTGGAGCTTTACAAGGAAAGAAGTTACGTATTTGTTAGTTTCGTTTATATTCCGCTCTGTCTCGGCGAAATGTTCCTTTTGCGAGAGGTCTTTATTTATGAGCATCGAAAGGGCGAGCTTGTAGTTGTCGTACGCCATCACATCCATTCTCAAAAGTTCTTTTCTGACCTGTCCCACCGCGATTGCGGGGGTCTTTAAAAGACGCACGTCGAGCGTTTCTGCACTACTCTGCACCTCTCCGCCCTTTTTGTCCTTAACTATGAGACTTGCAAGCTTGACAAGGGTGTTAACGAATGGAAGTAAAATAAAGGTGGTCAACAGATTGAATACAAGGTGGAAAAGGGCTATCTGCCACTCGGTATCGGCAATTATGCTTGAAAGACCTATATCGATATACTGACCCGCAAATGCAACCGGCCAGATGAATATAAGACAGCCCCCCAGGTTGAATAAAAGGTGAACCATTGCCGTGCGCTTTGCGTTTATGCTTGCACCCATTGAAGATAGGAGCGAGGTTAAACACGTTCCTACGTTTGCGCCGAGTATAATGCACATTGCCATCTGCAGAGAAATTAAATTTGTTCCCGCAAGGGTTATAATAATGGAAGTGAGCGCCGCCGAGGACTGCATTGCCGCAGTTAAGAGCGCACCCAAAAGAAAGAGTACGGGAATTTCCCAGCTTAAGGTCTCCTTGTCCTTGCCTATTGCAACGAACATATCCGTTATGCTCTGATTTATGCTATCGTTTTCGATTAAATCGTGCACTGCGCCCGACATTACGTTCAAGCCTATGAAGATTAGCCCTATTCCCTCAAATATGTTGCCTATACGCTTTACTTTGTCATTTTTGCCGACGAGGGTCAAGACAAAGCCCGCAAAGGCAATGAGCGCAAAGACAGCCGCAACCGAAAAGGTCGCCCCGCCCGCCGACGAGAGAGCCATAATAAAGGCGGAAATGGTTGTACCTATGTTCGCGCCCATAATTACGGGGGTTGCCTGCACAAGGGTCATTATACCAACGTTAACGAAGCCGACAATCATGACGGTGGTCGCCGCCGAGCTGTTTACGACAGCCGTAACAGCCGCGCCAGTCCCCACACCGGCAAAGCGGTTTTTGGTCGCCTTGCCCATTAGCCTGCGCATGGACTTGCCCGCCGCGTTTTCGAGGTTTGAGCCCATCATGCTCATACCCACCATAAATACTGCTATTCCGCCGAGTATAAAGAACGCGCTGTTTACTACCGTAAGCACGTCGGAACCCGACATCAGCAGAGAATTTAACATAATTTGTTTCTCCAAAAAAGCTTAACGCTTGGTTTTATTGTAACAATTACTTTATGGGCTTGTCAAACGAAATATATCTGTTGCGTTTTTTTCGAATTGCTGATATAATCAAAGTATGTTCAATATAGTTTTGGTAGAGCCCGAAATTCCGCAGAATACGGGCAACATAGTGAGAACGTGCGCGGCTACGGGGTGTAGACTCCACCTTGTGCGTCCCCTCGGATTTGATGTTTCCGACAGGTACTTAAAGCGCGCAGGACTTGATTATTGGAACGACGTCGAAATTTTTTACTATGACAGCTTTGGGGAGCTCAAAGAAAAATTCCCCAAAGCCAAATTCTGGTATTTTACAACCAAGGGGCTGAATATCTACTCCCAAGTTGCACTCGGCGAGGGCGACTTTCTCGTGTTCGGCAAGGAGTCCAAAGGGCTTGACGAGGAGCTTTTAAAGGACAACAAAGAGCGCTGTTTAAGGCTTCCGATGATAGGCGAAACGCGCAGTTTGAATCTTTCCAACAGCGTGGCAATTGCCGTGTACGAGGGATTAAGACAGCACGGCTTTGAAGGCTTTAAGACGGCGGGCGAGCTGCACCGCCTCAAATGGGACTGATTTATTCTTTACATTTTGAGAAAATTGATATATAATTGAGCTATGAAACTTCAAAAAATAGTCGTTGCGAGTACCAACGAAGGAAAAATAAGCGAGATAAAGTCCTTATTCAAGGACGTTGAAATACTGTCTATGGGCGAGCTCGGGTTCAAAGACGATATTGCCGAAACGGGCGAGACCTTTAAGGAAAATGCCAAAATCAAGGCGGAGACGGTTGCAAAAAGATTCAATCTGCCCGCCCTTGCGGACGACTCGGGGCTGTGCGTGGATACCCTTGACGGAGCGCCGGGGATATACTCGGCAAGGTTTTCGGGCGAGGGTCCTGCTGCAAACAGAAAGCTGCTTTTAAAAAGATTGGAGAATAATACGGACAGAGTAGCGCACTTCGAGAGCGCAGTCTGTTTGTGTATGCCCGACGGAAAGACCTATTTCGGCGAGGGCAAGACCCACGGAAGTATTTTGCAGGAGGAGATCGGCACGAACGGCTTCGGGTACGACTGTCTGTTCTACTCCGCCGATTTGAAAAAGTCCTTCGGGGTTGCAAGCGACGAGGAGAAAAACTCGGTATCCCACCGCTTCCGCGCCCTCGAGGATTTAAAGGCAAAGCTAGCCTCACAGTAACAAATTAGAATACGCTCAAACGTTGCCTTTGCGCCGCTTTCTCTCCGCAGCTTCCTCTGTGTACGTCTGTGTACACATCAGTCGCTGCGAACATAAATCAATCACAAATTCATTCGTTTGAGTGCTTCGCAGTTTTGGGATAATGGGTTTTGTGATTAGACAAGGAAAAGACCGCAGTTAATCCAAAGACGGATTAACAAGGGCTATGACGTAGTAAAATACAAAAAACATATTTCAAAACCGTGTTATAATTTGTTATAGTGAGGCTAATATGAAGACGGTAGTAGTTCTTTCGGACACTCACGGAAACGCGGGCGGGATTGAAAGGCTTGACGATATTTTTTCGGAAAGCGATTATATTATACATCTCGGCGACACTTCCGCGGACGGGGCCAGGATTGCAAAAAAATATCCCGATAAAACCTTTCTTTTAAACGGTAACTGCGACGCCATGCGTTGCGGAGAGAGCGAGCTTGTAATCGAAATCGAGGATATCAGAATTTTTGCAACCCACGGGCATCTTTATTCGGCTAAATCTACCCTTGTCAAGCTTGCAAAGAGGGCGAAAGAGCTTAAATGCAAGCTTGCCCTATACGGACACACCCATAGGGCGGGCGAGGACGAAATCGACGGAATAACTCTTATAAATCCCGGCACGATGTCGCGATATTCGAGGCAGAGCTATTGCTATCTCGTTATAAACAAAGATAAAGCGGTTGCAAAGACCGTGTTTCTCGAAAATAGGTGAAAAATGAAATTCAAACACACTTTCCACGTGTTCGTGGACAATTTTACGGTTACTTACAAACAGCTTTTATACAGGCTTGTGGTGGGTATTATCTCTGCTCTTCTTACTTCGCTTATAGTCTATGAATTTGCAATTCAGTTTATAAATTCCTCGGCATTCACTACTCTTTGGGACGGCGCGCACGAGTTTGTTAAAAAGCTTTTATACGGCGAGATGGGCGAGCTTGCAAAAATTTCCGAAAACGTGAGAAAGGCATTTGACGAACTTAAAATACTCGTGAGCACGAAAATGCCCGAGCTTATTTTGTCCTTGCTTTTAATTCTTCTTGTTAACATCGTTGCAAAATGGTTCGGCGGACTCGGCAACTATGCGACCGGCGCGGTTATCAACGACAAAATGACCCTGCACGCAGATTTGCCTTTCCTTTCAACCCTTATAAGAAATTTGAAGGAGGCGGCAATATACAACGCCATCTACGCTCCCCTCTCCGTCCTGTACGACGTCGCGGTGAGCGTGGGGATGCTGTTCTTTACCTTCCTGCTCGTGAACAGCGGTCTGCCTTTTATATTCGGCATATTCCTGTTCGTGCTCGTGATTGTGGCTTCGATTACAATTAAAATGACCTTTACCACCGATTGGCTCCCCGCAATTATCCGCGGCAAGAAAAAACAGGGCGAGGCGTTTAAATACGCCTTCTCGCGCAAGGGCAAGAGAACTTTGAACGTGATGTCAAATTACGCTGTGCTTGTGCTTATAATTATGGGTCTTAACGTTGCCGCTCTCTTTTTAACCCTCGGCGTGGGACTTTTGATAACCATACCCGCAAGCTACGTGGTTATCGTTACCTTCGAGCTTGTCAATTACTACGACAGAGAGGAAATTAAATACTTTATAGATAAAAACACTATCGTAAAGCCCGAAAAGGAAACCGTCCTCTCCCGCGAAAAATTCTTTACGGATAACGAAGAGTAAAACCGCTTTCAAAAGCGACTGCTTAAAATTGCAGTCGCTTTTTTTCAAAAATTTTGAAACTATTTTTTTAATGGCTCTTTACAAAATGTGCATTTTTATATATAATTCTTATGGAATACTGCCATTTTGTGCAGTATATGTATATGGAAAGGAGAAATCATGGGATACATCGACACATATAAAAACTGGCTCGAAGATAAAAGACTGAACGCGGAAGCTAAATCCGAGCTTGAAGCAATTAAAGATAATAAAGAAGATATAGAGTACCGCTTCGGCGCCGAGCTTGAATTCGGCACGGCGGGGATGCGCGGAATTATAGGCTACGGCACGAATATGATGAACGTTTATACCGTTCGCCGTGCGACGCAGGGGCTTTCGGAATTTATAAAGAGCCTCGGCGAGGACGCAAAGGACAGGGGCGTAGCTATTTCCTACGACACACGTCTTAAATCAAAGGAATTTGCTACGGCTGCAGCACACGTGCTAGCGGCAAACGGTATTCACGTATATATTTTTGATAAGGAACACCCCGTGCCCATGCTCTCGTACGCAGTAAGGGAGCTTGGCGCGATTGCCGGCATTATGGTAACCGCCTCTCACAACCCCAAGCAGTACAACGGCTACAAGGTTTACGGCGAGGACGGTGCGCAGATGAGCCCCGAGGATACGGACGTAGTCGTCGGCTATATTCAAAAAATTACCGACTATCTCGGCACTCCCGAGCCCACCGACGAGCAGGTTTCCAAATATCTGCGCTTCCTTACACCCAAGTTTGACAAAAAATACTATAAATCGCTCAAAAAGCTTACCCTCTCTAAAAAAGCGGTTAAAAAGTGCGGTAAAAAGCTCAAGCTCGTTTACACCCCCGTTCACGGCAGCGGATATATCCCCGTAACAACCATTCTCAAAATGATAGGAATTAACGCCACGGTAGTCGAGGAACAGAAAAACCCCGACCCAGAGTTTTCGACCGTGGAAGTACCCAACCCCGAGTTCAAGGAGACACTTTCGATAGGTATCGAATACGCGCGTAGAATAGACGCGACCGTGGTATTCGGCACCGACCCCGACAGCGACAGACTGGGTGTTGCCGTTAAAAACAAGGATGGCGAGTTCGAGGCTCTCTCGGGCAATCAGGTAGGCATACTCCTACTCGACTATATTCTTACAAGACTTAAAGAGGAAAAGAACCTTCCCGCAAATGCGGCGGTGGTTAAGTCCTTTGTTACCACGGGTATGGCGAAGGCAATATGCGCGCACTTCGGCGTGGAGCTCTTCGAAGTGCCCGTAGGCTTTAAATTCATAGGCGAGAAAATTAAAGAGTGGGAAAAGGATTTGTCACACACCTTCGTTTTCGGCTTTGAAGAGAGCTGCGGATATCTGCGCGGAACGCACGCCCGCGACAAGGACGCCGTTGTTGCCTCTATGCTGTGCGCGGAAATGGTCTGCTACTACGAGTGGATAGGCAAGACTGTATATCAAAGATTGCAGGAAATCTACGCGGAATACGGCTACGTTTTGGACTGCAACATTTCAATTCCCTTCAAGGGGCTGCACGCTATGGCGGATATGAACGCCGTGGTAGACAAATTAAAGGACGACCCCGCGAAGTCCTTCGATTTGTATAAGGTAAAGGCTGTAAGAGACTACTCCAAGAACTTGCGCATAGACCTTACTACGGGCGAAAAGACGGAAATAGGCTCTCCCCTTACCAACTGCGTTTACTACGAGCTGGAGAACGGAAGCTTTATCTGCGTCCGCCCCTCTGGCACCGAACCCAAGCTGAAAATTTACTTTTCCGTTAAGGCAAATAACAGGCAGGACGCCGACGAGGCGCTTGCAAAAATGCAGGCTGCGGCTAAAAAGCTTATCGGCGTTTAATTTAAAAAAATTTAAGGGAGCGACAATTCGCTCCCTTTTTTATTTATTGCTGTTTTTAATGTACTCGTCAAGCACGTTTCTGAAAGTGTAGCTTTGCTTTATGCCGTCAATCTCGCCAGAATGGAAATAGCTGTAAACTTTGCCGTCGGAGCCCACTATACAGTGGTCCTGCAGATTCACTTCGTTGAGAGAACAGATAACCTGCATTTCCCTTGTGAACAGCTCGTCTTTTACTGACGGAGCCGCCGTGCCGCGCGGATGATTGTGCGCAACTATCACGGAATGCGGACGGGCTGAAGCTAAAATCGAAGATATTTTCTGCGACGCAACTACAACCTTATGCGCATCTCCGCAGTTAAACGGATGAATACTTAACACCCTGCCCGCCTTGTCCAAAAAGTAAAATTCAAGCACTTCGGAAATCTTTGAGCGCAGTCGCATTAAAACGAAGTCGTCGATATCCTTATGATTTTTTAATATAGCAAAGCCGGAATTTACAGAGTTGGTGCGCCTTAGGCACTCGCCTATGCTCTTTATGTAGAGTGCAACGTTTTCGCCCACTCCCTCCACGCATTTGAGTTCGTCAATGTCGGCTTCGAAAACGCCCGCAAGTGTGCCGAAAGTTTCAATTAAAGAGTGTGCAAGGGGATTGGTATTTTTGCGCGGTATGGCGTTGAAAAGCAGAATTTCAAGTAGCTCGTGGTCGAAAAGCGGCGCGCCGCTTTTCAGCTTTTCGTACATACGCTTTCTGTGCCCTTCGTGCATACCCTTCTCCTTTGTTTATAAGTATTTGTCTTGCAAAAATGATAACACTTTTATAAAAATTTGTCAAATTGCCGAAATTCGGTTTGCTTATTCGCTTTCGGCACGGCGCCAATCGGAGTTTAAATAAGTATTCTTCAAATACTCTGCGGCGGTTGATGGGCTTCCCAAAATACTGCTTGGAATGCTCGTATCGCCAACTTTCCACCCGCTTGTGTTTTTAAAGACTGCGCTTTTAAGCCTTGTGCAACCGCCGAACGCATTCCAGCCGATAGAAGTAACATCGTCGGGAATTGTTATACTTGCAAGACTTGTGCAATTATAGAACGCTGAGTATTCAATAGAAGTTAGTTGACTGTTTTTGCCGAATATAATACTTCCAAGGCTTGTGCAATCACGGAAAGCACTACTGCCGATAGAAGTAACGCTGTCAGGAATTTCAATGTTTTCAAGGCTTGTGCAATTTATGAACGCACCAGAGTAGATAGTGCTTCCGCCTGTGATAATTACCGTCTTTAATGGCGACGGTATGGAGCCTGCATAGCCTACTCCGAAGATGTAGCCGAAGTACGTATTCGAAGTTCCCTCCTTCGTTGCGCCGACGAAGGGCAGGGTTATCTTTTCAAGGCTTGTGCAACGTTCAAATGCCGAACTGCCGATAGAAATAACGCTGTCTGGAATTGCTATGTTTTTAAGGCTTGTGCAACCATAGAACGCATACCTTCCGATAGAAGTAACGCCGTTGGAAATTGCTATGTTTTTAAGGCTTGTGCATTCCCAGAACGCCCAAGGAGCGATAGAGGTAACGCTTGCGGGGATTTTTATATTTGCAAGGCTTGCGCAATCACGGAACGCGTCACTACCGATTTGGGTTAATCCGTCGGGGAGTTCAATACTAACAAGGCTTGCGCATTTATAAAACGCCCATTCACGGATAGAAGTTCCGCCTGTTATTATTACGGTCTTTAAAGACGACGGCACGCAGGTTGAATTTTTTTCAGAACTGTCTGCGCCGAAGATATAGCCGAAGTGGGTATTCGTATCCCCGTCCTTCGTCGCCCCGACGAAAGGCAGGGTTATATCTTTAAGGCTTGTGCAACCCTCAAACGCAAAATCTCCGATAGAAGTTACACTGTCGGGAATTGTTATGCTTTCAAGACCCGTGCAACCGTAGAAAGCATATCCGCCGATTGAGGTTAAGTATGCGGGCAATTCTATTCTTGCAATGCTTGCGCATTTATAAAACGCCCATTCACGGATAGAAGTTCCGCCCGTGATTGTTACGGTCTTTAAAGAGGTCGGCACGTATTTGGCATTGTCCGTATAAGAGGGTACGCCGAAGATGTAGCCGAAGTGCCAATTATTAGTTACGTCCTTTGTAGCGCCGACGAAAGGTATAGTTATTTCTTCAAGGCTTGTGCAATAAACGAACGCACCTAAACCGATTGAGGTTACGCCGTCGGGGATAGTTATATTTGTAAGGCTTTCACAATACCCGAACGCAAAACCGCCTATTTGAGTTACACCGTCGGGAATAGTTATATTTGTAAGGCTTTCACAAAACCAGAACGCATGAGCGTCAATAGTTGTTAATTTGCTCTGCTCGCTGAAAGTTACGCTTTTAAGACCTTTGCAACTCTGAAATGCCCCATAGCTTATAGAAGTTACTTTGTCGGGAATAGTTATACTATCAAGATTCTCGCAATGATTGAATGCATACGTACCAATACGCTTAATGCTGTCGGGTAGAGTTATACTTGTAAGATTTACACAGTACCAGAACGCATACTTGTCTATAGAAGTTCCGCCTGTTATTATTACGGTCTTTAAAGACGAAGGAACGGCTGTTGAATTCTCTTCATATGTGTCCGCGCCGAAGATATAGCCGAGGTGCGTATTTGCATCCCCTTCCTTTGTCGCCCCGATAAAGGGAACCGTCAATTTTTCAAGGTTGGTACAGCTTTCGAACACGCCCTTATCGATTGAGGTTACAGGCAGACTTTTCCACTTATCGGGCACTGTAATTTCGCTGGCGTTGCCGTTGTAACCTACAACTTTATATCCGTTTGCGATTTGCTCGTATATCAGCCCCTCCGAGCCGTATGCCCACTTTGCGTACAGCTCCTTTTCGCCGGAAGAACCGTGTTCTATTACCGTAACCTCCCTTTCAAACAGCCCGTCCTCGTACCATCCCTCGAAAATATAACCCTCGCGGGATGCTGGCAAAAGCTGAATGTCCTCAGTTTCGATATTGTAATATTGGGGGTTGCCCTCGTCGTTTATTCCGCCGTCCAAATGATAGGTAATTTTATATTCGGTCAGTTTATACTGCGCAACAAAGGTAATATCCTCTGTTACGGTATAGGGGAACTGAACTATATCCCTACTCCCTTCAACCGCCCAGCCCGTAAACGTGTAGTAAGGTTTTTCGGGAATTGCGGGACTTTCAAGCTGAGATTTTTCCTCTATTTCTCCGCTTTCGTGAACCTGCCCATCGTTTTTGAAAGTATAGGTCTTCATATCCAGGCGGTATACGTCCACTTCGTATATAGAAGTGTTGTTCAGCAGATCGTAGATTATGATATACGCTGTATTATGCCCGATTTCAAGACTCATTGTCTTTGTGGTAAGCTCATTATCGCCGTTAATATCCTCATATAATTTCCATGTGCGGTTGGGCATAACCGTTATTTTGTCGGATAGGTCTATTTGTTCCGTATTGTTGGATACGTCGCAATATATCCGCGGGGGCTCGCTTGTTTCGTCTATTTCAAAGCCGGTTGCCGACAAAATTCTGCTCTTTACGGGCTTGCTAACCGTTAATGTAGCCGTTTTGTCGGGAATAGGGTTGTGGCGCTCTTCGTCGCCGTTAAAATGCGCCGTTACGGTATATGTACCTATTTCCGTTTGGTCGTTATTATCGTAGCTTACGCTGACGCCTTCGGGCAGATTGGTTGCCAAAATCGAGTGGGGCTGTCCGTCGTATTCAACCGTTAAATCGTCGAATACTACCCCGCTCATATCGTAATCTTTCTTTTTGCCTCTGCCCCAATTCGTGCTTGCAAGAATTATCAGACCTATCGTCGCCAAGACAAAAAGGGCATTTGCAATAAATAGCGCTATGATTTTACCTTTTCTTTCCATTGCGTTTACCTTTAGAATTATTCGCCGTCAGTTGCACATTTTAATTGACTGACCCTTTAAAAGAGGGTAGCTTACAAGCTTTGCTCCGTCTAAATTTTCTTTGTGCATATCCACGCCCGATTATTCGGCTTCGGTACGTTTCCAATACATTAGGCAATAAGTGTCTTTTAAATATTTAGCGGCGGTTGCGGGGTTTTCCAAATTACTGCTTGATATGCTTGTATCGTCCGCCGTCCATCCGCTTGTGCGTTTGAAAATTACGCTTGTAAGGTTTTCGCACTCATAAAACGCCAACTCTCCGATAGAAGTAACGCTGTCGGGTATTATTATGCTTGTAAGGCTTGTGCAACCAAGGAACGCATGCCTGCCGATAGAAGTTAACTTGCTCTGCTCGCCGAAAGTTACGCTTTTAAGTTTTGTGCACCCATAGAATGCTTCAACGCCTATAGAAGTTACTTCGTCGGGAATAGTTATGCCGGTAAGGCTTGTGCAACCTTCAAACGCCATCCAGCCGATACTTGTCACACTGTCGGGAATAGTTATACCTATAAAGCTTTCGCAATGAACGAACGCAAAAATGCCGATAGAAGTAACGCTATCCGGAATTTCAAGTTGAGTTACGAGTTTATTATTCAAATACAGATTTTTTGCAAAATACAATGGATTTGCATTAGAGTCGTCAAATTCAATCTTACACCAGCTCGCTATATCCGTAATGTACACCGCAGTAAGGCTACCGCAATCAGCAAATGCGCAAGCGCCGATAAAAGTTACACTGTCGGGAATTGTTATGCTTTGAATATTTGCGCATTTATAGAACGCCCTCTCTCCTATTTTCGTTCCGCCTGTAATTATTACGGACTTTAAAGACGACGGCACACAGGTTGTATTTTCTTCGTACCCGTCCGCGCCGAAGATATAGCCGAAGTGCGTATTTGAAGTTCCGTCCTTTGCCGCGCCGACAAAAGGTATAGTTATCTTTTCAAGGTTAAAGCAATTACTGAACGCACCTCTGCCGACAGAAGTAACGCTGTTCGGTATAGTTATGTTAGTAAGACTTATGCAAAGATTAAACGCATTACTGCCGATAGAAGTTAATTGGCTGTTATTGGCGAACGTGATATTTTTAAGACTTATACAAAGATTAAACGCATTATTGCCGATAGAAGTTAATTGGCTGTTATTGGCGAACGTGACGTTTTTAAGGCTTACGCAATTATCGAACGCATTACTGCCGATAGAAGTTACGCTTGCCGGAATTTCTACACTTTCAATATTTGCGCAATCACGGAACGCAAAAATGTCGATAGTACTTCCTCCCGTGACTATTACCGTCTTTAAAGACGACGGCACGTATGTTGCATTTCCGCTATCAGAGCTTGCGCCGAAAATATAACTGAAGTGCGTATTTGAAGTTCCGTCATTCGTCGCCCCGACAAACGGCAAAGTTATTTCTTCAAGGCTTGTGCAACCTTCGAACGCACTAAAGCCGATTTGAGTTACGCCGTCGGGAATTGTTATACTTTGAATATTTGCGCATTTATAGAAAGCTCTCTCGCCTATAGCCGTTCCGACTGTGATTATTAAAGTCTTTAAAGACGACGGCACGTATGTTGCATTTTCACTATAGGAGTTTGCGCCGAAGATATAACCGAAGTGCATATTCGTATCCCCGTCCTTCGTTGCTCCGACAAACGGTATGGTTATCTTTTCAAGGTTTGTGCAATTATAGAACGCATATCTGCCGATAATAGTTACGCTGTCGGGAATAATAATGCTCGTAAGACTTGTGCAATTTGCAAACATAGAAGTACTAATTGAGGACACACTGTTGCCAATCTTAACATTTTCAAGGCTTGTGCAACCGGAGAATGCAGCATTGCCTATCGAGGTTACGCTATTGCCTATTGTTACACTTTCAAGGCTTGTGCAATATTGGAACGCGGAATGACCGATAAAAGTTGTACTGTCGGGGATATATATACTTTTAAGACTTGTGCAAAAATGGAACGCGCCGTCGCTAATCGAGGTTACACTGTCGGGAATTTCTACACTTTCAAGGCTCTCGCAGTTTACGAACGCCCACTCATTTATAAACGTTCCGCCCGTAAGTATTACCGTCTTTAAAGAAGAAAGCACATAGGTCGAATTTTCCGAATATGAGCTTGCACCGAAGATATAGCCGAAGTGGGTATTCGTTTTACCGTCCTTCGTCGCCCCAACAAAGGGCAAAATTATGCTTTTAAGACTTGTGCAACCCTCAAACGCACCCAAGCCGATTGAGGTTACGCTGTCGGGAACCTTTATACTTTCAATACTTGCACAATTATAGAATGCATAACTGCCGATAGAGCTTCCGCCGGCAATTATTACGGTCTTTAAAGAGGTCGGCACGTATTTGGCATTGTCCGTATAAGAGGGTGCGCCGAAAATGTAACCGAAATGCGTTGCCGGACCGTCGGCGCCTTCCCCGACGAAAGGCAGAGTTATCTCTACAAGGCTTGTGCAACCATCAAACGCATACATATCGATTAAAGTTACACTGTCTGGAATTTGTATGCTTTTAAGGCTTGAACAACCGGAGAACGCCCAGCAATCGATATACTTTAATTGACTTTTCTCGCCGAAAATTACACTTTCAAGGCTCGTACAAAGCCCAAACGCATAACCGCCAAGATAAAGGACGCCATCGGGAATTTTTATGCTTTTAAGGTTTGTACAAGCATCGAACACAAGTTCACCGATATAATTTAATTGACTGTTTTCGCCGAAAGTAACGCTTTCAAGGTTCGTGCAATATTCGAACGCGTTATCATTGATATAAGTAACACTGTCGGGAACTTTTATGCTTTTAAGGCTTGAACACTTCTCGAACATTCCGCAGCTGATAGAAGCCAATTGACTGTTTTCGCCAAATTCTACACTTGTAAGGTTAGTACAATACTCAAATGCGAAATTACCGACTTTGGTAACGCTTTCCGGAATTGAAATGCTTTCAAGGCTTGCACAATACATGAACGCGCCATAGTCGATAGTGCTTCCGCCGGTGATTATTACAGACTTTAACGACGTCGGCACGAAATCTGTATTTTTATCATATTTTTCTGCGCCGAAGATATAGCCGAAGTGCGTATCCGTATCCCCGTCCTTTGTTGCACCGACGAAAGGTATCGTTATTTCTTTAAGGTTGGTACAGTTTGCAAACACGCCCTTGCCGATAGCTGTTACGGGCAGGCCCTTCCACTCCTCGGGAACGATAATTTCGGCGGCGTTGCCGTTGTAGCCTATAACTTTATATTCGTTGCCGATTTGCTCGTATATGAGCCCCTCCGAGCCGTATCCCCACTTTGCGTACAGCTCCTTTTCGCCGGAAGAACCGTGCTCTATTACCGTAACCTCCGTGCCGAATTGTGCGTCGCTATACCATCCCTCGAAAACGTAGCCATCGCGGGTTGCCGGCAAAAGCTCGATATCGGGCGTTTCGATATTGTAATACTCGGGGTTTCCCTCATCGTTTATTCCGCCGTTCAAGTGATAGTTGATTGCATACTCCGTAAGCGTCCACTTTGCGTATAAACTCTTTTCGCCGTATGAACCGCGTTCTATTACGGTAACTTGCGTGCCAAACTGTTCGTCTTCAAACCAACCCCCGAAATCGTAATACTCGCGGGTTGCGGGCATAAGTTCTATATCGGGTGTTTCCACGTTGTAATATTCGGGATTGCGCCCGTCGTTCTCTCCTCCGTTCGGATAATAATTGATTTTATACTCTATCGGAGTCCACTTGGCATACAGGTTTTTATCGCCGTGCGAACCGCACTTTATTACATTAACCTCCGTGCCGAACTGCCCGTCTTCAAACCAACCCCCGAAATCGTAATATTCGCGGGTTGCGGGCATAAGCTCTATATCGGGCGTTTCGATACTGTAATATTCGGGGTTGCCCTCGTCGTTTTGTCCGCCGTCAAGATAATAAGTAATTACAAAATTTACAGGCGTGTACTGCGCAACAAAGGTAATATCATCTGTTACGGTATAGGGGAATTGAACTATATCCGTACTTCCTTCAACCGCCCAGCCCGTGAACGTGTAGTAGGTTTTTTCGGGAACTGCGGGACTTTCAAGCTGAGATTTTTCCTCTATTTCTCCGCTTGCGTGAATCTGCCCCTCGTTTTTGAAAGTATAGGTCTTCATATCGAGGCGGTATACGTCCACTTCGTATGTTGCGGTGTTATTTATCAGGTCCGTAATGATTATATATGCTATGTTATGCCCTGTTTCAAGGCTCATTGTCTTTGTGGTAAGCTCATTATCGCCGTTAATATCCTCATATAATTTCCATGTGCGGTTGGGCATTACGGTTATTTTGTCGGAAAGGTCTATTTGTTCCGTAGTATTCGGAACTTCGCAATATATCCGAGGAGGCTCACTCGTTTCGTCTATTTCAAAGCCGATTGCGGACAAAATTCTGCTCTTTGCTGGCTTGCTAACCGTTAATGTAGCCGTTTTGTCGGGAATAGGGTTGTGGCGCT
>JAFLVO010000014.1 GCA_022508245.1 Clostridiales bacterium
CTTTCGCGCCGTTTCGTGCGCCTATCCTCGCTATTTTGCTCCGTAAAAACGCTTCGCGCCTGAAACGGTTTGTTTTGCGTGATTTTACAAGGCAAACGAGCGAAGTTGTAGTGAACCCTACTACGAGGGAGTTTAACGCAGGAAAAGCCCAAAACAAGCCGTTATCAGGTGTATCGGTTGAGGTTGAATACCCGTTAATTTTCCGTGATTTTGGGGAAGCTAAGTTTCCCTTTGCGCGATAGTTTAGGGCAAACGGTAATAAAATCGCGCAAATTCCCTTCTTTAAGCGAAAGCGTTCGCAAATTGTGTGCGCGGGCGGAGGGAAACCCTCCTTGCGCCGAAAAAACGTTTAAAAATTAAAAAGGTATGACCTGCATCATACCTTTCTTATTTTGTTTACAGCCTCTTTTAGGGCGTTTACAGTGAAATCGACTTCGTCTATCGTGTTGTATTTGCCGAATGAGAACCTGACGGCGCTCTTTACACGGCTTTCCGAAAGTCCCATAGCAGTCAGTACGTGCGAGGGGCTGACCGCGCCCGCCGAGCAAGCCGAGCCCGTGGATACGCAAATTCCTTTCATATCTAGTAAAAACAGAAGATTTTCGCCGTCACAGCCCTCAAAAGAAATATTAGCGTTTGAGGGCACACGTCTTTGTATATCGCCGTTTAAGTGCGTTCCCTCAATCTCCGAAAGCACTTTTTTTATAAAACTGTCGCGCAGAGCCGCCATTTTTTTATTATTTTCATCAGAGTTATTGACCGCCCTTTCAAGCGCAACCGCACAGCCGACCGCACCCGCCACGTTTACCGTGCCGCCGCGAAATCCACGCTCCTGCCTGCCGCCCGAGATAAGCCGGGATATTTTAGAGCCCTTTTTAATATAAATTGCGCCGACGCCGCGTGGTCCGTAGAACTTGTGCGCCGAAACTCCCAAAGAGCTACAACAGTTTGCATTAAATGGCAGAACGCCCGCGCTCTGAACGCAGTCCGTATAGTAAAACACGCCTCTTTTTTTGCAGATTTCGCCTATCTCTTCGTAGGGCTGAATCGTGCCGACCTCGTTATTTGCCGTCATAACTGCGCAGAATACCGTGTCCTCTCTCAAAGCGTTTGCCACGTCCGAGGGATTTATTATTCCGTTTTTGTCGGGCTTTACATAAGTTATTTCAAACTCGCCCTTTAAATCTTTCGCGCTCTCCAAAAGCGCGGGGTGCTCTATTGCAGAAAGCACCAAGTGCCCCCTGCCGCGGGACAGACACACGCCCTTTAAAGCGGTATTGCCCGCCTCCGTGCCGCCCGAAACAAAATACACCTCGTCCGCGCCGCATCCGAAGATTTCGGCTATTCTGTCGCGTGCGGAAGTCAAGGCGTTTGCGGCAGCCCTTCCCGCCGCGTGCTGGGACTGCGGGTTGCCGAAATTCTCGCGCATGTAGGGCAGCATTGCCTCCAGAACTTCGTCGTCTAAAGGAGTTGTTGCGGCGTTGTCAAGATAAATCATTTTCGCATTCAACCTTTTCTTCGCCCTTAATTGCCGCTATAACTTTGTTTATAAGCGAAAGCTGTTCGCTCTTGCTTTCGTAGTCTCTGCCTATTTGAGTAGAGGAATTTTTTTCGTTCAAAGAGACCTTTTTGGCGCTGTCCCAAAGCATATGCGACGCAAACATAAGTGCGACAAACAGTGCACCCGCAATACCGAAGAAAACAAAGGTTAAAACTATATTCCTTCCGTCCTTTACCGCGTGCATAATAGTTGTAAAGTAAATACCGAGAATTAGGAACACAATGAAGGGAACTGCGGTCGCCGTAAAAAATATAAGCGCTTTTTTTCTTTTGCTTAAAAATACCGACCGTCTTTCGGCTTTCTTCTCTTCGTTTACGCTTTGAAGCTTTTCAACCTCTTTTGAAAGTGCGCCCGCCTGACTGTTGAGATTTTCCAGCCTCTCCGAAAGCTCGGCTATCTGCTCTTTATTGCAGTTATTTTCAACGCCCTCAACTGCGGAGATAACCTCCTCGCCCGAAAAGGAGCGCAAGTTTTCGGTAACAGCCAAAAGCTTGACAACGGCAACCTGTCCGTCGTTTTCTATGAGCTCCTCCGCCTCCGAAATGCAGTACAGTGCGCCCTCGTAGCTCTGCTCGTCAATCAGCTGTCTTGCGCGGGATAAAAGCTCGTCGCACTTGGCGCGATTTCTCGCTTCTTCCTCTCTTTTAAGCCTTTCGCGCTCGGCAAACTGCTCGGGAGTGAGCACAGTCGCCTCCTCGTCGTCCGTCTCGAATTCGGGAACTTCAAACTCTATGCTCTCTTTCTCCTCTTCTTCGCCACTGTCCAAATCAATATACAGCTCGTCCTCGCCGTCGGCGTTCTTGCGTATCTTGTATTTTCTGTCCTTATCGTCGTCGATAAGCCTCTCCTCTGCCATAACTTGCTCCTTTAAATTTTAGGTGTTAACGTTTTTAATTCTATTACTTTAAACTTTCCGCGGTATCTGCTCTTTGCGTATGCGCAGAACTCCGCGTTTTCAAACAGGGCAATAACCGCACTGCCCGAGCCCGTCATAGTTACTCCCAACGGATCAAACTCCTTAAGCTCGCCGTACGCTCTTTTAACGTCCTCATTCAGCTCCGTTGCGGGCTTGTAGAGGGCATTGCCTAGGGCTTTGCCGAGCGCCCTTAAATCGCCCGATTTAAGCCATTCTACCGCCTTGTCGGTCGCCGCTGTCGGCGAGGGCGACTTGTCGTAAAGCGCGTAGCACTCCGCCGTGGAAACACCGCTGACCGGGATAAGCGCAAGAAGATTGAGCCTTTCCTTAATATCAAGAAATTCGACCCTCTCGCCCCTGCCTTTTAGCCTTGCAAATCCGCCCGTGAGCATATACCCCGTATCGCTGCCCAAGCTGTCGGCAAGCTCCTTTAATTGACTTTCGCTGCCCGTGCCGTAGAGCTGTGACAAGCCCCGCAAAACGCCCGCAGCGTCGGCAGAAGAGCCGCCCATACCAGCCGCAAGGGGTATGTTTTTATAGATAACTATGTCTGCGCCGCAGGTTTCAAACCTTTTTATAAACGCCTCCGCCGCCCTGTACGCGTTGTTACTTTCAATCGGCATAAGCTCCGTGTTAAGACCGTGCATTTCAAGGTTAATTCTGTTATCCTTGCGCTTTTTAAGTCTGATAAGGTCATAGAGGTCTACCGAGCAGACAAGGCTGTCCAGCATATGAAAACCGCCCGAAACGCCCAAAATATCGAGAGTAAGATTGAGTTTTGCATATGCGCTGATATTAAGCATACCTTAATCATACCATAATGCGCCGTATTTTACAATAATTTTCAACAAAAAAACGCGGCTTTGCCGCCGCGTCTTTAAATGAAGTTTATAAATTCTGTTACCCGAGCTTGGGTCTGTAAATTATAATTCTTTCCTTGCCCGAAAGAGGGAAGGTTAGCTCGGGGTTGGAGCTTTGAATACTTGCGGGGCTGACGCAAAGTCTTTTTGCCGTCTCCCAAAGCCCGTCGCCCGACTGCGTTATGTACACGCTGATTGCGCTGTCCGACGGCGTTCTCTTTTCGCCCTCGCCCGCCTCGGTAATATATCTTATCGTCTTATATTCGCCGTCCGTCGCGGTTATTTTCAAGGAAGCCTCGCCCTCGCACTCGCCCTCTGCACGCTGTCTTAAGCTGACCCCCAAAACGCAGACGCTGATGTTTTTACAATCTTCGGAGAGTCCCGCCAAAGTTACCGAGAAAGGCAAATTTACCTCGGTTGAGTGAACTTCGCCGTTCTGCCTATACAATAGGGTTGCGGTTACGCTTCCCTCGATACCCCCCTTAGTGCGCTCGAACTCCGCTGTAGGCAAGGTGGCAGCAAGAAAGGCGCAGGTGTAGTCGAGCTTTGCCTTGGTTGCGCAGGGACCCTGAACGCGCTCGGAATAGTTCTTAATATCGCCGTCCGCAAATACGCGCTCTTCCGCATAGGAAAGGTTTAAATCGCACTCTTCGGAAAAGGCATCCTGTGTGTAGGAAATTTCCTCCTCCTCGTAGAAATGACCGGAAAACGCAAGGGTTGAGTCAAAGCTGACGTTGCACTTGCCGTTATTTTCGTTGACCTTACAGCTTACGTTTACGCTTGCAATCTCTGCCCGACAGTATGCCCTGCGGGAAAGAAGAGCCTCGTCGCAGGAGAGCTCGCACTTGAAGGGAATTGTTCTGTCAAGGCAGACGGGGGAGCCATCGCGCACGGCGAGCAGGGAAAGATAGATTTCGCCGTTCACTTCCACAAGTCCCGTTCTTACGTTACAGCCCGTAACGCACACGTTGGCGGCGGGAACCAGCACATCGGAGGCAGCGCACTCGAAGTCGTCATCCACCTCGCTCTCGCCCGAAAAATTGACAAGGGAATACAGATTTCCGTTTTCTATTTTACAATTTGCTCCCTCTATGTTGGACACAAAGCTGCGCTGAACGTTGTCAAATACGGCAATATTTGCGCCCACGACAATGGCAACCACGTAGGAGGAGCCTTCGCGCTTTAGCTGGCAGCGTTCGCACTTTAAAAGGCAATCTCCGCGCTGTGCGGGGGCAAGTCTTTCGTCGTCGGTATAGTGCGAAAATTCGGCGCCCTTCTGAACGCGGCAAAGCCCTCCGTCGCCGTCAGTATAGACCACGGTGCAGATTATTCTGCCGCCGTAATTGGCTCTGCCCGAAGATATTTCAAGGCTTGAGAGCGAAATTTGCGGGTACACCGCCACTACTTCACCTATTTCCTGCCCTGAAAATTTTATTTCCACCACCGACTGCGTGGAAAGGTTAGCAACCTGCTTTAAATGCGTTCCCGACTGCTGTTGTGCATTGATAGCCATAAAACCTCCGTAACCGTACGGTTATTTAATTTACAAAGCTATATTATGCGCAACGTTTGCCGTATATTACTATAAATTTTTAAAGCTTAATTTCCGAACAGGTAAGCTTGACTCTGCCGCACAGGATTTCCGAATAGGAATACGCTGTCTTGCCTAAAAAATTTTTATCGAAGGGACAAACGGTAAATATGGAGGGATACACGCCGTTTATTACCGCGGGAAAGGTTACGAACTTATTTCTGCCCAAATTCAGCTTTACCGTAACGTCCTTGCCGTTTAACGACTGCACGCTGTCTTTAATGGAATTGATTGTCATACCCGTTTTTATCATACAATAATTTTCTCCCATTTTTAACCAAATTATACAAATAAGCCCGACCGCGGCAGCGGTCGGGCTGTAGAATTAGTTAAAATGTTTTAAAAATCTTCGTCGTCTTCGTCGTCGTAATCATCCTCATCGTCTTCGTCGTCGTAATCGTAGTCTCCGATGTCCTCAAAGTCGTCCAAGGGGTCTGCCTCTTCCTCGTATTCCTCGTCCTCTTCCTCGTCGTAGTCATCGTAATCGTCATCGTCGGGAAGCTCAAGCTGAATAGCGGGCTCGGACGACATACTTGCCTCGTCCTCTTCGAGGTAATTCTTCCACTCCTCGTCCTTTTCCATATCGACGTCCTCGTCCTCCTCGTATTCCTGCTGGAGGCGGCAGTTGTCGCACATCTTTTCGCCCGGTCTTATCGAGCCCACCCCGCACACGGGGCAGATATCATCGAATTCGTTTGCCGTAACATCCTCAAGCTCCTCAAGGTCGGCAAACTTAAGCTTACTGCCTTTCATTTCGGCAATACATACTTCGCAGTATTCCTGCTCATCCTCGTTGATATAGTTGAGTTCACATCTCGGGCACTTTACATATCTGACCATAAATATTCTCCAAAACAAAGCCGAATTCAGCTTTGAATATATCTTGCGGCGTAAACTGCAAGAAATTTTTTAGTGGACGGATATCCAACCTCAGACGCCACACCGCAAATATAAATCATGTGCCGGTCGAGGTTTGATTTCCGTAACATTATATTAGTATTCATTACATTTGTAAACTGTTTTTAAAAACAAATTTATTCATTTTAAAAATTTTTTTTAAAAACGCGCAAGGTTTGTCTAAACGGTTCAGCCTATAAAATTGTGCGTAAAAAAATCCCCGCTTATGCGGGGAATTTTTTATTAGTTGTTGTAAACGTCTATCGACTTGTCGTCGGTTGTGTCTACCCTTATTCTTCTGCGCTTGGTGGGGGTATTTCCCTTGTTCTTGCGCTTTAAGAGGAAGACTACCAAAACTATAATTCCGCCGATTACGAGTAAGCCGATAAGGCACATACCTATTACGAAGAACACTCTGCCTGCCGTTCCGATGCTCTCCCACCAGGTCTGAGTCTCCTCGGTATAGGAAGGCAGGTAGCTTGTTACAAGCGAATTTGCATAAGCCTCCTTATCGCTCGAGGACATATTGCCGAGCAAGCTGTAATAGTAGCTGCGGTAGTTTGCGTAAACCGTCTTGCCGTTTACAGTCTTATCCTCGGAAAATTCCTTCCAATTGTTGTCCTCTGCGGGTTTGAGGAAGGCATCGTATTCTGCAAGCGTCTCGTCCGAGAAAGGAATATTCTGGTTATCGGGGTTAGCGGCGTTAACCTTCTTCTGATGCTTGTAAACATAGGATGCATCTTCAGAATAGAATGCGTATTTCAAAATATTCGTAATATTCTGATACTTTTCCGTAGGATATTTTTTCGAATCGCCGTATTCGTCAATCTTTTTGGTAATGCTTTCGTACTGCTCGTTGAGGGTTCTTATCTCGGCGTTGCTCATGGGCTCGCCCTTGTCGTTTCTCAAATCGCAGACCATGATGTATGTGTACAGTGTCATATCCGAGGCAGCCGTAGCGTACATAATCTGATTTTCGATTATCTCGGGAAGATACCAGTCGGAAGCCGCATCCAAGTCCAGAATACGGACGGGCGTGTACGGGGTGGGGTCAAACTCGAACACGGCGTAGTCGCCGTAGTTTTCCGAGGAGTAATCAACGCGCCATATCGAATGTCCGTTGGCGCCCGAACCGCCGATTGAGTAATACAGGAGCTTGTTCTCTCTGTCAAGAAACAGTATAGTTGCCGCTCCGTCCTTTACGATATTGAAGTACTTGGAATCCTCTAAATTTGTGCCCTCGAACTTCTTTTCATGAAGCTTGCCGTCGTCCTTTACGTAATTTATGCTTATTCCGCCGGAGCTCTCCGTATTGATTACAGCCTTGACGTCGCCTTTGTCGTCGAAAATATACTTATAACTGTCAGCGCTTGTACCGTTTTTCAAAAGCTCCTTGTTCTCAAGCTGCGTATTGAGCGCGATAGGGTCGCTTGAATCAATCGAGCCGTCTTTATAGGTGTAGAGATACTGTTCGCTTATATCCGTGCTGCTGCGTGTAAATACGAGCGTTTTGTTTACGTAAGTTTTAAGCGTGTAGGTGTAGTTTCTTGCGTTTTTAGCGTTCTCGTCCGGATATTCGTAGTTGAAAGGGGTCGTCTTATCTACCTTGCCGCCTCTGCCCTCGAATACGAGCTGTCCGCAGTTTATATATCTGTCGTTGTCCTCGTCCCAGCCGATTATAGATGAGGTATCGTATTCGTTTGCATCGGTCTTGTCTGCCGTTACGGTGTAGAGCTGATTGTAGCCGTAGTTACTGCCCGAAGAATAGTTTTTAACGTTCATCGTGTAGTAGATACGCTCATTGGTCTTGTCCTCGTCGTCGAAAAGATAAGACGCAACGTTGTAAACAAGCAATGTGTTCTTGCCCGTCTTTGTGTTGAGCGAGTGAATATTGGTTACGCCCGTGCTCTCGCCGTAGAGCGTTTCGCCCGTAGCGACGTAGAGCAGATAGACCGTACCCTCAACTTCAACGTAGCGGTATTCGTATGACGAATCGCTGAACGAGATGTAGGGTGCGCTTGTGCGCGAACGGTCGAGCTTTGTGGACTGCATTTCAAGGTTCTGATACTGAACAACGCCGTCTGCGTTTTTGGCAGTCGAGGGCGTTCCGTAGTAAACCTCGTCGCCGTAGATAAATATACCCGCGTTGTGGTTTGCAGAGTACACAATCTGGGGAACTACTATCTGCGTGTTCGAATAGTTGTTCGCCGCATAGTCGGTCTTGGAAATACGGCTTATGGCGCCTTTTACGGGCTTGCCGTAATCGTTGTCCGCAGAATTGCTCTGAACGCCGTTGATAAAGTAAATATAGTTGCCCTTTTCAACTGCGAAACCGCCGTTTGATATAGCGTCGTCGGTCGTGAATATACCGCTACCGCTCAAGGGCGTGTCTGTGTGTCCTTTGGAGCAGCCTGCCGCAAGCAAAATGCCTGAAGCGACAACTGCGGAAAGAATTGCGCATATAATTTTAGTAAAACGTCTACTCATTGTATCTCCGCCTCGCAAAAACTTAAAAGCTTTGCGTCAGGTTTATTTCTGAATTACAACGGAAATCGCCCGAAAATCCGAACAATTTCCGAGTGAACAAAGTTATTATACACCAAAGCAAGTTTATAAGCAATAAAAAATGAGTTGATTTTAAAAAAAAGGAGTTGTATTTTACGGAAAAATTTGCACTTTTAAAGCTTTTAACCGCGCTCGGCAAATTGAGCGCGCCCTCAGTAGGGCAAGGCGAGGAAACCGTACGCCCGCAAGAGCCCCCCGCTGCTCCCCCTCCGCCCGCACAAATAAATATGTTTGCAAGTGTTCTGTCCCGCCACGAGGCAATAGCCAACCGCGTTAAAAACAAAAAATAACCTTCTCCGTTTTGCGGAGAAGGTTAAAGCTTTACAAATTATTTTATTGTCGATTTGGTCATCAGGCGGATATGGCGGGGAAGTCCGTTTATCCAAAGGGGCGCAATCTCTGCCTGTATGAGCGGCATGATATAGTGTACAAGCTCGGACTTGACGTTTGCGCCGTCGTCGGTTATCCATTCGAGGGGAACTTTCTTTTCCACGTTTGCAACAAAGTGAACGTCGGCGGGTTCGGTTATGCACATATAGGGATCGTCGGAGACGCGCTTTAAGGTTATAACTTGACCGGTAAGTCCTTCAAACGCAGCTTTTACAGCAGCACCGCCCGCATTGAACGCCTCGGTCATGTCAACTCTTGACATAATGTGCGACGCGCAGCGCTGTAACGAGGAAAGCTCTATCGCTCTCGTCTTTATACCGTACTTTTCGTCAATCTTACTTGCAAGATAGCGCGCAGTGCCCGCAAGCTGTTTGTGTCCGAACGCGTCAACGTAGTCAACGTGGTCGGCGAGCTCGCACACGTATCTGCCGTCCGCAACCTTTACGCCCTCGGAAACGGCTATAACTATCGAACGGTCTTTTTTGAGGAGATTTCCCACGTTCTCAAGGAATTTGTCGACATCGAACACTATCTCGGGCAGATAGATTGCGTCTACGCCCTCGCAGTCCTCGCCCTCTGAAAGAGCAGCCGCGGCAGTTAGCCAGCCCGCGTTGCGTCCCATAATTTCGATCACCGAAACTACGGGATAGTCGTAAACTCGACCGTCGCGGATAATTTCTTTGGTGGTTGCCGCTATGTATTTTGCCGCACTGCCGTAGCCGGGAGTGTGGTCGGTTATTGCAAGATCGTTGTCAATCGTCTTGGGAACGCCGATAAAACGGATATGGCTCTTGATTTTAATTCCGTAGTCGCTCAACTTCGTGATTGTGTCCATCGAGTCGTTTCCGCCGATATAGAAGAACGCGCAAATATCGAGCTCGTTCAAAATTTCGAAAATTTTCTCATAAGTGTCTTCGTTACCCTCTATGTCGGGCAGCTTGTAGCGGCACGAGCCGAGGAAAGACGAAGGTGTTCTCTTTAAAAGGTCTGTGTCGAGATTGGTCTTGAAGCATGTGGAGAGGTCGACAATATTTCTGTCCAAAAGCCCCTTTATGCCGTGAACCATACCGTAAACCTTGTCAGCACCCCTGTCCCTTGCCGTCTTATAAACGCCGAGAAGAGACGAATTTATAACTGCAGTAGGTCCTCCCGACTGCCCAACTATTATGTTCTTCATTTTTTATCCCCCCAAATATCTATATTTGTAACGTTAAAATTATAATACAAAACCCGTAAAAAAGCAATAGTACACGACAAATTTTTACAACTTTTGCAAATATATAGCAAAAACCCGACGCAACCGCGTCGGGTTCTATGTACTTTTAAAAATTATTTCTTGTTCAAAACCAGGTTAGCAGCATTTGCAAGAGCCGCAATTATTGACAGAACGCCTGCAACGATTACGCCCGCGCCGAGCGAATATACTTCTTTGGCCTTGCTGATATCGTCTGCGGTTGCCTTATCGGGAAGGTTGAGTACGCAGGTGAGAACAGCAATAAAGAAGAGTATTGCAGCAACTACGAAGCAAGCTGCCGAAACGATGGGTGCGATTTTGCCGAGCTTTCCAAGAGCTGCAAGAACTGCCATTGCCACGCCGACAAGAGCAAGCAGATAGGGAAGAAAACTTAAGAACGAGAACTTAAAGATTTCCGTCTCTACTTCTTTTCCCAGGGCTGTTGATTTGTGTGCCGCACCGAAAACAGTTTCAAGTCCGCTGTATTCGGTTTTGACATTAAGCACTTCCGACACGAGGTTGGGAGCAAAGAGCATAAAGAATGCTACAAGACCCAAAAGCGCTGCCGCACCGCCTAAAATCATACCTAAATTCAAACCATTTTTCTTAGCCATAATAACCTCCTTAATTTATTTGTTTGTAGCTTAATTGTACCACCACGGATTATAAATTGCAAGCGCATTTTTAAAAATTTGTTCGACAATTGTTGAATTTCGCAATATATTGTCGACCGTCTATTTAACATATGCCCGATTTTTTATAAAGGTGTAGAATCGCAAAACCGCAGAGAAGCAAGCAGAACAAGGCGAGCGCGGCTTTGCGCGGGGAGCGTACACAGGCGTACGTAACCCAAGCAAAACGCAAGCTCAACACAGTTATGCGCCGCTTATATGCAGTTAGTTAACAACAAAAAAAGAGATGCGAATTTGCATCTCTTTGTGTTTTTGAAATTATCTCTTTGAGAACTGAGGTGCGCGGCGAGCTTTTTTCAAGCCGTACTTCTTTCTCTCTTTGACTCTGGGGTCGCGTGTTAAGAAGCCCTCTTTCTTGAGTGCGGGACGCGAGCCCTCCTCCGCCTGCAGCAGTGCGCGGGAAATACCCAAACGTATTGCATTTGCCTGACCCGTGTAACCGCCGCCGTAGACGTTAACCATAATATCGTATTTAGCTTCGACTCCGAGGAGTGCGAGAGGCTGATTAACTACGTATCTCAAAACGTCCTGCGGGAAGTAGTCCTCGAACGCTCTGTCGTTGATCTTAATTACGCCCGTACCGGCGGGTATGAGGCGAACGCGGGCGATAGCCTTCTTCCTTCTGCCCGTTCCCCAAAATTGAAGTTTTTTCTTTAAATTAGCCTTTGCCATAATTAAAAGTTACCTCTCTGATTGCTTAAAATAATTTGAGTTCTTCGGGTTTTTGCGCCGTGTGGTTGTGTTCTCCGCCCTTGTATACCCTGAGTTTCTTTATCATGTCTCTGCCGAGCGAATTCTTGGGGAGCATGCCCTTTACCGCTTCGTAAACGGCTAAATCGCTCTTTTCGGCAAGCATCTTTTTATATGAAATCTCTTTAAGACCGCCGATATAGCCCGTGTGATATCTATAATATTTATCGTCAAGCTTTTTACCCGTCAAAGCTACTTTGTCGGTATTGATAACGATAACGAAATCGCCCGTGTCTACGTTAGGGGTAAATGTAGGTTTATTTTTACCGCGAAGTATGGCAGCCACCTTGGAAGCAAGCCTGCCGAGAGGCACGCCCGTTGCATCAACGACGTACCATTTTCTTTCAACTGTCTCCGCCTTTGCCATATAGGTTTTCATTGTCCGCTCCTTAAAATATTTAACGTTAAACTGTTTCTCTCTTAATGTAAACTTATTTTATTATTTTATAAAATTTCTGTCAAGCCGTTTTATATTGCGTTTGGAAATTTCTCAAATTATTTTTTTTCTTAAATTCACAAAAATTACTTGCTATTCTGCGCATACGGATATGCAATCTCAACCGATACATTTTTACGGGCGAACTTGCGGTCTATACACCCAAACCGTCGCTCGGCGTGTGTTCAACACGCTCTCGCGCCGTTTCGTGCGCCTATCCTCGCAATTTTGCTCCGTAAAAACGCTACGCGCCTGAAACGGCTCGTTTTGCGAGATTTTACAAGGCAAACGAGCGAAGTCGTAGTGAACCCTACTACGAGCGAGTTTAACGCAGGAAAAGCCCAAAACAAGACGCTTTCGGGTATATCGGCTGGGATTGCATACCCGTTCATTTTTCGTGATTTGGGGAACTAAGTTCCCCTTTGCGCAATATTTAATGGCACACAATAATAAGATTGCGCAAATTCCCCTCCACGGAGGCGTAGGCATACGCAAATTGAGTGCGGAAGGGAAAAGCGTGGTTTTTCCTTCCGCCGTAAAAAGTTTTAAAATAAGGGGCGCGGATTGCTCCGCGCCCTATAAATATTACTGCAAAATAGCTTTTATTCTCTTAATTCCTGCGGAAACGTTTTCCTGCTTGGCAATCTTGAATACGCCCAGCTCGCCAGTGTTCGCAACGTGCGGCCCGCCGCAGATTTCCCTTGAAAACTCGCCTATCGAGTAGGTTTTGACCCTCTCGCCGTACTTGCTTTCAAACAACCCCGTAAAGCCCTCTTTCTTTGCCTCCTCGAGGCTCATTTGGCGCATTACTACGGGCACGTTATTTTTAATCTGCTCGTTTACAAGCCTTTCAACCTCCGCAACCTCTTCAGGGGTCAATTTGCGCGCAAAGTTGAAGTCGAACCTCAACCGCTCCTCCGTAATGTTGCTGCCTTTCTGCTCTACGTCAGGCGAGCAGACTATTTTGAGCGCCGCATGCAAAAGGTGGGTTGCGGTGTGGAGTTTTGTCGTCTCTTCCTTGTGGTCGGCAAGTCCGCAGGCAAATTTCTGTTCACTGCCCGCTCTCGACTTAGCTTGATGCTCTGCATAAGCAGCCTCGTAGCCCTTGACGTCAACCGAAAGTCCCTTTTCCCTCGCCATTTCATTGGTAATCTCAACGGGGAAACCGTAAGTGTCGTAAAGATGGAACGCCGTCACGCCGTCAATCTCTCCGCCCGCGGGGAGCGAACCTGCTACCTTTTCGAACTCGCGTATGCCCTGCTGTAAGGTCTTTGAGAACTTAGTCTCCTCCTTTTCAAGCTCTTCGTAAACTTTAGCCGAGTTTTTGACGAGCTCGGGATAGATTTCTCTATATTTTTCAACAAACGTTGCCGAAATCTCTTTGAGCGAACCTTGAGGCAGGTTTATATTTCTGCCGAAGCGGACTGCGCGGCGGATAATGCGCCTTAAAATATAGCCCTGGTCGGTGTTCGAGGGCACAATACCCTTTGTGTCGCCGAGCATAAAGGTCGCGGTGCGGATATGGTCCAAAACTACGCGGAACGCGCGGGTTATGTCCTCGCTCTCGCCGTATTTCTTGCCCGTGAGAGTTTCAATCTTCTCAATTGCCTTTTCGAAGATATCCGTTTCGTACACGCTTGCCTTGCCGTTAAGTATGCACAGCGTGCGCTCCAAGCCCATGCCCGTATCTACGTTACGCTGTTTCAAAGGCTCGTATTTGCCCTCGGCGTTCTTGTTGTACTGCATAAACACGTCGTTCCATATCTCAAGGAAGGTACCCGAGGGCGCCTTTTCAAAGTCGTACGCCCCGAGCTTGTCCGCAATTTCGTGATTGCAGATAATGTGCATTTCGGTGTCAGGTCCGCAGGGACCCGTAGTTCCCGCAGGACCCCACCAGTTGCCCGATTTGGGCAGATAATAGATATTTTCGGGAAGTATGCCGCACTCCTTCCAAAGCTCTGCGCTCTCGCCGTCCTTGGGGCAGTCGTCATCGCCCGCAAAGCAGGTTACGGCAATATCCTTTACGGGTATACCCAGATATTTTTCCGAAGTTAAGAACTCGAACGACCAGCTTATCATTTCCTTTTTGAAATAATCGCCGAGCGACCAGTTGCCGAGCATTTCGAAGAAAGTGCAGTGCGAGCTGTCGCCCACGTCGTCGATATCGCCCGTACGGACGCATTTCTGAACATCTGTAAGACGGGTGCCCGCAGGGTGCTTTTCTCCCAGAAGATAGGGCACGAGCGGGTGCATACCCGCCGTAGTAAAGAGCACGGTGGGGTCGTTTTCGGGTATGAGCGACGCCGAGGGAATTATGGCATGCCCCTTGCTTCTAAAAAAGTCAAGATACAAATTTCTCAAAGTTTCGCTTGTTAATTTTTTCATATTTCATCCCTTTTATTTTTTACTTATTATATATCCGTCTTTGCTGTCCTTAACCGTATAGCCCAAGCTGTCGATTTGTGCGCGAAGTGCATCCGCCTCCGCCCAGTTTTTTGCAAGCTTTGCCTGCCAGCGTTTTTCGGCAAGCTCCTTTACGCTCTGGGGAATTTCCTCCGCGTTTTTGCTTTCAACTTCCTTTAAATAGTCTTCGGCGTTCTTTTTAAAAAGTCCCAAAAGTGAATAGGTCTTTTTAATCTGCGCAACGTCGTCCGCGCAGGTTTTATCCCCCTTTTCTGCACGGGCGGAGATGTCCTTGAACAGCCCGAACAGCCTTGAAAGAGCAAGCGCGGTGTTGAAATCGTCGTCCATATCGGCGTTGAATTGGCTGTCAATCTTCTCGTTGCCCGTACCCTTGCCGAACTTCTCCTCAACGGTCTTTATGACCTTATAGAAGCCCGTAAGGTGCCTTTCGGCTTCGTCGAAAATGCCGTCTGTAAGGTTGATATCCGCGCGGTAGTTGAACTGCAGGAGGGCAAATTTAATAGCCTCGTTGGTGTATTTTTTGAGCAAATCCTCAAGTAAAAGGCTGTTGCCGAGGCTCTTGGACATCTTCTGTCCGTTGACCTTGATAAGTCCGTTGTGCGTCCAGAATTTTGCAAACTGCTTGCCCGTTAAGCTCTCGGTCTGCGCAATTTCGTTTTCGTGATGGGGAAACACAAGGTCGCGCCCGCCGCCGTGCAGGTCGATTTGGTCGCCGAACGCCGCCATATTCATAGCCGAGCACTCTATGTGCCAGCCCGGTCTGCCTTCGCCCCAGGGAGAGTGCCAGCGGATTTCGCCCTCCTTCGCCGCCTTCCACAGCGCGAAGTCTGCGGGGCTTCTCTTTTCCTCGCCGTTTTCAATGCGCACTCCGTCGAGCATATCTTCAACCGAGCGGTTGGACAGACAGCCGTAGCGTTTGAACGAGGAAACGTCGAAATACACGTCGCCGTTACTTGCGGCGTACGCGTGCCCGTTTGCAATCAGCTTTTCTATAAAACCGATAATAGTGTTTATATTTTGGGTGGCTTTAAGCCAAAGAGTGGGCTCGTCGATATCCATTTCCGCCATAACCTTATCGATTTTTTCAATCATTTTCTCGGCGTAAATATCGGCGGGAATACCCGTCTCCCTGCTCTTTGCAATAATTTTGTCGTCCACGTCGGTGTAGTTGCGAGCGTATGTGACGTCGTAGCCCTTTTTCTCGAAATACTTGCGCATAATGTCGTAAATCAAGGCCTGATAGCCGTGACCTATATGCGCCTCGCCCGAAACGGTTATTCCGCACGCGTACATTTTGACTTTACCCTCTTCGAGAGGAGAAAACTCCTCTTTTCTGCGTGTCAAAGTGTTGTAAATTTTTAAATTTTTATTTATTTCCATATTTCTACCTTAAATATAAGTGAATTTAACCTTTGAAAAAAGTCCGCCCTCTTTTTTGCCGAATATTTTCTTTTTGTGTTTTTTGAATCTTTTCGGCAAAGTAACTTCTTCAAGAGAGCATCTCCCGAAAGCCGAAACGCCTATCTCTCTGACGCTTTGTGGAATTGTAAGCTTTTCTACTCCCTCGCAGCCGTAAAAGGCGTAGTCGCCTATTTTTTCGACATGTTCGGGAATATTTATCCTTAAAAGGCTGTAACAGCCGTCGAACGCGCTCTCTCCTATCGACTTTACCTCGTCGGGAAGAACAATCTCTTCAAGCCCTCCGCAGTTGTAAAAAGCACGCCTCTTTATATGCTTTAATCCGTCAGGCAAGGTTACCTTCTTTAATTTTATGCAGTCGGAAAATATGGCGTCGCCCATTTCTTCGGGAGCCGCGCAAAGCGTTACCTCTTCAAGATTTTTACACCCGGAAAAAGCGTTATCCCCGATATAGCTTATATTTTCGGGCAGCACAAGCTTTTTAACCGCCTTAACGCCCGCAAAAGCCCTCTCTCCTATCTCGGAAATTTCGTCAAAAAATTTAGGCTCCGCGACTGCTTTTTTGCAGGAAATTATGCGGTTTTCTTCCACCTCGTAGAATTTAGCTATTTCCTTGGTAAGCCTTAAAGCCTCTTTTTCAAGGGCTAAATTATCTTTTTTCATACAAAAACCCATTCAATATTATATAGCAAAACACACTCCGTTTGCAACATTTTTTTATACAGTTGTTTATGAAAAAAATTCACAAACCGTTGTAATTTTTGTTAATACAGAGTGATTCCCTTGACAATTTAAGTGATAATATATTACAATAATTTCATAACACGGGAATATGTTAAAAAATCACAAGGGAGTTTTACAAATATGAAAAGGGAAAGAATCGAAGAGATTGCCGAAATTTTAGACAAACGCGGTAAAATGTCGCTTGAACAGCTTGAAGAAAGCTTCCCTTCCGTATCTCAAATGACCTTGAGACGCGATTTGTGCCAGCTTGAAAAGGACGGCAGAGTTATCCGTATCCGCGGCGGCGCAATGTCCGTTAAGGAGGTTCAGAAGGTTTCGGGCGAGGAGTACGCCAAAAAGACGACTATAAATACCGACGCTAAAATAATAATTGCGCAGAAGGCCGCAGCGCTCGTTGACGAGGGCGCTTGCGTATTCATCGACGGCGGCACTACCGCAATGTATCTCTCCAAGGAAATGCCCGATTTAAAGTGCAACATCTTCACCAACGGAATTGCCGTTGCTATGGAACTTGCACAGAAAAAGAATATCAATATAACTGTCGTAGGCGGACAGCTTATGAAAGACAACCTCTCCACCGCCTCCCCCGCCGCAAAGGAATACTTTGCCGCGACAAACTTCGAAATTGCTATCGTTTCTGCAACGGCGTTCACTCCCGAAAACGGTTTTTCGTGCAACAGCCAGATTGAAAGCGACCTTCTTCGCAACGTATTCCAGAAAGCGCGTATGGTATATATGATGCTCGACAGCTCCAAAATCGGCAAAATCAACCCCTATACCTTTGCAAAAATGGACGATATCGACGTGCTTATAACCGACGACCACTTCCCCAAGGATTTGAAACTCGTATTTGAAGAGAAAAATATCGTAGTAATGTAAAAAAACGCCGCGACAGCGGCTTTTTTTAAAGGAATTTTATGAAAGCGACAAATTGGGACTTAATGAAACTTGCCCAAGTCTTTGAGGGCGAGTTCAACCTTGCAGACTTTTCAGAGGAAGAAATTGAAGAAATGCTCGGTTTAATAGACGAAAATATGAGCATAGAAGAAATCAGGGAAAGGTATTACGAATTTCACGACGACGTGAAGGACAGAACACTCTCAAAGCACAAATGGAGCGACTGAAATCGGCAATGTGAATAACTTAAAACATACGGCGGGCGCGAATTATCGCGCCCGCCGCTTTTTATAATTATTTTGTAAACACTACCAAAAAGTTTTTGCCTTTCTTAATTTCTTTAATCTCAACTTCCTTAAATCCCGCCTCTTTTCCAAGACGGATGCAATCGTCTTTATCGAAGAATTTAAACCCCTCTTTTGTATAGGGCAGTTTTTGCAGCCACTCCCTTGTATAAACGGCATTGTAAAATTTACCGCCGCCTTTCAAAACTTTGCGTATTTCGGATAATCCTTTTTTCGTATCTTCCCAAAAATATATCGTATTGACGGTTGCAACGCTATCGAATATTTCCTCATCAAAGGGCATATCACAGCAATCAGCCTGAAGCAGTTTTATTTTTCCGTCTTTAATGCCCTTTGCGTTGCGTTTTTCGGCAATTTTTTTCGCATCGTGTGAAATCTCTATTCCGTAGAGGTTGCAACCGAATTTTTTATAGAGTTTTTTTAAAAGATAACCGTTGCCGTACCCAACGTCAAGAATTGTAGAACTTTCGTCCGCAGTAACCTCGTTTATTACACTCTTGTACATTTTACTGTTGATACAATTCATTATTTTGCAACAAATTGCCCCGATAAATCCTCGTGGATTACTGAATTGTTGCCCTATCATTTTATTAAAAGCATTCATAACTTTATACGTTTGTAAGCAGTTTTTTGACGGGCGGAAGCATTGTAATTGCGTCCATGATGAGGTTTGCGCCGAAAACTATAATATGGAAATGGTGTATTTCGTGGCTGTCTGGACGATATAAGAGCATAAACGCAACGACGCACTCCAACAGTCCCTTTATAAGGTAGTACGCACAGCGTTCGGAGTTTGCAATTCTATGCAGTGCGTGATTGAAGGCGTGCGCGCCCTCGAAGAGCCCCAATACACCCCAAATTACCGAGACTAGCATTATTGCCGAATCGTTTGTGGAGTCGATTTCCTGCAAAATAATCATTATGCCGAGCGCAGCAACGAGAAAGAACGTTACAGTTTTGTTGGTTTTAACCTCTTTATATTCCTTGTGGATAATTGCAACGACAAACTGCACAAATCCGACGGCAATCATCATTGCTCCAACAATATAGGGCAGAACTTCGGCAATTATGCCCGTTATCGAAACGCATAAAACGCCCAAAACAAAGTTTACTGCCGCCATAATATAGATTGCGGCGGTTTGAGGAATTTTGGTAACGCTTACAAGACGTTTGGCGTTTTGTTCAGCGGAAAACTCTTCTATTATAAAGTCGCCGTAGCTTGAAATGTGCGCAGTCGGCTCGTTTTCGCTCTCTTCCTCGTCGGAAATATATTCGCCCTCGACCTCATTACTCTCTGCGCCTACAGAATACGCAATTTCTTCACCCTCTGCAAATTGAGCTTCGGTTTCGTCCGATTGAGTTTTTTGCGTGTTTTCGTCTATATTCATAACTATATTTTAGCAACAACCCGCCCCCTTGTCAAGGCAGTAAATTTTCAAAATAAAACAGCCCGCCACATTCGCACGACGATAAGCAAAAAAGAGCAAAGAGAATTTTTCTCAATGCTCTGTTCTTTTTATGATTAATATCATTTTGGGACTTTTAATTTAAAATATAATCTTTGCCATCATATCCAATGACGTATTGCACGCTGTAATATGTTTTTTGCGGACAAATGTCGTTTCCGTTTTCATCTTCATAAAAACAAGGCTGCGCTTTAACCGAGGTTTGTACCAAATTATAGAAAGCAAGTTCAACGTAGCTTTGGGAGTCCTCATCATACAAAAAGAAAGCAATCTCGTAATATTGATTTGTGCGTTCTATACTGTCATCTTCAACGACGTTGACACCGTTCCTGCTTTTATACGTCTCCTCGTCTATAGCGGTTACAATCAGCTTACCTTCTTCGCAGGTGTAAGTGCCTTCGACAAACGAATTTGAATGATGAATATAATCACAACCGCAAAAGAATATTGATAAAATAGCACATATAAAAATCAAATAAACTTTTTTCATTAAAACCTCATTTAATACAATACAGCATTAAAATGATTTTGCAAATTAATTGTTTATCGTTATCCACATATATGACTAAACAAAAATTGTTTTGCTATTTAATTATAATATGAAAATGAAACCTTGTCAATGTGTATTCATGCACGCGTTAAAATCGAACTTGTTCAGCCAATAAAAAAAGAACAACCGCAGCGGGTTGCTCTATTTTTGAAATCCGGCAACTACCTATTTTCGCAGGGTTAAAACCCAACTTATCTTTTGTGAAAACATTTTATGTTTTTTACAAAGCAGCGCTACGCTCGCGCGGCGTTAATGAGCTTAACAAAAAGTGTAAAGCCACGCACGCAAAAGCGCGTATGGCTTGTCCCAGAAGTTAAGCTCCGAATTACAATAAAAAAATAAGCGCCACCCTGCGGGTAACACTTATTTTTATGAAATCCGGCAACTACCTATTTTCGCAGGGTTAAAACCCAACTATCTTCGGCGTTAATGAGCTTAACTTCTGTGTTCGGAATGGGAACAGGTGGATCCTCATTGCTATCGTCACCGGAATGGTTATATAACGGCGTCAGCCGATAATATACTATTTTGCAGATAAATCTGCACTCCTTCAACGCTTTACCGCGCCTTTGGATTTTGCAACCTTCACTTTTCCGTGAAGACTGCGCGAGGTTTGCAACTGACGAAGACTGTGCGAGGGCGTATGCCCAAAACTCAGTCATAAGGAAGTTGTAACCGAGGAAACTTGGCGTTTGCGCTTGCGTGAACGCCTTTAAGCGAGGTTTGCAACTGACGAAGACTGAAAACTGCATAGCATTGAAAAAACAGGTTAAAAAGGACTTTATTACGCTCGTTAAAAATGTAGCTAATCTTTCTAGATTCGTAAACTATTCTTCTCTCAACTTTGTTGTTGAGTTCAAGCCCTCGACCTATTAGTATCGGTCAACTCAACGCATTACTGCGCTTACATCCCCGACCTATCAACCTTCTGGTCTTGAAGGGGTCTTACTCTTTCGATGGGATATCTTAT
>JAFLVO010000015.1 GCA_022508245.1 Clostridiales bacterium
TCAGACCTATCGTCGCCAAGACAAATAGGGTATTTGCAATAAATAGAGCTATAATTTTACCTTTTCTTTCCATTGATGTTACCTTAAAAATTATTCGCCGTCAGTTGCACATTTTAATTGACTGACCTTTCAAAAGAGGATAGCTTATAAGTTTTTGTCCGTCCAAATTTTCCCTGTGCATATCCACGCCCGATATCTGACTGTTTTCGTAAGTTGTATAGTAATAAATTCCCTTATCCGTGTTACAGCACGAGGAATATATTGTGTATTCAAATCCGTGCTCTACCCTGCAGCAGCCCTTTTGCTGTGCCACTGAATTTAAGATATGGAAAAACTGGCTTATACTCTCACTCTCAGACTCCCCCGAAACCGAGTTGAGCCTTGTAAACGCCGCTTTTACAAAGCGTGAAGCCGACGACAAATCACCTGGAAGCCCTATTGCCCCCATACCGCGGCTATACGGTTTGAGTGTTATATTTTCGGAAAATCTGCTTGTGGGTTCTTCGCGCGTAAGTCCCATATAATTTGCAAGGTTGAGCATATGAAAATCAAACGTAGGGTTGTTCGTCATAACCCCTACGGGATTGTCGTAAATCTTTAAGCCGTCTTTAAGAGGTTCTACAACTATGCTCTCCTCCCTGTCCGAAATCATCCAATGTAAGGGCGACAGCTTCAATTCCTCGCTGAAATTCTCGTTTAAGAGGTTGAGCTTTTCAAGCTTTTTCCTTGCCTCTCCCACTGTTGCGCACTGACCCAAAATCCACGGGATGAACTCAAAAGGCGTTATATTGTCCTTTTTAGGGTCTTTGGGCAAATATACGGCGTTGGTGGGGAAATTCAGCCCCGCCATGCTCAAACCCTTTTCGTTGGTTGCGTCATAATAGAGTGGATAGTCCTGCTGTACGAACGCCATTCCTATCATTGCGTAATGGCTTTTGATTTGCCCCATTACCATGAAATTGAACGGATAATTGCGAGGCGTTATTGTAACCGTCTCGTTATACGAAAATTCGTAGTCGAGATTCCGCCCGAAATAATGGTCTTTCGTCTTATAACTTATCGATGTACACATGGAAATACCTCACGAAAATACGCCCCTATTTTGCGTGCCGTATTTTCCGTGATTTTGAGAAACTAAGTTTCTCTTGCCGCGATAATTAAAAGCAAACAATGATACAATCGCGGCAATTCTCTTCCACGGAGGCGTAGGCATACGCAAATTGAGTGCGCGAACCAAAAGCGTGGTTTTTGTTCGCGCCGTAGAGCGTTTAAAAAATATCTATCTGAATTGCTCCTCTACTTTCTAACACTATTATATCCCAAAATCCCCGAAAATTCAAACAAATTTCTCATAAATAAAAAGGACTGACTTTTCCGTCAGCTCCTTTTTTATTTGTTTATTATTTCCTTTACTACCTCGCTTGCGATTATAAGTCCCACCACGGGGGGAACGAAGGCGGTGCTTCCGGGAATTTCGCGCTTTTGAGTGCCTCTACCCTCTTCTTTGCAGTCTTGCTCTAAATTGCCGTCGGGGGTTATGGGCTGTTCCTTGGAATAGACTACTTTAAGTTTTTTAACGCCCCTTTTTGCGAGTTCTCGGCGCATAACCCTTGCAAGCGGGCATACCGACGTTTTGTATATATCCGCAACCTCGAAAGCAGTAGGGTCCAGCTTGTTGCCCGCGCCCATTGCGCTTATTATGGGAACGCCAGCCTTTTCGGCTTGCATAACGAGCTCTATTTTGCCCGTAACGGTGTCTATTGCGTCAATTATATAGTCATAGTCCGAAAAGTTAAACTCGCCCGCCGTCTGAGGCGTGAAAAAAGTTTTATACGTGCGCACCTGTGCATTGGGATTGATTTCGGCAATGCGCTCGGCTGCGACGTCCACTTTATAGCGCCCTACCGTCTTTTGAGTTGCGTAAATCTGACGATTTATGTTCGTCAGACATACCTTGTCGTCGTCGATTAAGTCGACCGCGCCGACCCCCGAACGGATTAAGGCTTCGACCGCATAACCGCCTACCCCGCCTATTCCGAACACGGCAACGCGAGATAAAGCGAGCTTATTAAGCCCATCCTTGCCCAAAATCAACTCCGTTCTTGAAAACTCGTTTAACATTTTTTTACCTCTAACTCATTTTAGCACAGTTTGAAAATAATTCCAACAAAAATTGCAACAAAAAGGGAGGCTTCCGCCTCCCTTTAATAATATCAGAATATAATAATTTACGGCGCTACTCAAAACCACGCTTTTGGGTCGCGCACCCAATTTGCGCATACCTGCGCCTCCGTGGAAGTGAATGCCCGCATTTTTATTATTGTTTGCCCTTAAATAATGCGGGCAAAGAAACATAGTTTCTAAAAATCACGAAAAAACGGCTACGCAGAATAGTAGCCGTTTTTTTGTGAACTTTTTCGTGAACTTTCTATGACCCGCGTTTCCATGTTCTGGGTGCGAACATTAAAATCATAGGGAATATTTCAAGCCGTCCGACCAACATTACAAAGGATAACAATAGCTTGCAATAGGGCGAATAGAACGCGAAGTTACCTGCGTAATCTCTTAGGCTGATAATGGGGCCCATATTGCCTATGCAGGAAAGGGTTGCCGTGAAATTAGTGAGAACGTCGTTACAGTCGATAGACAGCAGAATCGTACATACAATTACGATTACAACCCATAAAATGAAATAAGTGTGAACGTTGCGCTCTGTTTCCTTGCTTAAAATCTCTCCCTCTACTTTCGTTGATACGACCGAGCGCGGATGCAACATTCTTCTTATATCCGATACGCCCGACTTGACTAAAATTATTGCGCGCGAAACCTTAATTCCGCCGCCCGTCGAGCCGCCGCACGCACCGACAATCATTAATAAAACCAATATCGCCTGAGAAAGTGCGGGCCATTTATTGTATTCCGCAGTTGTAAAGCCCGTACTCGAACTGAAACTGGCAACCTGGAAGAATGAAAGGCGCAGAGCATCGCCGAAGTTTGCGCAGAGCGATAAAATATTCAAGGCAATGGCAAGAGTTGCACCGACGACCATAACGAGGTAAACGATAAACTCCTCGCTCTTTATTGCCTTTTTGAAATGTCTTATTAAAATGAGATAATACAGGTTGAAGTTTATGCCGAACAGGAACATAAACACGGCTATTACCATCTGATGATAGGTGCTGTATGACGCAATGCTGTCGCCTTTAATTCCGAAGCCACCCGTTCCCGCCGTGGAAAAAGCGTGTACCACACCTTCGTAAACGCTCATTCCGCCGCAGATTAGCATTATTGCTTCAATCGCCGTCATAATAATGTAAATTCCGTAAAGTATTCTTGCAGTGCGTGTAAGCTTACTTACGAGCTTTCCGACAGACGGTCCGGGCGACTCCGCACGGAATACGTGCATTATACCCGAATTATACCCCGGCAAAATTGCAAGAACGAACACAAGCACGCCCATTCCGCCTATCCAGTGCGTGGATAACCGCCAGAATTGCAAGCTATGTGAAAGGTCGTCCACCGACACGGTATTTACGCCGTCCATAATGCTAGCGCCCGTCGTGGTAAAGCCGGAGACCGTTTCAAACAGAGCGTCTATATAGCTTGGAATTGCACCCGAAATTACAAAGGGCAACGCCCCGAAAAGCGACATTAAAATCCAAACGAACGCAACCGTGACAAAGCCCTCTTTTACGTGGATGGACCTGTCTTTGAGTTTTAAAAGCGAAAGAGGCAAGCCGATTGCTATCAGCCCGCCTATGGGTATGAGAAAGCTCGCCCAGGTGTTATCGCCGTATATAATTCCAACCAGCAGAGGCAAGAGAAGTAAGCCCGCTTCAATGAGGAGCGTCCTGCCCAAAATGCTGAAAACCATTTTAATATTCATGACTATTTCAGAATCTGCGACAGATTAGTAAACTGTTTCTCTTCGGAAACGACTATCACGCGATCGCCCACCTTTATCGTAGTGTCTCCGCTCGGGAGAATAAATTCGTTGTCTCGAACAATGCCACCTATCAGCACGTTCTTTTTAAGCGTAAGCTGTTTTAAAGGCGTATCTATGCCCTTAAACCCGTTGAGAACGGTAAATTCCAACGCTTCCGCCTTGTTGCCTATCTTGTAAAGGGTATCCGCACCCTCTCCCTTCGTTGCCGAATACGAGCGCACAAACCGCACTATATGGTTTGCAATAACTATGCGGGGAGAGACGACCGTGCCGAGCCCGAGCATGTTTACCATTTTTAAAATGGATGGACGGTCTATCTTTGTAACGATTTTCTCGACCTTGCTCTGCTTGGCGTAGAGGGAAATCATTACGTTCTCCTCATCCATACCCGTCAGCGTAATGCAGGCGTCGCTGTTTTTGAGATTCTCCTCTTCGAGCACTGCCTGATCTGTGCCATTGCCGATAATTACCGTCGCCGCGGGCAGTAGCTCGGAAAGCTCTTCTGCGCGTTCTTCGTCCTTTTCTATGATTTTGACGCTCACACCCGAGTGAAGAAGCTCCTGCGCGAGATAGTAAACAATCTTTCCGCCCCCGACGATAAACGCCGACTTTGCCTTTCTCTTGAAAATGTTTATCTTTTTACAGAAAGACGCAATTTCCTGTTCGTCGCCGATAATATGAATAAGGTCTCCGCTTTCTACAACGTAGTCGCCGTGCGGTATAATTATTTTGGTGCCGCGCTGCACAACGCCGATGAGAATTTTACTTGCGTATTCCCTTGAAATCTGTTGAAGATTTTTGCCGACAAGAGGGTTATTACCCGTAATTTCGAACTCCGCCATACGCGCCCGACCGCCCGCAAAGCTTTCAACGCTCCGCGCAGAGGGGAATTTGAGCACCTGCGCAATCTCAAGCGCCGTGGCAAGCTCGGGGTTGAACGCGTAGTCGAGTCCCAAATCGGTGCGCATATTCTCCATTTCCTTGAAGTACTGCGGGTCGCGCACACGCGCAATAGTGCTATGCACGCCAATTTTTTTTGCGAGCACGCAACAGAGAATATTCATTTCGTCGCGAGACGTGCAGGCAATCAGAAGGTCTGCCTTGTCTACGCCCGCGTCGATAAGTACTTTACGCTCAAGACCTCCGCCGCATATACCTCTTACGTCGTAACGGTTTACTACGTCGTTGATAACGTCGTAATCGTTGTCCACGATTACTACGTCGTGCTTTTCCGGAACAAGATTGCCTATAAGCGTCTCTCCTACTTTCCCGACGCCTACTATTACAATTTTCATTGTGACACCTATATTATAAAGATTTTATTTCTTCACAACATATATATTTTATCATAGTATGTATTATTTTGCAAGCAGGTATAAAATATAATGAAAAAATTACACAACATAATTGCAAACAAGAAATAAAGCGTCTAGCTACTCTGCACGCACACAACGCAAGATTAATATAGGTATTGATTTTTCCGTAAAAAAGTTATATAATCGTGATACGGACATTCAGCCCGCAGGAGGTGCTTATGTATAACAGAAAATCGAAAGTTTCGGCTTGGCTGGCAATTGCAACAGCCCTTTTGCTGTTGGGTTTTTTAATTTTATTGCCTTTTTTGCAGTACAAGACGGCGGAGGGCGACGGTTTAGGCGTAGGAATTGCCTTAATTTTAATTATTATTTACGGCTATCCGGTCATATACCTGTCGTCAATTCCCTTCATCATAGTTGCGCTCGTGTTCGGAATTAAAATGCTCATACAGCAATCCCGCAAAAAACTCATTTCACTGAACGTGCGTATGCTGATAACATCTATCGTTCTGACACCTTTCCTCGTAGCAGGATTTATATTTGCAGGCGGAATTGCCTTTCATTCGGTGTTGGGGTTGTTCCCCATTATTTACGCAGTGCTGATTGGGTCGGCGTATGCGGCAGGCATAATCGCACAGTTAGCAACGATTATAATCCTAAAAAAATCCCCCGCCGAAGACGTTCCGGCTGTAACTGAATAAAAATATAATAATCGTCGGCATTACGGGAATATCTTTAATCAACAAAACAGACGGAGTGCGTTCAGCACCCCGTCTGTTTTTAAATATGGTAGAAACCTAAAACTATATATGCTATAAATTGAAATTTATCGTTGTATTTAATCTTTATAGATGTGAGTTATAAAAATTCAGAATTCTATCAAATAGTTCAGTGTCCAGCCCATTGCAGAAAATTTTTCTGTCGAGATGTTCTTTGATATAA
>JAFLVO010000016.1 GCA_022508245.1 Clostridiales bacterium
TCCCCTTAACCTTCCGGCACTGGGCAGGAGTCAGCTCCTATACTTCATCTTACGATTTCGCAGAAACCTGTGTTTTTGATAAACAGTCGCTTGGGCCTCTTCACTGCGGCCTACCTTTCAGTAGGCTCCCCTTCTCCCGAAGTTACGGGGTCATTTTGCCGAGTTCCTTAACAAGAGTTCTCCCGTTCGTCTTAGAATTTTCTTCTCGTCTACCTGTGTCGGTTTGCGGTACGGGTACCTCATAATATTTAGCAGCTTTTCTCGCCGGTGCAGATTCATGTGCTTCACTTCCTTTGTCCGTTCCCCGTCACAACTCAGCCTTTCAACACGCGTACTTTACTACGTGTCAGCCTTATTGCTTGGACGCGCTTTTCCATCTGCGCGCTCACACTATCTCTCCGTGTCACTGCGTCATTAACTCATTCGGTAGTACAGGAATTTCAACCTGTTGTCCATCATCTACGCCGTTCGGCCTCGACTTAGGTCCCGACTTACCCTGGGCGGACGAACCTTCCCCAGGAAACCTCAGACTTTCGACGGCGGAGTTTCTCGCTCCGCTCTCGCTACTTATGCCGGCATTCTCTCTTCCGTGCTGTCCACCACCTCTTCCGATATGGCTTCTGCCTGCACGCATTGCTCCTCTACCAATATACATCGTATATTCCCAAGCTTCGGTGTTACGTTTTAGCCCCGTTAATTTTCGGCGCATCATCACTCGACCAGTGAGCTATTACGCACTCTTTTAATGGGTGGCTGCTTCTGAGCCAACATCCTGGTTGTCTATACAATGACACATCCTTTTCCACTTAACGTATACTTTGGGACCTTAGCTGTGGATCTGGGCTGTTTCCCTTTTGACAACGGCACTTATCTGTCGCTGTCTGACTCCCGTTCATCAATTATCCGTCATTCGGAGTTTAAGAAGCTTCGGTAAGCTGTGAAGCCCCCTAGGCCAATTAGTGCTCTACCTTCGGTAATCTAAAACGAGGCTAGCCCTAAAGCTATTTCGAGGAGAACCAGCTATATCCCGGTTCGTTTGGAATTTCTCCGCTAACCACAAATCATCACCGACTATTTCAACAGGCGTGTGTTCGGCCCTCCACAACGTTTTACCATTGCTTCAGCCTGTTCATGGTTAGGTCACCAGGTTTCGGGTCTACGTCAAGATACTTCTCGCCCTATTCAGACTCGCTTTCGCTTCGGCTCCGAGACTTTATCTCTTAACCTTGCATCTCAACGTAACTCGCCGGCCCGTTCTACAAAAAGTACGACATCACACTGGTTGCCCGTAGTGCTCTGTCTGCTTGTAAGCATCCGGTTTCAGGTTCTCTTTCACTCCCCTCCCGGGGTTCTTTTCACCTTTCCCTCACGGTACTATTCGCTATCGGTCACATGGTCGTATTTAGCCTTATGGGATGGTCCCCACATCTTCCGTCAGAATTCCTCGTGTTCCGACGTACTCGCTGTATCTGTCTCAAAATCTTTTCGCCTACAAGACTTTCACTTTCTATCGTGCAGCTTTCCAGCTGACTTCGGCTAAGATTTCTTCAACGTCTGATACCAGAGCCGTATTACTACAGCTCCTTCGGGCTCCTCCGCTTTCGCTCGCCACTACTTACGGAATCGTTCTTACTTTCTTTTCCTCCGGGTACTAAGATGTTTCAGTTCCCCGGGTTCCCCTCTCATACCCTATGTGTTCAGGTATGGATAATACGCTATTATGCGTATTGAGTTCCCTCATTCGGATATCTGCGGGTCTTAAGATATTTGCTCCTCACCGCAGCTTTTCGCAGCTTGTCACGTCCTTCTTCGGCGCCATGTACCAAGGCATCCACCTCAATGCTCTTTGTAGCTTGATCTTTCTTCGTCCTCTTCTCTTAGCATTTTTCTTCGCTATTTTCTGAGTTTTCGTCTACTTCCCTACAAAAAAAATTCTATAACTTTAACTCGACTAATTTCTAATTCCTACAGTTCAAAGTTTCCTTTAAAATTTGAAGTCTACTTCTTCTTCGTATTAACCAAAATCAATCTTATAAAATTGCCTTTTGTACTTGTTTCTTCTCTCTCTATGCAGTTGTCAATCTTCGCTAACCGACGAAAGTCGGGGGCGTTTTTCTTAAATTTCCGTAAGAAAAACTGTGCTGTCTATATCGACAGCTTTTATATCATAGCAAACTAAAAACAATAAGTCAATTATTTTTTTAACGATTTTTACAAATTTTCATATATTTTAAAAGAAATTTTTGCCATTTTCCCGCCTTTTTATTCATACCGCAATATATAGTATATGCGTGCGCAAAACGTTGTGGTGACAGCAAAAGCGGCGGGCGCGAAATTCTTCGCGCCCGCCGCAAATTTCTATTTTAATTTATAAAGAATTTCATTCAAATAGTCGAGTGATTGTTTCAATTCCCCGTAATCGCCGTAGTCTTTGCGGTAGTTTTCGATTAAGATGTTTCCGTCAAAGCCGCAATCCTTTAACCGCGAGAAAATCTCTTTAAAGTCATAAACTCCCTTGCCCGGCAGACAGGTTGTGCCGTTTTCGTCTACGTCGGAGATATGCACGTAGGCAATCGCGCCTTCGAGTTCTGACAAAAACATCTGATAGGGATAGCCGCTCCTTTTCGCCTGTTTTATATCGAACACACCGTACAAATCGGGGCAGAACTGCTTTATTTCGCGGAAAACCCCCGGGCGATTATAGGCATAGTGAGCGGTGTTTTCAAGGCAGAGGTGCACGCCGTAGCGCGCCAAAAAAGCGTGGGCTTCCGCAATCCTTTCGCCGATAAAGCGCATATCGTCCTGTCCCTTTCCCGCGCGGATAAAACCGTGGAAGGTGTAATTGCTACAGCGCAAGAGCTGAGCCGAGCGCGCGATTTGGTCAAGCCAATAGTACCCGTCGCCGCGCACCCTGCGCGTGACGTTGAATAAATTGGGCTCGAAATTGAGGGGCATACAGTGCAGGGAGTTTATCTCCAACCCCTCTATTTGCGGCGCGAGCGCCTTGGAAAATTCGGGGCGGTATTCGTAGAAGGTGGATAAAAACACCTCCGCCACCTGCGCGCCGAGCGATTTGATTATGTGCGCCCCCTCCTCCGTATGCTTTTCGGGAAAGAGCGACGCCGTTGAAATTCCTACTTTCATGCCTTTATTGTATCACATAACAAAGGGCATTGCAATAGTGCGCCGATTATTTACTCGCCGAGAGTTATGTACCGCGACAGACAATACGTAATGTTTTCGTCCGCGATTGCCGCTATGGGCGCGAGGGGAAAGCCGTGCTGTGCAAATTCGCCGCCCGTTTCGCTTTCCCGATTGTAATGCGGCGCGCCGTTGCCGCGCTTACCTCCCATTCCACCCGTTCCTCCGATTCCACCGTTGCCGCCCGTCAGCGACTGTACTGCGGTGAGCATTGCGGACAGCTCTTCCGCCTTTTCGATTACGCCGAGAGCCTCGCTGCCGCCAAGGTTTTCCAAAATGGGTTTGACCTCCTTCAACGTTTGCTCGCCGCCACCCGCGAGCGCGAGCATGAGCAACAATATCAGTTGCATAAATTTCCCCTCCTTCATAGACTGTAAAGAAAACT
>JAFLVO010000017.1 GCA_022508245.1 Clostridiales bacterium
CGGACATACCTTGCAGTATAATTAACTTCGTTACCGCAAGTGCGCCTATGAATCTTCTTATATCCTCTATATCGTAGTAAAGATGTAACTGCCCTGCCGAGAAGTTCCTGAATTCCTCGCACAGCTCCTTTAAGGTTATACTGTCGTCGTAGTCCGGACGGTCATAGCTTTCGTATTCTTTGTCTATCTGCGTGAGCATGTAGAAGCGCGAACCGCCCTCGTTGACTTCCTCCTCTTTTTCGTCTTCTATCTTTGTCGGGATTGACGGAAGAGGAAAAGTATCTCCGTCCACGGGCTCCGAGGGGACGCCGTCGTAATTACGGAGTTTTTGCCTCTCTTTATGAGATTTTTCCGAATCGACGCCGAAGTAGTCCGCCGATAGCGAAGAGGTGTCCCTTGAGTTATTTTTAGATACCAAAAGAAGAAGAACGAGCAAAACAGGCAATGCGACAAGGCACGCAATAAGTGCGTACTGTAATTCAGCGGAGGCTACGGTGGGGAATTTCCCGCCGTAAACGCCGTACTGAACTATGAGCGCGCCGATGAACAGGGTAACTACGCAGATTATAAGTATAATCAGCAGTATAAACCCGATATTCCCGTTGTTGCCGTTGTCCCTTTTTTTCATAATTCGCCTTTAATTATTTGCGATTTTTCTTGTTGTCCTTATTCCAGAGAATAGTTTTCCTAATTTCTTTTTTTGTGATTTCCCATTGAGATTTGAAAAACTTGTGGAAAGCCATATACGCCGCTTCGAGCTCCAAAAACCTCTCGCGGGTGGCGTAGTCAGTGCTGGGAGTCATCAGCCCGCGCTCGACCCTCATTCCGTCGAGCTCGCCCCGAATGAGCGCCGTTTCCTCCTTGGCGGATTTTACCTCTTTGGAGCACTTAGCCGTTTCCGCTTTCAGCTTTTCCTCCAAACGGGCTTCGAGCTCCTGCTCTCTTGCCGTGTATTGGTCGGAATATCTCTGCTCGATGGTCTGTATTTCGGCAAGCTTGCGGTTGACCTCCTCCGTCTTTGCGTTGTACTCGGCTATAGCGCCGTCGTATCTGCCGTGTAGCTCGTCTATCTCGGCGTTGAGGTCGTCTACCTCACCCTGATGCTCTTCTATCTTCTGCGCCATTTCTTCGGCGAACTTCGCTTTGAGCATCGCCGCCTGCGCTTCATTTTCTGCCGCGAGCTTATTCATATTGCTCTCGAACAGGGCTTTTGCCGCCGCCATATCCTCTATGTACTTTTGGTTGAGCTCGGCAATTTCTCTCTCTTTTTTCTCTATTTCGCTCCTTAAAACGCCCATCTGACGGCGCAATTCCGCCTTTTCGGCGTTAATCTCGTCAATTCGGCGGGTTAAAGTCTCAACCTCTACCCTGAGGTTGGCAAGCTCCTCGCTGTCCTTTTCAAGCTGGCGGATACGGTCCTCCAAGACGAGCATATATTCTTCTAGCGACTTATTCGATTCGAGTGCGCGCTTTTTCAGCTTTTGTATCCTTTGGACGAGCTTTTTCTGCTCTGCGTCCTTTCTGCGCCTCTCCTCCTCGTTGTAATTTCTTTCAAGCACGCCCTCTATGTCGTTGCCTACCTTGTAGGAAAGGAACACCATCAGGTTTGCCGCTTCTGCAATCTCGTCGGCGACCTTTTCGGAGTAGGGCGCAAAGTTATAGTTTACTTCTTCATACGTGTAACCCAAGCCCTTGTAGGACGCAATATAGTCGTACAATGCGAGGGCGCGTTTGAAGTTGTTGTTCATCTTCAAAACGTTGGTTTTGACTATGGGGGGCTTTATCATAGGCGTCTTTGCGACCTGCGTCATAAGGTTGGTCTTTAAAAACGCGTCTATAATCTGACGGCAGTCCTCTATCCTTCTTACAAGCGCCGCCGAGGTTTCGTCGGCGATGGGGAAGGGATTGTCGTGCCTCTCGTCGTAAATTTTGGTTTCGATGGTAATATGACGCTTGGCAGTTGTAACTTCCTTGTTTATGTAGGTTTCGCCCTTGTAGGTACGGCGTAAATCCTCTATTTTTTCAAGTCTGTACTCTATGAAATTTCTGATATAGCAAAGCATCATGTACAAAAATCTGTTTTCGTACACGGCGTAGTCGGAAAGCTTTTCAACCATATACAGCTCGTCGGGGACGAGTGAAGTTTTCGTCTCCTCGGACACGTGGGTTATCATATCGCTGTGCTTAGCAAGGTGCGAAACCGAGTCCTTGGAAATTTTTTTGGCCTTTTCGATGGGAACGACTTCGCCGTTTGTGCGTATGAACTGCCTCTCCTCGGCAAGCGCCTTTTCAACGTAGACAAGCCCCTCCTCTATGGCGACTATCCAATCATCCTCGATTGTGCAAAGATATTTAGTTGAATTCAACTTATCCGCTTCCTTGTTGCTCTCCGCAAGACGGTTCCTGTCCTTTATACAGTTTTGGCTGTTGATTGTAACCTTGCGGAAGTCCTTAAAGGCGCGGTGGTAAATATCAATTCTGCTCATAATTTCTAATTATACGTTCTGTTCTATAAGTTTAATGGTCTCCTTGCAGAGCGCAAGGGCGTTCTCCCCGAATAGCTCGTCAAGATACGCGCACACGCTGTCCGCCATCTGCTTTACGTACACGGGATTCTTG
>JAFLVO010000002.1 GCA_022508245.1 Clostridiales bacterium
CCTCGGGCTCTTTCGGGGAGAGCTCCGCCGCCTTTTTGTAAAAGGAATAGGCGTCGTCGAAACGGCAGATATACAAACTGCTTTCGCCGTCGTGCAAAAACTTGAGCGCCGCGGGCGTTATGTCCTCATTGGGAAGGGTAAACTTCGAACGGCAGTACTCGCACTGCACTACGCCGTTTACGGCTGTCTCTATATCAATCTCTGCACCGCAATTTCTGCATTTAATATTTTCAAGTTGCATATATTTTACTCCTCATTGGTAATTATATATTTATTTGTTACATCTACTTATATTTTTTTCAGTCCCACCTGCGCTCCCGCTTTTTCAAGATCTTCTTTGGCTTTTATAGCGTCTTTGTAGGAAATACCGTTTAAAATTGCCCTGCCCATCTCTACGGCTTCTTTTGCCCGAACGAGATCATAGCCCGTAAGTTGGCGAACCACCTTTATTACTTCCACACTGTGAGCGCCGGCGCTTAAAATATACAGTTCGCAACAACCTTCCGGCGTGATTTCGGTATTCTGTGAGAGTGCGTCTCCGCCAGCTTGGTTGTCTGCGGTGAAGATGTCCGCCATAAACTTTTCACGGTTGATTTCCACCTTAAAATCGTTACCGTCTTTTAAATATTGTTCGTAAGCTGCAATTAATTTAATTGAGGTTTCAACTTTGTTCTTGGCTATTTCGAATTCCTGCTGAAAGGGATGAAATTTAAAATATTTACCGTTATGTATATGAACGATTAGATTTATCGGCAAAAATACAAGCAAGGTTGGTATGGCTCCTATAACACAACCGCCGACAATCGCACCGATAATAACCGTCAAAGCCATAGGGAATACGGGTCCGGTTTCACCGCTCATTATTTTCTCGCCTAAGCCAAGCAGATCAAATAATTTGTAAAAAGTTTCGTTGGGTGCAAATATGCAACTTCCAAACCCCAATACAAATAATACAATTGCAGAGATGCCGGCAATCCATAAAAACTTCAGTCCAATCTCATCAATGTCAAGCCAATAAGTTACGTCGCCGTATTTCTTGCGTTTTTCATTGTATGCCTTTTCCTTTTGTTCGCGGTCGGCTTTTAAGGTTTCAAGGTTTTTGGTTTCCTCTTCCTTAAGTTCTGCGACACGCTCTCTTATACGGCGCATATATTCGTCGTATTCTTCTTTTTGCTCCTTATCGGCAAGAGAATATGCTTTGGCTAAACTTGCATTTCCCTTTATTATTTCCACTTTTGCGCCATTAAGTCTAAGTTTGCTGCCTTCATCTTTTAATTCGATTTCGTGCACGAACGCGTTCCACGCCGCCCGAGATTGCTCGCGGACAGCATTTTTGCGTTTTTTCTCTTCTTCTTGAATTGCCCTCTCCCGCTGTTCCGCCTCCGCCTTTAAAGTCTGTTCGTATTTCTGCTTGGCGTATGCTTCAAAATCATTAACGGTTTTTGTAGAACCGTTGGCGTATTGCTTAGCCATTTTGTAGTGTTTATTGGCAAAAATCTGTTGAATTTGTTGCGAACTTTTTCCGTTTAAAAACTCCTGATAAGTTTTTATTTTGCTCGTCGACAGCAGAAGTCCAAGCCACGCCTCTGCACTTTCGGGGTCTATATCAAGGACCTTATTATAATAACCGATTGCATTGTCAAATTCGCCGCCCGAAAGAAATTGATTTGCACGCAATAAAAGCGAATTGACAGACGCGGAATCATTGCCTTTTGCCGATGACGAGGTCGCTTTAATGTTTTTAATTCTCTCCTCAAGCGCACGCTGAGCTTCGCGCTGTCTTTCTTCAAATTCGCGCTGGGCTTCTTTTTGTTTTTCGATTTCTTTTAAAATTGCCGCCTCTTTCTCTTTTTCGGCTTTCTCTGCTAGGGATTTTTTTGCCCTTGCCTCCGGAGTGTGATTTTCAACAAAATCAACTATTAGCCCGTCCGACTCGCGCAGGGCAAAGTTTATGCCTTGCAGTTTACCTCTTTTGCCGGGCAATCTTTCAATAGGTTTACCGTTGAAAACTACGGTTATGCTGTCGCTTTCTTTCTCATCGTCATTTACGAGCTTTAAAAAGCGGGTGTATTCATTTTTAACCCATGGTGTTTGAAGATAGCTTTCGTCGCGGCAAACCACAAGCATGCACTCCGAAGAGTGCAACGCGTAAAGAATATGCGCCTCGTAGTCGGCACCCTGCTTGTTGCGGATTTCATATTCCGAATAGAAAGGCTTATATCCTTTCTGTTGCAACATTCTGTATATATAGTCTGCGTCCTTGCTGTCCTCGGTTTTACCGCTATCGCCCGTTACCTTTACACAGATAAAACAGTCGTAATCAAGCCCTGACTGTTTCAATTTATAGAACTCGCCGAGTATGTAGTCTATCTCCTGTGCCTTCCTTTCGTACTCGGCGCGCTGCTTGTCCGTAGCTTTTAAGCAGGCGCGCATATAGTTGGCGTTGTCGGTAAATTTTTTATCTGTGATTTCGTGGCAGATAGGCTGTAATTTGGGCTTTTCACCGCTGACGTCCCTTAAATACTGTACTTTGAACTCGGATAAAGCCATGCCGAAATAAGCCTCGGGCTCGCTACCGTCAAGCTCCGATGCCTTTTTATACGCCGAAAACGCCTCTTCAAATTTACACGTATCTAAATCGTGCTCACCCATCCTCAAAAATGACAGAACCTCGGGCGAGGCACCCTGTTTAGGCAAGGTGTAGGGATTACCGCAGTATATGCAGGTAACAACGCCGTTTACTGCTTTGTTTAAATCAAGCGGGGCTCCGCACGATTTACATATCGTATTTTCAAGTTGCATATTTTACTCCTCTTTTGTAATTATATATTCATTTTTAAGAGTCAAAGCGAACTTCTTTTCCGCTGTCTATTCTGTAAATCTTGCCTCGTATTTCAAGCCACACGGGGATAGCCGAAAGATTTTTAACTCTCTCGCCGTCGAGCGAGAATATAAGATATTTATACGCCGTTACGTACTCGTAAACTTCAATATTGGTTGCAAACCAAATATCATCTTTCGCGCTTGCGCGCTTTGCAAAATTCTCTATAAGCTCCCAATTGTTGTCGTCGTCAAACTCGTAGGCGTGACCCCACAAATAGAACAGCCAACCCTCTCTGTGCTTGAGTTCCTTTTCGGGCGAACCCTCAAAGAATTTTTCGGCAAGCTCTTTAAATCTATCGTCGCGGTGGTGGCAGGTGGGCTTTAATCTGAGCCAGTCTTGGGGAATTTCAAAGGAATACGAGCTTTGGGTGGTGCGGGCGTAGACCACGCCGAGAGCTTTAAGCATTTCGACAATTCCGTCGTTGTACGCGCCGTAAGCGTACGCCATACCGCGCACCGTGCGGTTATACTTTGTTTCAAGATAACTGCGGTTTAATAGCATTTCGCGCATTGCCTCCGAAAGAGGCACTTTATCAAGAAAAATATGTCTGTCGCCGTGCAGAGCGATTTCCTGACCGCAGTCATTGTATAACTTGTACGCGCTCTCTTCGTCAAGACGGTTGTGATTACCATTATGTTCGAAAAGTCCGCTGTTTAAGTTGAAAGTACCCTTCAAGCCGTACTTGTTCATTATCTCCAAAAGGCGTATATCGGCGTGAACCCCGTCGTCGTAGCTCAAAGTCAAAGCCTTACTCTTGCCATCCGGAAAGCGTATATATTTTTCCTCATACATCTGTATGAACTTCTTCATTTTCCATTTCCTCGTTTATAATTTCCGCCGTGCCCTGCGCTGTGACTGCTACGGGGGTATCCAGCCTGCCCGAAGCCTTTTTCCACCTGCCCGATAGCACCCTTCCGCCGAAAAGCAGAGAGCGGACGCCCCAATCGGAGACCATACCTATCCAAAGTCCCATTGCGCCGAGCTTTGCACCGACCCACTCGCAGGTTAAAATATAGCACAATCCCACGCGCATTAAAATCATTGACATTATCGCCGCAAACATTACGTATTTTACGTCCGAAGTCGCTTTCAAGACCGCCGGCAAGCCGAACGACAGCGGATAGGTTACAAACTGAATTGAAAGACACAGAGTGAGGCACTTACGTGCGATTGTGCGCGCCTCGGGCGAGATATTGTAGAAGGACAGTAAGGGTTCGGACAGACCCCAAACGAGTCCCACGCACGCCGCATTGCCTATGTAGTTTATTAAAAGCATTTTTTTTATGTAATATTTGACCTGGTCGACCTCGCCCGTGCCGACCGCCTGACCTATTACCGTGAGTGTGGCGGTATTTATGCCGTTGCCAACTATCGACGCCATTGTGTTTATGTTGTACGCCGCCGAGTTTGCCGCCGTTTGGAAGTTATCCAATATCTCTTTGCCGTCTGCGGTATATCCTATTACAGTATTGTACGCGCCGATGGAAATAAAAACTATGACGAGAATTTTACCGAGCTGGAAAAGACTGCTCTCTATTCCGCTTGGAACGCCGAGCTTTAATATCTGCTTTATGTGCCCGCCGTCGAAGCGGAATTTTTCGAAAATTTTAATGCGGACGATATTACTCTTTCTGGTTACCAAAAAGAGTGTAAATGCGGCTGGGAATATGCGGGCAAGCAGAGTGCCGAGTGCAACTCCCACTACCTCAAGACGGGCGGCATAGAGAAATATTGCGTTAAAGCCTATATTTAAAAAGAAGGAAATTATGCCCGAGAGCATTGTGTTCATACTCTTTCTCTGTGCGCGGAGAACTGCCGCACAGCAATTGAATATTGCAAGAAAGGGATAGCTTGCCGCCATTATGAGAAAGTATTTTCTACCGTAGTCTTTTGTTTCTGCCGAAGCGTCGCTGAACAGTAGCTCTATAATAGGACGGTTGAGCGCCATACACAGTCCCATAAGAACGAGCGAAACCAAGAGTATAATAACCAGCAGCTGTTTTGCAGACTTGTTGGCGTCTTCCACTTTACCCGCGCCGAGCAACTGTGCGGTTAATATTGCGCCTCCCGTTGAAAATGCGACGAATAGCTGAATTAAAAGGCTTGATATTTGGTCTACTTCGGTTATTGCAGAGAGAATTTTGTTGCCCGCGCCGCTTACGCCGTTTGTAGCCATAATTCCGTCTATCATGCCCAGCGACATTGACAGAGCAGATTCTATACAAATTGGAATTATTAAATACGCAAGAGCCTTGCCCGTGAATAGCGTATATTTTTTCTTTACCTTTTCCACTTAATATCCCAAACAATAAATTCCGGTATTTTATTTAACTCTGTTGTCCGTGCAGGTTACGCGGTAGTACTTAAAGGTTGCAAATCCCTTACTTTTTGACTGCGAGCGGGCGTAGATACCCGTCTTTGCTCCCGTCCACACACCGGGGGAAGCGTAGAATTTGCGGGTAAACGCACTTCCTCCGAAGGTAAACTTGCAGGCAAGCATATCCTTTTCCTCGTATTTTGCCGAAAGCTGGAAGGTTATGTAATTTTCGTCGTAGGGCTGACTCAAAGCAAGCGCCTCGTCCTCCTGCCCGCCTATTTCGCCCTTTCTTATCTCGATGTAATTTCTGCCCTCTCTTCGAACAACACAGGCGTAGACGTATTCCTTACCGAACACAACGAACCCCGCCTCGTCGCCGTCGTTTACAAGGTTTAATTTACATTTTGTCTTGATTGCAAAGTTTTTATAGCACACCTTCTGCATAAACAGCTGAGGTAAATCCGAGAGCGCTTTTTTATCGTATTCCGCGCAGAAAAGTTTAAGACCGCTTTTAAGCGTATACCACCCCTCCTGCATATTTGCGGGGGTCTGCCATACGGGGGAGAGCTTGAATGAGTCGAACTCGTCGGACGGGTCGATTTTGGCGCCCGTTGAAATATCCACGGGATATTCGCCCTCTTCTACCGGATTTCCGGGAAGATTTTCGTCCGTCACCTCTCCGCAGAGAGGCCAATCTCTGTGCCATTCGACGGGTTGAAGATGCACCGCTCTGCCGTAGGGACCCTTGTCCTGGAAGTGCATAAACGCCCACTTTTCGCCCCTGTCGTCGAGGTCGATGAGCGCGCCCTGATGAGGACCGTTAACTCCGCTGTCACCCTGCGTTAAAATTATCTTGGTTTCGTAGGGACCGTAAATTCTCTCCGAACGGAGTGCGACCTGCCAGCCCGTTTTTACACCGCCCGCGGGCGCGAGAATATAGAAATATTTGCCCCTGCGGTAGAATTTGGGACCCTCTATCCCGGGCGCGATGTCGTGCCCGTCGTAGATTACGGTATATTTCTTTGCGGGGGTCTTTAATTCCTCGTCAGTTTCAAAGATTGCAAGCTGAGAGTTGACGCCTATGCGTGATTTTACGAACGCGAACGCCACAAAGCACTTGCCGTTTGCCCATACGGGGCAGGGGTCCTCGTAGCCCGCACCCTCTACAAGGGGACGCAGAAGCGACCATTCGCCGTAGGGGTCGACCGCCTCCGAGACGAAAATTCCTTCATCGGGGAAGGGAATAAGGCAGTAAAATTTACCGCCGTGATACCTTATCGAGGGCGCCCACGCTCCGCAGCCGTGTTTTACCTTGTCATAGCCGAGAAAGGGTATATCCTTTAAAACGTGGTTTATAATCTCCCACTCTACTAAATTTTTGGAGTGAAGAACGGGCACGCCCGGCACGTGGTTGAAGCTTGACGCCACCATATAGTAGTCGTCGCCGACGCGGATTACGTCGGGGTCTGAATAGTCCGAAAATAACACGGGATTTGTGTACTTCATAATTTTTCCTCTATATACTGCGACTGTCGTGACAGCAGAAATATATTATCTGCACGTTGCCAGTCAATTCTTTGACCGCTTTTGCGGTATTCTGCATATTTTGTTTATCGAGGCCCAAAAAGGGGTCGTCCATAATGACGAATGGCTTTTCATCCTTGAAAATATTTTCGAGCAGCGCAAGCCTTAAACACAGTCCGCAGACGGCAAGCTGACCCGCACTTAAATGCTTACGGCTCTTAATCTCGCCCGCGAACTCGAAGCTGACTTCGAAGTCGGCAGTCATTACAAGCTTTTCGCCGAGCGCCTTTTGTATTCCGTCCGAATACTTTACAAAGCTTTCCTTTACGGGCGCAATATACTTGTCGCAAAGCTTCTGGTGCGCCGAAGATAAAAGTTCCTTTGCCGCCGAAAGAATTTTGACCGTGCGCGTGTCCCGCTCGATTATCCTTTCAAGTTGCTCTTTTTTGATCCTCTTTTCGGGCAGGCTCTCCAAAGCCGCCTCGCAGTCCGCAATCTGACTGTCCAAAAGCCCCAACGCCTTTCTCTTATCGGCAAGCAGTGTGCGCACTTCTGTCAAATCCTCGGCGCTTTCAACCGCTCTTTCGAAAAGTCCGTTTTCCTCTTTGTAGCTTTGTGCCTTTTGCTCCTTTTCCCTGACTTCCCTTTCCAATCGCCCGTAATTTTTTATATCGTCCGAAATAGCACGGAGCCCCTCCGCACCCGAAAATTCCAAGCCGTATTTATCTAAAAGCTTTGTGATACTTTCTAAAATTTCCCTGTTTTCGGAGTCGTATTTTTGTATGCTCTCCTGTGCGCTTTCGCGCTGTGATAAGAGCAGATTATACTCCGAGGCGTCTTTTCGCATTTCGCCCAAACCTGCGCGAGCGTTCCCGACCGGATAGCCGTATTTTTCCAAGAGGGAGCAAACCTCATCCTCCGCCACTTTTGCCTGTGCCGATTTACTCTCCGCCAAGTCCTTTTTTTCTTCGCGTTCCTTTAAAAGAGACCTGTACTCCTCAACGTCGGAAAGAAACTGCGTGAACGAGGATATAACACTGTCCGAATAATAGCCGTAGGGCGCGAGATAGCTTCTTAAAATCTGCTCGTCCGCGGAGAGTGCCTGCACCGTGTCGGTGTTTATCTGAACGGAGTTTGCACCGTTTTTGCGGAGCAGGAGTAAAACTCCCGAAAATACAAGTCCGAGTGCGCCAAGAACAAGTGCGATTATTCCCGCAATCTGAACGGAGAATAAAAGGATAATTCCCGCAATCAGTGCGATTGCCGAACCGCCCGCCCCGATTATACAGGGAAGATTATTCTTCTTGGGCGCGGTCTGCACTATGGCGGGGGCTTTTAGTTTTTTATCGTTTTCCCTGTACCTTTCCGCAACCCCTTTAGCCTCTTCAAGCCCCTTTTCGTCTGGCAAGCCGTGTCTGAATATATCGTTCAGCTTTTCGGCTTTGGGACTGTCCGCAGACGCGGAAATCTGCTCGGCTTCGGCGTATAGCTTTGAAGCGCTGTCCAAAAGGGATGCACACTTTTCAAAGTCCTCCTCGTCGGGCATGCCTGAGGAAAATTTTTCTTCAAGCTCTTCAAGCCTGTCCTCTTTTAAAAACTGCGTGTTTTCAAGTGCGCCGCTGTTTTTTCCGAAAACAGCATACTTTTCTTCTGCTTGCTTAATCTCGTCGGAGGCGGGCAAGCCCTTTTTGTAGCGCGAAGTTATTTCTTCAAGCTCTTTTTTCTTTGAATTTAGCTCCGCAATATTTTCGTCGTAGGTAGCCCATTTTTGAGCGACTATCTTGTCCTCGTTTAATTTTTCAAGCCTCTTTTCAAGCTCTCCTATCTCGCCGAAAAGCCTGTTCCTGTCGCGGTACTTTGAAGTAAGTGCAATATCTATATCTTCAAGTCCAGCAATCTCGTCTATAAGGGCTCTCCGCTCTTCCTTTCTTTTATCAATCTCGCCTCCGCCGCCCTTTGCCGCCTTTAATCTTTTGCGCTTTGTATCGAGCGCGTCGATTGCATCTTTCAGCCCCGCGCCGTCGGCAGAGAACACTCTGCCCGTAATTTTTTCGCCTATGTCCGAGTTTGCTCCTCCGTCTATATCCGAAGAAGTTATAAACGCCGTGCGGGTAAAGGAATCCTCGTCCAGTCCGAAGATTTCCTCTCCGAAGCTTTTCGCGCACTTTACGGGCGTATTGTTTTTATATACCGTAAGCGTGTCGTCTGTTTCGCTCTTTTTGCCGAAAGTTCTTTCTATGCGGTAAATATCGCCCCCCTTTTCGAAGGTGATATTACCGCCGAATTTTCCGCCCCCGAAGGGGTAATACCGCTGTCTGTCGCTGAACTTTTTTGTTGCTACGGTGTAGGAAGAAAGTCCGTAAAACATAGCCTTGATAAAAGCGGCAAGCGTGGTCTTGCCCGCGCCGTTTTCTTCCGTAAACACGGTAAGTTTTTTATCAAAGGTATAGTCCTTGCCGGTTAGTTTTCCGAAATTTTCTATATGGCAGGATAAAAGCTTCATAAATCAATCTCCCGCGAATCGAGGGCTTTGAGCCCCGCCGAAATTATGTCTTGCTTCTCGTCCTCGGAGTATTGAGAGGCAAGCACGGCGCGGATAAACTCACCCCGAAGAGAGATATCCCCCTTGAGCGCCGAAATATCGAACTTCCTCTTGGTTTTGTCCTTAATATCGAAAACGTAGTAGTTTTCAGCCGACATTCTCTTTTGAATTTCCTCTGCAAGGTCTGCGTTGTCAAAGGAAATTTCGCCCGTCAGCTCTGCGCGGACTATGTCCCTTTTACTGCAATTTATGTTGTTTTTGACGATGGAGTACGCCGAATAGTCGTCCGTAGCCTCGCTTATATCTATGTTTAAAATATGAATTTTTCTTTTTGCAAAGGATACGAACTCATAGGTTATTCTGTCGTCTATATCCAAAAGAATAAAGCCCTTTTCTCCAGCCTCGTCGAAGCCTCTGCCCTCTAAACAGCCCGAATACGCCCATACGCCACGCTCGTCTATCTTGCCCCCGTTATAGTAGTGGATATGCCCGAGTGCGAGGTAATCTATATTTTTATTGCGAAGCTTATTGAGGTTTACCCTGTCCTTTCCGCTTGCGTCGCCTGCCGTGCCGTGAAGCATTAAAATGTTTAATTTGTCCTTTTCAAGGTTCAGCGATGAATAGATTGAAGTGCAGTTATCCTGACCGAGCTCTACGCCCGAAATGTTGACGCCGCAAAAATCATAGGTTGTAATACCGCGCGAGAAAGTCTTTAAATTTTCAAGCTCAAGCGTATAGGACTCCTCGCTGTCATGGTTTCCGCGAAGATAAAAAAAGGTAATTTCGGGATTGTTTTTGATTGCGTTGTAGAAAAATTCCTTGTCCTTTTTGAAGGGGCGGTCGGAGTCGAAAATATCCCCGCAAAGCAGCACGCCCGAAACACCGTTGTTTTTCGCATAATCTATCAGGTTGGTAAAGCTTGCGCGAAGCTCTCTTCTGCGCTCCTCTGCCTTTTCGCCCGAAAGATTTACGTCCATTTTAGAGCCGAGATGTATATCGGCACAGTGAATCAATTTCATACAGATTTATTTTATCATAAATTCATTAAACTTTCAAGTTTTAAAGTTGCAATATCGTCCATTATTTTGTATAATGGAAAAGCAACGGGTATTTAACCCAAACTTGCTTTTTCAGAGGCTTATTATGAAGAATTTAAGAATTTTAACTATGCAGGACTTGTCATGCGTCGGACAGTGCTCCTTGACGGTAGCCCTGCCCATACTCTCGGCGTACGGGATAGAGGCGAGCGTCCTGCCCACCGCCGTACTTTCCAACCACACTATGTTTAAAAGTTGGAGTTACCTTGACTTGACAAACGAAATTCCCAACATCTTTAAGCATTGGGAAAATAATAATTTAAAGTTTGACGCGTTCCTTTTGGGCTACCTCGGCAAAAAGGAGCTTATGGAAATTGCCAAAGAGTGCTTTAAAAAATTTTCCGCCGAGGGCGCTTTGGTAATTATTGACCCCGTTATGGGCGATAACGGCAAGCTTTACCCCGGCTTTGACAAAAACTACGCTTTGGAGATGAGCAAGCTGATCGAATACGCAGATATTATTCTGCCCAACGTTACCGAGGCGTGCTACCTTACAGGTACGCCGTACGAAGAAAATTACGATTTGGCTTTCGTGGGAATGCTTGAAGAAAAGCTTGCAAAATTGACGAAGGCAAAGATAATTATTACCGGCTGTGAGCTTGGAAAGGATATAGGCGAAGTCATCTACGGCAAAAAGCAGGGCGAAGTTTTATTGCACGAGTTCCTGCCTATGAAAATGCACGGCACGGGGGATATTTTCGCCTCGGTGTTTACAGCAAACTACCTCTCGGGCAAGGGCGCGCATAACTCCTGCAACGAGGCGGCTGCATTCGTTGCCGACTGCTTAAAAGCTACCCCTAAGGAGCATTTCTACGGAGTATTGTTTGAAAAGGTGCTTAATTCACGCAAATAACTTGCCACCGTATCGGGCACACCACAATTAAAATCAATAAAACACGCCCCCGCGCCGAACGGCGCGGGGGCGTTTTATTTTTTAAATTCAGTTTACTCTGTTGAGGGTATATTTGTGGCCGTACTGGTCGTCAAGTACGAGCTGACCCTGTTCGTTGACGATAAGATCAGCGCCGAGATTTTCTCCGGATATAGAAGTCAACACAATTTCAAGAGTGTCAATGTCAAGCCTGTAAGATAAAGTCTGCGTCTTTGCTTGGTCGGGAATAGGTTCGCCCGCTTCCGTGGTGGGAGTTTTGGTTATAACAACCGTTCCGCTATTTCCGTCTCCGCCTGCAGGTGTAAATTGCAGAGTATAAATATTGCCATCCCAGTCGGTGACCGTATAGCTGCCGCTCAAAATCGCGCTGTAATCGGGCACGTCGTCCACGGTAAAGGTGTACGTGCAATAAATGTCTGACGCCACTGCGGAAGTAACCCTTATGGAATACGTTCCCGCTTTCGTTGCGCTGAATTTAAAGCATTTAACGCCATTTAAGGTTTCCTCTACGATAGTTGCGTATTCCGAATTGCTTGAAGTAACCCGTGCGGTCTGCGCTTCGTTTGCGTATTGGTTCACTGCGCCTTTGAAGTAGATTGCCCCGCCTACTGCAACCGTCTTTGCGTTGCCCTCGTAGAACCTGCCAGTAGCACTGTTGTAGAGTTGCGACGTAATGCTTGTAGGCGCAAGACCCGTGATATTCAAGGTTATGGTCTTATACGTTCCAGAGGTTCTTAAAATCAACTTCCAGACGCCGCCGTTTAACGGCTGGATAGTTATTTTGTTCTCATTGCGGAAAGCAAAAAAGCCATCTGTATATAACATAGTAGCGCTGTCGACTTCGCCGTCAAAGTTGCCCGGGTAATTGAAATACATGGGGTCCAGCGAGAAGTTTGAAGTCGTAGGCTGCATGTTTTCAATGCGGACAGTCAGCAGATTATTTTCGACTTGACCCAAAGTGTATTCGATAACGCCGTTGTCACCGAGTGTCTGACCGTCGTAAACCAAATCGTACGACTGAATAAGCATTTTATCCGCCGAGTAGGGATTTTCTTTCGTCCTCTCGCCCGACACCTGATCTACGGTTACTACTTCGATTTCATTGGCCTTGCCTATGGGGGTAGTATATCCCGCAGCGTTCGTTACAAACGTTTGGCGGAGAACTGAATATTCCCAATATTCCTGTTTGTACTCAATGTGCTTTATGGCGTAATCGTCGCCCAAAGTAAATGTGACGGAAGTTTCGTAATAGTCACTCGCATTGGATATGAGCACGAGTCCCGAGAATGAGAATGAGTACTCCCTATTTGCCTCGTTTGCGCTTTCTTTAAGGTCCTTGTTCGAGCATTCTTTAGCTGCTCTGTAAAGTGCGGCAAGCACGTTTTCGGCGCCGTAATAGTTTTCTCTGTGATACCACAAACTGTAGGGGCTGCCGTACATCATATCGGCATTGGTAATGTCCGTCGGAACAATTTCACCGTTTGAGCGCCTTACACAGAAGATCTTCGACCCGTTCATACTGTAATAGAACTCGTCATTAGTTTCTACCGTTTCAGTAATGTAGGTAAAGTTTATACCGAACTCGTACGTGTAGGCATAAGAGATGTGTTCCTTATTATTTTCCGCGTACGGCTGCGTGTCTTTAATAATATGGCTGCCCGAAACTATTTCCCCGCTGAACGCTTTACCCACGGCAATTGCGCCTTGAACGGTGGAAATATTGACGCCGCTGACGCTGACTTCAAAGGAGTCCTTTATAGCTCCGATGGAAATAGTTACGGTGAAATTGCCGAGTTTATCGAAAACGTCCGTTACAACGTGACCGTCGTCGCCCTCTATCTTAACAATAAAATCTTTAAGACTGGTAGTTTTCTTAACGACGGGGTTGCCCTGCGCGTTCTCGTAGGTGCAAATAACTTCAAGACCCGTAAGGTCTACGCTCTCGCCCAAGTTGTATACTTTTTTGACGCTTGCATCATTGAGCTCTATCTTTTTGAGAATGTTGTCAAACTCGTTGACGTAGATTGTGTAAATCTCTCTCTTACCGCCCCAGCTGACCGTAATCTGATAGTTACCTGCAACGTTCATATCGAAGCCCGCTTCGTACCTGAGCTCTACCTCCTGAGTAACGTCCTTTTCACTGCCGTCGCTGTATATTGCGTACACGGTAAAATCTTCGCCGACTTCAAACTCGTCGCCAACTTTGAATTCCGTTCTTGCGTTTTCTATTCTCAGTTTATCGAGTTTGACATTGTTGCAGGCGGCAATACCGAACGCCGTAAATACAATTGCTACAACCGAAAGCAAAACAATTAAGATACTACGAATTTTCTTGCTCATTTTTATCCTCGCTTTTCTCGTAAAATCCACAGGCAAACAGCCACAGCGCGTCCTGCTTTGCAACGTATCCGTTCGATTCGGGAGTTCCTGTGAAACCTGCCCTTTCTTTCACACCATCCGACCACAGTTCATACCCTTCGGCAAACGCCTGCAAGAAATCTTTAAGCTCTTGCGTTACGTAACAGTAGCCGTCTTTATTGCACGTTGCGCCGTAGCCGATAGGGTCTCTGGTACTGCGAATAAATTCTTGATAGTCGTAGGTTACGTACTTTTTCTCGTCTTCAAGCCACACGTTATATATCAAAAGGAAGTTAACGGGACCCATTTCGGTCTGCACGTTATGTGCATTATAGAGGCTGGGTAAAAACGTGTACGAAGGCAGACTGTTTTTAATCGAGCAATAGAGTATAGGACCGAAGCCCTTGCCGTGGCCTAAGGGATTGTCGCCGTACAATTCCATGCTGTAACGGTGATAGTAGCCCGTATTTTCGTTAAATTTGTAATTGTCCATATCGAAGACTTTGGTCCCCATATCCGCCCACTCGAAGTGTTCGTCAGAGCCAGGGTCTTTCGCCGTGCCTCTTGCCCTCTGTGCGCGAATGGTTCTCACATCCGAATAGCTGTCCTTGTAATCGCCCAAGTAAACTATGGCGAAATCGACGTACAGTGGATATTCACTGAATTTACTGACCGCAGTTACAGCATACGTGACGGTTTGTCCTTGGTTAGCAATCTGAATGTCGTCTCGGAAGTTTTTAGTAAAGCCGCCGGCAAGCTGGAAGCCACCGCTTTCTATCGTTTTGTCCACTTGTTTAAAACCGGTGGTTCCGCTGTACCTGACCACGTAAGGATCCACGTTGTCCTCATAGGCGTTTACCCATGATTCAATCTTATACCAGCCGGGCGACAGAGTGTACTGATAGTACCTGAATTGACCTTCATATTCGATTTGCGCGCGGTAGGTTCCTTCTTTGTTGGCAGTGTAACAGCCTTCATTTTCATACAATCCCAAGCCGTTTCCTCTCTGTGGTTCTTGTATGTCCGTAAGCAATATCGCTACGAAAGGCTCCGCCTCCGTCGCCACATAGCCGGAGGGGTCGTATGTGTAGTTTGAATTTGAAGGCAAGCCTTCTAGATATACGTTGTAATCGCCTTCAAGCTCGCCCGCGTCGGCCTTGCCGTCCGCGCCGAGCGCAACTCTTATAATGCTTTGGGAATTGCGCCAAACGACCGTAACGTTGAGGTTACCGGGATTGAATATCTTATTTTTATAATAAACGGTAACCGTATAGTTCTTTTTCCCGACGGGCGGGTTATCTGGGTCGTCGGGTTTGCCCGGATTACCGGGGTTAGGATTATTCGGACCGCCGGGAGTTATCGTGCTTTGCTGCCCTTTGTCCTTGTTATGGTCTATATAGCTTCCCAATCCGCAACCCGAAAAAAACGCAACAAAGCACAAAAAGCAAATAAATATTGTCAATAATCTCTTTTTCATTTACTGCGCCTCCTAAAAAGTCCCGAGAAGAAGGAAACTATATCCTGCCATTTTAACTGCCTTATAATTATATCTATAACGAACAGCGCCGCAATCGCTATCATAAGCGGCATTGTAAAGCTGAACATATAAGTAGTATACTCGGCGCTGTTTTCAAGCGAACTGATTTTGTCGAGGTCGAGAATTTTGCCGTTTTCGCTCTTTAATCTGTACAAATACGAGCTGCTGTAAGAGGTGAAGCAGTCGTATTCGGCATAGTAGGCAACCGAAAAGTCGGTATCAGACTCGTACTTTACGCCGTTCCCCTCATACGTGAGGTGCAGCGAATAAGTGCCGGGTGCGTCCGTTGAGAAGGTTGCAAGATATATGCCAGAAACATAGGACAGCTCTCTTTCGGTAATCATTCCGTTAGGGTCGGTTAAGACTGCCGAAAATTTGGTGCCGCCCTGCATCGAAGCAGGGGTCTGTACATTAATCGCCGTAGAGTTGCCCTTGCCCTCCACTTCAACCAGGAAGGGGGTCGTTATTCGCTCGGAAGGGAGAGTTGCGGCTGGAATGTTTGAAAGGAATTTTCCGCCGTCCGTACCCACAGACCAACTGTCCGTCCAGTCGGAAGCTATATCCGAGAGGAAGGAAACAACCTTGCCCTTTCCGCCTCCGTTCCAATACACATAGATGGGGACGTCGAACGAAGCCACTTTGTCACGCCAGTATTTTGCGGTTAGCACCGTTGTTGCCTGCGTCTTTGCCGCACTGTACCAGAAGCCGTCTATGGCGTCGATGCTGCTTACTCCTTGCGCAACCTCATCATCGGGACGACGCAACGTCACTTCGTACAATACGCCCGTTTCGTCTATGCGCACCTGCTGGGTATCTTCGCTGAGCTGCCTGAATATGACGTCTATTTGCTTTTCGTTTTCGATACGTTGATAGAACGCGTCATCGCTCGTGGCGTTGTCATTTATCATTTTATCAAGTTGTTCGTGGTCTTCCGGGTCGGGGTATACAGATAGTGCCGAAACGACTATACCCTTATCAGTCATTGCTTTGACTTCCGCATTTGCCGCTTTGTAATCGCTGCCATTGCTAAGTCCGTCCGTAATAACGATAACCTGCTTATCGTGGTAGCGCGTGGGCATCATCTTGTGGGTTGCTATAAGTGCACCGCTGAGACTCGTGCCGTTTTCGGTGGTTTTTTCTTCTATCTTTTCAATTACTACCTTTCTTGCCGTGAGCTGGACTGCAGGCTGGAATTCCTCTATTACACTTGAAAAGCCTACCACCATTACCGTATCGGTATTGTTGAGAATGTTAATAAGCTCTATCGCCGCCCTCTTTGCAACCCCGAGCTTTTCGTTATAATTCATACTCACTGAAACATCGAGTACGATAGCCACGAGCCTTTGGTCTTGGTCGTAGTTACCCACTCTCACAGGGAGCAAGCCCGAAAGCCTCTTTATTGCAGGATGAGGGTTGTCGGGGTCGTCGGCTTGAACGTAGGTGTTGCCGTAGGTAGTCAGAGTTTTGCCGTAGTCGTTTACAAGAGTTTCCAAGCCCGTCATAAACATATCGTATGCGCGGATAGTGCGTACATCGAAATTGCTTAAAACTATCTCGTCGTAGTTGCACATATCCTCTACCGAGAGAGGAATTTTAGAAATTTCGGTAACGTAGTTTACGCCATCCGTGCCGTAAATTCTCTGTCCTGCCGTGACGTCGTCCATCGTGCCGCCTATAAACAGCACGTTACGCTCGTCGGTGACCTTCTGCGTAAAGTAGCCTACGTTATTGTAGGGTGAAGTGTCACCGTCGGGATTGACCGTTTCAACCGTCACTTCGTAGTTGAAAGTGCCTACTTCGTCTGTGGGAAGGGTTATAGGTATGGCGTTAAGTCCGTTATAGAAGGTTTCGGGTTGTCTTTTAATGCGCGTACCGTTTTGATATAGATTTACATAGCCTTGAACACTCTCTATGGCTTTGCCGTTTTTTTCTTTTCCGCTGTTCGCCCTTACAAGTACGCTGACCGATTCGTCCTTATTAAGATAAGTCGAAGAAGTTGCCTCTACGGTTTCAAGCTGGATTTCTTTCGTATCTTCCGAAATGTTGTCGTCTATAAATACCGCGTCGATATATATGTCATTTTCCTGCAACGCGGTTACAACCGATAGGATATTGTTGGTGGATACTGTTTCAACGCCGTCGGTTATAACGATTATACGCTTTATAACCCCGTCGTCGAATAGGTTGCCCGCATAGCGTAAAGCTGCGCCAATATCGGTTGCGCTTCTGTCAATCTTTTCCGCCGCTGAGCGTATGTTGGGAACCTTGTCGCCCAAATCGGAGACGCGCAGATAATCTCTGCCGAAAACTATTACGCCCATCTTCGAATTTCCGGGCAGCTTGCCCGCAACCTTTTCCACTTTTGACTGTACGTCGTCGATGTTGTAGTTCGCCGAATACGATACGTCCGCAAGCACATATACCTGCGTGTCAGTTATTACCGCTTCAAACGCCATCCCGCTTATTGCAAGAGTAACGCAGATTGCTATTACCGCGTGCAGACAAACGGAGGTAATATTGTGGAAATTGGCGTTATCCTTTCTTACGGTAATAAAGAAGGGGATAAGTATCGCCGCCAGCAGGGGAATTGCAATTAAAAGTAACCAGGGATTATCGAAGCTGATGTTGCTCATAGCAGTAAATCCCCCAATCCGCCAGCAATAACACACCTATAATGATGAAAAATGCCAGCAGGTCATCGTAAAATCCGTCGGAATAATTATATTCCCTCTCCCCGCTGAGGTAGAGAGCGCCGCCGCCTTGGGAGCTGCTCTCCACTTCGGGTACACACGAGAACAGGCTGATAATTTCCTCATCCCTATCAGTGCGCTTTACTATTATGGTATAAGTTCCCGTTTCCGTTAACTTCACTTGGCACGAATCGTTACCTACGGTATCCAAAGTCGTGTCGGTTCCGGAAGGCGAGGTTACGACTATACTCTCGCAGTTGGGAACTACGTTGATGTTCATTGTATCGCCGCACGTGTAGATAGTTTCGTCTAAAACGGACGGCAACGAATAGTTCATAAGATTTCTTGCAAGTATAAGAAAATCGTCTCTCATACCTAAGTTGGAGTCGCCTATCTTGAAGGCAAACACCACCTGTCTGTCGTTGTTTTTGTTAAGTCCCGCAGAGATTAAAGGATGACTGCCCACTTTCAAAATAGTAGTAAAGTGAGGTGCATTGTATATCGCGTATTTGCGGACGGCAATCTCACGTTGAATAACGTCCTGCATAAGCTGCTTTTCCTGCGGAGTCGAAGGCTTTATATATTGAGGAACATAATAGCTACTCGGACCCGTAGTATCTCTCGGTTCTTCGTAATCTCTGAAAGTTATGCCCGTCTCCGTATTAGTGCCGTCTATACCGTCTAAAAGCCAAATAGCCACATTTTTAGGAAGGACTTCGGGCGAATAACCATTAAATACGTACAATTCGGCTTTTTTAAGGGCGCCGTTTGCCTGGCTGTCGGCATATTGCTCGGGAGTAAGCAAAGTTATATTCTCTGCGGAAACACCGCCCGCGCCTATAATTGCGTTTCTTACGTATAATGTGTCTTTTGAGTCACTGACAATAACGACGTTTCTCGACTGCGCGGTAGCTTGCTTGTAGAGTAAAACCGTATTGTCGGCTGAAAGGGCATCAGCGTTGGTTATGCGTACGCGCAAGCTATAAAATATCATTGCCGCCTTGAATTCAAACTCGGCGGGCTCGCCCTTTACAACTTGCACCTGCACTTCCTCAACCTTTTCATAGTCCGCGTCACGCGAGTAGTTGTACGCAAGCTCAACGTTTAAGGTTGCGTCGGAATTGTAGGAAATTACGCTGCCCTTTACCGCTTTGGAGTTATCCAATGGCTGGCAGTTTATCGAATAGTTGCCCTCGCCAGAAGACACGTCTATATAGGTCATATTTCTCACGTCGTAGGGTTTATCCGACAAGAGATATATGACTGCGGAAGGATTGTTCGTGAAAAAGCTCTGCACAAGCTCCATAGCGGTTGCGCATTCGCCTGAACCCCAGCTTACGTTTAAATTTTTAACGTTGGATTTTGCTTGCTCTTTATCAGTAACCCCTTCAAAGGCAACATCTGTCGTGTCGCGCACGAAGATGAGCGTATACGAGCTTCCGCCAAGCGAATTATCTATAATTTCGTTAATCTTGTTTTGCGCCTTTTCAAAGCGGGTAGAGCCGCCTTGCTGAATATTCATACTTGCCGAGCCGTCGAGTATAAAATAAATATCGTTTGCCGACTCGGGCACAATAAACACAGGGTGAGCTATGAGAAGCGACGCCGCCGCTACCGCCAAAATCTGCAGAATGAGAGTTATGATACCCGTAAGCCTTGAAATTGGCTTTCTCTTTTTAAGGAACTGTTCACTAATCTCCCAAAGGTAGGTGGAACCTATGGTCTGTTCGGTGTATTTTGACTTTATAATATAAATTAAAATCAAAACAGGTATGCCGATAAGTCCGAGCAAGCCGAGAGGAAAATAAAAACTCATTTAAGCACCCCCAGCTGTGTAAGCTGTTCGAAGAATACCTCGTCCAAGGGCTTGTCGTCCTGAACGAGCATATACTCCGCATCGCGCGCATTGCAATAGCCGCGCAGTCTGTCCTGAACGAACTGCACCGCTTCGCGGTACGCTCTAATAATATCTCTGTTGATGTTTTTGCGATAGCTTCTGTTAGAATTTTCGCTATCGTAGAATATGTTCTTGCCGCGCACCTTGGGATTTATCTCTTCTGCGGTCAACACCTGCACGCAGAGAAGGTCGCGCTTTTTATCCGCAAGGAAGTCTATGGCGCTTTCGTAGTCGCTGTGCGTCAAAAAGTCGGAAATAATTACCGAAAGTCCGTCGCCGTAGCCGACCTTTGAGGGCAGTATTCCCTCGGTTATGAAGCACTCGCCGTTAAACTCTATATCGTTTAACTTAGTAATCTCGGCAAAGTATCTCTCCCTGCCTGAAATGGCGGAAATTACCTCGGTTACCTCGCTCCCTCGGATTGTGAAAATCGAAACTCTGTCAAGCTCGCATATCGAAAGATAGGCAAGCGTTGCGGCGATTTGCAAAGCCATCTCCGCCTTTTTGCCGTCGCCGTATGCCATAGATTGACTTACGTCTATATAAATTCTGGTGTGAAGCTGTCTTTCGTCGAGGTAGAGTTTTAAATACAAATTCTCCGAACGGGCATAGGCGTTCCAGTCAATCTTGGTAATATCGTCGCCGGGAATATAATTTCTGTAATCGACAAATTCGCAGGACGAACCGTACGTCTTGCTCTTATGGTTGCCTCCGAATAGACCGGCTATATTTTTTTTAAGAAGCGTCTGCAACGTTTCCACACGCTGCAAAAACGCTTCATTAATTGCGAGATTACCCATTTGCTGCCTTTTTGTGCTTAAAGTTTACCTTTATTTTTTTCCGAAAAGTTTTTTCTTTTCCTTTTTGCCTTCTTTATCGTCCGCCGGGAGCGTCTCTTCGGCGGGTTTATCTGCCGCGGGAGCCGCAGATTTATGAAGCTCTCCGGACTTTACCCCGCCTGTTTCCGCCGTTTTTTCTTCCTCTGCCGTCTTTTGTTTTTTCCAATCATCGACGGTAAAGGCTGCACCCGTGCCTGCGGGCTCCGCCGTCTTGGGTGCGGGTTTTTTGTCGAGCTTGCCCGTACCCTTTTCTTTTGCGTTTTCCGCAATGAGCTTTGTTATTATGTCGTCAACCGTAAGTCTTTCGTTGATTGCCGTATAGTTTACCTTCATTCTGTGGCGCAGAACGGGGTATGCAAGTTCGTCGATATCCTCGTAGGAGACGTTAAATCTGCCGTCGATGAGTGCGCGCACCTTAGCCGCCGTAATGAGCGCCTGACCCGCACGGGGCGAACAGCCATATTTTACGTACTTTTTAGTCGTTTCTCCGCAATCGGGAAGCTCGGGATGAGTGCGCGTAACGAGGCGCATTGCGTAGTATAAAACATCGGGCACGACGGGGACGTTCTTTGCCAGCTCACGCATGGCAAGAATCGTAGGGCCGTCAACGACTGCGTTTGCCGTTTCGTCCATGGTGATCTGCGTCATGTTTACTATGTCGGCAAGCTCTTCGACAGTGGGGAAGCCTACAAGTAGCTTGAACATAAAGCGGTCCATCTGCGCTTCTGGCAGGGGATAGGTACCGTCCTGCTCTATGGGGTTCTGCGTAGCAAGTACGAAGAAGGGCTCGGAAAGTTTATAAGTTTCCTTACCGACCGTAACTTTGTGCTCCTGCATAACCTCAAGCATGGAGGACTGCGTTTTGGGAGTAGCACGGTTTATTTCGTCCGCCAAAACGAGATTTGCAAATATAGGTCCGCGTTGGAATACCGTGTTCATTTTTCCGGACGCGTCCTTTTCGATAACGTTGGTACCCGTGACGTCCGAGGGCATCAAGTCGGGCGTGAACTGTATACGCGAGAAAGGAAGCTTGAGTGCCTTCCCGAGAGTACGGACAAGTCTTGTCTTACCTACACCGGGAACGCCCTCCAAGAGCACGTTGCCACCCGCTATAATTGCAATTATAACGTTGTTGACAATATCTTCCTGACCGACAAGGTCCTTTTTGATTTCTTCTTTGATTTTTGCAACCGAGCGGCTGAAATTTTCAACCTGTGCCTTATTATCCATTATTTAAACCTCTTAATTTTATTCATCTTTACTTAAGTCGGCAAAGTAGGTCGCCATAATATACTCCCACTCTTCACGCGACAGAACGCCTTCTTCAAACGCCCTTTGTACCAATTCGTAGTAACTGTTGCGTATTGCGCTATTGCTTGACGTTGTGTATCCGCTTTCGGGGTCGAAGAAAGGAACGTCGTTGCCGCCTATTTCCCAATTATTGTTTCCCGGACCTTCGTTTTCTTCACCTTCGTTGGGATCTTTCGAGTTGCCGGGGCCTTTGTTTTCTTCGCCTTCGTTGGGTTCGGACTTCGACAGGTTAAATATCTCGTAAAGCTTGTTTATAACGTAGTTCGCTTCCGAGGTGTTTAAATCCTTCTGTTCATCTGTAACACCAGATCTTTCGTTAGCGTCTATAACGATGTTACGGATATTGGTTACCGTGCCTTGAACAAAATTTGAAAGACCGCTCTGCGATACGCCGTTTACAAGCACACCCCTTAAATTTTCAAGCTCTAAAAGCATACCCGTTTTTACGACCGCGTCCGCCTTTTTGGAAGATTTTACGTAATTTATGAGTTCGTCCAGCGCCGCCCATTCCCAATCGGTTACTTCACGCTTGGGCTCTTCGGGGGGTGTTTCACTCTTGGAAGCGAATATCCCCCAAGGCACAATGTTGTTATTTGCAGTAACAGGCACAGCCGCAATTCCAACTGCAGCTATTACACCGCTTAATATAAGCGACGCAACATTGGCAAACTTCAGTGATTCCACGGAAACAGCACCGAGTACGGCAGAGGTGTTTAATCTCTGTAAATCGTGTATGTCGCTCGTCTGCCCGCTGTATTCATAGGCTGTCTGCACCCTCTCTTTAAGCCCCAGCTCTCTGTCGAGCCGCATTGCGATTTTTTTGTCGTTGGTGCGGAAGATGAGAAAGGCTATCAAAGCGCCGAGAATAAATCCGCCCACACCTATAAGTATGTAGAACAGCCAAAGCAGGTCTATGCCGAAAAGTTTGCACGGCAAAAATACTGCGTCGACTGCCCAAAATGCCGCTGCAAGTCCGCATGAAATACATTTTATAAGTATTTCAATCCATACTTTTCTTTTGAATTTTTTAAAATTCGCGTCCATATTATGCCAATTCCGTTATTTTTTAAAATTGCACACGGCTATTCCGCAAAAATTGCGGAATAGCCTGCACTTTTTAGGTTTTATTGTTTAGTTTATGCCTTAAGCCTTGATTATTTCAAGCTTAAAGTCATTTTGTCCCCATCCGCCACAGACAAGTTCAATGATAACCGTATCTCCTTCAGTAAATGTTACCGTTGCGGGTGTGCCGTTAACAATCTTGTAATCTTCATCGACCTGACCTTCGTATAAGCAATCAAGTCCATCTGCATAGCCATATCCTAAATGATTATGATTGGATGATGTGATAAAGAATCCATTACTATAATTATTTCCAAGGACATCCGGAATATAGAATCTAATCTTATACGTTCCCGATGAGGGGACTATAAATTTTGCGTAATAAACCTCTCCGTTGTTGCTGGAGAACGTCCAACCGTCTAATCCGACCTCCTTAGGTGAATCTTCCGATTCGCCTTCTACGGGGGGCAGCTCTTCAAACTTGACGGTAATGCTTTCGGGCTTAGGACCCCAAACTTGACCTATATCAATTGCAACCAGCGTGTTTGCTTTAATTTTTACCTTATCGCCGGAGAATTTGTCCTCGCCTTCGAAATAGATTATACTGCCGCTTATCGCATCGGTCTTCAATATAATATTGTCAACACCCGTGAAAGTAATGTTATAGCTCGCTGACTTTTTTGCTTTCATGTAGTAGTATCTACCTAAAACGAAGTCAGATGCATTCAGAGTGTGCTCTGCACCGTCGGCGGGAATATCGTTTTCTACCAAAGGCTTAAGCGTATCGAAAAGCTCATAAACGGGCTCATCTTTTGATCCAGTGTTTTCATACATTTTTATTGTATAGTTGCCTGTCTTGCCCAACACTTCGATTTTAATGTCATGGGCTGTTCCGTATTGGCTATAAGAACCAATATATACGCCTGCCGATTCAGCATCCTTTATTTCTATGAAAGCACTGTCAAGGTCATAGAAGACGGAAGCATAGTTACCGTTAAAATAATACAGGAAATGTTCGCCTACATAGTTTACGAGTGAATCTACGGGAATAAATTCGGGTACTTCTAAGGGAGCGTCGCCCGTTCTCGTATATTCGGCTATGGCAACACTTTTATTGTTTTGCGTGTTTCTTCCGTTGGAATTTTGAATTGTGATACTTACAACCGTATCGTCGTCGCCGAGGTTGACGGTTATGTTATAGTTATTCCATATAAGCGTACTATTATGGCTATCGAAGGCGTTTGTGCCACCATCAAGCGTAAACTTGAATGTAGAATTTTTATCGCTTGTTATAGAACCATTACCGTTTCCGTGTATGATAACTTTCGTTACAATACCGCCGTCCAATGTGCTTACGCCCTTACCGCTGAAATTTTCATACGTACCTGCAAATTCAGCTAAATCAACGGCTCTTTGGGGCTCTTTGTACTTGAGAGTTGACGTATCGATTTTGCTAAGCGTCGGGTCATTCGAGTAATAAATATATATTTCGAGCTTCCATTCACCCGGTTGCGTCTCCGTAAATTTGTATCTCGTGTATTTTGTTCTCTGATTGTCAGCCGATGAACCTACTTGTTGTTCATTTTCAAAATAGAGGTAATTGAACGAACCGCCGATATAGTATGCGGTATAACCATAGCCGGCATAGGTTATACCTTTTTGTTCTCTGTCGAAATCAAATACATATTCATTACTGTCGGTGTACCTACCGCTCAACCAACCCTCGGCAGGTAAAGCTTCATCGGTAACCGGGGTAAGATACATTCCGAGCTGTGCGTCATCTTCAATGCCGTCGCCGCGGTAGAGGGTAACTACTATAGTTTCGCCTTTATGCAAATCAAAGAGTTTTGACGATGAAGCGCAGTTTGCGCCGTAGCGTACGCCCTCATCCTCTGCAAGGTCGGTAGTGAAGCTGCACTTATTTTCAGAAATTCCCTGCGCAAGTTCGAGTTTATATCTGCCATCTTCGGTAGCAGTATACCTGAACTGCACTTCGGTTCTATCGCCGATTACAACCTTGACTTCATCTCTTAACACAAGCTCGGGATGTACGTGCGTCCACTTTGCATATATCGTAGTATCCGCGTCTACCGTATCGGTAGCGAAGTCGAATTCTTCGCTGCAATCTGCGTCTTTATACCAACCGCCGAACTTATATTCAGGTTCGTCATTGAGGTTGCCGGGATTTGTAACAAGTCCGCCGGCCTTGACGGTCTGCTCTTCGGGCGCAGTGCCGTGACCCTGAACGTCGAAAGTAACCGTAATAGTCCATTTAGCGTATACGGTAGTATTTTGGGTTACGTCGGCGTCGAAGTTGTATTCTTCGCCGTCACACTCGACAGTCGCATACCAGCCGGCAAAGGTGTAGCCGTCGGCCGAAGGATCAGCGGGTTTTGTAGGCTTTTGACCCTCTTCAAGCTTTTGAGTGGGAATCTGTTCGCCGTGGCCCTGCATATCGAACTTGAACATAATTCTTTCGTCAACCGTCCAATGAGCAACTATCTTCGTATCGGCGTTGATTGCTGTATTTTCGAAATCAAACTCGGTGTCGCTGCCATCTGCGTACCAGCCGGCAAAGAAATAGCCGTCAATCTCGGGGTCGGTTGCAGGTTTAGTTGCGTGACCGCCTTCTTCTACTCTCTGCGTTGCATAGGTTGCGTTATCACCCTCTGTGCCTAAATCAAAGGTAACGAGAGGTCTCGTATCAACGGTCCAGATTGCATAGAGCGTCATTGCCTCGGTAACCGGGGTTGTGAAATCGTACGTGTCAGTACCGTCGGGAGTAAGGCACCAGCCGCCGAAGACGTATCCGTCTTCGCCATAGTCGGGTTCAACGGGCTCTACTACCTGGCCGCCCAATTTTACAGTCTGTGCCTCGGGTGCCGTGCCGTGACCTTTGGTATCAAATGTTACTGTTACCGACCACTTTGCATAGACGGTTAAGGGTGCAGACACGGTAGTTCCGTCGAAATCAAATTCTGTAGTGCAAGCCGCGTCTGCATACCAGCCGCTGAATACAAGTCCCGTCTCGGTAATAAGACCGGGGTTGGTAACCTTGCCGTCTTTGTATACGGTCTGAGACGCGGGCGCCGTGCCGTGTCCCTGTACATCAAAGGTTACGGTATAGTTTTCACGACCACAAACGTCGCATTTTCCGTCTGCGCCGTCCGTGTTCGTATCGTTGTTGACCTCGTCAATGTGGGCCTCTTTAGTCTTTGAGTCGTCTCCGTCAACACATTCTTCCCAGTGACCTTCCGCATCCGAGTGCCAACTATAGGAGTGCGTATGGTCGTCTCCGCTATCCACGGGATTACAGCCGAACGCGGCAACCGATGCCGTTGACGCAGCTGCAAGCAGGAAAACAAGTAATGCTTTCTTTTTCATGACAATCTCCTTGAAACTTTTATTTTATATAGCGGGTGTTTCGTTTCCGCTTATATTTTATAAGGTTAAAAAAAGGTTAAAAAAATGTGACGCACGGTTTTTGCTTTTATACTTTTATGCATAAAATTTTGCGTCACTTAGATGTCTACTATTATTAGGTTTATTTATTTTATCACGAAAAATGCATACTGTCAATAGGGTTTTGAATAAAAATTAAGCCAAAAATGCATATTTTTTCTAATTTTAATATATTTTTAATATATTTTTTATGTATAATTATAAATTATAACTAAAAATGGAATTTTTTACATTTATTCAGTATTCGGCAAAATATGCAAAAGCGGGCGCAAATATGCGACCGCTTAAAGCTGATAATTAGATATAAATTAATTTTTAACGTAATCTTTTGGTAAAATCCTTCATCATTTCGGAAATTTTTATGTTCTGAGGGCAGACCTTTTCACAACTTTTACAGCCGATGCAGGCGGAAGGTAGCTTTTCCTTTGCGTAGGTGGCGAACACCATGGGTGCAATAAAGCCGTCACGCGCAGAGCAGTGTTCGTTGTACAGCTTGATAATCTCGGGAATTGCAAGCTCCTTGGGGCAGTGCGTTGTGCAGTAACGGCAAGCCGTGCATGGAAGAGAGTTACTTCTAATTATACTGTCGGCAATTCCCAAAAGAGCAGTCATTTCCTCTTTATTTAATGGCTTGTCCTCTTTGAAGGTGTTTAAGTTGTCCTCCACCTGCGCCATATCGCTCATGCCCGATAAAATTACGGTAACTTCGGGCAGACTCTGCAAGAAGCGGAACGCCCACGCGGGTATTCCCTCGTCGGGACGGAGTTTTTTCAAGGTGTCCCCGTACTCCTTTGCAAGGGTGGCAAGCTTGCCGCCGCGCAGAGGCTCCATTACCCACACGGGGATGTTGTAGCTTTTGAAAAGCTCGTACTTTTCCTTCGCGCCTTGGAAAGTCCAGTCGAGGTAGTTTATCTGCAACTGACCGAATTCCATATACTTTCCGTATTTTTCGAGGAAACGCTTTAAAACGTCATACTCGCCGTGTCCCGAAAAGCCGAGGTGTTTTATTCTGCCGTTTTGCTTCTGCTTTATGAGGTAGTCGAAAATGCCGTACTTTTCGTCAAGATAGGCGTCGATATTCTTTTCACACACGTTGTGAAAGAGATAGAAATCGAAATATTCTACCCTGCATTTTTTAAGCTGCTTTTCGAAGATTTCCTCCACCTTGCCCATGTTGTTTAAATCGTAGCCTGGGAACTTGCTTGCAAGATAAAAGCTCTCGCGCGGATATTTTTCAAGAATTTTGCCGACAACAAGCTCAGACTGCCCGTCGTGATAGCCCCACGCCGTGTCGTAATAATTTACGCCGTTTGCCATGGCTGTATCAATCATTTTTGCCGCAAACTCCTCGTCTATGTCGGCATAAACACCGTTTTTAGTGGGCAGGCGCATACAGCCGAAGCCGAGCGCGGAGAGTTTTTTACCTTGAAAATTTCTATATATCATAATAATCTCCTTATCAATATTCTAAATTAAGAGAAAGTAACTACCGAGTCAATCGTTGCCACTCCAGTGCATATAAATTCCACGGTGTGTGAACCCGAATTCAGCAAGGGACTGAGGTATGTCAAAAGATATTGTCCGTTGTCCTCTTTCAATACGAGTGAAGTAACTTCCTTTCCGTCTATTTTTACCTTAAAGTTATTGCCGTACTGCGCCGAGGACATAAAGCCCACTCTCGTTCCCTCGAACGTAAAGCTCATCGTTGCGCCTGCACTGCCCTTATAGATATGGCCGAAGCTCGACGCCGTCTGCACGCCCTGCCAGCTTCCGCTGTAACTGAATATATCTTCGTCGGGTGCAAGCTTATTGCCGCCGTTGACTTCGAACACTCTCCACATTTCAAGTTCGCGGATGATAAGGTAATTACCCATCGATTCGGTAACTTCTATTTTATAATAGCGCATTAGCGTATCGTCGAAGTCGAGCGTCTGCTGAATTCCCGAACGTGTTAAATCGGTATAGCTTTTAACGAGTTCGTAATTTTCTCCGTCAAGACTTTTATACAGTTTCAATGCCTTGGGGAATTGAAGGTCGCTTCTGTTCTGACTGTAAATGACCAGACGGTTAGCCGCATACTCTTTGCCGAGGTCTATCACGAGTGTAAAGGGATTTTCCTCGCTGGGAGCTCTGTTCATATGAAGCTGTTTCTTGTCGCCTGAATCTTTGATACCGTCTATTACGACAGACAAGTCGTTGCCGCCCCAACCGTTGTGAAGATAGAGATTTTTGCACTGCTCTTCGACTACCCTCTGTTCGCCGACGCCGAGCTGATGGTTGTCGGTGTAGTCGTAGCTGTAGGTGCGTTTGTAGAAATAGTCTGTTTCGAAATCGGAGTTCTCGGGGAATTCATAGTCGCTCCGGTATCCGTTTGCGTTGGGTTGCTGATTGTTTGCTACTACGGGGGTTTCTACGAACACTTTGAATTCCGCCTCGGTGACGTATTCAAGTCTGTTGCCTTTGTTTATCTGATATTTATTGAGCTCCCCGTTTAAATGCACCTCTTCAATGGCATAAGTGGTGTCCGAGAATTTGTAGGTCGATACGGTGTACTCGTAGCCGTTTGCTTCTTCGCCGGTAACCGCTTGCCCGTTTGCGTTGAAATATTCGTTGGTTATGTTGTATTGGAACTTATCCCACTTCTTCATACCGAGGCGGGCAAATGAGCCTCTGTTGTTATCCCAAATGGCGACAATAAGCACCTCTTTGAAGTATAACCAGCCGCCCGCTTCAAGCTCCACGTCGAAATAACTGTTGGGGTCGTTGGGGCGGAAATAATCGCTTGGACCGCGCTGTTCGGTGACGTCCTTGATAGTCGCGCCTAACTGATAATTAACGCCGTCCAGCGAGTAATAGACCGCACAATTCAATCTGCCTGCCAAATATATTCTGTACTTGCCCTCTTCCGCCGCGTAAAGCTTTCCTTCCAAAACGTCTATCGTGTTTTCGTGGATGAAATGCTCTTCGGGTGCGTTGGGATATTTTTCTCTGTTCGCTTCATTGTCGAGATAGAACCAAATTTCGGTGTTGCACTTCTCCATAGGGTGATTTCTTTTGTCGTATTTAGCAGGCTCGTTCGAATAACCCGCAAAGTTGTTTTCATACGCAGTCTGCGCGTCTGTGTACATATTAGCGGGCTCATAAATATAAGTCGTTCTTTGAAGGGTCATTTTGTTTAGCTCGCTTGACATTTCGAATTCAAGCGTCAAATCCACGTCTGCAACTGTAAACTTTTTACCGTTTACGGTGTTGCTTTCGTTGGTAATTTCCAAAGTTACGACAATCTGTCCCGAACGCGCGTTTGCTGCAACGGTTGCAGGTCTGTAAGTAAGATGCTTGTCGTCTACTTTTGTAACCGTACCGTTTGAGGGATTTGTAAAACTCTTAATTCTGTATGTGAAACCGCTTGGAATAACCACGCTGCCGCTTGCATACGAACCTTCTACCACGGTGTAGGGCGAAAGGTCTATATCAAAGGACTCTGAAACGGGAATAACGTAGGGCTGCATTGTGATAGAGCTCTTCTTCTCGCCGTTGTACGTATAGCTTCTGCCCGTCTGATAGACAGAAGATACGGGGACGAACATAGGATAATCGGAGTTGCCGTATTGCGCTGCTTCTTCCTCGGTTACGCCTTGAAGTATCTTCTGGAAATAGTAGGACATATCGTTGTGCGTAACGTCCTGCCATGCACGCATATAGCCGAGGTGGTTTTCTTTATATTCGCCCGTCTGCTGCTGTTTTACCTTTGCCTGAATGTAGTTATCGGGACCGAAATTGTGCAGAAGGGTTGCATACAGCGCAAGTCCCTGCTTTCCGTTGCCGGGATTTTCACCGCGCGAAATTTTGAGAGTGTCGTTCAAAGCCCACGTTGCGCTCGTATAAGTGTTCCAACCGCTCATTCCCTGCGCGCCGTAGTTGGCAATTCCTCTGTTTGCGGAAATTTTAGTAAACAGAGCATATGAAACGAGAGTCATGCCGTTGTTGGTGACCTCGCCGCCTCCGCCTACGCCGTAGCCTTGGAAATTGTGGTGATATTCGTGGAAGTTACCCCACGCGCCCGAAGTTACGATTGTGTTGTAGTTGAGGGAGTTTGCCATCCAGCCCTCGGGGCAGTTTACGGATTGCTGTCCGGGGAATGCAACCGCCGCGCCAGCCGCAACGAAGGGGTCGTACAAAAATACTATGCCCTGCTTGGAGTTGGTCGTGGTAACGGACGCAACCTTATCCCAAAGCACCGCCGCTTTGTAGATTGCATCGTAGTCATAGTTTGCCGCCTGACGCTTGGGACCCGAGTGAAGCACTCCGTAGTTCCAAACTTCCAAATCGAAATAGGGAGCCGAGGACAATTTGTTCTCGTTGAACTCTTCTTCGGTCGTATATCCAAGAATAAAGTGCGAATAAGCCACGCCGCCCGAAATGGTTGCGGTGAACGTTGCGCCTACGTTCCTTATGTATAAAGGTCCGCCTAAGAACGAGCCTACGTACGCGGTATAAGTATCCGTTTCCTCGTCGTAGATTGAGGTATTCTTGTTGACGTTCATCGTGTTGAGCAGTATCGGGAAACGCTGCATCTGGTTTTTTGCCGCCCAGATGTTGTTCGCCTTGCCGTTGTAGAGCGCCTGACCGATATGGACGGAAAGTCCGCCCGTCGCCTCCATGTCCTTTGCGCTTATGGTTATTTTGATAACCTCGCCCGCGGGAGCGTAAACGCCCGTAACGCTGTAACTGTTGTAGCCTCTCGGTCTTAAAGTTACTCTCTTGATTATCGCCTTTTCGCTGTCTGAAACGTCGCCGCCGTATAAGCCTGCGGACGCGGTGTGCTTGTAGAGGCGTCTGTGATGACCGCTTTTATCCAAAACGGGCTCGGGTTCGGCTGTCGAACCTTTATATAAAAATCCGTTTCCGTCCATCCAGGTATAGCCGCCTGCGCCGCCGTTCCAGGTATTTGCCGCAGTAAGATAGCTTGACTCGTATATGAGCGCATTTCTTGCCGCAACCTGCTCTTCGCCGCCGCCGATTACGGTATTGAGCGCAAAGCCGTACTTGGGATAGACCGAAAGTCCTTCGTCGCGCGTTTTGGAGGGGATATTTCTCTCCACCTCGCCTACTACCTCGCTGTGATAGCCGACTTCGGTTATAGATTTAAAGTCCGTGTCGTATTCTTTTGCGGAGGGCAAATCGTCGAAATAATGCTCTTTGCCTGCGGCAACAAATGCGTATTCACTGCTCGGTCTGATATCACTTCCGAGAAGGTAATTGCCGTTTCCCGGAATAGGAATATTTACGTCGCTGAGATTTCCGTCATCGCCTTTGACGGAGTTGCACGAGCTTGTTCCCAAGCCAATGCTTAAAATTATTGCAAAAATTAAAATGAAGGAGAGCGCGGCGATAGCTATATAGTGCACCTGCTTGTTTTTGATAAACGCCACAGCCTTTGAAAAGAACGAGTCCGAACTGACCGGTTTGGTATTTGACTGCTTTTCTTCCTTTGCGGGAACCGTGTTTGTCTTTTGAGGCTCGACATCAGCTGTTGTCTTTTTAGCCGTTGTCGCGGATTTGCTTGCTGTCGTTGTATTCTTTGCCTCGGCAGTTTTCGTCGCGGGCTTCTCGCTTGCCGCTGTTGCAGAGGGTTTTGCCGCCTCCTTGGGTGTCGTAGTTGTTGCAGGTTTTGCCGCCTTTGGCGTTGCTTTAACAACCGTCGTCTTTGCCGCGGGTTTTTCGCTCTCCGCGGGTTTTACGGTTGCCTTCGGTGTTGTCTTGACAACCACCTTAGCCTTATCGGTTGTCTTTGTCTCCGTTTTCTTCTCAGCCATAAATTCTCCTTAATTCAACTCTTACCTGTTTATATATTCTTTTACGCCTTTTACAAACCTTTCAAGTCCGTCACGAAGCCGCTCGCGGTTGCAGGCGGTGTTCATACGCACGAAGGTTGCGCCGTTTCCCCTATACTGCTTACCGGAGGACAATATAAGCCCCGTTTTCTGCCTTAAAAACTCACACAGATTATCAGAATTGCCTGTTACCGCACTGCAATCTATCCACACAACATAAGTTGCGTTGGCTTGTATAGCTTTAACCTCCGGCAGGTGCTTTTCAAGATATTCGTTGACGCACTTACGGTTTTGAGCGAGATATTTTTTGAGCTCTTCGAGCCACTCCTCCCCCTCGTTGAACGCGGCGACCGTGCCCTCGACTGCAAAGCAGTTGGGTTCGGCGACCTCGTCGCTGTTGAGCCCGCGCACGGTTTTTTCGCGCAAATGTGCGTTAGGCACAACGACTGCGGCAGACTGCAAGCCCGCGAAATTGAAGGCTTTGCTCGCCGAAATGCAGGTTATGCTGTTTTGCGCACAGTCCTCCGAGACGGACGCAAAGGGGATATATTTAAATTCGGGGGCGGTCAAATCGCAGTGAATTTCGTCGGATAGCACCGTTACGCCGTGCTTTTTGCAGAGCGCGCCGACCTTTGCGATTTCATCTTTCGTCCAGATATTACCGGTGGGGTTGTGGGGGTTACAGAAAATGAGCATAGTTGTCAACGGGTGGGAAAGCACTTCTTCCAAATTTCCGAAATCAATGCCGTACTTGCCGTCGGAACAGGTAAGCTTGCACTCCGCAACCGTCCTGCCCGCATTCTCGATTGAGTGATAGAAAATATCGAACGCGGGAGTCAATACCGCGACCCTGTCGCCTAGATTGGTTATCCTTTTTACTATGCAGGAAATTGCGGGAACAATTCCCGTGCAGAACTGCAGCCACGACTTATCTATCGTAAAATTATGGCGGCGTTTCCACCAGGAAATTATAGCCGCGTACCATTCGTCGGGCACAATTGTATAGCCGAAAACGCCGTGCTTTGCGCGGTTTATGAGAGCTTCCGTTACGCACGGTGCGGTTTCAAAGTCCATATCCGCAACCCACATAGGCAGCTCGTTTTCGGCAATATCCCATTTCATTGAGTTGGTGCCCCGCCTTTCGGGATTGAAATCGAAATCAAACATAATTACTTGCCTTTTCTGCAAATTATACGCGTTTTTTCGGGGTCTACCTTGTCCTTTTCAATAATCAGCTCGCCGATAAAGTCGGCGGTTATCCTGCCGCCCGAGGGGTTGAGAACGCTGTCCACCCCGCCGATAATTTCCGCATCCACCGTGGAATACTCGAACGCAAGCGTGGTATTTATAAGCTTGCAGTTTTTCAAAACGAGGTTTTCTATGTAGCAAAGCCCCTGCAGGCTCTCCAAGGTGCAGTCAATGAACGTCAGGTTTTTGGAGTTCCACCCCAGATATTCGCCCTTTATATGCGAGTTGTATACGGTAATATTTTCGGCGTTCCAGAACGCGTCCTTTGTCATTAGCTTTGAGTTGCGGATTTCTATATTCTTTGCTCCGTCAAAGGCGTAATTGCCCAAAAGCTCGAGGTTGTCTATCTGCATATTTTCGCAGTTCATTGCAAGGTAGTCGCCCTTGGCGGTAAGGTTTTTTATCGTTACATTCTTGCACCACCAAAGCGTTTCCAGTGCATTGGGCATAGTGATATTTTCAAGCGTTATCCCCGACGCACGGCGGAAGGTCTTGGGCGCCTCTATGTTGCAGTCGCGCATAGTTATATTGTGCGTGTACCAGATTCCCGCACGCCCCGTTTCGGTGAGCTTGCAGTTTTCCACCTTTACGTTCCTGCAATACCAAAGAGGGTACTTCCAGTTAAAGGTGCTCTTAAAAAGCTCTAAGTCCCTGCTCTCTTTTAATGGGGATTCGCCGTCTATAAACAGGCAGTCCTCGATATAGAGCTCCTTTGACGCAAATAAGCTTCTTTCGCCCGAAAGTTGCTGTCCTTTTATCTTTTCCATAAATTATCTCCATAATTTTTTTCTTTTTATGTTATCGGCAGTTACAAACTCTTTTTCATCTGTTCCTCGCGGAACTGTTCTGTGTACAGCTTATAGTATCTTCCCTTTTTCTTTAAAAGCTCCCTGTGTGTGCCCCGCTCGATAATGTTGCCGTCGTCCACAACGAGTATGGTATCCGCCGAGCGCACGGTTGAAAGTCTGTGCGCAATTACAAAGCAAGTTCTGCCCTGCATTAAGGTCTGAATTGCGTCCTGTATGAGCTTTTCGGTTATCGTATCCACCGAGGCGGTCGCCTCGTCCAAAATAAAGATTGCGGGGTCTGCAAGAATTGCACGGGCAAATGATAAAAGCTGTTTTTCGCCCGAGGATAGGTTATTTCCGCCCTCGCCTATAACGCTGTCGTAGCCGTTGTCCAATCTTTCTATTATTCTTCTTGCGTTTACGCTGTCAATGGCTTTGTCTAGCTCTTCGTCTGTGGCGTTCAGCTTTCCGTAGAGAAGATTTTGCCGTACAGTGCCCGAAAACAGGTGCGGGGTCTGCAAGACGTAGCCGATATTCGAGTGAAGCCACTGCACCGAGCGTTCGCGCGCATCCCTGCCGTCTATGAGCACTCTGCCCTCGGTCGGCTCGAAGAACCTGCACACGAGGTTGACAAGGGTCGATTTCCCCGCGCCGGTCTCTCCGACGATTGCAACCGTTTGCCCCCTTTCGACCTTTAAATTGAAGTGCTCGAGTATATATCCGCCTCCGTCGGGATATTTGAAGGTCACGTCGTCGAACTCTATATCCCCTTCAAGCTTTTCCCAGTTTTCGCGCTTTTCGTTGAACGCGTCGCCGTATTTTTCCACAACCTCGGGGGTGTCTTTAACGTCGCTTTGCGTTTCCAAAAGATTTGTAAATCTTTCAACGTTGACTTTCATTGCTATCAAATCGGCAATCTCGTCCACAAGCCACTGTACGGGCTCCATAAGCCCCTGCGCGTAGCTCATAAACACAGACAGCGTTCCTATCATTATTACGCCCTCTATCGTAATTACTCCGCCGTACCAAAGTACGAGCGCAAGAGCAGCCGACGAGGCAAAGGATATAATATCCACGAACAAAGCGCGCGTTCTTCCGAGTTTTTTGGACTGAGTGCGCATATCTTGGGTTCGGGAGGAAAATTCTCTGTCGAGCTTTTCCTCAATTGTAAGGGTCTTGCCCGTTTCAACGCCCGTAATACCCTCGTTAAAGCCCGAAGTTATAGAGGCGTTTATCTCGCGCACCCTTCTGTTAAGACGGGTCATTTTACGCGTGAACAGTGCCGAAAAAATTGCAACGAGGGGCACTATGACTATTACGCAGAGCGCAAGCAGGGGGTTCAGAATGAGCATAACTACTATTGCGCCGACGGCGTATGCTATGTGCCACGTGCCCTGATAGATTATCCAGGACATAACGGTTGATATGTTGCCCGTGTCGCTCATAAGACGGGAGTGTATTGTGCCCACGCTGTTGGTATTGAAGTAGGAAACGGACAGGGTCTGCAAATGGTTGAAGCCCGCCGTTCTCATATCGCGCAGTATGTACATTTCGATTCGGCAGCAGTTGAACGAGGCTATGTAGTCGAGTATCATTGCGCTTAATATTACCGCAAGATACAACGCAACAAAGAGCGCAAAGCCGTCCAAGGTCTTTCCCGCAATAAAGGTGTTTATTGCATACCGCTGAAACAGCGGAATTATTATATCTATCGTGCCGACTAAAAGCGCAGTTATCGACATAACTATAAAAATCGCTCTGTACGGCTTTAGGAAAGGAGACAGCTTTTTGAGACCGAAAAATCTGAGCTTTTTATTATCAGTCATGCGCCACCTCCTGTAAGTTTATGTGAGCCGAACCCGCAAGGTTTTTGAAATACTTTGTCGTTCGGACTTGCCGTATGTTCGATACGCCTACATCCAAACTCCTCGTCTTGCTTTGATTTTATGGCAAAAACTGCTGTGCACCCTAAGTAAGTATATTTTGATGATTTTTGTGCGGATTGCGCGCAGTAATACTAGACGTATTTCAAGCGCGAGCCGTGCGGAAAGCGCGAAATATACACCCTTAGGGCTTCGCGCGTTCGGCTCATATAAACTTAATTTCTTCGGACAGGCTCATCTGCATATCGTAAATGCGCCTGTAAACTCCGTCCTTTTCAAGAAGTTCGCTGTTTGTTCCGCTCTCGGAAATTTTTCCGTCCTCCATCACTATGATGTTGTCTGCGTTCATTACCGTCGTCACGCGGTGAGAAATTATTATTACGGTAGCGCCCTGCCACTCGGCGGAAAGATTTTTGCGGATTTCCGCATCCGTGTCGCTGTCCACCGCCGAGAGAGAGTCGTCGAATATGAGTACGGGCGTCTTGCGCATTAGCGTTCTTGCAATACAGACCCGCTGTTTCTGCCCGCCCGAGAGGGTAACACCGCGCTCTCCTACTACCGTATCGTAGCCTCTTTCAAAGCCTTGAATATTTTCGTCCACACAGGCAACCTGCGCCGCGTGACGTATTGCGGCAGGTTCGTTGCTTTCGGAGGCTATTGAAATGTTTTCGCCGACAGTCTTAGAATAGACGTACCCCTCCTGCAGCACGAGCCCTATATTTTTTCGCAGTGTTTTAAGAGAAATACCGTTTATATTTTTACCGCCTATGCATATCTCCCCCTCGTCGGGCGAATACAGTCCGTCGAGAAGGTAGGTAAGCGTTGATTTTCCGCTTCCCGTACCGCCTATTATTCCGAGCGTCGAGCCCTGCGGTACGGTTAAATTTATATTTTTCAAAACGGGCTTACCCTGCTCGTAGGAAAAGCTGACGTTCTTAAAGACTATATCGCCCGAAAGCTCGCCCTCGTCCCCGCCGTATTCCTCGGGCACGCCGTTCATAATTTCGCCTATTCTTTCAAGCGAAACCTTGGCTTTGGACATATTGGAAATTATTCTGCCAAGCTGTCTTACGGGTCCTATGAGCATGGTATTATAGGAGACGAACGCCACGAACTCGCCCTCGGTAAGGTTGCCGTTTATGCAAAAGACCGTTCCCACGGCTATTATGCACAGGAGCTGCAGGGCTGTTAAAAATTCACTCGAAGTCCAAAAAAGGGCTAAAAAGCGTTCAAGCCTTACCCAAAGCCCCGTGTAGTACACGTTCTGATTATTGAATTTATCCCGCTCGTACCTTTCTCTGCCGAACCCGCGCACAACCCGCGCGCCCGTAAGATTTTCCTGCGCTATCGTAGAGAGCACACCCTCCTGTTCGTCGCACTCGCGGAATTTCTTCCTTGCGTGCGAGTAGAAAAGAAGGGAATACCCCACGACGATAGGCACGAACACTGCGGCAATAAGCGCAAGCTGCCACTGCATTACAAACATAAACACGAGCGATAAAACAATAAGAGTGACAATGCGTATTAAATGCATCATCTGGTTGGAAATGAAGTTTAATATCGTCTGCGTGTCCGAGGTGCAGCGCTGAATTATATCCCCCGTTCTGTGTACGGTGTGCCAGGAAAGAGGCAGGCGCTGAATTCTGAAAAACAGCCCGTCGCGCATGGTCTGCATAAGCTTTTCGTTGGCGCACACGTTGGTGTAGCTGTGTATGTATCTGAACACCGCCATGCCAAGCGCCAATATTAAAATTGCAACGGCTACTATCCAGATATTGTTTTTTAAGACAACCGCCCCGCCTATAGCGTTTACGAGAAAGGCAAAACCGCCATCTATCGGCTTTTCGCCTATTACGCTGTCTATTGCAAGGCCTATTACCTGCGGAATAAGCACGTTTAATAAAGTTACCAATAGACTGCATAAAACGCTTATAAGATACAGCGCGATACTGCCCTTTAAAAAGTAACCTATAAGTCCGCCCGCGGACTGCTTTTTGTAAACGGTGCTTTTCATTAAGACAATTATATTACCAAAAACCACTCTTTTGCAATCTTTTTTAAGTTTAAACTGTCTCCTTTGAAAATTTCCCGAAAATTTTCACAAAAGGCATAAACTAAAGCCGACTAAGGCGTCGGCTTTACAGGTTAAATATTCATAATTTTATCAAGTATAACCTCGTCTGCGGGGCAGAAGGTGTATTGAGGAATTTCGTCCGGGGTTATCCACTTTATTGCGGTGTGTTCGATACGCTGAGGGGTTCCGCTTTCGATAGTGCAGTTGAAAAGGGTAAGATGAACGGTAATATCGGGATATTCGTGGGTGACCGCCGCAAACTCTTCCCCTACGGAAATTTCTATATTCAGTTCCTCTCTGCATTCTCTTATGAGGGCGTCCTCTTTGCTTTCCCCCTTTTCAACCTTGCCGCCGACGAATTCCCACATAAGCCCCCGCGCTTTATGGGCGGGGCGCCGGCATATTAAAAATTTTTTATCCTTCCAAATTAACGCCGCTACTACTTCCGTCATAAATTTTCCTCTCTTTGATTATACGAAATAGGATACAGGGCTGTCAAATAATAGAATTGAATTTGTTGTCAAACTTAAGTCCGTATGTTATAATTTGATAAATCTTTAAGGGGTGGTTATGAAAAAAATCAAGTTTACTTTATGTGCTTTAATTTCGGGTATCCTGGCATTTGGCTTCACGGCGTGCAAGACAGACCGCCCGTTTGTTAACCCGGGTGACAATCTCGGCGGAGGCGGCATCGGCGAGGTCGCGGGCGGGGTTGACAACTCGTACAGCAGCCCCATTATCGAAGAAATGCAGGATAACTGCGATTTGAGCGAGCTTTCCGCAGATACTTCGGACGAGGGTAAAATTATTGTTGAGCCCCAGGATGGCATTTACGAAATTTCCGACAGCAAGACCTATTACTTCAAGGGCGAGTACGGCGGAATTGTAATTGCCAACAAGCAGACGCCACACCTTATATTCGACGGTGCAACTATAACAAACAACAACGGCATTGCTATTGACGGCACGGCGAAGAAAATTAAACTTACCGTCACCCTCGCCTCTGGTTCGACAAATACGGTTACAAACGGCGGTGTTGACAGCGAGGGCGAGGCGTGCAACGCAATTCACATCAAGGGCGATATGCTTGCAATCAACGGCAAGGGCACGCTCAACGTTATTTCCGAAAGCAAGAGCGCAATTAAGGCAAGCAAGGCAATTGCGATTGTTGACGCAACTCTTAACCTTACGGCGGTAAACCACGCAATAACGGGGGCTTCGGTTGCGGCGCAAAACTGTACAGTAAACGTAACCTCTGCGGGCAAGGACGGAATAAACGCCGAGTGCGACGGGGCGACCGGGTTCAGAACCTCGGACGGGTTTGTTGCGCTAAACAACGTAAACTATACCTGCTCCGTTTCGGGCGACGGTATTCAAGCTTCCACAGTCGTATATATCGACGACGGAGACTACAATATTAAAACCACTGGCAATTTCGTTCAGAAAACTTCCGAGAATATGAGCCTGTACGGTATGACCGCGGACGATTTCAAGTATGTTTACTCGGGCGGAGTGTATAAGAGAATTGCGAGCGACGAAACGGGTCGCTACAGCTCAAGTAGCTTATACGGACTTTCGCAGGGCTGCAAGGGAATTAAGGCAGGAGAAATAGAATACGAGGACGACAACAAAAACACCGTGGTCGTAACGGACGGAGACTATCTTATTGCAATAGTTGACGGAACCTTAAATATAGACAGCACGGACGACAGTATTCACTCCAACAGCGGCGACGTGCTTATTGCAGGGGGCACTTTTACCATGTCCACCTGCGACGACGCCATTACTTCCGACAATCTGACCAAGATCACGGGTGGGAATATAACGATAACTTCAAGCTACGAGGGCATTGAAGGAGGCTATGTTGAAATAGGCGGCGGGAAGATAGATTTAACCGCCTCCGACGACGGAATTAACGCGGCGAGCGACGACAAGAGCGTTACCGAACACATTATTATAAGCGGCGGGGATATTACGGTAGACGCGAGCGGCGACGGAATAGATTCCAACGGCAGTATTTTAATAAGCGGCGGAACGGTTACCGTACACGGTCCGACAACGGGCAGGGATGCGGGACTTGACGCCGACAGAGGCATAGTAATTACGGGCGGAACGGTGTTTGTAACCTCCACCCTCGGCATGGTTGAAACCCCTTCTTCAAACTCCACGCAGTACGTAGTTTCCTACGCTCATCAAAGCATTATTGCCTCAGGTTCTACGGTCACTCTTTGCGACGAGGCGGGCAAATCGCTTGTGTCGGTTACAGTAAAAAAGAGCTGTCAGTCGATAATTCTGAGCTCGCCCGACCTTGAAAAGGGCAAGACCTATTCAATATACGGCGGAAACACCGAGATGACGAGCTTTACAATCTCCTCGATTATCACGACTATAGGCTCGCAAGGCGGTTCTTTCCCCGGGGGCGGCTTTAACCCCGGCAGACCTGGCGGTCCCAACAGACCTTTTTAAAAATTTTAACTTTTTTTAAAAACCGCCCTGCGCTGACTTGCGCAGGGCGGTTTAATATTTATTTTGCGTGCTTTTCTTCGTATTTTTTTATACACTTGTCTACAATCTCTATCGCCTCGTGCTTGTGACAAATCTCTTTTACAGTCGTAACCTTGTGTTCAAGCATTTTGTACACCTCGAAAAAGTGCATCATTTCCTCGAACACGTGAGAGGGCAGCTCGTGTATATCGCAATAATTTTTATACATGGGGTCTTTTTCGGGAACGGCAATAATCTTTTCGTCCTTTTCGCCGTCGTCCGTCATCTTTATAACGCCGATAGGTATGCACGTTACAAGCGTCATGGGATAAACGGGGTCCGAACACAGAACGAGCACGTCCAAAGGGTCGCCGTCGTCGGCAATCGTGCGCGGAATAAAACCGTAGTTTGCGGGATATACGGTCGACGTGTACAGCACCCTGTCCAAGCGCAGTATTCCCGTCTCCTTGTCAAGCTCGTACTTACTCTTGCTCCCCTTGGGAATTTCAATTAGCGCCTCGAATTTATCTTTCTTTATTCTCTCGGGGTCAATATCGTGCCAGATATTCATATTCGCCTCCTCTGTATTTATTGTAATGTAACATATTATAAAGCTTTTGTAAAATTCTTGTTAAGGTCTCTGCCCCAAACCGCCCTCTAACGTGAGGGTTTCGCCCGTCATGTACTTAAAGTCTGGAGAGGCAAGCTGAACGCACACCCGGCCGATTTCTTTCTCCGCGTCGCCGAAATGACCTGCGGGCGGGGTGTGGACGTTGGCTTTGTACGCCTCGGGATTCGCATTTTGGAACTGTTCAAGCTGCGCCGTCCGGGCGAGGGGGCAGATAATATTTACGTTAATGCCGTCGGACGCCCACTCGGTTGCGGCTACGCGGGTAAGTCCGCGGATACCCTCCTTGGCGGCGGCGTATGCGCTCTGCCCGAAGTTTCCGAAAAGTCCCGCGCCCGACGCAAAGTTTATAACCGAGCCCTTCGTCTCTTTGAGATAGGGGTAGCACGCTTTCATATAATAGAAAGTTGCGTACAGCCCCGAGTAGAGAGCAAGATTGAACTGCTCGGTGGTGTGGTCTTTTAGTGACACGCCCGAAGCGGACGCCTGCGCGTTGTTTATGAGCACGTCTATTCTGCCGAAGGTTTCAATTGTCTTTTTAACGACATTTTTTACTATCTCTTCGTTGTCCGCGCCCGCGTTTACGTCGGCTTGAAAAATTAAAACCTTTATGCCATAGAGCCGCTCAAGCTCCTCCTTTGCGTCCTCGAGTTTTTTGAGGTTTCTACCCGTGATAACGAGGTTTGCACCCTCTTTCGCATAGGCGGTAGCAATCCCGTAGCCGATTGAACCGCACCGACCGTCACTGAGTACGACGCGACCCGCGCCAGTTATTATTGCTGTTTTACCTGTTAAAAATCCCATAAACATTTCCTCATTTTATTTATACAGCTTGGAAACTCCCGTTTTAATAGCCGCCTCCGCTACCGCCTTTGCAACGGCTTCGTGCGCACGCTTATCCCAAGCCTTGGGGAGTATGTACTCGCGTGAGAGCTCCTCATCCGATACACAGCTTGCAATTCCCTGCGCCGCCGCTATCATCATCTCTTTGTTTACAGTGTTCGCCCTAACGTCCAACGCGCCGCGGAAGAGTCCGGGGAATACCAAAACGTTGTTTATTTGGTTGGCGTACTCCGACGAGCCCGTGCCCACAATAAATGCTCCCGCTTCCTTTGCGTCGTTCGGGTTGATTTCGGGAACAGGGTTGGCACAGGTAAACAATATACATTTATCCGCCATTGACGCTACCATTTCTTTGGTTATACAGTTGGGTCCCGAAACGCCTATAAGCACGTCTGCGCCCTTCATTGCGTCGGCAAGCAAGCCCTGCTTGTGTGATTTGTTGGTTACTTTTGCAATCTCTTTCTGTGCGGGGTTGAGCCAGTCGTTACCTTCGCAGATGATGCCTTGTCTGTCGCACATGGTTACGTCTTTCACACCGAAAGATATTAAAAATTTGGCAATTGCAATTCCCGCCGCGCCCGCGCCGTTAATAACAAGCTTTATCTCTTCTATTTTCTTTCCCGCAAGTTTTAAAGCGTTTAAAAGCGCCGCCGCCGAGACGATAGCCGTGCCGTGCTGGTCGTCGTGGAATACGGGAATATCCAACTCCTCTTTGAGCCTCGTTTCGATTTCAAAACAGCGGGGGGCGGAGATGTCTTCAAGGTTGATTCCGCCGAAAGAGCCGGAAATGAGCTTTATGGTCTTTATAATATCCTCGGTATCCTTTGAGCCTATGCAGATGGGGAAGGCGTCCACGTCGCCGAACGCCTTAAAGAGGGCGCACTTGCCTTCCATTACGGGCATGCCCGCCTCGGGTCCTATATCGCCAAGCCCCAAAACCGCCGTGCCGTCCGTGATTACGGGAACGGTGTTCCAGCGGCGTGTGAGTTCAAAGCTCTTTTCTTTGTCTGCGTTGATTGCCATGCAGGGCTCGGCAACGCCGGGGGTGTACGCAAGCGACAATTCCTCTCTGTTTCCTACCGGAACGCGGACCTTTGTCTCTATCTTGCCTTTCCACTCGCCGTGTCTTTTAAGTGATTCCTTTCTGTAATCCATATTTCTTACTTCCACCGTTTGCTTTTCTTATATTTATATTATACACGACGAAAACCGTAAAGTAAAATCTTTAATATAACTTTGTGTGAAAGGTTGCCACCTTCCGCGTTTTCGTTTCTGTCAAGTATAGCTATTTTTATAAAATAAAGCGGGATATTTTCTATCCCGCCTTGAAATTATTTAATTGTTAGTTTTCTCTTGTGGACTATTGGGCATTGCTATTATCCAATGCTGAAACAGAACCTGTTTCTTTTTTTGTTCTGTTTCTTATAAATAGAACAAAAAAAGCAATTACTGAACCTATGAAAGCTACTCCGCCTAGTACTAACAGCGAAATCCAAATGAAATCACTATGAAATGTAATGAGGGACGAAATAGAAACCTTGTCGTCGCTGACAATCAATCCAACGGCGGCAATAATAATGAGCGTAAACGAAATAACCGCAAAAATGATTGAAAATAACCGCCGCCTCTCTTTCCTCTTGGACGGAGGCACGGTTTCTTTGATTTGCACAATAGGTTGCGGGATTTCTTCTCCTTTTAGCATATCGTCTGCGCTCACGCCAAAGACCGCGCAAACTTTTGCAAGTTTTTCCGCATCAAGTATCGCTTTATCGTTTTCCCAATTCGAAACGGTCTGACGGGTAACGCCTAGTTTTTCCGCAAGTTCCTCCTGCGACATACGCTTTCTCTCGCGAAGTCGCCAAATTTTTTCGCCTAATGTCATGTATCAATTATAGCTCTTCTTATTATTTTTTGCAAGCTCTATACCGCAAAATCAACCAGGTGCAGAACCAAGCGACGCCCAAAATGCAAAGTCCGATAGCGTAATAAATACCGACAAGAGCAACCGGCGCCCATGCGGGAAAACTCGTATAAGCGTCCACGATAGTCCTTACAAATAAAATGAAAGCAACCACAATGGCGGCAAGAGTTAATACACCTGCAATGATTCCGAAAAAGAGATGTAATTTTTTCATTTGGTTTCTACTGTTTCCTTTCATTCTATCACGAAACCTCATAAAAACAATAAAAGACATTTTGCAATAGCGCAAATTTTTTTGACAATTCTATTTTACAACAATTGACTATTTATCGCAGAAAAACTGTACCATAGACGCCTACAAAGCAAGTGTTCAATATCAAATGGCATTTAGGGATGTCTTGTTTTGACAAAAGCTTTTCGCAGCATAAACAGCCGATTGCTAAATTCAGAGTAAACAAAAAACCTAAATCAAACCTATTTTTAAAGGTTCAATTTAGGTCAATTGTGGTGCCCGAGGCCGGACTTGAACCGGCACGGTATTTCTACCGAGGGATTTTAAGTCCCTTGCGTCTGCCTATTCCACCACTCGGGCTGATTTTGAATTGTTGTTGACACTTTGCTTACGTTAGCCTCTTAAAAATCTAACATTGAGGCTTATTTTAATTCAAAACGCTACGGCGCTAGTGTGCCGTAGCGTTTTTGGTTGGAGGCGCCACCCGGATTTGAACCGGGGAGTCAGGGTTTTGCAGACCCTTGCCTTACCGCTTGGCTATGACGCCTTATAAAAAAACAGCGCGGCTTTTTGTGGAGCGGGAGACGAGATTCGAACCCGCGACATTCACCTTGGCAAGGTGACGCTCTACCACTGAGCCACTCCCGCATAAATCGCCGCACTATTTTTTGGTGGGAGCTACAGGGCTCGAACCTGTGACCCACTGCTTGTAGGGCAGTTGCTCTCCCAACTGAGCTAAGCTCCCAAACGCTTATTTAATATAACAAATAACCGATTAAAAATCAAGCGTTTTTGTATAATTTTTTAATTTTTTTGATTATAGTTTTTTAAAATTATTTTAACCACAATATATTGTATGTTTATTAGTCTTAAAATACACAACCTTCCAAAATTATTTACTAAGCTGAAAATTTTCAACCGCCCTCTTTTAAAAATTTTGAATTTGAAAGTATAAATTTTTTAATATCCGTCTATAAACTTACCGTAACCGCGGTGCTTATCCAACGGAGGTTGAAAAAGAGGTAATTATGAAAAAGGTTTGTTTGGGTGTATTTACAATTTTAATTTTGGCTTTGTCTGTGGTTTTCGCAATGAGCCAGAACCAAGAAGTGGCGCAATCCGAAAACGACTATCTCCGTATTCACGTACGGGCAAATTCAAACAGCACCGTGGACCAGGATATAAAATATAAGGTTAAGGACGAGGTTGTTAAATTTATAACCCCCTACGCCGCGCAGTGCGTGGACAAGGATACGGCAAAAGGCATTATCGGCGGCATATTAAAAGATATTGAAAGGGTATGCGATAAGGTCTTAAGTGAACACGGATTTACATACACCTCTCGGGCGAGCGTCCGCGAAGAGGAATTTCCTACGAGAGTGTACGGCGACTTGACCCTTGAACACGGCGTTTACGACGCGCTTATTATCGAGCTCGGCGAGGGCGTGGGCGACAACTGGTGGTGCGTTATCTATCCCCCACTCTGCTTCACTTCCCCCTCTACGGACATAAAATACCGCTCATTGATTTACGATATAATTCATAACTTTTTCGGAAAATAACACACCGCCGCCCATCATTGTCGGGTGGCGGTAATTTTTAAGCAAGCAAGACAAGGCGCGTGCGTAAACGACGACGGGAGCGTAAAAGACGTACGTGACTGATGAGTGCGCAAACGCAACGCAGTATTGCGAAGCTTAAAATTTGCCGCGCGAATATTTTTTTACAACTTATTCATAATAATTGCAAAGGCGGAACGGGTTTTAACCAAAATTGATAAATTTACGGAGCAACCTGCGGGGTTAGCCATACTAAACGGCGCAAAAGTTTTATATACTTTGAGCGGAGTTTGGGGTTATAAACCGTCGGGTTGCCCGTAAAACGCCTTGTTTACACATATATATTTGTCGCTCGCCTGTTGGCAGAGCAAGGAGGAAAAATGAAAAAAGCACTTAAAATTAGTGCGGCAGCGGTGGCGCTTGCAACCGTATGTACTGCTGGCGCTATATTCAGCATCGAACGAACTAAAGAAGAAAACTTTGCTTTGACGCCCTGCGTACAGACCGCAGTTTTGAAGCAGGGTGCTACGGGCGGCGAAGTTAAGGAATTACAGCGCCGTTTGAAGCAATGGGGCTATTACAACGGCGCGGTAGACGGCATTTACGGCAAGCAGACGGTTGAAGCCGTAAAGTACTTCCAGCGCAAAAACGGACTTACTCCCGACGGAATTGCGGGCAAGGCGACCTTTGAGGCGCTCGGCATGAACGACTCGGCCAAAGTGTTGGACGGCGCGGGCTCGTCAAATCCGTCAAGCTCTTCTACGAGCTCCAACTACACGAGTTCGGACTTGTACCTTCTCGCAAAATGTATTTACGCCGAGGCGAGAGGCGAGAGCTACACCGGTCAGGTTGCTGTAGGCGCAGTCATTCTGAACAGAGTTCGCTCCACGAAATTCCCCAACACGATTTCGGGCGTTATTTATCAGGCGGGCGCGTTCACGGCGGTTTCCGACGGACAGATTAACCTTGCGCCCGACAAGACTGCAATGAACGCCGCACAGGACGCTCTCAACGGATGGGACCCCACCTATGGGTGCCTCTACTACTACAACCCCGCGGTTGCAACAAGCTCGTGGATATTCAACAGAAAAACGGTAACGACAATCGGCAAACACGTGTTTGCAATATAGGAGGGAATTTAAATGAAAAAAGAAATTTCAAGCGGCGCGGAAAAGGCCGAAAAACTTACGAAAAAGGGTAGCGCAAAGTCCACTTCGACTAAAAAGCCCGTCAAAGATACTGCCGAAAACACGGTAAAAAAGACAAAGACCGTTAAAGAACAAAAGCCCGCAAAAAAGGACAAAAGCGTTAAATTAAAGAAAACTGCAAAAAAGAAAAACCACGTAAAGATGAGCGAAAAATTGGCTAAAAAGCGTGAGCTCCGCAAGGAAAAGAAGCTTGAAGCAATGAGAATACGTGCGGAAAAGAAACAGAAGCGCCTTGAAAAGAAGCTTGAGCACAAGCAAAAGCGCCTTGAAAGACTTGCGGCTATCAAAGAAGCGCGCGAAGCGCGTATGAGCGATGCAAAGAAGGCAAAAATTCAGGCGCGTCAGGCAAAGCGCGAGGCTTTACTTGCCGAAAAGAGAGCAAAACGCGAACACCGTCTGAAAATGCGTGCTCAAAAGCGTGCAGAAAAGAACGACAGGCGTCATGCGCCCGGCTTCGGCGGTTGGCTTGCGGCGGTCATTGCGCTGGGTGTAACTACCCTTGCGCTCGGCACTATGCTCACCTTCGGTTGGATAAATATGAACGGAATGCAGGCAGATATGGCTAACGTTTATACAGGTTCTCTATACGAGCTCAACTCGGTCGTAGATAACCTTGACACCAACCTTGCAAAGGCAAGAGTTTCAAACTCAAGCAGCGAACAGGTCAAAATTCTCTCCGATATTGCTATCCAGAGCGAGATTGCCGAAACAATTCTCGAGCGCATGCCCGTAGATACCCGTCTTACGCAGAATATGACTTCTTTCGTAAACAAGATGGGCGATAGCGCACAGTCTATGCTCCTCTCTGTTTCACGTGGAAACGAGCTTACCGACAGCCAGGTTGCGACCATAGAGCATATGTATAACACCAATTTGGAGCTTAAAAGAATTATAAACGAGCTCACTGCAAACTCGGATTCGCAGGACATGATTAAAGCTATGCGCGGTAAGACGGACAGCCTCCTCTACTCCACTTTCGACGATATCGAAAACACTACGATTGAAACACCCAAGGAAATTCACGACGGTCCCTTTGCCGAAAACATCGACAAGGTAAATGCCAAGGCATTAGAAGGACTTGAAGAAATTTCGGCGCCCCGCGCAGAGGAGCTTGCAAAAGAGTATTTCGCAGACTACGGCGTTAAAGACGCCAAGTGCACGGGAGAAACGCTTGCAGAGCAGCTTGCCTTGTACAACGTTTCACTCAAAACCAAGGACGGCGAAATGTTTGCACAGCTTTCAAAGCAGGGCGGAAAGGTTGTTGAGTTCAACAGCTATAAGGACTGCTCGGATAAGAATTTCTCAGTTGAAAGATGCATTGACATTGCAGAGGACTTTTTAAAGAACCTCGGTATCGAAGGTATGAAAGCAGTCTGGACGAGCGAAAACGGCACGACGTGCAATTTGAACTTTGCCTACATTCAGGACGGAGTTGTTATCTACTCGGATATGATTAAAGTCAAGGTCTGCGAGCAACGCGGAATTGTTACCGGTATGGAAGGACTTGCATACGTTCTCAACCACTCGCAAAGAGAGCTCCCCTCCGCCAAAATAACAAAGGGCGAGGCAAAGGAAAAACTCCACGAAAGCTTTGAAGTTGAGTTCTCACGCCTCTGCGTAATTCCCACCGATGGCGGCGAAGTACTCGCCTACGAGTTCTGCGGAACCTATGAGGGCAACGACTATTATATCTATATCGATGCCAAAACCGGAAGCGAAGCTGAAGTATTCAGAGTAATCGGCACCAAGCAGGGCAGAGCCCTGATGTAAAGCAACGAAGCGTTGCATCATTGTATCTTAATTGCCGATACGATAGACAGACTGCTCACTAATCAAACGGAAATGTAGTTTGCTATAATCTTATATCTTAATTACAGATACTAAAAACCAACTAAACGATAAGCGGCACAAACATAAGTTTGTGCCGCTTATTTATTTTTTTGCGCGCCAGGAGGGTTTCCCTCCGCCTGCGCACCCAATTTGCGAAAACTTTTTGCACTAGAATATTAGAATTTTTTACAATAAAGTGTGCAAAGCGTCGCTTCGCTCGCACGGCTCACTGGAAGTGAATGCCCACATTTCTATTATAGTTTGCCCCTATATAATGCGGGCAGAGAAACTTAGTTTCTCGAAATTACGAAAAATTCCTTGCGCAGAATAGCAAGGAATTTTTGTGAACTCTTTTTATTGTTTTTCTATTATGTCGAGTATCTCCGCAATTCTGTCCAAATCGTCACGGGAGTAGTAGTCTATGTAGATTCTGCCCTTCTTTTCGGTGCCGATAAGCCCGACTTTTGTGCGAAACACATATTTCATTCTCTCTACTAACTGTTTAAGCTCAATAGAGGCAAGCGCCTTCTTTTTCTTTTTGCGCTCTTCAAGAATTTCGGGCGGAATATTGTAGGCGCGTACCCTCTTTTCAAGCTCGCGCACGGAATACTGATTTTTTACCGCGTCGCGCGCAAAGGTTATCTGGTCCTCCGCCGGCATAGTAATTACCGTTCTTGCGTGACCTGCCGAAAGCTTCCCTTCCGCCACCATAGTCATGACCTCGGGGCAGAGGTGCAACAGCCTTAAGGTGTTTGCAACTGCGGGGCGGGATTTGCCTATTCTCTCGGCTAGCTCGTCCTGAGTCAGCTTGTACTCGTTCATAAGCTGTTTCATCGCCGTTGCCGCCTCTATGGGGTTGAGATCCTCACGCTGTAAGTTTTCTATAAGGGAAATTTCCCTTATCTCCCTCTCGTTGTAATTGCGGATGACTACGGGGATAGATTTCTTTCCCGCAATCTTGCAGGCACGGTAACGCCTCTCGCCCGCAATAATCATGTACGTGCCGTTTTTGTTGTCGTTTACGACGATTGGCATTATCACGCCGTGCTCTCTTATGGAGTTCGCAAGCTCCGTGAGTGCCTGTTCGTCGAAATTCTTTCTCGGCTGATTGGGGTTGGCGTAAATTTTATCAAGAGGCATGTCCGAGGCGTTTTTTCTCTCCTCCTCGGTATAGCCGAACGCACTGCGGTGCTCGAATGCCTGCTCGAAGGCAGCTTCGTTTTCCTCAAAGAGGGCGTCAAGTCCCTTTCCTAATCCTTTAACCATATTTCACCTTTCTCTTCTTTATGTTTATTTCTGCTTGGATAAAAACTCTTCCGCCAAAGCCTTGTAAGCCCTCGCCCCCGCACATTTGGGGTCGTACAGCAAAATGGGCATGCCGTGGCTGGGTGCTTCGGCAAGCCTTACGTTGCGGGGAATTATAATTTCGTACAGCTTGTTTTTGAAAAATCTCTTTATCTCTGCGGTTATCTGCTTGGCAATAAGTGCCCTTCCGTCGTACATGGTTATTACAACCCCCTCCGTCACTAGCTTAGGGTTGGAGTGCTGTCTGACCATGGCTATGGTGTTCATAAGCTGGCTTATTCCGTCCATAGCGTAATACTCGCTCTGCAGAGGTATCAAAATTGAATCGGACGCCACCCATGCGTTTATGGTAATCAGACCGAGCGACGGGGGGCAGTCAATAAATATGTAGTCGTAATTGTTCCTTATTTTGTCAAGGGCGTTTTTTAAAATCTTTTCCCTGTCCCGCTTGTGAACAAGCTCCACCTCCGCCCCGGTCAAATCAACGTTGGCAGGCAAAATATCCAAAAGCTTTATCTGTGTGGGCAGGATATTGTTTTCGGCACTGTCGTCCTCAATGAGCACGTTATAGACCGATTTTTTTAATGCGCTCTTGGAAAATCCGAACCCAGTTGTTGCGTTGCCCTGCGAATCGACATCCACAAGAAGCACCTTCTTGCCGAGGTCGGCGCAATAAGCGGCAAGGTTTACAGCCGTGGTTGTTTTTCCCACGCCGCCCTTCTTGTTTGCCAATGAAATTATTTTTCCCATATCTTCTCCTGACGGAAATTTTGCATTTGTTTCCCGTGAAACCTTTTTACTCTTCGTAAGTATTTACGGTATTGCCGTCTGTAATATCGCTCTTTGTGTCGTCCTTTTTGCTTTCGTATTTATGGAAAGGATTATCCGAAGCCTTCTCGCCTTTCTCGTCCATAAATTTCAAAACGTCCTGATAGGACTTGCCGTCCATAAGCATATCTACTTCTTCACTGTAAATGGTCTCTCTCTCGATAAGCACTCTCGCCATATTATCCAAAATGGTTCTGTTTTCGGTCAAAAGTTTTCTTGCGCGTTCGTGCTGTTCGTTTACTATATTACGGACTTCGTCGTCAATCATTTTTGCCGTTTCGTCCGAGTATGCGCGCTGTGTCGCCATATCTCTGCCTATGAACATAGGTTGCGAATCGTCGCCGTAAGAGATAAGACCGAGTTTTTCGCTCATACCGAATTCGGTTACCATTGCGCGGGCAAACTTTGTTACCTGCTTAATGTCCCCGGATGCACCCGAGGAAATATCCTTAATTACAAGCTCTTCCGCAACACGTCCGCCGAGCCCCATACAGATATCGTCAAGCATAAAGTTTTTGGAGTAGTATGACCTGTCCTTTTCGGGAAGAGTCATTGTAAATCCGCCTGCGGTGCCGCGGGGAATTATGGTTACTTCATGGACAGGGTCACAGTTGGGACACAGCTTTGCAAGTATACAATGCCCCGATTCATGGAAAGCGGTAAGTCGTTTTTCCGATTCGGTAACTACCTTGCTCTTCTTCGCGGGACCCATTGAAACTTTGTCTATGCTTTCGAACAGTTCCGCGTTGGTAATAAACTTTTTGTCTGCGCGCGCGGCAAGTATTGCAGCCTCGTTTAAGAGATTTTCAAGGTCTGCACCCGAGAAACCGCTCGTAATTCTTGCAAGCGTCTTGAAGTTTACGTCGGGAGCAAGAGGCTTGTTGCGCGAGTGCACTTTGAGTATTTGTTCCCTGCCCTTTACGTCGGGAAGATTGACGTATACCTGTCTGTCAAATCTGCCGGGACGGGTAAGCGCGGGGTCGAGTATATCTGCGCGGTTGGTTGCCGCCATAACAATAACGCCCTCGTTGGACTCGAATCCGTCCATCTGAACGAGAATTTGATTGAGGGTCTGTTCCCTCTCGTCGTTTCCGCCGCCGAGGCCCGCACCGCGGTGACGGCCTACTGCGTCTATTTCGTCGATAAATATAATGCAGGGCTGGTTGCGTTTAGCCATTTCAAATAAATCGCGTACGCGCGACGCACCCACGCCCACGTACATTTCAACGAAGTCGGAGCCTGAAACCGAGAAGAAAGGCACGCCCGCTTCGCCGGCAACTGCCTTGGCGAACAGGGTCTTACCCGTTCCGGGAGGGCCTACAAGCAGTACGCCTTTAGGAATACGTGCACCCAAATCCGCAAACTTTTTGGGCTGGCGCAAGAACTCTACTATCTCTGCAAGCTCTACCTTTTCTTCCTCTGCGCCTGCAACGTCGCTAAAGCGCACTTTGATGTTAGTGGATACACGCGCCTTGGTTTTGGCAAAGCTTATAGCCTTTCCGCCGCCGCCCATCGTCGAGCGGAGTATAAGGAAGAACACCACGCACATTATAACGAGCATGATAACCGAGAACGCGGTAGACATCCAGCTGCCGGCGTTAGGGTTTGCCATAGAAACTTCAACACCGTAAGATGCCCACTCGTTTAAAATGGAATTTCCTTCGGCGCTATAAAGCGAAGAGCCGTAGCAATAGTAGCTTTTTACCAATTTACCACCGCTCTTTGTGTAGCCGGTATACTCGTAGGCGCTTATTTCAACTTTGAATATAGGGGCTATTTCAGTCCTGTTCTTATCGACTGTTCTATAAATAAAATAGCGTGTCTTTTCGCCCTCGCCTTTCGTTCCAACACTGTACTCGGTATCTTCAATCACCCAACCGATAGCCGTTTCGGCATCATGCTCCCCGTCGGTATCAGGCTCATCTGCCTCGGGTTTGTCGGGAGCGGTTCGGTATTCTTCCTTGACAGCGCCGTCAGAGTCAAAGAATTGTGCCACCTCAACGTGTCTTTCAAATTCTGTAATTGAAATTTTCTGCGCCCCACTAATCGTTTGTGTCAAAATAATTGCAACCACACCGATAATAAGCACGAGAACAATTATAAATCCGATAATTTTGCTCTTTTTGCTCAAAATACAACTCCTTTATGTAATATATACGGTCGCGCGCGCATAATGCGCACTATACTATTTTATGTACCATAGATGATTTTAGCATACCCGTGAAATTTTTACAAGCGTTTGTGTTGAGAATTTAAATAAATCACTTAAATTTTACTGTTTTTTCACTTACCCGTTTTCTGCTCAAAAATGCCAAAATTATGAAAAATTGGCATAAAAATGCTTTGCGCCATACCAAATTTTCCCATTTTAAAAATGTTTAACGTGAAACAATTTTTTGTTTCAGCCAAATTTTTTTGCCGTTTTACTGTTCCACGTGAAACGCAAAGCGCGATTTTGAGCCTTTTGCGACCATTGTGGATAATTTTTTATGTTTTTTAGCCTTCATTTTATAGTATTGAACGGGCGGACTGTTGATAATTTTCGTGGTTAATACCACCTTTCTTAAAAAATGACCCTATTATAACTATTTTGTGTGTTTTTTGTGGATAAAATGCAGCAAACACTATATTTTTAACTCGTTTTTTCGCTCTATACTGCCCTTTTATAGCTGTTAAGAATTTGTTAATTAATTGTTTATAACTTAAAAAAGTGTGGATAAAACTTTTCAATATTGCGTCTTTTGCTAAATTTGAGCGCAGTCACTTGAAGCGCAATTCTCCCGTAAGAGCGCGCTACGATGTTAGTTGCTTTTGTTTGAAACTGTTTTTAAGCGAAAAAACACTTCGGGAGTATTAACCTTATGGAAATATTGTATAACCGTTCCTTCACGAACGGACATAGATTTATCGGAGTGGGCGGGCTTCCCGCCTGTTTAAAACATTAAATCGACGGGCGACGGTATAATTTCAAGATTAAATTCTATATTTGGGTCATAAAGACCTGTCGGAAAGTTTTGCAGTCACTTTCCGGAAACTGATAATAAAATTCAGGCAGCGTAAGTTTGTGTGCAGTTTATTGTTTGGAAAATAAATTCAATTTTATGACCGCACACTGAAATTTGATTTCTTTAATGTCTGATTGAAGGCGGTTGTAAACAAAAATATTCAAATCGCATTATAATTAAATGTAAACGGGGCAATAACCTCTTTGAGGTAAAAAATGGACTATTCTTTCAATTTATACAATTCTCTTGCCTCCGACGGTATTTGCTTAATTTTAAAACGGCTTCTTCCTCCCAACAGCGTTCCCGTAATTTTGTGCATAGGAAGTGACTTGTCGGTGGGCGACAGCCTGGGTCCCGTTACGGGTACTAAGCTTAAAGAAAAGCTCAAAAATTTGAACTGCTTTGTCTACGGTACGCTTGCAAAGCCCATTACGGCGCACGAAATTAAGTACATGAATGAGTTTTTAAGGTCAACTCATCCCGACAGCACGATAATTGCAATTGACGCGGCGGTTGGTGCAGCGGGGGATATAGGACTTCTGAAAGTTTCGGATAAGTGGCTTGCGCCCGGCAGCGGGGCCAATAAAAAGCTTTCAAAGGTCGGCGACGTTTCAATTATAGGCATTGTTGCCGAAAAGTCGGTATTTAATTATTCTCTCTTTTCCGCAACAAGGCTGAATATCGTTTACAAAATGGCGGATATAATCTGCGACGGAATTTGTTCATATATTTTCGAAAGTCTGCAAAACAATCAGCTCTTCGATATTCCAAAGCTGCGCTGACATCTTATAAATAAAATATCAAAGTCTATTCACCCGACATGCGGGTGAATAGACTTTTTTTAACCGAAAAAACTCCATAGTCTGCGCTCATAGTTTTTTATACAAAATATCCCCTGCTGCAAATGCAGCAGGGAATACTTAAAGGAGGTACTTGCCTGATTAAAAAGTAGAAAACTCTCTCTTTAGTTATGTAAAGTCACGTCTACTCAAAAATCGGGCGCAAGAGTAAGTAATTTAGCGCCTCAATAACCGTCTCAATCTTGGGCGGTTATATCTTTGCAATATGACGAACAGACCGTCAAAACAAAATGCGACGCAGGAGGTAATCAGAAAAGCTGCCAAAGAGCCAAACCAAATGGTAAATATTACGGGAACAAAGCTTAAAATCATATTGATTTCATGGACAACTTCTGCCTGACAGGTCACCTGTATGATTTCTTCAACGGAGTGATCGGTTACGCTGTAATCTTTCGGATTATATGTCGGCAAATGTTTTTTCCACTTTTTAACCCCTATAACCCTATATAATTTTGACTCGAATTTTCTCTCTTTAAACCACCATCTGTCATAATTTATTTTATTATGAAAAATCCCGTCTATTCCATGACCTATTGCAAGTCGCATGGCAAAATGGTAAAAGCAAGTGCCGAAAGTTATAGTCAACGTAAATAAAATTGAGTTTTTTGTAAAGTAGTATATTATACCGCATGCCAACAGTCCTATTAGAAAGAACAATGCAAGTATAATCATTTTCTTCTTCATAAATGTAATATACCTGATTAATATTAAGTTTAATTAAACACCAAAGAGGAGAAAAGGAGTTTGCCTATTAAAAAAATAGGGTGCAAAGGAATTTAAATCTCTATTATCTTTTTATCCTGCTTTTTCGCATAGTTGACGGTATAATATGTTCCGCCCGATTTTTTTCTTAAATAGCACACAAGAACGTCGCAGTTGTCAACCAAAAATCTGTCGCGCTCCTGCATACAGCCCTCTACGTATTCGGGGAAAAATACAATTTTTTCGTCTGCGGCGCAGAGAATATCTTCGTAGCGCCTCTTTTCTTTTGCGCTAAAATATTTGCTCTGCTCCTCGCAGGGAATACAGGTGCAAAGGCGTATAGGATAGCTCTTTTTATAGTTTAAAACTATTTCGGCAGCTTCCATATCAAAGCCCTTTGCCATACCGCAGTAAAAATTGCGTGCTCCCGACTTTATTAAGTTTAAAATTACTCTGTCTAGAAGGTTTTTATCAAACCGGCTGTCAAGAATTCTGTGACCGGTAAAAGCACAATTAGTATACATTATAGCGGTTTTTTTCTCTCCAAACCTCTGCCCCGAGGGTATTTTTCGGGGGTTTTTCTTATTTTTTTAATAACTATGACGTTTCTCTTTCCGCAATCTTCGGGAAGGGAGTATGAGTGAACTTTTTCTATTGCGCCCCCTAAAATTTCTATCGCGTTTTTGCTCTCTTCAATCTCCTTTTCGGCGTCGCCCTTATAGGCAATGAACAGGCCTCCGACCTTTACGAAAGGCAAACAGTATTCGCACAAGGTATTTAAGCTTGCAACCGCCCTTGCCTCGGCAACATCGAATTTTTCCCTTAAATTTTGCATGCGCCCCCCCTCTTCGGCGCGGATATTTAATACTTTTACCCCCTCGAGTCCAAGCTCCTTTACAGCCTCTTCAAGGTAGGTACACTTCTTTCCAGTGCTCTCCACAAGAGTAAAGGATAAGTCGTCTCTCACTATTTTCAAGGGGATGGATGGAAATCCTCCGCCCGAGCCTATTTCAATTACTTTTGAGTTCAGAGGAAAGAGCTTTTCAGGCAAAATACTGTCTGTAAAATGCTTTATATAGACCTCTTTTTTTTCGGTAATTGCGGTCAGATTGCACTTTTCGTTGTATTCCGTTAAAATTTCTCTGAACTTCTCGAATTTTTCGTTTTTTAAATACTCGTTCACTTCATTCATATCGTCAATTATATCAACAATTTTATTATTTTTCAACTTTTAGTTATCGACATTGTTTAAAATTCGGGGGATAACTTCTATTTATTTTAAATTGCTCTTTTTTTAAGTATTTTTTGTCAAAAAGTTATCCAATTATAAACAAATAATTAACGAAGATCTGCACAAAAAATTCCACACTTTAAAGGGCATAATTGTTGCTTTTTTCAAGCCTTTTTGATATTATAATAAAGTAAAAAGCAAAAATGGCGGAGATATAAACAAATCCACCGCCTCTACTAATAACTATATCTATAAATACTTAAAAAATAAATAACAATCATACGGAGAAAAAAAATGAAATTAGTTTGTGAAGGTATTGATTTATCGGATGCAGTTTTAAAGGTAGTTAAGGCTTGCTCTTCAAAGACTACCGTTCCTGTTTTAGAATGTATAAAAATCTCCGCAAAAAACGACGGAATTACTCTTTCCGCGACGGACGGAGAGATTTCTATAATTAAAACCATAAAGGCAGAAGTATACGAAGAGGGAGAGGTCTGCGTTCCCGGCAAATACTTCACCGACTTTATCAAAAAACTGGAAGGGGTGCAGATAACTCTCGTTTCCGAGGGAAAGAAGATGGATATCGTCTATGCGGACAGCCAGACGAGTATGCAGGTGCTTTCCGCCGAGGATTTCCCCAAAATAGACCTCGATATTAAGGAAAACAGCTTTACTTTAAAGACCAAGGATTTGAAAAAGTTTATTAATTCAACTTCTTTTTGCTGCGCTACCGACGATTCGCGCCCCATTTTAAAGGGATGCCAGTTCGTTATAGACGGCGAAAATATCTGCGTTACCTCGCTCGACGGGTTCCGCCTTGCAACTATAAGCGGTAAGGTTGTGTCTTCTACGGGCAATATGGAAATTATTTGCCCTGCAAGAACGCTAAACGAGATTGAAAAAATGCTTCCCGACGACGATAACGATACCGAAATATTTATTCAAAAGGGCATGATTTTGGTGTCTTCCGAAGATACGGTTCTGACTTCAAGACTGTACGGCGGAGATTTCATCAAAAAAGAGAATATTATACCCAAAAAGTTCATAACCGAAGTGGTTATTGAAAAAGAAAAATTAAAAGCAAGTATCGAAAGAGCTGCAATTCTTGTCAGAGGGGATAAAAACAGCCTCATAATCTTCGATATTTCGGGCGACAAGATTGAAATTTCTTCGGCTTCGGAGATAGGTAACGTTCAGGAGCCCGTAAAGGCGACGGTTGACGGTAAAGACGTAAGAATTGCTATGAATTCCAAGTTCATAATTGATGCGGTAAACGCCTTGGACGAGGAAAAAATAGTGCTTTCCTTCAACAATCAAGTTCAGCCTTTTACCTGCCAGAATGAAGTAAATAAGGACAAGCTGTATTTAATTTTACCCGTACGCACCTCAAATAACGCTTGACTTTGATTAATTAAAGATTATATAATATAGGTCGAAATTTTAAAATAAAGAAAGGGAATTAATATGAAAAGAACGTACCAACCCAAAAAAAGACAGAGAAGTAAGGTTCACGGATTCAGAAAGAGAATGGCTTCTACCGCCGGCAGAAAAGTTTTGAAGAGAAGAAGAGATAAGGGTAGAAAAAAGCTTTCGGCATAAGTAGTGAAATATCTTAAAATTAAGAAAAATTCCGATTTTCAAAAGCTTTTTAAAAAGGGGAAAAAGGCATTTTCCCCTTATCTAACGTTGATATATTTTCCGTCGGACAAACTGTCGATGGGAATAGCCATTTCAAAAAAACACGGCAAAGCAGTGACGCGCAACGCAATTAAAAGGCTTGTAAGAGAGGCGTTTAAAGATAGTTGCGACAAGCTTCAACACAATTATTCCATAATTGTACTGCCGAGAATTGCAGAAGAATATTCCTACCACAAAATGAAAGACGGATTTAATATCTGTTTTAAAAAGGTGAATTTGTGCGAAAAGAGCTGAATCGCGGCAAAAAGATAAAAATGTTGCCGAAAAGACGGGTAAAACTGTTTAAAATGCTCTTTATGCGTCCCATCGTTTTCTATCAGAAAAGGATTTCAAAGCACACCTGCCTGTATGAGCCGACTTGTTCGGAATATATGAAGAGATCTATCAACAACAAAGGTGTATTTTTAGGTCTTTTATTCGGAACGTGGCGCCTTATACGGTGCAATCCCCTCTCGAAGGGAGGTTACGACCCCGCACCGGAACAAGGTTCTAAATTAAAATGGGTGTTATAGCGATTCACGAAAATTGAAAACTGTTTTGCGTTTTCGGTTTTCCGTGATGCTTAGAAACTATGTTTCTCTGCCCGCAATGTAAGAAAATTACGGATATTTAAATAACTTACAGTAAAATGAATTTTTTAGCAGTGTCTGAAAACTTAATAAACTTTAACGTTGAAAAGATAAGTTCTATCAACTTGGAAGGCATTGGCTGGGCAATCAAATGGCTGTTCGATTTGTTTAAGGGCTTCCCCGGAGCGATAGCGCTTGGCGTTATTCTGTTTACGCTTGCCCTTAAAACTCTTGTACTGCCGCTTGATATCTATTCAAGGGTAAAGACCAAGAAGCAGTCGCTTTTAATGAAAGAGATGCGCCCGCAGATGGAAAAGCTGCAAAAGCAATATGCGGGCGACAAGAACATGTATAATCAGAAAGTTCTGGAATTGCAGAGGGCAAACGGCTACAACCCCTTGGGCGCCTGCCTTCCCTCTATAATTTCGTTGATTATATTCATCGTAGTGTTCAGTTCGTTCTCAACCTATTCCAACTATGCAACCTTAAGCACCTACAATAAACTCGTTGATTCGTACAACGATAGCGTGGTAACTTACGTAAAGCAAAGTTATGACGACAATGACAACAACGAGCATTTCCTCTTGGTTATAGGCGAGGATTTTGAGGAGATAAAAGGCTATACATTGGGCGATGACGGAAAGGCTTACGACGCGGAAAAAAATATTATAAAAGTGATAGGCTATAAGGTTGATTTTAATAAATTCACCCTATACTATGCCTCAATTAACGCAGAAAACGAAGATTTTGATAAGGAAGAATTCAACGCAAAAAAAGAGTCTGAAAAGATGGAATTTGTGGCTGAATTCGTGCAGCTCAACGCCCGCAAATTATCCGCTGAATATTACAGAGGAGAGCTTAAAAAAGAAACGTCGTTTTTGTGGATAGGCAATATGTGGTATCCCGACTCGGCACTCAATAAAGAGGTTCCCGCGTTTTCCAATTTCTTAAGCTCGGTAACTCGCGCAAGCTCAGGAATAAACGCTTCGTACGAGGAGTCTTACAACGAGGTAACTTTTAACCTCTCGAAAGAGAAAGACAGAGCCAACGGCTATTTCATACTTATTTTACTGTCGATAGGCTTTATGTTCCTGCAGCAGTTTATTATGATGCGTTCACAAAAGGACGCCAACGAGTTGAGTACCGTGGACGGTTCCGCCGCTTCTACCAACAAGATGATGATGGTCATAATGCCCATTATCTTCGGTGTGTTCTCGTTCTTCTACAGCGCGGCTTTCTCTACTTACATGATTGTTAATACGGTCTACGGACTTATTTCAATGCTTATAATAAATAAAATAGTGACTGTGCGTTTTGATAAAAATCAAGGCAAAAGGGCAATTAAAAACGCAGCGTCTTATAATAGGAAAAGGACAAAATAATGGAAGAAAAAAACGTATTCGAAGGTAAAACCGTAGACGAAGCGATTGAAAACGGACTTATCGAGCTTGGAGTTACGAGCGACGAAATCGAAGTAGAAGTGCTTGAGGAGGGAAAAAAGAAGCTTTTCGGCTCTGTTAAGGCAAAGGTCCGCATAAAGCTTAAGAGCTCGGACAGCGACAGAGCAGTTGAATTTATCAACGGTCTTTTGAAAATTATGGAGGTTGAGGGCTCCGCCGAAGTCGTTTCGGAGGAGGAGAGCGTTGTAATAGACGTTAAAACCCCCAACTCGTCGCGCGTTATCGGAAAGAGGGGCGACGTGCTCGACGCTATTCAGTGCATGGCGGGCGCAGTTGCCAATATCGGCAGAGACGAGTACAAAAAAGTAGTCGTAGATTGCGAAAACTATCGTGCTCAGCGCGAGGAGACGCTTAAAAAGCTTGCTTTAAAGATTGCCGCAAAGGCAGAGGAGACGGGCAGAAAGGTAATTTTAGAGCCCATGGCGTCCTACGAGAGAAGAGTAATTCACGCGGCACTCGTCGACAACGAAAAAGTTAAAACGGTATCAGAGGGCAGGGACCCTGCAAGATATATTGTAGTTATTCCCAACAATGCCAACCCCAACGACAGGGGCATTCGCTACGGCGAAAAAGACCGTGACAGGCACGGCAGAGGAAAGGACCGCGACAGACGCGGCAGAGGCGATAGAAAGGGCAGAAGAGATAACAAGGGCTCGTCCGGCGGCGGTGCAAAGAGAGGAAAGAAGGAAATACATTTCGGAACCTTCCTTGGCAACAGCAACAGCGAGAAGAACGACTAATTAAATTTAAAATATACGCGCAAGCGTTATATATAGATGGTTTTCGGCTAAACACATCTTTTAAAAAAACCGAGGAGAAGCAAATAACCGCTGACAACCCCAACAAAACGCATTTAAGCACGCTATTTGTGTGTCTTTTGTGCGGTGCGCCCTTGATGTATGTTCAATACACCAGCGGTTACCCCGCGCAAAATACAATACAAATTTCATTGCTTAAACGCGAAGCGATTTTACAAGAAAAATTTTGAGATTAGGCAAGGCAAGGACGTGCAGGCGTACAGCGACGTACGTCAAACGGACTTAACGAAGTATAAGCCAAAATTTCTCCATAAAATTGCGTTCTGTCGGGGTTGTCAGCGGTTAGCAAGCGGACGGTTTTTTCAGCCGTCCGCTTTTGCCGTTATTTGCAAAAGGAAAATGAAAAAAATTTTTACAGTCAAAAAAATGTGCCGCGCGGGAATAATTGCGGCACTGTATGTAGCACTCACGTATGCGTTCGGAGCAATTTCCTTTAACGGAATATTGCAGATAAGACCTGCAGAAGCGCTTTGCATTCTGCCTCTCTTCTTTCCCGAAGCGGTGCCTGCACTCTTTATAGGGTGCATTTTGAGCAACCTTGCCTCGCCGTTTATTATCTTTGACGTGCCCATAGGAAGCGCGGCAACGCTTATTGCAGCGCTTGGAACGTATTTTGCGGGCAGGTTAATAAAAAATGACATTGCAAGATTTGTAACGGGCGGGCTGTTTCCCGTGCTTGTAAACGCGTTTATAATTCCCATAATAATAGTGTATCTTTGCGGCGACTTGTGCGGGTACGACATTGCTTCTATTGCGTATTGGGTAAACTTCGCGTCGCTTTGCGCAACCGAAGGACTTTGGGTCTATGCCCTCGGCGGAATACTTTATTTCACTATTGCCGCAATGCGAAAAAAGGGTGTATCGGTATTTATTGACGAAGACGAAAAACAAAAGCCCGAACAGGAAGAGGCACAAGTTTAATAAGCTTAAAAATTGTCAAAATTGCGTTAATTAAAGCATATATGGGGGCAATTTAAAAATAAAAAAGTAAAGTAGAGTAAAAATATCCGTTATGTTCAGTATTAAGCGGACAGCCACAAACAAGAAAAAACGTGTTAGTTGCCACATATATAGGGGGTAATTATAAAAACCCGTCGCTAAAGCGACGGGTTTTGCGTTATTTAAAATAATTATTTGCAGTTCTTTTTAAGGGTTTCAAGGCAGTCCCAAAGCTCCTTGGGGATACGGCTACCTATCGTGCCGTTGTAGTAATTTTCAATCTCTTCGGCTTCCTTTGCCCACTTTGCTTTGTCAACGGTAAGAATTTCTTTGAGTGCGTTTTTGTCGAACTTCTTGCCGGCGCTGATTTCGTAGTCAAGACCCGTGAGGTCGATATCGTCAGCTTTCGGCACATATCCGATAGCCGTTTCCTCTGCGTCGACCGTGTCGTCGCAGCGCTTTAAAATCCACTCGAGAACACGCATATTGTCGCCGAAGCCGGGCCACATAAAGTTTCCGTCCGCGTCCGCCCTGAACCAGTTTACGTTGAAAATCTTGGGAGGGTTCTTAACTTTTTTGCCCATTTCAATCCAATGAGCAAAATAGTCGCCCATATGATAGCCCGTGAAGGGCTTCATTGCCATAGGGTCGTGACGGAGAACGCCCGTTGCACCCGTTGCCGCCGCAGTCGTTTCAGAGGACATTGCCGAGCCCACGAACACGCCGTGATTCCAATCTCTCGACTGATATACGAGGGGGGTGGTAGATGCCCGTCTTCCGCCGAAGATGATTGCCGAGAGGGGAACGCCCTTCTTGGAGTCAAACTCGGGAGAAACGCAGGGGCAGTTCTTAGCAGGAGCCGTAAAGCGGCTGTTGGGGTGTGCCGCGCAGGTTGATTTGTCCTTTTTGTCGAACTTGTTCCTATCCCACGGCTTACCCGTCCAGTCGATGCAGTGTTCGGGAAGCTCCTTGGAAAGTCCCTCCCACCAAACCGTCATATCGTCGGTGTTGAGGGCAACATTTGTAAAAATAGTGCCTCTCTTGGTGGATTCGAGAGCGTTGTAGTTGGAGTGGGAGTTGGTTCCGGGCGCAACGCCGAAGAAACCGTTTTCGGGGTTGACCGCCCAAAGTCTTCCGTCGTCGCCAACTCTTATCCACGCAATATCGTCGCCCACACACTCAATCTTGTAGCCTTTTTCAAGGTAGTGCTTGGGGGGAATGAGCATTGCAAGGTTGGTCTTTCCGCAGGCCGAGGGAAACGCCGCCGCAACGTACTTTTTGTCGCCGTTGGGGAAAGTGATGCCCAAAATAAGCATATGCTCTGCCATCCAGCCCTCATTTTTGCCGAGATAGGAGGCAATTCGAAGAGCAAAGCACTTTTTGCCGAGCAGAACGTTACCGCCGTACGCCGAATTGACGGAAATAATGGTGTTATCCTGCGGGAAGTGCATAATGTATCTCTTTTCGGCGTCCACGTCGCACTTTGCGTGCAGACCCTTGATAAAGTCGCCATCCTTGCCGAGCGCGTCAAGACACTTTTTGCCTACACGGGTCATAATGTTCATGTTTAATACTACGTAAATAGAGTCGGTAACTTCAACGCCTATTTTGGCAAAATCGCTACCGACAACGCCCATCGAATAGGGAATAACATACATTGTTCTGCCTTTCATAGAGCCGCGGGCGATTTCCTTGCACAGCTCGTATGCCTGACGGGGGTCCATCCAATAGTTGATGGGGCCCGCATCCTCTCTTTTTTGAGTGCAGATAAAGGTTCTGTCCTCCACGCGTGCAACGTCATTTACTTTCGTGCGGTGAAGATAGCAGTCGGGAAGAAGTTCCTCGTTGAGTTTAATAAGCTCGCCACTTTTAACAGCCTCCGCTTTGAGCGCCTTAATCTGCTCTTCGCTGCCGTCTATCCACACAATTTGGTCGGGCAGGGTAAGCGCGGCACTTTCGCGCACGAAATCAAGCACTTTTGCATTTTGGGTCAATGCCATTTTAATTATCTCCTTAAAAAGTATTTAATTAACATTATATTATAACATAAAAAAATTTGAAAAAATTTTCAAAAAGCAGCTGTCGCTGCCTCATTTTTCTTGCGAAAAACTTTTCTTATGTTTGAATACGGCGTGTAAATACCCTTGCAAGCAAGTATTTACACTTGTATTATAGTCAAAATCGCTAAAAAAAGCAATTATCTTTCAATGAAATTTTCTTTACACAAATAGTAAGAATTCTACAAAAAGTCCGCTTTTTCGCTCCAAATATGAAAGTATAATTTATTAAGGAATAAAAGAAGGGGTATTATGGGCGGTTATTCTAAAAGCATAGCGGTAATAAGGGGGCTCAAAGACGGATTTTCTGCCGACGGCGGACAGCTGACAGGAGTTGTGAAGATAGAAAGCTACGGAAGGGCGATAAGAGTTGAGGTTACGAAGATAAATTTCGCGCCCTTGAGCGAGGGAAAGTACGTGACGGGCATAACCGACGGAAAAAATACCGTAGTTTTTGAGGGAGATACCTACGAAGGCGACGCCGAAATAGATACCGGTTGCGGATTTGCAGCGCTCATTTGCTTTATTAACGGTTCGGTTTCGCCCATAGCTGCGGCGGTAAGCGGCAATTATCGGGGCGAGGCTCTCGGCATAAAGAGCTACATAGAACAGCTTGAGCGGGTAGGTATAAGTTCGCATGATGAACAGACCGAACAAAAATACGAGGATGAAGCTATAGCGGAGGACAACTATTATGAATACGCGCAAACTGATGAAAGCGGTGACACTGTATGCACGAATTCGCAAAAAGAGGAGAGAACACGCACAGCTGTACCGGATGAAAAGATTGTTGGCGCTGTCCAGAAGGAAAGCGGTTTAAATAGTAAAAAAACTCTGTCTCACGGCGGGTCGTTCTATGACAAGATGAAAGGAGAGATAGAGGGGCTGCTTTCCGCATACCCCGCAGAAAGCACGCTCTGTGCGTTGATAGAGGGATCAAAGTGGGTCAAAATTAACTACGGCGACGACAAGTATTATGTGTTCGGCGTAATATATTCGGGGGGCAATCCCCAATATTTGTGTTACGGCGTGCCGTCCGAAGGGCAAACCAGTCCGCCCGAGAGTATGGCGGGCTTAGCCTCGTTTGTTCCCGCAAATGCCGACGGAAGCGGAGGCGGATATTGGGTAATGTATCAGGATGCGGCCACGGGCGCAAGTATAAAGATAGACATAGAATAAGCCCTTAATTAAGTGATATGTCGGGGGCAATTAAAAAAAATATTAATACAGCCGCCAAGATGGCGGCTGTTATTTCAGACCCTTAAAGGGCTTAAATACAATAAGAGCATAGATTAAAAAGAGAGCTGACACACCGCATACGGCGTAAAAAGAGCGATAAATAAGGGGCATGCCAAAGCTCAAAAAAAGTGGAAGATCAAAGCCCGTAAAAGCAAAAACGGCGGCACATATGCCTAAAATAACGAGGTTTGAAGCACATAAATAGCAAGTTAATTTCATAAGGTTATTATGCCCCGATTTACGGCGAATATGCTAAACCCTAATGTTTTCAATTACGAGCTTGTCAAATTCGGGCTTCTCGGCAAAGTCGCGCGGTAAAAATCTTACCGTGCCGAATTTTGCGTAGTTGAAGATGTGGGTCTTCATAAGTATGGGCGTGGCTATATCCAGCCCCTCGCAGATATCCGAAAGATATTTAAAGAACTGCGAATACACGAACTTATCGTCCCGCTCGTAAGTAATTTGTTTAATTATTTTTTCGCCTATTAAAACTTTACCCCAAATTCTGAACATATAATAATTATATTCCAAAATACAGCGATGCGCAATAAATTTAAGCAGGATGTTGACAATTATGCCGAAAAGCAGTAAAATTATATTATAAAAACGGACTTTAAAGTCTTAAAAACGAGGGGGAAAAAGAGGGGTAAAAAACAAATGCCCCCCATATATGGCTTAAATAATGAGAAATTTTGTAAACAAAAAAGTGGCGGAGATGAAGCCGAGCGGCATAAGAAAATTTTTTGACATATTGCAGACTATGGAGGGAGCAATTTCGCTCGGTGTGGGAGAACCCGATTTTATTACTCCCCAAAACATCTGCGACGCCGCTATACAATCGATAAGAGAAGGCTATACACAATATACGGGAAACAGGGGATTGCCCGAGCTTCGGGAGAATATTACCCGATATTTGAGTGAGAGATTCGGTGTGGAATACCTGCCCGAGCAAACCTTAATTACCGTCGGTGCAAGCGAGGCGATAGACCTTGCGATTCGGGCTGTCTGCGAAGACGGGGACGAAATTTTAGTGCCCCAACCCTCCTTCGTCTCTTATTCTCCCACCGTAGTTTTGGCGGGCGGAGTACCCGTTCCCTTAATCTGTACGGAAGAAAACGGGTTTATTGTGACGCCAGAGGAGATTGAAAGGGCTGTAACAAAGAAAACCAAGGGCATAATTTTGTCCTACCCCAACAACCCGACAGGCGCAATAATGACGAAGGAGCAGCTTGAAAAAATAGCTCCTTTGATAGAAAAGTACGACCTGATCGTAATATCCGATGAAATATACGCCGAGCTCACCTACACGGGCAAGCATTTTTCTATTGCCGGACTGCCTGGAATGAATGAAAGAACTGTATATATAGGTGGTTTTTCAAAGGCGTTCGCTATGACGGGCTGGCGTGTGGGTTTTGTCTGCGCACCCAAAGAAGTGGACGAGGCAATGTTTAAAATACACCAATACAGCATAATGTGCGCGCCTCAACCCAGCCAGCGCGCAGCAATTTGCGCACTTAAAGAAGGGTTTAAAGACGGTTTCGCAAGCGTAGAGGGCATGCGCGCCGAGTACTATCGCCGCGGAAAGTTCCTTGCGGAGTCTATGAATAAAATGGGACTTAAATGTTTCATGCCGCAGGGTGCGTTTTATATATTTGCAAACGTCGAAAGCACGGGTATGGACGGCGAGGAGTTTGCAAATGCCCTTTTGAACGAGCATAAGGTTGCGGTTGTGCCCGGTTCGGCGTTCGGGGAAGCGGGCAAGTACTTCGTGCGCTGTTCGTACGCCACCTCCATGGAAAACATCGAAAAGGCCGTTGCAAAGATAGAAAAATTTATCAACAAATAACCGAGCTAAAAGTCTATTTCATTGACAAAACGCGGGAAGAATTATATAATATAGAAAAAAGATAGGTGATTTCGCACAAAAGTCTTTTGCGAAGTCACTTTTACTTATATATTTTTGAGGTGAAAAATGGCAGAACGTATTGTAATGACACAAAAGAATTATGAAGATTTGAAAAAGGAATTGGACTATCTCATCAAGGTAAGGCGTCCCGAAATAACGGACGCTATCGCCGAGGCGCGCAGTCACGGCGATCTCTCCGAGAACGCAGAGTACGACGCGGCGCGCGAAGAACAACGTTCCAACGAGGGCAAGATTGCCGAGCTTGAATACAAGATAAAAAACGCCGACGTAAGAGACGAAGTTGTTGACAACAGCTACGTGCACCTCGGCAGCGTTGTAAAGGTTTACGACGAGGATATGGAGGAAGAGCAGGTTTACACCATAACTTCTATAACCGAAGTGGACGTAATGAACGGAAAAATTTCCGTCGAATCGCCCGTAGGAGGCGCACTTCTCCGCAAAAAAGCGGGAGAAAAGGTCACGGTAAAGTGCCCCGACGGTTCGGAATATTCATTAAAAATAATTTCTATCGGGTAATATTATGCAAGAAAATAAAGAGCTTAATGCAGCGCAAGAGGAAGAACTGCTTGCCGAACAGGCGCAAATCCGCCGCGAAAAATTAAAAAAACTTACCGAGGAAGGCAACAACCCCTTCGTAAAGACTTCCTATGCCGTCACGGCACGCTCGGAGGAAATTAAAAACTCCTTTGAGGTGCTTGAGGGCAAAGAGGTCAGTATTGCAGGAAGACTTATGTCCCGCAGAGTTATGGGCAAGGCTTCTTTTTCGCATATTCAGGACAACGACGGGCTCTTGCAAATTTACGTCCGCCGCGACGACGTGGGCGAGGACAACTACGCCGCCTTCAAAAAAGATTACGATTTGGGCGACATAGTAGGCGTAAAGGGATACGTGTTCAAGACCCAGACAGGCGAGGTTTCGGTGCACTGCACGCATATAGAAATGCTTTCAAAGTGTCTTCGTCCACTGCCTGAAAAGCAGCACGGTCTCACCAATCCCGATATCCGCTACCGTCAGCGCGAGCTTGACCTTATCGTCAATCCCGAAGTCAAAAAGACCTTTGTTCTGCGCTCTAAAATTATAAGCGCAATCCGCGAATATCTCGACAATGCGGGCTTCATTGAAGTGGATACCCCTGTTTTGAACACTCTTGAAATAGGAGCGGCGGCAAGACCGTTTAAAACCCACCACAACGCGCTCGATATAGATATGTATCTGAGAATAGAAACGGAACTCTATTTAAAGAGGCTGGTTGTCGGCGGGTTTGAAAAGGTGTACGAAGTGGGAAGAATTTTCCGCAACGAGGGTATGGACGCATACCATAACCCCGAATTTACCTCTGTCGAGACATACATGGCGTACAAAAACTACTTCGAAGTAATGGATTTAGTCGAAGATATGTACTCAAAAATTGCCCAAAAGGTGTGCGGTTCGACCAAATTTACCTATCAGGGCAAGGAAATAGAGTTCGGCGGCAAGTGGGAAAGGCTGACTATGAAGGAAGCCGTTAAAAAGTACGGCGGCGTCGATTACGACGAGTGGAAAACCGACGAGGATGCGCGCGAGTGCGCTAAAAAAGCGGGCGTTCAGCTTGAAAACCCCAAAGCAACAAAGGGACAGGTACTTACGGCGCTGTTTGACGAATTCGTTGAGGACAAGCTTATTCAGCCCACTTTTATATACGACTATCCCGTGGAAAACTCCCCTCTTGCAAAACGCAAGCCGAGCGACCCCTTATTTACGGAGAGGTTCGAGTACTTTATCTGCGGTCACGAATACGGAAACGCGTTCTCGGAGCTCAACGACCCTATCGACCAGAAGCAGAGATTTGTTAATCAGGTTGAGGAAAAGCGCAGGCAGGAGCCTAATTGCAATGCTGAAGTAGACGAGGAATACGTAACAGCGCTCGAATACGGTTTGCCCCCCACAGGCGGACTCGGGTTCGGCGTTGACAGACTTGTAATGCTTTTAACCGACAGCGCAACCATCCGCGACGTGCTTTTATTCCCCACTATGAAACCAAAAAAATAAAAGGGGAGAGCGGATATGTACGCTTATCACATTTACTCCCAGTTAAAAAAACAATCGAGGTTGAACAGAAGATTTCATGTTCCCGGGCACAAGGCGCACGGAGATTTTAAATCGAAATTCACTATAGCCCCCCTCGATATTACCGAGCTTTCCTATTCGGATAACCTTTTCTGCCCCGACGGAATAATTGCCGACGCGCAGAGGGATATTGCCGAAATTCTCGGCGCCCGGAAGAGTTATATTCTGACGGACGGTTCCTCATCGGGCGTGCTATCTATGATTTACGCCGTTAAAGGGAGGGGCACGAAGATTATCGTGCCGAGAAACTGCCATCAGAGCGTGTGGAATGCGTGCAAAATTTTCAATCTTGAACCGGTTATAGTTCAGGGCGAAAATGTGGACGGACTTATGACGCCACCCCCGCCCGAGCTTATAAAAGAACTTATTGAAAACGATATAACCATAGGAGCGATGATTGTGACCTCTCCCGACTACTACGGCATGGTCGCTCCGCTCAAAGAATATTCTGAAATTTTAAAGAAAAACAAACGGCTTTTAATTGTGGACGGCGCACACGGCTCGCACCTTGCTTTTGAGCAAAACAGGCAGGGGTATGCCGGAGTTTACGCAGATATATGGGTGGACGGTGCGCACAAAAGCCTGCCCGTTTTAACGCAGGGCGCGGTTGTTTCGGTCAACAATAAAGAGCTGATTTCCGAACTCGAAGATGGGCTTAACATTTTCCGCACAACCTCGCCGAGCTATCCCATTATGGCGTCCGTGGAGTACGGAATTAAATTTGTAAAAAACAACGAAAAGGTTTTAGCCGACGCAAAAGAGGCTGTAAAAGCTTTCCGCGAAAAGTGTGTTTTGCCCGTTTTACCTTCGGACGATTGGACGAAAATAGTAGTAGATTTTTCCGCAAAGGGGATATGTGCGGACAAGGCGGCAAAGAGACTTGAAAAGAAGGGGATTTACGCCGAGCTGTCAAACGGAAGATATATAATTTTTTACGTGTCGGTTATGACGACAGCGGCTGAACTAAACAGCCTGAACTACGCAATTTCATCCATAGCTTCCAACAAAAAGCTGAAAGGAACGTATATTCAGCGCCCGTCAATTCCCCAAAACAACCGGACGTTCAGTTTTCAGTACGCGCTCAAAAGAAAGCGCGAGCTTATACCCTTAAAAAACGCGGCGGGCAGGATGTGCGCGGTAAATGCGGGAATAACCCCGCCCTGTATTCCTGTTGTGGTTGCGGGTGAAATGATAACAAAAGAAGTAATTGAGGTGCTGTCTGCGGCTGATGATACTTTCGGAATGGCAGACGGCAAAATATGGGTCGTAAAAAAATGAGAGGCAAATTCGTTACCGTAGAGGGGTGTGAAGGCTCGGGCAAGAGCACACAGCTTAAACTGCTTGCGGAATATCTGACTTCAATCGGCACGGACTTTATTATGACGCGTGAACCGGGCGGAAGCGAGATTTCAGAGGACATACGCAGGATAATTTTAAACGGAAAATATATGCAGATGTGCGACGAGTGCGAAGCGCTTTTATACGCGGCGTCGAGAGTTCAGCACATAAAAGAAGTAATAGAGCCCGCACTTGAGAGCGGAAAGTTAGTAATCTGCGACAGATTTGTCGATTCTTCATTTGCCTATCAGGGACACGCAAGGGGACTCGGCGAGGAATATATTGCCCAAATAAACAATATTGCGCTTGAACAATATTCTCCGGACTTGACTCTCTTTCTCGATATATCTCCAACCGACGCTTTCAACAGAAAACACGGCGCGGATCAGGGCGACAGAATAGAGAGAATGGGCATTGAATTCCACGAAAAGGTCTATGCGGGCTACAAGTCGCTTTTAGCAAAATACCCCCGGATATGTGCCGTTCAATGCGATGGGAGCAAGTTTCAGACGGCTGAAAACATAAAGTGCATTTTAAAAGAGAAAAATATTATTTAAAACGCTGAAAACTACCGAAAAAAACACAATTGCCCCCACAATATGCCTCAAATAACGCATATTTTGCAAAATTAAAATGGAAAAACTGATAAAGAGTACAACCGCATACAGAATACTGTCGGGCGACAAGCAGGGAGGCAAGCTTTCCCATGCGTATATGCTGCACTTTGAAGATGCAAAAAACATGCGCGATACGTTAAAGCTCTTTGCCCTCGAGTTTTTCGGTGCGGAAAAGGATAGCACGCTTTGTCACAGAATTTTAAACGAAAGCTATCCCGATTTAAGGGTATACCCCGAAATCGGCAAGAAATTTATGGCGGACGGCGCGGCGGAAATTATTGAGGACAGCGCACTCCGCCCCGTAGAGGGAGATAAAAAGCTGTATATAATCTGCGGGTTCGACAGTGCATCCGCGCTCATACAGAACAAGCTTTTAAAGTCATTGGAGGAGCCTCTTGAAGGTATTCATTATCTTCTGGGTGTTACTTCGCTTGCGCCCGTGCTTGACACGGTAAAATCACGCGTAAAGCTCTTGGAGATACCCCCCTTTTCCGAGAGGGAAATTTTTGAAGCGCTTGAAAGAAAGGGTCACAGCGAGCTCAATAGTGAGGCGGCAGCGAGCGCAAACGGATGTCTCGGTGCGGCGGAAAATATTGTTGAGGGCGGTTGGTATTCGGAAATTAGAGCCGCAGCCGAGAAAATTTGTTTTACAACACAAGTTGGTGACGTGGGGCAAATTGCCGCAGAATTTGGAGATACTAAATATAAGACGGAGCTGCTCTCCGAAATGCAGAGACTGTATTTCACGGCTTTGACGGAGGGTGGCAGGCTTGCGGGAGTCTTAAAAAAACCCGCGCTTATATTTGCGCTTGAAAAGCTGAACAGCGCAAACGCAGACGTCAGGTTCAACGCCTTTTTCCAGGGGCTGCTGTACGATTTTATGCTTGGCGTCATAGAGGAGAACGATAAATGGCAGAAATTATAGGAGTAACCTTTAAAGAGGGCGGCAAGGTCTATTACTTCGCCCCCGGTAAGGGCAATTATAAACAGGGCAAGGGCGTAATTGTAGAGACCTCGCGCGGGGTGGAGTACGCAACAGTTGTTATTCCACGCTCGGAAGTGAGCGACGACAAGCTTGTACTTCCCTTAAAGCCCGTTATTCGCATTGCAAACGAAAGGGATGAGGCAACTCACCGCAAAAACATTGAAAAAAAGGACGAGGCGATGGCTACCGTCCGCGAAAAAATAGAAAAGCACGGCTTGAATATGAAGCTCATCGACTGTGAATTTGCGTTTGACGGAGCAAAAGCCGTATTTTACTATTCCGCACCGCAGAGGGTGGACTTCCGCGAGCTCGTAAAGGAGCTTTCCTCCACTTTCCGCATGAGAATCGAGTTGAGGCAGGTGGGAATACGCGACGAAATCAAAATTCTCGGCGGGCTTGCCCCCTGCGGCAGGGAGTGCTGCTGTTCAAGCTGTATGCCCGATATTAAAAAGGTTTCCATAAAAATGGCAAAAAATCAGGGTCTTTCCTTGAACCCCGGAAAAATTTCGGGTCTTTGCGGCAGACTTATGTGCTGTCTTTCCTATGAAAACGACTACTACGCCGAAGCTTATAAGCGCGTTCCCAAGATTGGCAGCGAAGTAACCTCGCCCGAAGGCAAGGGCACGGTTGTAAACGTTAATATGCTCAAAATGCTCGTGCGGGTCAGAATAGAGGACGCGGCAAAGGACAGTATCGTCTATAAAGATTTTCCCTTGACCGAGCTCAAATTCAAAAAACCCGCCCAGCCCGCCAAGGAAGAAGAGGACGAAGCGGAAACTGACGAGCAGTAATTAAAGACTTACAATGCGGCTAATTTAAAAATTTTAATTCAACCACTTTACAGAACGGTAAAGCTGTGATATAATATATCAACAAGCGCCATAGGGTTGAATGCCCGTTGCGGCGCAGTACGTATTAAAAATGGAGGAAGATTATGGCACACAAAATTTCTGACGAGTGCGTAAGCTGCGGCGCATGCGCAGGCACTTGCCCCGTTGAAGCAATTTCCGAAGGTCCCGACAAGTACGTTGTTGATCCCGACGTTTGCATTGACTGCGGCGCTTGCGAGGATGCTTGCCCTACGGGTGCAATTCACGCTGACTAATCAAAAAGGCGAGAAAGCGGAGGGGAACTCCGCTTTTTTGCTATAACCGGATAATTTCACGCTTTCGGATTTGGAATTATTCGTTTTACTTAGTAAAATCAGGCTAAGGTGTGTTTTGGTTGAGATTAAAGAGGGCGAGGTTTTAGAAGAGTTTTACCTCGATAAAAAGATAATACAAAACGTGAATTTGTACCGTTTCACTTCAGACAGCATTTTGCTGTCCAGATTTGCGCGTGCAAAATACGGCGACAACGTTGCCGATTTCTGCTCGGGAAGCGGGGTGGTCGGATTTCATTTTTTGTGTCTGCATCCCGAAATAAGCAGTCTGACACTTTTTGAAATGCAAAAAGAGCTTGCCGATATGTCAAGACGCACGGCGCAGCTCAACTCGTTTAACTGTGAAATATTCTGCACACGGTTGCAGGATATAGGAAGCGAGTTCAACGACAGATTTTCGCTCGTTTTGTGCAATCCTCCGTACGAACGTGGCGGGTTTGAAAACGCTGTCTATGAAAAGGCGGTATGCAGAAAGGAAATAACTCTTACCCTCCCCGAAATAATAGACGTCGCCTTTTATAAACTCAAATTCGGCGGAAGGGTGGCGCTTTTGAACCGTGCGGACAGAGCGGCGGAACTCATATTTCTCTTGAAAAAGAGAGGACTTGAGCCCAAGCGTATTCAATTTGTAAGCGGCGCCGAGGGGGACAAACCCTATATAATAATGGTCGAGGCGGTCAAGGGCGGCAAAGAGGGAGTGGAAGTGCTCCCCACGCTCGTCAACGGGAGGTAAAATGGTCTACTTTGTGGCAACACCCATAGGTAATTTAAAGGATATCACTCTGCGCGCGCTCGAGGTTCTGCGCTCTGTAGACGTAATCTACTGCGAGGATACCCGACACTCAATGGTTCTGCTCAATGCATACGATATAAAAAAGCCCTTAAAGGCATGCCATAAATTCAATGAAAAAGAGGCGGCAGAAAAAATAATTGATGACGCCGCTCAAGGGAGAGCGGTTGCCGTAATTTCGGATGCGGGGATGCCCGTAATTTCCGATCCCGGCAACATAGTATGCGGGGAACTCAAAAAAGCGGGCGTGGAATACACGGTTATCCCCGGTGCGAACGCCGCGCTCTCCGCACTCATTTTATCGGGGCTGCCGTGCGATAAATTTACCTTTTTAGGCTTCCTTCCCGACAAAGCAGGAGCACGAAAAGAGCTATTAAACAAGTTCAAAGCAGTTCAGTCAACCCTCGTCTTTCACGTCGCTCCGCAGGACATTGCCCCCCACATATGCTCGATCTACGAGGTTTTCGGCAACCGAAAAGCTTGCGCTGTAAGGGAGATAACCAAGCTGCACGAGGAGGCAATTCCCTTTATGCTTGCAGACGGATTTGAAGGGGAAAACAGAGGGGAGTTCGTGCTCGTTGTCGAGGGCGCGAAAGAGGAGGAAAACCCCCTGTGCAAATTGAGCGAAAAAGAGCATATACTCCACTATATGTCGGGGGGAATGAGCAAAAAGGACGCCGTAAAGCAGGCGGCAAAGGACAGGGGCGTTCCCAAGAGCGAGCTGTACGGCTACTCGATTGATTTGTAAGCAAACTCATGAGGAAATATATATGAAAAAGAAAGATAAAAAGACTGATGAATTTCCCGTCGAAAAAATGACGATATACGAGTACGAAGAAAAGTACGTCAAGCGCGAAAACACCAAGGGAGCAACCTTTCTCCTTCGCGCGTTTTCAGTGTTTATAGGCTTGTTCTTCGTGTGGTGTCTGTTTTCAATCTCCAAAGAGATTTGGGAAATCAACGAATACGCAGGCTACGGTGCGGCGGGAGTTTCGGTAATTATTTTTATAGTGTTTTACATAGTGCCCGTTGTCAAAGTTTTGAAATCCGACTATTTCGTGACAAACGTAAACTATAAGACGGCGGCAAAGGCAAAGCGCAAGAACAAAGCTTTAAGGCGTCAGATTGCCGAAAAAATCGTGGATGTCTGCGACAACGTAGCAGGAGTCGGCTGGTACGACGATAAGATAGTAGCGCAACTAAAGAAAGGAGTAAGGACTAAGGACGATAAAATTATTAAGGAACAGCTTACAAACCTTTATACGGGCTCGGTAAAGGCAAGCGCAAAAGAGATTATATTTAAATGTTCTTTAAAATCGGCGGCTTACTCCGCCCTTTCGCAGAGCAACAAGACGGACGCAATGCTCGTTGCGGTGGTCAATTTGCAAATGATAAAGGACATTGTGTTTTTGTACGGCTTCCGTCCGTCGGACGCCAAACTCGTTAAAATTTTCGGCGCGGTACTTCGCAACTCGTTCGTTGCCTACGGGCTCGGCGGTATGAAAATAGGCAATGGAATCGCTCGCACTATGGGTGACGCCGTCAGGGGTATTCCCATTCTCGGTACAGCAATTTCCGTGCTTGTGGACAGCTCGGTGCAGGGCTTGACGAACGGAACGCTCACTGCGGTTATCGGCTTTCAGACCATTAAATATCTGAATACGGAATACAAGCTGCAAAACATTCTGGACGGCGTTGAAGTCCTCGGAACGGAGCAGGAGTTTTCGGAAACGTGTGAAGAGCTCGAAAAGGAGCTTAAAAAGAACAAAAAACTCGCCAAAACGGGTTGATATAATAAAGTTGATGAAAAGCGCGTTGCGACAACATTCGCAACGCGCTTTGCTTAATTTTCCACGTATTCGATTATATCGCTCACAATAAAATAAAGCCGGATTATTGACAATAGTCATAAATCAGACTATAATTTTAATATATCACGAAGGGAGGAAGGACATGAATAAGTTCACGTTAATTTTGGGGGAGACAAGTGCCTATTTGCCGGGCGGCAAATGGACGGAGTATGAAGCGGAGGTATCCGACGGGAAAATGATTTGCACGCCCAAAAAAGACGCCGAAAAAAGCTATGAAATCAGTCTTTCGGAATTTCAAACGGCAGAATTCGGCATAGGCAGCGGAAATCTTTGGTTACAGTGCAAGCTGACAAGGGGATGTTTGGTTTTCTGTTCTCCGAGAAAGAGTTGGAAATCAGAAGAAGCCACGAAATTGATTGACGCTATAAACAGCGTATGTCCGATAAAGGATATGAAGGCGTATAAACAATACACCGGACCGTTTTTCTTTATTCACATGTTTAAATAAGATTGCAATAAAATTAAGCCCGACGGCAACAGCCGTCGGGCTTTAATTATCAATATATAACCTTGTCTATAACGCCGCCGCCGAGGCAAGCGGTTTCGTCGTAGAATACCGCGTATTGCCCTTCGGTTACGGCGCGCTGAGGCTCGGAAAATTCAACTCTTGCCCCGCCGTCCGTTAAGTAAAGTTTCACGGGCTGTTCGGGTTGTCTGTATCTGAATTTTGCGGTGCAATTTAGCGTTAATTGAGGCATATATCCTATCCAATTTATGTTGGACACCTCGCATGCCTTGGAATATAGAGGGCTTTCGTCGCCGTGTGAAACATATAAAATGTTGTTCTGTAAATCTTTTTTCACGACGAACCATCTGCCTTCTTCGCCGCGTACGCCACCTAAATCAAGCCCTTTGCGCTGACCTATTGTGTAGTACATAAGACCTATATGTTCGCCGACTATTTTGTTATCGAGCGTTCTTATCTCGCCCGACTGCGCGGGGAGATAATTTTGCAAAAATTTACGGAAGTTTCGCTCGCCGATAAAGCAGATGCCCGTGGAGTCCTTTTTGCCCGCCGTGGCAAGATTGTTCTCGAGCGCAATTTTTCTGACTTCCGACTTGTCGAGGACGGCAAGCGGGAATATTACGTTTTTAAGCTGTTCCTCGCGCACCTGATTTAAAAAATAGGTCTGATCCTTGCCGCTATCTTTTGCTTTTAAAAGTCGGGTTGTTCCGTCTTTATGTTCAATACCGCAGTAGTGACCCGTAGCAATATAGTCCGCGCCCATGCTCATGGCGTACTCGCGGAAGGGCCCGAACTTTATCTCGCGGTTGCACAAAACGTCGGGATTGGGAGTTCTGCCCGCTTTGTATTCCGAAAGGAAGTAAGAAAAAACCCGCTCGCGGTACTGCTCGGCAAAGTTTACCGAGTAGTAGGGGATATCCAGTGCGGCACAAACTCTTCTGACGTCGGCATAGTCGCCGTCAGCCGTGCACGCACCGTCCGTATCGTCCTCTTCCCAGTTCATCATAAAAAGACCTATTACGTTGTAACCCTGCCGTTTAAGAAGATATGCTGCGACCGAAGAATCTACTCCTCCGCTCATACCCACGACAACCGTTTTCTGCGACATTTTTTCCTCTTTTTAAGAAATTAAAATAATTATATCACGGTTAAATACTATTTGCAAATATTTTGAATTATGGTATAATGATAGCGCTTAATTAAAGTTGTACCCGTAGTCTAACCGGATAAAACAATGGCCTCCGACGCCATAGTTGTGGGTTCGAGCCCCGCCGGGTGCACCAAAAGGGGGCGCGCCACGTTTGTGGCGCGCCCCCTTTTGGTAAACTCGGTAACGGCACAAACACTTAGTTCGCGCGAGGAAACGAAGATGCCGCTGCCTTGCGCTTTAGCGCAAAGCCCCGCAAAGGTCTGCTCAAAATCAACTGTTGTGCGAAAGGTCAAACGCAAGAAAAAGACGGTCAGATTAACTCCAACCGTCATAGATTGCTTGCGTTGCTCCGCGATATTGCAATTTAACGTGCATAAAAAGAGGTGATTTTCACATTAAAAACCACCTCTTTTTATTTTGTTTTTTAATCTGTTGCTCTGAATTTAAACGTAACTTCTTTAACGCGATCGGCAATATCGCTATGGACGAAATGGGATTCGAATACAAGCACGCAGGTTATCTCGTCTTGAGGAGCACTGCCCAATGTCGCTTCGTCACTGAGTGCCCATCTGCCACCGTTGCTATCAATCATATACACTTTCCATTCGCCGAGTTTGGTTCTGAGTGTGGGGTATAGCTTAAAAAACTCCGAGATTGTTGCTGTTTTAGGCTCTTCTATGACTTGCCCTTCCTCAATGGGGCAGGTTATCTGTCCCGTATACTTTTTGATATCAAGATTTTCTGCAAACCAATCTATATTCTTGTAATGGTCGGCACCCGTTGCGGTAATTTTGAGCAGAAGCCGCCCGTAGTTACGCATTACCTCGTCCTTGAATGCGCTTACGGTAATGACGATATAGTCGTTTTTGCTGTCATTTTCGATTGTAACCGTAGCGTCAACCTTCGTTTCGGCCTTAGTTCCGTTTGAATATTCATATTCCGGCAACACCGAGGCTTGAAGCGAGCCCGCTACGTAGGGGCTAATGTTGGTATTTGGATCGTAGGAATCAGTGCCCTGCTCTAACTTTATTCTTACCTGAAGGTTCTCGTCAATCGTATGTTCGCCGGATATGACTACAAATGAAGTACGACCTTCAATGGTGTACGTAACCTGTCTGTCTGCGGTGTCCGTCGTATCGGACCAGTCCTCAACAGACCAGAAGAAGTTGACCTTATCCAAAAGTTCGATTACATAGAGGTACTCACCCTCGTCTGTAAATTTGCCCAAATACGCCTTGCCGGAAGGGTCGCTCTCGCCTATGGTTACAGGTTGAGAATTGCGGGTGACCTGAATGTAGGGTCTATTCCAATCTGTGACATGGGTCAATATTACGTCGTGCTCGTCGCCGTCGTACGTTGTCCATACCGAGTCAAGCTCTGGTATATCGACACGCCCCTTTGATATGTTAATCGTTACCGCATTGGTTAGAACGAATTCGTTGTAACAATCGCTTTCGTCGGCAACGAATTTAATCGAAACCACCGTGCCGTCGTTGTTGCTGTCTAATTGCATTGTAGGCACCGCCCATTCCCAGCTTCCGTATACGTCGTTTCCGTTTGCGTCAACTAAAGCATACGGCAGACCGTAGATATTATTGATTATATCGACGTCCGCAAGCGTTATCTTACCCGTTTTCCCGGGTTGGGTGCTGCCGTACGTATAGCTGGCGCTGAGCGCACCGACCTCGGTCGAGGGGGCAACATTGCCCTTTGTTATCGTAACCGACTTGAAATTCGAGTTGAACTCATTGGCATAAGACTTATTCACGTATGCGAAAAGGTAGTACGTACCGGGCTTGGCGGTGAGCGCATTATAGGACTCACTGTTTTGTTTGAGCTTTTCGGCAAAATCGGCGGCGTACCGGATTTGATTGTACTTTTCCGGGGTAATGTAGTAAAGCGTATAATCCGTGACTGCAGCACCGCCTTCGGTAACGGTTACTTCGGGCTGCGCCTTATATTGCCAGGACGTTGCGTCCAAATCTAACACGTAGGGAGAGGCGTCGGCAGAAGTGACGATTTTAAAGGTTGCACTGACGATGTAATTTTTGTAGGAATACGTCAAGGTATATTGCCCCACGCTGTAAGTGGTAGGCAGCGAGGAAATCGTGTCGTAGTCATGAGTATAGCTGACGGTTACACCTTCGGCATCCTTGGCAAGCTCGCTATAGGAATTGTCAGAATATTTGGCGACAAGCTTGTAAGCGTTCAAACCCGGCGTGCCGCCGTAGACGATATTGCCCATATCGTATTCCGTATATTCTTTACCGTCAATATCGACTATTACTAGTCCCGTCAGAGTCTTTCCGTCTTCACCGCCTCCGCCGCCTCCGCAAGCGACAAGAGCGAATGCGCAGGTCATGGCGCATGCGAGTGCAAGAATAATGAGGGTGAGTTTCTTTTTCATATTTAACCTCCATAATTTTAAAACTTATAAAAAGCATGGCGTAGATAATCAGCCATTATCAGTATATCACTTTTATAAACAAATTATTGTCAAAAAACGAAAGGCAACTGATAAACTACTGTTAACGCTCCCATTATACCACACCCCAAGCCCATTTTCAAGGAAAATTGCACCAACGCAATAAAAATGTCGGTCAGATTAACGGTGGATTTAATGACCAAAGAGTATTAAGCAATAATTAACATCAAAAAAACAGACCTTTCGCAAAGAAGGGCTGTTTTTTGTCGGACCAAATTGTGTAAAAAGTACAATTCATGAAAAAATCAAACAAGAAGTTTTAAATGTTGACAACGGTATTTGTCTATGGTATATTTATAAGGAATGATAAATATAAGTTTTATCATAAAAACGTTCATTAAAACAAAAAAAATACAACCGTGAACGTAAAGGAGACGAAATATGTCAGATGGAAGAATTTACAACTTTTCCGCGGGTCCCGCAGTGCTTCCCGAGGAGGTTCTGCGCGAGGCAGCAGCGGAGATGATGAACTACAGGGGTTGCGGCATGTCCGTAATGGAGATGAGCCACCGCTCCAAGATGTTCGACGACATTATCAATGAGACTGAGCAGGATTTGAGAGAGCTTTTAAAGGTTCCCGCAAACTACAAAATTCTGTTCCTGCAGGGCGGCGCAACGCAGCAGTTTGCAGCAGTTCCCATGAACCTCATGAAAAAGGGCGTTGCCGACTACATTATTACCGGCCGCTGGGCAAAGAAGGCGTACGAAGAGGCACAGCTCTACGGAAAAGCAAACAAAATTGCTTCATCCGAGGATAAGAATTTCACATATATCCCCGACTGCTCCGATTTGCCTATAAGCAAGGACGCAGACTACGTATATATCTGCGAGAACAACACCATCTACGGCACGAAGTTCTGGCAGCTTCCCAACACCAAGGGCAAGCTTCTCGTCTCCGACGTTTCGTCCTGCTTCCTGTCCGAGCCCATCGACATTGAAAAATACGGCGTCGTTTACGGCGGCGTTCAGAAAAATATCGGACCTGCAGGTATGGTTATATCCATCATCCGTGAGGATTTGATTTCGGACGAAGTGTTCCCCGGAACGCCCACCATGCTCAAGTGGAAGACGCAGGCAGACGAAAGATCCATGTACAACACCCCCAACTGCTACTGCATTTATATCTGCGGCAAGGTATTCAAGTGGATAAAGAACATGGGCGGACTCGAGGCAATGAAGGCTCACAACGAAAAGAAGGCGAAGATTCTCTACGACTATCTCGACGAGAGCAAATTGTTCCGCGGCACGGTTGTAAAGAAAGACCGTTCGCTTATGAACGTTCCTTTCGTAATCGGCGATGACACAAAGGAAAAGAAGTTTATTGCCGAGGCTAAGGCTGCGGGATTTGAGAACCTTAAGGGCCACAAGAGCGTAGGCGGTATGCGCGCAAGTATTTACAACGCTATGCCCATCGAGGGTGTTAAAGCGCTCGTAGAGTTTATGGCGAAATTCGAAAAGGAAAATAAATAATTATAAAGAGGAAAAGAGTATGTATCGCATTTTATCGACAGACGGTATGGCCAAAAGCGCCGTTCAGAAATTAAAAGACCTCGGCTATGAAGTAGTTGAGGAGTTCTACGAGCCCGAAGTTCTTGCCGAAAAAGTAAAGGAATTCGACGCGCTTGTTGTGCGTTCGGCAACCAAGGTTCGCGAACCCATTATAGACGCAGCGGCATCGGCAGGCAAGCTTAAAATAATTATCCGCGGCGGCGTAGGTGTGGACAATATCGACGTAGCTTATGCAAAAGAAAAGGGAATAGCCGTTGCAAACACCCCCAACGCAAGCAGCGCTTCCGTTGCAGAGCTTGCAATTACGCACATGCTTGCGCTTGCGCGTTTCGTTTCAATTGCAAACGTCACTATGAGAAACGGACAGTGGGAGAAGAAAGCGTATAAGGGCGTTGAGCTTACGGGCAAGACCCTCGGCGTATTCGGCATGGGCAGAATAGGCAGAGAGACCGCAAAGCGCGCAGAGGCGCTCGGTATGAAGGTAATTTATACAGACGCATATCCCGTTTCAGGCGTTTCTTACGAAAAGGTTGAGCAAGACGAGCTTTTGAAAAGAGCGGATTTCATAACCTTCCACATTCCCGCAATAAAGGGTCAGCCCCCCATTGTCAACAAAGAATTTTTGGCAAAGATGAAGGACGGCGCGTACCTTATCAATACGGCAAGGGGCGCACTCGTTGACGAAGAAGCGCTTTGCGACGCACTCGACAGCGGCAAGCTTGCGGGCGCGGGACTTGACGTATATAACGAAGAGCCCAGCAAGAACGAGCGTCTTTTGCACCATCCGAAGGTCTCCATGACGCCCCATATCGGCGGCACCACCAAGGAAGCCCAGGACCGCATAGGCGAGGAAATCGTCGAGATTATCAAAAACACTTTAAAGTAAAATACAAAAAAAACAAAACAGCGGCAATCGCCGCTGTTTTTTTATGTGAATTTTTTGAGGTAGGTTAAATCCAAACTCCACTTTAGGATAATAATTTTTTAAAGAGTAATAAACAATACACAAAAAAATATTTTATATTATTTATTGAGAAAATATCTCAAAAATGTTTACAAATTTTTTAAATAGTGTATAATATATGGAAAAGGAGACAAATTATGTTGTGCCAATATTCAGTTAAAAATTTCAAGAGCATAAAAGAAGAAGTTACCTTCGATATGCAAGCAACCTCTATTAAAGAGCATGAAGATAGGGTTATAGTATGCGCAGACGGTGAAAAATTTCTTCCTATAGCGTCCATTTATGGGCCCAACGGCGGAGGAAAATCGAATTTGTTGGAATCTCTGTTCACGCTGAGAGCAAAAATAATGCGCCCCATATTCGCTACTAAAAACGAAAAATTCAAAGACATTAGAAATATTATTTACCCGTATATGTTTTCACAAGAAAATGCACCAACCGAGTTCGAAATTTTTTTCAGGACAGAAATTTCAGAATATAGGTATTTTATTTCGATATGCAAAGAGACTGTAGTTAAAGAGACGTTGGATCAGATAAAATTTGATACAAGGCGCAAGTCTGAAATTTTTAGCCGCGAAGACAGCAAAATTATATTAAAGGGCGTTGTCAGCAATTTAAAGGTACCTGAAATTTCTTCATCAATTCCACTTTTGTCTTATTTATATATACTTTATAGTAGTAATGAAACAATTAAAGATGTAGTTAAATGGTTTGAACACGATTTAATTGTTTTGAATTATGACAATTCTCTTTTTGAAAGAAACATATTAGCTTTATCAGACGAATACAAAGACTTGAAGCTGCAAATTCTTCAGGAAATGGATATTGATATCGTAAATTACAGAATTGAAAAAACAGGGGAGAACACAATACAGATACTCACGGTGCATAATGTTGATGGACACGAGGCTGAAATTGATTTTTATGACGAGTCGAGTGGAACTCGTAAAATTTTCGGCATGCTGACTTTTATTATAGATAGTATATTAAACGGAAAAACATTGGTTGTTGACGAGATGGATGCAAAAATACATCCGTCTTTGCTTGAATACATTATTTGTTTGTTTAATAATTTTGAAATTAATAAACGTAACGCGCAACTAATCATTACTTCACACGATTTAACAACAATGAACAGTGAGCTGTTTAGACGCGATGAGATTTGGTTTGTCGCAAAAGGCAACGAACAGAATTCTCAGTTATATTCTCTGGTTGAATTCAAAAAAAACGGAAAAAAAGTTCGTAATGATGCGAGATTTGATAAGCAGTATTTAGAGGGCAAATACGGCGCCGATCCATATCTTAAAAAAATTATTAACTGGGAGGAAATCAGTGCCTAATCATAATGCAAAAAACGAATGGAGAAAAAAACGTAAAGAAGAATATAGGGATTTAAGAGACAATCAGTATTATATCTTTTGCGAAGGGGAAAAAACAGAGCCTAATTATTTTAAATCTTTTAAAAAATCAATAGAACATAATGCAATTTATAAAGATATGGTGCTTATTGAAATTGATGGATTAGGTGAAAGCCCCAAAGGAGTTCTCAAAACCGCGGAGGATTTTGTTAAAGATCACAATGTTAAAAAAGGACAAATCTGGTGTGTTTTCGATAAAGACGACTTTACGGCAGATAATTTTGACGGCACTATAAGTAAGATAAGCGAATTAAACAAAAAGAGCAGTAGCGTGAAGTATTTTGCCGCTTGGAGCAATCAGTGTATAGAGATTTGGTTTTTGCTTCATTTTAGTGACTACATAGCGGACAACCACCGCAAAGAATACATAAAGGCGTTGAACGCCTTTATGAAGAAATGGGGGAAAAAGTATATGAAAAACGATGCGGGGATCTTTGAATTTTTGTTGGAACACGGAGATCCCAAACAAGCAATAAAATTTGCAAAAAGAAAAACTAAAAGCGAAAAAAAGCCTCCATCACAAATTGCTCCCGGGACCAATGTTTTTGCATTAGTTGAAGAATTAGCAAAATATTTACCGCAAAACGAGCAGGAGAAATTTATTTAGTTTTATGTTAAAGTATAGAAGCAAAGTTGACTGCGCAAAAAATTAATGCGCACATAAAACAAAACAGCGGCAATCGCCGCTGTTTTTTTATGTGAATTTTTTGAGGTAGGTTAAATCCAAGCTCCACTCGGGTATTTTGTTGCGACGTATGTGCGCGGCGTTCGCCTCGCCGAGCGCCTTTCTGTATTCGGCGTACGTGCAGCCGTTTACCTTCATAAAATGCGCCGCCGCGCGCTCCTCTCTGCCTAAAAGCTGGGTTCTGCCTATGTGAATAACTTCGTGGCAGGCACGGCAGACGGCAACCACGTCGGATAACTTTTGAACACAGGCGCTTTCATCGTATTCCCACCGCTCGTGCGCCTCGAGCCTTGCAGTCTTTGCTCCGCAAATCATACACCTGCCGCCTGCGCGGGCATACGCCTCTTTGCGCACCACGTCCCACTGCGCGGGTGAGAGAATACTTCTTAAATTCGAGTACCAGCAGCTTTCCGGTACAAGCTCGAAGTTGAGTTTCATGCTGAAAGTATAACAAATTTTCCCAAAAATTTCAACCAAAACCTTGACGGCGGTAAATTTTTGATATAGAATTAAATTGATATCAAAAAGATATCATAAAAGGAGTAATAAAAATGGATAAAATTCAGGAAAAGCAGTTAAAAGGCATAAACGGCTGGATAATGGTGGCTGTCGTTCTGGTTTTACTGATTGGCGGGACGGTAGCTATGTGCGTTGGCTTTGCCCTCGTGGGCGGGGATGACATCCCCGAAAACCCGATATTTTTTGTTTTGGCTGGTGCGGGCTGCGTAATTCTTATTGCCGGAGGCATAATGATAAACGGCTTTAAGATAATTGCCCCTAACGAGGCGGCGGTGTTGACGCTGTTCGGCAAATATCACGGAACGCTCAAAAATGACGGGTTCTATTTTGTAAACCCCTTCTGCAAGACGGTCAATCCCGCTTCGCCATTCGAAAAGCTCGGCAAAAAGATAAGCCTTAAAGCCATGACCTTGAATAACGACAAGCAAAAAGTAAACGATGAAGAGGGCAACCCCATTGAAATAAGCGTGGTGGTAATCTGGAGAATTAAAGACACGGCAAAGGCGGTTTTTGCCGTTGACAACTATATGACCTTCATTTCCACGCAGTGCGATTCGGCAATTAGACAGGTGGCAAGGCAATACCCCTACGACGTCAGCGACAACGGTGACGAAAAATCTCTTCGGGGTTCTTCGCAGGAGATTGCCGACGTGCTTCAAGCCGAGCTTCAGGAGCGAGTGAACACCGCGGGCATTGAAATTATGGACGCAAGAATCAACAATCTTGCATACGCCACCGAAATTGCGGCGGCAATGCTTCAGCGTCAGCAGGCGGCGGCAATTATCGCGGCAAGACAGAAGATTGTCGACGGTGCCGTTTCTATGGTGGAGATGGCGCTCACAAAGCTGTCCGAAAACAACATAGTAGAGCTTGACGACGAACGCAAGGCGCAGATGGTTTCCAACCTTTTGGTAGTTCTCTGCGGCAATCGTGACGCTCAACCCATAGTAAACAGCGGAAGTATTTATTGATATACATGGAAAAGGATAAGAGCGCGAAAAAACAAATTCCTTTAAGAATTTCGGATAGCTTATATGCGGAACTCGAACGCTGGGCGACAGACGAGTTCCGCTCTGTCAACGGGCAGATAGAGTATCTTCTCACGGAGTGCGTCAAAAGCAGGCGAAAGGTAAAAAAGAACTTGACGGACATATGGGAAGAGGATAAAATATAATTGCACGCAGGTCTTATATGGAAGAATTGAACGCGGAAAAAATTAAAAAATTAAAGCGCGGAGAGGCTGTCGGAACGACGGCAACTATTGTTTGCTGTGTAATTTTGGCGGCGTTTATCGTGTGCTTTGCGATAGCGCAGACCAAGGATATATATATGCTCCGTATGATTTCCATAATTTTACTGCCCATACTTTTGTTGCTGGCTATCGGGGTCTCGGCGTACTGCAATTTAAAATTCGGCAGAGAGCTAAATGCAATAATAAAAAATCACGTAAAAACAGTGCTAATAGAAAACGCTCAGCTCATGCACCCGGACCGCAACGTGCTGTCCTTCGGTATTACGGTAAAAGAAAAAGACGCGGAAATTAAGGTGGGCAACTTTAAAGAGAGCATAAAGTTTGATTTTTCGGCGTTCGGAAAGCTTTCGCCGATGAAAAAATCGGCAGTGGCGGAGGCAATCGCAGAGAGACTGAACATTACCTTTTGCCGTATGCGCGACAGGGGCGTGCACTATAATTCGGTTTCCTACTTCCGTGTAAACGATAATCTAAAGAACGGAAAGGTAATCTATATTATAGAAAACGGACAACCCGACAAGCGGGCGTATAAAACATATTTGAAAAGCAATTAACCCCGATATATGCCGCAAATAACGCAGGTTTTAGTATTATTGCGCTCTTTTTGGAAGATATTATTAAAAATAGCCGTAATCGTGGCATATATAGGGGGTAACAGGAAAAAACATCAAGCATCGGAAGTTTTTTGAATAACCTTATTGTTTTTGGCAATACTCATAGTATGAGTAAAAGAAAAAGCAAAAAAATAATTGAGGACGTTTACGAAAACTGTGTCAGCGCGAACGATTGCACGGGTGTTTTTCAGGTGGTAACACTCGATCCCGAGGAGATAAAAAAATTTCACGAAATGTACAATGAAATTGACTAAAACGGTGTCAAAAACGAACAAAACAGAGGCAAAAAATGCCTCTGTTTTTGTTTTAACAGCTTTTTTGTGCATTTTGTTCGTTATTATCACATACCATATATGGTTATGCCGTTAAAAAATAACATACAAGATGTTGTGGTTCAAGACTTGACTTTGAAAATTTATGGTATTATACTAAATCTTACTTTCGTTTGTTTGGGATTTATGTCGGAACTTGACGAAAAGACTCGATTAAGCTCTCCTCGACAAAACCGAAACAGACTTTTGTTGGTAAAGGTAGGTAGAGATATGAAAGTAGTAAAGCGTGACGGAACGACTTGCGAATTCGACAGAAAAAAGATTGAGGTTGCTATTGCAAAGGCAAATCTTGCAATAGACCCCGAGGACAGAATTTCCGATGAGCAGATCAGCGCTATCGTGGACGATATTGCGTCGCGCCACAGACCCCGCCTGCTCGTTGAAGATATTCAGGATATGGTCGAAGAAAAGTTGATGGAAATGCAGAGATATCAACTTATGAAGGCGTACATAATTTACCGTTACGAGCGCGCGCTCATTAGAAAAGCGAACACCACGGACGAGAGCATACTTTCGCTTATCAGAAACTCAAATAAGGACGTAATGGAGGAAAACTCCAACAAAAACGCGCGCACTGCAGCCACCCAGCGCGACCTTATTGCCGGCGAAGTGTCAAAAGACCTTACCCGCCGTATTCTTCTGCCTGAGAACATTTCCAAAGCGCACGAGGAGGGGGCAATTCACTTCCACGATGCTGACTATTTCCTGCAACCCATATTCAATTGCTGTCTTATAAATATCAAGGACATGCTCGAAAACGGAACGGTAATGAACGGCAAAATGATAGAAAGCCCCAAGTCCTTCCAGACCGCCTGCACCATAACTACGCAGATTATTGCGTCCTGCGCATCCTCGCAGTACGGCGGGCAGTCGGTAAATATCGGGCACCTCGGCAAATACCTTCGCCGTACCAAAGAGAAGTACGAAAGACAGCTCAAAGAGGAGTTCGGTGCATCCTTGACAGAGGAAACCAGGCAACGCTTTTTGACTATGCGCATAAAAGAGGCGCTCAAGTCGGGCGTTCAGACTATACAGTATCAGATTAACACCCTCATGACCACAAACGGACAATCCCCCTTCGTTACCCTCTTCTTGTATCTCGACGAAAAAGACGAGTACATTGAAGAAAACGCAATGATTATTGAGGAAATTCTCCGTCAGCGCTACGAGGGTATAAAGAACGAAAAGGGAGTTTACGTGACCCCCGCGTTCCCCAAGCTTATCTACGTTTTGGACGAAAACAACTGCTTAAAAGGCGGAAAGTACGACTATCTTACAAAGCTTGCCGTAAAATGCTCATCCAAGCGCCTCTACCCCGATTACATTTCGGCAAAGAAAATGCGCGAGCACTACGAGGGCAACGTGTTCTCGCCCATGGGCTGCCGCTCTTTCCTATCCCCTTGGAAGGACGAAGACGGCAACTACAAGTTCGAAGGGCGTTTCAATCAGGGCGTTGTTTCCTTAAATCTTCCCCAAATAGGTATTCTTTCAAAGGGGGATGAAAAGAAGTTCTGGGAAATTCTCGATGAGAGGCTGGACTTGTGCTTTGAGGCTCTAATGTGCCGTCACAACGCGCTTATGGGTGTTACGAGCGACGTATCTCCCGTGCATTGGCAGTACGGTGCAATCGCCCGTCTGCAGCCCGGCGAAAAGATCGATAAATACCTTTTGAACGGCTATTCCACCATTTCACTCGGCTATATCGGTATATACGAGGCAACCAAGCTCGTCAAAGGCGTTTCGCACACCACCCCCGAGGGATTGGAGTTTGCGCTCAAGATTATGAATACCATGCGCGCCCGCTGCAACAAATGGAAGAAGGAAACGGGGCTGGGTTTCGGACTCTACGGCACCCCCGCAGAATCGCTTTGCTATCGCTTCGCCCGCATAGACAGACAGCGCTTCGGCACTATAAAAGACGTTACAGACAAGGGCTACTACACCAACAGCTATCACGTGGACGTCCGCGAGAATATAGACGCGTTCTCCAAATTCAAGTTTGAAAGCCAATTCCAGACAATTTCTTCTGGCGGCGCAATTTCCTACGTTGAAATACCCAATATGCGCCACAACCTCGATGCTCTGGAGTCGGTCGTCAAATTTATCTACGACAATATTCAGTACGCCGAGTTCAACACCAAGTCGGACTACTGCCACGTCTGCGGTTTCGACGGCGAAATTATTATAAACGACGACAACGAGTGGGAATGCCCCGTCTGCCACAACAAGGACCAGAGGAAGATGAACGTAACCCGCAGAACGTGCGGCTATCTCGGCGAGAACTTCTGGAATGTGGGTAAGACGAAGGAAATTAAGGCGCGCGTATTACACCTATAAGCTCCCGCTGCGGCACATATATGCTGCGCAATACTTTGTTGAACTCCGCTTTTCTCGGGTCACTTACGAAAAAGTAAGCTCCCCTCAAAAATGCTCGTTCGCCTCGTCTTGCTTGCATCTATGCACCGTCATTAAATAAGGGCATTTTTATAATTGCCCCCCAAATATGCCTTAAATAACAGTGTTTTTATGAACTATGCCACTATAAAAAAATACGATATTGCCAACGGGCCGGGGGTCAGAGTTACGCTGTACGTAAGCGGTTGCCGCAATCACTGCAAAAACTGCTTCAATCCCGAAACGTGGGACTTCAACTTCGGAAAGCCCTTTACCCAAGAGGTGGAGGACGAAATCATAAAGGCGATGGAGCCAGACTACATAGAGGGCTTTACACTCCTTGGCGGCGACCCGTTCGAACCCGAAAATCAGGTTGCTCTCGTACCCTTTTTGGAGAGGCTCAAAAAGATATACCCAGACAAGTCCTTTTGGTGCTTTACGGGCTACGACTACGAGGCGGAGCTACTCACGGGCAAGCAGGGCGATCTTGATGACGTGATTAAAATTTTAAACTGCCTCGACGTGCTTGTGGACGGCAGATTCGTTGAAAATCTCAAGGATTTGAATTTGAGATTCCGCGGCTCGTCAAATCAGAGAATAATTCTTGTAAAACCGTCGCTTGAGCAGGACGAGCTGATACTTTGGGACGGGAAAACGAAAGTGTAAGTTTTGACCTTCTAAACTTATAGGTAAAAATATGCAGGTTGCAATTAAAAAATTGAGTGAAAAGGCTATTTTGCCCTCATATGAAAGCGAATGCGCTGCCGGTGCGGACTTATACGCCTGTCTAGACAGGGAAATTACTATAAACCCGCATGAAACGGTGCTTATTCCCACGGGAATTGCCATGGAGCTGCCTCAAGGCTATGCGGGACTCATCTATGCGAGGAGCGGACTCGCAACCAAGAAGGGACTTGCTCCCGCAAACAAGGTGGGTGTAATTGACAGCGACTACCGCGGCGAGGTCAAGGTTGCCCTGCACAATCACTCGAATACTCCCCAAGCGGTATCGTCGGGAGAGCGGGTTGCACAGCTTGTGATAACACCCTACCTGACGGCAAAGTTTGTAGAAAGGAACGAGCTCTCTCAAACGGTGCGCGGCGCGGGCGGCTTCGGCTCCACCGGCAGTAAATAATTACCATAATGCAAAAGACGCTTTTGAAGCGTCTTTTTTGGTATTATGCTTGACGGTTTAATTGAAATTATGGTACTATTTATAAAAATTAAAAGGGCTATAAGGAGCGGTAAGAATGAAGCTTTATATGGGTTTGGACGTCGGAGGAACTTTAATTAAGGGCATAATTACAGACGAAAACGGGCAAATCGTAATAGAGGGGGATATCCCCACCGTCGGCGGAGAGGGGCTTGCCGAAAGTATTGAAGCGCTTGCGGACAGACTTGTTCTCGGTGCAAACAAGGTATATTCTGCGCTCTCGGGCATAGGCGTGTGCTGCCCCGGACTTATAGATACCCCAAGCGGCAAGGTTATTTTTGCGGGCAACCTCAATTTAAAAAACTATCCTCTTGGAAAAATTTTAGAGGAAAAATTCGGCGTTCCCGTAAAGGTATGCAACGATGCAAATGCCGCGGCTCTCGGAGAAGCCAAATTCGGCGCGGGCAAGAACTATTCGGACAGCGTGTTCGTGACGCTCGGAACGGGCGTCGGCGGCGGTATTGTTATAGGCGGCAAACTGTTTGAAGGCAACAAATCGGCGGGTGCGGAGATCGGTCATATGGTAATTGACAGGGGCGGTCCCAAATGCACCTGCGGACGGCGCGGGTGCTTTGAGGTTTACTGCTCGGCGCGTGCTCTCACGGAAAAGACCAAAGCCGAAATGGAGGATGACACCTCCTCGGATATGTGGAAAAATTATTCCTACGAAACGGCGGACGCAAGAACGGCGTTCGAGTACATGGACACCGACCGTACAGCGAAAAAGGTCGTGGATTGGTACATAAACCGCCTTGCCTGCGGACTTATAAATTTGGCAAATATTTTCCGCCCGCAGGCGATAATGCTTGGCGGCGGTGTTTCGGCACAGGGCACACGGCTGACCGCACCCTTGCAGAAAATTTTGGATAAAGAACTCTTCGGCGGTACTTCCTACGCCCCCGTAGAGATAAAATGCGCGTCGCTCGGCAACCGCGCCGGCTCTTTGGGTGCCGCAGCCTTAAACATGTAAAAATGTTCACAAAGTTTGCTTTCTGCTCTGTGCAATCAATTTTTTGTGAAAGGAATATATTATGACGGATATCTCGGTAACCTGTCTGCAAAGACTCCCCATATACTTAAATTATTTAAAGACGCTCGATGGCGACGGATTTATCTCCTCGGGCGCAATTGCGCGTGCGCTGGGTATGGGAGAGGTGCTCGTAAGAAAAGATCTTGCCTATACGGCGGCGCAGGGAAAATCGCGCGTCGGCTATAAAAAGAGCGAGCTTATTTCCGCACTCGAAGATTTTTTGGGCTGTAACAACAAAGAAAACGCAGTCCTTATCGGGGCGGGCGGAATCGGAAGCGCGCTTTTGGCATACGGCGGGTTTAAAAATTACGGAATCGAGCTGGCTGCCGCGTTCGACAGCGACGATAAAAAAGTCGGCACGGAAATTTCGGGCAAGCCTGTCTTTTCCATGAGCCAATTGAAAGAAAAAATCAAAGAGCTCGGCGCGTCTCTTGCCGTAATCTGCGTTCCCGCAAGCGTGGCGCAAACGGTTGCGGACGAACTCTGCACCTGCGGCGTTAAGGCAATTTTGAATTTTGCGCCTGTACTACTCCGCGTTAAAGACGGCGTAACGGTAAGAAATATAGACGTCGCCGCTAACCTTGCAATCCTATCAAGTATTAGCGTTCACAAAAATTGAAAGCGCGGAATAGATTTTAATTTGTGTGAATTAGTTTCGTATGAAAAAACTCTTTTCAACAATTATAAAACAGAAAGTAGCAATAATTCTTGCCGTGGTGTTTATAATCGCTTTCGGCATTTTTTCCACGCTGCAGATGCCAATTAATCTGCTTCCCGATATCAACGTGCCCATGGTCTGCGTGCAGATAATCTATCCCGGCGCAAACGCAAGCTCGGTTGAAAAGGACGTCACAAAAAAGGTTGAGGACGGACTTTCGTCCATCAGCGGTGTAACAGGTGTAAACAGCTATTCATACGACAATCTTTCGGCCGTGGTGCTGTCCTTTGACTACGGCACAGATACGAACAGCAAAAAGTCGGACATTTCAAGTAAGCTCGACGGGCTGGATTTGCCCGACGGAATTACCCGCTCGGTCTACGATATCGACTTAAACGCCGAGGCTCTTGCCGTGCTGTCAATAACCTCAAGCGAGGGCGAGAGCGACGATGAAAAGTTAAAAAACGCATACTCGTCCGCAGAGGAGCTTGCCTCCAAAATCCGCGCAATAGACGGCGTTGAAAGCGTCGAATTAAAGGGCGGAGCGCAGACCTCCTACGTAATAAGACCTTACGGCGGGTTGGAGCTGATTGCACCCCTAATCGTGCAAGCGTTTTCGTACGGCGAACTCGATATACCTCTCGGCAATATTTCTTCGGTAGGCGGGAATATACAAATCCGCAACAACACGGACGTTAAAAAAGATGAAGATATCAAAAATATGCCCGTAGCTCTGCCGTCGTCGATTGTGACACTTCTGACCTCGGTGAAGAGCATAATGCGCTACTACGAAAACAGCACGCAAGAGGAGCTTGAAACTCTGAAAAAAGACCTCGACGGCGGGGTTTTGGACATTCTTCGAAAAATAGGCGGAATGGAAGCCGACGAACTCGACAACATTGCCGAACTCCGCACCTATATGAATATAGCGGAAAACTTTACCGCCGGGCAGCTTAAAAATTTTAAAACCTCGCGTTTTTATAACGATATCTACGAGGCGGTAACAAACGAACCCGCTGAAGTGGGCGGCGAGAGAACGCCTAAAACGGACGAGGAGCTTCAGGATATTGTAGATGAGCTTTCGGAAAGATATCCGCTTTTTTCGCAGTATCTGACGGTCGATATGCTGAAAGTCGTGAGTAAGAACAAGCTCGGGGATATAATTGCTTTCCGCGAGTGGCTTGAAGAGACTGAGGAATATAAGACGGCAAACGAAAACGGCGAGTATTACGAATTTAATGACCGCGACTACATAAAGCTTGCCCGCGATATGGGGCTTTACGAAGAAAAAGTCGAGGACGACAAAATTTTGAAAGAGGTCGACTTTGCGAAAAAAACCTCGGCGGCGGGGCTTACCCGGATTGCGAACAAAAAGCGGGACGCCGAAGAGGAAGGCGAAGAATACGACCCCACGGACGAGGAATGCGCCCTGCTGTTTACGGGTACGGACCTCTCTGCGGAGCACCCCATAGTAATGTCGCCTACCTTTATGGCGTTCGTCCGCAGCCCCAATTACGAGAGCAATATAAAAACGCTCATCGATATGAGGGGAGAGGACAAAGAGCTTTCCGCAGAGCAATTCTATACTGTTTATTCAGCCCTCGATTTGAGCGGAGTGTTTGAGTTTACTCTCTCAAATGAGCTTTTCGGCTTTATTCTTAATTCCGATTTTACAAATCTCAATCCGGGCGGCGAATACGTTGCAAGGGTAGATGATATTGCCGAAATCGGAAAAGAGGACGAATTTACTTCGTACGTCTATTTCGGAGGCGGCAGGGCGGAGATTGTAAAAGGCGTAATTCTCGAGGTCTACAAGTCAAACGGTGCGAACTCGTCGGCGGTGGTAGACGAGGTCAAGTCGATATATTCTTCGTTTTTGAAGGACGGTCATTCGGGTACGGCAATAAAGCTACTTGACGACCAGTCGGAGTTTATTTCGGACAGTATTTCAAACGTGCTTGTAAGTATGCTTATAGGCGGTGCGCTCGCCGTACTCGTAATATTCATATTCCTGAAAAAGGTGCGCACGTCTGTAATTATAGCAATAACAATGCCTCTTTCGGTGCTTGCCTCGCTCATCTGTCTGTATTTAATGGGCATAACCTTGAATATGGTTTCGCTCGGCGGGCTTGCGGTCGGGATAGGCATGCTGGTTGACAACAGTATAGTCGTAATAGAGAGCATAACCAAGCACCGCGAGTGCGACAAAACCGCCTTTGAGGCGGCGGTGGACGGCGCGGTCGAGGTCGGCGGCGCGCTCTTCGGTTCCACCTTAACTACCGTGTGCGTGTTCATACCCATAATTTTTTCGGGCGGGCTTACGGGCGAAATATTTACCGACCTGTCCTGGGCGGTAATATTCTCGCTTACTTTCTCGCTCATTGTCTCCGTAACGGTAATTCCTACGCTGTACGCGCTCGTGTGCGCAGATAAAAAGCAAATGCTTAAAGGCGGAAGGCTTTCAAAAGACCTGAATACGGAGGCGGTTGCGGAAGAAACAGCCGAACAGCCCCCCGCGACCGCAGCTGCCGAACCCGAAAGGGATAAAAAACCCAAAAAATTAAGTAAAGCGCGCGAGTTTTTCAATGGCTTGAAGGAGCCCAAGGTTATGGGTGCGGTATCGGGCTTTTACGGAAAAATTCTTCCAAAGGTTTTAAATAAAAAACTCATAACAATACTTGTGGCCGTTGCCGTGTTCGGCGCAAGCATAGGACTTTTATTTTTGACGGGAACGGAATTTCTGCCCTCTATCGACAAGGGACAGATAGAAATTAATATGACCTACGACAACACGGGCAAACAGCTTTATGAAATTCAAACGGACGTAAAGAATTTTGCCAATGCAGTGTGCGAAAATATAGACAACGTGGAATACGTCTCTATAAGCGTGGGCAAGAACGGACTTTTGGCGCTTACGGATACGGGCATTATAAAGGTACAGCTTAAAACAAACAAAAACACTCAAAAGACGGTGGAAAAAATCCGCGCGCTTGCAAAGAGCGAGGAGCACAGACCAGTAGGCAAGGTCGCAGTCAGCGAGATAGACGGAGTGGTTGCCTCGCTTATGTCTGGCGCCTCGGATTTGGCAGTTACTGTAGTTGGCGAGAACGGCGAAACGCTTGCAAAAATTGCCAAAGAAATAACCGAAAAACTCGAACGTAACGGTTTTGAAAGTGTAACAACCAGCATCGAAAGCGACGCGGTTGAGTACGATATAGCCTTTGACCGTATGAAGATGGCGGAGCTCGGGCTCGACTATCAGACGACGGTTTTGACATTGAGGATAGGAATTGCCTCGTACACTGCATGCAGTGTAACGATAGACGGCGAAGAATACAACCTTAACGTCCGCTTTGAAAAGGATACGATAGCAAGTGAGGAAGATTTAAAAAGCTTTGTGGTCGGCGCGGACAGTAATGGAAAAGCCGTAAAGCTTGAAGATATTATAATCGAATTTAAAGAAATATCCACGGCTACCTGTATCCGTCGAACGGACGGAAAACAGATGGTCTCGGTTTCGGGTGTTCTGCCTGGCGTAGATACGGGCACAGCGGGCAAAAAAATGCAGGCTCTTGCAAAAGAAGTGCTTTCAAATAAAGATTACGCGGGATACACCTTCGAGGAGAGCGGCATAACGAGCTATTTAAACGACGCCTTTGGGGGACTGGTCGTCGCGCTTATAATTTCCTTCTTCCTTTTATACGCCGTAATGGCGGTGCAGTTCGGCTCGTTTATAAAACCTTTAATTATAATGGCAAGTATACCGTTCAGCTTTACCGGCGGGTTCATAGCCCTCGTAATTACGGGAACGAGTTTAAACGTCGTATCGTTTATAGGGCTTATAATGCTCATGGGCGTGGTGGTCAACAACGCAATTGTTATGCTTGAAAAAATCAAACAGCTTCACGAAGAGGGAATGAACCACTACGACGCCGTTCGCGAAGCCTGCAAGACAAGACTTCGCCCCATACTTATGACAACGCTCACTACAATACTTGCGCTCATACCCCTTGCAATAGGCGTGGGCAAGGGCAGCGAGCTTATGCAGCCACTCGGGATTGTCGTTATCGGCGGACTTTTAATAGGAACACTCGTAACCCTCGTGCTTGTTCCCGCGGTCTACTGCGCCGTTCACCGCCTTTCCGGCAACGAGAAATAACTCCCCAAAATTAAAACATTAAGTTAAAATGAGCTTTCCTTTAAGGGGAGCTCATTTTTTTGTGCGCTGAAAATATATTTAATAATATGAAAAGAGATAAATTTACATCTAAAAAGGGGTTTGTACTCGCAAGCATAGGAGCGGCGGTGGGGCTGGGGAACGCGCTCCGTTTCCCCGGGCTTTGCGCAAGATACGGAGGCGGTGCGTATATGCTCGTCTATCTTATTGCGCTCGTTGCTTTGGGCGTTCCTCTTTTAAATGCGGAAATCGCCCTCGGCAGAAGGTATAAAAGCGGTGCTCCTGGCTGTATGGAAAGGCTAAAAAGCGGCGGGGGCAGGCTCGGCTGGTCTGCGGGCGTAAATTCGGTGTTTACGGCTATAATTTATGCCGGGCTCGCGGGCTGGATAATTACTATGGTCTTTCAAATAGTTCCGCTTTCTCTAAACGCCCATTCCGTTAGCGAGCAGGATACGGCAAACTATTTTTTCAGCGAAATCATAAACGCCCGACCCGATTTTTCGATATCGTCGATATCTTTTTTCGTGCTCGTTGCAATTTTCACGGCGTGGGTTTTAATTTTTGTATGCCTGAAGGGCGGAGCAAAGGGCATCTCCAAAGCCGCACAGTTTACAGTAATAATACCCGTAATTTTATTTTCGGCAATGGCAATAAGGGGGCTTTTTTACTCCAATTCCGGGGTTGCGCTTGCAAAGCTGTTCACCCCCGACTTTTCCTGCCTGTTAAACCCCATAATGTGGTTAAGCGCGCTCGGTCAGGTTTTTTTCTCGCTGTCGGTTGCCGTGGGAATAATGCCCGCATACGGCAGCTATCTTCCCGAGGGCACTAATATCTTCTCGTGCTCGCTTTTGATTGCTGCAGCCGACTTTTTTGTGTCCATTTTGTCGTCGGTAGTGCTGTTTACAACCCTCTACGGATGCGGACTCGAAGCGTTTATAGGCGAATCGGGCATAATCACCGCGTTTAAAGTCTATCCCGTGGCGATAACGAAGCTTTTCGGTGCAAACACCTCGCTAAACGCAGTTGTCGGAGTTCTTTTTTACCTCTCGCTTGCAATGATGGCGGTGCAGGCGGCGGTGTCCATGCTCGAAGCCTTTTTAAATCCCTTTTTGGAATATACGGGAAAAAGCCGAACGAAGCTTTCCCTGTCGGTATGCGGTTTGGGGGCAATTTTCGGCTTATTCTTCGCAACGGACGGGGCGGTTACGGCAGTCAACCTCTCGGATAAGTTCGTAAATTTCTATAACGTGCTCATTCTCGCCATAGCCGAGTGCCTCATTATCGGCACAAGCGGGCAGGCAAAGTCCCTCGCAAGCGAAATAAACAGGTTTACGAAAAGGCTTAAAATGCCACTAATGCCCTTCGAAATTTCGGTAGTATTTTTGAGCCCTGTCATTTTGATCTCCCTCACGCTGTGCGAAATCGTAAACATTGTTCTGTTCGGATTGGGCGCGCCGCTCTGGGCGCAGATAGCCTTCGGCTGGTCGCTGAGCGCGGTTGTTATTTTGTCGGGTTTTGCCGTAAATTTCAATTTCGGCAAAAGAAGCTATAAACCGACTTAAAACGTCAGAATTCCAACGCATTTTAAAATTGACTTAAATTTGCCCGACCTTTATACTTTGGGGCAACTATGTCAATTAAAATTGCTCTTTCTATCTACTTGGCGGTCGCGCTGATTTCAATAATTATATATATACCCAAGATAAGACAGTTCTTTTATATGAACACCCGCCCGGAGCACAAAATTGCAAAAAACAACCGTAAGCTCTCGCTCGTAATTCCCGCAAGAGACGAGAGCGGGGTTATAGGCGACCTCTTTAAATCGATAGAGAGCCAGACTTACCCCAAAGAGTTTTACAATATAACGGTAATCGTAAAGGACAGTGACGACCCCACGGTTGAAATGGCGGAAGAGTACGGGGCGAACGTTCTGGTCGTTTCGGAGCAGAAGTGCAAGGGCGACGCCCTGGACGGATATTTCAAGAGCCTTAAAGCCGGAGAGTTTGAAGGTTACGACGCGTTCGTAATTGTGGACGCCGACGCCCTGCTGACCCCCGAATACCTCGAAGAGCTGAACAACGCCCTCGAATATAACTGTCAGATTTTCCTCTCGCGCAAGCTGATAAAAAACTTTCTCGGCGGTAGAAAACAGCGCTCGATATACACCAAGTGTTCGGCGCTCACTTACGCGCAGATAGATGACCTTGCCAATATCTACCGTACCCAAAAGGCTATTCCCGTAAATATGTGCGGGCAGGGCATGATGCTCAAACGCGAGGCGGTAAAGCTTTTGGGCGGTTGGCCGTACAGAACGCTCACCGAGGACTACGAGCTTAAAATGGACTGCTTTTTAAAGGGCTTTACCTCTATGTACTACCCCTACGCCGTATTGTATACAGAGGAGCCCCTATCCCGCAGAGACGACTACGCTCGCAGGGTGCGCTGGCTTACGGGCTTTTCGCAGTGCGACAGAAAATACAAAAAGCAGATTAAAAGAAAAGCCAAAGCCTACGGAGCCGCGACGGAGGGGGAGAGGGAATACTTTTACTCGCTTGTGCCCCTCATTGCATTTATTATAAATACGGTAATTGCAATGCTTGCGGGTGCGGGGCTTGCCGTCTTTTACGCCCTTTCCAACAGCGGGCTTTGGATAGAAAGCTTGCTATATTTGACCCTTTTGCCGTTCGGGGTTATCTATTTACTTCTTTTAATCTATTCGATAATGTGCCTTTGGGCTATGCGCGACGCGTTCAAGGGAATACCCACTGCAGAAAAAATTTCAACCGTGCTGTTTGCTCCGTTCTACCTCTTGGAATATTTTCCCATATTTATAAATAGCCGCAAAAGAGCGAGAAGCGAGCAGGCGTGGCAACCCGTTCATCGCGTAAGCTACGAAAGCCTTCCAACTCCTTAAAAAAACAATTTCAGCCCCCTTTGCGGGGTTTTTTCTTTATTTAATCGACCGATGTCGAAAGGTGGTAAATATGGAAATATTTGTTTCATAAATATTTCACAAAAGTTGAGATTTCGGTAATATTTTATTGACTTGTAATAAATTTTTGTGATAAAATGCACCTCGTATAAATATGTACAATAACTGTAGTGTAACTTTGGTTGCGTGCATAATTTATAGGCAATAAACATAAGGAGGCTATTTTAATGAGAAAGGGCTTGCAAAGAAATTCAATTTTAGCAGTCTTACTCGCTATGTTCCTGGCTTTCAGCATAGCGGGCTTCGCAGTACTGTCCGCGGGCTTTAATGTAGCGGCAGACGATGAAGACACAAGCAAGTGGGACGGCGACCTCATTGCCGCAGGTTGGGGCAATGAAGGCAACGGTAAGGTAACGCCGGGTGAAAGCGATTACAAGGTTACTTATGTAGAGGGCAACGAGGGTAAAGTCCAATCTATCGAAATCGGTACCGCGGCAGCGTTCGCATATTTTGCGCACGAGGTTTACGTTGATACCGCCCATAATCTGGACGGCGCAACGGTCAAACTTACAACCGATATCGACTTACAGAATCATATGTGGATACCCATCGGTCAGACGGCAAGGGGTAGCAGTTTGAGTATCAGATTTACCGGAACCTTTGACGGTGGTAAGCATACGATATCCAATTTTAACTCCGGCAAGTTTATGGACAATGTCAAGCACAAATCTGCAAATAATTTTTATGTAGAATATTCGAGGGACGACGGACAAAAGGCGGAAATACCGCTTAATGTTAAGACAAACGATAACTTTGACAGCACTCACCCCGAATCACACGAATATTCGTACGGTTTATTTGCTGCAGTGCAGGATATTGTTATTAAAGATTTAAATTTAGAAAACGTAAATCTGTCGTTGAAATCTTTTAACTTTACGCATAAAGACAACGAGTCGGTTGGCGGAGTTTCAACCGATTACCTTGCGCAAGATACGTGTTCGCATGATGGGGATAGCGCAGGTGCAACCAGAGAGCTTGCTCCCGGCAGCGTGGGCACGTTAATAGCTTATGCGAGGGGCGCAGTGACCATGGAAAATTGCACCGTAGGTTCCAAGGGGGATAAAATGTCTTTGACCGTCAAAGGAACCAACGGCTCACTCGGCGGTTTAATAGGCAGAGTTTATGCGTACGGTGCGGATGCTTCTGCTGCCAATTATCAAGACATTAAAATAACCGGTTGTAACAATTACCTGGACATTGACGTGAATCATAACGGTTCTGTAGGCAGTGATAACGTCGGCGGTATCCTCGGATACACCGGAAACAGTAAAAAAGGACTTGATATAGAAAATTGTATTAACTACGGAAATATTACCGGCGGTTCTTCCATCGGCGGTATTACCAGTATGTTCTACAGTAATGCCAGTGCGCCTGCACATAAAAATATTATAAAAAATTGCGATAATTACGGCAACATTATTTCCAAAAACGCAACGTTGGTCGGTGGTATTTCCAACACAAACGGTTGGTGCGCTACTACATATGAGATTATCGGTAACAACAATTACGGCAACATAGGCGGTCAAAAGCTTGTCGGCGGTATAATGGGTCACTTTTATGATAACGGTGCCGTTACGGTAATAGCAACCAACAACTTTAATTATGGCGACATATATAGCTATGGTGTTGACGGCGAATCTTTTAATAACAATACTTCCACGGCTGCCTCTGCCGGCGGATATATCGGTTACTTCAACTTCGGTACCGCTGCCACGGTAACTTATTCCGGCGGTAACCTCGGTACAGTATACGGAGTGGCAACTAAGGTAGACAGCGCTATCGGTAATAAACCTACAACGTTTACGAAACAGTACTTTGTGGATGTAGGTTCTGTTAAAAAATACTCTGACCCGTCGCAGGTTCCCGAAGTACCTACAGAACACTCTCCCAATTCACGTCCTTCTTATAAAACCACATCGAGCAACGGTTTTATATTGGATAGTACGGAAAAAATCATTTTGGGTCTTGACGGCGATACGGCGGTGAAAGACGGAACGCTGACGATTCCCGGAACCGCTGAAACAATAGGCTTTGCGGCATTTGCGGGACATGATGAAATTAAAACAATTGCATTCCAAGGCAACAATATTAAAAAAATCGATGACTTTGCTTTTGCGGGCACGGGAATAACCTCGCTTGAATTGCCTGCAACTATTGAAACAGTCGGAAACTGTGCTTTTGGCGGTATCTCAACTTTAAACTACGTTACGCTTCCCGAAAATGCAAATGATATTTCGCTCGGCAAAGGCGTGTTTACCGGAACGAGGGAGAATAACGCTTCCGTTGCACAGGGCGCATATCTTATTGCTACGGGCAATAATCAGTACAAACTGTTGGCGGCAAACAGCGGACTGGCGGCTTGCGGCGGCGTATTGACGTATAAGGTAACGATTAAGTATTACGTAAACAACCAGGAAGAGGGTTCGCCCGAAGAAAGATTATACCGTCAGGATTACAAGGTAACGTATAATGACGGAAAGTGGGCAATGAATGATGCCATATCGAGCGTAGGCCCCGGAACGTACAATTGGCACAACAGTTCGTATGAAGGTATAATTGCTCAAATCAGCGACATAACCAAACTGCTTTCATTGTTAGAAGACGAAACGATTGAATTGAATGCATACATTCAATCGGAAGACGGCAGTAAAGTATTTATCCCCCGCTTGGGAATCGTCTACGATGCAAATAAGTCGTACACCGTAAACGAGCTCAATCCTCTTTTGTATACCACGAGTGATTTCATAACGGGCGATATGACGGTAACTATCGAGAAGTACGTACCGTTCGTAACAGGTGGAGAAGAGGGAACCCCTACGGTCATTCACAATGCCGGTGTGTACACTATAAAGGTCGTAGACCATAGCGATAGCAATGCAACTTATGAGTTTGATATTACTATCGAACGCGCAACCTTGGACCTTGCAGATGTTGCAAACCTTCAGTGGTACGTAACTCAAATAGGCGAAAACGGCGCAAATATCGAGCTTACCACCGAAACGCTGTATATCTATGAATACAGCAACGGAAACGGCGTATATCCTTCGACCGAACCCCTTACCGCAGTGCAGATTTCAAATCTCGGACTCAAGAACGGATATACCAGAGAAATAGTTCAATACTCGGTAGTGCGTAACCGTAACGCGCAAATCACCATTGAATTAGTAAGTGATGCCTACACGGCTACGTTTACGGCCAATACCGGTACGACCGTTGGCAAATATACTGCTCAAGCTACTCTTAAAACCGTCAACTATTCGTTTACGGTCGGCAACGTCAGCAGCCTGCGCGGAATGACGATTTCGCTTACGAACGACAATACGGCAACCGTCAAGAAAGACTGGTACATAGTAGACATCAGCAACTGGCTTACCAACGGAAGCGGCGAAGACTACGCTTTAACCGGCCTCAAGTTCGGTAGCGTAAGCGTTTCTGCACCCGTGCCCTATTACGGCGGCACCTCCGCAGAGATGACCATGACGCTTTCCATTTATGATAATTCAAGCGCAAGCTATGTTAACGTAGGTCAGGCAAACACAAGCATAAGCAATTTCAGTCAGTATATCAACAGCGTAATGCCCGCCGGTAACTACCGTTTGGTTATTACGGTCGGAGGCGTTACGACTACCGAGACCGACGGTTCCGAAACTTATCACAACGGTTTCGCAGAAACGATAGATTTCACGGTAGAAAAGGCTAAGCTTCCTGATCTTACCGAAATTCACAACCTGCTTAAGGACGGAGAAGGCTTCTCGATTGAAATTGCAAGCGAAGGCGACAACACGCTTTACGATGAAACAACCGATGCGGCTATAAAAGCTTGGCTTGCTAATCTCTCAATCGATTTAAGCGGCACAATTTGGCAGGGCACCAATTATTACAGCACAAGCTACGCAATAGAGTTCAACCTCTTGCGCGCGCAGTCGGACGAGTACAGCGCAACTGTCAATACCTCAAAGCCCGACACATACACCGTATATTACAAAATTTCAGCGCTCAACTATTACAGCAGTATAGAAAATCTTGAGGCAGGCGACTCGCGGTTCAATTATAAGTTCACACTCATCAAGATTCAGCCTATGAATGCTCCCGAGTTCAGCGTTGCCGACTTGAAATATACGGGCAGCAAGGTTCAGCCTGCAATCGCCGATAACGCATTGTATGAAATCAACTGGAACGACAGCGAGTACGTAACCGGCGGCGAGCACACCGTTTCGTTCACTTTGTACGACTCCGTTCACTATCGTTGGATTGAAAGCGAAGGCGTAGAGGTCGACGGCGCAACTGTAACGGTAACCTATACCGTAGCAAAGGCGACGAACGGCTTTACCGTTTCGCTCAACATGCTCGGCTGGAGCTATGAAACACACGGCGAGGCAAACAACATTCGCGCAATACTCATATTCGGTGCAGCTGCGGACATTCACTTCAGTGTTATTAAGGAAGGCGAAAGCACAGCGGTTGAAGGACTTAGCGACTTTGGTATTGATGCAAACGGCGCAGTGAGCGAAGCAATCGCAGCTCTTTTGAACGGCCTTTCCGCAGGCAGCTACACGCTACACGCTTCGGTAGCCGGCACGGTTAACTATGAAGGATTTACCGACGAAGTAGGCTTTGTCGTAAGCAAGGCAATAAACTCCTGGGCGGACGGTGATAAAGACCTTCAGCTTCCCAACTGGGTAGTCGGAAAATATAACGCCGAAGAAACTCCCATAGTTGTCAATGCCGCACACGGCGACGTTAACATTATAATAACCGACATCGACGGCAACGAATATTATAACTCAGTAACGGGCTTAAACAAGCTCAACGACTGCAAGGTTGGTAAATACCTGCTCAAAGCATGGGTTGACGAGACGGATAACTACGCAGCGCTTGCAGAAAGAACATTCACAATCGAAGTATTCAAAGCACCCGGACTTCCTTGGTGGGCAACCCTTCTTATCGCGGTAGGCGCACTTGCATTGGCAGCGCTTATACTCTTCATTCTTTGGAAGAAGGGCGTATTCCAGATTCTTACCGAAAAGCTTACCGTCGCAATCCGCACCCGTGCGAGCATAGAGGCAACCATAGCTTCCGTCCGCGCAGCAAAGATGATGGAAGAAGGCAGACAGTCCGTTGCAGAAGCTAAACGCCGCGAGAGACTGGAGCAATTGCGCAAGAAGGCTCAAGAGGAGCGCGAAATGTCCCCTGAAGAGCGCGCAGCTAAATTAGAGGCTAAAGCTCAGGCAGACGCCGAAAAGGCAGAAAAACTCCGCAAGCGCAGTGAATCGGCTCAAAGAAGAGCAGAAAAAGTACGCAGTCAGAGTGGCAACACCGCAGAAGGTGCAGACGAAACCTCCAACCCCGAAACTCCGACGGAAGAATAATCCGCGGTAAGCATACAAAAAATAATAAAAGGAGATAACGAAAATGTCATTAAAGAAAGATTTGGCAAAGGAAATCGGGCTTCTTGAAAAAGAGATGAGCGCACTTGAAAGCAAGCGTTCGCGTTCTATGGCAGCGCTTATGGAGGCGCTCATAAGCAGAAGAGACCCCGACGAGTCGGAGATGCAGTTCTTCCGCCAGTACTCCGCCGAGATAGAAATCAAGCGCCAAAAGCTCATCGATTTGACGGTACGCTTAAAGCACCTGATATAACGGCACCACAAGGGCAAGTAATTTAAGGCTGAAAAACAGAAAAACACGGCCTATAAACAAAAACAATAAAAACTCACGGCAAACGCCGTGAGTTTTTTGTGTGAATAAAAAAATTTAAATTTTAGCCTTTGTGATAATAAAGGCTTTCCTAAAAGGTAACCAACCCTAAAAGGTAATCAACGCTGACGTTGAAAAAGTCGGATATCTTTACCAAATTAGGCGCCGTTGGCTCACTGCGGTCTGTTTCCCAATAACACACCACGGCGGGACTGACGTCTAACAGCTCTGCAAGCTTGCCCTGACTTATTCCCTTTTCCGTTCGTAATTCTTTTAATCTTTCCGCAAATATTTTCATAGTCAAATTTTATTAAATATATTGAGCAAATACTTGACTACTCAATATATTGAGTGATAATATACTATTACAGTGTGTAAAAAGGAGAAATAAAATAATGAAAAAGAAAAAGATTTTTGCGGCGCTTGCGTTGAGCGCATGTATGGCACTCGGCACGATGAGCGTTGCAGCTTGTTCGCCCAACAAAGGCAACAATGGTAGCGGAAACACAGGCGACACCGTTGACAAAAGTATTATGCGAGTTTACGAGGCTTATGCCAAAGCAGCCGCAGCAAACGGCGATGATGTTATGGACTACGAAGAGTGGTATGCAGACTTGCTTGCAAATGCCAAGGGCGAAAAGGGAGATAAAGGCGACAAAGGCGATACCGGTGCAACCGGAGCGCAGGGCGAAAAAGGTGACAAAGGAGACGACGGCGAAAAGGGCGAAGACGGAGCGGCAGGTAAGGACGGAAATACCTGGCTTGTAGGTACAACCGCACCCACCGCAACCGACGGTAAGGACGGAGACCTCTATCTTGACTATACCACTTGGAACGTCTATCACAAGGAAAGCGGCGTATGGGTATTGCTTGGCAATATTAAAGGTGACAAAGGTGACAAGGGCGACAAGGGCGACAAGGGAGATAAAGGCGACAGTGGCTCACAGGGCGAAGTCGGCGAAAATGTAATAAAGGATTTCGGCTCGGTAACGGTCCCTGCAAATGATGGTACAAATGACGGTACATATGATTTAGACCTTACGGGCGTTGAGGCGGGTACATATTATCTTGTTGCAGAAACTTCCGTAACCCCTGCAAGCGGTATTCTTTCTTCCACTACCGATAATTATAAATATGATATGTATGCTCCGATAAAAGGCGAGTACAAAAGCGCTATAATAGTTAAAGAGGAGACTACAACTCAAACAACGCTTACTAATTCCTCCGCATCGGAATTAACGGCAAGCGTAAAACTTGTTGAGTATGTTGCACCCGTTATAAAGGCGGGCGAAGAAATAGACGTACCTATGATGTATACGGGAGCTCAGCGCTATATGCCTGTACAATTAGATGCGGCATTACTTGGCAAAACGGTAAAGGTCACTATTAAATTCCCCGAAGTCTCTAAAGCTCCCGGCGTAATTTATCCGAAAGCAAGCACTAGTGCAGGGTATGCGTCATTTGGCGCTTGGAACACAACTTCTGATAAGATAGGAACGGGAATATATAGTAAAGAACTCGATTTAAGCAAAATGGGAGAAGAAACCTCCGTTGCTTTCAGAAGTCAAGATGCCAATACAGAATTTAACGCAACTGTAAAATTTGAAATCGTAGAATCATAACGCATTTATACAACCGGCTACACAACATGTCGGCGGCGAGGGAATTTAAAGCCTTTTTTCAGACCTCGCCGCCAAATTTATATTCATATGCTACAAAAAGCGGAGAGGGAAAGCCTCTCCGCTTTTTACTTATGATTTGACGATACACTCGCGAATCAAAGGAGTAGCCTGTTTATACGCTTTGGCGCAATTCATATTTTGGTCAGATATTCGAGTTTTTTGTTGTATGCGGTTTCGTATTTTTCTTTCCAGCGCGCCTCGGCGTCGCATTTCATCTTTTCAATGCGCTGTCTTTTTGGAAAGCTTTCGTCGGCGTACACGGGTTTTAAAATATTTATTCTCAATCTTTTAATTGCCCCTCTTTTGCTCTTTTCAAAGGTGCAGAAAACGGGGATAACGGGCACGCCGAATTTAACGGCGTAGTAAAAGGCTCCGTCCAGCATCGGGCGGGGCTTTTGGTACGCCGTCCACATCGCCTTCTCGGGATAGAAATTTATTATCTTTCCCCTTTTCAAAAGGCGTTCCATTTCGGCGTTCAAATTCTTCATAGCGCTGAAGTTTTCACTGAACGGAAGCATTCCGCCGTGCCGGATAATATGCCCCCCCAAGCCTTTTTTATTGTTTTGTTGGGTCATGGTATGGTAGGAGCGGTAATGCCCCACCGCCTGCCGCACGAATAGAGTGTCGAGGTAATTTATATGGTTGCAGACACACAGAGCTCCTTTCTTTTTAAGCTCTTTAAGGTTTTCCCTGCCCGTAACCTTTGCGCCGAACCCCACCTTTAAAACGATGGGAGAGAATAAAAATAAGACAGTCCGCCAAAACCCCACGATTAAGCTTTCGGGGAATTTACGGCGGTATTTAAAGCTCCCGTCCGGCACGCTCCATTTTTTGCCAAACGGTATGTAGTCGTAGCCGAATTTTGCGCGCTCCTCGAGCGCCCGCTGTATGCCGTCCCGCTTTTCGCAAAAGGAACGCCTGTTTTTTGTGGAATTTCCGCCCATACCGGACATTTTACAGCAGGCTTTAATGGTAAAAATTGTGAACAAATGTCGGAAAATATAATTTCTAAAATTTTACACTGCAAAATTTAAAAATAATTGTCGAAAACGTTTTATTTTTCTTATCATAGCTGTTATAATAAATACAGAAATATCGAATTGTCGCCGAAAGGTAAAAATGGCATTCGGTAAAATCAAAAACAGGAGTATGAAATGACACAAAATTTATTTGACGGTACAGCCGAGCAGATGAATGAGCTCTTGTCCTGCATAGAAAAGCACAAGGGCGAGAAGGGCGCGCTCATACCCGTATTGCACGAGGCACAGGGCATTTACGGTTATCTGCCTGTCGAGGTGCAGACGGTTATAGCCGAAGGGCTTAATATCCCTCTTTCCGAGGTCTACGGCGTTGCCACCTTTTATTCACAATTTACGCTCTTGCCCAAGGGCAAACACCAGATAAGCGTGTGCCTCGGCACGGCGTGCTACGTAAAGGGCTCCGACAAGGTGCTTGAAGCAATCGAGCGCGAGCTGCACATCTCTTGCGGAGAGTGCACCCCCGACAGAATGTTTTCGATTGATTCCTGCCGCTGCGTCGGCGCGTGCGGACTTGCGCCCGTCATGATTATTGACGGCGAAGTTTACGGCAGGCTCACTCCTGCAGACATCAAGGGTATTCTTGATAAGCACTTACACGATTAAGGGGGGGAGATATGACAATTCAGGAACTCAATAAAATTGCGCAACAGGGCGCAGATTTAATCAACGTAAGAAGAATAGTCCGCGAGCAGGCTGAAAAGCTCGCGGGAAACACGGGCTACAGAAAGCAGGTGCTTGTCTGCGGCGGTACGGGTTGTACGTCGTCGCACTCGTTAAAGGTAATCGAGCAGCTTGAAAAGAGCTTTAAAGAGCTTGGCATAGACGATATTTTAATCGTTAAGACGGGCTGCTTCGGTCTGTGCGCACTCGGTCCCATTATGATAGTATATCCCGAGGGTGCATTCTACTCGCAGATGACCCCCGAACACGCCAAAACGGTGTGCGAAAAGCACCTTGTAAAGGGCGGAGAGGTCGTTAAAGAGCTTCTCTATAAAGAAACCGTTCACGCAGACGGAAGCGTTATTCCCTTCTCTGAAATTCCCTTCTACAAGCACCAGATGAGAATTGCGCTCCGCAACTGCGGCGTTATTGCGGCTGAAAGCATTGACGAAGCTATCGCGGCGGGCGACTATTCGGCGCTTGCAAAGGTGCTCACCGAAATGACCCCCGACGATGTTATAAACGAAGTGCTCGCTTCGGGGCTTCGTGGCAGAGGCGGCGCAGGCTTCCCCACCGGCAGAAAGTGGGCGTTTGCAAAGGCCTCACAGGGCGACATTAAGTACGTTTGCTGTAACGCCGACGAGGGCGACCCCGGCGCATTCATGGACAGGTCGGTTCTCGAGGGCGACCCGCATTGCGTACTTGAAGCAATGACTATAGCAGGCTATGCAATCGGCGCTCATCAGGGCTATATCTACGTCCGCGCCGAGTACCCTATAGCAGTTGACAGACTTAAAATAGCATTGAAGCAGGCACATGAATACGGCTTGCTCGGCAAAAATATTCTCGGAAGCGGTTTCGATTTCGATATTGATATCCGCCTCGGAGCGGGCGCGTTCGTCTGCGGCGAAGAGACTGCGCTTATGACGAGTATCGAAGGACACAGAGGCGAACCCCGTCCCCGTCCTCCTTTCCCTGCAGTAAAGGGTCTTTTCGAAAAACCCACCATTTTGAACAACGTTGAAACGTGGGCGAACATTAACCCGATTATCACCAAGGGCGCGAAGTGGTTCTCGTCAATCGGTACCGAAAAGAGCAAGGGCACCAAGGTGTTCGCGGTCGGCGGCAAAATCAACAACGTCGGACTTGTGGAAGTTCCCATGGGTACTACGCTGAACACAATAATATACGAAATAGGCGGCGGAATCCCCGGCGGCAAGGCGTTCAAGGCTGCGCAGACGGGCGGTCCCTCGGGCGGCTGTATTCCCGCTAAACACATAGATATACAGATGGACTTCGACAATCTCGTTGCAATCGGCTCCATGATGGGCTCGGGCGGTCTTATCGTCATGGACGAGGACACCTGTATGGTTGATATTGCCAAGTTCTATCTTGAATTTACCGCGGACGAAAGCTGCGGCAAGTGCACTCCCTGCCGTATCGGCACAAAGAGGCTTTTAGAGACTCTTACAAAGATTTGCGACGGCAAGGGTGAACCCGAGGACCTTGAAAAAATCAAGGACATCGCAGAGCAGATGAAGTCATCTTCTCTCTGCGCTTTGGGACAGTCTGCGCCCAACCCCGTACTCTCTGCTATGGAGCATTTCGGTGACGAGTATAAGGGGCACATCTATGATAAGACGTGCGCGGCGGGCGTATGCAAATCACTCCTCAATTACTATATCCAACCCGACGTATGCAAAGGCTGTACGCTCTGCAAGAGAAACTGCCCTGCAAACGCAATTTCGGGCGAGGTCAAGAGTGCGCACGTGATAGACACCAAAAAGTGCATTAAGTGCGGACAGTGTATACAGCATTGCAGATTTAATGCAATCGTCAAGAAGTGAGAGGTGGAATAATGATAAATTTGAAAATAAACGGCATTGCTGTCAGCGTGCCCGAAGGTTCTACAATACTTGATGCGGCAAAGCTCGCGGGCATCAGAATTCCCACGCTCTGCTACCTTAAAGACGTACAGTGCGTAGGCTCCTGCCGTATGTGCCTCGTCGAGGCTACGGGAGCAAGAGGCTTGGTTGCAGCTTGCGTATATCCCGTTTCCGAGGGCATGGAAGTCCGCACCAATACCCCTAAGGTAAGAAAATCAAGAAAAACCACGGTTGAGCTCATACTTTCAACCCACAAGAAAAAGTGCTTGAGCTGCGTCCGTTCAATGAACTGCGAACTTCAGAAGCTCGCGCTTGAATACAACGCAGAAGAAGACAGGTTCGGCACGGACCACGACTTAAAGCCCATCGACGATTTGTCGGCTTCGGTCGTAAGAGATAACAGCAAGTGCGTTATGTGTACCCGTTGCGTTGCCGCCTGCGACAAGCAGACGATAGGCGCAATCGGACCCAAGAACAGAGGCTATGCAAAGGTAATAGGTTCTCCCTATGATGTGCCCCTTGCAGTTACTTCATGCGTAAACTGCGGACAGTGCGTAGTTGCCTGCCCCGTAGGCGCACTCTATGAAAAGAGCTCCGTTGCCGACGTTTGGGGCGCAATAGTTGACCCGACCAAGCACGTAGTGTTCTTCACCGCACCCTCTGTAAGGGCAACCCTCGGCGAGGCGTTCGGTCTTCCCGTAGGCACCAACGTAGAGGGCAAGATGGTAACGGCAATAAAACAGCTCGGCGATATCAAGTGCTTTGATATGGACAACACGGCAGACCTCACTATAATGGAGGAGGCAACCGAGCTTTTGACGAGAATTCAAAAGGGCGGAAAGCTTCCCATGTTCACAAGCTGCTGCCCCGGCTGGATAAAGTTTGCAGAGCATTACTATCCCGAGCTTTTACCCAACCTTTCAACCTGCAAGTCCCCTCAGGAGATGTTTTCGGCATTGCTCAAAACATACTACTGCGAGAAAAACGGCATAAAGCCCGAAGATTTGTACGTTGTATCGGTAATTCCCTGCACGGCTAAAAAGTTCGAGGTTACGCGCGACGAGCTCGGTCACTACACCGACGCGGCGCTTACCACCCGCGAGCTTGCTAAGATGATTAAGGAAGCAGGCATAGACTTTGCAAATATTCCCGACAGCGAATACGATTTGCCTTTCGGCGAAGCAAGTGGCGCAGGCGCAATATTCGGCGCAACGGGCGGCGTTATGGAGGCGGCTTTGAGAACTGCTGCATATAAGCTCGGCGGAAGCGGCGCACCTATCGAGTTCAAAGAGGTTCGCGGCACGCAGGGCGTCAAAGAGGCAGAATACAAGGTTGGCAAGGCTACCGTCAAGGTTGCGGTTGCAAGCGGTCTTGACAACGCGAGAAAGGTTATAGAGGCGGTCAAGAGCGGCGAAAAGGACTATACCTTCATAGAAATTATGGCTTGCCCCGGCGGCTGTATAAACGGCGGCGGTCAGCCCTACGTTCACGACGAAATCAGAAACAACGTGGACTTGAAGGCACTCCGCGCACAGGCTCTCTACAACTACGATAAAGAGAGAAAGGTTCGTTGCTCGCACGACACTCCCGCAGTGGAGATTCTCTACAAGGAGTTCTTCGGCGAACCCAATTCGCACAAGTCGCACGAGTTGTTACATACAACATATGAAAAAAGACCTAAGTACTAATTAAAAATTTTAAAGCGCGGCTGCCACGGCAGCCGCGCTTATTTTATATCCACAAATTTAAAATTAGATATTGAATATTGATGATTGCCGTGATATAATTATATAGGTTAAATTTACAACACAGGGGAGTAAACAATGAAAGACAACAACTGCGGCTACTGCGTTCACGGCGAACCGCTTGCAAAATTCGGCATCTATATCTGCGATTTGTCGGTAAGTCAGCTCATACTTTTCAAAGAGCAGTCAAAGCCCGGCAGATGTATAGTTGCTTATAAGGACCATGTAAGCGAAATAGTCGATATATCGGATGAAGAGAGAAACGCATTTTTTGCGGACGTAAACAGAGCAGCCAAGGCAATTCATAAAGTATTCAAGCCCGACAAATTAAACTACGGCGCATACGGCGACACGGGCTGTCATCTTCATATGCACCTCTGCCCCAAATACAAGGGCGGCGACGAGTGGGGCGGTACCTTCACAATGAACCCGCAAAAGGTCTACCTTTCGGACGAAGAATATAAAGATATGATAGAAAAAATAAAAGCTGCGCTTTGATTTTCGGAGAGGTAGAAAATGGCACATAACGTAATTGCAGAAGCCAAGAGATGTTTAAACTGTAAAAACCCCATGTGCAGAAAGGGCTGTCCAATAAACACGCCCATTCCCACCATGATTTCAGAGTTTTTGAACGGAAACATCCGCGAGGCGGGCAAGATGCTCTTCGACAACAACCCGCTTTCGGCGGTGTGTTCGCTCGTATGCAACCACGCCAACCAGTGCCAGGGACATTGCGTGCGCGGAATTAAGGGCGAACCTGTGCAGATAAGCGCTATCGAGCACTTCATTTCGTCCAATTATCTGGACTGCCTCGAAGTAGAAAAGGCTCCATCCAACGGCATAAAGGTTGCCGTTGTCGGCTCGGGACCTGCGGGCATTACCATTTCAATCAAAATGGCACAGCTTGGGTACGACGTAACGGTGTTCGAATCCAAGACAAGAATAGGCGGCGTTTTAAGGTATGGCATACCCGAATTCCGCCTGCCCAAGGCAATCGTAGACCGCTACGAAAAGCTGATGAGAAAGCTTGGCGTAAAAATCAAATTCAACATAACTATCGGCAAGGCGTTCGGCGTTGAGGAGCTCTTCCGCGACGGTTTTAAAGCCGTTTCAATAGGAACGGGCGTTACCTGGCCCATTGCGCTAAATATAAAGGGCGAAACGTTGGGGCACGTTCACTACGGCGTGCACTATCTTGAAAAGCCCGACGTCTACTACCTCGGCGAAAGCCTTATAATTATCGGCGCTGGGAATGTTGCAATGGACGTTGCAAGAACGGCTTTAAGAAGGGGCGTGCGCGACGTCAAAATTCTTGTCCGCAGCGATATGTACGCCGCAAGCGTGGAGGAGAAAGAGTACGCAGAGATAGAGGGTGCGCAATTTATTTACAATAAGCAGCCCGTTGAAATTACGGACGACGGCGTTATTTTTGCCGAGACAGTCTGCGACGAAAACCACAACGTAATACAGGTTACCGACAAGCAGGAGCTTATAAAAGCCGATTCGGTCATGATTTGTATCTCGCAGAGACCTTCAAATTTAATTTTAACGCAGACGGCGGGGCTAGAAGTCAACGAAAGGGGACTTGCCAAAATCAACGAGGACGGCTCAACCTCGCGTGAGGGCGTGTTCGCTTCGGGCGACGTAGTGCGCGGAGCAAAGACGGTAGTGGAGGCGGCTGAAACCTCTAAACGCGTCGCTATGACTATGGATAAATACTTAAAACGTTTACCTAAATACTAAATATAACATATAATAAAAAACATTAGGAGGAATTATGGAAAATCTGTTAATCATAATTGCGGGTATAGCCGTTGTGCTTGCCGTAGCTTATGCGATTTTCAACTACTTCAGTGTCAAAAAGCTTGAAGAAGGCACTGAAAAAATGGGTGAAATCGCGGGCGCAATACGAATAGGCGCGAACGCGTTTATCCGCTACGAATACAAGCTCGTTGCCATTATCGGTTCGGTAATTGCCGTCGTCGTTCTGGTCGTAATAAGCTGGCAGGCGGCGTGTGCGTTCGTTTTAGGCGCAGTTATGAGTGCGCTTGCGGGCTGGGTCGGAATGAAGATAGCAACCTATGCCAACGTTCGCGTAACCAACAAGGCGCGCGAGAGCAAGGATTTGGGCAAGACGCTTAAAGTTGCTTTCAAGGGCGGCTCGGTTATGGGTCTGTGTGTTGCGGGTTTCGCGCTCCTCGGCATAGTTATAGTCTATCTCGTATTCGGACTTGCCGCAGGACAGATTGAAAACATTGCAAAAGGCGTTCACGAAAAGAACTTTATAGGTCTTGAAACCTCGTTTACGATGACCCTTTCGGGCTATGCGCTCGGCTGTTCGATAATCGCAATGTTCAACCGCGTGGGCGGCGGTATCTACACCAAAGCCGCGGATATGGGCGCAGACCTCGTAGGTAAAACCGAGGTGCACATTCCCGAGGACGACCCCAGAAACCCCGCCACAATCGCCGATAACGTAGGCGACAACGTTGGCGACGTTGCGGGCTTGGGTAGCGACCTTTTGGAAAGCTACGTCGGCGCAATTCTCTCCGCCGTAATTCTTGCGGGCGAGCTGTTTATGAACCTTTTGGAGTTTGGAAACGCTCAATTTTTAAAAACTCTTCTATTATTCCCCATAGTTTTTGCAGGCTGCGGACTTCTTGCCTGCATAATAGGAATTTCCTACATAGTTTTAAAACCCCGACTATCCAAAAATGTGCATATGGAGCTGAATATAGCAACCTGGATATCGGCAGGAGTTACTGTTGGCGTTGGCTGTCTTTTAAGCTGGCTGATGTTTAAAGATTTCAAAGAAGTTGCAAACGAAACATTTAAGCTCGACGGAATTAAATTCGTTGCGGGCGAGTTCAGCCCCTGGCTTGCGTCCGTCTGCGGAATTGTAGCGGGCATTGTTATAGGAATTATTTCCGAGTACTATACAAGCTACGACTACAAGCCCACGAAAAAGATTTCTCACTCCTCCAAAGAGGGTTCTGCGCTGACGATAACTCAGGGTCTTGCAAACGGCATGATAAGCTGTATGCTTCCCGTAGTTGTGCTTGCGGCGGCTATTTTCGGCGCGTATGCAATTGCAGGTCTGTACGGAATTTCGTGTGCGGCGTTCGGTATGCTCTCATTCGTGGCGGCAACCGTTTCGGTGGACACTTACGGACCTATTTCGGACAACGCCGGCGGCATTGCCGAGATGAGTGAACTCGGCGAGGACGTGCGCGGCATTACCGACAAGCTTGACAGCGTGGGCAACACCACGGCGGCTATCGGCAAGGGCTTTGCAATAGGCAGTGCGGCGTTTGCGGCGCTCTCGCTTATGACTTCGTACCTCTTTGCGTTCGCAAAAATAGACGTAATAGAGGAGCTTGTATTAAACCTTATGAAGCCCCTCACGCTGTGCGGTGCGCTGTGTGGCGGCGCTTTGCCTTTCTTCTTCTCGGGAATGCTCATTGAAGCTGTTGCAAAGGCGGCAAGAAAGATGGTGGACGAGGTTCGCCGTCAGTTCCACGACATACCCGGTATTTTGGAGGGCACAGCTAAACCCGACTACAAGACCTGTATCGAAATTTCCTCGCAGGGCGCACTTAAAGAAATGCGCGTACCCTGCATATTCTGTATTCTGTTCCCCTTGGTTACGGGCTTTATCTTCGGACCCGAATTTGTCGGCGGCGTGCTGATTGGCGCAACTATTTCGGCAATTATGCTTGCGCTCTTCTGCGGCAACGCGGGCGGCGCGTGGGATAACGCCAAAAAGTACATAGAGGCAGGCGGAGTAGAGGGAGAGAAAAAGGGTACTCCCGCGCACGACGCGTCTGTTGTCGGCGACACCGTGGGCGACCCCCTCAAAGATACGGTAGGACCTTCGCTCGACATACTTATTAAAATAATGTCAACCATATCCCTGGTTGCGGTGGTACTGTTCGGACAGTTCAACCTCTTCGGACTGTTTATGTAAATAATCCTTTAAATAAAAAAGCTCTCGGGCAACTGCCCGAGAGCTTTTAATTATATCAGATTTTGTAAGATAACTTTTTTCGTTTTGTAAGATAAATTACGGAGCATACCGCCAAAGCCACGCAGGTTATTATCGTAAAGCAGAACCAGGCAAGTTGATTAATGTGATAATGCACCGAGTGATACAAACCGTATTCGCCCGTAGAATAATTTTTACCCACGTAGTCTCCGCTGGAATAACGTATCAGAAATGAGTAGTAAAACGTATACTGTTTTTCCCCGTTTTCATCCATCCAGAAGTCTTTATAATTTATGTGTGTCGGTAAATACAACACATAATCGAAATTTTCATAAGTTTTATCATGGTAAACTTTAACGATTGTTCCCCAGGCAACGTTTTCATAGCATTCATACGTTTCACCCGTTTCTTCCAGCACCTCTTCATGTTTATACATTATTCTATACGGTGTGTAAAGGTCGTTTGCGTCATACCAGTCCGTAGCTCCGTAAAAACCGTTGCCGAGATCTGACCACAAGTATTCGCCATACCAAATCTGCGGAAACTGCAAAACGAACTTATTTGACGGCAAGTCGAATTCTTTTACCGTTTCGTCGTCTAAAATCAGGGTTTGGGATAGCTCTCTGAATTTTTCAAAGTCCTTCGTATGCGTTTCCGTTGCCTCGTTACCGGGAATCCACATGGGGTTGAGCACGTCAATGGATACGAAACTGAAAACTATTGCAACTATCAAAAACGGCGCAACGATACTTGAACAGATTATGCTCAACTTGCGGAACAGCTTTTTGTTTTTCTTATGCGTTGAAAGCTGCGTCTCGTCGCCGTAGTTTTTAACGGATAAAAGAGCAGAGCATATTCCCCAAATCAAATAGGAAAGTCCGATTACTGCCGATGCGCAAATAAAGCCTATAAAAATAGGCGTTCTGTCGATGTGCACGCTTACATCCATTAAGCTGATAGTATATACACCGCCCTTTACAATTAAAAATATAAGGGTTGCAATTGAAAACGCCAGATAGGGCAGGGAAAAGAGGGTTAAAGAAAGCGAATTTTTGTGTTTTACGCACAGCGCAAGCGAATTTGCCTTTTTAGTTAACTCTTCGTCGGAATTTTCGGCTGAATTGCCGTCTATAAGCCCTTCCGCAAGCAGGGTGGTAGATTCAAAAAAGATTAAAAGTATGGTCATAGTGACGGCTCCGCAAAAGCCGACTATCGAAAGCAGTATTCCGACCCACGACGCAATTGAAGTGTATGTCAAAAACGCAAAGCCGAGTATATTTAAAATTATGGAAAGCAGCCCAAACGCGGTAAATATTAAATGCTTGACCGAAAACTTGCCGTAATTTTTCCTCGTCAATAAATGCCTTGATTTTTCGGAAATTTGCGCCTGCTCGTTGCTTTTTATCCGTTCGCCTCTCAAAATTTCGTCTACAGTAACTTCGTACAGGTCGGCAATCGCCGGCAGAGTAAGGGCGTCGGGGGTTGTTCTGTCCGTTTCCCACGACGACAAAGTTTTATTGGAAATATTTAATTTGTCCGCAACTTCCTCTTGCGTCAATCCCTTTGCCTTCCTCAGCGTGGCAAGAAATTTTCCGATAGTTTGTTTCACTTTTCTCTCCTATAAATGAGTTTTATTACAGTCAACTGCGCTTTTTACGGTTATATTCTACAATAAGACGAACTATATTTCAACGAAAAGGTGTAGAAAAAGCTCTATAAATCATAGATTTTTGTGGAAATTGATTTGAATTTTCCATATAAAAGCGCCCGCACCTTTAAGTGCGGGCGCATAAATTTAAAACCTATTATCTGCGGATTTCGTATTCCTGATTCATAAGCTTCATAATAGACGATTCGTCGTCGGTAATGTTGAAGTCGCCGTGCATGGTGTGTTTGATAACCGAGGAAGCAACTGCAAAATTTACTATATCATCGGGAGGCATCTGGCGCATTATGGCGTAAATCATACCGCTTGCAAAAGCGTCGCCGCCGCCCACGCGGTCTAAGATATTAAATCTGAAGGTACGGCTCTCGTAGGTTTCGCCGTCGTACCACATAAAGGCTTTAAGGCTGTTCTCACTGCCCGAGTGAACGTAGCGCACGTGTCTGCCTATTGCCTTGAAGTTGTAGCGCTTATGCAGTTCTCTGAAAATTCTGTCCTGCTCCTTGTAGGTGGGGTTCATGGAAAGCCCGTCTTTCATATCCTTGCCGCTCTCGTCGCGAAGATTTATGGGCTCAATGCCGAAGAGTACGTCAACGTATGGCAGATACTCCGTAATGCAGTCGCGCGCCTCCTGCCAGCCCCACAGAGCCGAGCGGAAGTTGCAGTCAAAGCTGACGGTAAGTCCAAGCTCTTTCGCGGCTTTAAGCGCGTTTGTTATAAGCACGCGGCAGTTTTTAGAAAGCGCGGGGGTAATTCCCGAAAGGTGAAGCCACGTGAATTTTTCCAATATCGCCTTAAAGTCCACCTTAGAGAAATCGTATGTTGCAAAGGAGGAGTCCTTTCTGTCGTAGGTTACTTTGGACGAGCGCACGCCGAAGCCCTCTTCAAGGAAGTAAATGCCCATTCTGCCCTTGTCGGAATAGATACAGGGCGAGCAATGAACGTCGTTACTTCTGAGATAACGGATAGCCGCCTTGCCTATTGAGGAGTCGGGCACGACGGTAAAGTAAGAGCTATCCACGCCGAGGTTGGAAAGGGATGCCGCAACGTTAGCCTCTGCACCGCCGTAGGTTACTTTAAACTCGTCTGTCGTTCTTATCTTCTCGTAGTTAGGGGGGGAAAGGCGCAAGAGCAATTCACCCATCGTAATAAATCTGATATCTTTAACAGATGCCATAAATTTTCTCCCTATTTATGTACTGTATATATTATAACACTCATTTATTTGTTTGTACATACCCCTTTTTAAAATTCGTTGCAAAATTTTTAATTTTTTGATATTATGGAGTAAACAAGCGGGCATGTGTCAATGTCCGAAAGGGCGCAAATTTTCAATTGCCCCCCATATATGCTTGAAATAACTTAAATTCAGGAGATTTTTATAAATGAAAATTGCGATAAACACAAGCGGGCTAGGAGGTAATGTAGATTTATCCGAATTTGAAAAATTCGGCGAGACGGTATACTTTGCGGATATAGAGAGGGAGGAGCTTTTTAGTCTTGCTGCCGACTGCGACGCGATGATAATAAACAAAATCGTGGTGAACGAGGAGCTTCTTGCCGCCTGTCCCAAATTAAAATACGTGGGGGTATTTGCAACGGGCTACAACGTTGTGGATATAGAGGCGTGCAGGAAGAGAGGAATTACCGTTACAAACGTTCCCGGATATTCCACTAACGCCGTCGCCCAGCTCGCGTTTGCCCTGCTTTTAAATTTCCTCGGTGCAATAGATAAATACACTGCCTCCGTCGCGGCGGGAGATTGGGTAAAGAGCAAATGCTTTACCTATACTCCATATCCTACGTACGAGCTGCACGGCAAGACCTTCGGAATTTACGGGTACGGCAATATCGGAAAGGCGGTTGCAAAAATTGCCGACGCTTTCGGGGCAAACGTAATAATTTGTACAAGAACGCAACCTAAAAACTGCCCGTACCCTCTTGTCTCACAGGAAGAGCTTTTTAAAACAAGCGATATAATTTCGCTGCACTGTCCGCTGACGGACGTGACCTCAAACCTCATAAACGAGCACACTCTCTCGCTTATGAAAAGGAGTGCGGTGTTAATAAATACCGCGCGGGGCGGTCTTGTGGACGAGGCGGCACTTGCTAAGGCTCTGAACAGCGGCAGGATTGCAGGCGCGTGTGCTGATACGGTTACGGTCGAGCCCATGAAGGCGGATAATCCCCTTCTTCACGCAAAAAACTGCTATATTACTCCGCATATCGCTTGGACGGCAACGGAGGCAAAGGAAAGACTTGTCAAAATTGCCGCCGAAAACCTTAAGGCGTTTTTAGACGGTAATCCCCAAAACGTAGTCAGCTAAAAAACTAATAGCCCCGACCGCAACAGCGGTCGGGGCTGTAAATTTTACTGCTCTTAAAGCGGTTACGATCAACGAACTCCGTCCCACTCGTCCAAAAATTCGGCTACGTAGGCTTTCATATACTCGTCTCTTTGTTGCGCTATCTCTTTTGCCGCATCAGTGTTCATCATGCCCCTCAACAAAAACAGTTTTTCGTAAAAGTGATTCAAAGTTGTTGAAACGTGATTGCGGTATTCGTCCGCATTCATATTCATGGCGGGCTTAATATCAGGGTCGTGAATAACTCTGTTGTGGTTGCCACCGTACGCAAACGCCCTCGCAATACCTATTGCACCGATCGCGTCAAGCCTGTCGGCGTCCTGCACGCACTTGCCCTCAATAGTTTTTGGCACGACGGAGTCGGTTCCCTTAAAGGAAATTTCGCTTATAATATCGCAGATTGTCTTTATCATTTCAGGCGAAACGCCGTGCTCCCTCAAAAAACCTACAGCCCTGTCCTTGTGTTTATGCGTTTGGGGCGAAAGCTTTATATCGTCCACGTCGTGCAAAAGCGCCGCAAGCTGAACGGTCAAAAGATGAGCGTTTTCCTTAATCGCAATTTTTGTTGCGGTGTTGTAGACCCTCAACGTGTGAAAGTAGTCGTGCCCGCTGTGGTCGTCCTCAAAAATATTCCTGACAAAGCAAATTGCGCCGTCAATTATCGCGTTATCCATATTACACCTCACATTTTCAACTATTTAATAAAAGACTCTAAAAAACAAGAACAACGGGTTTTGCCCGCTGTTCTTTTAAGTCGGCTTTACTTGAAATTACTTATCCCAAAGGGTTGAAGTTACATTCTGAAGAGTATATTCCAGCGTACCCAGATTGAATACTATCGGCACCGAAATTTTAAGCAGGGTAGCTCGGCCGACGTTGTTGCGCTTATTTTCAACCTTTGCAAACCAATATGTCTGCGAAACACCCTGAAGCTGTCTGTTGGTCTTAACCGAAACGGCAGTTGTATTCAGTCCGTCGCCTATGTTTGCCTCGTTTTCGTCGGGTATATACAGCCCCTTATTCTGCAACGCCGTTGCGATTTCGCCCTTTTTCGCACCCAAAGAGGTAGAGGGTGAGCTCAGAGTAAACGAATCTATTCCGTTTAATGGCGTGTACAGCTCGATTGTCTGGTCAAACCCGCTTCCGATGAGGGCGCGAAGCACAATGTCAAGCGAGGTCACGTCAAAGAGCGAATTGGATGTACCGCCCACGCCTCGGCTCTTCGTGCTGTTTTTATTGTTGATGTTGTTCGTAATTTGGGAAATTGCAGATTTCCCGTTGTACGAGTAGAATGTTTCATACGCCTCGTCGCAGAGCGTGTAGCAATCGGAAAGCTTTTTAGCCTGCAATGTTGCGGGTGCGGGGCTCTTTATAACCTGCTTTGAATAGAGGGGGCGAAGCTCGTCCTCAACCGACAAAAAGTAACATTCCGTAGTTATTTTCGATTCAAGAGAGCCGCTCTCATCGGAGCCGCACTTGTAGGTTACGTTTGCCGAAAATTCGGTGTGGTAGTAGTAGGAAATAATATTCTTGCCCTCGTAGCTGCTCTTGTGGTCTTCGTGGATGAGAGCGTCGTCATTGAATTTTTTTGCATAGAACTCGGTGGTATAGATACCGTTTTCGTATTTTACCGAGTAGGTATCGTTCCCTACGGAAGGTTTTTTGAATTCTACGCCGTAGGTAATTATTTCCTTATACTCTTCTTTATCGGTAACACCATCTGTAAACGTGGGCTGAATATTTTTGTAGCCCGTGTAGGTATACCAATTCGAAGCAAGCGGAGAAACGTTTTTACTCGTACCGTTGCAGCTTGAACAGCCAGCCATAAAAACACAGCTTGCGGCAAGTGTTACGGCTATAATGCCAAGTCCCTTTCTCATAAATTAATCCTTATAACCAAAATTTAACCTTAATTTCCCGCCCATTATATCATATATTTTTAAAATTGTAAAACTTTTCAATATAAAATACCCAAAAACCGATAAGATTATGGTATTATATAGGTAAGAATTCGGTGGTGCATAAGTATGATAAAAGCTTATAGCTGTGTTGCTCTTTGGGCGGCGCTCGACAAACTTAAAGATATAATTTCATATAACGAGCAAAAGGGACAAAAGACGGTGATTTTCTGTGAGGACAGGCTCTCGCTTGCCGCAGAACGCACGGTCTGTGCGGCAGTCGGCGGAAGTATTCTGACGTCGGTTTACACCTTTGCAAGGTTTTTATCTTCCGAAAAAGGGAAAAATCCCAATCTTTTGTCAAGTCAGGGCTCGGCAATGGCTGTCCGCAAGCTCATAGACGAGAATAAGGACAAGCTAACCCTTTTTAAAAAGCTTTCGGCAGCTTCGGCGGCGCAGTCGGTGTACGATACGATAGCTCTTTTATATTCCTCGCGCATAACGGCGGAGCAAACTGCGCGCGCCGCGGAGCGCGGTGGAATACTCGGCGGAAAGCTTAAAGATATCGCCGTAATTTACTCGGCGTACGAAAAATACCTTGCAGAAAGCGGCAAAGAGGACAGAAACGGCTATCTTGCCAAATTAGGTAAGGTAATAGAGGAGAGCGGGAAGATAAAGGGCAACGCCGTCGTGTTTTTAGGATTTCAGGCTTTAACTACCGCGGCCGTGGAGTGCGCCCGCTCGGCGTTTTCGGTTGCGGCGGACGTGTACGGCGTGTTCGTGGGCGGAGCGGAGGATTTGTACGTCAACGAGGCGTGCACTAAATTTACACTCGCCGCAAAGGACTTCGGCGGGGCAGAGCTTGAAAGCGTCGGCGGGTCACTCAACCCCGAAGCCGAAATTTTGAGAAGGCACATATTTAACCCCGAAAGCTTTTATGAAAAAGCAGTTCCCTGCCAAAGTATTCATCTTATCGAGGCCGCGGACGGGCAGGACGAGCTGGAATTTATAGCGGCACGGATTAAAAAACACGTGGAAGAGGACGGGGAGAGATATGCAAAAATTTCCGTCATGCTGCCCAATATTGATAGCGGCGTGCGCGCTCTTTCGCGCGTGTTCTCGGCGTATAAAATTCCCTTTTATGCCGACAGAAGATTTTCTCTTGCGGAACATCCTCTGTGCTCGTTTATAATCAACTATCTTCTTTGCGTGCTGTCCGGTTGCAGACCGCAGGATGTGGATGCGGTAATTTCTTCCCCCTATTTCCCCGCAAAAACTGAGGAAAAGGATGTATTCAGGAACTATGCTCTGCGCCTTGCAAATTGGCGCGGAGGGGTAAAAAAACAGCCCTCAGACGAAATATTTGAAAACTTTAAATTTGATAAAGAGGTGGTTGAAAGGGTAAGAAAAACCTTTTTGGACGGGCTTTCAAAAATTGACAAAAATCGCGTTAATTCGGGCATATGTGGGGGTCTACGTGAACTTTTGACCCTTTTTGACGTGCAAAACAGGCTTGAAGAGATAGCTAAAAATTTCAAGGATGAAAAGCCTATGGAGTCGCAGTTCTGTCTGAGGGCGTTCGATAGCGTGAACGCCGTTATAGACGAGGCGGAGGGTCTTGCCGGCGAAGTGCCCTTAAGCGAATTTATAAAGATACTTAAAAGCGGTTTTTCCGCAATGAAAATTTCCTTAATTCCCCCCAAGGCGGACGCCGTATTCGTGGGGGATATCGCGGCAACCGCCAATACGGGCAGCAACGTGGTTTTTGCGGCGCGTCTTACTTCGGATATACCTGCCACCAGCGCGGACACCGCCCTTTTAACTGACAGAGATATTGCTATGCTTGAAGAAATCGATTTGGATATATCCCCGAAAATCGGGCAGGTAAACGCCCGCAGAAGGGAGACGTGTGCGCTCAATATCTGCTCGTTCAGAAAGAATTTATATCTGTCCTATCCCGCGAATTTAGACGGCGAGGAATGTAGCGCAAGTGAGATTATATCATACGCCTCGGCAATTTTTCTGGCACCCTCGGGCAATAAGCTTTCGCCCGTAACAACTCAAAAAATCGAGCGCTCGTTCAAGGCGGCGCCCTACTATTGCAGCGAACCTCTGCCCGCCATAAAGAGGCTGCAGAAGTTCAGACAGAACGCGGAAGCTTCGGCAATTTACGAGGTCTTGAAAAATCACAATCTTCAAAACGCGGCAGAGCGCGGGCTTAAAAAACGCGTTCGCCGCCCAATTACCTGCGGCAAACGACTGTATCTAAACTACGGAAGCTTATCGCCCACCGCGCTTGAAAATTACTTTTCATGCCCCTATTTGGGCTTTATGCGTCAGGGGCTCAAGGTCAAGGAGCGGGAGGAAGGATGCGTACGCCCCATTGACACGGGCAACTTTATTCACGCCGTGCTTCAGGATGTAGCGGCGGAATTGACTTCTATAGAAAGCGACGAAAAGCTCCGCGAGGTGGCGGAGGACATAGCAAGGAAAAAGCTTGAAAAGCCGCCCTATTCCTCTCTCACGCAGACAAAGAGCGGGCAGTACACGGCGGACGTGCTCGTCGGCGAGGCTGTAGAGGTTTCGTCGGGCATGTACGAACAGCTTGCAAACTCCCGGTTCAGGGTTCTTTCTGCCGAGAGCAAGTGTGAAATCGAGCTTACGGACGGAATAAAGCTATTCGGGCGCATAGACAGAGTGGACGAGAGCGGAGATATGGTCAGAATTATAGACTACAAGACGGGCACGGTTGACGCCTCTGCGCCCCTTTATTACACGGGTCTAAAGCTACAGCTTCCGCTGTATCTTTCGGCGGTGTCGAAAGGCAAAAGGGCGGCAGGAGCGTACTACTTCCCCGCGGCGGTGGAGTATACCGATAAAAAGGACGGCGTTTTCCGCTTACAGGGCTTTATGGACGGCAGTGAAGAAGTTGTCTGCGCCTCGGACAAAACTGTTTCGCATGGCGAAAAAAGCCGCTACGTAAACGCCTACTTAAACGGCAGGTCAGTGGAGAGCTCTATGCCAAGCGAGCAATTTGCCGACTTTATTGCCTATTCGCGGTTGGTTGCCGGCGGAGGCGCGAAGGAGCTGCTTGCCGGCAATATCAACCCTTCCCCAGCAGAGGGAACGTGCACCTACTGCCCCGCGGGCGGAAGCTGCGGGTTTGCCGCGGGAAGAAACGGAGAGGAGAGAAAGGCTCCGTCCATAAAGTGTTCTACGATAGCCGCAATTGCAAGAGGTGTGGAGGGCGAGAAGGATGAATAAAATTACACCCGAGCAGAGCACGGCAATAGACAGTTGCGGACAGGTAATCGTTTCGGCTTCGGCGGGAAGCGGAAAGACCTTCGTTATGATTGAAAAACTCGTAAATGCAATTGTAAACGGAGTCGATTTGGACAGTGTGCTCGCCGTAACCTTTACCAAAAAAGCGGCGTCGCAGATGAAGGAAAAGCTCAGAAAGGCACTCATTGAAAGAATGAACGGCGCGGACGGAGCGCTGAAAGCTCATCTCAAGGTTCAGTTAAATAAAATACCCTCTGCAAATATTTCAACAATTCACTCTCTGTGTGCAACACTGCTCAGAACATACTTCTACGCGGTGGGCATAGACGGAAGCTTTGATATAATTGCGTCAGACGACTCGGTTGCAAACGATTTGAAGCGTGACGCTCTCGATGACCTGTTCGAGCGGTACTATGCCGAAGATAACGCGGATTTTAAGCTGCTTTTGAGCTGCTATCTCAAAAAGAGAAACGACTCATATCTTCGCAAATATATAAACGAGGCGTACGACAAGGTCCGCACTGTTGCGCACTACAAGGATTTGCTTGAAGCCATACCCGAAATCTACACGGAGGAGGGCTTTCAAGAGGTTGTAAAAGAGAGCAATAAAATTATCGAAAATCGCGTTAGTCCGGCCATATGTGCGGTCATATCTTTCCAAGACAGCTTTTTTGTAAACGAAAAAAAGGAAATTTACGACAATATTTTCGAGGAGATGAAGGAGTCCCTGCACGCGGTCGCCGACGAGGGAATTTTCGCCGAAAAACAGACCTTTACGACCACTAAACGCCCCACGAAAGTATGCGAAGCGGACAGGACAGCATCGGAAAAATTCAAGGCGTTCCGCGACAGAATAAAGAAGATATACGACGGTTTCTTCGGAGAGTACAGTGACGAAGAAACAGAGCGCGAAGCTTTCTTTAAAAGCGGAGAGGTTGCAATGGCCTTTTCGCGCGTTTTATTGCAATTCGACCGCGAATATGCCTTAGTTAAGCGCGAAGAGAACAAGTTGGACTACAATGATTTGGAGCATCTTTTATTGGCGCTTTTGCAGGATGAGAGCATCAGTAAGGAGATTGAGTCCAAGTATAAATACGTGTTTGTGGACGAGTATCAGGACGTCAATCCCGTGCAGGAGGAGATAATAGCATCCCTCGGCGGCGAGGTCTTTCTTGTCGGCGACGTAAAACAGGCAATTTACGGATTCCGCGGCAGCAAATCTCTGTTCTTTGCCGAAAAGTACGAAAGCTTTAAAAACGGCAAAGGTACGGCACTTCGGCTTACAAACAATTTCAGAAGCTCGGACGGAGTTTTGGATTTTTGCAACAAACTTTTCTCCTCTGCCATGCGCGAGGAGGTGTGCGGGTTCAATTACTCGCCGAATTCCATAATGAAGAGGGGAGAGAAGTATCCCGAAAGCTACGGCGAGGCAAAGATACATATTTTCGGTAAGCAGGAGGAGAAGACGACCGAGCGGACTGTTTACTCGGTTGAAAAGAACGGGCAGCAGCTTCGCCACACCCGCGAGGGACTCGCGGTGCTTTCAATAGTTGAAAAGGAGCTTTTAAGCAAGCACTACGACCTTGAAAAGGGCGACTTCGTCGATACCCAGCCCGGGGATATATGTATTCTTACCCGCAAAAACAAGGGTAATTCCACCGAAGGCATTATTCGTGCCCTCCGCGACGAGGGCTACAGCGTTACGGCTGCGCAGGAAACTCTGCTTTGCGACCTGCCAGAGGTCAAGCAGTTTTGGGATATTCTCTCGCTCATAGACAATGCCGAGCAGGATATTCCGTTGGTTACCGCGCTTTTGTCCCCCCTCGGCGGATTTAACGAGGACGAGCTAGCCTATATAAGAATTGCGGCGAACGACAGATATAAGCCCTTCCGCGAGTGCTGTAAAGACTACAGGATGGGTGGCGAAATAGGCAAAAAGCTGACTTTATTTTATAAAAAGCTTGAAAAACTGCGTGCACTTTCCGAAATTTTAACTACGGGCGGGCTTGCAGACGAAATTTTAGAAACGTACGGCTTGGAAATTTCTTACGGTGCGTCGGGGGACAACGCAATTAAAAACGTTCTGCGCTTTATCGACGAGGGTGCGGATTTGCCTCTTTCCTCCTTCCTTCGCAAAATAAAATCGGGGGCGGATGCCATAAAGGCTCCGTCGTCGGCAGCTTCGGACAGTATCAAAGTTATGAGTATGCACTCTGCAAAGGGGCTTGAATTCCCCGTAGTTATTATTACTGACATCTGCCGAACATTCAAGGGTATGGACTACGAGGAAATTCCATTCGACGAGCAGTTCGGGTTTGCGCCCAAGTGCTTTGACAGGCAAAATATGCTCGCAAACAAGACAATACTTCGCAACCTTGCAAAGGCGAGGGTAAAGATTGAGGAGTTAAAAAACGAGCTCAACCTTTTCTACGTGGCGTGTACTCGCGCGATGTGCAATTTGCATGTTCTTGCCGAAGAGGTTAAACCCTACGACCGTGCGGCTGTGCTCGACGCAAGGTGCTACGCCGACCTCTTTGATTTGTCGCAGTTCAATCCCGAGGAGATTGACATTCACGAAGAATTTTCGGCAGAGGACGTGAGTGAAACGGTATTCTACAAGCCCGACCCCGACACGGTTGCCGTCATCGAGAAGAGCTTTAGCTACGAATACCCGCATACAGAGAGCGTGAATTTGCCGGTAAAGAGCTCGGCTTCGGCAATTTTAAAATCGCGCGATATTGAGCCCTATTTCGAGTCCCATACCCTGTTCGGCGGGGAGGGGGAAACGGGAACGGAGCGCGGCACGGCGTATCACAGGTTCCTGGAGCTGTGCGATTTCGGAGTAAAGGATGTTGATGGTGTTGAGCGCGAGATTGAAAACTTCGTGCAGAGCGGAAGAATGACGGCGGAGCAAAAGGAGCTCATAAGCGCGCAGCAGATTTCCGAAATTCTGCATATGCCCGTGTTTGATAATTTGGCAAACGCAGTAACCTGGCGCGAGCAGGAATTTTTGTGTCGGCTTCCCGCAAATGAAATTATGCCAACAACCGCAAGCGACGAGATACTTATTCAGGGCGCCATGGACCTTGTGGCGCAGGGCGATTTTGGCGTAAAGATAATAGATTACAAGTATTCGCAAAAGGACGATGAAAAGCTTATTGAAACCTACTCGCAGCAGTTAAGTCTTTATAAAAAGGCGTTAAGCAGGATAACAGGGTGTAATGAGAGCGAAATTTCAGCCGTAATAGTAAATATATATAGGAAAAGACAAATTAACCTTGATTAAACGCAATAAAAACAAAGGCGCTTTCAACAGTAATTATTTTTAAAAACAGCGTTATTTCGACAATATATGCGGGTGTTTTTAAAATTATTTGGCTATAATATAGACTATGTTTATTGAAATGTGCCAAAAAATTACCGGACTTTTAGCACAAATTCACTTCGACGCTCTCGTGTGGATTGTGTGGGGTTCGTATCTTGCAATTTTTATTGTGGCTCTGATTGCAACCGCATTTTCCTCGGTGGCGAGGAGCGCACAGAAAAAGCCGTTTTTGGCGTTAACTAACGCATATTCGGGGGTCAATCTTGCTGTTTTCCTCTTAAAATGCTCTATTGGCGATGCGCTTATGATAACGGCATTATTCTGGGTTGTAGGTTATCTTTTGTACGGGGTACTGTGCTTTTTCCCTGTAAAAATAAAGAAAAAGGTAGTGGAAGTGCAGTCCGCTCTGCCCGTGCAGTCCGTATATACCCAACCCGCCCGTCCGATAAAAAATAACCCGCCCGCCGCAAATAGCAATATTAAGCTCGACCATGCTGTAACCGTGACGGATAATCTGTTGAATAAAAACCTTTCAAAGAGTGACAGACAGGAGCTTGAAAAGCTTAAAAACACACTTGCTGTCCTGCAGATTAAAGGTACGCTCACACCTGCCGAGGCGGATATTCTCAACGAAAACTTCAATGCGCTTTTAAAGCTGATGGCAAAATACAATGCATAAAAATAAGGGTGATAAACTGAATTACCCCGGACATATGCTTGATTTAACAATAAAAACCGCAGAAATTCTGCGGTTTTTCAATTAGATTGATTTCATTGTTGTCTGCACGTATTCTCCCTGCAGCGTGGCGCTGTCCATGACCTCGTCCGTAAGATAAGTACCGCTCTTTATAATTATTTTCCCGCTTTTTAAAACGTCGCCTTTTAGTCTTTTAATTTTTTTTACTATTACCGCATCTCCGCAGACAAGTCCCTCTGCGGGATAGTTTTTTTTGCCTATTTTAGCTTTTAAAAGGGTGTTTCCTTCAAAGAGGTATTCCTCAAGGTTTCCAAGATATTTTCCGCACTCGTCAAAGCTTGCCCTGCCAAGCCGAAGTGGGAGGGCGGATTTTATGGCGCTCTCTCTGTCGTTGAAAATAATCACGTCCCCGAAATTTATAACATTATTTATGTCTACAGTAAATTCGTCTTCATTTTCGTCGGCGCAAATCAAACACTCAAGTTTTTTCCCGTTCGCCTTGATTGCAATCACGTAGCCCCTCTTTCCAGCCGTGCTTTCCACCCTTTTGCCGTAAATTTCCGAAATTTTCATATAACGCTCCTTTATTGCGAATAACTTTAAAGCCGTAAACGCCCTTTCTGTATGCTCTATACTATTTAATTCGCGTAAGTTATAGCACGAATTTATTTATATGTTTTTGTCGAATGCACAATTTATTTGCGCAAAGCGGCGCATTTAAGCGAAGAATTCTCCAATAAAGCCCCTTAGTTTGCAACAATTTGCATATTTCTTTACAGTTGACTTGACAGGTGTAAAGTTTTAGTGTAAACTCAATATAATAACTTTTCGGGGACACAAAATTGAAAGAGAAGTACGATGTAATTATCGTCGGTGCGGGCGTAGCGGGTCTCAACTGTGCGCTGCACCTTGACGGGGATAAAAATGCCTTGCTGATCTGCAAGGGCAAGCCTGAAAAAAGCGACAGCTATCTCGCACAGGGCGGAATTTGCTGTATGCAGGGCAAAGAGGACTTTGCAAGCTACTTCGAGGACACCATGCGCGCGGGGCATATGGAAAACAACCGTGAAGCCGTAGAGAGCATGATTGAAAATTCGCCTACCGTAATAGAGGAATTGCTGTCTATCGGCGTCAGATTTGCAAAAAACGGGGACGGTACGCTTGCTACCACGCGTGAGGGAGGGCACTCCAAAAACAGAATCTGCTTTCACAAGGACTGCACGGGCAAGGAAATCACCTCCCGCCTTATGGAAAAGGTGCAAACTCTTAAAAACGTGGAAATTGCCGCCGAGACCACCCTTCTCGACTTAATAACCGTAGACAACGTGTGTTACGGCATTGTCGTTAAGGAAAATTCAAGCGGAAAAGTTAAAAAGATTTTTGCCGACTGCGTCGTTCTTGCCACAGGCGGTATAGGCGGAATTTTTGATAAATCCACCAATTTCAGTCTGCTTACTGGCGACGGCGTTGCAATCTGCTTAAACCGCGGGGTCGCTGTGGACAATATAGAATATATTCAGATTCACCCAACCACGCTCTATTCCCAAAAGGGTGGCAGGTGCTTTTTGATTTCGGAATCGGTGCGCGGAGAGGGAGCGGTCTTGCTTGATAAAAACTTCAAGCGCTTCACGGACGAGCTGCAGCCGAGGGACATCGTTACCGCCGAAATTATTAAAAAGATGAAAGAGGACAAGACGGACTTTGTGTGGCTGGATATGCGCGGACTTGACAAAGAGCACATCAAAGAGCATTTCCCCGGCATCGTCGAAAAGTGCAGGGAGGAGGGATACGACGTGTTTTCGGAGTGCATTCCCGTGGTTCCCGCACAGCATTATTTTATGGGCGGCATCCGCAGCGATTTGCGGGGCAGAACGACGATGAAGAGGCTGTACGCGGTCGGCGAAACGTGCTGCAACGGAGTTCACGGCAAGAACAGGCTTGCTTCAAACTCGCTCCTTGAAAGCCTGCTTTTTGCAAAGTGCGCGGCTGAAGATATCAACGAAAATTCTACCCTATCAGATAAATTGGGGGCGGAATATGCCGCAAATAACGTAGATTTAGCTCAATATTCCGATTGCGACAGGCTGTTTAAAAACTATAAAAATTTGCTTTTGAAAAAAATCGAGGAGGCGAGGAAATGAAGGATAAAATTGCCCTTGCGCTCAATGCCGACGAGCTTATAAAGAGCGCGCTTAAAGAGGATATTTCAAGCGAGGACGTAACTACAAATTCGGTAATCAAGGAATATAAAAAGGGAACCGTTCAGCTCATCAGCAAGCAGGACGGCGTTATATGCGGACTCGGGGTTTTTAAACGCGTGTTTGAAATTTTAGACGTGAACACCTCGGTAGAATTTACGGTAAACGACGGCGACAAGGTGTCGCGCGGTCAGCTTATGGGAACGGTAACTGGGGATATAAGGGTACTGCTTTCGGGCGAGCGCACTGCACTCAACTATTTGCAGAGGATGAGCGGAATTGCAACCTACACCTCACAAGTAGTAAGTCTTTTGGGTAATTCCAAGACAAGACTTTTAGACACCCGCAAAACCACTCCCAATATGCGGATTTTTGAAAAATACGCCGTAAAAGTGGGAGGAGGACTCAATCACAGATACAATCTTTCGGACGGAGTACTGTTAAAGGACAATCACATAGGTGCGGCTGGCGGCGTGAAGCAGGCTGTAGAGGCGGCAAAGGCGTACGCGCCTTTCGTTCGCAAAATAGAGGTCGAGGTTGAAAACCTTGAAATGTGCCGCGAAGCGTTAGAGGCGGGTGCGGATATAATTATGCTCGACAATATGTCCGTCGAGGATATGAAAACGGCGGTAAAAATGATAAACGGCCGCGCTTTGACGGAGTGTAGCGGCAACGTTACCAGGGAAAATATAGCTAAAATAGTTGATACGGGGGTCGATTTCGTTTCGAGCGGCGCGCTTACTCACTCCGCGCCCATACTTGATATTTCGCTCAAAAATTTGCACCCAGTGGATTGATAAGAGGTAGAATATGAAAAGCGAAAAAAGGCGGGAAGAGATTTTAAGCTTTATTGGCAATTCTGACGAGCCTATCCCCGCCAATACATTGAAAGACAGATTTCACGTTTCCCGTCAGGTTATCGTGCAGGATATTGCCATTTTGCGCGCCAACGGGTACGACATAACCTCGACAAACCGGGGCTATTTTCTCAACACGAAGCTTGGCGCAACGCGGGTTTTCAAATGCCGCCACACATTTGAAGAAATTGTAGACGAGGGCATGCTTGTCATCGCCGAGGGCGGCAGGATAGAGGATATTTATGTCAATCACAGGGTCTACGGAAGAATTTCCGCAAGGCTCGATTTAAATAATAAAACGCACGTTGAAGAGCTCTACCGTTCGCTCGTGTCAGGCGCGTCAAAGCCCTTAATGAGCGTAACAGACGGCTATCACTATCACACGGTCTCTGCCGACAGCGAACAAACTCTCGATAAAATAGAGGGAAAGCTGCGGGCAAAAGGGTTCCTTATAGAAATTTAAAAAGCCGTATTTTTGTAAAAAGTACAGCTTAAATAATTATAAAATTTCCAAAATTAAAATTCAATTGCATTAAAAATTGCTTGTAATTTTTAATTTGAGCATATATAATATAAGCGTAAATATTGGGGCGTCGCCAAGCGGTAAGGCAACGGACTCTGACTCCGTCATTCGGGTGTTCGAATCACTTCGCCCCAGCCATGAAAACAGCAGTTGAACATACAGTTCAACTGCTGTTTTTGTGAGTTTGGGAGTGTTCTCCACCGCTCACGGGGGTGACGCGATTGCAAAAATAGTTTTACAGTATAAACCTGCCGAATTTTTGACCAATCGCTATTCCGTCGCTTCGCTCCTTACGAATCACTTTGCCCCAGCCAAAAATGCACGACATCGGTCGTGCATTTTTAAGTGTCAGGAACAGTGTTTTCCAGCACTCATTTATTGTGGCGGGGAACAAAGTGTTCGGCAACTGTTGTATGATTAAATTTTATTTATGAATCATTATTTTAAAAATTTTCCATATACTTCCGAAACCGGAGTAAAAGAAGCAAACGTATCGGGATATTTTTTTATAATCCGTTGGATATCGGCAATATGGCGCTTGCGTATAATGCAGACAAGCACATTATAATCTTTATGCGAATACATTCCGATGCCGGACATCTCTGTTACAGCGTGGTGAGTGCGTTCCATAATTTCAGAGGCAATTTCTTCGGGTTTATTTGTAATAATTTCAAACCTATACGCAACTTTAAAGCCTTGCAATATAAGGTCACAGACTTTGCTGGTTGCAAACAGCGAAACCAATGCCAACAAAACAGGATTAAGTTTATCGGTAAAACTCATTCCTTGGTTATACACGAAGAAAGAGATAAACACAACCAAAGCGTCAAATGCCGAAGTAAGCCAACTGATATTCAAAAAACGCCATTTTTTATTGACCAGCGAGGCAAGAACTGCCGTTCCGCCCGCCGTGCCACAGCTTTTAAGCATAATAGCAAGTGCCACACCCAGAAAAATTCCGCCTGTAATTGCAGCAAGAATTGCACCGTTGTTAGCCTGATATTGAAGATTTGCGCATAGCCACGGATTATTGTCAAAAACAATTAAAAGTCCGGAGGTAAGAAGCATTGATAGAGTAGAGACTATTGCTTCGCGCTTACCAATGCAGAAAAACGCAACAAAAAACAGCGGTATATTGAGCATCAGCAAGAACCAGCCCGAACTCCACCCTGTTATATATTCCATCAGTACGGATACGCCGTTAATTCCACCCGGAGCAAACTTATTCGGCGTTACAAAAATAAATATACCTACAGCGCGCAAAAAGCCTGAAAGTAAAATAGTAAGTGCATAATATGCACAAATTTTTAAGATTTTTATAAAATGTTTACATTTTTTAATATTCATATGACTGCATTACATCTTTTTAATTTTTGTTAATCTTCATTTGATTTTTTACTGCCGCTTTTTTTGTTTGTTTTAGCCTTATGTTGCTTTAATCCGGCTGCTTCCAGTGCGCGCGGCCAAGGACCGAGAAACGCCTTTATCCGTGCACGTGTAACTTCATCGAAGTCTGCTTTTTTTGGCAGTCTGTTCAATTCATCATATTTTTTCTTCAATTCCGCTATAGCCCATTGTACACTTTCGTCTTTAACATTAAAAACAGCCATTTTGCCTCCAAAAGAAAAGTGCTCTTTCATGCGAGAAAGAGCACAACGGATTTAAAAGTATCTGGATATTACGGCGAAATAAAAAGGCAACGCAAAAACAAACAGCTTTTAATCGGTTGCACTCTTTCTCGTCCAAAATTCGTGACATCCTGAAAATACGGCAGTAGCCTGACTTTTACAGTTGAGCATTTGCAATGCTGTAATTACAGTAATGACGGTTGCTCCGGACTTTGACCGGATTCCCTTTTAATTTACTCGGCTTTAATGCCTTTCAAACCGTATTTTCACTTAATATTTAATTGCAGACATATTTTAACACTTGAAAAATATACTGTCAACTGATTTTTTAAAATTATTCAGGTTGTTAAATAGAGGACCCAACTTACCGCAAAATGTTTTAGTGCTTTCTACTGTTTTATGAGGTGTACGGGAAAAATTTTTGGTAATTTCAGGTAAAATGTGAGAGCAGTTGTACTTTGAGGGTTGAGGAAAAATTCCGCCGGCAGAGGGTGGGTTGAGCCCGAAATTTAAGCGGCTTTTTGCGGAGTCGCTTTCCTTATAATATATGCGCGCACGGGCGAAGGCGGGGCTCTTGCGGTTTTGTAGAGCGCAAATTTTATTTATGTGAATTAAAAATCGGCAAAATTATGAAAATATTAGTTGTTTTTTGAAAGGTGTTTTACTTATTAGTGTTGACAAACGATTGCAAAAAGTGATAGAATATAGTTTGGAAAAATGTATATGAGTCGCTGTTTGATTGAGGTGGCTGTACATAACCCGAAACAGCTCGGCATGAAGGAGACTTTAAATGGGAAAAAGATTATACAGAAGATCTATATTAACGGTCTTAATAGCCATGTTCTTGGCTTGCAGTATTATTGGACTTACGATGATGTTATCGCCTTTTACCGCGAAGGCGGACGAATCTTTGTCGGAAGATCCTCCCGAATACACCATATATTTGGGCGAAAGCGGAATTGACAACCGGGATCAGAACGTCTACTACCGTCCGAATTTCGAAACGGGCTGGGGCGAAGTAGTCGAGCTCGCACAGACGGCGTACAAGATGGATTCAGCGGCGTACGTAAAGGTCGTACTTGCAAGGGACTGGGTGGCTACTGCAAACTCGGTTGACGGTTTCGGTAAGACGGGCAGTTTCAGCAACGGCAGAATATTTGTGCCTGCGGGGACCAACATATCGATTGATTTGAACGGTCATAAAATAGACCGTAATCTTACCTTGGGCGTTTCCAACGGTCAGGTATTCTATATTCAAGGCAGCCTCACTATTGCGGACAGCGCAACGGGCGGTATTATAACCGGCGGATTTAACAGTCCCGAACTCGGCGAAACGTACGGCGGAGGTATCTACGTAAACGGAGGAAACCTTACCTTGAAGGGCGGTTCCATAGAGGGCAACCAGGTAGGTGGTAGTACGATTTACGGTATAGGCGTTTATGTTAATTCCTATAAAGAAGGCAGTATTACCCACAGCGCAAAGTTTGATATGCAGGGCGGTACCGTTAAGGGTAACACCTTTACAAAAGCCAACTACTGCTACGGCGGAGGCGTTTGCGTGCGCGGAACGAGTTCTTTCAATATGTCCGGAGGCGTCATAGAAAACAACTCGGCTATATGCGGAGGAGGCGTGGCAGGTTATTATGTGAGCGGTACAGCCGTGAATATCACGGGCGGTATTATCCGCAATAACCGCGCCATAGCAACGGCTCCCGCGAATAACACTCAATTCGGCGGAGGCGGTGTATATGTACAGTATTCGGGCAACATAAATATCGCAGGCGGTGAAATTTACGAAAACACCTGCAATCAGTACGGCGGCGGTATATTGGTTCTTACAAACAATACGTCGGCAACAGCAAAAATTCAATTTAATTTAAGCGGAGGCAATATACACGACAATACCGCAACCTCGCTTACCAACGGCGTTTACGGCGGCGGCGTCGCGGTAATGATAAACAAAGAAAATGCAACCGTCAACGTAGATATGACGGAAGGCTGTACAATTTTAAATAACAAAGCTATCGCAAGCGGAACTTACGAGGCGCAGGGAGGCGGTCTGTACTTATTCTGTTCCACCTTCAATATGAAGGGCGGCACAATAAGCAACAACAGAGCAGGTAGCTTCCGTCAGGGTGACACGGCAGGTAATCTTGAAGATATCTGTGACGGAATCAATACCTACGGCGGCGGTGTTCACGTTGAAAGACCTCTGTCTAGTACTTGGATGAACAAAAACACCCCCTTTGTTTTGAGCGGCGGAACTATAAGCGACAACAGAGCATGCAAGGGCGGCGGTGTGAACGCGGACGGCATCTTAAAAATTGAGGGCGGAAACATTTCGGGCAACCACGCAACCTACGGCGGCGGTCTGAATTTCGATACCTACGCCCGCGTGTCGCTTTCGGGCGATCCCGTAATTTACAATAACTACACCACCCTCGGCAACGGAACCTCGCAGAACAACCTGCAGATTTCGGCAGCCGACGAGCGCAGACCTCAGATAGTAGGTGCGCTTAAAGACGGTGCGCGCATAGGTATAGTTGCAAACAAATCGTTTGAGTCTGACGGATTGCCTTTCATAACGAGTTACGGTACACACAACAGCGAGTTTGTTTCGGTCGACGGCAAGGAACCCGACAGCGAAGTTGCTCCCACAAACGGAGCATGGCTGTATACCAATCCTTACAGATACTTCGTTTCCGACACGGCGTACGTGACAGGCGGGGCAGACGAGGAACCGAGCATACAGCAAGTCGAGGCTCAACGCATATTGGTGCTTAAAAACGGCGAGCTCGGCATTTCTCCCAAAGAAGTGAAATTTACCGTTAAATATTCCGACGATTCCACCAAGGATTACGTGTTGGGCAAGGCAGATCAGGAGGAGCTTTCTTGGAACTGCGTGGACAGCACCTACGGAGACAGCGTATATCCCGTATCTCTTACCGCACCCGACATTGACGGCGCAGAGACAGTGGCTGTCAGCCGTGAAGCGGGTGTATATCCTCTCATTGTAAAGCTGAATATCGGCGAAGAGAAGGAAGTTGAGTTTGCGGTAGTCGTAAGGGCCAAAAAGCTGACAGACAGCGAGGTTACGGTAACCCTTTCGAACGACGGCTTCAAATACGACGGACACGAGAAAATTCCCCAGAACTGCACAGTTAAATTAAAGCAAAACAACCAAACGATGGTTGCGGGCAGGGACTATAAGCTCGATTATCAAAATAACATAAACGCCGGTCTGGATACCGCAATCGTAGTAGTTATATTTACTGGCAACTATGCGGGCGAGGTGCGTGCATACTTCACAATCAAACCGAGCGACAGCACGAGTACGTTTACGCACGTAGAGTGGCAGGTTAAGTCGGGCGAGGATTGGATAACCTTTGCGTCTTCCGCATACGGCAGTACGTTCACGTACGACGGCACCAACCAAATCGAAAAAATCCGTGTCTATCTCACGGTTCCCGGTCAGACTCTTCCTCAAACGGTCTACGCATACGGTATTGTGGCGGACGATGCACTTCAAAATACGGGCATGTGGCTTGAATTCAACGGCAATAAGTCGGTTGAGTTCAAAGACGCGAACGATTATTATATTGAAATTATAGGCTACGCCAACTATCCCCTCGATAAGCACACATTAAACGGTATAAAGATAAATCCCAAGCTGCTTGAAATCAAGGAGAGCGACTTCGGAAGATATATAGACGAAGCCCAAACAAGGTTGTGGCAGCTGCAGATAGGCGAGGGGGAAGAGACAGTCTATACCGGACTCGTTGACCAGGCTATCTATGAGGATCCTGACGCTGCGGCAAACGAATTCGGCGAAAAGATTACAAGAGGCGAGTTATTTGACGCATATGCACGCTATCGCGGAGTAGTGCTCTCGGTTATTCTCAACGGTAACTTCAATTTAGGCGAAAAGTATCTGCAGGAATGGCTGGATATGGCAGTCGTAACTTATAGTCACGAAGGCAACACCACGGGCGCGATGGGCGAGGTAAGCACGGTAATTACCACCGTCAAAATCGACTTCGGCAGCAACTATATACTTGACAACGGCAACAGTTATTTGGAAATAACCAAAACCTGGTACATAGTAACTATGTCCAACAACCTGCGCGACGCAACCTCGCGCGAAGCGGTTACTCAGACCGCGTTGAATGACTGGACGTTCGGCACCCCTTGGCAGGAGCTAACTATTTACGCTTTCCGTCCCGAACACGGCGACACCGTAATATATTCGTACTATCTCGTCGGTTCGGAAAAGCTTGTCAAGCGGTTTGCGCTGGTTTATTCCAACGACACCTACAACGCAAGCATAAATTATTACGGCGTCAAGACGGTAGACGGCAAGCTCGCAGTAGACAGGAACAGCCCCATAATAGATTCCAACTATCTGTACACCGTTCATCACGAGCTCAAGGCAGGCGCTTACAGGCTGGAAGTAACCGTTCCGCAGAACGCGCCCCTCGCCGGCGAGCACAGACACTGGTACGACAATGACGAGGTTGCAACCGACTACGGCGTAAGATATTACGAGTTCACGTTTAAGTTCTCGTTCAACGTAGCAACCTACTCGTTGGTTGACGGTAGCGGTGCATTGAACACGGGAATCGAATACGATTTTGCCGACAGTACGGTAGAGTATAACGGTAAGGCGAACAACTATGCAAGCCCCGTAATAACTCTCAACGGCTTGGTTCTCTTAGAGGGAGAGGATTACATCCTTTCGTCCGAGAACGTAACGGTTGGCAAGGCAACGCTTAAAATCACCGGTGTGAACAGCATCACGGGCGAGATTGAACTTACAGACGTATTCGAAATCGTTCAGGGCGGCAACGGCTGGACGGACGTTCCTTCCATTATAAGCTGGACGTATAACGGATTTAACGGAAATATAAACCTTATCAGCGCAAAACCCAACTTACTTGACGATCCTTCGGGACTTTGGTTTGCAATTGCGCGCGACAGCGCAGGTGCGGATAAAATTGAGGGACTCGACCACTTCTATGTCGATGAAAACGGACACGTATCAGACGAAGTTGCCAAAATATTAAAGGGTTTGTCCGCAGGCGAGTATCACTTGGTTGTACATGTGGACGAAACGGTTAACTATCGCGGCCTCGACCCCAACCCCGTAACTTTCCTTGTATTTGCAACTACCAACACGTGGGAGGTATCTCCTTCGGTAACCGGCTGGGTTCAGGGCGAATACACAGGCTTCAGTGATAACATAAAAGTTGCGCCCACGTTCGGCAATGCTCACATAAAGATTGTCGGCGATGACGGAAAGGTATATTACGACAGTGAAAACGGCATAGACAATCTTGCAGACGCAAAGGCTGGCCGCTACACGCTTACTGCAGAGGTAGAGGGTACAAGCGACTATTCGGCACTCGATATCTACACGGTAGTATTCCAGATATTCGAAGCGCCCGGACTTCCCTGGTGGGCAATACTGTTAATAGTAGTGGGTGCACTCGGCATAGCCGCACTTATAATCTTCATCCTTTGGAAGAATGGCGTGTTCCAGATAGTAACAGAAAAATTTGTTGTCGCAATTCGCACCCGTGCGAGCGTAGAGGCGACGATGGCTTCGATACGTGCCGCAAAGATGATGGAGGAAGGAAGGCAGTCCATAGAGGATGCAAAGCGCCGTGAGCGCATAGAGAAGATGCGTCAAAAAGAGGAAGAACAGCGCGAGCTTACCCCCGAAGAGATGGCTTTGCAGTTAGAGGCAAAAGCTCAGGCAGACGAAAAGAAGGCAGAAAGGCTTCGTGCGCGCAGTCAGGAGAGCCGTGAAAAGGCAGCACAGATGCGTGCAGAGGAAGGCGCTTCAAGCGCAGAGGAGCCCGCAGCAGACGGCGAAACACCCAACCCCGAAACTCCGACGGAAGAATAATCCGCGGTAAGCATATGAAAAAATATTAAAAGGAGAAATATTATGTCGTTAAAGAAAGATTTAGCAAAAGAAATCGGGCTTCTTGAAAAAGAAATGGCGGCTCTTGAGAGCAAGCGTTCGCGTTCTATGGCAGCGCTTATGGAAGCACTCATAAGCAGAAGAGACCCCGACGAGTCGGAGATGCAGTTCTTCCGTCAGTACTCCGCCGAGATAGAAATCAAGCGCCAAAAGCTTATCGACTTGACGGTACGCTTAAAGCACCTGATGTAATCGTTAACAAAATCAAGAACACAAAAAAGGAAGCCTTACGGCTTCCTTTTTTTGTATTTACTATACTTGTCGCAATATATAAAAGATTTCTCAATTTTACTAAGCCGTTTCCAATGGGGAAAATATAAAACGGCAAGTGCGGAGGAAGTGAGGGCAAGAAAACATATTCTGCAGGAGCGGAGTGTAAAATTAAACCCTCCTGCGGTATGCGCCGCAGAAGGGTTGTTAAATTTTATTGAGTGTTAATTGGAGCTTTTCTTGCGTTTGCTTGCTATTATTACAGCAACTGCGGCTGCGGCGATTACGCCGACTCCAACAATTATTGCTATTACGACAGCAACTATTCCGCCAGTCGGGTTGTCGGGTCTGGGCGTTACGCTTACAGCGATAGTCTCGCTTGTTGAAGTAACGGTTTTTAAGCCCGACATTGAAGTTATCACTAATGTATATTCGCCTGCGTCGTCACAGCTTACTTTATCAATCAGCAGGGAAGCACCAGTTGCGCCTTCTATCTTATCTTCGCCTTTGTACCACTGATAGTAGTTTGTATCGCCGTAAGTTTTAATCGAGGGTTCAAGTAGCAACTTGCCGTATTCGGTTACCGTGACAGCCTTTTTATCTTCGGCTATGGTAATTTCCGCCTGTTTAAGCTGTTGAACGATGGGACGCTCGCCGCGTTCTTCTTCCTTAGCTTTTACCTGTGCGGATACGAATTTGACTTCGACAACGTTCTGTGCGTCTAAATTATCGTAGTCGAGATTGAGGCTATAAGCAGTAAGGTTGTTTTCGTTAAGTTCTACGACGTCGCCGTTTACTTTAACCGTTTCAATTACGTAACCGGCGTTGGCGTTGATTGTAACTTTGCGGCTTTCATCTTGCTCTTTAAGTGTAAACAAATTGGACTGTTTTCCGTCTATATTTGCGTACGCCGTTCCGCCCGCAGTATTTGAAATAATAACCGTTTTGTCCGCGTTGACAGGCGCTTCGCCGTGCTTTACAACGATTGCAAACGGGCTGAACGAGTAGACCATGATGATAAGTCCGAGAGGAGTTACGGTAACTTCCAGTTTCTCAACGTCGACCACGTTGTTTTGGGCGTCTCTTATAAAGTGGTATGCCTCGAATACAACCCCGTCCATTGAGTCGTCGTACGTGAAGCCTTCGGGGAAGCCGATACCAATGCGTACGCCCTGACCTGTTTCAATGGAAACACCCTTGCAGATAGTGAGGGAAATATTGTACGTAAAGCTTGCAAATGCGTCTTCCTTTAATTCGCCGTCTTCCTGATGGCTTAATCCGAGCTCGTTCTCCAAAAGGCCGTTCATCTGCGAGTCCTGCTTTTTGCTGGGGGAGGTTACGACGAGCGCAAGTCTGCTTTTTGTTTTGCTCAAGTCTGTACCGTCGGAAGTAGTCCAACCTTCCGTAGAAAGGTCGCCGCTTTCAACAAGCTGAGGCTGAGCGTACACGCTCCAATGGAAGCCGTTTGCCTTATAGCAACAGGCGTCGCTCTCGTAACCTGCGCAATATTCGATGGGGTTTACCTGTTTTCCCGAGTTTTCGCCCACCAAATTGAAGTTGAAATAGTACATTATATTGTCGTGCGCATACTCGGGGCTGGGCGTAAACTTAAAGGATATGCGTC
>JAFLVO010000003.1 GCA_022508245.1 Clostridiales bacterium
TTGTAAAATCACGCAAAACAAACCGTTTCAGGCGCGAAGCGTTTTTACGGAGCAAAATAGCGAGGATAGGCGCACGAAACGGCGCGAAAGCGTGTTTGGCACACGCCGAGCGGCGGTTTGGGTGTATAGACCGATAGATTGCCCGTAAAAATGTGTCTGTTGGGGTTGGATACCCGTAAGCGCAGAATAGTTTTCAATTTTCGTGAGCATAAAAAAAGAAACGACGCAAACCGGAGTCTGCGCCGCCTCTATATGATAAGGGGGAAAAAGTGTAGATTATGTACGGGGTCTCGGTACCAAACCGATGACATTAACAATTATAGACAAAACTGAAAAAAAGTAAAACAAATGAAATAAAAAATTTTTAATATTTTTTTCTTTTTTTATGATAACAAAAAATGTGAATTTTACACAAAATATCAAATAAAAGGTTTTTCGGCGCGAATTAGAACCGCGCTTTTTGTTTATGCGCCCGATTTACGAAAAAAAGTACCCCAGAATAGGGGCTTATTTTTGTGAAACCATTATATAACTCTGCATAAAAGGCAGGCGACAACCGTTGATAACAGCGTGGAAACAAGCACGATTACAATGGGTACGGCAAGTTTTTTGACTTTCAGCCCAGCAAAATACACAGCCGAAATGTAGAATACAGTCTCGGACGAGCCGTACAAAACGCAAGCGCAGCGCGAAATATAGCTGTCTGCGCCATGTTCTTGAATTACATCGGTTAGATATGCGAGCGACCCGCTTCCCGAAAAGGGCTTTATAAGCACTAATTTCGTAAGCTCGGGCGGTATGCCGAGCGCCGAGAATACAGGGGATAAAAGATTGGTAACTCCGCCTGCAAGCCCCGAAATTTCAAACAACTCGCACATCATAAACATTGCGGCAAGGCAGGGAATGAGCGACATTGTAAACTTTAAAGCTTCCTTGACCCCTTCGGAAAATTCGTCGTATATACGCACTTTTTTTGCGGCGGCAAAGACAAACACGAGTATAAAAATGGCGGGGATTATATATTTCATTTTTTATTCCCCCGTTTTTTGCGGTTTAATTTCGTATATAAAATATACAGCGTTACCGCCGTCGCCGTTGAAACAAATGTGCATATGAGCGAAGGTAAAAATATATCGGATGGGGATATACTTCCCGCCGCCGCGCGCAGGGTTATTACCGTAGTGGGAACAAGCTGAACAGAGGTTGCGTTAATTACAAACAGCAGTTTTTGGGCAAACGTATTGCCCTCTTTTTCAAGTTCCGTGATAGCTTTCACGGCGTAAGGGGTCGCCGCGCCGCCTATTCCTATAAGATTACACGAAAGGTTCATTGCGATATGCTCGGCTGCCTTCAGGCTACCAGTTTTAAATACCTTTTTTGTAAGCGGAAGCGCCGCTTTTGCCGCCCTTTCGCTCAATTTGCTTTTTTCGGCAAGGCGTGAAAGCCCCATCCACACGGCGTAGATACAAAAAAGTGTTACCGCTGTCTTTAAAGAATTTTCCGCACCCGATAAAAGCCCCGTAAGCAGCTTGTCCGGCGCGGTAAAGGCAATTATTACGGCAGAAAATATTACAATAATCGTAAAAACGGCGTTCATAGAGTAATTTATGAGCGCATTTTATCGGATATGTCAATTTAAATGTTTACTTTTGGCGCGGTTAGTGTTATAATCTTTTTAATTTCGTCAAAGGAGCGAATATGAAAGAGAAATTTTATCTGACAACTGCCATAACCTATACCTCCGGCAAGCCGCATATCGGCAACACCTACGAGGCAATCTTTTCGGACGCAATTGCACGCTTTAAGCGTATTCAGGGTTTCGACGTGTTCTTTATGACGGGCACGGACGAGCACGGCTTGAAGGTCGAGCAAAAGGCAGCTGAAAGGGGCATAACCTGCAAACAGTTCGTGGACGAGGTTGCGGGCGAGATAAGGCGTATTTGGGATTTAATGAACGTCAGCTACGATAAATTTATCCGCACCACCGACGATTATCACGAAAAGACCGTTGCCAGGATTTTCAAAAAATTCTACGAGCAGGGCGATATCTACAAGGGCGGCTACGAGGGACTCTATTGCACTCCGTGCGAAAGCTTTTGGTCTGAGAGCCAGCTTGTGGACGGCAAATGCCCCGACTGCGGCAGAGAGGTAAAATTTGCGCGCGAGGAGGCATATTTCTTCAGGATGGGCAAGTATGCGGACAGGCTTGTCAAGCATATCGTAACCCACCCCGAATTTATTCTTCCCGTCTCCAGAAAGCGCGAGATGATGAATAATTTCCTGCTTGCAGACGAATTTTTAGGAAAGTCCGACGAAGAAATTCTTGCCGCAATCGAAAAAGGCGAATTAAAGACCAAATTGCAGGATTTGTGCGTTTCGCGCTCAACCTTCAAGTGGGGCGTTCCCGTCGATTTCGATAATAAACACGTCGTTTACGTCTGGCTCGACGCGCTCGCAAACTATTTGAGCGGCGTGGGCTACGACCCCGACAAAAGTAATGAAAATTTCAAAAAGCATTGGCCCGCTGACGCCCATATTATAGGAAAGGATATTATAAGGTTTCACACAATTTATTGGCCCATTTTCCTGTTCGCGCTCGGTGAAAAGCTGCCAAAATGCATATTCGGGCACCCGTGGCTGTTGCAGGGCGGGGATAAGATGTCCAAGTCAAAGGGCAACGTTCTGTACGCCGACGAGCTCTCTTCATTTTTCGGCGTGGACGCGGTAAGGTACTTCGTAATGCACGAAATGCCATACGCCGACGACGGTATAATTACCCTTGAGCTCATAAAAGAGAGAGTGAATTCAGACCTTGCAAACGTCTTGGGCAACCTTTTAAAGCGCACCGTTGCCATGACGAACAAGTATTTCGGCGGAAATGTATGTAAAAACTCTTCATGCACGGAATTTGACAACGATTTAAAGGAGGTTGCCGCCTCCGCTTATAAGGGCGTTATAGCCAAAATGGACGCCTACAAGGTTTCGGACGCGCTTGACAGCCTTTGGACGCTGTTCAGAAGAGCAAATAAATATATAGACGAAACCTGCCCGTGGATACTTGCAAAGGACGAGGCTAAGAAGGGCGTTTTGGAGAACGTTTTATACAACCTCTTGTCCGCGCTCGATATCGGTGCAAATCTCTTAAAGGCGTTTATGCCCCAAACGGCGGATAAAATTCTTGCGGAAATTGGCGGAAAAGAGAGGAGCTTTGAAAGCCTCGGAAACCTTCGGTACGCTCAAAGCTATACCGTAACGAGCGAGCCTCAAACGCTGTTTGAGAGAATTGACGATAAGGCGTTCGAGGAATATCTGAACAGCAATAAAGAGGAGCAAGAAGCGGAAGAAGTTATAGAGGAAGAATACAAAGCCCCCATAACGATAGACGATTTTGCAAAGGTTGAGATGCGCGTGGGCAAGGTAATTGCCTGCGAAGCGGTAAAAAAGAGCAAGCTGTTGCACGAAACGGTAAAAGTGGGGAATAGAACGCTTTCCGTTCTTTCGGGTATTGCAAAGCACTACACCCCCGAGGAGATGGTGGGTAAAAAGGTAATAGTTGTCACCAATCTTCCTCCCCGCGAGATGAAAGGATTTTTAAGCGAAGGCATGATAGTGTGCGCCGAAGCTCCCGACGGAACGCTTTCAATAGTTTCGCCCGAAAAGGACTTGCCCGACGGGAGCCTTCTGTCGTGAGATATATCGATGTTCACTGCCACCTTGACGGCGGACATTTCGGCGATTTGGACGCGTTATTTGAAAGGCTTGCGCAAGCCCAAGTGGAAAAGGTAATTTGTGCCGGATTTGATTTAAGTTCGAGCGAGTTCGCAAAGGAAGTTGCCGAAAAATACAAAACCTGCTACTTTACGGCGGGTTTTCATCCTACCGAGCTTAAAAAGTTCAATAAGGGCGACTTTGAGAAGATAGCAGAGCTTGCAAAACACGATAAGTGTGTTGCAATAGGCGAAATCGGGCTGGATTATCACTATGAGGACACCGACAAAGTGGCTCAGAAAGAGGCGTTTTTGACACAGCTTGAGATGGCTTGCAGTTTAAACCTTCCCGTAGTAATTCACTCGCGTGACTGCGCCGAGGACATGCTTAATATCTTAAAGGAAAATACGGCGCTGCTTAAAAACGGGTTCCTATTGCACTGTTATTCGCACTCGACGGAGATTGCCTCGGAGATTGAAAAGCTGGGCGGGCACTTCTCGTTCGGCGGCACAAGCACCTATTCGGGCAGCAAAAAGGCGAAAAGGACCATTTCCGCACTCGGCACGGACAGGCTCCTGACCGAGACGGACAGCCCCTACCTTCCGCCCAAGTCCAAGTACGGTACATTCCCCAACACCCCCGAAAGCATCCCCGAAATTCTTTTGAATATGGCGCAAATTCGCGGCGTTTCGGCGGAAGAAATGAGCGAAAAAGTATGGGCAAATGCGCATATGTTCTTTAAAAAATTAAATTAATCGAAATGCTTAAATAAAGTCAAAGCTCCCGCTAAATGCGGGAGCTTATTCATCATTGGTACGCAAACGCCCTAAATGCGTTTACAAAGTTAGTTTGAATTGCTATAATTAAATTATTCTTTTAAAGGCGGGCTAAATAATGGAAAAGAGCGTAAAGGAAATTCTTGCCGAAAACAATTTCGGGTTTAAAAAGAAGTTCGGGCAGAATTTCATAACTGATAAAAACCTTTTGGAAAGCATAGTAAGCCTTGCCGAGGTCGGCGCCGATGACACCGTAATTGAAATAGGCTGCGGTGCGGGTACCTTAACCCGTGCGCTTGCTGGCGTTGCAAAGAAAGTTATTGCCTTCGAAATCGATACCGCACTGCAGCCCGTGCTTGCCCAAACGCTTGCGGGTTGCGATAACGTAGAGGTGGTGTTCCGCGACTTTTTAAAGGTTGATTTAAAGGAAATCGAGAAAAATCTTAACAGCTATAAGGTGGTAGCAAATCTACCATATTATATAACGACTCCGCTTATAATGAAGCTTGTAGAGCAGTCTGAAAAGTGCGTGGGGCTAACCGTAATGGTTCAGGAAGAGGTCGCTGAAAGGCTGTGCGCAAAGCAAAACACCCCCGAATATGGCGCAATTACCGCATCTGTTGCCCTTCGGGCAGAGGCTAAGATAGTTAAGAAAGTTTCTCGTACGGCATTCACGCCGAGACCCAATGTTGACAGCGCAGTCGTCAACCTTAAAATAGAGGATAAGAGGCTCCCTGTCAAAGATACGGAAATTTATAAAAAGGTCGTGCGCGCGGCTTTTCTTTCTAGAAGAAAGACGCTAGTAAATAACCTTATGGTTGCCTTTGAACTAAAAAGGGCTGAGGCGGAGGAGGTTTTAAATACAATTGGTATAGATATAAAGGCGCGCGGAGAAACCCTTTCGCCAAATGACTTTGCGTTACTTTCAGACGCGCTTACAAAATAAAAATTTCACGCCGTCCGCAAGGGCGGCGTAATCATTGTATGCACTATTTCAAAAAAATGTTCTATAAGCAAAATTTTGGGAATATAGTATTTTAGACTTTAATTTTGGAGGAAATTATGGAACAGGAATTAGATTACGCCGAAATGCTGGAAATTCCCGTCAGCACGGTAAACGTGGTAAAAAAGAAGAGTTTATTTAAGCGCAAAGCTGCGGAAAAGCCCGCTGTACAAGCGCCCGAGGCAGCTGAGGACGAGCTGAAGGAGAAAGTGGTTGAAAGCGTCAACGAACGGGTTGGAGCGTATGTATATTCCGAGGATTTGTCCGAAAGCGCTAAAGTGGAGAGCAAAAAGCACAATTTAAACTTCGGGAAGGACAAGGCAAGTCGCGTTTTAATCGGAGAGCTTATCGCAGTGTGCGTAATTGCCGTTGCTATCTTCTTAACGAATATTTTTATGCCCACGAGCGCGATAAACACCTTTATAGGTTCGTTTTCCAAGAAAACGGCGGACGTTGAGCCCAACTACAGCGATTTAGAGCTTACTGCGGTGGTCAGCGAGCTCTCCGACGTGGACGTTCAGATTGCCGACGGCGGTTACCTGTATTTCAAGGCGGAGAGCTGCGTATATCCCGTCTGCGACGGAAAAATCTCGTCCATAACTGCCGACGAGGGCAATTATACAGTTCAGATTGCACACACCTCCCGCTTTTCAAGCGTAGTTACGGGTTTGAGCAGCGTATATTGCACAAAGGGTGACGCGGTGCGCTCCAATCTTCCGTTTGCATTTTCGGACGGTAAAAGGGAGGTGCAAATCTCCCTCTATGACGGCGACACTCTTTTGAAGTGCTACTCTCTGTCCGGCGAAGTGCCCGTCTGGAACTCGTGAAAATAAAACTGCACCCGCTGTTTTTACTTGCGGGAATAGTTAGCGCATTTGTAGGCGGATTGCCTGTATTTGTAATCTGCGCCCTGACCGCACTCCTGCACGAGTGCGGTCATATATTTTGCGCAAGGCAAATGGGGTTCGAGTGCAGTGAGATAAGCCTCATGCCGTACGGGGCTTCGGCATTGTGCGATATCGAGGGGATATCTGTTTCCGACGAACTCCGTCTTGCGTTTGCAGGACCGCTGGTAAATCTTTTAATTTGCGTAGGTACGGTGGGGCTGTGGTGGTTTTTCCCCGACAGCTACGCCTTTACCGACACCGTGTTTTACGCCAATGCAGGCATGCTGTTTATAAACCTTTTGCCCGCCTATCCGCTCGACGGGGGCAGGGCGGCTTCGTGCCTTTTAAGAAGATTTTTAAAACCGGGCGTAGCCGATTTAATTTTAAAAATTCTGTGCGCAATAATTTGCGGCGGGCTGGTCGCGCTGTATTTCACGGCATTGAAAAACCCCTCCGTGCTCATTATAGCTGCGTTCTTGCTGTGCTCTGTCTTTGAGAAAAGACCGCCCGCGCAAAAGATAAATTTTGCCGCCCGCAAGAAAAAGAGGGGAAGAGAGATACGCTATATTATTTTGGATGAGAGCGCAACTTTTAAGGATGCGCTCCGCTTTTTGGACGAGAGAAAATACCTTGTAATTCAAATTTACAGCGACGTCTTTTTGGATGAAATTACCGAAGACGAGCTATATAAAAAGCTGTTGGAACACAGCATTTACGACCGAATTTTATAAATTGACCCCCATATATGCCTTAATTATTAAAATTTTGCAAGGAAAGGTGCGGAAAACAGTGCGGGCGGCAATTCTTTGTTTAAGACCGCGCGAACGCACTCTCCGCCTAATTCAATCGCGTCCTTTACTGCCCCTTCAAGGTCCTCAAAGGGATAGGCGCATTTGTACTCTGAATTCTTTCTTTTATACAGATATCGGGTGTAGGTAAAGTGGCGTTTAAGGCAGCGCTCTATCCCGGTTACGGTTACGCCGTCTTCGACGTTTTTTATGCTGTCGTACAGGGGGAACGTGCAGGCAAGCAGCTTTTCCCTCGGAATAATCCCTCGCCGGATATTGAACAGCCTGCTCATATACAGTCCCAAATCGTTTTCAAAGTTTACGTGGGATAGTGGGGAGTGGTGGGAATTTACGTATGAGTACACTGCGGGATGCAGGGTACTGTCCAATGCATAGTGCGCGGCAAAGCCTGCCGCGTAGGACAAGTTTCCTCGGGACAGCCCCTCAATTAAATCGTAGGCGCCTCTGCGGTGCAAATCCCGCCCCAGATTACTCTTGGAGAAATTCAGATTATAGGCAAAAAATACGTCGCCCCCCTGCGCTCCCAAAAGGTACAGGGTATGCGACGAAATTTTTTCTTTATAATCTGCCGCAAGATTTTCATAGATTCTCTCTGCGGCAACGCTGTGCGAAAAATAGTCGGGCATACTTAACCTCAAAAAGTACTTTTTACGGTCAAAGCAGTTGCCCAACCGTATTATAAGTTTAACCGTTTTCCGTAAAATAAATACTGCTGAAAATATCCCGAATTTTCGCCGAATCTCTCGGTAAAGTACTGCGTAATTTTTGAGCGGTCTTTAAGTTCTCCGTTAAAGTCCTCTCTGTACACTTTTTCAAGCCACACGTCAACGGGGAAGCTCTCGCGTTTGGAAAAGCCGAACAGCGCTATACAGTCGGCAACCTTTTCGCCTATGCCGATGTAGGTTAAAAGCTGTTTTTTAAGCGTTTTAAAGTCAAGGTTCTCAAGATGTGAAATTCCCTCTTTAACAATTCGCCCCGAAGTTTCGGCAAGAAATCTGTCTCTATAGCCGCAGCCAGCCTTCTTAAAAAACTCAACGCCCGCCTCCGAAAGGGCTTTGGAAGTGGGGAAGGCGGTGTATTGTCCGTACTTAAATTCGCGCTTTTCGCCGAGTCCCTCGCAAATGCGCGAAATTATGCCCTTAATGCGGGGGATATTGTTGTTCTGCGATATTATAAAGGAGTAAATCATCTCCTCCCGGTTCTGATTTAAAAGCCTGAGTCCCTTGCACTTTTCCGCCGAGTTTGAAAGCAGTGGCACGCCCTGCACCTTGGCGCTCTCAACTACTTTGGAATAGTCGCGGCCGAGGTCGAAAAAGTTATAGAAATAATCGCTGTCCTCGCTTTCAACGACCGTCTTATTGCCGCTCGTGTATACGTAGCACGCCTTGTCGGCAGAATATACGAGGTAACCATCTTTAAAGGGGGTAAAGCGGAAAATCTGCCCGCACTCGAGCACGTGTTCGGGGTTGAAATATGTACTGTCGTAATCAAAAATCATAATCTTACCTCATTATTTATTGTTCTTGACTTATAAACTTCACAATACCGCGTCAAGCTACGCGCCGCCTTGCTCGTGTACGCAATAGTACACTCACTTCGGTCGGTGTTTGTTTTCCTTGTCTTGTTCGTTTCTAAGCCAAGGGGGAACCCAAGGTAAAAAGTATTTTCAAATAAAAAATACAGCCTTTATCGGCTGTATTTTATCATTTTTTAAGAGTATTTGTCAATGATTGCCAAGAGTAAAGAAAACGTTGAGGCTTCCTGCGTAGACGTAGGTGTCAATACGCTTTTCTGTTGAACCTCTTTGGTTGCTTATATTCGAGCTTCCCGCCGAGACATACGCACTTATGTTGTAGTCTGATTTATTACCTTTTAACGTCATAGTCAAAGAACCGGCAGATACCTTAGCGGTTATGTCTGAGCAGGCGACATACTTTGCGTTGAGTGACCCCGCATTGACTTCGCCCCTGAAAGAAGTAGCACAGATTAAACTGTCTATTTGCATAGAACCTGCATTAACTTCTGCTTTGAATGTATCGCATTGAACGCCGCTTGCGTTGAGAGAACCTGCGTGTACCGTCAGACGGATTTTTGAATACTGCCCGTCAAGCAGGCGCAGAGAGCCGGCTTTTACTATCAACTCAAGCTCAAATTCAATATCTTTTGGAAGATTTATTACCGTTTCGGGAATATTAGCCCACCAGATTGAAAATTCGTACCACTTGGGGCTGGGGGTTATTACCTGCACGTGGCCGTCTTTTTCGACTATATCGACATTATAATTTTGGGCTTCGGGATACAGGATTTGCACCTTTTCGCCGTCGTAGTAATTGATTTTCATCGAGCCGACGGAATTTTCAACGATAATTTTATTGTTTTCCTGCTCGGCGTTGAATTCCTTGGTGTCGAAATGCGCCTTAAACGTCCAGCCGTTCAGCCCGAGAGCGACAAGAAGAATTGCTACGCCCAACACTATTATGCAACTGCCTGCAATTATTGCTTTAACCATGGATTTCATTACGCTCTCTCCTTTTCCTTAAATCCGAACAGTCCTTTCAGCCATTTAAAGAAGCTGTCCCAAAGCTTCCAGATAACTTTTACAAGCTTTGTAAATACGCCCGTCAGGATAATTCCCACGCCCAAAACTATTGTGCCAGCGCCGACGGTCGCCAAGCCGTGTAACAGCTCGCCCGCAATCATTTGGGCAATTCCGCCGATAATAGTTCCGATGCCAGAAATTAAAACGGCAAAGGGCGCCACGCAGAAACCGATAGTAATTCCCACCATTCCCATCAGAAGCCCGAACAGGGGAGCGGCGAAGATTATGCATAAGAGCACGAACAGCCATTTGTTATTTGCAGTATCGTTCGATTTTGACTTTTTTTCGTCGCGGTCGTCGAAATAATCGTCACTGTCGTAGCGGTCATCATCGTCCTCGCGTCTGCGACGCTCCTTATCATTGCGCCTGCGCCTTTCATCCTCGTCGCGGCGGCGGTCTTCGTCCTCACGCCTGCGCCTTTCATCCTCGTCACGGCGGCGGTCTTCGTCCTCACGCCTGCGTCTGTTTTCTTCGTCGCGGCGGCGGTCGTCTTCACGTGAACGACGGTCGTCGTCGAAAAGGTCGTCGGAATAATCCGCGCGGTCGCAAAGTATGCGCTGTGCGGCGTCGTAGGGAGCGCCGAATCCATCAATAATTTCACGCTCGGAAAAGCCCGCCTCACGCCTGTCGGCATAGGCTTCGGCGTAGTAATCCAAAACCCTGCGTCTCTCGCTTTCGGACACGCTTAAAAGGTTGTTTTTAAGTTCGTCACGCCACTCGGTGTAGGTCATATTATCTCTCCTTATATTTTTAGAAAAATTGCGTTATTTAAACCATATATAGGGGGCAATTTATTATTTTGGTAGAAAAAGCTTGCGGTAAATAGTGTTAATTTCCTGAAAATCCGCCCTGCCTGCAAGCAGCTTTTGCGTCCCTAAGTTTGTTATCTTGTAGTACCTGCGAAGCCTGCCGCTGTGTTCAACCGTTCGCGTAGTAACGTACCCCGCAGCTTCAAGGCGCTTTAAAATGGGGTAGAGGGTGCTCTCCGAAATCTCAATAACACCCTGCAAATCGCTTATTATTTTGTAGCCGTAGCTCTCGCCCTTTTCAATGGCGTACAGCACGCATACGTCTAATATTCCTTTTTTGAGTTGAACGTCCATAACAATACTCCGCTTTGTCTAATACTATACAATGCATAGTATTCTTTGTCAAGTGTTTTTTGTAAAATTTTTTAAAAAACTTTGAGAGCATCGACGTGTTCATTTAAGAAATAGAGGTGTGTATTATTAAAAAATAATTACTGATAATAACTGTATGACTAAACTGGAAGACAATATTAAAGCGGTAAAGGATATTCTCGTCTCCGAAGATATTCTGGTATTTGAATTCAAATCTTTGGACGGGAAAAAGTTTGCCATAATTTACGCAGATGAGATTGCCAATAAGTTTCTTTTGGGCGAGCTCGTTGTAAAACCTTTGCGCGAGGTAAAAAAGGACGCTCCGTTTGAGGAGGTTAAGCTATTGCTTGCCTCGCCCGAATTAAAGGACGGCAGCAAGACGGAAGACGCTGTTTCGGCTATTTCAAACGGCGACGGCGTGCTGTTTGTGGACGGAGAGAGCGAATTCTTTATAATAGGCTTAAAGGCTCCGCCCGCCCGCGCGGTTACAGAACCGCCTACGCAGGTTGCCGTAAAAGGTCCGCGCGAGGGCTTTATCGAAGATATAAAGACAAACGTTGCGCTCGTACGCAAAAGACTTAAAAGTAAGGACCTCGTGATAAAAAACCTGACTTCGGGCGAGAGGTCGGATACCGCAATTGCGCTTGTTTATATAGAAGGGGTCTGTCCCAAAGGACTTGCAGAGAGAATTCAAAGGGAAATTGAAGAGAACACCATAGACTTCATCCCCGATTCATCTTACATTTCGCAGTTTATTGAAAGAAGGCCGCGCTCAATGTTTAAAAGCTGCGGCTCGACCGAAAAACCCGATATTTTCTGTGCCAAAGTAAGCGAGGGCAGGCTGGGCATTTTAGTGGACGGCTCGCCGATTGCACTCACCGTGCCATATATGCTTGTTGAAGATTTTCAGTCGGTGGAGGACTACTACGTCTGCTCGTACCGTTCAACAACCCTCCGGATTTTGCGTCTTTTGGCAGTCGGGGTGGGAATATTTCTGCCCGCGCTGTATATTTCGGCACAACTTTTTAAAATTCAGATAATACCCTTTAAACTGCTTCTTAAAATTTCAAGCTCAGTTGCGGGGCTTGCGCTATCCCCAAGCGTAGAGATGTTTTTGACGCTCTTTGTATTGGAGGTTTTAACGGAAGCGTCTATACGAATGCCCAAGTACGTGGGGCTTGCTCTATCGGTAGTGGGCGCGCTCGTTTTGGGCGATACGGCGGTAAAGGCGGGAATTATATCCACCCCCGCCATAATTATAATAGCCTTTTCGGCAATCTGTCTGTACGCAGTGCCCGCCCTCGTCGAAACTACGGCGACTTTCAGATGGATATTTCTCATAGTTGGCGGCAGTTTCGGCCCTTTCGGCGCAGTGCTGTTAGTGGCATATCTCATTTGTTATCTCGTAAGCGAACAGTCGTACGGGGTGCCCCTCGTGGCGCCTTTTGCTCCCCTGATTAAGAGCGATTTGTTCGACGCTATGGTCAAAGCCAATATGTTTACTTTGAAAAACAGACCTGCAGTGCTTAAATCAAAAGAAAAAGTGAGGTTAAAAGGCAATGAAAATAAATAGCCGACAAATTTGTTTCATAATGCTCGCGTACACCGCGGTAAGCAGGCTTCTATTATATGCAACTGCGTTGAGTGATATTTGCGGAAACGACCTGCTTTTCCCCATACTTATTGACTTCGCCGTGCAGACGGTGGTGATGTGGGCGATATGCTTTCTGTGTTCCAAAACGGATAAAACCTTTTTCGGCTTATTGGAAAACACCTTCGGGGAAGTTGTTGCCCGCATAATCTACGGGCTTTTAACGCTGTATTTCGCGTTCAGCGCAGTATTCCCGATGATGGAACAAAAACAGTACGTCGGTCAGATTTTTTACGACACTGTTCCGCCGCTCTTGGCGTTTTTACCGTTTTTTATTTTTTCGGTGTACGCGGGAAGCAAGGGGCTGAAAAATATAGGCAGGTGCGCTGACATAGCATTGCCGATATTTGTTATTACATTTGCTGTTATGCTGTTTATGGCGTTTTCGGAGGTCGATTTAAGCAATCTGCTGCCCGTTTTAAAAACGCCGGCAACCAAGATATTCGAAGGTGCGCTCGGTTCGTTTTTCAGGTTCACAGAGCCGGGTTTTATGCTGATATTCATGGGGCATTTCAGATACCGAAAGGGCGACGCGGCAAAGATTACCCTATCCTATGCGGGCGGGGGGCTGATTGTAATTTTATTTGCGGCAGTTTTTTATTCCATTTACGGCGTTATCTCTCCTTCGCGCGATTTTGCAATTTCCAAAGTCGCACTGTTCTTCCCGGCAATCGAGCTTATCGGAAGAATAGATTTAATAGCCCTCTATTTTATGGAAGTTGCTATGCTTTTTGCTTTGGTAATAAATATTCAGTTCGCCGTGCACTGCCTTAAAAAATGTACTGGACTGAAAATAGGCGGGATTTGGTCGCTTGCAATAAATATAATTCTTTTAGTGCTTGTTATAGTGTTTGACAGTTCGTTCAGCGGTATTAATCAGTTCTTTTCAAAGTGGGCGTGGATTGTGACGGCGGTGTTTGCCTTGCTTTTCCCGCTACTTTGCTGGACGCTTAAAAAGGGAGAAGAAAAATGAAACGCATAAATTACCGCAAATATTCGGTTATGCTGTACTGGCTAATCTTTCTTGCAATGCTCTGCCTGTATTTTACGAACGACTACGGACTTGTGGATATTCACAAGACTTCGATAGTCGTCGCCGCATCCATAGACTACGAAAACGAGGAAGTGAAGGTTACTGCCCAGCTCGCGGTTCCACAACCCTCGCAGAGCGGCGAAAGTGTGAAATACACTGCCGTGCAGGGCAGCGGACTGACGGTTGCCGACGCATTGAACGAAATAAATTCCAAGACGGGGTTCTTCCCCAAACTGCTGTTTTGCAGACTTTTTTTAATAGGGGAGAGCTGTCAACAGCTAAACCTGTTCAAGACCATGGGCTGTCTGTACCGAAAATATTTTTCCGAGCTGACTGCGCTTGTGGCTATGTGCAAAGGCAACGGGTATGATATGCTGCAGATGAATGCGATGTACAGTCAGGAGACATCGGAGGCAATTCAACAGGTTCTTGCGGACGAAGCCAAAAGGTCGGCAAACGTGTCCTCCGTCAACTTAAAGGACCTTGCAATTGACAATTATTCCAAAAGTCAGACATGCTATATGCCCTATATTGAGGCGATAAAGTCGGGGACTTCCGCGCCGGGCGGAGGAGGAGACAGTTCGGGAGGCGAACCCGCCAAAACTCCCGACTCCGGTCAAAGCGGCGGGTCTTCGGGCGGAGGCGAAGACGGTCAGGGGGGAACATCATCGGGAAATTCCGGCGGCGGGCAGAGCGACGAAGTGGAGTTCACGGCAAGAAAGACTGCAATATTCAAGGACGGTATGTTTTCGGGAATTCTGGACGAGGACCAGTCGTTTGCTCTCGATATTTTAAAAAACGAAATACGCGTGGCGATGCTCCCCTGCGAGACGGAAAGCAAGCACTGCACTATGGCGTTAAAGGATGTCAGCGGAGACGTTTCTTTGACGGTGGATAAGGGCATTCCAAAACTGAATATAAAGTTTAATGCAAAGGCAAGAATCCAGGGCGCGGGAGAAAAAGTCGACCCTGCAAAAACCGTCAAAGACGACATCGTAAGCCAAGAGGTTTTAAAGGCTACGGAAAAAGCAGTAAAGGAAAGAATAGAGCAATTAATAGAGGTATGCAAGGAAAGCGGCTGTGATTTGCTCGGCGCGAAAGATAAACTGCATAAGTTTAATTACAAGTATTACGATGCCTTTAAAGATAACCTGTTGGACCGTATGAAGGTGGAGTACAATATTAAGATTGAAAGCGCAAATTAACGCTGAAATAGCGTTAAATAAGATATATTGCGGGGTCAATTTGTAATTACCGTATAAAAACGGCGGGTGCAGTATCGCACCCGCCGCCCTTTGCTACGGCATAATAATTATTTACTTAAACTCCGTTTAAATCGGCTATATATGGGGGTCAATTTGCATTTGAAGCCGAGTTTAAGTGTGAAAGCGTGTCGCACAGCGTTTTGGCAAGCAAAAGAATTTCCCGCTCGTTTACACCCTCTGCAGCATGCTCTGAGATTATTTGCTTGACGCGCTCTAGGGCGCTGCCCGTAACGTCGTTTACAACTGCCTCGTAAGCGCTTTTGGAGGCATTTGAAAGCTCGTCGCTTTTTATATAGCCCTCCAAAATAGCTTTTGCAACGCTCTCCGAAAGGGGAGTGGATTTGTCACCGCGCACGAACTGTTCGTAGACAACGTATAAAATAGTAGACGTCGCCCCGACCGCAAAGCCCTTTTCAAGGTGCGCCGAAATTTCATTTATAACGGACGCAACGCTGAAATTTATGATGGCGGAATAGGCGCAGTAAAAAATCGTTCCTATTATAAAAGGCAAAAAGGTTAAAAGCTTTTTGCTTGCTTTTTTAAAGAACAGCTTTTTTATTATTGCGACCGTTACCGTCGTCAAAGCGGCGAGCATGATGGTGTCTATGCCGTATAAGGTAAACGTATTTATGAGCTGTATGATAGTCAAAGTGTACTCCTTCGCCAAAGTCCGACGCATCCTGGCAACCATAAATTGTTCACCCGCATATCATTTATAATCAGTACCTAAAGCATTAAACGCGGATATTGAAAATAAAAAGAAAATCTTTGTGTGGTCATTTCATACTTGCAAATTACGCGCTATCATGGTACAATAGCCGTATGAGAATGCATAAGAAAGCTCATCTCGAGGACCGCGTAGAGGCTTGTGGGGATATAGTTACAGTCGCTGACTTGTCTGATAAAAACATGAAGCGCGCGGCTAATGTAAAGGAGCATTTGGATTTTAACAAAATATTTAAAAATACTAATCCCGTACACCTTGAAATAGGCTGCGGTAAGGGCAAGTTTGTGTGTGAAATGGCAAAGCTGTTTCCCGACATAAACTTTTTGGCGTGCGAGAAGATTTCAAACGTCTTAATTGAAGCGCTTGAGGCGGTAAAGGAAAACGGGCTTAAAAACGTATATTTCCTAAACTGCGCGGCGGAGGTGCTACCTAAATATATACCCGATAAGAGTATTGAGCGGGTATATCTCAACTTTTCCAACCCGCTGCCCAAGGAGGGGTATAAAAAGCAGAGATTAACGCACCCGAAATTTTTGAATATGTACTCGCAATTTTTAGCGGACAGCGGAGAGATAATTCAAAAGACGGACGACGGGGATTTTTATGCTTTTTCGGTTGAAAGCTACAAAGCCTGCGGATTTGAAATAATGTCTGTGGACGAAAACTACAAGGGGAGCGAAAAGGATATAGAAACCGAGCACGAGAAGAAGTTTAAAGACGAGGGCAAAAATATATACCGCATAGTTTGCAAAAAGGGTAAATATGGTCTGGCTGTGGATTAGTTTGGGCATATTAGGGGGCGTATTGCTGATTTCGCTACTTTTAGCGCTTGGCAATAACCTGATTTGTACAACGCGTCATACGTTTGAAATTGAGGGGCTCGGAAGGCAGGTGCGCCTAGTTCAGGTCTCCGATTTGCACGGAAAGTCATTCGGAAAAAACAATATAAGACTAATTGAAAAAGTAATTGGCGAGCATCCCGATTTTATTGCGGTGACGGGGGATATAATTCACCGCTATACCGAAAAGAATAAGAAGGTTGCGCTTAGCCTCATATCCTCACTTTGCGAAATCGCTCCCGTGCTCTATATTGCGGGAAATCATGAGCTTCGTAACAAGGGTTACAGGTTTTTCAGACGGGATTTAATGGAGGCGGGAGCGCGTATTTTGGACGATTGCCCCCATAGTATATGCGATTTAACGGTGGTTGGGCTGAAATGCTCGTCACTGAAGAACGATAAAATTTATTCTGTTACGCCAAATGAGAAGGGGGTAAAAATACTGCTTGCGCACATGCCGCAGTTTATGGAAAAATATGCAAACGCCGGGTACGACGTGGTGTTAAGCGGACACGCGCACGGCGGGCAGTGGAGAATACCTTTTACACACCGGGGAATTTATGCGCCCGGGCAGGGCTTGTTCCCCAAGTACACCGAGGGAGTGCATACCTGCGGTAAAACGCGTATGGTTATTTCTCGCGGGCTGGGCAATTCACAGTTTCCGATAAGGCTTTTTAACCGCCCCGAGCTGATTACCGTAAATTTAATTCCCGAAAAATAAAAGAGGCTTCCCGAGCGGGAAGCCTTTTAAAGTTGGAGTTTATTTGCAAAGGAGAGCGAGTACGGCTTTTACGGTATGTAACTTGTTTTCCGCCTGTAAAAGAGTTATGCTGCTTTTGCCGTCTATGATTTCCGCCGTAACCTCTACGCCACGCCTAGCGGGCAGAGCGTGCATAAATTTGACGTCGGGCGAGCAGTAGGAGAGCAGAGTCTTGTTTACCTGATAGGGCAATAGAATTGATTTTTCCTTATCCGAAAGGTTGAGGTGGTATTCGTAATTATCCGTATAAACGAAGTCCGCGCCCTTTACGCCCTCCGCGGGGTTCATGCAGACATTTATCTTTCCGTACTGACGGGCGTTGTCGAGGGCGGCTTGGGGAATTGAAAATTCTTCGGGGCAGGAAACACTGACCTCAAGCCCGCACTTTACCGCGCCTGTAATCAATGAAATTGCGTTGCTGGTGCACTTTCCGACGTAAGCAAGCTTAACTCCTTCAAGCTTTCTCGCCTTTTCCCAGATAGTGAACAGATCCCCGATAGTCTGAAGGGGTGCGCCGTACTCGTTATAGGTGTTAATTACAGGAAGCTCGGACACCGCACAGAAGTTATCAAGCTCCTTTTGAGGTGTTCCGCGGGTAATCAGTGCGCCTACGCCGTAGCGCGAAATGACGTTTACAATGTCCTGAATATTTTCGCCTGCCTGCATATCGCTCTGGCTGTACGGTAAGTCTATGCTCGCACCTCCCAGCTGGCGAATACCTATCTCGAGGGCAGAGCGCGTCCGAAGCGAGGTGTCGGAAAAGAGAAAGGCTATGGTTACGCCCTTCAGAATCCGGCAGTCCTCTTTTGCGATAAATTTTGCCTTCATTACCTTTGAAGCGTACAAAAGCTCGAAGAGCTCCTCGGTAGAGAAGTCCGAAATTTTCGTCATATGGGTATGAGATACGCCGTATGAAGGTTTATATCTGTTAATATCCATAAAAGTACCTATTGCTTTTAAGTTTTTTATATTATATCACTTTTCGGGTTGAAACTCAACCTTTTGAGCGGTCTCTCCGAGAAAATATGCAGCCACAGTAGTCCTGACGGTACAAATTGTGCTCTTTGGATAGCTTTATGCTCTGCAAATACCCGTTTTTCTTCTTAAAATCGGAGTGAAGCCACATCTCGCCACCGATTCTTTGACCGATCTCGTTTATTTTTTCGGCATTTTTTAAGGGGCTTACGGTCAAAGTGGTGGTAAAGAAGTCAAAATGCAGCTCTTTTGCGAGCTCATAGGTCTTTTGAAGACGAAGCTCAAAGCACTTTTCGCATCTTTCGCCCCCCTCTTTGCAGTGCTCCAAGCCTTTTACTGCGTCGTAAAAGAGGTTTTCGTCGTGGTCGCAGTCTATAAATTGCGCCCAACCCGTCTCTTTAATAAAGCGTATAAGCTCTGCCTTTCTGCGTTCGTATTCCTCGCTCTCGATGTTGGGGTTGTAAAAAAGAACGCAAATTTCCGCCTTGCCCTTAAGTCTTTCAAGGCAGGCAGAGGAACAGGGCGCACAGCAGCAGTGAAGAAGAAGTTTCTTGCCCTCGCCGGCGGAGGATAGGCGGCTTATCATCATTTCGTCGTAGTTTGCGTTCATATTCAAAGTTTAACATATATCCCGATTAATTACAAGTATTTTAAAAATTTAACAAAAATTGCCGTATTTAAGGTTTGAAAATCGTAAGAATTATGTTATTATGTTTATATAGCTTTTATATAAACCTCACGGAGAGCATTATGGCAAGTTTGAAAGTTGCAGGACTCAATAAAATTTATCCGTCGGGCGCAACCGCGCTTTACGATATCAATTTCGAAACGCAGGACAAGGAGTTTATCGTAATAATCGGCGGGGAGTCGAGCGGTAAATCCTCGCTATTGCGCGTTATCGCAGGTTTGGATGACGCTACGGACGGGAAGATTGAGATAGGCGGAACGGATATGACCGAGGTTCACCCCAAGGACAGAAATGTGGCGATGATTTTCAGACACGACACTCTCTACCCCGATTTGAACGTGTTTGAAAATATGGCGTTCGGCTTAAAGCAGAGGAAGGCGCCCTCTGCCCTCATCGACCAGCGCGTTAAAGCCGTTTCCAAAATTTTGGGACTTGACGAGGTGCTGTACCGCAAGCCCAAGGCGCTGACTGCGGCGGCAAAGCAGAGAGTGGCGCTCGGAAGGGCAATTGCAAGGGAGCCCAAGCTCTATCTTTTGGACGAGCCCTTGGAGGGGTTCGACGAAAAGCTTAGGGCGGACATGCTAAATCTCATAATAAACGTTCAGGCGAGGATGGAGGGCACATTCGTCTACGCAACCAAGAACCTCTCAGAGGCAATGACGATAGGCACGCGCATCATAGTTTTGAAGAACGGACTTATTCAGCAAATAGACACCCCCGCAAACCTCTACGATTACCCCGCAAACGCTTACGTTGCCTTCTATATCGGCGCGCCCACCGTAAACTTTATTAAGGGCGCAAAGATTTTAAAGGATAACGGAAATTATATTGCCTCATTTAACGGCGGTGTGTTTACCCTCCCCGAAAATATAGTAAAGCGTTTTGCCGATATTGAAAATTATGCGGGCACGGATAAGCAGGTTTGGCTTGGGATACGCCCCGAGGACTGCACGGCAGTAAAGGACGGAGGTGTGCTTTCGGGCATCGTTTCCAAGGTTGAAAGCGACGGCGACAGAACATACGCGGAAATTGCCGTAGATGGCGTTATTTCGATGATAGTAGGGGGGCAATCGACTTTACAAAAGGGCGAAAAGTGCCAAATCGAGATTGATTTGACCAGGCTTTTGATATTTGACAGCGACACGAGGTTGACCCTTTTAGCCCGCGACGGGGGATATAAAAATACTGGCTTTGCAGACGCCGATTTTACCCCCATGCCAATAGCCGACGAAAATCAAATAGTCGAAAAGCTTAAACCTAAAAAGGAAGTAAAAAAGAAGAAATAATTTTTATCCCTCCGAAATTCTCGGAGGGATGAATTTATAGAGCAAAGCGTTTAAAAAATTAAAATTCAGGCAATAACCGACCGGTAATAAGACTATGTGGAGCGTATTAGCAGATTCGCTTCTGGACACGTTAAAGGTATTTCCCTTTCTGTTTCTCATCTATATTCTCATTGAGGTGTTGGAACACAGAACAACTCTCGTCCAGAACAGAAAAATTTTACAGGGCAAGCTTGCCCCTTTGATTGGCTCGGCTACGGGAATAATTCCGCAGTGCGGGTTTTCCGTGATGGCGGCGAAGCTGTACGACAGCGGACTTATCCGCACAGGTACTATAGCGGCGGTGTTTATTGCCACCTCGGACGAGGCGCTAATCATAATGATTTCCAACCCGAGTGCTGCCGCGTACGTTATGCCGCTCATACTGATAAAGCTTATTGTCGCGGTGGGAGCGGGGTATTTGATTAACTTTGTGTACTCTAATGAAAAATTGACTGACACTGGGCTTTTAGCCGACACACCGGCGCAGTTCTGCTGCGACGAGCACGTCAAGCAGTCCGATTTTGAAATATATTTCGTTTCCCCTCTCTTGCACACGCTGAAAATCGCGTTTTACATCTTTATCGTAAATTTCGTGTTCGGCGCCATCTTCTTTGAAGTGGGGAAGGACGCGTTTGCCTCGGCAATGATGGGCGGAAAATTCATTGAACCGCTTATAACGGCGCTTATAGGGCTAATCCCCAACTGCGCTTCAAGCGCAATTTTAACGGAGACATTCATAAAAGGGGGGATATGCTTCGGTAGCCTGGTCGGAGGACTGTGTTCCAACGCAGGTCTGGGGCTCGTGGTGCTGTTTAAAAACAGAAAAAGGCTCAAAAGAAATATAATTTTAATTTTGGGGCTTTATATAGTCGCCGTGGCAACGGGACTTGCCGTAAACGGAATTATGACGCTGCTTAATTTAGTTTAATAAAATTCGTTTAATTCGACGCCGGGATTGCTCGGCGTTTTTTATTTTCCGCGGTTAAATCAGGCTTTTAAATAGAATGTCGGCATACGTTTTTAAGCGACTATTAATTTTGTGCGCGTGCGCGTAAAACAGTTGTAAAATTTTTTGCTTTGTGTTATCATTTTAGCGATTAATAAATTTAAGGAATTAATATGGCAATAAATGTAAGCAACCTCGAAGGTAAAGAAATTACCGACGATTTCGTGAGAATAGCCACCCCGACGGGCAGATGGGGCTACACTTGGAGTGTCTTTAAAGCTTCGTTTTTAAAGCTTATTCTGCTCAATATTTTCGTACTTATCACATTTATCCCCGGCATAGCCTTAATTATGTTCCGCAACGTCTACGTTACGAATATACTCGGCGGAGCCTATCAATTCAACACGAGTATTATCCACGTGCCCGTTGGCAACATAACGGGCTTGGCCGAAATGCTCATACTTTCGGCAGACCTGCGGTTCTATTCGCTGCTTATTGTGGCGGGCTTTATCGCCTCTTTAGGCATATCGGGTGCAACCTACTGCATAAGAAAGATACTTTTAACCAACGGACAGTTCAGTATTAAAAACTTCTTCCACGGCATCAAGGTGGGCTATTTCAATACTCTTTTGCCCGTAATCCTGTTTATGGCGATGTTCTTCATGTGCAAAATCGTGGGCGACTGGAAGAACGTAGAATACGCTATCGGCGGAAATAAGGGCGGGGCCATGACGGCGTACGTGTTTGCAATTATCGCAACCGTGCTTATGGGTATTTATTGCGGCTGGCTTTACGTAGTCGGCACAAACTACCGCGTTAAATTTACACAGCTTTTCAAAAACTCCTTCGTCATGCTCATCGGAACCCCCTTGCAGACGGTATTTATGGCGGGATTTGCGCTTATACCCGTCTGGTTCTTCCTTATCGGCGGATTTGTGCGCACTCTGTCCTATTTCATGTTTATATTCATAGGCTTTGTTTTCGTAATTTTAAGCTGGATATCCTACTCGCAGTGGGCGTTCGATTTGTTTATAACCCCCAACTTAAAGGCAGCGCAGGAGGATTTGGACTCCAAAAAGACTCCCAAGCAGCTTCAGGAGGAGAAGGCGGAAGCCGACAGACAGACCGCAATGGCGCTTCTCGCCGCAGGCAAGAGCGAGCTTATAAGTAAGCCCGTTATGCCCATTGAGGGTAAGTGCGGAGTCGCCCGCACGGCGATTACCTTCAGAAGGGACGATATAGCTTTGGCAGATACGAACAGAGAAAAGCTAAAAGAAAATATTGCAAATTACGAAAAAGAGCACATGAACGACCCCGTCTACGTGGAATACAACAGGATGTTCCAGGATAGGGAAAAGGCTTTGCAGGACACACCTGCAAAGGGCAAAAAGAAAAAGAAAATCAGTTCGGACAACCTCTTAAAATGATTTTTTGCAATACGGCTTTTTTGCCATGGGCGGAAATTATTAACGGCTGAATAAAGACTGCGGCTATTTTCAATGGTCGCAGTATTTAATTAAATCAGAAAGAGAACATCTATAAAAAATTGGAATATGAACAAATTATATAAGACACTTTTATTTAACAACGAGGTTTCGCTCTCCGTGCTCGACACGCGCGAGCTCGTGCAGGCTGCAATCAATATTCATAAGCTCGACGACAAATCGGCGGAACTGCTCGGCGGTATGCTCACTGCGTGCGCCTATATGGCTGGCTGCCTAAAGAGCGAGCGCGGCGCCGTTTCCCTGACCGTAAAATCGGGGGACAACAGCGCCACGGTCAGCGTTTCGGGCGATATAAACGGGCACATACGCGGCTATATCGACGGCGGTGAAAGGGGACTGAAGGGCGGTACGCTGACGGTAATAAAAGAGGACGGACTCTTTCGCCCCTTTATAGGCACGAGCGAGCTTAAAAGCGACAGCGTATCCGAAAATTTAATGCAGTATTTTCATATGAGCGAGCAGGTTGAAACTGCCGTTGCAATAGGCGTAAAGGTCAAAGACGGCAAATGTATTGCGGCGGGCGGCGTCGTTATGCAGCTCCTTCCCGGCACAAGCGAAGAGAGTATGGACAGTGCGGAAAACGCAATGCAACATTTCGTGAATGCCGCGGACGTTGTCGAAAAATACGGCGCGGAAGGCATTTTGAAGAATTATTTCGGCTTGTCGGGCGAAGAGAGGGGAATTTATATCCTCTTTCCCGAATATAAGTGTAATTGTTCGCGCAAAAAAATAGAGGGGGTAATTATGCCCCTCGGTTATAGCGAGCTTTTGAAAATTATCAGTGAAGAGGGTGGGGTGAAAGTGCATTGTCACTACTGCAACACCGACTATTCGTTCTCTAAAGAGGAAATAGAGGAGCTTTTTAAAGACTGAACATGGGCAAAATTACCCGAATCGACCTGTCTGCAGACAGACTTATATCCGTCGCCTTACAGATGGCGGACGACCATAACTATATCGGCGCATTGAAAATGCTGAACAATCTTGCCGGGCGCGAAGAGCTTTCTTTGGACGCGCTCTCTTTATATGCCGAAATTTACGATGATTTGGGGCTCTATGAAAAGTGCATAAACGGCTGGTTCTGCTTTTTGGACAGCGCCGTAAACGAGGACCTTTCGGACTGCTACGAGGGGCTTGCCGTCAGCTTTATGAACTTGGGGCTGGAAAATTTTGCCGCATTTTACTACAATAAGCTGCTTGAGGAGGCAAACGGCTTCAGTGCGGAAGAGAGGGAAAGCATTTTAAGAGATTTCCTTTCGACCGAGGAAAATCCCCTCAAATTCGCCTATCCCCCCGCCGTTGCGGACTGCTCGCAGATTATTTCGGAAGGCGTGTCGTATATGAAGGCGGGCGAATTCGACAGGGCGGTCGAGGAATTCGAGCAGATTGAGAACGAAAATCCATCCTATATGACTGCACGCAACTATATTGCGATGTGCAAAATAGTTACCGATAAAATCGATGAGGCAGAGCAGGAGTGCAAAGCTCTTTTAAAGCGTGAGCCCAACAACGTTCAGGCGATGACCACGCTTGCGGCGTGCTATTCCGAGCGCGGAGAAGCGGAGGCGGCTGCAGAGCTTGCAAAGCACCTCGTTGACCTCAACGTAGAGGATCAGGACGAAATTTACAAAATTGCCACCGTGTGCTGCGAAAACAAGATGCACAAAGAAGCTTACCTGATGTTTTCAAAGCTTTCGGGCGACATAGTTTACGATAAAAATATAATGTATTTCAAGGCGGTTGCCGCGTACAACAGCGGTAAGATTAAAGAGGCGTTCGACGAGTTCGACAGGCTTCTTGCAATCTATCCCGATGCCGTAATTGCCCGCCACAGCTATGAATACGGGCGTGCGGTTGCGGATAGCGCCGCAGAGGGGGAGTTGAGCTATTTCTACCGCCTCCCGCAGGAAATGAGAGAGGAAAATTTAAGTATTTTAAGCTCGTATCTCGCCCTACCCAAGGCGCAGGCTAATAAGCTTTACGCTCCCGAGCAGCTTGAAGGATGCATAAATTGGTGTTTCGACGAGGTTGACGGCGGTCACGGCGGAGATTTGCAACGGGTCGCGCTTATGGTTGCCGTAAAGGCAGGGCTTGACTATTTAATTGCAAAATATATGCTCGACGCTTTTCTGCCGGACGAGATGAAGATTGAGCTTTTAACGGCAATTTTAGAGCGCAATGAGGGCGTGGATTTTGGCGTGGTAATCTGTAACGTCTATAAAAACGTTTGTATTGAGCCCGTAAATATAGGAAGGGCAAAGAGAAAGCAATTTTTAGGCGCGTACGCAAACCTCTGCTCGCACTTCGTAATTTTGGACGCGTACAACGGTTATAAAATCAAGGAGGCTACGGAGAAAGCCTATTTAAAACTTAAAGAGAGCAACAGTCTCAATCTCGCTAACGATTCACAGGCGCTTGCCGCAGCAATATATATAAAGTCGGGTGTGCGCGAAGCGGGAATAAACGGCAAGAAAATATATTCCTTTTTCGACGTGACGCAGGACAGGGTTGACCGCATTTTGGAGGTATTATGAAACTTTACGATTTCGACGGTATGTTTGACGAAAAGCTCGGCGAATACATCAAAAAGAACGCCGGCAAACATAGAGAGAGCGAATGGGAGGATATAATTCCCGTGCTCTACAAAAAGTTCGGAAATACCGTAATTAAATCGCTTGGCAAAACCCCCAACGAGTTCTACGGTGAAATGTCCGACGACGAGCTTATAAAATGCCTCAAAGGGCACTTAAAGCAGGGCGTGCCCGTCTCGGAATTTCTCTGCTCTGCGATAGAGAGCCGCTCGCTTGCGGATAAGCTTCTGCCTCTCTTGGACGGGACGGACAGCGAAAGAGAGTACGCTATGAACCTTATGGGCTCGGACGAGCGTGCAATTGGCAAATATATGGATATACTCGTGACTTCGGACGACAGCGATTTAAAGGACAGGTGTGTGGACTACATAAAGGAAAAGGCTGACCTTGTTGTGGAGTGCGCATTGGAAAATTATAAAAATGGCGTAGAAAAGGAGTATATGCTTGAAATCCTTTCCCGCTCGGTGATAAAAAAGGACGAAATTTTTGATATTCTTTTAAAGGAGTTCCGCACCGACGCCGACAATATCCCCATGCACGCAAGCTATCTCGCGGCGTACGGCGACGAGCGCGCCATTGAATATCTGCTCGATAAAATCGACGAGGAGTGGATAACCTTTGTCGAGTTTCAGGAGCTCAAATTTGCTATCGAGGCGCTCGGCGGACAGTACACGAAGAAGCGCGATTTCTCAAACGACCCTTATTACGAACTCATAAAGTCGCACAGCGTATCGGCGTTTGATTTGTTCGGAAATCTTAAAAAGGACGATTAAAATTATAATGTATAAGCGGCTTGCCCGAAATTTCGGGCAAGCCGCTTATTTTGATAATTTACTTTGATTAAAATTTTTTAAAAATGTCAAAACTTTAAGCGGAGGTAATAAATATGCAACAAATAACAGCTAAAGAATTGCAACTCATAACCGACGCACTTACCGCCGAGGGCCTGATATGCAAAAAGGCAAGGGCTTACTCAAAGACTCTTACCGACACAGAACTTTCACAATTTATGGCAAGTATTGCCGACGAACACGAACAGCGCTATAACGCGCTATTGAGCGTAATAGGAGGTTAAATATGAAGCTCACGAAAAGCGATATTACACTCAACGAAAAGGACGCTCTTCAGGATATGTTGGAGTCCGAAAAGCAGCTTATGACAATCTACACCACGGCGCTGTTCGAGGGTAGCACCAAGACTATGAGAAAGAATTTCTCATCCAACCTTTTAGGCGTTGCCGAAAACCAGTACAGCCTGTTTCAGCAGATGTCCACGCGCGGATATTACACCCCCCAGCCCGCCAACAAAAATCTTATCGACGACGCAAATTCAACCTACAAAAAGCAAAAAAATTCCCTCAAAGCATCCGGTTAAATATTAAAAATCCCGCACGGGCGCTTTTGTCCGTGCGGGATTTTTATTTGTTTAATGTATAACAAAATATAGGTTTCACATACTTATTTTACGGGCAAAAGATGCCTTTTAAGGAGTTGATAATATGAAAGCTACGGGAATTGTACGTAGAATAGACGAGTTGGGAAGAGTAGTTATTCCCAAAGAAATAAGAAGCACACTACGCCTCAAATCAGGCGACCCGATACTGACAACATTGAAAAATATTCCCGACTTAAACAACAATCAAACCATAAACCGTCTATTTTCCGACGATAACGAAACCTTCTACATACTCGCTATGTTGGCCATAAAAGAAAGGCTGCATTTGAACGTGTAAAACTTAATAAACAGCAAGTCCGCCGAGCGCACCCGCTCGGCGGACTATTTGCGATTTGTAGTTCAAAGTTTAATCTAAAACTACAAAAAGTGGCATAATTCAATTTTTTAGTGTCAAAAAAGTGGCAATATCTCATTTTGCAACACTCAAAAAAGTGGCAACAATGTTGACATTTAAGTCTGATAATGTTAAAATAATGCTTGTAGAGGTGTTTTATGTTAAAGAGAAAATTCTTACAAACATTGTTGGATTGGAAACATACAAAAGGCAAAGAATGCTTGCTTGTAAAGGGTGCACGCCAAATAGGTAAGACCTACATTATAGATAAATTCGGTAGGGAAAACTACGGAAACTATATTTACGTTAACTTCTTTACCGAGCCGAAATTAAAAGACGTTTTTGAAGGATCGCTGGCGGCGGAAGAAATTTATAAAAGGCTGTCGGTATTTTTCCGCGACGCTCACTTTGTGGAAAATGACACGCTGATATTTTTAGATGAAATTCAGGAGTGCCCCAATGCCCGTACTGCACTTAAATTTCTTGCGATAGACGGAAGGTTTGACGTAATTGCCTCCGGATCACTTCTCGGCATCAATTACAAACAGGTATCTTCTATTCCTGTCGGTTATGAAAGGCAGGTTGAAATGCATTCCCTTGATTTCGAAGAATTCCTTTGGGCAATCGGTGTGGGCGAACAAACTATTAACTACTTGCGCTCTTTCTTTGAGTCGAAGGAAAAAATTCCTCCTGCCGTCAACGAGCAGATGCTTTCATATTTGCGTGAATATATGATTGTCGGGGGTATGCCCGAAGTCGTAAATACTTACCTTTCAACCAAGCATTATGGCGAAGTTCACAATGCACAAAAGAAAATTACCGATGCTTATTTGGAGGATATCGCAAAATATGCAAGCACTTCGGAAAAACCTAAGGCGAGAAACTGTTTCCTTTCTATTCCTCGACAGCTTGCAAAGGAGAACAAGAAGTTCCAGTTCTCGGTAGTAGAGAGTGGAGGTCGAGCACGTAAATATGAGAACAGCTTGGAGTGGCTTCGTGATGCTAACTTAATTCGTTACTGCAACAATGTATCTACGCCACAGCTTCCTCTTGTAGCCTATGTAAAACCCGATCAGTTTAAGATATATTTAAATGACATAGGTTTGCTTGTTTCTATGTATGGCTTTGAGATGAAACAGGCGATTTTAACAGGTGCGCTTAAAGGGGCAGCAAAGGGTGGCATTTACGAAAATTTGATTGCGGATATTCTGATTAAAAAGGGACTGCCGCTCTATTATTACAAGAACGACAGCAATTCGCAGGAAATAGAATTTTTACTGACCGTAGAAACAGAGATAGTTCCCGTTGAAGTTAAATCAAGCAACGGTTCTACACTTTCGTTAAATAATTTCCTAAAAGAATTCGAGCCGAGCATCGGTTATAAATTCATCGCCGGCAACATCGGCGTGGCTGATAACAAAGTAACTTTACCGCTATACATGGCAATGTTTTTGTGATAAGTAATAAGAATTAACAACAGAGAAAAAGAACCCCGACGAGTTTATTGTCAGGATTTAATAACGGCTAAAATTTCAGGGAATAATAGACCACTATATTCCGTTAAAAAATATCGTAACAGTAAAATAAAAGGAGGTATTATTATGGCTGTACATCATGGCGGCAAGGTCGGAAAAGCAGCGAAAACCCTTGCTACAAAAAGCTCTTCAAAAAGCTCTAAAAGCAATGCGGGTAAGACGTTAGCTAATCATAAAGCGGCAAAGCATTAGAGTTTTTGTGGGGAAAAGTGTCGGCGTCCGCTGAGCGTACCCGTTCGGTGGACTTTTTCCTTTGACGATGTGTAGAAAAATATGCAAAATTTATGAATTGGATAGTCGCCTACGACGAAGTTTCCGTCGTAGGCTTATATTTTCCGTACTCACTAAAGCTGGAAGAAATTGTCGAAAAGATAGTGCTTTTAACTCGGGCTATGCCTTGATGCACTGGGCGCCCGAAGAATTGTATTTGCGTTAAATTATTCTTCGTTTTCAAAAGATAGCTTGGAAAGAGTTAATAAATCGTCTTTTGATATCATGATACGATTATAGCTGTAATCTTTTAGATTAATGACAAAAATATTATCATAGAAAATGACATAAAGATAATTAAATGTCTTGACGGTACATTCTTTAGAAAGTTTTTTTAGTTTCTCAATTAATTTGTCTAAGACTTCATTGATAATTTCGTCTTGTAAGGCGAGATAGTTCAATTGCTCTTGTACCAAAACTGCCAGATCATTTTCATCGTTTATCGAATAATGACTATTTAATTTTGTTATTTTTTCTTTAACGGCTTTTATAATAGGGCCCACGCAATCTGTGACTAATCCATATTCTCCAGCGTGTCTAAATAGAATTAAATCATTGTTTTTTAGTTTCAGATAAGTTAAAGTACCATTCTCCTTGCTGCGTTGATCATAAAAAATTTCAATGTTTGATTTTATTGGTTCACCGTTAAATCCTAAATTTTCTAATCTTCTTTTTGGCAGTTCAGAATATTTTTTGCCGTGGTACTTTTTAATAAAAGCATCTATGGATCCCTCATTGGCAGATAAGGCTCTTGTTACTTCAATGCCCACATGTTCGCCCGTCCAATCGGGGCATTCGCTTTTTTGTAAATTGTAAAATTTTTTAGGAAAGTAGAATTCCAAAGTATTCTTGACAAAATTTTCGTAGTAATCTTTTGTGTATTGCATTATTATTCTCCTTTTTCTTTCAATGAATTCGCAAAAATTTGTTTAATTTATATTCAATATTTTACCTTGAAATAATTAAGATATAATTTGAATTTGTCCTGTGCCATGAGGCAGGTGTCTCGCAAGTACCCGCGCTCGTTTCTCCATTCCCGCAGTCCGCGATAGTAGAACAGTTTCAGCCCCTCGTCAATAATGAACGGAACGATATTGTACTTTAAACAGTCCTTGAGTAAGAGCAGTCTGCCGATACGCCCGTTGCCGTCTTGAAAGGGGTGGATGCACTCGAATCTATAGTGAAAATCTAATAGGTCATCAAATGTCTTTTCCTTTTTAGCGTTGTATTCAGAGAGCAATGTTTTCATTTTTTGTGAGACTTCTTCGGGTTGAGCCGTGTACATATCCCCAACCGTGTTGGGCAATTTCTTGTAATCACCCACGGCGAACCAATCCTGCCGAGCGTCTGTCGTGCCGCTTTTTAGAGTACGGTGTAACTCTTTTATAAAGACTTCCGTAAGTGGCTTTCTTGCGTTATCAATAATCATATCGATGCACTTAAAGTGATTTGCCGTTTCAACTATATCGTCAACCTTTATTGCATCGCCTTCAATCCCGATCGTGTTTGTTTCAAAGATATACCGAGTTTGCTCGTGCGTCAATCGGCTGCCTTCAATATGATTTGAGTTGTATGTCAACTCAATTTGTACCTTATGATAAATTCCGCCCGACAGCTTGGCTTTCTTTTGCGCAACAAGAATATCCAGCAGAGTAGTGGGAGTATCAACTTTCTTATTTGCCCTGTCTGGCTTGCTTGCATCTTCTGGAATATTCCAAATCTTGCCCACAAGATAAGCTCCTTCAACTTTACCTAAGGCACAGTAATTGCGAACGCTACGTTCAGATATATTCCATTTCTTTGCTATTTCAGTAACCGATAAGTAATTCATTCTATAGAACCTCATTCATAATCATAGCACACTATCGGCAAAAAATCAATATTTACTGTTGTTAAAATTTAAATATTTTTGCCGATAACGGCAAGAATAATGAGAAAAACAGGTGTCAAAATAAATGTGGATTTTAACGCAAAAAACGCACCCATTTTTTAGGTGTCAAAAATAGACCTATATATAAGGTGGCTTAAAAATCAAATTTTTAAGTAAAAATTGTGCCATCAAGAGCGGTCACAGTGGCGCAAAACAATCAAAACTTAGGGAACGATTATTATTCAAGTACCAGACACCCGATGTAAAATTACCCTATCAATCTTACAGCGTGAGTGTAAATAGCTATTTATAAGTTGATATTTTGACGCCCCCAAACCGATCAAAAAATGGGGTAAAAATTGACATTAATTTTACACTCAAAATTACCCCGAAATTTTTTGGGGTAAAAAAGGGCACCCCTATAGGATATGGCTTTAAAGCCCTCTTTAAAGTAGGCGATTTGGGCCAAACAGGGCAGTCAATATGGCTCAAAATTTTTCAAAAACAATTGTAATTGCTATACTTGCCTGCCCGGGCATTGACAAATGCCCGGGCAGGCAAAAACGTAAACTCTCTGCATTGCTTTCACCTGTTGGATAATTTTTTCCCCATTAGTTTTTTGTAAAATAAATCCTAAACTGACATTTTACAAAACACATTTCTTATTTCCTATAAGACAATTTAAATAAAGGCAAAATTTTTTTAAATATGCCTAATGCTGTCAAGTTTATGTGTTATGATAAAATCAAGGAGTTTTCAATATGGGAATTTTAGATTTTATCTTTGGCGACGACGATTCCGACGAAGCTTAATTAGACGATTTAATTATGATGGATATTCTGGACGAAGATTGAAAACTATATGTAACTTTTTTTGCAGCTAAAATGTCTCTTATTTAGGACTCTAATATCTTGAAAAAGTGAAATAATTGTGCTATAATAATCGTATAGTTAAAATTAGAGGAAGCCTAATGGAATTTAAAGACAAAATTAAAATCGTTCGTCAAAAATTAATGTTAAGTCAAGCAGATTTTGCGAAAGAACTTGGAGTGGCGTTTTCTACTGTAAATGAGTGGGAAAATGGCATAAGGAAGCCTAACTACATTATGCAACGTAAATTTGCTACGTACTGTAATGATAACAATATCAAATTCGGCGAGGAATAAAAATGAAAGAGTTTAAGATTAACATTAAAGGGCGTGTCAAGAATTTTACCCTTCCAGAAAACAAATCTTTAATACCTCTCTTTGAAGCAGTAGTTAATTCATTGCAAGCTATCGAAGAAAGAAGGAGAATAGAATCTTTTGATGGGGAAATTTCCATTAAAATTGAAAGAGAGGAAACATTATCAGATGAAATTCTTGGACATATTGAAAACATTACGATAACCGATAACGGAATTGGCTTTAATGAAGATAATTTTAATTCTTTTCTGGAGTCAGATTCCGATTATAAAAATGAAATCGGTGGAAAGGGCGTTGGCAGATTTTCTTGGTTGAAGGCATTTAAAAATGTAAGTATTGATAGTTGCTTTTTTTATGATGGCAAGTACTATAAGCGTGCATTTGAATTTGCCTTGGATATCAGTGGCATAAATGACGAAGTCGTTGCTTGTGATAATACTGATGTAAAAACAACCGTTAAGTTATGTTCATTTTTAGATAAATATAAAGCAAACTCACCGGTTAGTATTGAAAGTATTGCTATAAAATTAATTCAACACTGTTTTGTTTATTTTCTCAATAAGGCCTGCCCCCAAATTATACTTTCAGATGATAAAGGCAACAAGGTAAATCTAAATGAATTTTTCGCTGAAAAGATTGCGGTAGAAAAAGGCACGGATATCTTTATAATCGGGAATAATCAGTTTGCATTAACTAAAATTCGTGTTGATGGTGCTATAATTAATAGCCATAAATTATATTTATGTGCCAATAGCCGTTTGGTTGAGGCAAAGGATTTAAGTAAATATATTGTGAATCTTGATAAAGCGTTGGATGTCGAAGAGCCTTTTTGGTGCTTAGGAATAATTACTTCTAAATATCTTGACAACAATGTAGATATGAACCGGTTATCCTTCACCATACCAGAAACAGCGGAGGATGGATTTGCACCTCTTGTTACGATGAATAAAATTGTAACAAAATCGGTTGATTTAATAGAGGAATATTTAAGCGATTATTTAAAACCAATAGCGGAAGAAAAGAAGAAAAGAATTGAAAGATATGTTTCCACGCAAGTACCACAGTATAGGCATCTGCTGAAATATATGTCGTCAGAGATAGAAAAAATCAAGCCGGGTGTTTCAGATGAAAAGCTCGATGCTATATCAGCTCGATCGGGATTTTGATATAATAACAAAAAAACAAGGGCAAGAACTGGTTGAAGAGCTTAAAAATGATGTTACTCAATTGGATGAATATAAAAGCAAGTTTGAAGAGCACGTTGCAAGAATAAGTGATGAGAATAAATCAATACTTGCTAAATATGTAGCCCATCGCAAATCAATAATCGATTTGTTTGAAGTGGGAATGTATAAACAATCGGATGGGAAATACGTTAGAGAAGAATTTATGCACAATCTAATTTATCCAATGAGAACGACATCGGATGTTATAGATTATGAGCAACATAATTTATGGCTGGTGGATGAAAGGCTTGCATACTTTTTCTTCGCATCTTCTGACATTCCGTTTAACAACGATAGAAATGAGGACCGTACAGATTTGATGCTTCTTGACAATAGTGTTGCTCTGCTGGAATCAAAAAATGACGGCACAGCTTATGACACGGTTGTTTTGTTCGAGCTAAAAAGACCTATGCGAGATGACCTCGTAAGCGATAATCCCGTTGATCAAATAATGAAATATATGCTTAAAATACAAGGCAATAAGGTTACAGACAAAAATGGTAGAATAATACGTACCGATGATCATACTAAGTTTTATTTGTATGTTGTTTGTGACGCTATTGAAAAATATAGAGAAACACTAAAAAAGATGTATTGGTTTGACGAAACTATTGACAGACTTGGTATGTATAAAATGAAGGACAATATGTACATAGAGATTTTGACATACGACAAGATAATCAATGATGCAAAAAAGCGCAATAAGATACTATTCGACAAATTAGGAATATAGGAGCTGAGCAATGTCTAACAAATTGGAACTCACTTGGATAGGTAAAGATAAAGAGTTAAAAATAGAGCCGAGGATTTTAATTGAGAACCCGACTCTTAGTAATACAGCGCAGGATACCAACACCGATAATATGCTTATTCACGGGGATAATTTACTTGCACTTAAAGCATTGGAAAGCAAGTACGCTGGACAGGTCAAATGTATTTATATCGATCCTCCATATAATACAGGAAGTGCATTTGAGCATTATGACGATAATTTGGAACATAGCACATGGCTTAATTTAATGATGCCACGATTAGAGATATTAAGAAACTTATTATCCAACGACGGAATTATATATATTCAAATTGATGATAATGAGTATGCTTATCTCAAAGTTTTGTGCGATGAAATTTTTGGACGTAAAAATTTTATAAGTTCTATTTGTATAAAAATGTCAACTGTTAGCGGCGTTAAAACAGCACACAAAAATAAGACTATTATAAAAGAGAAAGAAATTATATTGGTTTACGCAAAAGACGCAGATAATTTTGCGATAATCCCCCAATATATACCGTTATCAAAGATTGACGATGAGTTTCAATACTACTTGGATAAACATAATTCCGACGATCCTGATTGCTGGGAGATTAAAAGGCTGAAAGAGGTTTTAGTTGCAAACGGTATTGATGCTGAAAATGAAGAACAATTTCAAAAGTTTATCAACTTAAACGCTCAATTTATTTGGCGCAGAGCATTTATACGTAACGAATATAAAGCCTTATCTCAACAAAATCCTGATAAGATTTTTTATATCACTAAAAATGGGCAAGAGCATTATTATTATCGAGGACGTGAAATGTTTTTTCTCGCAGACAAATTCCATGATTGTTTTACCGAAGAGGGATATAAGCACGCCATTAGTGATTTGTTAGGAGATATATGGTTAGACATAAATACAGGGAAATTATTTAACGAGGGTAATGTTGAATTTAGAAATAGCAAGAAACCTGAATTTTTGATTGCACGGATGTTGGAAATGTCTTCAAAGAAAGGCGATTTGATTCTTGATAGCTTTCTTGGCTCTGGAACTACTGCGGCTGTTGCTCATAAAATGGGAAGAAAATATATCGGTATTGAAATGGGCGATCACGCATATACGCATTGTAAAGTACGTTTAGATAAGGTTATATCTGGTGAAGATAAGGGTGGCATTACTAAGTCGGTTAATTGGCAAAGTGGAGGCGGATATAGATTTTACGAGATTGCTCCTACGCTTATCGTTGAAGACAAATTCGGCAATCCCATAATCAATAGAGAGTATAATGCGGAGATGCTTGCGGCTGCTATGGCATTACACGAAGGGTTTGAATATGCACCTGATGCTAATTATTATTGGAAGCAAGGTAAAAATGAAAATGCATATATTTTTACCACCACAACGCACTTAACAGAGAGTTATCTTGACGCAATTTCAAAAGAAATGCAAGACGGAGAATACCTTGTGATTGCCTGCAAGTCGTTTGACAGCGGTATAGATAGATTATACAAGAACATCAAAGTCAAAAAGATACCACAATATCTGCTTGGCAGATGCGAGTTTGGTAAGGACAACTATAATCTCAATATAGTAGACGTTCCTGTTTATGATGACGAGGAGGAATAAGTATGAGGCGTGAATATTCTGAATACTCCGTAGATTACATAAGCGGTTGTATGAGTTTACGCAAGCCGCAAAAGCGTAGCTTAAAAATTCTTGACGATATTCTTGATGAGGTGCAGCTTCAAAAAGATATTGATTTGAATGCAGTCCTGCACGCCGTTCACGATATTTATCCGACCTGTTCAAACTTTGAAAGAGATTTTATGAGTCTTACTTTTGCTCTTGCAACAGGCGTCGGTAAAACACGCTTGATGGGTGCATTTATTACCTATCTGTATACACAAAAGGGAATAAAGAATTTCTTTGTCGTTGCCCCCAACCTTACTATTTACGAAAAACTTAAAAAGGACTTGGGCGATCCATCAAGCGAAAAATACGTGTTCAGAGGTATAGGATGTTTTAGGTCATATCCCCCTAACCTTATTACGGGCGAAAATTATGCAGAAAAAGGCCTAATGGGTGGTTTTTCTGACGTTACAATAAACATTTTTAATATATCTAAATTCAATCGTGAGCTTGGCAGAATTCGTAATCTTTCGGAATACTTAGGTACAAGCTATTTTAGCTTTTTGTCGTCTCGCAACGATTTAGTATTAATAATGGACGAATCGCACCATTATCGCGCGGATAAAGGCTTGGCGGCGATTAACGAATTAAAACCTATTCTCGGTTTGGAGCTTACGGCAACACCGCAGGTCGAGCAAGGCTCTAAGGCAGTAAAATTTAAGAATGTCGTCTATGAATATCCGTTATCTTCTGCTATTGATGACGGTTTTACCAAAACGCCTTATGCAATGACTAGGAGGGATATTTCCGACTATAATTTCACGCAGGACGAAATGGATAAAATGATGCTAACCGACGGCGTTGCCAATCACGAGCGTGTTAAGGAACGTTTGAAGGATTACGCAATTAATAACGGTGTAGAGCCGATAAAGCCGTTTGTGTTAGTGGTCTGTAAAGATACCGTTCACGCAGAACATATTAAAGCGTTTATTTCATCAAGGGATTTTTATGGTGGAAAGTATGCAAACAAGACGATAATTTTGCATAGCAATCAAAAAGGTTCAGAAAAAGATGAGAACGTTCAGCTACTTTTGGAAGTCGAAAAGTATGATAACCCTGTTGAAATTGTAATACACGTAAATATACTCAAAGAAGGGTGGGACGTAAATAATCTTTATACTATTATCCCGCTTAGAACGGCAGTGAGTCAGACTTTGCGTGAGCAAACTGTTGGTAGAGGGCTTAGGCTTCCTTATGGCAAAAGAACGGGTAATCGTGATGTCGATTCGCTCATTATAACCGCACACGATAAATTTGAAGAAATAATTAAAGAGGCTAATAGTCCAAACAGCTTGTTAAAAGCAGGCAATATTATTTTTGCAGAAGATATAGAAAAAAGCGAGTCGGTTGCCGTTCAGCCTACATACAAAAGCGGTGTTCAAAGAAGTTTGGAAGAATTTGGCGTGTTTATAAGCACCGAAGAAAATCTTTCTTCCGAAGAGCGAGAAACTATAGTCAAGGCCACGGAGCAAGCTTCTAAACAACTTATTGATACATATCGTGTTGTGGGTAGAGAAAGTCTTCCGCAAATGAGTACGTCTGCATTGGTTGAAAAAATTGTTGCCGATGAAGATATTGCCGAGATAGTAAAGAGGAGAACGGATTTTTCTGATATAATCAAGAGATTTGTAGGGGATGAGATAGACAAGCAGCGTGAGATAATAGAAAGTGGAACTATGTCCATTCCGCAAATTAAAATAACCCGTGATAATAAAGCTCTTTATTATTTCGAACATTTTATTTTAGATACTACCGATTTCAACTATTATCCTATTCCCAACGATATTCTCTTAAAAAATCTTGTTGAAGCTGGCGACGTTGAGGTTGTACAGGGAAAGTATCTAGATTTTAATGCACTTAATCCTATGAGGGTAATTGTGGATGAGATAAGCAAGCGCCCTGAAATAGATTATGATGCTTGCTGCGATTTGCTTTACGATTTGATTACGACGCTTTTTGATGCGTTTGCCAAAAAATTTACTGCTGACGAAATTAAGAATATTGTAATGTGCAATAAGCGCAGCATTGCAGATAAAATTTACGAACAGATGAAGAAACACTTCAAATGTTCCGAACCGGACATAATTGAAGAAATTTCGGGCGTAAGTTTACACATCTATGAGCCGAGTTATATGCGGAAGATTGGCGAAGAACCCATTTCCGTATACACTGTTATTCCCGATGGCGATGTTCCCAAGTGTTTGTTTAATGGATTCAAAAAGGCTTTGCATCCGATTTATAAATTTGACTCGGCACCGGAAAAACGGTTTGCAATCGTGTGTGAGCAAAGTTCTGAAGTTCAAAAGTGGCTTCGTCCTGCACCTAAACAGTTTAATTTGTTCTACGGTAATTCTCAAAGATACGAGCCTGACTTTGTTGTTGAGACAAGTGATTATATGTATCTTGTTGAAGTTAAAGGAGAAGATAAATTAAACGATGAAAGCAACATATTAAAAAAGCAGCGTGCTGTAAAATATTGCCAAGTTGCGAGTGTTTATTGTAGCGCTCACGGTATGAAAGATTGGAAATATTTATATATTCCGAGTCAACAAATTCAGACAAACTCAAGTTTTACGATGCTCGCACTAAGATTTGAAGTTAAAGACGATAACTTGGAGTGATTATATGTACAACATTGGTGATACGGTAAAAATAAACCACGACGGCTCCATTGGTGCTGTTGTTGGAGTGAATACAGTTGGGGCAACTACGCAATATATCGTGGTCGTAAACGGAAGGAAGATGACCTTTTTTGAGGAACAACTTTCTTCTTTTGAGATGCCCGATGAGAATTGTGTCTATTCTGCAAAAGATCTAAATGCCTTGCTTACAGCAAGGCTTATTCTCAATCCGAGTATCAGCTCTTTGTATTCCCTAAATTCTGCGAAGATCGATTATATACCGTATCAGTTCAGACCTGTCCTAAAGATAGTAAAATCAGACAGTCCTCGTATTCTTATTGCCGACGGTGTTGGTGTAGGTAAAACTATCGAGGCTGGATTGGTGTTAAAGGAATTAGAAGCACGATTTGACTATAAATCGGTTCTTGTCATTTGTCCTCGTCCCCTTATAACCGAGAAAAAGTGGCAAAACGAGTTAAAACGTTTCGGCGAGAAATTTGTTCATATTGACGGAAAACAACTTAAATACTGTATTGAAGAAACAGATCTTGATTATGGTGAGTGGCCGTCAGATTATCAAAAATGTATTATTCCGTATTCTTTGTTTGACGAGGCTGTTGTATGTGGCACTGCTACTAAAGACGGCGTCATTAAAAAATTGGATCGCAAATCTTTATCCGATTTGAAGCCGTTTCCCAAGTTCGATTTGGTAATCATAGACGAGGCTCATCATATAAAAAATCAAAATACTTATGCTTACCAAGCCGCTCAAATGTTCTGCGATAATGCCGAAAGTATTGTCCTTCTTACTGCGACACCTATTCAGTTAGCTGATAAGGATTTATTTGTCTTATTAAATCTTTTGCGCCCCGATCTCGTGTTTGACATTGATAGCTTTAGGCACATGGCAGAGCCTAACCCTTTTATCAATGAGGCAGCTAAGATTATTAGAAGTAACCAAGAGAATTGGCAAGAGGCGGCGTTAGAACAATTAAAATTTGCTGGAGATACGCTCTGGGGCGTTGCTATGCTTACAACCAATCCCACATATCAAAAGGCTATTAGGATGCTGAATAGAGATGCTATAACTTCCGAACAGCGAGTTAAACTTATTGGCGAGGTTGAAAGTTTACATACGTTTGCCAATATGATAAATCGCACGAGGCGTAGAGATATTGGGAATTTCACTTTAAGAAAGCCCGAAACGATTAAGGTTATGTTTACCGAAGCACAAAGCAATCTTTATACATTGCTTATGCAAACACAGGCGGATATTTTAATTAAACTCCACGGTGATAGGGGTATCAGGTTTATGATGACAACTATCATGCGGCAAGCAGCAAGTTGCATTCACGGCTTAAAGCCCTTTTTGGAAACAATTCTGACTCGCAGGTTTGACGAATTGGATATTTCCGGTTTGGACGTAGAAGATGATACTAATACTGAATTGGGCGAGAAATTGTATCAAACGATGTCCGTTCCAAAAATTAAAGAGGCTGTAAAACAAATACTACTTTTAGCAGATGAATTAGACGAACAAGACAATAAATTAGACGCACTGTTAAATACCATACAAGGCAAGCAAGACATGGAAAACAATAGGGTTATGGTGTTTAGCAGTTTTAGGCATACTCTTACATATTTGGCTGATAGGCTAACTTTATCCAGCATCAGAGTCGGTGTGGTTCACGGGGGTGTTCCCGACGAAGAAAGAGTAAAGCTCCGTTCAAGATTCATGATGAATAAGAATGAAAAGGAAGCTATAGATGTTCTGTTATTCTCCGAAGTCGGTTGTGAAGGGTTGGACTATCAGTTCTGTGATTGTATGGTAAATTATGACTTGCCGTGGAATCCTCAAGCAATAGAACAAAGAATTGGTCGTATTGACCGTAACGGACAAAAGAGTGAAAGTGTGTCTATCGTCAATATTATTACCGAAGATACTATTGATTGTGATATATTCGATAGATGTCTTTCTCGAATCGGCGTGTTTAATGCTTCCATTGGCGATAGTGAGCAGATTTTGGGAGATATAACAAAGGAAATTTATAATATAGCAGAGCAGTATATTCTTAAACCCGAAGAGCGCCGTGAAAAACTGCAACAGCTTCAAGATAATCAAATTCGTCTAATTCAAGAGCAACAAAAGATGGAAGATGAAAAACATACTTTCTTTGGCTTGGATTTGAGCGAAAACGTAATTAAAAAAGAATTACAAGACGCTACCAATATTTACCTTAGTGCTGAGGCTATTGAACGTCTGGTTGAAACCTATCTTGAAAAGAGATTAGGCGATAGTAGTGCCTACATATTAGGTGAGGGAAAAGCCAAGACGTTGCGTTTGAATGCGGATAATCGTAGGTTATTGTTTGAAGATTACGGCAAGTTACCCAAACAGGCTAATCCCGTTTATAAGCAATGGGATCAATATCTAAATAACTCTTTTCCGTTTGAAAAGATTACGTTTGACGGCGAGTATGCTTCCGAAAATGACGACGTTGTATTTATTATGCCTACGCACCCTCTTGTAAAGCAAGCGTTAAAATGTTTTGAAGATGAGCCTATCTTGTGTTCTTTAAAAGTTAAGACGGACTCATTACCTGCTGGAGAGTATCCATTTATCATTTACGAGTGGCTTTATAAGGGCGTGAAACCGGACAATAAGTTGCAGGTTGTAACATTGGACGATATTCCTAATAAAGTGCTTCTTGAGGCTATTTATAATGCACAAGATGCAGATAATATAACAGAGATAAATCAAGAGCTGATTGATAATAAACTTTTTAGAATTTGGCAAGTGGCAAAAAATGATTATATTGAGTATTCAAAGCAGATAATCGGATACAAATTAGAAAATCTGACTATAAGCTATAAATCGAGATTAAAAGTTATCAAAGAACGGCTTGCAAAAGAAACTGATGCGAGAATTATAAGGATGAAGCAATCACAATTAGCTACTATTGAGATTGGCTTTGAAGATAAGAAAAAAGAATTGACGGGCATAATTGCTCAGTCAGATATTGTAGTTAGAAAGCTTGCGATAGGAACAATCAAGGTAGAAAAATAATATGACCTCATACGAAAGATTATTAGAATTGAAAAAGAAACGCGAAGAATACGTTCGTGTAAGTCAAGAAAACAACATGTGGGAAGGCACAAAGAAGATACTTACAGATATGTATCCTGATACGGCTCACTTCGTGTATGAACTTTTGCAAAACGCAGAAGATATGTGTGCCACGGAAGTAAAGTTCGTTTTAAGCAACGATAAGCTTCTATTCGTGCATAATGGTAAAAAGAGAGACTTTGTATACGAAGACATTGATTCGATTACAAGTATAGGCAACAATACCTTAAAAAAAGACGATCCTACAAGTATCGGTACTTTCGGCGTTGGCTTCAAAGCAGTTTATACCTATACCAGCACGCCTGAAATCCATTCGGGTGAATTTGACTTTAGAATTAGGGATATGGTTATTCCCGATCCTATAGATGTTCCCCAAATGGCTAAATTGGGTGAAACGAGATTTATCTTCCCGTTCGACCACAAAACAAAAAAGCCCCAAGATGCAGTTGCGGAAATAAAGAAAGCATTATTGGAATTAGATGAGAATTCAATACTATTCCTTAACCATATTGAGAAGATTATTTTTAAATTGCCCGATAACTCTGTGGGTGGTGTGCAACTTAAAAACGTTGACGAAGTGTTAAAGATAGTCAATAAAGTTGATGCAAATATAAAGGACTCAAACGAAGCAAAGACAAAGACATATTGGTTTAAGTTTTCTAAAAACTGCAAAGTAAATACGTTAAAAGGTGAAGCCACTTTACCGATGTCTTTGGCTTTTAGAATGAATGCCAACGGGGAAGGTAGTCAAAGAACATACACGGTTGATGAAACGCTAAAGGGGAAAGTGTTTATATATTTCCCTGCCGTAAAAGAACGTAGCGATTTTCATTTCCACGTCCATGCACCTTTTGCCTCGACCGTAGCGCGTGATAGTGTCAGAAATTGTGAAGAAAACAATAAGCTATTTAATGAATTAGCCCAACTTGCAGTATCGTCCGTTTTTTACTTTAAAGAGCGGAAATGTATTGATTATCATTATTATGCAGCGTTGCCTAATAGAAGAGATTTTCAATACGGTGAAACAAAATTTAAGGTTATTTATGATGAGCTTATTAAATTATTCATAAATCCCGATAAAGAGTTGATACTCACTCAAGATGGTAGTTACAAAAAAATTGGACAGGTTAAACAAGGCAGTAGAGAAATTGTAAAGCTGATTACTTCAGACGATTTGTTTTTGTTATATAAAAAATATTGGGTTCCGGCACTTAGACCGCAAACGAGAGAGGAGACTTTCTTAAATGAGATAGGTTTAACTGCATATGAAACAAGGATAATTGTTGAAACGTTGGCTCGTCATTCGTCAATTTTTTCACCATTGTTTGAAAGAAAGTTAGAAGATAATGAGTGGTTTACAAGATTATATGAGTTGTTGAATGCTTTTCCATATCTCCATTCATATATCGAAAGTCTTACCGAGACTACAATGCTGAAGTGCAATGACGGTAAATTACATAGTGCCGATGAAAATCTATATATAAGGTCAAATTATGTTCCAAAACAAATCAAAGATCCGCTATATGTTGAAATAGATAACACAATTTCTAAGACTTCCGTTGAAGCCGCTTTAGCATTTTTAAAACGATTGGGCGTTAGGATTATGACGGAAGAAATTGATTTAATGGCGGATATAGAGAAAGACAGTGTTGACTGTGATGATGTTGTAATTAAGCTTCTCGAAGTACAAGAAAAATATAAAGCAAATGGGAATATTGAACAGTTTAGGGATAGTGCTTTTATTCTGGGGAAACGCATAAAAGACGACGGAAAATTATATAGAGTTACGGCGAAAGCGTGTTGTTGGGCGGATGATGTTGCCTTTTTCTACGAACAGTCCTATGATATAGATTTTGTTGTTTCGCATGAGCATTATCAAAGTCTGGACGATAACGAAATATCACTTTTTAGAGAAGTGTTTATTAAATTGGGTGGCAAAGTTGCTCCTGAAATATCGTCTTGTAGAGTTGATCCTTCGCATCCAAATTGGCAAAGACTCAACACAACAAATATTCGGGCTTATTCCGAAACAAATAGCGATTACACTATCACGGGGCTAAATAATATACATAGAATTCCTGAGGAAAATTTATATAGGGAAAGTTTATTGCTGTGGAATATAGTGGTAAACGATAAAAATATTAGGCACCATGAAGCAAGATTTAGCGCCAACAATAGTCGTCCTATAAAAATTTTTGACTCACGGCTTGCCTATGTTCTTAAAAGGACTAAATGGATACCCAATAAAGATGGGGTATTTTGCCGTCCTTGCGATATTACTGAGACTGAATTGTATGATGGGTTTGAATATAACGAAGACGCTTTATTTTTGCAAAATATCGGTTTTGGAGATGAAACTCAAGCGCCTGATGATATTGCAACCATACTCGAAAAAGCAGGTGTTTCAGTATCTGCAGCGGATGAAGAATGGTTTAGGCAATCTGACGAGGTTAAAGCGGAAATCCTTCGTATGTTGCGAGAGCAAAAAGAAAGGAAGAGAATGTCTTTGACAGAAGCATTGGGAGAGGAGAATAAAGAACAGTCTGAATATCAAGAAGATGATGACTATGGGCGAGATATCAGTGTAAAAAATCCTTCTGCAAGGGCAAAAAAGCAACAAGAGGATTTCGAGGAAGGTTTAGAAAAGCGTGTTATTGTAAAACATGTTATGAAGTATACATATAGCTCAAAAACATCTATGTTTGAGAAGCAGTTTATACGTGAGCAGTACAGAGGGGAGTGTCAAATATGCGGCAGAGAACCAATAAGAAAATATAATGGTGATATTTATTTCGAAGCAATCAATATTATTAGCACGGCGAACTTAGATAGAAATTTGCTAAACAATGTCGATGCGGGTTGGAATACTTTATGTTTATGTCCGACTTGTGCTGCCGAATATAGGTATTGCTCAAAGAATCTTGATAATTTTGAAAATCAAGTTGAAAATACACTTGTTGAAGCTGGAAGCAATGAGCTTATTTCTATTGAAATTGAACTGAAATCGCAGAAGGTAAAAATCGAATTTACCCCTCGTCATTTTATTGCATTGCAATCGGCGTTCAAAGTCTATAAAGAACATGAGAATAAAAAAGATAGTTAATTATTGTCTATGAGTTGTTTATAATTTGTTAACAACTGAATGGTTTGCATTAGCAATAATATAGAAACCAGTGCAACATTAAACACGTTACGTCGTTTTTTCATTTAAAATATTTCTTACATTTTAACGTTTAGAAATTTTACAATAAACTAACTCAAACAACAAATCACACAATCAACTTACAAGACTTAAACGATTAAAGTCGGCTCTTGATGGCGGAGAGAGAAAAGTTGTAGTACATTAAATAAAACAGGGGATAAAATGTTTCCAATTAATAATTTTGGGGGTATAGAAGTTCAAGAAGAAAGTCTTTTAGACAAACATGTAATTATTTTTCTATTAGTTAAACCGTCTGATGAAGGTGCGCAAAGAATAATAGGTAAATTCAATTATTTTCATTACCTTGCAGGCAAATATTGTTCAATTTATCCTATTGGCTATAGTCAAAATTTCTTTGGATATTATAAAGATATACAACCTATTAAGGGTGTTAACAATGAAAAATGGTTTTACAGTGATAAATGCTTTATAGAATTCTGCGGAGAGTTGTCGCAAAGATTAAAAGGTTGGTCCTATAGCGGCGAGCTTGAACTGATAATACTTCAAAATAAATTAGTTGATGGTTGTTGTGGCAAATTGGACTTCCGTAATTAAATTATATTGATATTAACTATGGAATTAAAAGAGGTTACATTGATAGCTTTGAGCGCTTTATGCAAAGATTATTGACCGCATGTAAAAGCGAAGTTAATAGTTATACTGCTATCAAAGAGGCCAATAGAAAAAGATTAAAACCCCGTAATGTGCTTGAAATGGCGATAGAGGGATTTCCTAAACTTCCCAAGCCGATAAAGACAGTTTTAAAAGATAAATTATTTTACAAGTCTTCATCAAGCAAAGAGGTTTAACTATAAATGTGCATCGCTGAATTTATTAATTGTTTGGGACAAAGTTTGCCACTTTGTCCCGTTTTGTGTTCTATGATTTTATATTATTATAACGGTTTGTTGATGTCTAAGGGCGTTTTCATTCTTTACTTTATTTTAATTGTATGTTATAATTACGAGAGAAAATATACAATGGTTGAATTTCAAGAATTAGCGACTAGCAAACCAATTAAAGAAGAATGTAGAAGATTGTTGCTGAAAATAGATTATGGAAAAGTTGTTTAAGATTTATATGACAGATATTGAATCTTTGCATGGCATTATTCGGAGAAAAACAAATGAGTAAATCAATATTTTCGTTTTTTTCAGGAGCAGGTCTATTAGATCTTGGGTTTGAACAATCAAAATATAATATTGTTTTAGTAAATGAATATAATAGTGAATTTCTTAGGGCATATGAATTTGCAAGAAGTCAAAAAGGTATTCATAAACCAAAATGTAATAGTTACTGTTGCGACATAAATGAATTTTTAAGTGGAGAAAAACATACACGCATTCATCAATATATTGAAGTCGAGAGAAAATTGGGTAATTTAATAGGTTTTATTGGCGGTCCACCCTGTCCTGATTTTTCTGTCGGTGGAAAGAATAAAGGGCGTGAGGGAGTAAATGGCGCTTTAGCGCAAAGCTATGTTAATCTAATTATTGACTGTTCCCCCGATTTTTTTGTTTTTGAAAATGTAAAAGGATTAATAAAGACTGCTAAGCATAGAGAATACTATAACGAATTGAAACAGCAATTGCAAACTGCAGGCTATGTAATAGCGGACAAATTACTTAATTCGTTATGCTTTGGTGTTCCTCAAGATAGAGAAAGAATAATATTAATTGGCATTAAAAGGGAAATGCAAAATTTAAATAAGGTAATTAATGATAAAAATGAAATCGAATTTCCTTGGTTTCAAAATGCGGTTTATAACGATGCGACAACAATTAAAAATTTAGAGTGGCCAACACGACAACCTTTTTCTTCGAATATCAGTAGACGGCAACCGAGAGCAATTAAAGAATATAGCGAATTAGCAGTTGAAACTTGGTTTAGAAAAAACGATGTAGAAGATCATCCCAATGGATCAGATACTTTCAAAGTTAAGTCAGGATTACCCAAAATAAGTACCATAGAAGAAGGCGATGTTAGTCGTAAGTCATTTAAACGTTTACATAGATGGAGATATTCTCCAACAGCAGCCTATGGAAATAATGAAGTTCATTTACATCCCTACAAAATTAGACGTTTAAGTGTTGCTGAAACTATGGCTATTCAATCGTTACCAGAGTGGTTTGTGCTACCTGCTGACATGTCATTAACTAATAAATTTAAGGTAATTGGTAACGGTGTACCGGTTTTAATGGCAAAAGCTATTGCGGAGACTTTAAATGATTTGCTTGATAGCTTAAAGGAGATTAATAATGATTAAAAAGATGTCATTCGATTCGCGTATAATTGAGCATATGGGAAAAGACTTAATTACAGCTCCGGAGGTTGCGTTAATAGAGTTAATCAAGAATTCAATTGATGCGAAAAGCCGATTTGTTAATCTAAATATTTATTCATCGTTTTCTAATGATAAATTACAAAAGCATAATGCTACTTTTGATATTAGTATTGTTGATCTAGAATTATTAAATAAACCTTGTTTATTGGTTGAAGATTTTGGCTTGGGAATGAATGAGTCATTGTTGGAAGAAGGGTTTTTAAAAGTTGGTACACAAATTAAATTGCAAGAAGAAGATGTGTTATTTGGGCAAAAAGGCATTGGACGCCTTGCTGCTCAAAGACTTGGTAAAGTTTTAATAGTAGAGACGACGCAAAAAAAAGATAAATCGGTGAATATAGCAATAATTGATTGGTCTAAAATTGTTGGTTCACAAATTAATGATATAGAAGTTCCGTATTATTCAATCGTTAAAGAAGATGATAATTTATCGTTTACAAGACTTTGGATTTTAGATGCGGCGATAGATGATATAATAGATAGACCACAACAAGAATCATTTTTTGAAAATGAAATGGTTGAATTAAAAACAGATGTTGCATCAGCCTTGGCCTTTTTAGTGTCTCCTTATGATGAAACAAATAGTATTAATATAAAAGTTTCATATAACTCAACTGAAATTCCTATTGCATTTAATAGAGAATTTTTGTCTGTTGCTGAAAGTGAGCATTCTTTTAGATTGTATATAAATGAAGAAAACAAACTCAATCTTGAAATGCAAATGGTTATTAAACCTTTTTTCATTGAAAAAATCCATAAAACCCGTTTAGGGGCAGAAGTGGATTTTACGAGATATAAGTTGACCACGCAAGGATATGTTGATTTATATAAAAAATATAAAGATAGATTTGAAAAAACCCTTTATAAATACATGTCAGAAGAAGAGTTAATCGCTTATTTTCAAGAACGGTTTAAGAATATCTATCGAAATAAATTTTCGGCGGGAAAGAAAGAAAAATATTTAGAATTCATTAATGGTTTGGCAGTTGACCAGATTAAAAATTTAGCAAAAATCAGCGATATTTTAGGAAAAATATTTTCGTTTAAACGGGATAATCTTGTAGGGTCTATTTATGTTGACTTTGTACAACAGCAAGAAAAAAAACTGCTCGATGCATCAATTAAGGATGTTCAAAGATTTTTAAGAAATTTTAACGGGGTAAAGTTATATCGTAACAAATATAGAATAGGATTTTTAGGTAACAGAGATAATGACTGGATTGAAATGCAGCAATATCGAACCATGGGTCAGCAATTTTATAGATTCAATTTAGGCGATTCATTGGGTTATGTTAAAATTAATGATAGTAAACAGAAATATATTAAAGAAATAAGTTCACGTTTGGATATTTATGCTGATGAGGTAGCAAGATCATTTAAAGATTTTGTTAATTATGTGTTCAATGACTTTTTTTATAAGTTTAATAAATCGGCAGATGATATTACACGTGATATTTTACTGGAAGAAGGTTTAATAGATAAAAAACTTCCGGAAAAAGTGGCAAAAGCAAGTGCCGATACGGAAAAACTATTAAAGCAAAATAAAGAATTATTAACAAAAATCATTAATACTAAACATCTTTTAAATCGAAATACTATCATAGATAAAGAAAATGCAGTAATACCAGCTAAAATTTATCAGACAACAATTGATACTTTAGAAAACATTGAAAGCAATGCAAATAAGACGCAGGATATAATTGTCCAAAGTCAAAAGCTATTGAGTGAAGCTACAGTTAGTTTAAGCAAGATAGAAATAGAAGCGTTCAATAATTTTAAGTTAATGGCAAACGGATTAATAACCGAGACAATCACACATGAATTGCATTCTTTGGTTAAAGATAAAGACAATGAGGGATCAGATGATTATTGGTCAAGTATAGGCGATTACCTTATTGATAACAATGTGCAATTGTATAACAAGGATTTTAGAACTTTACACAATGTTTACAATACAGTTGTTTCTAAAATCTCTGATATAAGTGACCTGTATAATTTGCTTGAAGGTACATTTGTTAAGGGTGATAGTAAAACCGATTTTGCAAGCGAAAATATTGGAGAAACACTTGATAAAATAAAATCAAATCTTAATAAAGACTTGAAAAAACAATCAATAGATTTATTACCGGTGAATTTGGATTTTACGATGCTGCTTCCCAAAGGAGTTATGTTGCATGTATTATATAATTTAATTACTAATGCAGAATATTGGATTGATTATCGTAGAAAAAAAGCAAAGTATGATATTAAATATAAAAATGAAAGAAAAGATTATATAAAAGTTGAAAGAGTAAATAATGGCAGCATAGAAGTGACTGATAGCGGTTGCGGTGTACTCCAAAGCATGGAGCATGTGTTGTTTGAAGCTTTGCAATCCGGAAAAGAGGCAAATCAAGGTAGAGGTATGGGGCTCTATATTGTAAAACGACTTCTAAACACTTTTGATGCTGATATATATCTTTCAGAAGAAAGAAATATTTACGGCAATAGGTATAAGTTCATAATTGTACTACCTACGGAGATTTAAATAAATTATGTTAACTTTACAAGAGATATTTGCGACAACAGAATTGAAGGGAATAATTTCTATTGAAGATGCATGGACATATTCGAAGAAAGTAGAGGCTGTTTTGTTTGATCTATATAGAATGCCTGAACAAGACAGGCAACTCTGTTTAGAAAGCGTAAAATTAAAGAATAGAGAGATTCATAACAAGATTAACGCTGTAATGACAAAACTATATGAAGAGGGCTTTAACATTGAAGGTAAAGCGGCCGGAATAATTAAAAGATATGTCAGTGAAGGCGCAGGCAGGCTGATTGATAGTATCACGACTGAAGACATAGAAAATATTGATGAAATTGTAAAAGAATACGGATTAAGCCTTGATGAACTAGGCATAGCATCATTAAAAGATATAATTTCTGCAGGTAAGGAGCTTGGAAGTATATCATTTAGATTTTACGCTGATTTTTTAAATGAGGATAAAACTCATATGGAAGATGCCATTCATAAATTAACTGAGAATGGCGGATATGTTTTATGTATAATAGATGATCAACTTAACGGTAGCAACAGAGCGCATGAAATAATTGCAACAATAGAGACCTCCGATTATAAAGATAAAACAATTTGCGTTTTATTAACTTCTAATGATAATACGGCAAACCAAAAATTTAACAATAATATTTTTGTTGAATTTATAAAAAAAAGTGCAAATAATAGCGGAAAACTTTTTGAGAATGCGTATTTATGTAGCCTATATAGAATCATGCTCAAGAAGCTTCAAGCTGCAAAAGTAAATGCAATCAATGAAACATTCGATAGTGCTTATTTAGATGAAAATACAGCTAATTTTATTTCCCAAATGGCTTTAAGTGACGGAGCGCTAAATTTTGATTATATATTAAAATGGCTCGATATTAAAGAGAAAAAACATTTAGAATCAAAGCAGATAGAAGTAATAAAAAACGCTATAAAGCTTTCAAATGCTTTGAATCTGATAAATGTTGATAATGCCATAGAAGTCAACAACTATGGCGATGAAGATTTGTACAAAATTGATACATTTGATTTAACTGTAAATGAGCTGCGCAAGCCGATTGATATTGGCGATGTTTTTGAAGTGGATGGTAAAAATTTTATTTTAATTGGACAAGAATGCGATTTAGCTGTTAGAAGAAGCGGCGAGCGCAGGACTGAAATTTTGGAGTTTATATCTGCCGAATTACGTGACAAACCAATTAATTATAATAAAGAAATTGATCACGGATATGAACAGGCAATAATTAATAATTTTCCTGCCGGAGAGCAAATAAAATATATTTCTATTAATTGCGGCAGAAGATACTATGGTAAAACAGAAATTTTTGATATGTGTTCATTTGATAAAAATGGTATTGCACAAATATACCTTAACGATCCGTTATCTTTAGAAGTGAAAGCATTAATTTCTGAAGGTATGGAAAAAATGTATGGAAATATTCAGGACAAATTTGAGAATTTGATTGAAGTTAGAAATATGATTAATAATGAAGATCTGTTTCTTGAATTTGGTCGCAGTGTGGGTTTGTCAACAAAGAACAATGAAGTTATAGATTATTTCTCATATGCAAAAGACGATAATCTTATCAAGTATAATGTTAAAAGACTTTGCCGTTTAAGGAAACACGCAGGTTTGCTACATAAACTTTATTTAAATCATAGAGGACGCCAGGCAGAAGAAGCAGTTTGTTTTAGTCGCTATTTAACTACTTATTATGTGTTAGGGGAAAAAGAATATAAAGCATACTGTTTGCGTTCGACAAATGATAGCAAGAATGAATATGACAAACTACATAGAAGTCATTGGGCTGTTAGACGGGAAGATGTTAATGAGTATTTGATGCAAGTATATAACGTTGGATTGGATATCCAAGAAGAATATCTTTATTTGACTAAAATAGACGAAAAACAACTGGGATTTAATTTTATAAAGTCATTCGATAAAGACAAAGATAGAGTTCGATTGACTATTAAAAAGATATAAATTTACTATTTTCCTTACAGAAAGCGCAAAAAGGCACAAAAATGCCTATAAAATGGCGAAAAGTTGGCAGAAAAAATGCGTATAGGTTGAAGATGTAAATATGTTAGACTGATATTGTCGAGAAGTGGGACTTGTAAAAGTTCCGCTTTTTTTGTTTGCAAAAATTACGGTTAGGCAATAATTGCGAGAAAACACTAAGTCATCTTTGCAGGCAATACATAACACAATATTCAGGCAGGGGATTTAATGGAGATAATAGTTGATAAGGACAAAAAACTGGTGGAAGTGTGGCTTTCGCGCATAGAGTCGGCAAAACCCGAAACGGAAGCGGCGCTGAAACTCATTTATGACGAATACTCGAAGATGAAGTTTAAAACGGTGGTGTTCCGTAGAGGAGCGGCGGGTATTAGAAGAAAACACTCGCCGCCCGTTCGGTATAGACCCGCAGAGCGAGACAGTTAGAGAAAGCTATGCCCGCAGTCAAATGCAGCAGAAGAAGTTCGGAGCTGACGCACCGTATAAAACGCTCGGCGCGTTCCGTCGGGCATACCGCTCGGAGGAAGGAACGTTGCCTTATGCGAAGACACACTATTACCGCAGGGATAATCGACTGTTTGAGGAATATAAAGCTGTATTAAGTGCAGAAAAGATGCCGTCAACGCTTGCAGAATTTCAGCAAATGGAGTATAATGAAGGCAGAAGATTTGACTTGCTCCGTCAGTATAAAGAGTCGGTTGAAAAAGGCAAAGTAAATAATATCGGATTTTATAAGTTTGAGGCTGTATTAAAAGAAGCAAACGAAAAAATTATTGGGATTACAACATCAACAGGCGTAAGAGTTGAAGGTATTTCATATCACTTAATAGAAAGAATTATTTGCAGCGACAAAGAAAAACGCTTGGGTGTCTCAGTTGATAGAATTGTCGAAACTCTTATAAACGGAGCATGCGACAATAAAATAAAGGTAAACGATAAAGGACAGAGAGGTGTTGGATTTATCGGTGAAGGGGTGTTTGTGTCATTTAATATTGATACAAAAACTGTAATTCAATGTAGACCGATGTCGAGGAAGAAATAATAAAATGGATAAGTTTATTATTACGGACAAACAGAAAGAGCAATTAAAGAGCTTGCTGACTAGAGAGGAATATGAAAGAGTAATTGCTCTTGAGTGGGAAGATTTTTCAGTTGAATTAAGTGGATGTATAGATGTTAGGTACATAGATGATGAGCCCACCAAAGAGGCGGAAGCAATAGAAAATATTTATTATGAAATTTATAATCAAAACTTATAAGCACTTTTGCGGTTGATTGTAGAGGTGCTTTTATCTTACAGCAGATTTAAGGCAGTAGCGAAAATGCTCCTGTCTTTTATTATGCCCGAAAGCAGCTCACGGCGTAAAACTGGCGCGGCACATAAAACAATCTATGGGTAGCACGCCCGTATAAAAGTGCGTAGGAGGATTTTATGAAAAGGCAGGAACTTAAGAACTTGCTCCAAGGCGTTGATAATGCAAACGAAATAATCGACCGCATAATGGAAATCAACGGCGAGGACATCGAAAACGCAAGGGCGTATTCTAGAACGGCATAATTTTTTACTAGATTTGTATTATTTTTTTCATTTTTTCGCATTCTAATTGCGTAGCCACATTTTGTGTTAATGCGGCTAAGGAGAATATATGAAAGCAACAGGAATTGTCAGAAGAATAGATGAACTTGGCAGAGTGGTTATCCCGAAGGAGATCCGCTCAACTTTGCGTTTGAAGTCGGGCGACCCGCTGGAAATATTTACGGACAGGGATGAGTTGATGCTTAAAAAGTACTCGCCCATTGCGTCGCTTGAAAAATTTTCGGAGGGGACAGCGAAGTCACTCTCCGATCTTTCTGGGCACATAGCGGTAATATGCGATACGGACGAGGTTCTACACGCCTCGGGGCGCGGACAGCGCGAATTTGACGGCAAAGAGCTGTCGGAAAATATGGAAAAGATTTTGCGCGAGAGAAAGAGCTATATTGCTAATCTTGCCGAGGGTGGAGACGTGGTTCCTATCTGTCAAGGACAGTCGGATAGCGTCACGGCGCAGATAATCGTGCCGATAGTTTGTAACGGTGACTGTTTGGGCGCGGTCGCTCTTGTTTCCTGCGAGGACGGCGCTAAAATCGAACCCGCCGCAATAAAGCTTGCACAGCTGTCTGCAAATATACTTGCAGGACAGTTTGAGTAATCTATAAACGCGTTAAATAAGGCATATGTTGGGGGTAATTGTATTATCTCCCGTATGTCTTTTTAGTTGCAAAAAATGTCGGTAATTAAGGCATATTACGGGGGCAATTTGATTTTCTAAAGTTGTTCCTTTATGATTCGTAAATTGCAATTAAGCAGTTAAATGCGGCATATTACGGGGGGAATTATTGAAAAACACACAAAAAACGGGCGGGCAGTCCTTTATTAAGGGTGCTATAATCATATCGCTTGGCGGGTTTATATCCAAAGTGCTGGGCGCAGTTTACAGAATACCTCTCACTAAATTTTTAGGCGGAGAGGGCATGGGTATTTACCAGATGGTCTATCCCCTTTACTGTATTCTTTTGACGGTGTCGGCATCGGGAATCCCCACTGGTATTGCAAGGCTTATTTCGTCGGGCAAGGGGTTCGGTGCCGAAAAACAGGCGTTCAGACTGTACGGCACCATAGGGGTTATCGGAACTCTTCTGATGTACGCTTTGAGCTCGTCGCTTGCCTCGATTCAGGGCGAGCCGGCAATTGCGCTGTGTTGTAAGCTCTTGTGCCCATCGGTGTTTTTTGTGTCTATGCTATCCGTAGTGAGGGGCTATTTTCAGGGCAAGGGCAATATGTATCCCACGGCAATTTCGGAAATTTCCGAACAGCTTATCAAGGTTGGCTTGGGGTGCGTGCTTGCCTATATCTTCCGTAAAAATTTAGCTTTCGCCGTTGCGTCAACCCTACTTGCCGTAACAGTAAGCGAAGCTGTGACTACGGGCGGAGTCGTGCTGTGGTATATGCGTAAGAGGGGAAGAAAGCCGTTATACAATCCTTTAAGCGTACCCATTTCAAGCATATTAAAATATACCATTCCTTTGACTCTTACTGCGATTGCTCTGCCTCTTTCGCAGTTTGCTGAAAGCATAGTTGCCGTCCGCATTCTGCGCGAAATGGGCGACAACGCCACCGCACTCTACGGAATTTACTCGGGCTGTGCCGTAACAATAATCAACTTGCCCGTGTCGGTAACATACGGGCTTGCGGCTTCTAGCGTTCCGCAGATTTCCCCGCTCGCCGAAAGCGGGGATTTGGCAGAAGCAAAGAAAAGGGCGTTTAAGGCGCTTGCAATTACATTACTTGTGTCCGCACCCGCAGCGGTGGGGCTGTATATCTTTGCCCCGCTTGCCGCTAAATTAATTTTTGGCTCGCTGTCGGCCCAAGAAAAAATAATTCTTGTAGATTTAATAAGGATAATGGCGGTATCGTCGGTTACGCTTTCAATAGTGCAGACCTCGTCTGCCTGCATAACTTCGCTCGGAATGCCTATAAAGAGTACCGTCACGCAGTGGACGACGGGCGTTTTGCGCGTAGCTCTTACGGCGGTACTGTTAAAGTTGACCCCGCTTGGCATCTACGGTGCGGCTTGGTCGGCTAACTGTGCGTATTTAGTTGCGTCTTTGCTCAATTTGTGGTATATTGTCAGGGTCGGCAGAAGAGCGCAGACAAACCGTGTTCTGCCCGTAAAAGCGCAGGTGTGATTGCCCGTGGAGAGATAAAATGAAGATTACTTTGATAGGTTTAGGTGTTTCGGAAGGCGATTTGACCTTAAAAGCCCAAAGCGCACTTGATAAGGCGGGTGTGATTATCGCCCGCACACAAAGCTGTGAGGGGTTTAAAAGCCTTAAAGGCTACACCGTCCGCACGCTCGACGAAATTTATTCGGGGTGCAGGAATTTCGATACGCTCAATAAACGGCTTGCCTCCGAGGTTTTAAAGGCTGCGAAAGAGAGCGACGTCTGCTATTGCGTGGACGGAAGCGTCTGCGAGGACGAGGGATGTAAAATTATCCTTTCAAAGCACAAGGACTGCATTATTATAGACGGCGTTTCAAAGACGTCGCACATAGCTTCGCTTGCCAATCTGAAAAAAGGCGGGGTGTGCGGAATTTCGGCTTATGCGATAGACGAGCTCAAAAGCTGTCGCGCGGCGGCAGTTTACGATATTGACTGCGACTACATAGCCGGCAAGGTAAAAGAGCGGCTCTCGGATATTTTCGGTGAGGAAAGAGTTTGCCACTTTGTGCGCGGGAACGAGGTCAAGCGCATTAAAATTTACGAGCTTGACAGGCAAAAGACTTACGATTTAAGCTGTGCCGTGGCGGTTGAGGAGGACGAGTTCCTCAAAAAGGACAGATTTGACTTTGCCGACCTTGAGGAGCTCATAAAAATTCTGCGCGCGCCTGGCGGGTGCCCGTGGGATAGGGTTCAGACCTCCGAGAGCATTAAAAACAATATGATAGAGGAAGCCTACGAGCTTGTAGACGCAATCGAACGTAACGACGTCGACGGCATGGAGGAAGAGACGGGCGACGTTCTGTTGCAGGCGGCGTTCCACTCGGTTATTCAAGGGGAGCGGGGCGAGTTTACGGGCTCGGACGCGCTTACGAGACTTATTAAGAAGCTCATTTTCCGCCACTCGCACATTTTCGGCAATGACAAGGCGGGCGATGGAGCAGAGGCGCTCGGCGTCTGGGAGAAGAATAAACAAAAGGAAAAGGGGCAGTCAACTTTCGGCGAGAGCGTTGCCGCCGTGCCGAACAACTTTCCCGCGTGTATGCGCGCGCAGAAGGTGCAAAAGAGAGCGGCGAAATCAGGAATGGATTTTATATCGGCAATTTCGGCTTCGGAAAGTCTTGCGGACGAGCTTACAGAGCTTTTGGACGCGCTTACGGACGGCAAGGGCGATATTTTCGAGGAGGCGGGCGACGTGCTGTTTTCGGCTGTAAACGTGTGCCGCCATGCGGGCGTGGACTGTGAAGAGGCTCTGCGGGCTTCAACGAAGAAGTTCTCCGAAAGGTTCATCGAGTGCGAAAAGCAAATAATTGCCGACGGCAAGAATATCACGGATTTGGACGAATTGGAGCTCAACGTATATTGGGAAAGGGCGAAAAATGTACTTAAAAGCAATTGATATCGGCGGACTACATACAAAAAATAACGTCTTTTTGGCGCCTCTCGCGGGCTATACCAACGCCGTTTTCAGGGAGCTTTGCTACGAGTTGGGTGCGGGACTTACCTTTACCGAGATGGTCAGCGCGAAGGGGCTTTGCTATAAAAGCGAAAAAACAAAGGAACTGTTGCAAGTTTTGCCTGAGTACAACGGCATAAAGGCGTGTCAGATTTTCGGCGGCGACCCCGAATATATGAGGAGGGCGTGCGAAAGCGAGGCTCTTGTCCAATTTGAGCTAATCGACATAAACATGGGCTGTCCGGTTCCCAAAATATATAAAAACGGCGAGGGTTCGTATCTACTTAACGATTTGCGCCTTGCCGAAAAAATTATTTCCGGGTGTAAAAAGAGCGGAAAGAGGATTTCCGTAAAATTCAGAATAGGAATTGACGAAAAAAATATTGTGAGTACTGAATTTGCAAAAATGTGCGAAAGTGCGGGCGCGGATATGATTTGCGTTCACGGCAGGACGCGGGATAAAATTTATGCGGGCGAGGTCAATTTTAAAGAAATAGAAAAAGCCAAGTCGGCGGTTAAAATACCCGTAATTGCAAACGGCGGAATATTCTCGCTTGCTGACGCGGAGAATATTATGGATAAGACGGGTGCGGACGGTATAGCAGTTGCCCGCGGTGCAATGTACAACCCGCGCATCTTTGCGGAAATTACAGGCACGGACGTTGGCGATTTCAAAGAGAAGGTTTTAAAGCAAATTGAGGCAACGCGTTCACTTTACGGCGAAAGATTTGCCTGTGTGTTTATGCGCAAGATGGTTTCTTTCTATATTAAGGGACAAAAGAACTCGGTGGCAATGCGAAAGGAGCTGCTTTCGGTTCAAGATACGCATGAGCTCGAGGCTCTGACACGACGAATAGAGTTTTAAAATGGAATGTAAAAACGGCGAAATTCGACGGATTTCGCCGTTTTATTTTACTTTACGACAGCCTTTCACAGCTATAATACCCTTACGATGCAAGTTTACGCGGAGCTCGCCGTAATTGAAAATTTCTGTATGGATTTTACTTTGCTGTACGCGGCAAAGACGGCTGTTAAAAACAGAGCGGGAGTGGGGCGGATTGCCCTGTCCGCCGCTTTCGGGGCATTGTTTGCCGTCGTGTTCCCGCTGTTTAAAACGGGAGAGATTATTGCGCTCGTTTTGAAAATCATTTCGGGAATTTTGCTCTGTTTGATTGCGGGGAAGTTTGACGGCTTTAAGTGCCTTATAAAGTTTACCGGCGCTTTTTTGATTTTGAGTGCTTGTCTTGCGGGAGTGCTCTTTGGGCTGTTCAATTTGACGGGCTGGAGCTATGAGACAGGCGAAGGGTTTTTAATTTCATCAGTGCCGATAGGTATCCCGATGCTATTTTCGCTTTTAGTTATAATAGGCGCAAAAAGGCTTGCCATAAGGCTTAAAAAAACGCACAAAAACGACGTTATTTGCCGCATATATGCGGGTCAATTGCGTGCGGAGGTCAAGGGGTTTTTCGACAGTGGCAATAAGGTTTATATAAAAGGCGCGCCTGTTTGCGTGGTTCCCGAAGAGGTTGCAATTAAACTTTCCGAAAAAGTGCGAATAAACGAAAGCGTAAAAATACATACTGTTGCAGGGAGCGAAATTATGAACGTTTTTACTTGCGACAGACTCGAAGTGGACTTCGGCGAGAGCGTTAAAAATTATAAAGATATTAAAATAGGCGTAAGCCCGCAAAAAATTAATATGGCGGTGCTGCATTGCGACCTTTTGGAGAGCGGAAATGTTTGAAAAAATCAAAAGCCTACTTTTATCACTTTTCGGCAAAAACACACTCGATTACATATGCGGAACGGAGGCGCTCCCTCTGCCCCTTTCGCAGGAGGAAGAAAGCGACAGAATTTCACTTTTGGAGAGCGGCGACGAGGGGGCAAAACGCGAGCTTGTAGAGCACAATTTAAGGCTTGTGGTGTATATTGCAAAAAAGTTCGAGGGTTCGGGCGCGGACGGCGATGACTTGGTTTCCGTGGGTACGATTGGGCTTATTAAGGCAATAAATTCATTTAAGTCGGACAAGAATATCAAGCTTGCAACCTACGCCTCCAGGTGCATAGAAAACGAAATTTTAATGTATTTGAGGCGCATGAGCAGGTTAAAGCAGGAAGTGAGCTTTGACGAGCCGCTTAATACAGACTGGGAGGGCAACGAACTACTATTATCCGACGTAATGGGCACGGACGCCGACAGCGTGTATTCGGATATAGAGGGAGGCGTCGAGCGAGAGCTTTTGAAGGCGTCGCTTGAAAAGCTGACACCCAGGGAAAAGAAAATTATGCGCATGCGTTTCGGACTTGACGGTGGCGAAGGCATGACTCAAAAGGACGTTGCCGACACTCTCGGCATATCCCAAAGCTACATATCAAGGCTCGAAAAAAAGATAATTTCAAAACTTAAAAAAGACATATCAAAACAGATAGAATAATGCGTTAGTTAGGACATATTACGGGGGCAATTTATAGATTAACCCTAAAAAACGACTTATTGTACATAAATTTAAGGGGGATTTTATGTTACAGAAAGTCGTTATTTGCGGCGTGGATACGTCGGGCTTGCCTCTTTTATCGCAAAAGGAGCAGGAGGAGCTAATGATAAAACTGAAGGCGGGCGACAGCGCGGCGCGGGAGAGATTTATAGTCGGGAATATGCGGCTTGTTTTATCGCTCGTACGCAGGTTCTGGGCTAAGCGAGCTAACGCGGACGACGTGTTTCAGGCAGGGTGCGTTGGGCTTATTAAAGCTATCGACAACTTCAATCTGTCGGTGGGCGTAAAGTTTTCAACCTACGCCGTACCAATGATTTTGGGGGAAATCAAAAGATATCTGCGTGACGGAAATTCTCTGCGTGTCTCGCGTTCGATAAGAGATACCGCCTACCAAATTTTAAAGGTGCGGGAAAAATTAGAGGTGGACGATGAGGACGTAACCTACGATAAAATTGCAAGCGAGATGAATATTGCGGTTTCGGAAGTCGCCTACGCGCTTGACGCTATTTCAGACCCCGTCAGTCTTTACGACCCGGTGTACAACAAGCAGGGCGACACACTTCTTCTAATGGACCAGATTTACGACGAAAAGAACAACGATGAAATCTGGACGGAGAGGGCGGCGCTCTATGAGGCAATTGCCCGCTTGGAGGACAGAGAAAAGACAATACTTTTATTGAGATATTTCGAGGGCAAAACCCAAACGGAAATTTCCTCCGAAGTTGGGATATCTCAAGCCCAGGTTTCGCGCCTTGAAAAAAGTGCGTTAAAGAGAATTAAAGCCTGCATTTCATAATAAAAAAGCGGGAAACGGTTTTAGCCGTTTCCCGCTTTTTTATTTGTTAGTTTAATTACTTATTCATTACCGTCTTTTCGATGGCGTGGAGCAAGTTATCAATGTTGAGCGGTTTATTGAGATGTGCGTTCATACCGTTTTTAGCCGAAAGCCTTTTGTCGCTTTCAAACGCGTTTGCCGAAAGTGCAATAATGGGTATGTTGGCAATTGCGGGGTCGGGGAGGGCGCGTATTCCCTCGGTCGCCTGCCAGCCGTCCATTACGGGCATCTGGATATCCATAAGTACGAAGAGGTATTCATCGGGCTTTGCAACTGCCATTTTATCAACGGCAATCTTTCCGTTTTCGGCGGGCTCTACAATGAGTCCCAAGTCCTCCAAAAGCTCTGTCTCGATTTCAAGGTTAATCTCGTTATCTTCGACAAGTAGCAGCTTTTTTCCCTTTATGAATTCATCAACATCGTCCGCGCTTGCAGATGTTTCCTGCTTTTTGGGAAGCTTAAAGCTCAAATTGACGGTAAATATGCTTCCTACGCCCACTTGACTCTCTGCGGTAATTGTTCCGCCCATGCTGTCGATAATCTGTTTTGCGATAGTAAGACCCAAGCCGCTTCCGAAAACTCCGCTCAAGGTCGAGTTGTATTCTCTCTCGAAGGGCTCGAATATCTTTTCAAGCGCCTCCTGCGCAATACCCACGCCCGTGTCGTGCACTACAAAGCGATAGGTAACGAACTCGGCAGAGGGGGAGACGCTCTCCTCCATTATGAAATTGACCGTTCCTCCGTTGCCGGTGTATTTAACTGCGTTGGTTGCAAGATTTAAAAGTATTTGCTTGAGCTGCTCAACGTCGGCGTAAACCTCGGGATGCAAAATGCCGCGGTGTTCAAGCGTGAAATTTATGTTCTTTTTCTTGGCAACGGGGGCAACCTCGTCGTAAATCCCCGCCACGACTTCCTCCAAATTGCAGAGCTCCTCGTTGAGGTGGAAATCCTGGGATTCGAGATAAGAAATTTCAAGCACCTTGTCTACGAGGTCTAAAAGCTGTTTGCCCGCGTCACTTACGCTTTGTAGGTGTCTGGCAATTATTTCTTTGTCGTCGATATGCTTTTTAGCAAGCTCGGTATATCCAAAGAGCGCGTTTAAAGGGGTGCGCATATCGTGCGAAATGTTCGAAAGGAAGGAGTTCTTCGCAATATTGGCTATTTTTGCCTCTTTAAGCGCGTTTTCGAGCAGGGTCTTTTTCTGCCTTTCCTGCTCAAGTTCATCGCCTATATTTCTTGAACCGATGATGATATGCGAAATGCGACCGTAGTTTTTAGCGTCAACTATTCTTAATTGCATATACTGAATTTCGTCGCCGAACAGGCAGTTGAAGTTGGCGTAAAAGGTGCGGCTTTGGGAGAGCATCTTGCGGATGTAATCGGGGGAAAGTATGTTGCGGATTCTTTGCTGATCGTCGGGATGAACCCAAGACTTAACAAAGTCTTCTATGACCCAGCTGTAAGATTTGGCTTTAATTTCGCCGTCAAACTGCTTTGTGAGCCTTTTGCTCATTCTGTACGGAGTAATGCGGTCGGCGTCGAGGTCTGCGTATAAAATGGAATCGTACTCCAAGCTCAAGCCCTCGATAACTTCAAGCTTTTGTAAACGCTCTTGCTGCCTTTTTGCGGTCTTGTCGGTCGAGTCGGTAATAAATACGTAGTATATATCTCCGACGTTCGTGCGTAGAAAGTGCCCGTAGTCCTCAACCTGACGGATATTGCCCTTTTTGGTTAAGATGCGATACTCCACATAGTCGAGGTTGTCGCCACCGGTTAAAATTTGGTGTTCAATGCTGTTTACTACCTCTTCGTAGTCCTCGCGGTACACAATCCCTTTAAAGGTGTTGCCCGTGTAAGCGATAAACTCCTTGCTGTCTGCACACTCGAAAATGCGGATAAGAGCCTTGTTGGCGTAAATAATTTCCTCGCTTTTATCGGCGCGGTAAATTAGGAAACCACCCGGAAGGTGGTCGATAAATTTTTTGAATTTATTAAAAGCCTCTATTTGTGCCGAAGTGAAATTTCCTTTGCCGTTGGAAACGAGAAGGGGGAGCATGTCTTCAATCATTCCGTATTCTCTGTCGCCCATGGTTGTAACCTCTGTTTACTCCGTAAATTCTTTTCCAAAATTTTACTACAAGACAAACGGTTTGTCAACAACAAAAGCGCGCAAATGCGCATTTATAGCGCGATAAAGCGTCTTAATTCGGCGTGAGTGATTTTACACTTTTGTGGTGGTATGGTATACTTAAAAGGTAATGGAGGGAGTATGCTTTATTTTACTGCACCGTACGAGGACAGAGAAAAAGTCGCCGCTCTTGGTGCGAAGTGGGAATTTTCCAAGTGGCGCTGGTGCGTTGAGGAGAGAAAAGATTACGCCAAATTTTCAAAATGGCTGGACGGTTCGCTCGTTTTTGACGAGCTGTTCATTTTAAGTGCGGAGGCGGTCTGTCACAATTGCGGGGCAAAGACAAAAGTTGCCGCCCTCGCAGTTGGGGCGTATTCAGAAAACTTCGAGCCAAAAATATACGGAGAGGGCGAGCTGAATATTTTATACGGGTTTGAAAATGTTTCGGGCGGACTTTCAGAGTATCTGAAGGCAAACTTTTCTGTAAAAAAACGGTTTTATCAGCCGTACGGCTATAAGTATCTTGTAAACGGCTGCACAAAATGCGACGAAATAATTTCCGACGACAGCCTGTTTTGCGAGGAGATCTCTCCGTTTTATATAAGTTCGGAGAAAAAAGCCGATAATCTTAAAATCACAAAGGTGAGACTATGCGGCGACGGCGTGCTGAACGCAAGGGTAAGATTAGCTTTTGACAGAAAACTGTTTAAAAACCTGCCCTCGACAGGGGGAATCGATATTAAATTTTAACTTACTCGGCGGCTTTTGGACAGACGTTAAACTGCTCGCAGTTACCTTTTTAGGAAAGTAAAAAACAGTTTACAAACTGCGCGCAAGCTGTTATAATAATAGTAAGAAACAATAAGGAGCGAGTAAATTATGTGTACTGCTGACTGGATTGCCATAGGCGTTGTTGCAGGGTGTCTTCTGCTTGGCGCACTCTTGGGCTTTGGTAAGCTTCTCTCCTTTTTAACCAATAAAATTTTCGGCAAAATTACGGCGCTGTTTGTCTGCTATACCTTCGGCGGCATGATTATAAATATAGGCTTCGTGCAGGATTTTCTTGTCAAGATTGCCTCGCTTTGGTCTGGCGGAGATAATTTCTTCCTCGCATTTCTGACTAAAATCCACCTCGAAGTTATAGTTTTCTATATAATTTTGTTTATTGCCGTATTCTTTATTTTAAAGCTGCTTGCGCTGCTTGCAAAAGCTATTCTCGAAATCAAGGTTTTGCCCCTTAAGATAATAAATAAAGTTGGCGGCGCGCTGCTTCTTACCGCAACGGGCGTGCTCATCGGGCTGTTTGTATTCCAGATTATTGCCTGGGTGGGCGGAGAAACGGCGGTAAACCTTTTGGAAAGCTTAAACGGCAGCGTGTTCGGACTGGATAAGCTTTTCCTCAACAACCCGCTTTTGGGACTTGTAGACATTGTCAAAGGTTAAAACTTATTATATAATTAAAGGCGCGCTCCAAAATCACACTTTTTGGAGCGCGCACTCAATTTGCGAACCCTTTCGGCTCACTGGAAGTGAATGCCCGTATTTTTATTATTGTTTGCTCTTAAAGTTTGCGGGCAGAGAAACACAGTTTCTCAAAATCACGAAAAATTGCTTACGCAGGATAGTAAGCAAATTTTGTAAACTTGAATTTTTTTATGCAGGAGGTAATTAGGAATTGTCTCCTGCATATATTTATATAAATGCATATATTGAAATCTGCGGGTACGGTGCGCGCATAAATGGAAATAACCTTTTCGGAACTCAAACAAAGGGATGTAATAAATTTGATAGACGGCAAGCACATGGGCAAGGTGTGCGATATTTCGTTTACCTTTCCCAAGGGCGACGTGCTCGGCTTTACCGTTACGGGCTGCAAAGGGTTCAGATTTTCCAAGCAGGAAATTTTTCTGCCCATAAAGAGCGTTGTAAAGATAGGGCAGGACGCGGTTTTAGTCAAATTCGGAAAGGAAGAACCGCCTCCGCCGCCCAAAGAGCCGCCGCGCTGTCCCCCGCCGAACTGCCCGCCTTCGAATTGCCCTCCGCCTCAAAACAGACGAAATTACGACGAATACGAATAAAAAGTCCCGCTACGGCGGGATTTTTCAATAATATGTTTAATTGGTTTAATTCCGCGCAAGTCGAACGTAAATTATAATTTATTTTTCGTGATATATTATTTCCTTATTATGCTCTTGGGCATAACACACTTCTCTTGCAACGGATTCGCCGATATAACCGCCAATATTTACGACATATATTGCGTCGGACATATCAATTTTCTTGAAATGGGCTTGGGCTAATTTTTCTATTTCTTTTTCGCTTGGTTGAACCATTTTTCCCCCGACCGGTGTAAGAACACAATAACCTAATTTTACTTCAAGTTCCAACGCAATCTCTTGCATTTGCTTTGAAAATCTCATACTCCCACATAAAGTAACTACTTTCATACACGTTTATATCTCTCCGCTAAATTACAGTTTATCGTATATTCATTTTACCATATAGCGGAAAGAAAATCAACGGCGGCAAGAATATTCTTGCCGCCGTTAAATAAATCGATATTAATTTAAAATATATTCTCAAGCCTTATGCCGTAGGCGTCGGGCAGATTTTTGGTTATCTCCTTTAGCACCTCAATTTTGCCGAGCGCAAGCTCGTATTCGCCATTGTAGAGTAGCCCGCACGCCTCGGAAATCCAATAATCGACGTACGAAATGTCGTTGTGTGGCAAAAGTACCTGCAGTTTGCTCTTTTTATCGTTCCAAAGGGTCCGCACTGCCGTTCCGTCCTCGCGGGTTGCCGTTCTGTCCTCTATCTTGGAGTAGAGAGTGTCAAGCGCGCTTTCAAATTCGTTGAATTGGGTTTTTATATATATTTCCGAAAAAATGAACAGCCCTATGCAGAGTACAATTGCCGCAAGGGTGTATGAAATGGCCTTTACCATTGTCCGTTTACCTCAACGTTTAAAATTTTGTATTTTTCGCCCCGCTTTTGAAAGTAAACTCTGCCCTCGCCGTTTACGGTCATAACGACAACGTCTTTAAGTCGTGCGTTCTGCTCTTTCAAAAAAGAGGAAAGTCGCTCCTTATCAAACCCGCAGCGCTCAAGGTTTTGCGCGTTGGGCTTGCCTCCGTCTATGAGAGTCAAAGAGAGGGAGTAGGACGCCTTTTCAGGCTTTTCGAGCGCCGAAAAGGAGCCGTTTGCCTCGAAAAGACCGTAGTAAACGTCGTCGAGATTGAAATACCCCGCCGAGCGCATGCTTTCTATCAGGTCGCTCACGTCAAGGTTGTTCTTCTTCAACTGAAATTCGTCTATCCCGTCTTTGTTAATAACTACCGAAGGTTTTCCGCATATGACCGTTTTGACGGGCTTGAACCACATATTTAAAAGCTGTACAATCTGGTGCAGTATAAAAATTGTGACTATTGCGATTATGCCGTAGAGAATTGGTATCGAGGTGTCCGCCATCGGAATACACGCAAGCTCTGCAATGAGTAGCGTTATTACAAACTCAAATGGCTGCATTTCGCCTATCTGGCTCTTGCCCATTAGCCTCATTAAAATGAGCAGCGCAATAAATATTATAGTCGTGCGGATAAATATCAGTGCCATACAATAAGTATTGTCAAAAAAATTTTCAATATTCTTGATTATTATTTGTCTGTGTGTTATAATTTAAAAAGTGTTTTCGACATAATTTTACTATGATTAAAAATATAAATGAAATTACCGGAATTGCGGCAAATGGTATGGTATTCGGAACCGAGAGATGCCGCACGGTTTTGGACAGGCTTGGCTGTCCCGATTTAAAACTTGAAATAATTCATATTGCGGGCACCAACGGCAAGGGCTCGGTTGCGGAGTATATGACGGGCATTTTAATCGCCGCGGGGAAGCGCACCGGAACCTTCACGTCCCCCCCGGTGTTCAGCTATAACGAACAGTTCAGGATAGACGGAGAACCCCTCGACGATATAAAATTAAAGTCGTATATGGAGCAAACCGCTAAAGCTGCGGAGGGAACGGGGGCAACTCCCTTTGAGATAGAGACAGCCGCAGCGCTGTACGCTTTTTGTTGTGAAGGGTGCGAATTTGCAGTCGTTGAGTGCGGATTGGGCGGCACATATGACGCAACTAACGCAATTTTGCGCAAAAAACTTGCGCTCATTTCCACGGTCGCCTTGGAACACACCGAGCACCTTGGTAAAGATATAAAAAGCATCTGCGAGCGCAAATTTGGCATTGTTAAGGACTGCGAGGTCGTAGTAAGCGCGCTTCAGCCCGATGGGGCAAAGGAGTTTTTCAGGAGCAAAAACGCGGCATTTGCAGATGATGAAATTGCTGTTTTACAAAGCGGACTTGACGGAACGGACTTTAGCTACGGCGGGAAAAAGTACAAGCTTTCCTGCATCGGGGCTTTCGCTCAACCCTACAACGCCGCCCTTGCAATTGAGGGGGCAAGAAGGCTTGAAATTGCCGAAAGTGCCATATATACTGGGGTCAATTGGGCAAAACCGCGCGGAAGAATAGAGATAAGGAGGGTGCGTGGCAAGACCTACGTGCTCGACGGGGCGCACAACCCCGACAGCTTTAAGCCCCTTTCGACTTTTTTAAAAAACGGGACGATAGACAGTGACAGAGTTATTATTTTCGGCTGTCTTGCCGATAAAGATATAGACGGGAATTTAGCGCTGTTGCAGGGCTTGGCAAAATGCATAATTGCCGTTCAATGCAATAGCGACAGAGCATTGCCGCTTGAAAAAGTACACGCAGCTTGCCGAAAATACTTTGCAAGCGTTCTCAAAGCGGACAGCGTTGAGGAAGCGTTGAATATGGCATATAAAATTGCGAACACCGCCGTAGTGTGCGGTTCTTTCACACTCTTAAAGGAGGCAGACAAATGGATAAAGAGAGAGTTATAAGAGCTATAGAGGAGCTTTTGGACGCACTCGGCGAGGACAGAACGCGCGAGGGCTTAAAGGATACCCCGCGCCGCGTTGCAGACGCGTATGAGGAGCTGCTTTCCGGCGAGGGCAAGACGGCGGAGGAACACCTTTCAAAGACGTTTAACTCAGAGTGCGGCGACGCGGTAATCGAGAGGGATATCTGGTTTTCGTCCACTTGCGAGCACCATTTGATGCCATTTTTCGGCAAAATTGCAATAGCTTATATTCCCGACGGAAAGGTTGTGGGGCTTTCCAAGCTTGCAAGAACGGTAGAGGTCTTTGCAAAGCGTCTGCAGCTGCAGGAGAGGCTTACCGAGCAGATAGCCGAAGAAATTGTTTTGCGCCTCAAACCCAAGGGAGTAATGGTCGTCTGCGAGGCGGAACACACCTGCATGACCTGCCGCGGAATAAAAAAAGCGGGCAGCAAAACGCTTACTTACTGCATTAAAGGAGAATTCCCCGATAAGCTTTCAGGCGAACTGTTGACGCTTTTGAGTAAATAGTTTAAAAATGAAAATCGGAAGCCGCATTTTTGAAAATTACACCTATTTAATGGCAATAATAAATCTGACGCCCGACAGCTTTTGGGCGCATAGCAGAAAGGGCGCGGACGACGTCCTTTTTGCTGTTGAAAGGGCGCAAAAGGAGGGTGCGGCGGTCATAGACATCGGTGCTCAGTCCACCCGCCCCGGCTATAAAGAGATAAGCGCGCAGGAGGAGATTGCCCGCTTTGAAAAGCCTCTTGCGGCTATTAAAGATAGGTTTGATATTCCGGTTTCGGTGGATACATATTTTGACGAAAGCGCGAGGGCGGCGCTCGGGCTCGGCGCGGATATGATAAACGATATCTGGGGGCTTTCGCACGATGAGGATATGGCGAAAACAGTTGCAAAGTTTTCTGCCTCGGTATGTATAATGCACAACTCAAAAACACAGTTATCGGGGGATATATGGGGGGCAATTGAAAATTTTCTTGCGAAAAACGTCCAAAAAGCCATTGATTGCGGTATAGAAAAGGACAGAATTATTTTAGACGGCGGAATAGGCTTTGCAAAGACGAGAGAGCAAAATTTTGAGCTTTTAAACGGCTATGAAAAGCTTAAAAAGCTTGGCTATCCTCTCTTGCTCGGTGCGAGCAGAAAGTCTATGTTCGGCGGGAAAGCGGAGGGCAGACTTGCGCCAACGCTTGAAAGCACCCGCCTTGCCGCAGAGAAAGGCGTGCTGTTTGTCCGCGTTCACGACATAAAAGAAAACGCGGAAATTATAAAAAGAACTTACGGCGGATAGATTGTTATGGATGTGATAAAAATACGCGGACTCGAAGTAAATGCCTGCCACGGCGTTTTTGACAGCGAAAAGATAAACAAACAGCCATTTATATTTGACGCGGATTTGGAGTTGGACTTCTTCGGCGCGGCAAAAGACGACGATTTAAATAAAACTGTGAACTATGCCGAGGTGTGCAATCTTATAGTAGAAATAGCCTCAAAAAACACCTTTTCGCTCATAGAAAAGCTTGCCTACGAGTGTGCCTTTGAAATTTTGGACAGCTTCCCCGTTCAAGGCGTCAAAATTACAGTGTGGAAGCCGAACGCGCCCGTGGAGCAAAAATTTTCGAACTTGGGCGTTGTCGTCAGCTGTCGCCGCGAAAGGGTGCTTTTATCCCTCGGTTCAAGCATGGAGGATAAAAAGGGCTACCTCGACTTTGCAATAAACCGATTAAATTCAACCCGTGGCATCAAGGTCAGAAAGGTGTCCTCGTATATCCAAACGCCACCCTACGGCGGTGTTGCGCAAAATTCTTTTTTAAACTGTGCGGCAGAAATCCAAACTTACCTCTCTCCCCGCGCCCTTTTAGAGGAAATTCACGCGATTGAAAGCGAGGGAAATAGAGTGCGCACAGTGCGCTGGGGGGACAGAACGCTCGATATCGATATAATATTCTTCGGCGATAAAATTATTTGCGATGACAATCTTATAATTCCTCACTCGGACTACAAAAACCGCGACTTCGTTTTACAGCCTTTAAAGGAAATTGCCCCCGATTTTGTGTGTCCGCTGACAGGTAAAAGATTGCGTGAATTATAATTTTTTTTGTGCATTTTGTACAAAAATTTTTAAAAAATATGTACAAAAATAAAATAATATGGTATAATTAGTATAATCGATAATTTCGGCTAAAAACGCAACTTTCAATTGCCGTGGGAGGTAATTTTTTGGAAAAGATAGGCATTATTGATTTGGGCTCGAATTCTGCAAGGCTTGTGATCGTCAACCTGTTTGCCGACGGGTATTTCATGGTCGTTGACGAATTGAAAGAGAGCGTAAGACTCGGTCAGGATATGGAGAGGGACGGCTTTTTGAAGCCCGCTCGCGTAGCCGAGACTATTAAAACTTTGAAAATGTTCAGAAAACTGTGCGACGCAAGCGGCGTTACGCGCATTATTGCCGTTGCAACCGAAGCGGTCAGGCGCGCCAAGAATCAGCGAAGCTTCCTTGACGAAATTCAGGCAAATTGCGGAATTAAGATTCGCGTTTTAACTGCGGAGGAAGAGGCGATTTACGTCTATCGCGGCGTAATCAATTCAATGGACATACCCAAAGGTATCGTGCTTGAAATCGGCGGCGGTTCCACCAAAATAATATATTACAACCGCAGAAATATGTTAAACTACGTCACGTTGCCTTTCGGCGCCGTGACGCTTACGGGGCTGTTCTCTGGCGATGGGTTAAAGCCCGAGGAGCAGGCGGCAAAGGTAGAGGAGTTCTTTAACGAGCAGCTAAAACAGGTCGAGTGGCTCAAAGAGGTCGACCCCGACGTTCAGATGATAGGCGTGGGCGGCTCATTCAGAAATTTATTCAAAATAGCCAAGATGGTCAAAAAATACCCTCTTGACACCGTCCACAACTACAAGATGATGGTAGAGGACTTTATTCCCGTCTACGATATGATTAAAGTGCTCGATTTGGACAAAAAGAAGAAAATTAAGGGACTTTCTGCCGAGCGCGCGGACATCTTGCCCGCGGCGCTTGCCGTTATAAAGTCGTTCGTAAGCTTTATGCAGGTTGATTCTTTTACGTTCTCGGGCTCTGGACTTCGAGAGGGAATTATGTTCAATCAGGCACTTCCCATGACGCTCGAAAAACCCGTGTCAGACGTTTTGAATTACTCGCTTACAACCCTTGTTAAATATTACGACTGCGACGAAAACCACGTAGAGCATGTAGTAAATTTGAGTATTCAGCTCTTCAAACAGCTCCGCGTTCTGCATAAATTCCCCAGACAATACCTTAAAATACTCAAGGTCGCGGCTATGCTTCACGACTGCGGCATGCGGATAAAGTACTACAATCATCAGCGCCACAGCTGGTATATGATTATGAATTCCACGCTGTACGGCGTAACGCATAGGGATATCGTCTTGGCTGCGTTCACGGCGTGCTGCCACAAGAAAGAGGACATAAATACCTACGATTGGGCGCGCTATAAGGATATAGTTTCCAACGAGGACTTGGAGGTCGTCAAAAAGCTCGGCGTAATGCTCAGAATAGCAGAGAGCCTTGACAGGGCAAATTCCGGCACTATAAAGGGCGTCAACTGTGATATTTTGGGAGATTCGGTAATAATGAAGACCGAAGTTGTGGGCGACGCTTCGCTGGAAATCCGTAACGCTATGAAGGCGGCAACGGAGTTCAGAAAGTTCTTCCATAAAAACCTTGAAATTTTGTAATAATTTTAAAATGCCACTTCAAGGTGGTTAAAATGCCACCGCGGGAGTGGCATATTTACTAATTGAAAAAATGCAGTTTATTTTGGCAAGCGCTTCGCCGCGCAGAAAAGAATTACTTTCATATATACTTACAAGCTTTGACGTCGTACCGTCGCAAGCCGAGGAAGAGGTCAATATTTCGCTCTTTCCCGAGCAGATGGCATGCTCTCTTGCCGAGCGTAAGTGCGACGCGGTTTTTAAAGAAAACAGGCAGAAAACCGTCATCGGGTGCGACACCATAGTGGTCTATAACGGCGAAATTTTAGGTAAGCCCAAAAATAGAGATGACGCCGTCCAAACCCTGAAAAAGCTTTCGGGTAAAACGCACCTTGTAATGACGGGTGTATGCGTACAGAACAAATTTAAAAAGCTTGTAAACTATGAAGTGACTGAGGTTAAATTCAATATTTTAACCGACGAATTTATTGAAAGGTACGTAAACGGCGGCTCGCCTATGGATAAGGCCGGCAGCTACGGCATACAGGACGAAGGGGTCGTAAAGGAGTATTTCGGCAGTTTTACAAACGTGGTGGGACTGCCCGTTACGCTGACGAAGAAAATGATTGAAGAGGTACTGAACAGCGATGAATAAAATTGCCGTCGACATGGGTTCGGGGTTAACCAAAATATACATGCCCGGCTGCGGCGTGGTGCTTGTGGAAGCTACCTGCATAGCCGTTGAAGAATATAAAGAGGGCGGTGAGAAGAAGATTGCCGTCAAAGCCTATGGGGATAAGGCGCGCGCGCTTTCCGGCAGAGCAGCGCTGAACACCCGCATAGTCAATCCCGTGTGCGAGGGGGATATCGTCAGTGAAGAGCTTGCGGTATGGCTCTTTGAATATTTTTTGGAAAAGATAGAGATAAATCACAAAAAGGCAAAGCGCACGGAAGTTGTGTTCATTTTGCCTTGCGGCGTAAAGAGCGATGTCAGGCTCAAATATTTGAGATTGGCGCAAAGCTGCGGAATACCCACCGTCTACTTTACACTTACACCCTTTGCCGCCGTGCTCGGCCACAATCTTGCAATCAGCGAAAGCATGCCTATGTTCTCGCTCGATATAGGTCATTCTATGGCAAATATCGCGGCGTTTTCGCAGGACGGAATAATTTACGGCTTGAGCGTAAGCGTCGGAGGCGGGCATATCGATACCGCCATAATCGACGAGGTTGCCGACAGGTTTAATTTGAGAATAGGAACGCTGACTTCCGAGCGTATAAAAAATTCGGTGGGAAGTCTGCTTCCCGACGACAACAAGATGACCATTGCGGACGGAAGGGATTTAGACACGGGCGTGCCCACGTCGGTTGCAGTTTACAGTGGCGAAATTTACGACGTAATTACGTCGTATATAGATAAGATTTTGGAATATGTAGCGATAGTTTTGTCCAAGCTCCCCGCAGAGGTCGCCTCGTCAGTTATGCGCGGCGGTATTTACGTTTCGGGCGGACTTTTCAAAATGGACGGACTTATCGAGTACGTTGAAGAAAAGCTGGGTATTCCCGTCAATGTGCCGGAGGAGGTTCAGCTTGCTCAGGTCATCGGAGGCGGCACTATTCTTGCAAGCGATATACTGCTGGAAAAATTCTCCACCGAAGAGGAATAAAAAGTTAAATACATATGTAAAAAAGAAGTTGTTAAAACTTCTTTTTTTAAGGAATCTGGAGCGTAAAAATCAATTACCCCCCTGATATGCTTTAATTAAGCCCATTTACGAGAAAAATTATGAGCAAAAAAAATATTCGCAACTTTTGTATAATAGCACACATCGACCACGGCAAGAGCACGCTTGCCGACAGGCTTATGGAACGCACGGGGCAGGTATCCGAGCGGGATATGGAGGCGCAGCTTCTCGACTCGATGGACATTGAGAGGGAGCGCGGCATAACCATAAAGCTCACACCTGTAAGGATGTTCTATAAGGCCAAGGACGGTGTGGAGTACGAGTTTAATTTAATCGACACTCCGGGGCACGTGGACTTTACCTATGAAGTTTCCCGTTCTCTTGCGGCGTGCGAGGGGGCAATTTTAATTGTTGACGCAACGCAGGGCGTGGAGGCGCAGACCCTTGCAAACGTATATCTTGCGCTTGAAAATAACCTTGAAATCCTGCCTGTAATAAATAAAATAGATTTAGCTTCCGCCCGTCCCGACGAGGCGAAAAACGAGGTGGAGGAGGTCATAGGGCTTGACGCAAGCTACGCTCCGCTTATTTCGGCAAAAGAGGGAACGAACATTGACGAGGTGCTTGAAGATATTGTCAAGTACTTCCCCGCACCCGAAGGCGATGAGAACGCACCATTGAAAGCGCTCATTTTCGACAGCTACTACGACAACTACAAGGGCGTAATTTTATTCGTCCGCATAAAAGACGGCGCCGTAAAGGCGGGGGACAAGATTAAGACCTTCCGCTCTGACAAGGTGTACGAGGTGGTTGAAACGGGCGTGTTCAGCCCCACGCTTTCGCCCAAGCCTGTTCTTTCGGCGGGTGAGGTCGGATATATTGCAGCGTCCATTAAGTCAATTCAGGATGTGGCAGTGGGCGACACTGTACTCCGTGCCGACGACCCCAATCCTCAACCCCTGCCCGGATACAAAAAGGTACAAAGTGTTGTATTCTGTGGAATTTACCCGCTTGACGGCAGCAAATTTAACGATTTAAAGGACGCAATTTTAAAACTGCAGTTGAACGACGCGTCACTTTTATTCGAACCCGACAGCTCTATTGCACTCGGCTTCGGCTTCAGATGCGGCTTTTTGGGGCTTCTGCATATGGAAATTATTCAGGAGCGCATAGAGCGCGAGTTCGGGCTGGATATTATAACGACCGCGCCCTCCGTAAGCTACAAGGTGGTTAAAACCAACGGAGAGGAAATTTTCGTGGACAACCCCTCGCACCTTCCTCCAGTTTCGGAAATAGAGCACATGGAGGAGCCCATAGTAAAGGCGGATATCTACTCCCCGCCCGACTATCTCGGGCAGATTATGGATTTGTGCAGGGAGAAGAGGGGAACATTTCTTCAAATGACCTATATGGACAAGAGCCGTGTGCGCCTTGAATACAGGCTCCCCCTAAACGAAATAATTTTCGACTTCTTCGACGCGGTAAAATCGCGTACCCGCGGCTACGCAAGCTTTGACTACGAGCTTGTCGGCTACGAGCGCAGTAAGCTTGTAAAGCTCGATATTTTATTGAACGGCGAAGTTTGCGACGCACTCTCAATGATAGTGCACGAGGATTCGGCGTACACCCGCGGCAGAACGCTGTGTGAAAACCTTAAAGACGCTATTCCCCGTCAGCTATTCGAAGTGCCCGTGCAGGCGGCAATAGGCGGAAAGATTATTGCAAGGGAAACGGTTAAAGCTGTCAGAAAGGACGTGCTTGCAAAGTGCTACGGCGGCGATATTACAAGAAAGAAAAAGCTTTTGGAAAAGCAGAAAGAGGGCAAAAAGCGTATGCGGCAGATAGGCAACGTCGAAGTGCCCAGCGAGGTCTTTATGCAGATTTTAAAGACCAACAAAGACAAGTAATTAAGGCATATATCGGGGTTAATTCAATTTGGTAGGGTTTTTTGAACGGGTTTACGAGGAAGTTAAAAAGATACCCCGCGGCAAAGTTGCAACCTATGGAGATATAGCAAGAGCTGTAGGCGCGCCGAGGTGTGCCCGTCAGGTGGGCTGGGCGCTCCACTGCAATCCGTATTTCGGAATAGTGCCCTGTCACAGAGTGGTTTTTGCCGACGGCTCGCTCACTCCCGGCTTTGGTTTCGGCGGCATAGATATTCAGAAGGATATGCTTGTATCCGAGGGTGTAGAGGTTTCGCCCGATTATAAAATTAATTTGAAAAAGTACCGTAACGGAGGCATATAGTGGGGGGAATTTACGTTCACATACCATTTTGCAAGAGCAAATGCACCTACTGCGACTTCACGTCCTTCCCCGACAAGCTGTGCTTTGCCGAGGGCTATATGGCGTGCGTTTACCGCGAAATGGCTATGCGCAAGGATGAGCTTAAAAATCATACCTTCGAAAGCCTGTACATTGGCGGCGGCACCCCTTCGGTCATAGACGAAAAGTATATTGCAATGCTTGTTGCGGCAGCAAGGAAAAATTTTAATCTCACTCCCGATGCGGAAATTACTATTGAGATGAACCCCGGCACCGTAAGCGCGGGTAAGATAGACACGTACCTTCGTTGCGGAATAAACAGGTTTTCGGTGGGGCTACAGACGGCGGTGGATAGTCAGTTGCGCGATTTGGGAAGAATACACACCCTTAAAGATTTCTTGGCGTGCGCAAAGCTGTTAAAAGGACACAATTTCAGCGCCGACGTAATGATTGGCTTGAAGGATCAGACGGTTTCCGATATAGAAAAGACCATAGAGATTGCCGCGGAGGCAGGTGCAAGCCATATTTCAATGTACGCGCTTACTCCCGAGGACGGAACGCCAATCTACACGCAGTATTTAAACGGCGAACTGCCCGACAGCGACGAGGTTGCGGAAATGTATGCGTCGGGCGTCAAAAAGCTTAAAAGCTTGGGTTTTGAAAGATACGAGGTCTCCAATTTCTGCAAAAACGGCAGGTACAGCCGCCACAACCTCAACTATTGGCGTAGGGGCGACTATATTGGCTTTGGTGTAGCGGCATCCTCTTGTATAGACAACGTGCGCCTCACGAACACCTTCGATCTGGACGAATATTTTAAGTGTATTTTATCCTCGCATTTTGCGGTTGTCGACAGACAGGAGATTGATAAGGCGGACAGAGAAGAGGAATTTATCATGCTTGCACTCCGAACGGAAGCAGGCCTGAATTTAAAGAATTTTGAAAGTCAATTTTGCTATAATTTTTTGAAAAAATATTCAAAGGCAATTGAAAAGACCCGCGAATATATTGAAGTTAACGATAATTTTATAAAAATTAAGGCACAGTATTTATTTGTACAGAACGGCATAATCGTAGAGTTTTTAAGGATAACCGAGGAGTAACCGAGGGTTGAATTTTAATATGGATTTTTCATACAGAAAAGCTACAATAGAGGAATTTAAGGAAATTTCCCAAATTTATGCAGCAGCGCAGGCCTATATGGCGGCGCAGGGAAACCCGCAGTGGGCGAAGGGCTTTCCCGACGAAAACGATATTCGCGGCGGCATATATGGGGGGATATTGTATTGTGTGATTACAAATAGCGAAATTGCGGCAGTGTTTGCGGCAGTAAATCACGACGGCAACTACGAAGAAATTGAAGGTGGCTGGTTGACCGAAGGAAATTACCTCGCAGTGCACCGCGTTGCCGTCAGCGAGAAATACCGCGGATCGGGGGCGGCTAAATTCATACTGAATTACGCTGCGGAGGAGCTTGCGCACACCCGTGGCAGGACGAGTATTCGAATAGATACTCATGAAATGAACAAGCCCATGCGAACCCTGCTGCTTTCACAGGGGTTCACCGAGTGCGGCAACGTGTATATCTCGCGCGATTACTCAAAGCGCATCGCATACGAAAAAATATTATAAATTGATTTATCGTATAAGAATATAGCCCGCCGCGCTTTTGAAAAGCGCGGCGGGCTATTTGTGTAAATAAAATGCCCGAGAAATGTAAATTTTACAAGCGGATTTTTTTGGAGGTTATTATTTTGCCGCGTTCGCCGTCTACAAGATAGGCATTTATATTTTTATCTCTGTCGCACACTCCCACATAGTAGTAGCAGCCGTTGTCGTATAAGAGGCGCACGTAAATTTCGCCCTCAAACAGATTGCCGTCTGTTAAAGAGGTAAACAGGCTTTTATCGTGGTCAATAACGCAATTTAAAGCCTGCTCGCAAGTGATAAGTGCGCCCGACTTTACGCTCTGGACAGTGTATTCCGAAGTTTTACCGTCGCAGTCAAGCTTAACTGCTACACTTTCGGTTTTAAAGGGCTGTGCGGTAAAACTCAAATAAAAGTCGTTCTCAACCGCACGATAGTTCATTTCTCCGCCAAGCCCCTCGGCATCTACTTCAAGCGTTTCGGGGTTTTTGGGAAGGGACACGAAAATTTCTATGAAATCGGACATATCTCCCTTAATTCCGTCTGCCGCATAGGGCTGTTCCCGCAGCGAGCAGTAAATTTTAATCTGAGTATCGTCCCCCGCATAAAGGTAGATATCCGTTCTTTTTTCTGAAATGTAGTCGGAATACTTAATACTTTTTGAACAACCCGAAAGGGCAAAAGCGGCGATAAGCAGCCCCGCAGTGAACAATAATATTTTTTTCATATTTAAAATATATGAGTCGCCCGCCCCGCAAATGCCTTTTGGAGCGCAATTTTTGCAAAACAAACAGTTGCGTTTTTTGCGCTCGTGTGATACAATAAGTTCACAAAACTTACTTGCTATTCTGCGTTTTTAAATATACGCGCGAATTTTACTTTTAAGAGGAAGCTTTGAAAAAGATTATAATAAAAACTGCAATTATAACTTTTGCATCCGTCATAGCTGCGCTTGCTCTTGCGTTCGGGATTGCAAGCCTTGCATTCCCCCAAGGCATGTCTAAAATCTGCGAGAATATGGGCAACTACAAGCTTGCGGCAAGCTACGCCGAGCGGCAGTACGAGTATTCGGGAGATACCGACGACTTGTACCGCTGCGCACGCCTTTATATCCGAGTAGACGACAGGGATAAAATAATCAAATACTGCGGACAGCTCGTCGAAAAGCAGGATTTTGAAGAATGCTGCGGTGACAACGTTCAGTACGTCTACGGAAATTATGCAACTGCGCTGTATCTTTCGGGGAAGTGTGACGAGGCGATAGAGATAGCCGAAAGGTCTGCAGGTAAGGATTTTTACATCCCCAATGCATATGCAGATTTAACGGTAAAAGCTGTGGAAAGAAATGATAAAGACTTCGGAAGAAAGTTGCTTGACTCGTTTTCCAAAATCGAAGAACCTCAAAGCGGTGAGAAGCTCAGATTTTACAACCAAGTAAAGACAAATCTTGAAAAGTTAATCGGTTAGTCAAGTCGGATATTTGTAGGGACAATTTTATAAAAAATCAAATAATAATTTCAATATTCATTTGCCTGTTGCTATTTTGTAAAGTGTATGCTATACTTAATGGTAACAGGTTTTTTTATGTTGGATTTCAAGTCTGTAAAAAATTTAATCGAACCGCATAAGCAGCCGGACAAGAATTTTTTCCTTGACCTTTTAGACAGCGACAAACAGACGGAGTACGAGCACATGCACATCTCCGCCCTTATGTTAATGCTGAAATTTTTATATATCAGAAGAGTTCAACTAAAGATAAATTCACTCAAAAAGCAGAGGGAGGATCTGAAAACGGGTGAGGACAGCTCTGCCGAAAAGTATAAAAAAACGCTTGAAATGAATGCGGAGATTGCCCGCCTCAAAAGCCGGATAGAGGGCTTCAAGCCCTTCTTTGACGAGCCCTACTTCGCGCGGATGGACGTCACGGACGACAAGGAAGGCTACAACAGCTACTATATCGGCAAGCGCGGCGACGAGGGACTTGAAATAGTCGATTGGCGCGCGCCGCTCGCGAGAAAGTACTACCAAAAGAGCCGCACGTCCTTTTCGATAAACGAATATAACTATAAGCTCATTCTGCGCCGCGCTTTGAGAACGAAGAGCGGCAAGGTTCTGGATATAAAAAACGAGTATCTTTCCCTTTCGGACTATTTGACCAAAGAGGAGATAGGGGGGAGGGACGAGGAGCTCATTTTTGACCCGTTTTTAAAGGAAATTCTCCAAAGCCGCAAGGAAAAGAGCGAAGTTTTAGACATCATAGAGACCATACAGGAACAGCAGTTTGAAATTATCACGCTGCCCGAGCGCGACGAGTTTGTTTTGCAAGGCGTTGCGGGCAGCGGCAAGACAATGATACTTTTGCATCGTCTGTCCTATATAATGTACAACAACGAGAGCATAAAACCCTCGGACGTGCTTGTTATAACCCCGTCCGATTCCTTCAACGCGTTCATTGACGAGCTTTCGGCAGTTTTAGAGCTTGAGCGGGTAAAGACGAGCACGATAGACAGATATTTTATTAAAATGCTTAAAAGCGTAGGGGTGGACGTTGAGGGGAAGATTGACCTTGATTTGCAATTGCCTCCCGAATATGCCTCGTTTATCTACTCGCCGGCGTTTGTTGACGAGGTCGAAAGAAAGCTTTTAAAGATATATGATTCGGTGTTCGGGCTGTTCGCTTCAAGCGAGTGTGCTGAATTTGCCAATGCAGTGAACGAGGCCGCAGGGGCGCAGATAGACAACTACGAGTGGCTGAAAAACACCTCGCTGCGCGTCAGAAGGTGCGTCCTTGGAGAAATAAAGGAAAAGCCGAGCGGCGGACTGTATTATACCAAGCAGTTCAGATATCTTTTTAACTGCGTTTTAGACGTGCGCGAATTTTTGGCACTTGTAGAAAAGGACGCCCGGATGAAGGATTATGCGTTTTTCTACAATCGGCTGCTCGTCTTTTATAAATCGCTGCGCTATATCAGACGCAACGCATATAAGATTTGCAGTGGCGGGATACGCGATTTAACCGCACTTAAAACCACCGTGGAAAAAGAGATAGGCGATTTGGGACGCTATAAAATCAAGACGGGGGAGCGGGAAACATTAACTTACGGTGCTCAAATTGAAAAACGCGAACAGCTTAAAAACGAAATTGACGCCGCAATATGCCGAGTAGAAGCCATTTCGAACAATTTTGCCTCTACATGCGATTTTGCCGACGTGCTACAGGGAGAGGTAAATTTAAGCAAAATAGGCAAGTGCGAAAACACTCTTGAAATTGCGCGGTTTTTCAATAAGGAAATTCTTCGCAAGATAAAGCGCAGGCTTGGCGTGCAGACCACATCCCTTTTAAAGTGCGACGCATTTGCGCTTTGCCAGATATTGGTAACTTTGGGCTACAACCTCTCGCCCAAACATGCCTTTGTATTTATAGATGAGGCGCAGGACATCTCGCCCGCAGAATACGCCGTTTTAAAGAAAGTGAATGACAGGGCGGTTTTCAATATCTTCGGCGACTTAAAGCAGAATATAACCTCATACAGAGGGGTAAAAGATTGGGGCAATTTGGGCTATAAAGTTTATACCCTAGGGCTCAATTACCGAAACACCAACGAGATAGTGGAGTACGTAGCCGAAAAGCTTGGAATAGATATGCGCGCTATTGGCTTGAACGGAGAGAGTGTAGAGAGAATTCAAAAGCGCTCCATAGCCGGTTGGCTATCGGAGAAAAACGGGCTTAAAGCCATCATATGTGCGCCCCAGTCCTTTGAAGAGTACTGCAAAAAGAGCTACAATATTATTGGTCAGACGGGTAAAATTTCCAAGACGAAAATAAATATTATGACGGTGTACGAGAGCAAGGGGCTTGAATTTACCGCCGTTGCCGTAGCGGACAAAGGAATGTCGGACAATGAGAAATACGTTGCATACACACGAGCTTTGAAACATCTTGCAATAATAGAATAAGACGCCTGCTATTACAGAATAAATGCTTTAATTGCCCCATATATACGGGGCAATTTTATTTTTTGAGTTATTTTTATCTAAAAAGGTCAATAATCAACTCTGCGCACAGAGCGCAAGAGGTAAGTTATGGCTGATATTGACGAACAATATGAATCGGGGCGGAAAATTTCCAAAGAGGAGTGCTGGCAAAGGCGGCTGATTGATTTATCCTTAAAAAACAATGCGCTTAATTTCCGTTTTTGGCGGGACTGTCTGCATATATATGCTGCCGATATTTCGGCGTTTTGCGCCTCGCTTGAAAGCTGCAACAAATACACCCTTTCAATAACTCCCTCGCCCGAATATGCCAAATTCGGGGATTTATCAGGCAAAAACTCGGCAGAGCTCATAAACCTGGAGATGAAGTCGGCAAAAATGCGCTGTTTTGTCCCTGCGGAGGGGCTTGAAGAGGTTGTCGCAACGCTTATAAGAAAGGCGCGCGCCGGTGAGGAAGAGGCGGGTGCAAACACCTTGTATCTTGCGCTGGGTTTTTTGAAGTGGCATACAAGCGACGATAAAGAGGACAAATACGCGCCCATAGTTTTATTGCCCGCAAGACTTCGCCGACAGAAAAATTTGGGCATAATTTTAGAGACGGGCGAGGAGTATGAGGTAAACGCCACTTTAATAGAATTTTTAAAACGCGAATATGAAACAGACCTGCGCGGTACGGATTTCAAGGGGCTTTCCCCGCAAGAAATAATTTGCCGATTTCGCGCGAAAACGGCACATATTACGGGGTGTATTGTCTACGAGGACATATATCTTGCACAGTTTACCTTCGCTAAATACGCCATGTGGGCGGATATAAAAAACAATATAGGCACTTTCCGAAAGAACCCGCTTGTTGCAAGCCTTATTGACGGCAAAAGCAGGCTTCCGAGCAACAGTATCGGGGAGATTTCGGAGGACGGGAGCGACCCCTCGTCCATTCACACGCCCCTGCCCTGCGACAGTGCGCAGTTTTCGGCGATTGCCGAAAGCGCAATTGGAACTACATTCGTTTTGCACGGTCCGCCCGGAACGGGCAAGAGTCAAACAATAACGAATATTATCGCAAACGCACTTGAAAGCGGCAACCGCGTACTATTCGTCGCTCAAAAGCAGGCGGCTCTGCAGGTCGTAAAAAAGAGACTCGAATATATAGGCCTGGGCGAGTTCTGTCTTGAGCTACACTCGGGCAAGACGGCGGACAAAGGCGAAATAGTTCGCTCGATAGAAAATACGCTCTCTCTTTCTTCGGATTTCGATGAGAGCGCATATTATACCGCAGCCGATAAAATCAAGGGAATAAGGCGCACCCTTATTGAACCTGCGTATGCTCTTCACAAAACGAGGCGGCTGGGCGTTTCGGTCTGCGAGGGTATTGAAAATTATCTGAAAAACAGGAACGCACCCGATGTTTTGAATATAGAGAGCTCCTTTTACGACGGGCTCACGCAAAAGAGGCTTGAAGAGTGCGAGAGCATGCTGATATCCGCGCAGGCGGCGGCAAAAGAGTGCGGAGGCGTGTACCGTTCGCCCTTTAAGGGGGTCAACCTTACTAAGTGCGACAAAAGAATCAGTTTTTCCGTTCTTTGCTCGTCAAACGCCGTCCTTACGGAGTTAAAGCACCTTAAAAACTGCCTGAATATTTTCCTTGAAGCGTTCAATCAGAAAGTTCAGCGCTTAAACTTTAAAAAGCTTGAAAATCTCATAGATATCTGCAAAACTCTGCAAGAGGGGAGTCTCTGCGAATTTTTTGACCTCGGCGAGGAGGGGCTCCACAATTTTTACAACGCGAGCTTGAACTACGACAGGGAAATAGCGGCTTGGTTTAAGCGTTTCAAGTCCTTTCCCGACATTTCGAAATATTTGCCCGAAATACAGGACGAAATTAAAAAATGGGACGAAAATTACCGCTCCTCGCGCACGTTACTTGCCGTTCTCAAAAAAATCAAACGCTGTGCAAGCTCGCCCCTGCAGGAGAGCGAGGAGTTGAAATGGATAAAATGCGCCTACGGGATAGAGACTGCGAAAGGAGAATTGCTCTCCGTCGGGCTGTCCTCGGCGTTTACGGGGTTTGGCGGGATAAATCAAAGAAAGCGCGCTGAATTTATGCGTCCGCTGTATGAGTTTCATTTGCTGTGTTTTAAGACCTTTACGGATTACAACGCCGACTCCCTCAACAGCGTATGTGCAAATTACGGAGATGCGCTTTATCCCGTAATTACCGAGCTGATATCGGCGGCAGAGCGATTTACAGACTGTTTAAGAGAACATCTCGAAATTATTAAAGCCGAAAAAACTTCCGCGGACGAGGATTTGTTCGATTACTATACCAAAAAATGCAGTGCGCTGATAGAAAATATTGATATGCTTCCCGCCTGGTGTAAGTACAAGGCGACGGCGAGCAGATTGCGTAAAAGCGGACTGACGTTTATGACTGACGCAATAGAGGACGGAAAGATAGACGGCGAACAAATTTTGTCCTCGTTTAGAAAGAATATTTACCGCAACTTCGTTCAGACGAGTATTGCCGCGGACGAGTGCCTTTGCTCGTTCTCGGCGGGCGTGCTGGACGAAAATGCCTCGGCGTTTGCTAAGCGTTTAGAGGAATTTTACGATTTAACCCGCAAAAAAATACGAAAAAGTTTAATTTCAAGGCTGCCCTCAAATCAAGCGGAGGGGGAGATAGCGACTGAAATTGCGTGCTTTCAGCGAAAAATAAAGGGCAATTTGCGCAAATTCAAGCTGCGCGAGCTGTTCTATGAAATTCCCGCACTTTTAAAGGTTGTATCGCCCTGCGTTTTAATGAGCCCCGAAACGGTGTCCAAATTTCTGCCCGCCGATACCGAGCTGTTTGATATGGTTATTTTTGACGAAGCCTCGCAAATTCCAACGTGCGAAGCCGTACCGGCCCTCGCCCGGGCAAAAAATGCAATTATAGTCGGTGACCCCAAGCAGATGCCACCGACGGCGTTTTTTGCGGGTACAGTTCAGGACGGAGAATATCCCGAAATCGAGGACCTGGAAAGCGTTTTGGACGACTGTATTGCGCTTGGGATTCCCGAAAAGCACCTCGTCTGGCACTACCGCTCCCAACACGAGAGCCTTATTGCGTTTTCCAATATCAATTATTATTCGGGCAAGCTTTGCACCTTCCCCTCGCCCGACGCGCTTGCGTCAAGGGTGGGCTTTAGATATATTGAACAGGGCGTGTACGAGAGGGGGCTTTCCAAGTGCAACAGGGCGGAGGCGGAGGCGCTTGTTAGGGAAGTTATAGGGCGGCTTAAGGACGAAAAGCTTTGTCAAAACAGCATAGGGATTGTCACTTTCAGCACTCCGCAGCAGCTTTTAATTGAAAAAATGCTGACAAAAGCTATTATTGCAAACAAGCTTGAAGAGGCGGCGTACGAGCGCGAAGAGCCCGTATTTGTAAAAAATCTTGAAAACGTTCAGGGCGACGAGAGGGATATAATTCTCTTTTCGGTGTGCTACGGACCCGATAAAGGGGGCAAGGTTTCGCTCAATTTCGGACCATTAAACCAAATCGGCGGTTGGCGCAGACTCAATGTTGCCCTGTCACGCGCAAGGCAAGAGATGGTTGTGTTCTCGTCGATGAGATATTCGGCAATAGACCTTTCGCGCACGACCTCGCGCGGGGTTGCAGGACTTAAAGCCTTTTTGGAATTTGCCGAAAAGGGCACGGCGTGCCTGCCCGCTTTCAGTAGCGAAATTGCGTGCGGCAGCCAAAGCATAAATAAATTTATTTCGGACGAGCTCAAATCTTGCGGCTATGAGTGCCGTTTGAACGTAGGCGTTTCGGACTTTAAGATAGACGTTGCGGTTTCAGACCCGCAAAACAAGGACAATTTCGTGCTTGCAATTTTGACGGACGGAACAAACAAGTTTTCCGTTAAAGACCGCACTGTTATGCAGGTTCAAGCCTTAAAGAGTGGCGGCTGGAACGTGTATAAGCTGTATACAATTAACTTTTTCAACAACCCCAAGCGTGAAATCAAAAAGATAAAGGAGCTTTTGGATAAGCTCACGCATAGGGAAGAGACTTTGAATTTTAAAAAGCCCTACCGCACGGCAAGGCTTAAAAGAAAGGCGCAAAACCCCGCATATATTCTTTCGGGGGAGCACGACGGGGAGATTATGCGCGTCATAAGGCGGGTTGTGGAGGCGGAGGAGCCCATCTCTACGCAGTTTTTAATTAAGCGCACTCTCACCGTTTACGGCATAGCAAATTGCGGAAAAAGGCTTGAAAGAAAGCTGAAAAAGCTCATTGACGGTTGTAACTTTTTAAGCTGTGAAATGATAGGCAATACCTATCTATACCGCACCGAAAGGCACTTTAAGTTCGATAAATTCAGGGTGGAGGAGAACACCTCTCTGCGTTCCGCCGACACCGACTATACGCCGTTTGATATAATTTCGCTCGTAAAAGGTATGCTCGCAAACAAGGTAAGTATGTACGCGGACGAGCTCGCCCCCGCCCTTTTAAAGGAACTAAAAGCGCCCAAAGCAAGCGGGAAGCTTATAAAGCTTATAAATTCGTGCACCGACGAGGGGGTAAAAAGGGGGCTATTTATCAGAAGCGTTTCGGACAAAATTTCCCTTGCTTAAATAAGCAAAAAAACCATATGCGCCCCAATGGACTTTTACAATTGGGGCGCATATATGCCGTAGTTATTGAGGTTTTTACAAGTTTTTTAATATGTCCGTCATATCGTATTTGCCGGCGGGTTTGCCGACTATCCATTTCGCCGCTTTAACAGCGCCTGCGGCAAAGACCTTTTTGGACCTCGCCGAGTGTGAGATGGTTATAATTTCGTCCCCGCCCGCAAACATTACCTCGTGTTCGCCCACTATCGTTCCTCCGCGCACAGCGTGAATACCTATCTCTTTTCCGCGCTTGCCCACTATGCCGTCGCGCCCTTTAAGGTACTCCTTTTTATCCCCGAAAGCCGAGTTTGCGCCCTCTGCAAGCATTAAAGCCGTGCCCGAGGGTGCGTCCGCTTTCCTGCTGTGGTGCTTTTCGATTATCTCGATATCGAAATTCTCTCCGAGCGCTTCGGCGGTCATTTTTACAAGATTTACAAGCAAATTTACCCCGAGCGAGAAATTTGCCGTCTTGAATACGGGAATTTTCTTTGCGCACTCGTCAATATAATCAAGCTGTTCGCTCGAATACCCCGTCGTAGCCAGAACTACTGGGATGTTGTGTTCTGTCGCCCACTCCATTTCGCTCTTTAAAGCGGCGGGGGAGGAGAAGTCTATAATTACGTCGGCTCTTTCTTTAATCTCTTCAAAGCTCTTATACACGGGAACGCCAAATTTGCTGTTTTGACATATATCCACACCGCAGATTACTTCCGCTCCGTCCGTTGACAGGAGTTCCAAAAGATTTTGTCCCATTTTGCCGCATATGCCGCATATTATAATTTTCATATGGTTTTCAACCCTGCATTTTTCATTGCGTTCAGCAAAATTGCCTTATTTTTATCTTCGAGTCCGGTCAAAGGGGAGCGGGGAGTGCCAACGTCAAAACCCATATAATTGCAGGCCGCTTTTACGGGAATAGGGTTTACTTCCGAAAAGCAAGCGTAAGTTAATGGAAGTAATTTGTCCTCAACTTCATTAGCCTCTTTTAGATTATTTTCTTTTACAAGGGTATAAACTTTTTTTACGAGCTCGGGTGCGATATTGGAAACGACAGAAACAACTCCCGTGCCGCCCACTGCAAGTATGGGAAGGTTTAAAGCGTCCTCGCCCGAATACAGGTCGCATTTTCCGCGAATTCTGCGCATAGTTTCGCAGACCTGCGCCATATTTCCGCTCGCCTCTTTAATTCCCGCCATGTTTGGAATATGCGCAAGCCTTTCAGCAGTTTCGGGCAGAATATTTACCCCCGTGCGCGCTGGCACATTGTATGCAATTACGGGAATACTTACGGCATCGCAGATTTCTTTATAATATCCTAAAAGCCCTTCCTGCGTGCACTTGTTGTAGTATGGGGTAACTGCAAGAACTCCGTCCGCGCCCAAGCTTTGAGCTGTCTTGGAGGCGGCTATCGCCTTTTTGGTGTCGTTACTGCCCGTGCCGACAATAATTTTTACCCGCCCGTTCGCCTTCTTTACCGAATATTTTATGACTTCGGTTTTTTCGTACCCGGTCATGGTCGAGGGCTCGCCCGTAGTGCCCAAAATTACGAGCGCGTCTACCCCGCCCGCAATCTGAAATTCAATCAGCCTGCCTAGCTCGTCTAAATTTACTCCGTTATCCGAAAACGGCGTTATCATAGCCGTTGCAATTCCGTTTAGGAACCCTGTCATATTAAACCTCTTTTTTGGTTATATAGTTTTTGGCAACTAACAGTTCGGCAAGAAGTACTGCGCCGCCCGCCGCTCCGCGTAGGGTGTTGTGCGACAGACCTATAAATTTCCAGTCGAATACGCTGTCTTCACGAAGTCTGCCCGCACTGACAGCCATGCCATGCTCCAAATTGCGGTCAAGTCGGGGCTGGGGTCTGTCGTCCTCGTCGAAATAGTGTATAAATTGCCCGGGTGCGGAATGCAGCTTAAGCTTTTGAGGCTCGCCAGAGTACTCTTTCCAGGCTTTTATAATCTGCCCTTTCGTGGGCTTATTTTCAAAGCTCACAAAGCAAGCCGCCGTGTGCCCGTCGGAGACGGGAACTCTGAGGCACTGTGCCGAAATCGTGGGGGATGTAGCGGGAATTATCTCGCCGCCATGCACAGCTCCCCATATTTTAAGGGGTTCCTGCTGACTCTTTTCCTCCTCGCCGCCGATATACGGAATTATATTGTCGGAAATTTCGGGCATTGTTTCAAATGTTCTGCCCGCGCCGGATATCGCCTGATAGGTGCATACGGCAACCTCTTTAATGCCGAACTTACGCAAGGGATGTAAAAGCGGCACGTAGGATTGCAGGGAGCAGTTGCTCTTGACCGCAATAAAACCCCGCTTTGTTTCCAGTCGCTTGCGCTGAAAGTTTATAACTTCGAGATGTTCGGCGTTTACTTCGGGAATAATCATGGGTACGTCGGGCGTAAACCTGTGCGCCGAATTGTTGGAAACGACTGGACACTCCGATTTTGCGTATGCATATTCAAGTTCTTTTAGCTTATCCTTCGGCATATTTACCGCACAGAACACAAAATCGCACATCGAGGCAATTTTTTGCCTGTCTGCATCTGTGTCAAGAACGGGTATATCGGCAAATTTTTCGGGTACAGGCTCGGAAAAATTCCATTTTTTTACGGCTTCTTTATAACTCTTTCCCGCCGAAGAGGGCGACGCCGCAAGACATACGACGTTGAAAAGGGGATGATCCTTTAAAAGGAGCAGAAATCTCTGCCCCACCATACCTGTTGCGCCTATGACGCCTACGTCAAGCTTTACCATAATTTCATCTCCGAATTATTAAGATAATTTAAAGAAATAGATATTTATAACCAAAATTTAAATATTTGAGAAATTAACAGCATAAAAGTGTTTGACAAGTATTGCGGTTTTTTGTAAAATAGTTCAGTACAACTATCACTGTGTAGGTTGTAAATATATACTTGGCGCATTTAGGCGCAATCGAGAGCAGACTATGGCTTACAAAAAAGTTAAATCTCTATTATTGATAATTCTTTCCTGCCTTATGGCGGTGTGTATCTTTACGGCGCTGCTGCCTATAAAGACCGCATCGGCGGACAGGTCGGTAACTATTAACGGTTCGAGTATATTCTATACCTCGGGCGAGTATGCTGCCGTCTGGGCACACGAAGAGGAGTATGACGAGGAGAGCGAAAACCCCGAATATTATACGATGTTCGTTCTGTGGGACAGCACCAGCTCGGTAAACTACAGAAAGCACCTCGCGTACAGCTGGATAGAAAACAGTGCCGACGAAAGCTGGGATAAGGCAACCGACGATACTACCGACGACGGCGACGAGGAAAATCCTACGCCAACCGCTAAAATAGCCGAGCTCACTCCCAAGGCGGGTTGGTTTAATATGGAGATAGGCTTTGAGAGCTATAACTTCAAAAAGTTTATTATAACTTTTGAAAGCCAGCAATACGTTCAGACCAAGGACGGCAAGACCACCAACTACGTAATTTTCTATCCCAACGAGGATAAGACGGGCGTACAGGTAGTTATAAGCGGCAACGTTGAAGACACTCCCGCAGGAGACGAGGCGGTACTCGACGGACACATCACTATCAAGTTTACCGGGGCTATTCATGGCGGATACACGGTTCTTGTTTCGGATAAAAACGAACATACCGCAACCGGCGAATTTGAAAATATCGGCTACACCTATTCGAGATATTCTTCATCTACTACAACGCCTGTAACACCACTCTCCTTCAAAGCCGAATTCGAAGAAAAGGACGAGGATGGAGAGACGGAGGACGGCGAGACCTACGACAACGACAGAGCGCGTATGGTTTTGTATCGCCTCAACGGCCAGAGCTTCAGAATAGGCACTTACAAAAAGACGGAAATCTTTGACGACGACGGTGAGCTTAAGCTCGGCAAAGACTCGGACGGCAACAACATAAAATTCGAAGATGTCTACAAAAAATACTATGTGTTAGAAGGCAGGGAGTACGTAAGAAACAACGACCCCGAACCTAAAAAGGATGTAACTTACTACACTTACAACCACGGCACAACGGAGGAAGACGGACACCGCAGAGGCGGCACCGTAAACGACAACGCGCCTCCCGTAATCTGCTTTAGCACAGGCGTTTCCCACGTAGGAGTGGGCAAAGAGCTTCCTTTCGATTATCAGCTTATCGACGTCCTGGCGTCCTCGCCCAGTGCCGACACATATTATTATATGCTTACGGACGCGCAAGTGAACGATTCCGACTTCAAGCCCGACAACTGTGCGGATAAAAATCTTTTCCGCTTAGTTACGGACAGCGACAACCAGTATATGGAGCCGCACAAGAATCACTACACCCCCAAGGACAGCGAAATAGGCGTATACGACGATGAAAACTTCAAAGTCGTTGCGGCAGTAAAGGTGTATCTCAAGCTCTACGATACGAGAACGGAAAGCATCAATCAGACGACCTACGTTCTTTTGGATTGGTTCATTAAGGATAACAACCTTGTCAAGATTGAAAACCTCGAAGGCAGGGACAACAAATTTATTGCAGTAGCTAACGACAAGTTAGGCGTCGCATATGCCTATACTAAAAACGGCGAAAGCAACACCGAAGATCAGGATTGGAAGGATATCGTAGCCGCTTATCAGAAACTCGTTGACGAGGCGGCAAAGGACCTTAAAGCGGGTAGCAAGAACTACTTCTATCTCCCTGCGCTTGACAATATCGAGTACGGCGACGGCAAGACGGGAAGCCTTTTGGCCGACAATATAACCTCGTACACCGATTTGAGCTTCAACGTTTACTATAACAACGGCTCCAACGGCAACACCACAACCCAGAAGAGCAACTCGCTCTCAATTAACCTTAATAAGGCGGGCAAATATATCTTCACGATATACGCAACCGATAAGAACAGCAACCCCATGTATTATTATAAGAAAGAGGGCGATGAGAACGAGAAAAAGACCTTCACCGCTTCGAATATATGGAGTATGCGCGAGAGCAAGAAAAACACCGAATACGAGAACACGAAGGACTATCTGCCTTGGTTCAAGTTTAACGTAGAAGCATCCGAGATTGTGATTGAGGATCCCGGCGAGCGCGAGGCAGCATTCGTTGGAACCAAATATACGTCGATATCCTTTGACATAAACGCCGTTTCCTATGAACGCAAGTACGAGCTGTACCGCTTCGACAATGACATTTACTTCAACGACTATACCGAAGACGGCGGCAAGGGCAACGCTTTGACGTACGACAAGTTTATGGAGAAGAAGGCGGACTTACTCGAAAATCATCCCGAGTGGTTTACGGAGATTCCCGCGGCAAATTCTCTTACGTCGGGCTCCGACGAATACGACGAGTTCTATAAATACGGTTGGAATAGCTCTTCACCGGAGTTCGTACCGCAGGATGCAAACACTTTCTACGTTGTAAAGCTTACTGTTACGAGCACGGTGGACAACCTTGAGCCCAAGATGGCGTATATGGGAATAAGCGCTTCTGCAAAGATTGGCTCGCTCAAAGGCGAGGACACTTGGCTGCAGGACAACTTGACCTCAATTATCTTGCTTTCAATCGCAGGCGCATCGCTTATCGGCATAATACTTCTTCTCGTCATCAAACCCAAGGATAAGGGTGACATCGACGAACAGTTCGAAGTTGAAAAACCCAAAAGTAAGAGCAAAAAATAAATAGTAGCATTTAAAGGCGGGGCTTGTCCCCGCTTTTTTTATTTTGCTTGGCTTATAAGCGGCGCATCTCTTTGCACGCTTGCGTTTTCCTCGGTTATTTCCCTAACTGTAAACTTTTTCGGAGAAGCTGCGCCTCCGCGACCTGCTTTATTCCAACCCAAACAATCTTGTTGCGTAGGTTAATTAGCTTTTTATAAAAAAATATAAAATTGTGATTTTTTAGTTGACAATTCACATAATATATATTATTATTTTATTATCATATGAATAATAGTTCATATGTAAAGGAAGTATAGATATGGACATCAATCAGGAGGATTTACACGAAGCCCGTGTAAAAACGGTGGTTTCTTCAATGCCGTCGGATAGCGCAATTTCGGAAATGGGCGCCAGATTTAAGGTTATAAGCGAACCCTCACGCCTTAAAATTCTGCTCGCGCTCTCCGCAGGAGAATTGTGCGTTGAACACATAACCGAGGCGGTGGGGGGCAATCAGAGCGCCGTTTCGCACCAGCTTCGTACTCTCAAAGACAACCGCATAGTAAAGTGCCGCAGAGAGGGTAAAAAGGTACTGTATTCAATCTCCGACGGGCATATTTTGACTATGATAGAGATGGCAAAGGAGCATTTGGACTGCAATGAATAGAGTAATAAAGATATCGGGCTTGGACTGCGCCAACTGCGCGCGTGAGCTTGAGGAAGAGATAGAAAAGATTGAGGGCGTACAGAGCGTAACCGTCGATTTTATGGCGCAGAAAGTAATAGTCGACTGCGACGAAGAAACGCTTGAAAAGGTAATATACTGCTGTAACCACTTCGAAGAGGTAAAGGTAATACCCGAAGAAAAGAAAGTTCCCGAGGAAAAGCCGGAGCGCGGCAAGACTACGCTTAAAATTACGGGGCTGTGCTGCGCCAATTGCGCCCGCGAGCTTGAAGAAGAGCTCAACAAGATAGAGGGCGTAGAGGGTACGGTTGACTTTGTCAATTTAAAGGTAATACTATCCGCAAACAGCGCTGAAGGATACGAAAAAGCCGTTTACACTATATCCCACTTCGAGGACGTGAAGATAGTAGATGAAAACGTGCCCGTCAAAAAGCAAGGTGTTATCAAAAGCCATTTAAACGATATTATCTTTATTGCGGTAGCAACCTGCCTTTTCGTGCCCGCGTTCGTGCTCGATTTGCTAGGGATACCCAAGGATAATTTTGCCATTCAGATTATAAATTACGTTTTATACGGCGTATCCTATCTTTTAGTGGGTTGGAAAGTGCTCTTAAACACGGCAAAAAACATAGTTAAGGGCAAGATATTCGACGAAAACTTTTTAATGACAATTGCCTCGGTCGGCGCAATTCTCTTGGGGATTTTCGCTGGCGACGGCTTTGCGGAGGGAGTTGCCGTAATGCTTTTATACTCGCTCGGCGAGCTCTTGCAGGGCATAGCGGTGGGGTCGTCGAGAAATTCCATTACAAAGCTAATGGACTTAAAGAGCCAGACCGCAACCTTATTAGTTAACGGCGAACAGAAAGTAATTCCGCCCGAAGAGCTGAAGGTTGGAGACAGAATTTTAATTAAGGTCGGCGAAAAGGTTCCCGCCGACTGCAAAATCGTAAAGGGCGAAACCTCGCTTGATTTAAAGAGCTTGAACGGCGAACCTGCTCCCCGCGACGTCAAAGAGGGCGACGAAATACTTTCCGGCAGTATAAACCTTTCCAAGGTAATAGAAGGGGAAATAATAAGGGAGTATAAGAACTCGGCGGTCGCTAAAATTCTGGAGCTTGTTGAAAATTCCACGGCTAAAAAGTCAAAACCCGAAAAATTTATAACCAAATTCGCAAAATACTACACCCCCGCGGTGTGCCTTGCGGCAGTTCTCGTTGCCGCGCTCGTTCCTACGGTTATCTGCGCCGTTTTAAACAGCTTTACCTGGGATACCTACGGCGACTGGATATACAAGGCGCTAAACTTCCTCGTAATTTCCTGCCCTTGCGCGCTCGTAATTTCCGTACCGCTGTCATATTTCTGCGGGATAGGCAGGTGCGCAAAGTTCGGTATTTTGGTAAAGGGTTCAACCTGCCTCGATTCCCTCGCGCAAAGCACTGTTGCGGCATTCGATAAGACGGGAACGCTGACAGAGGGCACTTTCGGGATAGTCAAATACTCAAGCGAAGAGGCGTTAAAACTTGCGGCATGTGCCGAAAAGTATTCGTCCCACCCCATAGCGGCGGCGTTTAAGGATATTGTGTCCGACTATAAAATAGAGGACGCGCAGGAGGTCGCGGGCAAGGGCGTGAAGTGCATTTGCAACGGGGAAGTCCTTCTCTGCGGAAATGCCGCGCTGTTGCAGGAAAACGGCGTTGAATTCGAAAAGGTTGATAGCCTCTCTACAATTGTCTACGTGGCACAAGGCGGCAAGGCGGTTGGCTTTATAGAGATTGACGACGTAATAAAAGTCGGCGCGAAAGAGGCCGTTGCAGAGCTTAAAAAGCAGGGTATAGAGAGCGCCGTTATGCTGACCGGCGACCTCAGGGCAAGAGCGCAAAAAATTGCCGTGGAGGTGGGGCTTGACGGGTTTGAGGCCGAGCTTCTTCCCGACCAAAAGCTTGAAAAGGCAACCTGCTTAAAGGAAAACGGAAAGCTGATGTACGTAGGCGACGGAATAAACGACGCACCCGTAATGACCGCGGCGGACTGCGCCGTCTCCATGGGCAAGGTGGGTAGTGACGCGGCTATCGAGGCAAGCGATATAGTACTTGTTTCGGATAATCTTTCGCTCCTTCCCAAGGGCAAGAAAATTGCCAAGGGCACACGCCGCATTGTCGTTGAAAATATAGCCGGCTCGCTCGCCGTAAAGGCAGCTATAATGGCGTTAAGTATCGCAATCACGCCTTTCCCGCTGATTATATCCATTATTGCAGACGTCGGCGTAATGCTCGTCGCCGTACTCAACGCAATGCGCACAAGCCTTATAAAATAATTTAACAGCATCAATGTTGCCGCCGAAGCGATTTTGCTTCGGCGGCTTTACATTTATATGAGCATATGCTATAATTGAGCATATAAAAGAGGTTCATAATGATTGAAAAATATATTAAAGCGGCAAAAAGAGAAGTCAAAGCCGACCTCGTATTGAAAAACGCGACCTATCTTGACGTATTCTGCGGAAAACTGCGTAAAGGCGATATCGCAATCGTAGGCGAGAGAATTGTCGGCACGGGCGAATACGCGGGCGTAGAGGAGATTGACTGCTCGTCTTTAACGGTTTTACCCGGCTATATCGACGGACACGTTCATATAGAGAGCTCACAGCTCTCCCCCGAGGGATTTGCATCCCTGATAGTTCCCCGCGGCACTACGACTATAATTGCCGACCCGCACGAGATAACCAACGTGTGCGGAATTGCGGGCTGTGAATATATTAAAAATGCTTCGCAAAACGTACCGCTTGACGTTAAAATTCAATTGCCGTCCTGCGTTCCGGCGACCCCGTTTGAAACGAGCGGCGCAACCCTTGCGGGCAAGGATATAGAGGAAAATATCGGCAAAGATTATATATTCGGCTTGGGCGAATTTATGAATTATCCCGGCGTTGTAGGCTGCGATAAAGACGTTTTGAAAAAGCTTGAAGCGGCGCACTCGGCGGACAAGATTATCGACGGACACGCCCCTTCTTTGAGCGGCTACGAGCTCAACGCATATCTCTGCGGCGGAATCTCCACAGACCACGAGTGTGTTACGGGCGAGGAAATCGAAGAGAAAATTTCCAAGGGTATGTATGTGCATATCCGCCACGGCTCTTCCACCCGCAATCTCAAAAACGCAAAATTTATGACGGATGATAAGTTCCGCCGTTTTATACTCTGCACCGACGACAGACACGCCGCCGATTTGAAGCAAAAGGGGCACATTGACGACGCTCTTAAAAACCTCGTGAAAATGGGTGTAGATCCCATTCGGGCGGTAATATGTGCCACTTTAAACGCCGCCGAGTGCTATGATTTAAAATTCCGCGGCGGTATTGCGCCCTTCTGGCTTGCAGACCTGGTCGCCGTTTCGGATATGAAAAATTTCGAGGCAAAATACGTTTTCAAGAACGGAAAACTCGTTGCAAAAGACGGCAAACCTCTCTTCGATACCACGACAAGATATCTGCCGGAAAGTGTTTTAAATACTGTAAAATTAAAAGAGATGAGGGCGGAAGATTTCACGCTTACTTTAACGGGCAGGCGGGCAAAGACAATTACGATAGAACCCGGCGGCATTGTCACTGGCTGTGAAATTGTAGAGGTGGAAAGCAAGGACGGAGATGTTGTTTTAAAGGGCAATGACCTTTTGAAGCTTGCAGTAGTCGAAAGGCATAAAATGACGGGCAATATCGGAAGAGCGCTTCTTAAGGGCTACGGCTTTAAAGGCGGAGCGCTGGGAATAACTATCGCGCACGACTCGCACAATATAATTCTTCTCGGCGACGACAACGAAAGCATGGCAAAGGCGGCAAACACCTTAAAAGCTATAGGCGGGGGTATGGTAATAGTAAATTCGAATAGCTGGGAAGTTCACTCGCTCACCCTCGATATAGGCGGGCTTATGTCCTCGCGGGATGCCGAAAGTCTACAGCGTGACAGCCGCACTTTAATAGATTTGGCACACGAAATGGGCGTAAAACGTGAGTACGAGGCTTTTATGTCCCTTGCCTTTCTCTCGCTTGCGGTAATTCCAAAGCTCAAGCTCTTGGATACGGGACTTTTCGACGTGGAGAAGTTTGTATTTACAGACATAAATGCGTAAAATTTGACAAAATACGCTAACAGCTGATTACGGCGGACGCAATGTCCGCCGTAATTTCGTCTATTTTTCAAAAAATACACAATTTTCTGTAAAAAAGAATTTTACATTATTGCTTATTTATAGTACAATTATAAAAGCCGTAATATCGGCTAAACAGGAGATTTTATGGGTCTTGTCAAGTATATTCTCGGCTCGGATTCGAGAAGGGCGCTTAAAAAACTTAACAAACTTGCTTTAAAGGTGGAAAGTCTTGAACCCAAGTATGCGGCTATGACAGACGACGAGCTTAAAGGTCAGACTAAAATCTTAAAGGACAGGCTGTCGGCAGGCGAAACGCTCGACGACATTATGTTCGACGCGTTCGCGGCTCTCAGGGAGGCGAGCTGGCGTGTTCTCAAAATGAAGCACTTCCACGTTCAGATAATCGGCGGTATATGCCTGCATCAGGGCAGAATTGCCGAGATGAAAACGGGTGAAGGTAAGACGCTTGTTTCAACTCTGCCCGCATATTTAAATGCGCTTACGGGCAAGGGCGTGCATATAGTAACCGTAAACGACTACCTTGCAAAGCGTGACGCCGAGTGGATGGGTAAGGTTCATAAATTTATGGGACTTACCGTCGGCGTAGTCGTGCCCGGCATGGATGACGACGAAAAGAAAAAGTCCTACGCTTGCGACATCATCTACGCAACCAACAACGAGCTCGGCTTCGACTACCTTCGCGACAACCTCAAAACATCCATACCCGCTATGGTTCAGCGCGAGCTCAACTACTGCATAATCGACGAGGTCGACTCCATTTTAATCGACGAGGCGAGAACTCCCCTCATTATCTCGGGCAGGGGCGGCGAAAGCTCCAAGCTGTATGAGGACGTTGACAGGTTTGTAAGAACGCTGCACGGCGGATTTGACGACGATAAAAAAGACGCAGAGAAGAAAATTCCCTCCCGCAGAAAGAAGAACGTTACGGAGGAGGAGCAGGAAGCGCTCAACAACCTTTCCGCTATTTTGGAGGAAATGGAGAATTGGGACTATATTATTGACAGAAAGGACAAGTCGGTAACAATTACCGAAAAGGGCGCAGAGAAATGCGAAAGATTTTTCGGCATCAAGAACCTCGGCGACATTGAAAACGCCGACTTGAACCATCATATTCAGCAGGCGTTGAAGGCGCACGAGCTCTTCCACAACGGCGAAGAGTATATCGTGTCCGACGACGGCGAAATACTCATCGTCGACGAGTTTACAGGTCGTATTTTGAACGGCAGAAGATATTCCGACGGTCTGCATCAGGCAATCGAGGCAAAGGAAAAGGTCAAGGTTAAGGAAGAGAATAAAACTCACGCAACCGTAACTTTCCAGAACTATTTCCGCCTCTATTCAAAGCTCGCGGGCATGACGGGTACGGCTATGACAGAAGAGGACGAATTCAGAACCATCTATTCGCTCGACGTCGTTCCCATCCCCACCAACCGCCCCGTGCAAAGGACGGACATGCAGGACAATATCTATTCCACGGTAGAGGGTAAAAAACGCGCAATCGTAAGAGAAGTCGTTGAAAGGCACGCAAAAGGTCAGCCCATACTTATCGGTACCGTCACCGTAGACAAGTCGGAAGAAATTTCAAGACTTCTGCTTAGAAACGGCATTAAACACAATATTCTAAACGCTAAAAACCACGCACGCGAGGCGGAAATAGTTGCGCAGGCGGGCAGACTGAACGCAGTAACCATTGCAACCAACATGGCGGGCCGTGGTACGGATATTCTTTTAGGCGGCAACCCCGAATACCTTGCCAAAAAGCGTATGCGCGAGGAAGGCTACGACCACGACATGATTGAAGTGGCTATATCCTACGCCGACAGAGAGTTCACTGAAGAGGAGCAAAAGGCGCGCGACAGGTACGCAGAGCTCTACGAAAACTACAAAAAAGAGACCGACGCTGAGAAGGAAGAGGTTATCAAGGCGGGCGGACTCTGCATAGTCGGTACGGAGCGCCACGAGTCGCGCCGTATAGACAACCAGCTCCGCGGCCGTTCGGGACGTCAGGGCGACCCCGGCGCTTCGGTGTTCTTCATTTCGCTTGAGGATGACCTTGCTGTCAGATTCGGCGGCGAAAGGATGAAAAGGCTGTACGAATTTTTCAAAATAGACGACGACACTTCGCTCTCTTCAAAAATGCTTTCAAGGAGCATAGAAAACGCTCAAAAGGCTATCGAGGGCAGGAATTTCGGCATAAGAAAGCACACTTTGCAATACGACGAGGTAATGAACGAACAGCGTAAAACCATCTACGGCGAGCGCTTAAAGGTGCTTAAAGGTGAGGATGTACACGAGCAGATGCTCAAATATATTCCCGACTACGTTGCAAAGGTCGTGGGCGAGACTGTCAACACCGAGGCAATGCCCGAAAAGTGGGACGAAGAGGCTTTAAACGCCGCTTTAAGGCAGAAGGCTTACCCCGACGAATGCGAGTTCGAAATTACACGAGAGATGCTTGAAAAGTGGGATTACGAGCGCGCAATAAACAAAATTTCCAAAGAAATTACCAAAGCTTACGAACAGAAGATTATAAATATAAGCGAAATGACCGAAGGTCAGGTGGACTACAAACAGGTCGAAAGAAACGAGCTGTTACGCAGCGTAGACAGAAACTGGATAGACCACATTGATGCAATGGACCAGCTTCGCAAGGGTATAGGACTCCGCGGTTACGCCCAGCAGGACCCCGTAATTGCCTATAAGCAAGAGGGCTACGATATGTTCGAGGAGATGATTGACCGCGTTCAGACTACTACTATTTCAAGGCTCTTAAAGGGCAGAATAGTGCGCGTACAGCCTTCGCGTCCCGTGCCAGTACAGCAAATGGAGCCCCTGCCCGAGCGCAATGGTGTTGCACCCATGAACCCTGGCGTTGCGGCACGCGCGCAGGAAATTATGCAAAAGAGATTGGAGGAGGCTCAAAGGACTCAAAACGGCATGACGCCTTCCGCAGCAACGACCCCTTCGGCGGCTTCTACAGGTCCCGTAATAGGCGACGCACCGTTGCCACCCAAAGACCTTATGACAAACTCCGAGGGTAAGCAGCTTCCCAAGATAAATGCAAAAACCGAGGTGGGACGTAACGACCCCTGCCCCTGCGGCAGCGGCAAAAAGTATAAAAACTGCTGCTACTGGAAAGACCACAAATAATTAAATTGGGGCAGGAATATGCCCCGACTAATGCAAAATTCCAAATTTTTTGAAAGAATACCGAAACAAGAAAATTAAGGCAGATTTTGGCAATTAACCCCCATATATGCCTAAGATAACGCATTTTTTGTAAATTCAGCCCTCCCTTTAAGAGAAAATATATATGTTCAAAGCAGACGATTACAGATTAAAACTTAAGAGCCTTGCCGTAACGCTTGCAGAGGCAAAGTACGCACTGGATATAGACAACCTCGGCGCGCGCCTTGACGAGCTTAAGGCAGAGCAAGAGAAACCCGAGGTTTGGCAAGACCTTGAAAAGTCGGCAAAGGTCGGCAGGGAGATCTCTGCGATAGAGGGCAAAATTTCCTCCTACAAGAAGGGCGAGGGGGCGCTTGCCGATGCCAATGCGTTCGTTGACCTCATCGAGGAAGCGGACGATGAGAGTCTTATTTCCGAGCTTGAAAAGATGATTTTAGACGCCGAAAACGACATCGAGGATATGCGCATTAAGGCGCTATTGAAGGGCAAATATGACGCAAATAACGCCATTTTGAACCTGCATGCGGGCGCGGGCGGAACGGAGGCGTGCGACTGGACGCAGATGCTCTATCGTATGTACGTGCGCTACTGCGAACAGCAGGGTTTCAAGGTTACCGAGCTCGACAGCGAGGACGGTGACGAAGCCGGGTTAAAGAGTGTCAGCTTCAAGGTTGACGGAGAGAACGCCTACGGCTATCTCAAGGCGGAGAAGGGCGTTCACAGACTTGTGCGTATTTCCCCCTTCGATTCCAACAAGAGGAGGCATACGTCGTTCGCCTCACTTGAAGTTATGCCGGAGGTTGACGACGAAGCGGAGATTGAAATTAAGGACGAGGATATAAGAATAGACGTGTACCGTTCGTCGGGTGCGGGCGGTCAGAAGGTAAACAAAACGGAGACCGCAATCCGCATCACGCACTTCCCTACGGGCATAGTAGTTACCTGCCAGAACGAGCGCAGTCAGCTCCAAAACAAGGCGATGGCGTTTGAGTATCTGCGGGCAAAGTTGCTCGAAAGACAGATAGCTGAACGTGAGGCGGCGGACGCCGAAATTAAGGGAGAAATAAAAAAAATAGAGTGGGGCAGTCAGATTCGCTCGTACGTTTTCTGCCCGTATACTCTCGTTAAGGACCACCGTACGGGGTACGAAAATTCCGACGTGCAGAAGGTTATGGACGGGGAAATTCAGGGCTTTATAATAGACTACCTTAAAAAGACCGTTTAAAATTTCCCTATTAATATTTTTTAATTACGCGCATTTTCAGCGCAAAATTAATTTGATTTAATAACCCGTATATATAATTTTTTGTTGCGCGTACACGTGTACGCGCAACAATAATCTTAATGAATATTTTTATAAATATGCAATAAATTTACTGTATAAAAAATCACTGACAAAATTGATAAAAATGCGTTAAATATGGCATATATAGGGGGTAATTACCATAAATTGCCTATATATGCAGGGTTTGGAAGGTGATGAATATATATTCGCGCCTGCCGACGAAAAACGGATAAACTTATAAAAATTTATGAGCAAAGTACAGCCTTACGACCCCAAAAATTTTATAATTAAGCCCAATCCCGTAATACTCGGGATAGAGTCGAGCTGCGACGAAACGGCAGCGGCGGTTATACGCGGAAGGCAACTACTTTCGAGCCGCATAATTTCCTCTGCCTCCGAGCAGGCGAAGTACGGCGGGGTCGTTCCCGAAATCGCATCTCGCGCCCACACCGACGCGGTGGACGAAGTCGTTTTGCAGGCTATCGAAGACGCGGGAATAACCATTTCGGATATAGATGCGGTTGCCGTAACCTACGGCGCGGGTCTTTTAGGCGCTCTCCTTGTGGGGGTGTCGTTTGCAAAGTCGCTTGCATACGCTCTTGGTGTGCCGCTCATTGCGGTCAACCATATCCGCGGGCATCTTGCGGCAGCGTATCTCGGGGAGCCCGATTTAAAACCCCCGTTCGTAACCATGCTTGCAAGCGGCGGGCATACTGCCGTTTTACACACGCTCGACTATTCGCGCTTTGAAGTTATTGCTTCAACCTGCGACGACGCGGCGGGAGAGGCGTTCGACAAGGTTGCACGAGTGCTATCTCTGCCTTACCCCGGCGGTGTAAACGTGGAGAGGCTTGCCAAAGACGGTTCGCCGAATATTCAGCTTCCCTCCTGCCTTGTAAGGGAGGGTAACAACAGATTTTCGTACAGCGGCTTGAAAACCGCAGTTATCAACTACTGCCACAACGCCGAGCAAAAGGGAGAGGAAGTCAACCGTGCCGACGTGGCGTGCTCCTTCCAAAGGGCGGCAATTGACCCGCTCGTAAAAAAGACGGTCGAAAGTGCGGTTGCATTAAAAGTCGGTACCGTAACCGCGGGCGGCGGCGTTATTGCCAACGGATACCTTCGACAGACCCTTCAAGCCGAGTGTCAGAAGAGAGGGCTCAAGCTCGTTCTGCCCGAAAAGAAGTACTGCACCGACAACGCGGCGATGATAGCGGCAGAGGGACTGATAAAGTACTTGAACGGCGAGTTTGCGCCGCTGTCTTTAAACGCCGCCGCGCAAATTCCGCTCGGGAACTGAATTGCGGCTTTACGTGCCGACACCGACGCTATAAGAGCGGTCTTATAACACAAATTCCGCTCGGGAACACAATTTAATCTTTCAAGCTTAAAAAATGGCGCCGTGCAAATTTTGCGCGGCGTCAATTTTTTGCGGTTTTCGGCTCAAATCAAGCATAGTGTCGAGGCAATTTGGTAAAAAAGTGAAGTTTTTTGTAGTTTTTGTGAAAGTGAAGTGACAAAAAATTTTAGTTTTTCGCACTTATTAAACAAAGCGCTATAATTGTGTCGGCAAATGACAAAAAAATTAAAAAATCCAAAAAAAGGAAAAAAATTTTTATGAAATTACTTGCGTCGGACTATATAATATAGTATAATTTTTATGTGTCAGATTGAATTTGACACCGTAATAATGACCAAATGCGCTGAAAAAAAGGCAGGGCATTTGGGCTTTTGTGCCACGTATATGCGTACGCGTACGTGTATAGGGCGCAAATACGGGACAAATAGAATGACGCGGAAAAAATTCAAAAAATCGAAAGAAACAAAATTTTTTACTAGCAGGTGTGTTATGAAAAATTCGAGAACTAAAAAACACGGATTCAAAGTTGTTGGATTGGCAGCCTTGGCGGCGTTGCTGATTTCAACAGGCGTTGCCGGCGTCGTGCTCTCCGAAAAGAGTACGGGCGGCATCGCAACTGCCGAAACGCAGGTAACTGCGACGGCGCCCATCGAGGAGACCACGGGCGGTATGCCCAATACCCGTGCCGCGAGCTCGGTAGTTACCCTCGATCAAGAGAAGTACTTCACCATAAGCAGTACCGGTCAGCTGCAAGGTTTCAGCAACGAGGGCTTTAAGGCGTTGGCTTCGGGCGGAGTAACTCCTAAGAATAACTCCGAAATCAAGGTTGACTTCGCAGTCGGCTATCCCGCAAAGGTCACGTCGGTTATAGAGGGCGTGTTTGCCGAGTGCTCGACGATGGTTGAAATCAATATGTCGTTCGTCGGTGAATCGCTTACCCGTTCTTCGGTAAGCAGAGAGACCTTCTTCGGCTGGATATTCGGCGGAGACTGGCAGGTCAACGACGGTGATGCGGATTACAGAACGCAGACGAGCGGAAGTGCCTCCTACACCGCGTACTTCCCCTACAAGCTTACGAGCGTAAGTATATCGGGCGGCGCTAACGGCGCCATCGTCAGCGGTGCGTTCCGTAACGTAAGGACGATAAAGTCCGTCGTTCTCGGCAACAATATCACCACGATCGGTGACGACGCGTTCGCAGGATGTACCTTGTTGCAGTCGGTAACGCTCGGCAACAAGCTTACGAGAATAGGCGGCCGTGCCTTCCAGGGTAACGCCATTAACTCTATCGTCCTTCCCGCAACGCTTGAAAGCGTAGGCACCGCTGCGTTCAGCGGCTGCTCGGTCGGAACGGTTACCATTTCCAACATCGATGCCTTTGCGTCAATCGAATTCGAAGACGCAACGGCTAACCCTCTGTCGACCCCCAAAGAGCCGACGGACAGAAACCTTGCCTACTCGGGCTCGGTTATTAACAGCGTAACGCTTTCGGCCGCCGCCAAGAAAATAGGTTCGTATGCGTTCTACGGCTATGAAAAATTAAGAGAAATCTCGTTCTCGAACACCATAGGCGCCATCGGAGAGGGTGCTTTCTCGGAATGTACAAATCTCCGTAACTTCAAACTTCCCACATCTGTCAAATCAATAGGAACTTATGCGTTCCAGAACTGTAAATCACTCACGGAACTCATAATTCCCGCATACAGCGTTGAAGAAATAGGCAGAGAAGCCTTCTACGGCTGCTCGGCGCTCACGAAGGTGGATATCGGCGTCGGCGTCAAGACTATGTACGAGCAGATTCTCCGCGGCTGCTATTCCATCGTAGAACTTACGATGCCCTACATCGGCAAGTATTCAAGCACCCGTTGGAACAGCGGCGAACAGTATCCTCTCGGCTACACGTTCGGCACGAGCAACCCCGGTTATTCGTACTCGGCGCTTCAACCCCGCCGTCTTACGGCAAACAACACCGGACTTTCCAACACCACGTACTACATACCCAACTCGCTTGAAAAAGTAACCGTAACCGCGGGTAACGTAATGTACGGTGCGTTCTACAATTGTAGCTACATCAAGGAAATCGTATTCGAAAGGGACGTAGAGTTCATCGAGCAGTACGCCCTTTGGGGTTGCGCCCGCCTTGAAAGACTGACCATACCTTTCGTCGGTCAGGGCAGATTTGCTGACAACAATATGCAACCCATACGCGGCGTCAATGCGTCTACGGTCGCAACTACGGCTTCCGGTAAATCCTCGAACGCACAGACCTTCGGTTATATCTTCGGCGGTAACTCCAACCCCGGCAACCCTTCGGCAAACTACGCTTATACGCAGACCCGTTTCGATGCTACCATTTCAAACGGAAACGCTTATTGGTATCACTATATCCCCATAAGCCTTAAAGAAGTAACCATTATTGACAGTCCCACGTTTGCCGCGCAGGACTACACCATTTACTTCGGTGCGTTCTTCGACAGCAACTATATCGAAACCATCCACTTCCCCGAAACTCTTAAAGAAATTCAGGGTTGGGCTTTTTATAGCTGCGACAGAATTAAAGAAATCGACTTGCCCAACAGTGTAACCACGTTGGGCTATCAGTGTTTCTATTACCTGCCCGCAATGACCAAGCTGACGATAGGCACGGGCTGGAACACGCTGACAGCTTACGGCGGTACCTATCAGATATTCAACAGCACCAACAAAATTACCCAGCTTCACATAAGGGATATCAACCGTTTCGTAGAACTTAACTTCAACGACATATATTCCAACCCCCTGTACATGGCAAATACCAACTCGGCATTTACAGGAATTTACGTAAACGGTTCGGATACGCCTACTACGGTAATTTCGCTCACCAACGCGAACAAAATAGGTCAGTACGTATTCTATAATTATAATAAACTCACCGAGATAAACATCTGCAGCACGGTAGAGTCAATCGGCTATCAAACGTTCTATAACTGTACTGCGCTCACGAAGGTAAACTTTGCTCCCGATATGGGCAACTATACGCTTGCAAACTACGCTTTCCAGTCCTGTACCGCGCTTGAAGACATCGTTCTTCCCAACGGTATTACTACGATAGGCTCGTACGCCTTCCAGAGCTGTATCAACCTCAAAACTGCCGAAATAGGCGAAACGGCTACTACGATCAACGCATATCTGTTCTACGACTGCCGTAAACTTCAAAGCCTGACTACGCCTTTCGTCGGTCTCAACCACGCGCCCAGCAATTATAACGACTCGCAGACCAACTCGTACACGCTCGGCTATATGTTCTACATCAATAGCCAGTTCTCGGGCAGCTATCTCGCTCAACAGTGCGGTACAAACTTCTATATTCCCACAACCCTTACGAACGTCAAGATAACCAACAGCACGATAATAGCAAGGGAGGCTTTCCAGAACACCAGAATAACGACTATAGATCTGCCTACAAAGCTTGAAAAAATCTACACCAATGCTTTCAACGGCTGCTCGTATCTTAAAAAGATAAACCTTCACAGCATTGAAAAGTACGCGCAGATTACGTTCAGTTCGGCTTATGCAAGCCCCTTCGGCTACGCTGCGGGCGTTCTGTATATGGACGACGTTCAGGTAGACCAGATTACCCGTACGGAGCTGACTACGAACGTAACCAAAATCAACGACTACGCTTTCTATAATAATAGTAATATAAAGACGTTCAATCCCGGCAACTCCCTTCAAGAGGTAGGTAACTACGCTTTCTATAATAACGTATCTCTTGAAACCATCACTTGCGGCAACAAGCTCGTCAAGTTCGGCGATTACGCGTTTTACAGCTGCGACAAGCTCGGCGGAACCAACGGTTTAACCTTAAACTACGTAAATTCCATCGGTCAGTACTGCTTTGCCGATTGCCCCGTTCTCAAATACGTAAGAATCGATAACAAGGCTACGTTCGGCAACTACGCGTTCAACAACTGCAAGGGCCTTGAACAGGTAGTTATTCCCAGCGGCTTGACGGAGTGGGTAACCAGTACTTTCAATAATCAGACCGCCAACCCCCTGAATTACGCGGGCAGACTGTCGTACGACTACCTCGACAATACGGTTGAGGAACTCGATTTGCGCGGTGTTTCCGGCATGATTCCCAACTACTGTTTCGTAGGCTGCATCTCTATAACCAGAGTTATAATAGGTAAGGATATTACCCAGCTCGGTCAATACTCCTTCTTAAACTGCATGTCGCTTGCCGAAGTCGCTAACCTCGGCGAATTGACAATGTCAACGGGTTCCACAAACCCCAACAACTCGTACGTTGCGTACTACGCACTCTTTATTACCGACACCGCAACCGGTAAGGGCGACTATTCCGAAATCGGCAACTTCATGTTCGTCAAGCAGTCCTCCGGTTGGGTATGTTACAGCTACCGCGGCAACGACAAAGTTGTAACCCTTCCTGCGCAGAACCCCGACGGCGATCCCGGATATGCGGTTAAGTCGTACGCGTTCTACGGCCGTGAATTTACCGAAGTTATCGTTCCCAACAACGTAACGGAAATCGGCGAAGGCGCGTTCGGTGCGTGCGTATATCTGCAAAAACTCACCCTGCCTTTCCTCGGCAGAACCAACTACTCCATAGGTAACGACGTAACCGCAGTTGACAAAACTCTCGGCTACATCTTCGGTACGAGAGACAACACCGGTTCGACCCTCGTACAGGTATATCATACCGGTAACTTTACCAACGGAACTACCACGGTACAGGCAAACTACTACGTTCCCGACAGCCTGCGTACGGTTATTATTTCCTCGCACTCCAAGAACGAAGCGCAGGTTTACCTTACGCCGTTTGCGTTCGGTAACTTCAAATACCTCGAAGAAGTTCAGCTTTGGAACGCAATTACCGTTATAGACAGATTCTCGTTCTATAACTGCACCGGTTTAAAGAAGGTCACGGTAGGCAACAAGGTTACTACCTGGGACGACCGTGCGTTCGATAACTGCATCTCGCTTAAAACCATAAACATCCCCGCAACGACCACTACAGTAGGCAACTACGTGTTCAGAAACACGCCTAACCTTGAAACAGTCAACATAACCGATTTAAATGCTTACTGCTATATTTCCTTCCCCGGATATACGTCTACGCCTCTCAATAACAACAAGGCAAGACTGTATCTCAACGGCAACCTCGTCACCGACCTCAAAAACGGCACTATGACGAGAATAGGTCAGTATGCGTTCTGGGGCTACGGCGGCTTCGTCGACTTAACCGTTCCCGATTCCGTAACTTCTATCGGACCGTACGCGTTCGGTAACACCGTAAACCTTGAAAGTATAAATCTTCCTTTCGTAGGCGACCAGATACGTACCGCCGGCGACACTAACGGCGCCCACGTATTCGGCTATATTTTCAGTAACACCGGCGTCTGGAACAATCTTAACGACAACCAGAACTACTACGCGTACACCGCGCGTTGGACCTGGACAATTATACCCACAAAGCTCACTAACGTAGTAATCCGTCACGGCAATATTCTCGATTATGCATTCCAGAACTGTATGATGATCGAGCATATAACCCTGCCCCGCAAGTTTGCAAACAACGACGGCTACGGCGGTTACGGCAACAATACGATAGCTAAAACTATATATGCGTACGCTTTCGAAGGCTGCCGCGCCCTTAAATCCATAGATATGGGCGACGACATTACCCTTATCCAGAGCTATGCGTTCAGATACTGTTTAGAGCTTGAAGAGGCAGACCTTCCCGACAGTCTTCAAACAATTCAGACGGGCGTATTCAACGGCTGCCAGTCGCTCCGCAAGGTTACCCTGCCCGGCACGCTTACCACGCTCGGCAGCGGAAGCCCCTACGTATTCTACGGCGATTCTTCCGTAAGCCTCTACAACCCGTTCGTATATAATTCATACCTCAGCTTCACCAACACCTTTGCCCGCAATATTGAGGAAGTCTATATCGACAATATCGATAACTGGACGCTCAACTGCAACATCGGTCACTACTACGACAACCCTATGTGGGGTCAGAACGCAACCGTCAGGTACGCAAAGGGCGACAAGACCAATCTCAGCGAGTACACCCTCTTAACCGATATTAAGGGCACGATTTCAGCCTCGGTTGCAACCATCAGGCAGTACGCCTTCTACGGTTGCACGCAGTGGGTAGAGCTTCACATCCCCACCACGGTTACGACAATCGGCTTTGCTGCGTTCGGCGGAGCTAAAAACCTTGAAAGCATAGAGCTTGCTTTCGTCGGAAACACAAAGACCAACACTAACGACAACGCTAGCGGCGTATTCGGCTACATATTCGGTCAGATTTCGTATGACGGCAGCTATTTTGCAACTACTGGTAACAGCGGTCGTACCGTACATGGCAACAATAACCTTGATAACATAGGTACTTACTATATCCCCAGAACCTTGACGAGCGTTCATATTCTCGGCGGTAACATCACCGACGGCGCATTTGCAAGATGCTGGTCGCTTACAAGCATTACCTTTGCCGATAACTTTATGTATTCGAGCCTGAATTATATCGGCAACAGTGCGTTCAGAGCAACCAACATAACCGAATTTACCGTTCCCGAGTGCTTTGCAAGAATAGAGGCGTTTGCGTTTAAGGATTGTATTTACCTTAAAAAGTTCACCGCAATAGGCAGCAACCTCGTTCAGATGGACGACAATATACTTCAAGGATGCGAAAGCCTTGAAGAGCTTGACGTTGCGTTCATCGGCTACCACAAGAACGGCTACACCTGGTACGACTATTATCAGAACGGACTCCACTATTGGTTCAACGCTTATCCTCTCATAGGTGCGGGCGCCAACAACTCAGGCACCACGCTCTATACCGATTCCGACTATCAGAGAACGTCGTACTTCTCCGGTAACCTCGACGGAAAGAACCACAACTACAACGTCAACGACAAGCTGTACGTCGGCAGACAGTATATGCACGGTTTTAATAACTCCGACGCGAGAAACTATATGTACTACTTCCCGTTCTACGCTCCCAAGAGCCTGACGAAGATAAAGGTACGCGGCGGACATCTCTCATACAGTATGTTCGAGTGGTTCCAGTATATCGAAGAGATAGATCTGCCCGAATCGTACAGCGCAAACATCCCGCTTTACCGTACGTTCTGGAACTGCAAGCGCCTTAAACGGGTAAATATGCCTGCGGCTGCCAACCTTACGACTCTCGGCGGAAGATACCTCAATAACTATAACTTCAACTCTTATCCTCAATACGGCTACGGCGTATTCTGGGGCTGCGAAAACCTTGAAGAGGTAGTAGTTCCCTTCGCAACCTCCGGTCAGTCCGACGGCTACTACACCAACTCTCAGTATCACGGCTTCAACTGGTGGTTCAACAACAACTATTCCGAAGACACGGCTTACGGCGGTGTAGACAGTTCCAAGTACTACGGCGTAGCGCGTACTTACAGCCTCAACGGTACCAGCAAAGAGACGTGGTACGTACCCAAGTCCTTGAAGAAGATTACCGTTCAGGGCGGATATTTCCCCTTGGGCGTATTGGAGAATTTCAGCTACGTAGAAGAACTTATACTTCCCGAGCGTCCTTACTCAACCGCAGCCGCATACTCGACTATTTACGAGCGCGCGTTTGCAGGTATGTCCTCGCTTAAATCAATACGTATTCCCAACGCTTGGACTACGTTCAGAAGAGAGGTGTTCAAGGATTGCAACGCTCTTGATGTCGTACGTATAGACAGCATTTCGGTATGGCTTGGACACGATTTTGAAACCGTTTCGGCATCCGACACAACCTACAACAATAACTTCCTTATGGGAACGTCAAATCCTCTGCATAAGAAGGACTTGGCGGGCATCGGCATGCGTTGGGACGACGGTGCAGAGCTTCACGTTAAGATAAGCGGTGCAACCAGCGCTCCTTACGCGCTGTACAAGAACCTCATCGTTCCCGTAGAGGTAGACAGAATAGGTAGAGCAAACTTCTACGAATATTCCTTCCTCGAAAGCATTACGTTCTCGCCAAACGGCTACGTCAACACCATTGACCCGTACGCCTTCTACAACGTATCGCCTTTGACCACGGTCAATATCCCCGACACGGTAGATACCATCGGCGAATACGCATTTGCAAGCAACGAAACCTTGACCAACGTCACCGTAAACGTACGCCAAATCGGACAGTACGCGTTCTCCAACTGCTACCTGTTCGAGTCGATTACGGTAGGTCCCAACCTCAAAATTTCCAACATCAACGCGTTTGACGGCACGACCATTTCACAGCTCCACATCCAGAACCTTACGCAGTGGTGCTACATCGACTTCAAGAACGTAGCGGCTAACCCGCTGTCGGTTTGCGGCTCTATCTATCAGGAAGGTAAGGCACAGACCGAGCTGCGTATTCCCGACGGTACCATACGTATCGCCAATTACGCGTTCGTAAATGCAAGCACGCTTGAAAGCATTCACGTGCCCGACAGTGTAGAGACGATAGGTATTCAGGCGTTCCGCGGCTGCTCGGGTCTTGAAAGCATAACTCTGCCTTTCATAGGTTCAAGCAGGACTGCAACCAGCGCCAACGCAAATACGCTGTTCGGCTACATCTTCGGCTCCGAGAGCTACATGGGCGTCGAAAACGCTACCCAGCAGTACTATGGAAGCAGTTACGTAAACTACTACTTCCCCAGAAATTTAAGAGAAGTTACTATTACGGGCGGTAACATCCTTTACGGCGCGTTCTATAACTGTTCCTTCTTAACTTCCATAACCCTGCCCGAAAAGACCTATAACAGCAATACGCTCGGCTCCAATGCATTCTATAACTGCACGGGCTTGCAGAAGATTGCTATTCCCCAGAATATCACGGAAATGGCGGCAGGCACATTCAACGGCTGCAACAACATCGAGCTCGTAACCATTTACGACCTTGAAGCATGGTGTAAGATTGTATTCAGAGATATGTACTCCAACCCCATGTGGCACGGTGCGGAAATGCAGCTTTCGGGCGGTCCCGTCTCCGACGTCGTTATCCCCGATACGATTACCTCGCTCAACCAGTACGTGTTCTACGGATGCACCTCGCTGTTCTCCGTAACTATACCCGACAGCGTTACGGTAATCAATACGTATGCGTTCGCTAAAAATATCTCGCTCGCACACGTAACCCTTTCCAACAAGATTACAAATATTTATGCGTACGCGTTTGCAGAATGCGACGCACTCGAAGAGATAAGAATAAGCGATTTGGCTTCCTGGTGTAAGATAACCTTTGCTTCCTATCAGGCAAATCCTCTTTCCAACCCTCTTGCAAAACTCTTTATTAACGGCGAATATTCCACGGAACTCATCGTAACCGATGAAATGAACGTTACGTCTATTTCCTCGTACGCGTTCTGGGGCTATTCCAACCTTACCAAACTCGTTATTCCCAGCACGGTAACCGAAATCGGTGCAAATGCGTTCGGCGGTACGGTAAATCTCCGCAGTCTTACGATTCCTTTCGCAGGACTTGGTTTCAACAGGTATAACAACGATACCAACAACTCCGTACACATTATGTTCGGTACCTATCAGAGGGCAGATAACGGCATGGTTATCGTAAACAACGCTTGGGCAAATTACTATCTGCCTCCTTACCTCGAGGAAATAACTCTTCTCGGCGGTAACGTAATGCAGTACTCGTTCAGGAACATTACGTCCCTGAAACGTTTCAACTTCGGCGACGGCGTGCATCCCTTCAAGCACGGTACACAAACTACCGTCAGCGGTAGCTACGGCGGTAACGCATATCTCAACAGCAACGGATACATAATTTGGAGCTATGCATTCCAGAACTGCACTTCGCTCGAAGAAATAATAATTCCCGACGACACCTTCAATATTATCTATTCGTACGCCTTCCAGAACTGCACTTCCGTTAAACGCATAGAGATGGTAACCGACCATTTGAACGGTGTGGAAAATAAGAATGCCTACGGCTTCATGCAAGGCTTGATTCAAGAATATGCGTTCATTGGCTGTGGCGCCGTAACCGAGGTATCCGTACCTTGGGTAGGCAACACCGCGTTAGCGTATAATTACAGGAACGGAAACGACTGGTACGGTCATTTCGGCTTTATCTTCGGCCGCAGCTCCTATACCAACGCTATCCCTACGAGATATTACAACGGAAATTCGCCCGTCACCTATGGCTATGGTGCTACTATGTATATCCCCGCAGGGCTTAAAAAGATAACCATAAACGGTTACTCGGGCGCATTGGTCAGCTACTGCTTCAGCGGATTGTCGGAAGTGGAAGAGATATATATCAATTACACTAAAATTTTCAACAATACCGGCAATAGCACTTACAACTCACATGCGCAGTATTTAAGAGATCCTTTCTTCTACTGTTACAGGCTCAAAAAGGTTATATTCGAGCACGATATAAACGGTCTGTATTACCTTGAATACAGAATGTTCTACGACTGTCCTTTCCTCGAAGAGGTTCAGATACCTTGGATAGGCGCTAACAGACAGACTAACAACGTAACGAACGCAGGTAACCAGCAGTTCGGTTTCACTTTCGGCGGAACCAACTGGGGTATCAACACTAACTCGCACGGCTCGTACCACTACAGCGCTGCTCAGTACTATACCAACGGTAACGCTGCGTACAACAACTCGTTCCCTCTTTCGCTCAAGAAGATAACCGTCCTCGGCGGTAACGTCCTCGTCGGCGCGTTCGCTAATATGACTTCGCTTACGGAAGTCAATCTGCCCGAACACGTTGTATCTAACGGCGACAGCTACGTACACACTATTGCTCACCGTGCGTTCTACGGCTGTACCAACATCAAGAATATCGTTATTCCCGACGCGTACACCACGATAGGCGCAGAGGCGTTCATGAACTGCACCTCGCTCACGAAGGTACACTTCGGCACGGGCATCAGAACGGTTGAGCGCGACGCATTCCGCGGCTGTTCGAAACTTAATCAGGTAGAGCTTGACGAGATTACGTCATGGCTTGCTACCAATTTCAACAGTGCAATGGCTAACCCTCTGTACTACGGCGCAGAGATGATGCTGTTGAAGACGACTGTCGAAGATATGGAGGAGGAAGTAACCAAGACTTACGAAAAGGTTGTTTACCTCACCGTGCCTTCACAGACTAACAGAATCGGTAACTATAACTTCTATAACTACGTACACTTGCAGCGCGTAGCCATTGCGTCCACCGTGGACAGCATAGGCACCGACGCGTTCTACGGGTGTCTCAACCTCGACCGAGTCGACATAACGGATATTAAGGACTGGTGCGAAGTCGACTTTGCAACGGCTAGTTCCAACCCTCTTGCAAACGGCGCAGGTCTGTACCTCAACGACGTTGAAGTATCCGAACTCGAAATAACAGACGGTACAACGCAGATCGGCAAGTATACGTTCTACAACTGCAAGTCGCTTATAAGCGCAAGTATTCCTTCCTCGGTAACGAGCATAGGCATACAGGCGTTCTGGGGCTGCGAACAACTCAAGAGCGTAGACGTACCTACGTCCGTAACCTCCATAGGCAAGGCTGCGTTCGGCGGCTGCACGAGGATGACGTCTATAAGCCTTCCTTTCGTAGGCGCTGCTCCGTCCACAACCTCAAACTCAAATACGACTGCGGCATACGGCGTAACTTCGCTGTTCGGTTATATCTTCGGCGACACCACGTATGACGGAGGCAGAGCGGTAGTTCAGCGTTATCACACCGGTGCAAACCAAGGGTATACCGCGGCTACTACCGACGTAACCTACTACATCCCTCAAACCCTCGTTTCGGTTGAAATCAAGGGTCTTACAAACGCAGTAATAAACGACTTCGCGTTCTATAACTGCACCCAGCTTACCGAAATCAAGCTTGGCGAAGGAATCGTAAAAATCGGTCACTACGCGTTCTACAACTGCTCGCAGTTTACCGACTTTGCACTTCCCGCAACCGTAACGGCGATAGGCGAAAACGCGTTCTCGGGCTGCCTTGCAATGAACCGCCTCGTTATAAGCGATATAGCGGCTTGGCTTGATACTTCGTTTGCAAACGCTTCTTCCAACCCGCTCTTTAACGGCAATATCGTCATCTACGAAGCAAGCACAAACGAAATTCTTAAAACGCTCGTTCTTCCTACCACGATTACGAAGATAGGCAAGTTCAGCTTCTACAACTACAAGCATCTTGAAAATATAGTTCTTCCCGACAGCGGAGAAGAGGGTGTAGAGCCTTCAATGCTCCTTAAAACGATTGAAGAAAGCGCCTTCTACGGCAACTCTGCACTCGTCTCCGTAACTCTGCCTTCAAGCGTTACCTCAATTCAGACTAACGTATTCTCAGGCTGCCGCTCACTCGTAAATATGGTCGTTCCTTTCATAGGTGTCAACGCATCTACGGGCGCAGGCAACAACACCCTGTTCGGATATTTCTTCGGCACTACGGAATATAACGGCGGTACGGCGGTTAAACAGGTTTACGATACAAGCGGCAACGGTGCTACGTACTATATTCCCAATACACTGCGCAGCGTAACCGTACTCGGCGGTAACGTCAACTTCGGCGCGTTCTCAAGCTGCTCGATGCTCACGAAGGTAGTTCTGCCTTCAACCATTACGAGCATAGGTCAGAACGTATTCTTCGACTGCGGCAACCTCACTTACCTCGATATTCCTTTCGTAGGAAACTCAAAGACGGTAAGCCAGCAGAATAACACCGCACACTTCGGCTACATTTTCGGTACCGAGCCTTACAGCAACGGCTTCTCCGTTGAACAGATGAACGGTACGACTCCCGTAACCTATTACATACCTTCGGGACTCGAAACGGTAATCGTCCGCGGCGGTAACATCCTCAACTATGCATTTGCAAACGTAAGCATGGTTAAGCATATCGAGCTGTCAAAAGAAGCAGGCTCGCAGTTAACCATGGGTACCTACGCGTTCTCGGGCTGCTCCTCGCTTGAAGAGTTTAACCTTCCCACGTACTTCACGACGATAGGCGTAAACGCATTTGCAGGCTGCGAAAGCCTTGAAAAGGTCTACACCGACAATATCGACCTCTGGGCAAGAACTGCCTTCACGCAGTACAATCCTACGCCCGAAGAAGCTCAAAACGGCATGCTTGTAAGCTGCATGGCTAACCCTCTGTCCAACGGTGCGGGACTCTACGTCCTCAACGAGTACGGCGTTTACGACCACGTGACCGAGCTCGTTCTTACCGACGAAGCTCAGAAGATAGGCACTTACGCGTTCGCAAACTATATGGATCTCGTAAAGGTCGTCCTTCCCAAGTCGCTCACAAGCACGATGAACAGCAACAATACTTCAATTACCGTTCATGCGATAGCTACGTCTGCGTTCTGGGGCTGCGCTAACTTGAAGTCGATAACAATTCCTTTCATCGGTTCGAGCGAGAGAGCAACAGCAGTCTCGGCAAATACCGTATTCGGATACCTGTTCGGTACAGTCGCTTACGAAGGCGGCGTTGCAACCACGCAGAAGTGGGGTACCGCAGCAGCTAACACGGCAACTTACTACATCCCCGAAAAACTTGAAGAAGTTATCATAACCGACGGAACTATCTGGTACGGCGCGTTCAGTAACTGCAACAATATTAAGAAAGTCGTAATTGCAGGAGCAATTGCCGATATCGCACAGTATGCGTTCTCGGGCTGCTCGTCGCTCGTTTCGTTCGACGCAGGCACGGCGCTTACCACGATAAACGACTACGCATTTGAAAACTGCTCGTCACTTCCCGAATTATACGTTCCTTCAACACTTACGACCATTAAGGGTTATGCGTTCATAGGCTGCACCAGCCTCGTAAAAGTCAAGGCAGAGACTATATTAGACTGGTTGAAGATAGAGTTCACCAACGCTTCTTCCAACCCTCTGTCCAACGGCGCCGGACTTTACCTCCACGTAAGAGAAGAGGAGGATTTCGAAGAAGTAAACGACCTCGTTATTCCTTCGACGACTTCCGCAATCAACGCTTACGCGTTCTACAACTGCAAGTCCTTGCAGATGGTACACGTAAACATCACGTTTAGCCAGGACGTAGGCAGCAGCTTGAAGACGATAGGAACGCAGGCGTTCTACGGATGCGAAAACATCAACGACGTATATCTTTCCGAGTACACCCTCATGGCGTGGACCTCGATTAACTTCGCCGACTATTCGGCTAACCCTCTGTCCAACAAGGCTGCGCTCTACACGGGCAGCACGAGTTTGAGCAACGGTACTCTCCTCAGCTCGCCTATATTCAGTGACCAGCTTTCGGCAATTACACCCTATGCATTCTACGGCTGTACGTCGCTTACGAGTGCAACCGTCGTTCAGAACATTACCGAAATCGGTAAGGGCGCGTTCGGTGCTTGCGATAACTTAGTTTCAATCACCCTTACGTTCGTAGGTCAGAAAGACACGGCTACGGCGTCGGAAGCAACCCTGTTCGGTTATATCTTCGGCGACGTTGAAAACGAAAACAGCACGGCGGTAACCCAGTACTGGTCGGCTACCGCAAGCAAGACCTACTATATACCCAACAGCCTCAAATCCGTATCACTCACCGTAGGTACCAGTACCTGCAACATCAACTACGGCGCGTTCTACGGCTACACCTGGCTCACTTCGATTACCCTTCCCACACGTTTGACGGGTATCGGCGCAAGCGCGTTCTATAACTGCTCGGGTCTTACCAATATAAGCCTCGGTCAGCAGATCACGAACATCGGCGCAAATGCGTTCTTAGGCTGCGAAAACTTGCACGAAGTAAACGCAACCAGCCTTTCGGGTTGGTTCGGCATCACGTTCGCTAACGAGTACGCTAACCCGCTTGCAAACATAGGTACGATTACGTTCGGTAATACCGAAACTGCCGAAGTCGAAGTTCCCGAAGGTATCTCCAAGGTCAACGCATACGTATTCTACGGCGCAACCTCGATTAACAAGGTAAGCATAGGTACTTCCAGCACGGCAAACGTAACCGTCGGCGAGAAGGCGTTCTACAACAACGTAAATCTCCAAAGCGTAACCATCGGTTCACAGGTAACGTCGATAGGTGCAAGCGCATTTGAAGGCTGCAAGGATACCGTACTCAGACAGACGGTAACTTCCGATCTCACCGCATGGTTGAAGATTGACTTTGCAAACGAAACGTCAAATCCTTCGTACTACTCGCACAACCTGTATTACGGCGACGAGCCCATTAAGGAATTGGAGCTCAATACCGAGACAATTACCGGAAACGCCATTAAGAAGTACGCGTTTATCAACAATACCGAAATAAATCAGGTAACCGTAGGTACCAACATTACGTCAATAGGTGATAAAGCGTTCTTCGGCTGCACCAACCTTCGTCTCGTAATCAACCAGAACTACGGCACGGCCAACGGTAAGCTCAACATCCAGAAGGGTGCAACCACGTACGGATATATTGCTTACTACGCACTCAGCGTCATCAACGGTAACTCGGCATCCGTAAGCCAGAGAGTAATCAACGGCTACAAGTTCATACTGGCAGACGACGTCTGGTACCTCGTAGGCTACGACGGCGGCGAAATCGAGCTTAACCTGCCCGAAACCGTTCCCGACGAGCTTGATACCGTAACTTACAGAATTTACGAGTACGCGTTCAACAACAAAGACAATCTCGTCTCCGTCAATATCCCCAAGAACGCCGTGCACATCGGCAAGTACGCGTTCGCAGATTGCGACGCGCTCACGAGCGTAACGATCGGCAGCGGCGTTTCCCAGATAAGCGACCACGCGTTCTACAACTGCGTAAGCCTTGAAAAAGTTAAGATTGACGACGCTCCCGCAAGCATAGGAGAGCAGGCGTTCTCGGGCTGCGTCCGTTTGGATAACGTAACTATTCCCGACAGCGTAACCACAATCGCTACCAAGGCGTTCGAAAACTGCACGAGCATCCGCAAGCTTGTAATCGGCGACGTCGATTCCATTGCAACGGCTGCGTTCGTAGGCTGCTCTTCAATCGTTGACATCACAATCCCTTACGTCGGCAACGCAAAGACCATTGCGACCCCTGCTCAGACGACTCTGTTCGGTTACATCTTCGGCACGACTTCGTACACCGGCGGCTATGCGGTAACGCAGAAATTCGGCTCGGCAAACAACAACACGGGCGTGTTCTACATCCCCGAAACCCTCCGCAACGTAACCGTAAACGGCGGCAACCTTCTCTACGGCGCGTTCAGCAACCTGAACCGTATAGAGAGCGTGACCCTCAAAGGCGTACAGACGATAGGCGAGAGAGCGTTCGAAGGAACGACCAACCTCGAAACTATCGCATTTGGCGATTCCATTAGCACGATAGGTACGTACGCGTTCAATATGAGCGGTATTACGACCCTCAATATCCCCAACACGGTAACTTCGGTCGGTTCGTATGCGTTTACCGCTTGTAAGAACCTCACCCAGGCTCACATAGGCACGGGTATCACGGTACTTGAAAGCTATGTATTCTACGATTGCATTTCGCTTGAAGAAATCACCCTTCCCAACACGCTTACAACTATCAACGAAAGCGCGTTGAGACAGACTGGTATTCTCGAAATTATTATTCCCGAAAGCGTAACTACGCTCGGCGCGAATATATTCGTCAACTGCAAGTCGCTTACCAACGTAGTAATGAGCAACAACGTAGCGACTATCCCCGCAGGCACCTTCAACGGTTGCTCGTCGATAGTCAGCATGAGACTGCCCTACGTCGGCGGTGCGTTCAACGTTACGAACAACGCCGAAATGACGCTGTTCGGTTACATCTTCGGTAAGACCACTTACGAAGGCGCAATCGGCGTTCCTCAGCGTTACAGCCAGGCTGCTAACTCGATAACGTTCTACATCCCTGCGACCTTGAAGAAGATCGAGATCGTCAAGGGTATGATGGTCACCACCGGTAGACTTCAAAACGTTATCGGCTTCGGCGCGCTGTACAATATGTCGATGATAGAGGAAATCATCATTGACGCGAACGTTAAATATATCCAGCAGTCTGCAATGTCGCTCTGCACGTCGCTGAAAAAGATTTCCATCTACGCAGATACGCTCAAATTCGATAACACCGTATTCCAGCAGTCCACGAACATCAAGGAAGTTCATATCCTTGACCTCAACAAGTGGATAGCTTACGAAATCGGCGTTGAAACTTCCAATCCTCTCTACAACGGCGGTAAGCTTTACGTCAACGGCGTAGAAGCTGTCAACCTTGTAATTCCCAGCACGGCGAAGAAGATAGGAAGCTACGTATTCACGGGTTGCGTTTCCATAACCAACGTAACCATACCCGCATCGGTAACCGAAATCGGCACCGGCGCGTTCAGAAACTGCATCAACCTCAAAGCAGCGTTCATTGAAGACTTGAAGCAGTGGCTGACCATCAAGTTCGGTAACCCTCAGGCAAACCCTGTAAACGCAGGCGGTACCATCTACCTTGACGGCGAGCCTCTTGCAGATCTGACCATACCCACCAGCGTATCGGTAGTAAGTGCATACTCGTTCTACGGCTGCACTTCGCTCAACAGCGTAATCATCCCCGCACACGTAACTTCCATCGGCGAAGAAGCGTTCAGAGGCTGCAACAAGCTCCTCAAAGTCTGGGATCTTACCACCGGTAGCGGTGCGCTCAACGTAGAAGCAGGCTCTACCGACAACGGTTGGGTAGGTTACTACGCTGCGTATATCTCCAAAGATTTGAAAGATAACGGCGGTTACATAACCGTAGACGGCGGCTTCGTATTCCACAAGGCAGACGACAACATCTGGTACCTTATGGACTACACCGGCACCGAAACGGATATCGTTCTTCCTCAGGAGAACCCCGACGACGACGGTTCTACGGAGAGAACCTACCGTATCGACAAGTACGCGTTTGCAGATAAGAACATTACTTCCGTCAAGATACTTGCAGACAGCGTCAGAGAAATCGGCGAGGGTGCGTTCCAGAACTGTACTTCGCTTGAAAAAGTTATCATCGAAAGCGGTGTTGAAACGGTTAAAGAGAGCGTATTCTTCAACTGCTACAACATCAAGCGTATGTCCGTACCTTTCGTAGGTTCGTTCGTAAGCGCTACGACGGCTTCGCCTTCGTCGCTGTTCGGCTACTACTTCGGCACGGAGAGATTTGACAACGCTACGAGAACGAGACAGTACTATTCCGAACTGTTTACCGACTACTACATCCCCAACAGCCTCACGGAAGTCGAGATAACCGGCGTCAAGAGCACGGAGGGAATGATACTCTTCGGTACGTTCTTCGGCATGGAACATCTTGAAACGATAACCCTGCCTTCAAACCTTAAATCTATCGGTAACCGTGCGTTCGAAGGCTGCACCGGTCTTGCTTCGGTCAACATCGTTAACCTGGCTAACTGGTGTCACGTTGAGTTCGCAAACGCGGCTGCTAACCCTCTTAACAACGCACACAACCTGTACGTTGACGGCATCTATCAGACGCATATTCTTATACCCGAATCGGTAACCACTATCAACAAGTACGCGTTCTACAACGCAACCTCGTTCACGGCGGTAACCGTTTCCAAGAACGTAACGCTCATCGACAGCAACGCGTTCTACGGCTGTAAGAATCTCGGCGACGTTTACAACCTGTCCGAGCTCAACATCGTGGCGGGCGCAACGACGCACGGCTACGTAGCTGCGTATGCAAAGGCAGTTCATCTTACGCCCCGTCCCGAAGGCGGCGAGGAAATCGGCGAAGAGATGAAGCAGGGAGACTACGTCTTCCAGAACAGAAACGGTAAGTGGTACCTCATCAGATACGAAGGCGAGGCAACCGAAATTACCCTTCCCGAAGCAAGCCCTGCAAAAGGCGACTACTTCATCTTCGGCTCCGCGTTCGAGAACAACACCGAACTCACTTCTGTCAAGATGACCGACCACGTCAAGGGCGTAGGCGTAGGCGCGTTCCGCGGCTGCACTTCGCTTCAATACGTAACGCTCGGCACTAATGTAACCGAAGTCGAAAACTACGCGTTCTTCGGATGCCCTATAAGCCAGATTTATCTGCCTGAAAATTGTACGTACGGTCAGGACGTATTCTCCGGTCTTACCGAGAGTGCGCTCCTCATAGCACCTTCGTACAATGTCTACAACTCGATTTATAACGCTTACTCTGCTTACAGAGTTTCCCTCACGTACGAAGCAGCAGTAAGATTCTACCTTACTGCAAGCGTAACCACGAGCAACTTCTACACCACGCAGACCAAGCTCGCAGGCCGCTCGATTCAGTACGTCAAGAGCGACAAGGGCATCTGGCAGATTTCCTCAATGGAAATTTCGTTGCCTTCCACCATCAACAACCTCACGATTCTGAGCTGGAAGAAGGCGGACGGCGAGGCAATAACCAACCTTTCGGACGTTCCCGTAGGTTCGGCAATTGCTATCTACGCTAACGAAGTCGCTCTGCCTAAGCTCGACGACGTAACCGTACTGTACGGACAGAACTACACGGTCAACGCTAACTGGCTGTCCACGCAGATCATGAACATAATCTATACGCCCGCAATCGACGGCTCACCCGCAGGCAATGCCCTTACGGCGGCACCTTCGCCCGCAGGCGAGTACCTTGTAACCGTCGAACCCAAGCCCGCGGCAGGATTCACGTTCGTCGGCGGCAAGCCCACGGCTACGCTCATCATCGAGAAAGCAGAAATAACCAACATATCAATCAGCCCTTACAGTGGTACCTACGACGGCAAGACTCACGGCGTTGTAACATCTACGCCTACGGCTACGGTCGTCAACGCAGGTGCTAACCCCTTGACGTGGAGCTATTCGAGAACCGAAAGCAACTACGCTTCGACCCTCTCGTTCAAGGATGCAGGCGTTTACACAGTATATTACAGAGTACAGGCAAACAACCACAAGGACGCATTCGGTTCGTTCCAGGTTGTAATCAGCGCTGCAACTATCGTTGTAAACACCGAATATACCAAGGGCTACACCGGAACCTACGACGGTAAGGAACATAACCCTCTTGCAACCAAGTCGGCAACCGTTCAGGGCGGCGTTGCAATCGTATGGTCGTTCAGCTTGGAGAAGGAAGGCACCTATTCGCCCGACTTCACGGTTAAGGACGTAGTATTCGATGCAGAAACACGCACGGCTAAGTCGTTCAAGGTATATTACAGAGTATCTGCCGATAATCACACCTCGGTAGACGGCGAGGTTGACGTACTCATCAACTTTGCAACCATAACCAATATCATCATCAACGGCTATAACGGCAAGAAAGACGAATTGCCTCATGCCGGTATAGTAGGTACGCCTACCGCAACCACGGTCGACGGATGCAGTATGAAGTGGACCTACTGCGATACGCAGGACGGAACCTACACCAATAAGATCCCCGAGTTCACGGAGACGGGCGGTTACGTTTACTACAAGATAGAGGCAGACAACCACGAAATCGCCACCGGCAGAGTAGCCGTCAACATTTCCGACTACGAAGCAATCGTAGTTCAGGACGACGGCGGCAGAACGTTCGTATACGACGGTATCGAGCATCAGGTATCCGAATTCAGACCTACGGCAAGTGCGTCCGAAGAGTATCCCGCAGAAGTGCTTAACTGGACGTACAGCGATAAGGCTGACGGCGAATACGGCGAAAGCTACAAGATTAAGAACGCAGGCACTTACATCGTTTACTTCACGATTAAGGCTAACGAGCACTTTGACTATACGGGCAGCTTCGTAGTTACTATTCAGGAAGCTAAACTCGTCAACGTCGTATCGCCCGTAGCTTATACCGGCACGTACGATGCTAAATCACACAGCGGTGCGCTCAACGACAACTACTCGGCTAAGTCCGTAGACAACAGCGAAGTAGTTTGGAAGTTCTCAAAGGACGGCGAGACTTACAGCACCGAGATGCCTACCTACAAGGATATCGGTACGTACAAGTTCTACTACACCGTATCCGCGGCTAACCATACGTCCGTTTCGGGCGAGCTTACCGTTCGCATTTCCGAAGCTGTAATTACGGGCGTAAACGTACAGGGTTACAGCGGCGTTTACGACGGAAAGGAACACGATTCCGTTGCAAGCAAAGTTGCAAACTCCAAGGTAGATGACGTCGAATTCGTCTGGATGTTCTCCACGACGGGTGCAGAAGACACTTACAGCACCGAAGTTCCCAAGGTAAGGGAGATAGGCACTTACACCTATTACTTCATCGTAATGGCAGAAAACCACGTCTCCGTAAGCGGTAAGTACGTAATAGTCGTCGGTGCGCTTCCCATCATCGATGTTGCAGCCGGCGGCGGTACCGAAAAGGTATACGACGGCAAGGCAATCAAGGTAGAGGACTACAAGCCTGAAATCAAATCCAAGGGCGATAACTTCGTATGGTCGTTCAGCCTCGAAGATAAGGGCGACGATACCGTATACACGTCTTCGATCTCGGTTGAAAACGCAAACGAGTACACCGTACTCTTCAAGATAGTTGCCGAAGGCTATGAGACCTACTACGGCACTTACATCATCAACATCACCAACGCAAAGATGACCGTAACAGGCGTGGTTGCAAACAACCGCACCTACGACGGCTCGTTGCAGGCTCCCGTTAAGGAAAGCGAAGCTAATATCGAACTTCAAGGCAACAACAAGGCTGTTTGGAGTTACAGACTCAGCGAGGGCCACGAGTGGGCAACCGATCTCCGTCTGTCCGAGGCCGGTACTTACAGCGTATTCTGGCGCGTAACGGCTCCCAACCACGATGCAGTTTCGGGTCAGCTCGTCGTTAAGATCGATAAAGCAGACATAACCGAAGTCAGCATCAACGGCTTCTCGGGCAACTACGACGGCAACGCTCACGGCATCGCTGGCACGCCTTCCGCAAAGGTTTACGGCGACAACGCGATAGTCTGGTCGTACTACTCCGCAGAAACGGATAGCTACACGACTACTCAGCCCACGTTCGTAAATGCCAACACTTACGAAATCAAATACAGAATTACCGCCGACAACCACAACGATTACGAAGGTTCGTTCACAATCAAGATCAACCTCGCAACCATTACCGGCGTATCCGTAAAGGGTATCAACATCCAGTACGATACGCTTGCACACAACGTTGTTGACGGAACTCCCGAAGCCCGCACGGTAGACGGCAAGGCAGCAACCTGGAAATACAAGGAGTACAACGACGCAGAGTACAGCACCAGCATTTCCAAGATTAACGCAGGCGAGTACGTAATCTACTACGTAATCGAAGCTGCAAACCACAAGTCCATCGAAGGTTCGTTCAAAGCGTACATCTCCAAGCGTACGATAACCGTAACCATCTTCGATATCGAAGACGCAGTCTACGGCGAGTGGACGGTTGAAGGCGCAGCAGAAAAGCTTGCAGGACTTACCCGTAAACCCACCATCACGGGCGGATACGAGAATTCGAATATTCCCGTAACCCTCATGCTCGTGGCAAGCGAACTTCCCGAAAGCGGATATATTCCTTCGGGCACCTACACGATCAGCGGCGACGCAGGCGATTCGACTAACTACGATATTTCGTACATTACCGGTACGCTGACCATCTCCGATGCAGAGATGACCATTGGCGAGGGCAAGAACCTCAACCTTACCTACAACGGCGAGGCTCAGAGCATCGAAGACGGCAAGCCTACGGTATCGGGCAGAGGCGACTTCTCACCCGTAATCACTTACTCGCTCAAAGAGGACGGCGTTTACCTTGCTAACCTCACGGTAACCAACGCAGGTACCTATACCGTTTACTTCAAGATAACGGCTGAAAACCATGTTGACAGCAAGATAGGTCGCTTTACCGTAACAGTTGCAAAGCGTGAAATAACCGTAACTGTTGACGAAACTTCGTTCACGTACGGCGAACTCAGTCTTGACGTACTCGAAGCAAAACTAAAAGGTATTGCAAAAGTAACCGCAACGGGCGCAACTATCGCAGCCGATGCAAAGGCTTACGCGCTTTCGCTTGAAGACTCTTCCGAAGAGAAATTGAGCATTGAATTGTGCTTGAGTACGGCTAAGAAGATCAAAGTAGGCAACTACACCGTAATCTACACCGAGCTTGACAAGGATAACTATACCATTACCTGGAGCTTAAAGACTGTCAAAGTAACGCCTAAGCAGGTTACCGTTGCAGACTTCGCACAGAACGTCGAAACGGGCAACAAGGTTTACGACGGAACAGACAAAGCTATCGTTGATTACAGCAAAGTAACGGTTGAAGGTCTTGTTGAAGGCGATAAGGTCGTATTCTCGGTAGAAGGTAAATTCGCTCAGGCAACCGCAGGCGAGAATATTACCGTAACCATAACCGGTTCGTTCAGTGGCGACGACGCGGGCAACTACTCGTTCCCTCAGCTTTCGACCACGAGATCGCACAACATACTCGGTACGGCAACCAAGCCTACTTATAAGACCAACCCCGTTAAGTACAGCCCCGTAACCAAGATCAGCGACGTAATCAAAGACTTCAATCCTGCTATCATGACCGTTAAAGTCAGCGACGGCAAGAGCGATATTACCAAGACGTTGACCCCTTACGGCGATGAAGGCGACTACTTCATCCCCGGAGTAGGTAAGTACACCTTAACGTTCACCCTCAAAGACGGTCTCAACCTCACCTGGACGGGAGAAGAAACCGCAGAACCCGTAGTACTTGAAGACTTCACTGTCGAAGGCAGCAAGGTTGCACGTCCTACGGCTAACAATACAACGTTCGTCTACGACGGCACCAGCCAGAGCTACGTTCCCGAAGGATTTGACGCTACATTGATGAACATTCAGATCAACGGCGAATTCGGCAACTCGGCAATTAACGCAGGCGAATATACGATTACCGTATCCCTCAAAGATAAGGATAACATCTCATGGCTCACCACAGGTGACGACGAAGTTGAATTTACTTTCGTTATCAAGGCACGTGAGATAACAGTAACTATCGGCGACGCATCCGAAAACTACGGCACTTGGACTTCAAGCAACGTAAACAGCCAGCTCGCGGCACTCGGACTTACTACCGTTTCTACTGACATTGAAGACGGAATAGCAATTGTTTCGGGCGACAGAGAGAGTGACGTTTACACCATTACCGTAGACTTCGCTGAGAGAACGACAGCCGACGGTAAGCTCAATGCAGGTACGTACGCAATTCACGGCGTAGTAAATACCTCCGCAAAGGGCAAGAACTATAAGATCACTTTCGTAGGCGAGTGGAACGGCGCTGACGACTACAAGTTGAAAGCAGGTACGCTTACGATAGATAAGGCAGTTGCTTCCGTATCGGGCGTAGTAGCCGAAGCTAAGACGTACGACGGTAAAGACAGCGCAGTCGTAACCGGCGGAACGCTCGGCGGCATTCTCGGCTCCGACGACGTTGACTTCGAGCTTGAAGGTCACTTCACGGATATAAATGCCGGTACCAACAGGACGGTCAACGTAACCGTAACCCTTACGGGCGACGACGCGGGCAACTACTCGCTCTTGAATAAAGTAGTTACCGCAAAAGCAAACATCAATAAGGTATCGCTTACCCTTAAATGGACTGTCGAAGACTATGCTTGGACGGACAACGGAGCGTACGTATTCTACTACGAGCCCGGCGAGAAGCCTCACGTCAAAGCAGAGATCGCAGAGCGCGACCTTGGTAAGATTGTAGAAGGCGAAAAGGTATTCGTTTCGGATATCGAAGGTCTTAAAGCAGACGTCGGCGAGTATCAGCTCATAGTAGAAGCTCTCATCGGCGATGAAGATAACTCCGTATCCGCAACCAACTACACGTTCACGAACGCAAGCCTCTACATCAACATAGTTCGCCAGAAGCTCAATATTACCATCGACAGCAAGTCGGCAACGTACGGCGACGCTGCACAGGAAGCGGCTCAGAACCTCACCTGGTCTGCAAATATTGACATCCCCGAGGACAGCGTAATACTTTCGACTGCTGCATACGTTCCCGGCGGTTATGCACACGTCGGCGACTACAACATAGTCCTTGACGGTAGCAGCGCCGTATTCGAGAAGTACAGCGTAACCTACAACACGACGGCAAGGTTCAGCGTAGTCCAGGCGGATATGGAAATCACGAGAACGAGCTTCAACATCATTATGAAGCAGACGGCTCAGAAGATTGAGTTCTCCGCAGAGGATATCGATTTACAGGGCGCAACGCAGTTCAGCAACCTTACCATCACGTATTCGCTGGAAGAACAGTACGGCACTTACGCGGAAGGTCCCGTAGAGATACCTAACAAAGTCGGTACGTACACTCTGTACTACACGATTATCGATAACACCAACAACCACAGAAGCCTCACAAACAGAAGCATCACCGTCCGTCTTGACCAGATGTTCGTCAAAGTGACGATGGAAGACACCGTTATTGAGGTAGAGTACGGTAACAACGTGCTTTCCAAGGACGAAATCCTTGATCTGCTCACGCTCAATATCGAATATAACAACACCGTACTCGATCCCGATAAGGACGGAGCTGTCGTAGAGGCAATACTCAACTCGCTTACCGTTAAGATCGTTAAACTTAACGGAACCGAAGTTGAGGAAGGCGAAATACTTGATGCAGGCGAATACAACATCGTAATCGGCGGCGTTTACGTCTCAGAAATGGACGGCTCGTCAGCGAACATCGTATTCGACGGCACCAACAATATCAGAGCATACAAAGTTACTCCCAAGACCGTAGCTCCCAACTGGAATATGGGCGTTGAGGCAGATAAGGACGGCAAGTACTACATTGAACTCGGTACTTCACTGTCAATTCCTACCTTCGACGAGCTCAAAGAAGGACAGTTCGTTGTAACCTACAAGAGAGGCACAGTTGCCCTTACCAACGGCGAACACCTTAAACCCGACGCAGGCGAGTACACCGTAACCGTTGACATAGTCGACGAAAACTACGTACTTGCAGAGGATTCCGCTACTATTACAATCGTTGTAAACGTCAAAGAGCTTGCAGTTGACTGGAAGCTTTCGCCAGACAACGATTACGAAGTAGTATTCGGAACTGCGATTGCGGCTCCTACGGTTTCGGACGGCGATAAGCTGCTTACGGCAGGCGAAGATGCAGATTACTTAGTAACCTATCTCAGAGACGGCGAAGAATGCACCGAGGAAGAATATCTTAACCCCGTTGTAGGCGAATACACCGTAACCGTAACCATGCTCAACGCGAACTACACATTCACGGACGGCGAAATGTCCGTATCCCTCATCGTAACGGTAGTTGCCAAGGAAGTTGCTCCCGAGTGGAAGCTCGGCGCATCCGAAGACGGCAAGTACTCCGTAGTTTACGGCAACGCACTGTTCGCTCCTACCATAAGCGGACTTACAGCCGAAGAGGACTATGTAGTATCCTACGAGAAGAACGGCGAGGCTTGCGAAGCATCCGAGTGCCTTGGCAGACCCGACGTTGCAAAATACAAGGTAACCGTTGATATTATCAGCAAGAACTACGTATTTGCAAAGGGTGCGACCACGGCTTCCATCGAAGTTGACGTAACTCCTCTTAAGGTACACGTAGAGATAGGTATTCACAAGATTACCTTCGTAGACAGCGGCTGGAAGACTGCCGAGCTTGCAGAAAGACTTGCGGAAATCGTTGATACGGTCTGCACCGTCAGCGAAAACATTATAGGTGCAAAGCCTGCTGACCTTCTCATCACGCTTTCACTCAAAGACTTCGACGAAGACGCACACACCTCCAACGCAGGTTGGTTGGCTCCCGACGATGCAGGTTACGTAATCGTAGGCGAAAGCTTTAACGCAAACTTCTCCGTAACCTTCACGGAAGGTCTGTTACAGGTCGACAAGAAGAAAGTAGACCTTGGCAATATCTTCGGAAATTCAAGCTACTCGGCAACGCGCTCCACAGCCAAGAACGCAAGATTTGCTGCAAGCACCCCTGCAGTATTACAGGACAATTACGCATACGATAACGAGGGCAACCTCGTTATCGAGTACGGCGTAGCTCTTACCGTACCCCGCCTTGCAGGACTTTCCGCAAGCGAGTACGTTGTAACCTACGTCAAGGACGGCGTCGAAATAAGCGAGGAGGAATTCCTTCTCTCTGCCGAGGGCGAATACACCCTCTATTTCGACCTGCTCGACGGAACCTATTACGCTCTTGCAGACGGCTTGAACGGAACTACCTTCACGGTAGCTCGCAACGCATCAGAATACGCTTCGAGAGCAAGATCAGCAAAAATCGTAAAGAGTGCTGACGAAAGAATAATCGTTGACCCCGATACTATCGGATACGATACCCTTCTTCCCGACGAGAATACGACGGGTTCTTCGAACGGATTAAACGCAAAGGCTAACGAAGTAGGCTTCACGAAGTACTACGGCGCAGAGCCCGTAACCTACGGAACCGAGCTTGAAGATCCCGACGATAAGTGGAATATCGAACAGCTGCAAGGCGAGTATTCAATCGCTTACGAGAAGGACGGCAAGACTATCACGCAGGAACAGTTCAACAAGTACGAAGTAGGTAACTACACCGTTACGCTTACCTTCTTCAACCCCGAGTATTTCTATCCTTTGGATCCCGAAGACGAAGTGTTCCCTACCTACATAGTCTATACTATGAGCGTCACGAAGCGCACCCTCCGCGTTTCGATTGCCGACGAAGAATACGTCTACGGCAAGTGGCTGAGCAACGATATCAACAGCTGGATAACCGACGTTGAGAATATCTACACCGTTTACGAAGCCGACGAGGAAGGACTTGTTTACGGCGATACTCCCGCTCAGGTATTCAAGCTTGCGGTCGTATTTGAAAACCGCATAAAGAGCGGTAAGTTCGCAATCAGCGGCGTCGTTCTGGAAGACGAAGGCTACAAGGGCGGTAACTACGAAGTTATCTTCGAAGGTAGCTGGAACGGCGAAGACGACTATAAAGGCAAAGCCGGCACCCTTACGGTCGAACCCAACACTGACGGACTTTCGGTAGTCTGGGGCCTTAGCGAAGACAGTATTACCGGCGATGGCGAATACACCATAACCTACGGCGACCAGCCCCACGAACCTCAGCTTATTCAGGGCGAACCCCTTGAACTTGACGAAGACTACGAGGTCAAGTACGAAGTTTTACAGGACGAAGAATTCGTTACCTGCGACAAGGACGAGTATTTAAAACCCAAGGCGGGCGTATATAAAGTAACCGTAATAATAATCAACTCAAATATCGCGTTTGCAGGTGGCGCAACCGAACAGAGCATACAGGTAACAGTCAACAAAAAGACTGTATCGCTCGATAACTTCGACTTAGAGCATTTTGAAGTTGAAGATAAAGACTTCGACGGCAACACCAACGCGACAGTTAAAACCAAGGACGGCGGCGTAACCGTAAATTCCGAAGGCATCGTATATAACGACGAGCTCACGGTAATCCTTACGGGTACCTTCGAGTCCGCTGACATCAATGCCGAGGCAAAGGTAACTGTTGTTGCTACGCTCGACGAGGATTCACAGGCAAACTACGTACTCGACAAAGAGTACTCGTTGGATACTACTGCGGCAATCCGCAACAAGCCTCTGTATGTTCCTACCGTTAAGGAAGAATATGCAGAAAGCGGCGTTGAATACCATCCCAATACCAAGCTTGCAGATGTGTTGGAGAACTACAACCCCGAGGCTATGTCTGTACTCGTTGACGACGAGGAGCCCAGAAAGGCGGAAGACGGCACGGTACTTATCCCCAGCGTCGGTTCGCATACCATTAAATTCACGCTCACGGGCGAGAACATCACTTGGGAAGGCGGTTCCATCGAGGCACAGGAGATTACTCTCCTTGTAACCGTCGGCAAGGTAACCAAGCCCACACCCAAGGCGGACGCAGAATATACCTATAACGGACAGGAACAAACCTTCGAGTTTGAAGAAGGTTCGTTTGACGACGTGCTTATGACGGTCGCAGGCAACAAACAGACCTCAAGAGGCACACACACCGTAACCGTTTCGCTTATTGACACGGATAACCTTGAGTGGGACGACGAAGAGGGCGGAACAGACCCCGTAACCTTTGACTTCGTAATTAAAGCTTATGCTATAGTTATCGAAATCCCCAACAAGACGGTAGTTTACGGCGAGGACGGTTGGAACGAAGACGGCGTAGAGGCAGCTCTTGCAGAGCTTCTTGCAGGCTGCAAGATCTACACCGACGGCGACGGCGAGGAGTACGAACTTCCCGAGGACGATATTTCGGATATAATCAAGCTCACACTTGAAAAGTACGAGTATTCCACGGGCAAATACCTGTTGGCAGGTACGTACAAAATTAACGGCAATGCTTTGACACCCGATACCTCCAACTTCACTATTACCTTCAAGGGTACAAGCGGAGAGGATGACGTAACCTACGGCACGTTGACCGTAGAAAAGGCAAAAGTTACTATCGATAAATTCGACAGTAGCAACGTCAAAGTAACCGCCAAGACCTACGACGGCGAAACGGACGCTACAATCACTTACGAACCCGAAGCAGTTCTCTTAATCGGCGGAAAGTCGGGCGACGATATCGACTTTGATACGGTCGGCGTATTCGACGACAAGAACGCGGGCGAGGGCAAGGAAGTAACCGTAACCGCAACCTTGACCGGCGAAGACGTAGCTAACTACGAGTTCGGCGAGTTCGACGTAACAATGACCGAGGACGGAGAAGCACAGATTACCGTCACGGGTACTATAAATAAGAAAGGAGTTGAAATCGTTTGGTCTGCGAAGAACAACACCGCAGAAGACGGCTACTCCTTCGTATACACGGGCAAAGCACCCGAAATCGAGGCAAAAGTCAAAGCTGAAGATATTATCGGCAAAGACAAAGTCAACGTAGACACAATCGAAGGTCTTGCAGAGGCAATCGATGCAAGCGATGAGGCTTACACCGTTACCGCAACCATTTCGGGCGCAGACGTAGACAACTACGAAATCGAGACGAACGAAACGTTGTCCTTCAAGATTACCAAGGCACAGCTTTCGGTAAATGAAGAAGATTACATCTTGCCTTTCATTAACGAGCCTCAGACCATTGACTTCACTGACAGAGTAAGCGGTGTAAATCTTAAGGATAACAACCTTAAAATCACTTACGCTTACAAGGCAGACGGCGGCAGTGTCAGCGACGCAGATTATAAAGATACACTTCAATTGACCGAATCAGGCGAGTACACCGTTTACTTTAAGGTAACGGCAGACAACCACGAAGCAACTTCGGGTCAGATTAAAGTAATAATCGAAGGCAAGCTGTTCTCACTCACCCTGGCTGAAGGCACAACCGTAGAAATTACCTACGGCGAGGACGTACTTTCATCCGATGACATCAAGTCGGCTATCTGGGAAAAGATTACCATCAGCACGACAGATGACGAGGGTAGCGACGTTACCGTAACCGAACAGCAGAAGAAAGACATTAAAGAAGCCGTTAAATTCAGTGTTACTGGCGCCGACGGCAGAGCCGTTACCGGCAAGGCAAAGGCAGGCACGTACAACATTACGGCAAGCGGTCTGTTCGACTACGAAGAAGGCAAGAAAGCAGCTATTCTGTTTAATTTGGATAGCGAAACCAACAAGAATGCGTTTGTTGTCAACAAGCTTGCTATAACCGTTAAGCTTGAAGATCCCGAATACACCTTCGGCGACGTCAAGACGGAAGAGCTCAACGGCAAGGTTGCAGAGCTTGTTAAGATAACGAAGACGAGCGGCGGAGTTGTTGAACTTCCCGACGCACAGGACGAAGTATTCTCAATTTCCGTTACGGTTGACGATGGCAAGACCACCAAAGCCGGTTATCTTGCAGTAGGCAGCTACACCGTAAAGGGATCGAAGATTGACGAGGACAACTACGATATAACCTTCGAAGTTACCACGGTAACCGTATCGGCTCGTGAAATAGTCGTTACGCTTGACGACAGTACTATAACCTACGGCACGGACGGTTGGACGGAGAGCGGTATCGAGACTGCTCTTGCAACACTCCTTACAGACTGCGACATAACCTCCGGCAACGAAACCTACGAACTTCCCGAGGGTATAACCCTTGAGGATATCGTAAAGATTTCCTTCGTTGAAGAGGGCGAGTACTCGGGCGCTAAATACCTCAAGGTCGGCGAATATCAATTCAAGGGCGAGGCTGAAGGCGAAGACAGCGATAACTTCGAAATAACTTTCAAGGGCACGTCCGATGAGTACGCAACTCTCACCGTAGAGCAGGCCGAAATTACCATTAACAATTTCGACGACTCCAACGTTACGGCAAAAGACAAGATTTATAACGGCAAGCTCGATGCAGAAGTATCGTGCACGTCTTCCGTGACCCTCAACGGCAACAAGTCGGGCGACGCGGTAACTCTTGACACGACCGGCGAATTAGACACGAAAGACGTCGGCGAGGACAAGGACGTAACCGTTACCGCAGCTCTTAAGGGCGACGACGCTGAAAACTACAAGCTCGCAGAAGGCGAGGGTAAACTTACAATCAAAGGTAAGGTTACCCCCAAGACTGTTAAGCTCGAGTGGACTGCAGAAGATAACGTTGCAGAAGATGGCGGCTACAAGTTCGTATATAGCGGTGCACACCCTGTTATCAAGGTAGAAATCGCAGAGGGCTTCGCAGAAGAAGGCGATAAGGTAAATACCGACAATATTATCGGACTTGACAGTGCAATCGAGGCAAGCGGCAAGGCATACACCGTAAGCGTATCCCTTGCAGGCGACGACGCGAAGAACTATCAGATTAAGTCGGGCGACGAGGAAATCTCGTTCACGATTATAAAGGCTACGCTCACAGTAACAAGCGACAAAGTAACCATTCCTTACACCGGAAACGAGCAGACAGTTGACTTCAGCTCCAGAATTAAGGGTGTAGAACTCGAAGACAACAACCTTAAAGTCGTTTACTACAAGGGCGAGCAGGCTCCTTCCACGGACAGCGGATATTCGGAAGAACTTCCCAAGTTCGATGAGGAAGGCGAGTACACCGTTTGGTATAAGGCTACGGCAGACAACCACGAGGATAAGTACGGCTCGTTCACGGTAGTTGTTGAAGGAAAAGTATTCTCTATTACCATGACGGGCACCGTAGAAATTACCTACGGCGAGGAAGTACTCAAGTCAGATGCAATCAAAGAGGCAATCTGGAAGAACGTAAAAATCACTACGTTTGAATTGGACGGCGAAAGCAAGCCCGCTACTGCAGAGCAGATTGCTGCAATCAAAGAGGCTGTAACTTTCAGCGTTGATTACAGCGACGGCGATTTGCAGAACGGCAAGCTCAAGGCAGGCAAGTACAACCTCCTTGCAGAAGGAATGTTCAACTATGAAGAGGGCAAGAAAGCTGCCATCACGTTCGCAGAAGAAGGCGGCAACGTCGAGGCGTTCGTTGTCAACAAACTCGCTGTAACCGTTAAGGTTGAAGAAAAGACCTATACATTCGGCGGAATTAAAGCAAACGAAGTATTGTCTCTCGTCAAAATGACGGGTGCGGGTGGCGCGCTTGAAGAGCTTCCCGACGAAATCGCAAATGTTTACACAGTTTCCGTAACGGAAAAAGAGGGCGGCGACCTTGCAGCAAGCACCACTTCAAACGGCTATCTCGCAGCAGGCGTATATTCCTTCAGCGGAAAGGTCGTTGACGGAGATAACTACGAAATTACCTTCGAGTTTGAAAAAACTTTAACGGTCAACAAGAAAGTTATCCAAGAGAGTGAAGTTACCATTAATGGTATCAACACCGAATACACCGGCTCGGCTCAGGACGTGCTTGACGGCGAACCTTCCGTAGAGCTTATCGACGGCGAAGCAGAGTGGTCGTATTCGTTCGACAATGCAGAATTCGAGTCCGAACTCACCTGGACGAACGTCTGCAGCGAAAAGACCGTTTACTTCCAGATTAAAGTTGATAACCACGAACTCTATGAAGGTACGTTCACTATAACCATTACCGCCAAAGAACTTACGGTAACTATCAAAGATAAGACGGTTACCTACGGCGAATGGACGGCAGAAGAAGTAAATACCAAACTCAACGAGCTTGGCGCAGGCGTCATTTACGAAATCGACGGACTCGTCGGTACCGACAAGGCAGAGGACATCTTCAGCCTTGCTATCGACGAGGTAAGCAAGCTCAACGTTAACACTTACGAAATCAAGGGCGTTCTCAATACGACCGGCGACACAGTTAAAAACTACGACGTCAAGTTCGAAAAAGAGAACGGCAACCTTGAAGTTGTAGAAAAGGAAGTTAAGTTGAGCGGCGTAACCGTAAAGGATAAGACCTACGACGGCACCGCAAACGTAACTATTCTTACCTACGGCACGCTTGAAGGCAAAGTTTTGGGCGACGATTTGAGCTACTCGCTCGAGGACGCAGCGTTCGAAGATAAGCACGCATCGTCTTCCGCAAAGACCGTCAACCTCAACGTAACCCTTACGGGCGACGACGCAGGCAACTACAAGTTCGCAGATGACAGCCAGAAGACTACGACCGCTACGATAAGCGTTAAGGAAATTACGCTCGTCTGGACGGGTCTTGAGGCTCTCGGCGAATTGAAGGGCGACCACTACGAGATTACCTATACGGGCGACGAGCTCGCGCTCTCCGCAGAACTGCCTGAAGGGGCTATCTGCGCAGGCGACAGCGTAGTCTTCGGCGATATCAACGGACTTACCGAGGCAGTACCTGCAAACAGTGTTGCTTACACTATTTCGTACGCACTTACCGGCGACCCGGATGAAATTGCAGACTACCTGCTCACGAACGCATCCGTAAAGGTGCTCATCAACAAGGCGGATATCGGCGTCAACAAGACGGCTATAACCCTCTTCGAGAAGAAGAGCGAGGCTCAGACCGTAAGCATCACGAACGACAGACTTACAATTCAGAAGATCAGCGAAAACGTACCTACGATTAAGTATGCGGTAAACGGTTCTATGAGTGCACCTGCAGACGGCTCGTTCAGCACGACGGCTCCTTCGCAGATATTCACCGAAGGCACCTATTACCTCCATTACATAATCACTGCCGACAACCACAACGAGGCAAGAGGTTATATCGAAATTATCGTAGAGGGCAAGGTTTACGAGCTTTCCTTCAAGGGCACTATCGCTACCGAATACGGCGCAGTTGCATACTCGCATGAAGAACTGCTCAACGCACTCATAAAATTCGGTATTACCTGGACTGAAAACGGAGTTCCCGTTAACGATGAAACTCTTAAGGCTAACCTCTTAAAAGCGTTGACCCTTTCGATTGTAAACAGCGACGGCGAAGCACAGACCGCAGGCGAGCTTATCAATGCAGGCACCTATAATATTCAGGTAAGCGGAACCTATCAGTTCGGCGACACCGAGCAGGATATAGGCGTATTTGCGTTCGCAAACGGCTGCAACATCGGCGCATACGTAGTAACCAAGCTTGCAATCGAAGTTGAAGTAGGCGACCTTGAGGTTAAGTACGGCGAACTTCTCAAGTCCGACGTAGACAGCACGCTCGAAACCCTTCTTGCAGGTCAGATCAAGGGCGATATACTTGGCTCCAAGCTTGAAATTACCCTTTCGATTGATAAGGACACCTCCGCAAGCTTATATCTTGCAGCAGGTCAGTATCCCATCAAGGCAACCTACAAGGGCGACGAGAACTACGAAATTACCGCAAAATACGGCAAGGTAACCGTAAACAAAGCAACTATCGGCGTCGACAAGACGGAAATCAACCTCAAAGTCAAGGCTGAAGAGCAGACCCTAAGCATTTCGGCAAGCAGACTTACTTTAGTCGACGCAGAAAACAACACAGCAACTATTAAATATTCGCTCGTTGAAGGCACGGGCGCAGCAGGCGCATATTCCGAAGTTGCTCCTAAACGCGTATTCAGCGCACCCGGCGAATACAGACTCCACTACACAATCGAGGCTCCCAACCACGACATCGCTACGGGTTATATCGTAATCAATGTCGTTGGCGAAAAGATCTCGTTGTACGAGTTGAAGTTTGACAATACGAACAAGATTACCGCGCAGTACGGCGACACCGTTCCTACGCAGGCGGAATTGTTTACCAAGCTCGAAGAACTTGGCTTGAAGTGGTTGAGAGACGGCGAAGACATCTCCGAAAACACCACTCTTGTAAGCGCGCTCAAATCCTCCATCCAGCTTGTAATCGTGGACGGCAACGGCAACGTTCAGTCCGCAGGCAAGCTTGCAAAGGTAGGCACGTACACGATTAGAGTTGAAGGCTCGTACGTAGTAGACGAAAGCGTTTCGCCGATATCGTTTGCTGACGAGTGCAACATCAACGCATACGTCGTATCTAAGCGCGCAATAACCGTAACCTTAGATTTACCCGATTCCATAACCTACGGCGATTGGGAGAATGCAACCGTTAAGGAAGAGCTTAAAAACTACCTCCAAGTAGAGGGCGACTTCGTAGGCTCCGGCCTTGTAGTTAAGCTTGCGCTTGAAGTAAGCCTTCCTACCACGGGCTACCTCGCAGCGTATAACGGCTATAAGATAATAGTAACTTTAAGCGACAACGCTAACTTCCAAATCAGCGAAAAGTCAAAGATCGATACGCTCGTCGTTAACCCCGCTGAGATAGCAGTCGACAGCACTCCTATAACCGTTAATACCAAGGGCGAAGATAAGGAGTTAAGCATCTCGGATACGAGAATTACCCTCGTTGACAAGGCTCACAACACTTACAAGATAAGGTACGCACTCGTAAACGGCTCCGAAGAGTTACCTAAGGAAGAGAGCAAATATTCGCTCGCATATCCTACGGTAAGCGAGGGAGGCAACTACAAGCTGTGCTACTTAATCGAAGCAACCAACCACGCTACCAAGTACGGTTATATCAATGTAACCGTAATAAGGGACAAAGTATTGTACGAGATGGTATTCACGGGTACTATCAAGACCACTTACGGCTCGAAAGTGCCTACCTCTGAAGAATTGCTCACGAAGATCAAGGAGCTTGGCTTCAAGTGGAAAGCCGACGGCGTAGACTTCACTAACTCCGCAACAATCTCCGCTCTTGAAAGCTCACTTACGCTTTCAATCGTAGACAGCGAAGGCAATGTACAGAAGGCAGGCTCGCTTATCAACGCAGGTACATACTCCATAAAGGTTGAAAGCACCTACACGCCCGACGTAATCTCGTTCTCAAGCGATTGCAACGTCAACGCATACGTAGTAAGCAAGCTTGAAGTAACTATCACGATCGGCGACGTAGAGATAACCTACGGCGAGTGGGAGAACGCAAAGGTAGCAGACGAGCTTAAAAAGCTTCTTGTTGGCAGCGTATCGGGTGACCTTCTCGGCTCCGACCTTGAAATCACTCTTTCGCTTGACGTAATCAGCCTTCCTAAGACCGGCTACCTTGCAGCTAACGAAAACGGCTACCAGATCAAGGCAAGCTACAACGAGTACGCTAAGAACTACACCATTTCCAAAGCATCCAAGTACGGAAAGGTAATAGTAAACAACGCGGAAATCAGCGTAGATAAGACTGCTATAACCTTAATAGAGCAGTCAGATACGGTACAGACCTTAAAGATCAATGAATCAAGACTTACGTTTGTAGACGGCAAGCCCGTAATCAAGTACGCATTGGTACAGGCAAGTGCAGGCGCACCTCTGGCAAGCGCATACACCGAGACCGAACCTTCACGCGTATTCAGCAAGACGGGTACTTACAGACTGTACTTCACTGTAGATGTGGCAAACCACGAGCAGGCTAAGGGCTATATCGTAGTAAACGTAGTCAACGCATTGTACGAGCTTGAATTCTCGGCAACGGTAAAGACGACGTACGGCGAGACCGTTCTTACGCAGGCAGAGCTTCTTAATAAGATCAAGGCAAGCAGCTACAAGTGGTATCAGAACGGCACAGAGCTTAAAGCAAACGAAAACGAGGCTTTAATTGCCGCACTTGAAAGCTCCATAAGCCTTACGCTTGAAGACAGCAACGGCAATGTATATAACTCGGGCGCACTCATCCCCGTAGGCACCTATACTATAAACGTACACGGCAGCTACCTTTCGTCGACGATAGCGTTCAAGGATGAATGCAACATCAATAAGTACGAAGTAGCAAAGCGCGAAGTAACGGTAAGTGTAGAAAGCAAGACAATTACCTACGGCGATTGGGAGAATGCAAACGTAGCAGAAGAGCTTAAAGCGCTTCTTACGGTAACTGGCGACTTCGTAGGCTCAACGCTTGGCATAAGCCTTATGCTTGACGCAGAGCTTCCCGCAAGCGGATACCTTGCAGCTTATGCAAAGGGCTATCAGGTAGTAGGCAAGATAGCGGACACCGCAAACTACACCGTAACCGCAACCTACGGCAAGATTACCGTAAACGCGGCAGAGATAGCAGTTGACGGTACGTCTATAACTATCCATACCGAAGGCGAAGAGCACGAGTTAATCATTTCGGATACGAGAATTACCCTCGTTGATAAAAAGAACAACACTTACAAAGTAAGGTACGCACTTGTAAACGGCTCGGCAAGCGCACCTAAGGATGAGAGTGCATACTCACTCGTAGCTCCCAAGGTAAGCGAAGCAGGCAACTACAAGCTGTGCTACATAATCGAGGCAAACAACCACGTTACCAAGTTCGGTTCAATCGACGTTAAGGTTATAAGAGACGAAATCTTATACGAGATGGTATTCACGGGTACCGTCAAGGCAACCTACGGCGCAGCTGTGCCTACTTCGGAAGAACTTCTTACCGCAATTAAAGAACTTGGCTTCAAGTGGAAGAAGAACGGCGCAGATTTCAGCGACACTTCGGTAATCTCCGAGCTTGAAAAGTCAATCACACTTTCAATCGTAGACAGCGAAGGCAAAGTAAAGACCGCCGGCACGCTCATCGATGCAGGTACTTATACCATTATGGTAACAAGCACCTACTCGACCGACGTTATCGCGTTCGCAAGCGAGTGCAACATCAACTCATACGTAGTAAGCAAGCTTGAAGTAACCATCAATGTCGGCGACGTAGAGATAACCTACGGCGAGTGGAAGAACGAAGACGTAGCGGCAGAGCTCAAGAAGCTCCTTGTCGGCAGCGTATCGGGCAAGCTGCTCGGCTCAGACCTTGAAATCACGCTTTCGCTTGACGTAATCAGCCTTCCTACGAGCGGATATCTTGCAGCTAACGAAAATGGCTACCAGATTAAGGCAAGCTACAACGAATATGCAAAGAACTACACCATTTCAAGTGCATCCAAGTACG
>JAFLVO010000004.1 GCA_022508245.1 Clostridiales bacterium
GGATAGGCGCACGAAACGGCGCGAAAGCGTGTTTGGCACACGCCGAGCGGCGGTTTGGGTGTATGGACCGATAGATTGCCCGTAAAAATGTATCTGTTAGGGCTGAATACCCGTAAACGCAGAATAGTTTTTAATTTTCGTGAGGAGAGTTATCATGCCGCAGGACGCTTTTACAATTAAATATATAACAAGCGAGCTGCGCGCAAGCCTTGTAGGAGGGAAAATTTCGAAGATAACCCAGCCTTACAAGGATTGCCTTTCATTTATTATATACACACAAAAGGGCTCGGTTAAACTCGAAACCTGTCTTTCGGCGAAGGGCTGCCGCATAAATTTATGTAAAACGGAGTCCCCTGCGCCCAAGATCGCACCCTCCTTTTGTATGCTGCTTCGGAAGCACCTGCAAAACGCGCAGATTACTAATATAGAGCAAATCGAGGACGAGCGGGTCGTATTTTTAGACTTTTTGTGTACCTCGGAATTTGAAATAGTTCCCATGCGGCTTTATTTAGAGCTTATGGGCAAATACTCCAACGCCGCTCTCGTAAAGGACGGGGTTATCCTCGGTGCGCTCAAGCAGACGGCGATAGGCGAAAACACAAGACGTGTGCTGTTTTCGGGGGTTAAGTACACCCTGCCTACGGGTCAGGATAAGATTTCCCCGAGCGATAAAAAGGGGCTTGAAAGGCTGTTTGAAAATAAAACTTCGGATTTGGCAAAGTTTATTTCCGACAATATCAAAGGCGTTGCCTACTCAACCGCTCTCGACATAGCTTTGACCTGCGGAGAAGACGCTACGCTCGAACAAATTCAGGACTATCTCTGCGGCGGCTTTTGCGAGCCCTGCGTAATTTACCATGACGGCGAACCCGTTGATTTTAAGGTACGCTCGGCGGATGAAAGTGCAAAAAAATACCCCTCCGTTCTTGAGGCGCAGGCGGCGTATTATGCATACGTAACGCAAAAGGATGAGTTCGAATTAAAAAAACGCAGAATTCTGACGATTTTAAATTCCGCCCTGAAAAAATGCGAAAAGAGGCTGTCTGAAGAGTGCCAGAAGCTGCTTGAGTGTGACGGTGCGGAAAATATTCGCCTGAAGGGCGAGCTTTTGACGGCGAATCTGTATAAAATAGAGCGGGGCGCGGACAAATTCGAGGCGGTCAACTACTACGACGAGGAGGGCGGCACAATTACGATTGCGCTAGATAAGAGCCTCTCCCCCGCCGACAACGCACAGAAATTTTTCAAAAAATACGCAAAGCTCAAGCGTACGGCGGCAAGCGTCTCCGAACAAAAGGCACAGACCGAGGACAGACTTAAATATCTGAACAGCATAAAGGCTCACCTTTTCTCCGCCGACTGCCTTTGCGACCTACAGGCAATCGAGGAGGAGCTTATATCCTGCGGAATTGTAAAACCCGAGGTTCAGCCCAAGAAGAAAAAGGACGAACCTCTTCCCCCGAGGACTTATTTTATTGACGGGTTCAAGATAATTTCGGGACGCAACAATCTCCAAAACGACAGACTTTTAAAGAGGCTTGCCCCGAACGATATCTGGCTACACACTCAGAGCTACCACTCTTCTCACGTGGGAATTATCACGGAAGGCAAGCCCGTGCCCGACTCGGTGCTGATTGTGGCGGCGGAAATATGCGTAAACTACTCGGACGGCAAAGCAGGCGGGAAAATTCCCGTGGATTACGCACTTGCGAAATTCGTTAAAAAGCCGAGCGGCGGCGCGGCGGGATTTGTGGTTTACACCGACTACAAGACCTTGCTTGCCGAGGCAAACCCGCACGAAAATCTGACGCAATAAATTAAGATAATCTAACACATATGCATATAAAGGAATAAATTATGGCAGAACAGAACACAAATCAGACTGCGCAAACCGCACAGACAACTCAACCCGCACAAGCCCCCGTAAGTGCGCCTGCAGCTACCCCGCCTCAAGCGTCACAACCCGCCGCACCGCAGACTACGCAGGCAAGCGCTACTGCGCCCGTACAAAGCGGGTCGGCTGTTGCCGAGCAAGTCAAGGGCGAAGATGCTAAAAGGCCCGGCAAGACATATTTTATCGTTGCGCTTGTATGCACTGCGCTCGGCGTACTGTTTTTCGCTCTTACCTTTACTCCCCTTGCGGTATATTCGCTGCTTGCCGCAATTCTATTTTGCATTGCCTCAATCTCCTTTTTGGGAGCACAGAAGAAAATGCTGAACTTTAAAGGCGTTTTGATTCTTAATATTGTTACTTATATAATTTTTATCGGACTTATCGCCTTCTTCGTCGGCGGAGTAATCTGGAGTATGTCGGCGCAATGACGCCCGTTAAAGCGGGTTCGGGCAGAAATTGTCCGGTTATAGTTTAAATTCCGTTAAAAGTGTTCAATAATAATATAAATGGACACGATTAACCGCAATATACTTGCAAAAATAAACTCTTCTGCTCAAAAGGGCGCATATATTATTTTGTCCGAGGAGGACTTTAAAGAGACACTCGGCACCCAAATTGACGGCGAAAGCATTTCAAACGCCTGCAAGGAGCTTTCAAACGAGGGATATATTGACCTTAAATATGCGGGCGGGGGAATGTTCTGCGTTGCGCCTTTAAAGGATTTCGTTGCAGAACCGGAGCCCGAATTTGAAGAGGATGAACGCGAAGTCGTTGTAGTGAGGACGGGCACGGCGGCGGCTTTTTTTGCGGCATTATTGGGCGGAGCTTTGGGAAGCATAATTGTTTCCCTCATTATTTCGGTAATATAGATGCTTTCAAAATGCGAAAACGAGGTGATGACCGCCGTATATGATTTGTGCGACGGAACGGAGAGCTGCCTTATCTCCCACCTCGATATAATGTCGGTGCTGCCCGCCAAGCGCCGCTACAGTGAAGAAAGACTTGAAGAAATACTTTTAAATTTGAAAAACGACGGATATTTCGACCTGATTTTGTCCGAGAGAAAGGGCGAAAAGATGTACGTCATAAACCTAAAAGAGAGCGGCTTTTCATTCAAAAGGCAAAAAAATCAGCAGAAAAGGGATATAGAATTTAAAATTCTGCTCGCATTTGTCGGCGCGGTTGCAACCTTTATATTCGGACTTATATTAAAAGCGTTATTCGGTTAGTTCACAAAAATTAAAAACTATTATGCGTTTTCAATTTTTCGTGATTTCGGGAACTATGTCCCCCTTGACGTGATTATTAAGAGCAAACATTTATTAAATCACGTCAATTCCCCTCCACGGAGGCGAATGTATTCGCAAATTGAGTGTGGCGCCCAAAAGCGTGGTTTTGGGCGCCACCGTTAAAATATTAGAACCGTTCACAAAAATTATACGCTATATATGCGCGCGACCCGATTTTTTCGGGTCGCGCGCATCAATATTATATATTGAAGTTAAATTTGGAATTGTTTTTATTTGCAATTTGCAAAGACTTTTGATATAATATCTTAAAAATATTTATTTTTCAGGCAAAAAGTATGAAACACAAGAAAGGCTTAATAGTTTTTACAGCTCTGTTTTCGGTTGTCGTATTCCTTTCAATATTCCTGATGATGTGGTTTTGGGGCGACAGCTACGAAGATTTTAACGACAGCTTCCGCGAGGAGATTGCTATTCCCGGTCTCGACGAGGGTGCATGTCCCCAAGGACTTGCAACCGCCAATCACAAGTTTTACAACAAGGACGGCGAGCTTGAGTACGTTTTAGACGCGGAGGGCAACCCCACTAATCAGGAAAAGAAGCAGGAATACTACTTTATTTCGGCTTACTTTAAGGACAAGCCCTCGCGTATATACGTTACGGGCAGAACGAGCGGGTATCTTGGCTACGTTTCTCTCTGCCGTGACGGCGAACCCTTTTACGGCCACGTGGGCGGAATTGCCACCAACGGTACGGTATTCTGGATTGGCTCGGAGAGCACCGTTTACTGCATAAAGCGCACCGTAAACGACTACGACAATGCTGTTGACGAAATTGTCCGACTGAGCATTTCAAAGAGTGTACTCGACCTTCAAGGCGAAAACACTACCTCTTTTAAGGTAAACGGCAGTGCGTCGTTTGTCAACTATTACAGGACGTCGTCAAGCTCCAACACCTCTACCGAGAGGCTGTACGTGGGCGAGTTCTACCGCGCAGGCAATTACGAGACACCCGAAAACCACCACATTACCCTTCCCGACGGCAGCGTGAACAGGGCGTTTATGTACGAGTACAATATCTCCTCCTCCACCGAGTACGGTCTTTCGGTAATTTCCAGCAGCGATAAACTCAACAAACAGGTGCCCAAAGTGCAGAGAATTTACTCCATTCCCGACAGAATTCAGGGCGTGGCAAGAGTTTCGGGCAGCGACGAAGGCTCGAGAGGAGACGTTTTGATTCTCTCGCAGAGCTACGGACTTGTAAACTCCGAAATTATGCTGTATAACTTCAAGACCATTGAAAAGAGCGGAAATTACGTATCTTACTCCACTATCGACAGCAAAGGCTTTGAGTACCCCGACGTAACTTACGGTAACGTAAGACCCTACTACGATACAAGCGTCAACGTATATTACGTTTACGGAAACAGCCGTTCAAAGACTGTCGACGCAAAGGGCAACACCATTTACCCCTCCTTCATAAGGACGTACAGCCTGCCCTCTATGTCCGAAGGGCTTGCAGTCAGCTCGGACGACAGAGTCAATATCCTGTTTGAATCTTCGGCTAAAAAATATAAGGCTTTTGTAAGACAGCCTCTTGACAAGGTCTACAGCTTCAGACCTTCACATGTAAAATAAATATTTGACGACAAATTCCTTGCTACTTTGCGCAAGGAATTTTTCATAATCTAAGTCACGCAGTAGAATATTATAAAAGGCGGTTGCGCAGGTTGCGCAACCGCCTTTAAATTTATTTTTTATTTGCAAAATGCGAGGCAGGCAAGATAAAGTGAATAAATATCTGCTTTTGAAATGAGCTCGTAGGGAGCATGCATGGAGAGTACGGGAACGCCTACGTCTACCGTATCTATGCCGAGATTTGCAATATATTTTGCAACGGTGCCGCCTCCGCCGATGTCGATTGCGCCAAGCTCGCCCGTCTGCCAGATAACGCCGTCCTTATCCAGAATATCGCGGATATAGCCCATAAATTCTGCGTGGGTGTCGTTGGTTGAATTCTTACCACGCGAGCCCGTGTACTTGGAAACTGCCGCACCGCAGGAGATAAAAGTAGAATTGCTCTTTTCGTATACCGAAGCAAACGCGGGGTCGTAGCCGGCAGTAACGTCAGCCGAGATGCACTTTGAGTTGTATCTTACTTCGATGGGGTTTGCGCCAAGTGAATTTGCGATTGTGTCGATAACGTCGCAGATGACCTTGCTCTGCATACCTGTGGTACCGTCGCTGCCCACCTCCTCTTTGTCGGCGAATACCGCAATAACCGTGTGGGGAGAGCTTGCGTCCATATCGAAAATCGCACGCATTTCGGGATAAGCGCACACCTTGTCATCGTGTCCGTAAGCGGAAATAAGCGCCTTATCAAAGCCTACGTCGCGCGCCTTGCCTGCGGGAACGAAGCAAAGCTCCGAGCACTGCAAGTCGACTTCCGTCATACCGTATTTTTTGTTTAAGAGCTTGAGTATTGCGTTCTTTATGCTTTCCTTGTCCTTTTCGTCCTCTTCGCCGACTGCGGGAAGTCCGCCTATGATTGCGTTGAGGCTTTCGCCGTCAATTACCTTTGCCGCGGGCTTTGTAATCTGTTCGCCCGAAAGGTGGGGAAGAAGGTCTGTTATGTAAAAAATAGGGTCGTCCTCGTCCTCGCCTACGCACACTTCCTGACATTTCCCGCCGGGGAGCATAACCACGCCGTGCAACGCAAGGGGCAGAGCCGTCCACTGGTACTTTTTAATTCCGCCGTAATAATGCGTCTTTAAAAAGCACATTCCCGAGTCCTCGAACATGGGGTTGGGCTTTAAATCGAGGCGGGGCGAATCTACGTGAGCAACCATTATTCTAACACCGTGCTCGGCAACACTCTCCTTACCAACTCTTATTAAGAACACGTTTTTATTCCTGTTGATGAAGTAGCGCTTATCCCCCGCTTTCAGCTTTTCCGAGAAGGAAAAAGGCTTGAATCCGTTCTCTTCGGCAAGCTTTTTGGCGGTTATAGCCGCGTCGCGCTCGGTCTTGGAATTGTCGAGGAACTTTTTATATCCCTCGGAAAATTCGTAAATTTTTTCAAGTTCTTTCGCGTCAGCCTGTTTATAGACGTTTTTACGTTCGTATTTTAGATCCATATAATTACTCCTTTAAATTAGTAGCAAATTTTCAGCCGTATGTTATTATACATATCATAATTAAAATTGTCAATTAATAATTTGCTTACTATTTTTCTTTGCCTCATAAAAATGACGGAAAAGTTCAAAAAACCCAAATCGCATTACAAAATATGAAAATATTTATTATTACTTATTTACTATTTATAAATAATGTGATATAATAGACAAGATATGTATTCAAAAAGCGGAACAGCAAAAAAAATAGCGGTCTTGTCCCTTTTGACGGGTCTGAGCCTTATAATGTTCATAGTAGAAAACCTGCTTCCTCCCCTATTTATTCCGGGGGCGAAATTGGGACTTGCAAATATTTTTTCCTTTGCCGCGCTTATATTATACTCCCCCGTTGAGGCGTTTTTGGTGCTTACAGCCCGCACTGTTCTGGGTGCGGTGTTTGCGGGGAATTTATCCGCTCTTTTATACTCGTTCACGGGCGGGGCGGTGTCTATGGCGGTCTCCTCCGTCCTGATATACACCCTTTACCCCAAAATTTCGGTTATGGCGGTATCCGTTGCGGCGGCCGTACTTCATAATATTACGCAGAATATAATTTTCGTGCTATTGACAGGTTCTGCTTTATTATTCGGTTATATGCCCTACCTTGCGCTTATAGGAATTTTCTCCGGCGGGGTAGTCGGCGGAATTACTCTTGTTATTTTCAAGGGAATACCAACTAAATTACTAATGGAGGTTTGATATTTGAAAGCAGTAAAAGGCAAACTTTACTTCGGCGGCATTCATCCCAAAGGAGCGAAATCCCTTACGGAAAACGCTCAAACCCGGGTGATGCCGGCGCCGTCCACCGTTTATATTTCGCTTTCGCAGTCGCTCGGCAAGCCCGCGGTACCCGCGGTTGAAATCGGGGCGAAAGTCTGCGAGGGCGAGCTCATTGCAAGAGCCGACGGACCTATTTCGTCCGACGTTTTCTCAAGCGTGAGCGGTACCGTCACAGAGATTAAAGAGCTGACCGGCGCAAACGGCGCAAGGGAAAAATTTATAGTTATAAATAATGACGGAGAGGGCAAAAAGAAGTATTTTGAACCACTCTCTTCGCCGAGTGCGGACGAGATAAAAGCAAGAATCCGCGACTGCGGTATCGTAGGTCTTGGCGGTGCGGGCTTCCCCACGGCTGTAAAGGTTGCGCCGAGAACGCCCGTTGACACACTTATTTTAAACGGCGCGGAGTGCGAACCCTATTTGACCTGCGACCACAGACTTATGCTTGAAAATACCGACGATATTGCCCGCGGCGCAAGATATATTGCTAAGGCTTTGGGCATTTCGAATATCGTAATCGGCATTGAGGCGAACAAGCCCGCCTGCATTAAAGCGTTCGAGCCGTACGAGGATATTAAGGTTATAATCTTGCGCAAGCAGTACCCTATGGGCGGCGAAAAACAGCTTATCTACGTTACGACGGGCAGAAAGGTCGGACTTGGAAAGCTTCCTGCCGACAGCGGAGTTGTCGTTCAGAACGTGTCAACCTGCTTTGCCGTGTGCGAGGCGATTGAAAAGGGCAAGCCACTCTACGAGCGCATCGTGACCGTTTCGGGCAAGGGCATTACCACCCCTTCAAACCTCAGAGTCAAGGTAGGCACCTGCATTAAGGACATAGTGGAGTTCTGCGGCGGCGAGACCAAGAAAATTGTAAATATCGTGGACGAAAACGGCAATACAACGACGGCAGAAAAGCCCGTATCCCCCAAAAAGGCAATTCAGGGCGGACCTATGACGGGTGTTGCGCTTGCGACTTACGACGTATATACGCACAAGACGACCTCGGGTGTTTTGCTCCTATCCGAGGACGAGGCGGCGGCTGAAGAGCCCACTCCCTGCTTAAACTGCGGAAAGTGCGCCGACATTTGCCCCATGCACCTCATGCCCATGAACACGGCGTTCTATTCCGCTGCAGGCGACTTCGAGGCGGCGGCGAAATACGGCAACACTCCATCCTGCATAGAGTGCGGTGCGTGTGAGTACACCTGCCCTGCTAAACGCCCCTTAATTCAGGCGATAAGGGCTACGAAGGCGTATTTGCGCTCAAAGTCCTCAATTCCCTCGGGTCCCAAGCCCGTCGACCAGAAGGGCAGAAGCGCACCCTCCGTGGCTCCTACCCTTTCGGGCAAGGCAGAAACGCCTTCAGACAACGAAAAGGAGAAAAACAATGGATAATTCGATAGTAGTCTCCACTCCTCCCCACGTGAAATCGAGGCGCACGACGCGCAACATAATGCTTGACGTTCTGATTGCCCTTCTGCCCTGCGCTATTATGGGCTGTGTGTTCTTCGGCTGGCAGGCGCTCGTAATCGAGCTAATATCGGTTGCGGTGTGCTTTTTGTCCGAGTTTTGTTACTTTTTTATTGCAAACAAGGGCTTTGCAAATAAATGCAAGGACAGTAAAGCAGTCGTAAGACGGTTTTTTAAGCAGTTCGATTTGACTTCGATAGTAACGGGATTAATTCTTGCCCTCGTACTTCCCGTAACGGCAACCGAATGGTGGCGCGTTACCTACGAAGTTGCAATAGGCGCGGTTTTCAGTATAGTAATAGTTAAAATGGTGTTCGGCGGAACGGGTAAAAATATCGTAAACCCCGCCGCGGCAGGCCGCGTATTTATGTTTTTGAGCTTCACTTTAACGAGCTTTGCCGCCTGCTTAATCGGCGCAATAGACAGCGCTTCGGTTGACCCCGCTACTGTATCTACGGGCGCAACCAACCTTACGGGCGTGCTTGCAGGCGCCGAAAATATAACTACTCCCACAATATTTTTACAGCCTCTCGATTTACTGCTCGGAACGGGCGTTGCGGGCTGTATAGGCGAGACGTGCAAGGTTGCAATTATAGTAGGATATATCTATCTGTGCGTAAGGAAAGTCATCAAATGGTGGCAGCCCCTGCTCTTTATCGGGGTGTTCGGAATTTGCGCCGTACTGCTATCGGGCTTTGCTTACGAAACATACACCTTTAATATCGAGCTGTTTCTGCCCCACATTCTTTCGGGAGGCGTGATTTTCTGCGCGGTATTTATGTTTACCGACTACGTGACTTCCCCCAAGGGCGTTTACGGACAGCTCGTCTACTACATAGCCGGCGCAATTATCACCGCGCTTCTCCGCGCATACAAGGGCGTTGAAGTCGTTTCGTTCGTAATTCTGATTATGAACCTCGTTACGCCACTGATTGACAGATACTGCATAAGAAAGCCGTTCGGCTACATAAAAGAGAAAAAGCATAAGGAGGGCAAATAAGATGACTGTAAAAGGTTTCTTTAAAAGCAACGCCTTTAAGTGTATTATTACGCTACTTTGCGTACTGCTTGTAAGCGGCGTTCTTTTGACCATTGCCTACGGCTTTATGGAGGTTTCCAACGGCGAAAGACTGCAACGCGCCGTAAAGAAGGTCTACACGACCTCCTCTCCCATAGTTCACGGATTGGACGAGGACGGCAATGACGTGATAATAAGCTCCGATGATAAGAACCCTAAAGGGCTCGTTTCCGAGAGCGTTACAAGCGGAAATGCGGTTATTATTTCTGCTTATAAAATTACCTTTGAAAACAGCGACGACGTGCATTACCTCGTTCAGTCCCGCGGCAAGGGCGGCTACTCGGGCGGTACGGTTACCTGCTGGGTGGCAATTAAAGTTGATTTGGAAAATAAAAAGGTACTTAAAATCGAAAAGGTTCAGATAGGCGAAAATACCAATCAGTCCTTTATCGGCAAGATAACCGAAAAAATGCTCAACGATTTTACGGAGGATTTGCCCGAAGAAGGGTTCACCACCAAGGGCGACGACGCAACTGTATCCACGGGCGCAACCTACTCTTCTAACGCAATTTGCAACTCGGTAAACGGCGCAGTCGATTGGGTAAGAAAAACTATCGGGGAGGCGGAATAATGAATAAGTATAAAAAGATTACCTTAGACGGACTTATCTTCCAGAACCCCACATTTATGCTCGTTCTCGGCACCTGCCCCACTTTGGGACTTATAACCTCCGCTACGAGTGCGGCGGGCATGGGAATTTGCGTTCTCGTAGTTCTCACTTTAAGTAACATAATAATTTCCGCACTGAGAAAGGTTATTCCCAATTCCGTGCGCGTGCCCTGCTACATAGTGGTTATTGCAACGCTTGTAACTCTCGTTAGAATGGTGCTCGACAAGTTCGTACCCGATTTATACGAGAGCCTGGGCGGTTTCCTTGCGCTCATAGTCGTAAACTGCATAATCCTCGGCAGAGCGGAGGCGTTTGCAAACAAGCACACTGTAGGAGAGGCTGCGGTCGACGGACTTGCAAACGGTTTGGGCTTTACTGTGGCACTCACTTTGATGGGTATCGTGTGCGAGTTTTTGGGAAGCGGTTCACTCTTCGGACTGCATATTATGGACTTCACTATCGGCATATTCGCAATGCCCGGCGCGGGAACCTTCCTTGTGTACGGTCTGTTCATTGCGCTGTTTGTGTATATAATCGACAATTTCGAAAGGTCGAGGCGGGTCAAAGCCAACAAGCTTTCGCGCGAAAATCTTTTAAAGGAGGAAGCGTAAACAATGGCTGTATTGATTGCAATAATACTCTCTGCGGTACTTACGAATAACTTTATAACCAAGCAGACGTACGGGATATGTCCGTTTTTGGGCGTTTCCAAAAAGACCTCCTCCGCACTCGGTATGGGCGTTGCAGTTACGGTGGTTATGGCAATTGCCACTGCAGTTACATATCCCATATACACTTTCGTTATGGTGCCCTTGAACATAGACTTTTTGGAGATTATATTCTTTATATTCATAATTGCGTCGCTCGTGCAGATGCTTGAAAAGATTATTCAGAAGCTCTCCCCCTCCCTCTATAATTCAATGGGTATATATCTGCCCCTCATAACCACGAACTGCGCTGTTTTGGGCGTAACCGAACTGGTTATCGGCGATATGTCGCACATCATAGGCGACGCCGCTATGAATATGGGCTGGGCGGTTTTATACGCTCTGTTTGCGGGAATCGGCTTTACCCTCGTTATGGTAATTATGAGCGGAATCCGCGAAAAGATTAACTACTACAAAACTCCCAAGGCGCTTTCGGGCTTCCCCATTGCGATGATAACCGCAAGCTTCATCTGCATGGCGTTTTTGGTGTTTTAGGAGGCGGAAATGAACTTACTTGAAATTACGGCTCAAACCTGGATAACGGTCGGAATTGTTGCGGGCATTTTTATAGGCTCGGCACTTTTAATCGGCATACTCATTATAGTTGTCGGAAAGGTATTCAACGTCGACGTGGACGAAAAAGTAACTAAAATTCTTGAAAATCTTGCGGGTGCGAACTGCGGCGGCTGCGGCTGCTCGGGTTGTAGCGGATTTGCCTCCAAGCTTGCTGACGGAAGCGGAAATCTTGCCGACTGCCACGTAACTTCGCCCGAGAAAAAGGCGGAAATTGCAAAGCTTTTAGGCGTTGAGCTTAAAGACGAAGAGCCCACCGTTGCGGTTGTCAAATGCCACGGCGGAGTGGAAAACTGCGGGGATAAGTTCGAGTACTTCGGCAACCCCACCTGCGCGGGTGTGAACTCCATTTTGGGAGGCAACAAAACTTGCTCGTTTGCCTGCCTCGGCTGCGGAGACTGCAAGGCTGTCTGCCCCGAAAACGCGATAGAGGTCGCTGCAAGACTTGCGCAAGTAGACCCCGACAGGTGCGTTTCCTGCGGAGCGTGCATCAACACCTGCCCCAAAAAGATTGTGGAACGTATCCCTTTCTCCGCACCCGTCTTTGTTGCCTGCTCTTCAAAGTGCAAGGGCAAGGAAGTTATGAACGCGTGCAAGGTGGGCTGTATTGCCTGCGGTCTGTGCGCAAAAGCCTGCCCTCACGGCGCGATTACCATGCAGGATAACCTGCCCGTCATAGACTACACGAAGTGTACGGGCTGCTTAAACTGCGTTGCCAAGTGCCCGAGGCACATTATTATAAGCAGAAAGGTAAAAGCAGAAGAAACTCCCGAACAGAAATAATTTGATGTATATATTTTTAATAATTAAAAGCGGTTTAGCTGACAGCTAAACCGCTTTTTTAATTAAACTCAATCAAGTAAGACTGCACAGATATTCGTTCAATCTTTCGGGAGGGATATAAAGGTGTGTGACGTTTTTGGAGCCGTCTTCGTAATTCATTAAATAAATATTATTCTGATAATATATCAAGCTTTCATGTACAGTTGTAAAAAGCCCGTCTTTGCTCTTTCTGTAAAATATAAAACGCTCGTAATCGTTGATAGTAATATTATAAGTAACGCGGCGAAGAGTTTTACGTCTGTAACTGTCGTCTTTGAGTATTAAAGAGATGGCGTTTTCCGCATCAGTGCGGTCGAGGTCGTCGGGAAGCTGTATGGGCTCCCCGCCGTAAAGACCGATATAATAATCGTAATTTTCGATATCCAAATAATAATTTTTTACTTCTTCGACCTGCGATTTTTTGCAGTACAGCGTAGGATGCCACCACATCGAGTCAACATGTTCACAGCAATACATATCGAACAATTCGTCTTCTAAATGCCACCACGAATATGGCGATTTGGTAAACAGACACGTCTCGGGCTCCCGATAGCTTACTCCCACTGCAAATAAATTATTATAGAATCCCGTTACGTACTCTTCTCCCTCTATTTCTATACTGCTCGGCGGTGTGTTTTTGGCGCGAATCTGTGCGTCAATAAATGCGCAACCGGATAAAGAAAACAGACTGATTACAAATATAAGAATACCGATAACTTTTTTCATGAATTTTTAAGCTCCTTTGCAGTTGAGATATTTTTATATTGTGACTATGCTGTCGTCGTAGTTTTTCGGCGTAATTTTAAGTCTGTGCGGGGAGCAGTAGATAATGCCGTTATTGTCCGTTATGGCGGGGAAATACACACAGTCGTGCCCGCGGCAGTCGGCGTCTTTAATACGCACGCTTCCGCTCTTTTCAATTATAATAAGGTTGTAGCCGTAGCTGCTCGAAACCTTGACTTGCAGGCTCTTCTCCGTGTCGCTGACAACTAAATCATACCCCTCCACGACTTTGTCGTTTTCGAAATCGTACTCGAAAACCAATTTCTCATCGAGGTATACGCACACGCCCGTAAGCGGGCTCTTATTTTTTGTGGCAAAGACAGCGATAAAGGATACGGCGATAATTAAAATAATCACGCCGTACACAATCAAGTCTAATATTCTGAACCCCTTGTCCTTTTTTACGTTTTCAAGCGTCTTTTTTGACATATCAAGCCTTTAAGTTTAGGAGAGCCGAACCCGCAAGGTTTTTGAAATAAAATCTTTGTAATACTTTGTCGTTCGGACTTGCCGTATGTTCAATACGCCTGCGTCCAAACTCCTCGTCTTGCTTTGATTTTATGGCAAAAACTGCCTTGCACCCTAAGTAAGTAGATTTCGATGATTTTTGTGCGGATTGCGCGCAGTAATACTGAACGTATTTCAAGCGCAAGCCGTGCGGAAAGCGCGAAATATCCACCCTTAGGGCTTCGCGAGTTCGGCACTCCTAAACTTATCATAAGTGAATACGGCGTATTTATCGGTTAATTTGCTCTCTATAAAGCTTATTGCCCTGTCCCTGCCCATAGCCATAATTGCGGTCGTGATTGCGTCGTTTTCGGCGGCGCTGCCGCCCGCAACCGTAGACGACATTATTCCCGTCTGAACGGGCTTACCCGTAGCGGGGTCGATAATATGGCAGTATCTTACGCCGTTTAGCGTATAATAATTTACGTAGTCCGCGCTCGTAGATACGCAGATATCGTGCACGGGAAAAGACATACAGTGAGTGGAATTTCTGCGCGGTTCGATAAGCGCTAAAGTATAGTCTCCCTCGCGGCAGTGCTTTTTAAGCGCAACACTGCTGCCGCCGAAGTTGAACATACCGTATTCAAAGCCGTATTCTGAAAACATTTCATTTATTATATCGGTGACGTAGCCCTTGCCTATACCGCCCAAATCTACTGCAAGCGAATAGTGTGTTTCCCCGACTTCCACCGTCTTTTGTGGCTTCTTTATGAAATATCCGTCCTCGCTTTCTATAAGCTCTATCTCCGCAAAAGCTGTGGAAAGCTCGGTATATTTTGCGATATCCTCGTCTTTGGGAAGGACTTCGGGCTGTTCCTTTTTATCAAACCCGTACGCGCTTACGCTGTAATACACAGCGGGGTTGTAGTAGCCGTCGGTAAATTCGTACATCTTATATGCGAGCGACATTACCGTATAGAAGGTTTCGTCCACCTCCACCGTTTCGCCCGCCTCCGCATTGTTGAACAAGTGCGCACACGAATTTTCTTTGTTCACGGACAGGCTGTTTTCTATTTTTGTAAGAGTTTTTTGGACATTTTTTGAAAACTCTTCGAATTTCTGCGTGTTTTCGTCTTTGGAAAAGTCGGAGGCAACCGTTAAAATTGCATCGGTGTTCATAACGCCTTCAAAGACCTTATTTTTGGAAGTGAACCCCTTTGCATTTTCAGCCTTGCCGCCCGAAAAGCTGTTGTCCGCAGGTATAACCTGCTCAACATGGTAATTCGGGGCAAGAACGGTAAACTCAGCGCTTTGGATATTGGTGTATATGTAATAATCTTTGAGCTTTTGCGTACAGCCCGAAAGCGCGAATATCCACACTACCGCGCACAGCAATCCCGCGACAAATTTTTTCATACTTAAATTATAACCTTTTTTTAATGAAAACGCAAATAAAAAAACCTCCCGCAAATTGCAGGGAGGTTTTTGTTGTTCTTTTCAATTATTCCGTTCATTCGTGAACTTATTCCGTTCTGAGGGCTCTTTTACTCGCATTTAAATTATTTACGGCGCAAGGAAGGTTTCCTTCCGCCGGCGCACCCAATTTGTGCATACCTGCACCTGAGCGAGGTGAATTCCCGAAATTTTACATTACGAGAGCCATTAAGATTGCGGGAAGAGGGCGAGAAGCCCTCAAATCACGGAAATTATCGCCGTCACTGCGACGAAAATTTCGTGAACTTATTCCGTTCTGAGGGCGACAACGGGGTCCTTCTGCGCCGCCGCAGACGCGGGGATAAGTCCCGAAATGAGGGTTAAGCCAATACTTATTCCTATCATTATAAACGCCTGCCAGATGGGCAACGCCGCAATTGTGTAGATACCCGCAAGTGCGCCTATTATAAGATTTAAAATGAGCGAAAGCAAGTAGGTTACGCCGATTCCCACGGCTCCCGCCGCAAGCCCTATGATAAAGGTCTCGGCGTTGAACAGCCTCTTTATATCCTTCTTTCTTGCGCCGACCGCACGCAAAATTCCGATTTCCTTTACGCGCTCTACAACCGAAACGTAGGTTATAATTCCTATCATTACGGTTGACACGACGAGGGATAGCGCAGTGAACGCAATGAGCGCAACGGTTATCATCTCTATCATAGTGTTAATCATTGCAATTATCAGCCCTACCGTGTCGGTATAGGTTATTTTATCCTTGACTTCAAGATGCTCTATCGTGGACTCTTCGCCCGCAAAATTTGTATATTTGTAAGGGTCGCCCGCCTCGCACATTTTATTCCATGCATCGAGATAGGCGGTGACGGTGTCCTTTGAGTTGAAGTCGACGGGGTACATATAAATTGCCGTTGGAAGTCTGCTTCCGCCGACCATTGCCGCCGTGATTTCGGTTGACGCTCCGCCAGTTACGTTGCCTATTATCGTCGCCATCATGCTTGCGCCCGTATCAATGGAACCCTGCTTGGTTTCCAGAACGTAGAAGTCTCCGTCGTCCGTTTCATCCACGTAATAGTAGTCGACATATGAGGGAACCTCGTCGAGCTTGCCTTTTTCCGTTTCGTTTATATACTTGACAATTTGGCTCTCCGCCTCCGTGTCTAAAATATAGTTTGTGAGGGCGTTTGTATAGTAGAGTCCCGTTTCAAGACAGCCGTAGGAGACGGACTCCTTCTTTTGAAGTATCATTTTGACGCCCATTTCCACTTCGCCGACGTCTTTTCCGAACGCAGGCAGAGTTATATCGTCTACGCCGTCTTGCTTTATCGTGTACGCGGTTGTGTATGCGTTTGCAACGAACCCCTCTTTTGTTTCGTCATCTTTGGGCTTGCGTAAAGTGCTGAACATCATTCCCATACCAAGCGAATTAAGCAAGGTTTTAAGCTCCTCGTCGCCCTGTTCGCGAGCTTGCAGTATCATCAGTGTCAGACCTTGCGCATATTCCGGAGAATCGTTGCCGCTCATCTTGAGAATTGACGCTATGAGCTCTCCTACTTCCCCGTCAGAAAGATACTTGGGTTTAAATTTCTGTTTGGTGTAAACGCTGTCGTTGGGGTAGTAGGTAAACTTGAACTTATCGGTGCTGTTGCCTACAATTTCTGCATAGGGTATTCCTTTTTTGCCGACGAGATTACTTTCAGACCCCTTGTCTTTGCTGACGCCCGCAAAGGCGTAGTCCAAGAATTCGTCCTCAGTAAAGAATCCGTATTCGGCAAACATTAAGTCGTTGAACTGATGGTCTTCGACAACCATAATAAGCGTACTCTTATCGTTGAACAGCTCTTTAAGGTATTCGTCAGTATAGCCCGAAGTGACCGAATTGCCGTTATAATCTACGGCGAGTACATCGTACTGCGACATTACGTAGTTGAAGTTATCGGGAACTTCATTAAAGGTTCGAACGGTGGAAATCATACTTCCCCACTGTTTGTATTCCTCTACGTGCGAAAGCACATTTGAGTACATGGACCTTATTGCCGCAACCGACATTTTTCCGCCGTTGAAATCGTAGGATTCGCCCTCTTTGAAAGGGAATTTGCGCGAATTGACGTCCTTACTGACGGTGAAATTCGTATAAATATTGTTGTTTACGTTGAACGCATAGTCGAACTGGACGACGTTTACGCTCTCTTCGGGAATTTTTGAAATATAGTCCACGTAGGCTTCGGAGATGTTGTTCGTCCTTTCAAACCCCTGTGCAAAGGTGCCCAAGGTATCAAGCAGCGAGCGCACGTAGACCTTGTCGCCCTTTTTAAGTTTATTTAAATCAACCTTCGTATTGGACATCGAAAGTGTCATAAGCGAGGAAAAATCGTAGCTGCTCTGCGTAATAGCGACGGGATTGCCCGAGAGCATATCATTTTCCATTTCGTTTATGTAGCCGTGCACGCCGGCGGAGATTGCAAGCACCATAGAAACGCCTATAATGCCTATACTTCCCGCAACGGATACCATTGCGGTGCGCCTGCCCTTGGATAAAAGATTTTTTAAAGACAACCCGAACGCCATGCCCACCGACATTGACGACTTCTTCTTTCTGCCCTTGTTTTTAACAACGGACGCCTCATTTTCTGCGGGCGCCGCCTCCGCGCTGTCCGTTTTCTTTGCAGGCTCTTCGATTCCGTCGAAGGGCTTTGTGTCGTCAGTAACTTCGCCGTCTAAAAGGCGTATAATTCTGGTTGAATATTTTTCGGCAAGCTCGGGATTGTGCGTAACCATAATTACAAGCCTGTCTTTGGCAATCTCTTCCAAAAGCTCCATAATCTGAACGCTCGTCTTGGAATCGAGTGCACCCGTAGGCTCGTCGGCAAGAACGATTTCGGGGTCGTTTATAAGAGCGCGCGCTATCGCTACGCGCTGTGCCTGACCGCCCGAAAGCTGGTTGGGCTTGTTTTTGAGCTTATCCGAAAGTCCGACCTTTTCAAGCGCCTCTATCGCCCTTCTCCTTCTCTCGTCCTTCGTAACGCCCGAGATTGTGAGAGCGAGCTCGACGTTTTGCAGTATGGTCTGATGGGGAATTAAGTGATAGCTCTGAAAGATAAAGCCTATGCTGTGGTTGCGGTAGGTGTCCCAGTCGCCGTCCTTATACTCCTTGGTGCTCCTGCCCTCTATCACGAGGTCGCCCGAGGTGTACTTGTCAAGACCGCCGATGATGTTCAAAAGTGTGGTCTTTCCGCAGCCCGACGCGCCGAGTATCGACACGAATTCGCTTCTGCGGAATTTTAAGCTCACACCTTTTAAAGCATGAACTGTAGTGTCCGCAACCTTATAGTCCTTTTTAATATCGATTAGTTCAAGCATAAAATATCTCTTTTAGTTTATTTGAATACTAAACCGTATAGCAGTATCTACTGTGATTATACAATAGATACGGCACTGTGTCAACACATTTTTGCGTTATGAAGCCTGTTTAACGCCCTTTCCTTGCCTAAAATTCCCATAATGGTGCATAAATCGGGAGAGTTTGGACTGCCCGCTATGGCAATACGGAGTATTTCGGCAACGTCGGAGACGTTTCCTTTGTAATTTTCGGGATTTTGCTTATATTCGCTCATCTCGGCGGCAAAACCGCAACCTGCGGCAACTTCCTTTACCTTTGCAAACCAAGCCGAGTTGTCGTCGTTCTCGTCGTAGACATTTGCAAAGTCGGAAAGCACTTTGTTTACAACCGCACTCTCATATCTGTATGCGTATTGAGGCGAAAAAGTGTCGTCAAAGAAATAGTCCAAAAGCCTTACGCCCTGCTCTGCACGCTCTATATCCTTTCTGCGCTTCTTTCCGCCCGTGCCCATTACAAGGTTTAAAATTTTAATAAGATATTCTTTATCCTCAAAGTGCTTTTTATCCTTTTCGGTGCCGAATTCGTCCACCCAGCATTTTAAGAAATCGTAGCACTCCTCGGCGGAAAGGCGGGAAATTTCGGTCTTTGACATATCGTTTAATTTATCGAGGTCAAAGAGCGCCCCGCTCTTGCCCATTTTATCTATCTTGAATTTGAAGTCCTTATAGTCCCCGTCAGGGTTCTTTAACAGCCACTCCTCGAAGTTGGAGTTTAAAACCGTCATAAGGTATTTTACGACCGCCTTGGGGAAGTAGCCCGCCTTTCTGTAATAGTCGAGGGAGAGCTCGGGGTCCTTTCTCTTTGACAGCTTGCGCTTGTTGCCTCCGTCCATCTTCATTAGCGACGAGGTGTGCGCGTACTTGGGCGGCTTGAAGCCGAGCGCTTTATGAAGCTCCAAATGTATGGGCAGGCTGGAAAGCCACTCCTCTCCGCGTATAACAAGCGTTGTGCGCATAAAGTGGTCGTCTATTGCGTGGGCAAAGTGGTAGGTGGGTATGCCGTCCGACTTTAAAATTACCACGTCCTGGTCGTTTTCGGTTACGGTAATATCCCCCTTGATTGCGTCGCGGAAGGTAATTTTATTTGAGATATCCCCCTCCGACTTAAGGCGGATAACGAAAGGTCTGCCCTCGTCTAAATTCTTATAAATCTGCTCCTCGGAAAGGTTTCTGCACACCGCAAACTTGCCGTAGTAGCCGGGAGTTAAGTTGTTTGAAGTCTGCTCCTCGCGGATTGCGGTCAGCTGATCCTCTGTGCAGAAACAGGGATAAGCCTTGCCCTCCTCTATCAGCTTTCTCGCAAAGGCGCGGTAAATTTCCGCGCGTCTGCGCTGATAGTAGGGTCCGTATTTGTTGAGGGGCGAGTCAATCTCCGCACCCTCGTCAAAGTTGATGTCGAAGTATTTAAGACTTCTTATAACGCTTTCAACCGCGCCGTCCACCTTTCTTTTTTCGTCGGTGTCCTCTATACGCAGGTAGAACACGCCGCCCGTGGTGTGCGCCGCCCTTTCGTCGGCAAGCGCAGAATACAGGTTGCCGAGGTGTATAAAGCCCGTTGGCGAGGGTGCAAGACGGGTAACCTCCGCTCCCTTGGGAATATCGCGGGGCGGATAGATGTTTTCATATTCTTCGGGGTTCAAAAGTTCTTCGGGTATCAGCCTTTTTGCAAGTTTTTTCAAGTCCATTTTTCATTCCTCTCTTTTCTTTTCTCTGCGTGGAATTTTATTTGCAAACCAGCGGTAGGAAAACCACAAAATTATAAGTAGTTCAAATACCGCCGCAACTATATAGAGAATATACATTTTTCTGAAATCGGTAAACGTTTTCACGAAAATGTGACATATAAGCGCAAACGACCAGAGTATTGCCGAGGCGGAGAGCGCTTGAGTAGCCCTGTTGCCCCATTTTGCCGAAAAGACCATCCATACTATCGCCATCGGAAGAGGTGCAACGACAAAGGTAAGCCACGCGTAATTTTCCGTTCTCGTTATAAAGTAGAAAATCATAAACACACCCATTGCCACGAACCATACAAGTACGGTTGACATAGCCACAATAAACGCACGCATGCCGTTTATTCTCTTTTTGGGCTGAATTCGGGGTTCCAAGCTGTCGGCTTTTACTATATCGTCAAGGCTGACTCCGAAAATTTCCGAAAGGCGCAAAAGTACTCTAAGGTCGGGCACCGCCTCGCCACGCTCCCACTTGGAAACGGCTTTGTCGGAATAGTTAAGCATCTCGGCAAGCTGAAGCTGCGTCAGCTTTGCTTTGGTACGCAATGCTATCAAATTTTTGGCAATATTGCTCTTTAATTCACTCATATTCTCTTTTTACCCTTACGGATATCAACCTCTTCAGACGTAATAATTCGGGTCGAATACCCTTATCAGCTGTTATTGACTATATTCTACCACTCTACCGCATAAAAAGTCAAACTCTACTGTGAGTAGAGTGTGAAATTTTAGCAGTAGAATTAAAAAAATATGCAGTATAGTGTCGTTTTTAAACTGTGGAGCAAAAAAAGACAAAAGTAGGTTGAAATTTTTACGCTTGGGCTAATAATATTATTGTAGACGCAAAACTGCGGTTTTAAGTTCTGTTTTGCAAAAATCTATGATTTATTGACCCCGCTTGCGGGCCATGCATAGGAGATTTATGAGAAGCTTTGATATATTCGTAGACTCGGCGGCTAATATTCCCGACGAGCTCGTAAAAAAACATAATATTACTGTTATCCCCTACACCTGTACGGTAAACGGCGTTGAAAGGCTGTGCTATGAAAAGGATATGCCTTTTCAGGAAACGGCTAAAAAATTCTATGCCGAAATCGCCGCAGGTGCGGACGTTAAGACATCTCTTGTAAGTAAAGAGCGCATAATCGAAGCCGTTACCCCCTCCGCCAAAGCGGGCAGAGATATTATAATGGTCACTATTTCTTCGGGAATAAGCGGCACGTACAATCAGGCAATAGAAGCCAAAAAGTACATTGAGGAAAACTTTAAAGGCTGTTCCATGTACGTCCTCGACGGAGCAAACGCAAGTCTTGGCGAGGGTCTGCAGGCGCTCAAAATTGCCGATTTAAAGGACATGGGCGAGAGCGCGGAGAGCTGTGCGGCATGGCACGCCGAAAACGCATACAAAATTAACAGCTATTTTACGGTTGCCGACTTGAAGTATTTAAAGAGGAGCGGAAGAATTTCCACCACCCTTGCCATTGCCGGCACTATTCTCAATATTAAGCCCATTTTAAAGGCGGACGGAAGCGAAAACGCTAAAATTGTATTCCACAGCAAGGAGCGCGGCAGGAAGCGCGCAATTTCCGCCATTGCCGAAATGTTTAAAGAGCGCGCAATTTCGCCCGAGAGCAACACCGTTGCAATTGCGCACGCGGGCTGCGAGGATGACGCGCTTGCCCTTGCCGAGCTTATTAAACAAGCCGGTGCAAAGGAAATAATTATCGAGTACTACGACCTTTGCACCGTTTCCCACGTTGGACCGGGAACGCTCGCCCTCTTCTTCTACGGCGCCGATAGAAAGGCTCCCGCAGCGGAAAAGGTTCAAAAAAAAACGGGAAAAGTATCCGTCGCACACAACATCTGAACAATAACTAAATTTGACAATATCCTTCTGTATATGGAAAGCCGCCCGCGCTTTATGTGCGGACGGCTTTCTCTTTTATGTTCACAAAAAATGACTGCTATTCTGCGTTTACGGGCATCCGACCCCAACAGACACATTTTTACGGGCAAACTATCGGTCTATCCACTCAAACCGTCGTTCGGCGTGTGTCCAACACGCTTTCGCGCCGTTTCGTGCGTCTATCCTCGCTATTTTGCTCCGTAAAAACGCTACGCGCCTGAAACGGTTTGTTTTGCGTGATTTTACAAGGCAAACGAGCGAAGTTGTAGTGAACCCTACTACGAGCGAGTTTAACGCAGGAAAAGCCCAAAACAAGCCGTTATCAGGTGTATCGGTTTGGGTTGAATACCCGTTAATTTTTCGTGAGTTTTGGGAACTAAGTTCCCCTTGTCGCAATATTTAAGGGCAAACAAATATAGAATTGCGACAATTCCCCTCCACTGCGCGAGCGAAGCGCTGCTTTGCACACCTTATTGTAGAAAATTCTGATGTTCGAGTGCAAAGGCGTAGGCATACGCAAATTGAGTGCGCGAGAAAAAAAGCGTGGTTTTTCCTCGCGCCGTGAAATATTTTAAAAATAAATTAGCACAGTTTAGCGTTGTAAACAAAGTATTTCATTAGCGTCCAATTCAAGAACCGCACAAAGGTTTGCAAAAGTTTCAATTGTTGGCATTTTATTCTGATAAAGATATTGTCCTATTGCCTGATGACATACCCCTACTCTTTTAGCTAATTCGGTATGCGTTATTCCGCTTTGCTTTATCGCTTCTTGTAGCTTTTCTCTAATTTGATTAAGTTCTATCATTTTTTACTCCTCATAATAATTATGCCACCAATGATAGCAAAATACTTGACTTGCTAGCATTGATAGCATATAATTTATATTGCTAATACAGCTAGCAATATAAGTAAGGATAAAAATTATGAATTCAACAATAGAAGAAATTTATTATAATATATGTTTTGATATAAAATCAAGCAAGGAATATCTGAAAGAACAGGACAAATATGTTACACTGATGGATAAATTAAGCGAAAATTTGCCGGATGAATTTAAGGACAGCATAAATCAATTAGACCTGATTACGGGCGGCATTGAAGCCGAAAGAGCCAGAATCTGTTTTATAGAGGGGTTTAAAATTGGTATGCGTACGGCGATAGAGGCTTTAAAGTGCTAAAAGAGCACGGCGGGCGCCGTGCTCTTTAATGTCTTTTGTCGTAGGCGAAGGCTTCCTTCTTTTCCTTTAAAAGATACTCTAAAAACTTTATGCACCCCTCTTCTATCTCCTTATAGGATTTTTCGAAGTTCAGAGTGTACCACGGGTCGGCTATGTCGCTGTTGTCGCCCGTAAAAGCACGGAGCTTGAAGATTTTTTCACTGCAACTGTTGCCGGCTATACTTAAAACGTCAAAGAGGTTGTTCGTATCCATTACTAGGATATAATCGTTATTTAAAATATCCCGTTTGGAAATCTGTTTTGCAATATGTTCGCCCGGAATGTTGTGTCTGTCGAGCGCGCGCTTTGCGGGCGGATAGACGGAGTTACCTTCCTCGCAGTCGGACGTGCCGAAGCTTGAAATATTAAAGCTTGAGCTAAGCCCGCGCTCTTCGACAAGTTTTTTGAATATCAGCTCCGCCATAGGGGAACGGCAGATATTGCCAAGACATACAAATGCTACGCTTATCATCTTCATTACCTTTTGCTCTTACATATAAGTTCTTTAAATATAAAACGCTTTACAGCGCAAGGAGGGTTTCCCTCCGCCCGCGCACTTAATTTGCGCATACCTGCGCCTCAGTTGAAGTGAATGCCCGCAATTAAATTATTGTTTGCCCTTATAGATTGCGGGCAGAGAAACTTAGTTTCTAAAAATCACGAAAAATACAGCTCGCAGAATAGAGTTGTATTTTTGTGAATATATTTTTTTGCCCGCGCGGCAGCCGCCGCGCGGGCATTTGTTTTTAGTCTTTGTCTTTATCAGCGTCTTCGTCTTCGGGAAGGACGATAATTTTGAGTTCGTTAATTCGTCTTGCCTCGGTCTTTGTAACCGTAATCTGCAAGTTTGCAAAGGTTACTTCGTCGCCCTCGTCGGGAATTTTGCCGAGTAAGTCTATTACCCAACCGCCGACGGTTACGCTGTCCGTTTCGATATCGCGCAAGCCGAACTTTTCAACCACGTCGTTGACGGTGACGCTGCCAAGCACGATATACTCGTTTTCGGCAACCTGTGTAAATTCCTTTGTTACCTCGTCGTGCTCGTCCCAGATTTCGCCGACAAGCTCTTCAAGGATATCTTCCATTGTAATAAGTCCCACAGTTTCGCCGTACTCGCCCGAAACGATAGCCATGTGCGTCTTATTCTTTTGAAGCTGCTGTAAAACAGCTAAAATTTTTGTCGTCGGTACAACGAACACGGCGGGCTTCATTGCCTTTTTCAAAGAGAAATCTTTGTCGTTATATTGCTTTATAAAGTCCTTTTCGTGCAGAATGCCTATAATGTTGTCCACACTCTCGCTGAATACGGGAAGCCTCGAATAGTCCGTTTCGGCAAATAACGCTCTTATCTCCTCGTTGCTCGCCGTGCAGTCAATCGCGGCAATATCTACGCGGGGAATTAAAACGTCCTTCGCCTCCAAGTCGTTGAACTCTATTGCGCTCTTTATAAGCTCGCTCTCTTCGGAGTTTATTCCGCCCTCCTGCTCCGCCTCGTCAACCATCGAAATGAGTTCCTCGTCGGTTATCGAGTTGTCCTCTTTGTGGCGGAAAATGAGGTGCATAAGCTTTCGCCAGCCCGAGAATATAAAGTTGAAAGGCGCAAGGATATAGCCGAGTGCGTTTATGATGGGCGCCGAGAAGGACGCGTAGGTGTCGGGATATTCCTTTGCAAGGCTCTTGGGGGTAATTTCGCCGAATATGAGCACTATTACCGTTATTGTCACCGTTGAAAGAACAGAGGCAAGGTCCTGATTTCCGCCACACCACTGTATAAATACTATGGTCGCAAGCGAAGAAGCCAAAATGTTGACTATGTTGTTGCCTATCAGTATGGTAGTAAGCAGCCAGTCGTATTTGTCGCTTAACTTCAATACGAGCTTAGCACGCTTGTTGCCCGCCTCCGATTTGGTTTTAAGGCGTATCCTGTTTAATGAAGTAAACGCAGTTTCCGTTGCCGAAAAGTAGCCGGAAAATATAATGCAGGCAATGATTACGATTATCATCCAAGTCATAATCCTGCCCTCCTCTTGCGTGTGCCGGTTATGCTTTTAAACATAACAAAATTGCACTCATATATCTCTATGAGTGCACGTACAGTTTTATTTCGTGGGTTAGATGGGTCCATAATCTCCTCAAAAATTTAGTTCACGAAAATTTTCTTGCTATTCAGCGCAAGTAAACTTCGGAAATTTACTACATCAAATATATTAACACATATTTCGGCGTTTTGCAACACTTTACGCATAAAATTTTCATATCCCGAAAATTACCTTACTTTTAGGCTATTTACTTCCTTTGGTTCTGTAAATTATTGCAATCAATACTATCGTCATAAAGAAACCGCCGAAACCTATTGCAATCAGAATTACGCCCGCCAATTCGATATTTCCAAGCCCCAACATCTGTCCTATATTGGCAACAGTTATTCCCGCAACGCCGATAATTAAGCTTATGGCCAGAGGCAAAATAATCAAAAGTATTTTGACTTTGTCTTGCTTTGACGCCGATTTGTACGCCTTTCTGTATTCCCCGTAAATCTCATTGACAGCCTGCACTACGTCTTTCGCCGTCAATTCTTCCTCCTCTTCCCTATCCTGCTCGCCGAAAGCCTTTTTGAAAGCCTCGTCTTCTACGCTATGCGCCGAAGCGCCCTTTTTAAGCGGTTTAAAGTTACTGTCTTGCTTCCGCTCAACGTTTTCTTCTGAAATTTCATTGTCTTTCATATTTGCCTCTCAATCTTCATTTCCACATAAATTTTGCCATTATAGTCGCAAAGCGTCGCCATAAGCGGCTCGCTCGGCAGGGCGTCGGCGACAAAGCCGCCTCGCGTGCACCGTACGGTTGTTCGCGACAACCTCGTCCACCAAGAGCCCCGCCCCGCTTTCTTGCGGGGCGGGGCTCTTGGTGGACGAGTCGGGACTTGCACCCGAGTCTTACGCATTTTAACCGGGGGTTCTACATACTTATTCCGCCTTTAAACTCACCCGAACGCCCCGACGGACGGGGACTAATCGTAGCCTGCCGCAAAAGACCTTACACCCTCCGCGGCAAAGAGAGCGCAAGGACGCCGTTTAGATAACGCCGACCGCCACGAACGGCACGTGTCGGCCGACGGACCGCGTTAAGTTACGCAGCGCAAGCATAGCTTGCCGCACCGTAGGTGGGGAAAGCTACTACTTTTGAATCTTTGGATTCTGCATTTAAATTTAAGTTCCGTTTTTACAAAGCCGAGCCTTTGGTATGCTTTTCCCGTTCTCCATACGCAATCGAATCTGAAAACTCGCCCGATACGCTATTTGAAACGGCGGAATAATTCCGCATAGCTATTATGCCTTATTGCGCACAAAAAATCAAGCGATAATTTTGTTTTTTATTGACATTTTCTCTCAAAAGGGGTAAAGTTGAAAAGGCGCACTTTCAAAAAATACAAAAAAGGGCTGCAACAGACATTTTATGATATATACGGTAACGTTCAATCCATCGCTGGATTATTACGTAAAAGTTAATAACGTAAAGCACGGCTTCGTCAACCGCACGTCGAACGAACGACTTGCGGTCGGCGGAAAGGGTATAAACGTTTCCCTCGCATTAAAGGAGCTGGGGGAAGAAACGCTTGCGCTCGGGTTCGTTGCAGGGTTCACGGGCAATTATATCCGCGAAAAAGTTACCGAGCTTGGTTTAAACTTTGATTTCATCAACGTTGAAGGGCAGAGCCGTATCAACGTCAAAATAAAGGGCAATACCGAAACGGATATAAACGGCACGGGCGCGCCCGTCACGCAAAAAGACGTAAACAAGCTGGTAAGAAAGCTAAAAAACAATTTAAAAGAGGGTGATTGGCTTGCCGTGTGCGGCAGCGTTCCGCCTACCCTTCCCACCACCACCTACGCCGATATCTTTAAAAAACTTAAAAATATCCCCAATATCAACCTTGTGGTAGATACGAACGGCAAGCTGCTTACCGAAACGCTTAAATACAGACCATTTTTAATTAAACCCAACATCTACGAACTTTGCGAAGTTTTTAATCTTACTACAATGCCCGATATCGAGGGCATATTCGCCCACGCAAGGCGTTTGCAGGAAATGGGCGCACGCAACGTAATTGTTTCTTTAGGTAGCTCTGGCGCGGCTATGGTAACCGAAACTTCGCAGTCCATCTACGTTCGGGCGGCACGCGGCGAGCTCGTCAACTCGGTCGGCGCGGGAGACAGCATGGTTGCGGGGTTTATTCACGAATATATAAACTCGGGCAACTACTTTTCGGCGCTTAACTACGCCACTGCGGCGGGCAGTGCGTGTGCGTTTACCAAAAACCTTGCTAACCGCGCACAGATTGAATACGTGGAATCGCTCATGCTATGATTAAAATACATTTTACCCGCAAAGAGCACCTGCACGAGCTAACAGAAAGACTTTTATCCGAGGAACTCGGGCATTCGGTAGAGATTGCCAAAACGCCCGAGGGGAAACCGTATGTTGAGGGCAATGAAATCTATTTTTCGCTCTCGCACAGCGGTAAAAAAGGCGTTGTTGCGCTGAACGATAGCCCCGTAGGCGTGGATTTGGAATACTTCGGCGAGCGCGATTATCCTACGGTTTTGTCACGGTACACGGAACGCGAAAGGCAAGAAATATTTACGGCAGAGGACTTTATAAGGCACTGGACGGCGAAAGAGGCGTTTATTAAAATGCACGGCTATACCCTCGCTTCCGCGTTTAAACACACCGAGTACTTTGGCGGGCAAATTTATTTTAAGGGCGAGGAACAGTCCTGCGAAATTAAACATTACAAGCTCGGAAAGAAAGGAATTTTAACAATTTGCGCTGAAGGACGATAAAATTATGAAATGTTTTATAATTGCTATGCAAAAAGAGGCACAGCCTTTAATTGAGGCTATGCGCGATTTGACCGAAAAGACCGTTCACGGAAAGAAAGTTTACGGCGGAACTTTATTCGGGTGCCCTACCCATATCGTGGTTTGCGGGATAGGCAAAGTAAACGCGGCGTGCGGGGCGCAATACGCAATATCCGAGCTTAAAGCCGACGAGCTTGTAAACATAGGCGTTGCGGGCGGCTTGAACGACAGTGTACATATAGGCGAGATCTATTCGATTGAAAGAGCCGTTCAGTACGACTTCGATTTGACTGAGCTGAACGGCACGGCGATGGGCACGCTTGACGAGTGCAAAGAAAACTATCTTCCCCTTTTTGTCGATTCCGATTTTCCCGCAAGAAGGCTTGCCACGGGAGACAGATTTAACGACAGCACCGCGGACTACAAGCTTTTAACAGACACATTAAAAGCCGATATCCGCGATATGGAGGGCGGCGCGATTGCGCAGGTCTGTATGCACGCAAAAATAAAGTTTTCCGCCTATAAAATTATTTCCGACGTGGCAAAAAGCGGAAGCACCTCCGAGCAGTATTTTAAAAATTTAGCGCTATGCTTTAACTCGTTGAGAGCTAATCTTAAAAAGATAGTAAAATTATAATTGCCCCCAATATATCATCGATTTAACGCACTTTTATTAAAAATATAAACAAGTACAAAAAAAATTAAAACACCCCAATATATGCCTTAATTAACGATAAAAGAGGTAAAAATAATGATACAGCTGGGCGGAGGCTGGGACGAGCTTTTGTCTCCCCTCTTTAATGACGAAAAATATAAAAAAATACGCGAGTTTTTAAAATACGAATACTCGCACCATATCGTTTACCCCGATATGTACGACCTTTACAACTGTTTCCGCTTTACACCGTTAAACGAGCTGAAAGCGGTAATTTTGGGGCAGGACCCCTACCACGAACCGGGTCAGGCGCACGGGCTGTGCTTTTCGGTAAAAAAAGGCGTACATCTACCGCCCTCGCTGCAAAATATCTACAAAGAAATCGGGGACGACTTAGGGATAAAGGAGCCCGACTGCGGGGATTTGACGAAATGGGCAAAAAGCGGAGTTTTACTGCTCAACGCGACCCTGACGGTGCGCGAACACCTTGCAAACTCGCACTCCAAATGCGGTTGGGCGTGGTTCACGGACGAGGTAATAAAGCTTGTTTCAGCAAACACCGAAAACACGGTATTTATTCTTTGGGGCGGAAATGCACGCAGTAAAGCTCCCTTGATTGATAAAGATAAGCACCTTATTTTGCAGTGCGCGCACCCTTCTCCTCTCTCTGCTTACAACGGATTCTTCGGGTGCAAGCATTTTTCCAAAACCAACGAATATCTTTCATCTCACGGCAAAAAACCCGTGGATTGGGACCTGTCGAAATAAAGTTGCCGCCGTTTGCGTTTTGCAAACGGCGGCTTTTTTGAATTAAAGTAAAGGCGGCTTGAAATTCAAGCCGCCTTGTTTTAAATTTTAACGTCGAAGTTCTTCCAGACCGACTCCGAAAGCGGAGGTTCGGCTACAAATTTTAAAGTTTCGCCCGTTGTCGGGTGGGTAAACCTTAAAGAATACGCCCACAGCGCGAGCTTGCCCTTTACCGCCTTTTCGCCGCCGTAGCGCATATCGCCGTAGACCGGGCAGTTTATTGCGGCAGTCTGGACGCGGATCTGGTGCGTTCTGCCCGTGTGCAGCTTGATGTCTGCAAGACACAGACTCCCCTTGACTTCACGGATTACATATTCGAGCGAGGCAAATTTTGAACCCTCCTCCGACGGAGTGCAGACGTAAACCATATTGTTTACGGAGTTCTTACGCAGATGATTTTCAAGCGTACCCTCTTTTTTGGCGGGAACTCCGCACAGCACCGCGAAATATTTCTTTTCAAATCCGCCGTTTTTCATCTGTTCGGAGAGCCGTGAAGCCGCCTTTGACGTCTTGGCAAAGACCATGACGCCGCCAGTAGGTCTGTCGAGTCTGTGAATAAGCCCGAGGTACACGTTTCCCGTCTTTTGGTATTTTTCTTTAATGTACTCTTTAACGCAGTCAAAGAGGTTGTAATCCCCGCTCTCGTCCGGACAGCAAGCTATGTTCTGCGGTTTTAAAACTACGATTATGTGGTTGTCCTCGTAAAGAATTATAAGGTCTTCCTTTTGCACTTTTATACCTCGCCTACAAATAATCCGCTTGCTCCGCAGGGCAGGGCAATTCCCTCGTCTGTGGAAATACCCACCTCGTACGCCGTAGTCTCGCCCCATTTATCCCCGAGCGCAAGGGTTAAAACGTTCTTTAAAACTGCGGGCTGCAAGCCCGTCGTGTAGCTGTTTATAAGGAAAAATAAGGGCTTATCCGAAAGCAGTTTAACGCACTCCTTTACGAACCCGAAGAGGTCCCTCTCTATCTTCCACATCTCGCCGCCTGGGCCTCTTCCGTAGCTCGGCGGGTCCATTATTATTCCGTCGTACTTATTCCCCCGCCTTATCTCCCGCGCCACGAATTTGGCGCAGTCGTCAACAATGTATCTTATCCCGCTTTCTACGCCGGAGAGCCTTGCGTTCTCGCCCGCTCGCTCGACCATGCCCTTTGCGGCGTCCACGTGGGTGACCTTTGCCCCTGCCTTTGCACATGCAACCGAAGCCGCACCCGTGTAGGCAAACAGGTTCAAAACCTTAATCTCCCGCGTACCGTCCTTATTTTTTGCGTTTGAAATTATCTCCCGCATTGCGTTCCAGTTTACCGCCTGCTCGGGGAAAAGCCCCGTATGCTTGAAGCCCATAGGCTTGACCTTAAAAGTCAAATCCTTATAGGAAACCGTCCACTCGGTCGGAAACTTCTTTTTGTTTTCCCAGGCTCCGCCGCCCTTTTCACTGCGGTGATAGACGGCGTGAAAATCCTTTTTATACAGGTCCTCGCCAGTCCATATAACCTGCGGGTCGGGTCGGAGCAGAATAACGCCTTTCCAGTTTTCAAGCTTCATCCCGTCGGAAGTCGCAAGTATTTTATAATCTTCCCAATCGTCGGCTATTCTCATAATAAAATTATAACAAAGCCATTAAAAAATGTAAAGTGTATTCCGCCCCAACTTTATTTTCGGCGCAAATTGCCCATCAACAATAAGTCAGAAGTACATTGTAGAGTGATTCGTAATACCTGCCGAGATACTTTTTCGCAACCTCGTCCTGCAAATAGAGCTCGACTCGCTCCTGCGGGTCTGGCATTGCCATATAGTAATTTCGCACTATTACGTATCTGTCGGTGTAAGATAGCGTAAAGTCCACAACGTACCCCACGTCGCTGTAATCGAGCTCCTCAACAATGGAATTGTTGATGTTAATATTATTTATAAGCTGCTCCTTCAAAACGCTGACAGCGTAATCGAGCTCGTCATAGATCGCCTTGGTCTTTTGCTCTAACAATGTGGAAGTCTGCACTGAGTTGGTAAAAAGCTTACGCCTGTAATTTGCAACGTCTTTTTCGGCTTTGCGTACAAGCGCGTTTTTGTTTTTTTGTGCAGTTATCAGAAGCCTGCGCTGTGCGGTTGAAAGACTTGCGTAATATTCCTCCGAAACCTCAATTATATCAAATTCCATAATTGCCCCCTATATATGCCTCAACTAATGCATTTTAGTAGTATTCTACGGTGGCGGTCAATTGCTTAATTTCCGCGTCCGTTCCCGTGACGAAAACCTTAAAAAATATCCCGCGCATATTTGCCGACAGCTTGCCCTTAACGTTTTTGAAAACCTTTTTTCTGTTCTCGGTCTGCACGGTAATATCCACCTCGTTTTCACAGTCCACGTATATGCTTTTAAGCGACTTTTGCCGCCTTGAAAAATAAGCTATTCTATCGCTCCTGTACGTGAAAGTCTTGCCCTTTTCAAGCCTCACTGCGCTGCTTCCGGCATAAGCGTACGGATAGCTTGCCGACGCCATGGCGGTTGCCGCAACGTCGATAAAGTAAGAGATGTTTTCCTGCGGTTCGTATGCTAGAATTGCACCCCTGTACAGTTTTTCGTGCTTTCCTGCAAAAAACACGGTCGAACCGTACGCCATTGCGTACACTATCGAAGTAAAATTCTTCGCAAGCTCTATCTCCACCTTTTTTATTACGGAACCGTTGAAGGTGTACAGTCCGTCGGCCGTGTAAAAATATATTTTATCTTCGCAGACTACGGAGCAATTCTGATATATAGTCGGAGTGACAACGGTTGAAACCACTTTAAATTCCTCGGGGGTGCCGAATGCGCTTAAAAGACTTATGCCCTGTTTCTTGATTACGGCAATATAATCTTTATATACGAGCAGGTTTATAATTTCGCCAAGCTCAGTATCGGTATAGAGCCAGCCAGCGCCGTCGATTTTTTCCTCCCAGTCGTCGATACCCTTTTCGCCAGACCAGCACAGCCTGTAGCTGTCCGTCCCGTCTATGGCAAACACGCGGCCGTTTTTATACACGCCTCCGCAAATTTTATACGGTACTTTGCGAAGTATTACGGCGGCATCCCTGAACAGAACGGCGCTCTCGTCGAAGATGGCTTTGGCTACCTGCTTTGTGCCCTCCCTATATTCAATTACAAAGGGTAATTTCGCGTCCTCCGTAACCACTATATTGTAATTTCCGCCCTCGACCGCCGAGAACAGCGAATACGGGTTCATGACGTACAACTTGTTTGAATAGTGTACGAACGTTGCGTATCTTACGTTTTTTGGACCGCTGACCGTCTCGCCTATTGAAAATGCGGGGATTACTTTACCGTTTTTTACCTTGCAGCCAAGCGGCAGACCGCCGTCTATGAGGTTGTACTTTATACTGTTTACTTTATGCCCGCTCATACCCACCTTCTCGGCGGAATTTTCGCATTCGAAAACTTTTGGCGCTGAATTGAGTCGATTTCCCGCCTATACCTTGCTTCCCACTCGTTCGCCGCGCCCGCGTCGCCGTATATAAGGCTGAACTCCGAAGCTGTGCCAGCTGCAATAAGCACTACGCTTGCCTGCGTCTCCGAATACACGCTTTCGCCGTCTAAGTCCTTGGGTCTGGGCGCATAGTTATACTCAATGCACACTTCGCCCGCACGGGTTTTAATTTTTTCCGGTGTGACCTCGAAACCGCACTTCCCCGCAGCTGTAGTTACGGATAATATCTTTATCGGCCGCTCCGAAAATCTTGCAAACTCTATCTCGCCGCTGTCCGAACAGATATTTTCCGTCTTTTTAAGGGGCAGATAGCATCGCGCAAGCTCGTCCTCCACGGCATTGAAACACAGAAGCGCCGTTCTTAAAGCGTCGAACTGCTCGTCGTTATATTCATCCTCGTCGATCGCCTCTACGACGTCCTCCCTGCCGGCAAACAGCAACGCACGGATAATTATATCTTTTACTTTCACAAATTCGCCTCCTTTTAATTCCCTAACCGCTGCCGACCCCGACGGAACGCAATTTTATTTATAAAATCGCTTTACGAAATACACTCAAATAGCGTACTTAAATGCATTTTGCCGACAGTCGTCAGCGGTTACCCGCCCGCCCCTCTTATAAAGAGATTTAAAGGTTAAATGTTTTTAAGCATACCCTGCGCGCAGGGCTTTTTGCACACAAGCTCCGCGTACTTTACAAGAGTTGCGCCGTACGCCGCTTTTCCGCTTACCTGCTTTAAAATTTTACCGCCCTCGTCTTCGAGCCACTCCCAGTCGCAGAGCTGGTTTAGCGAGAAGTCGTCGGTGTTCAAAAACAGAATTCTTCCGTCGGGGCAGTACTTGTCCGCGTAGACGGGCACTCCGTTTACCGTGACTGCGCCTACTCCGGTATGCGCGTCTATAGAATTTACAACGCGTTTATTATCCGCAACGAGTGCGGCAATCTTCTTTCTCGTCTTGTACGAGCAGATTATCATATTTACCGAGCTGTTGAACTGCTCTTCGAGAGTGTCCATAAGGTCGCACATCTTCTCCTCGGTGAGCTTTTTCTCTGCGTCAACAATGTAGGGCGCGAAATAGGGCTCTGCTTTCTTGGAATAGCCGTAGAGAGTATCGCTATCGAAAATTGCGCCGAGACCGATGAGCTCTCCGTCCTTACCGCCGTGGGGATAGACCTTGCCACCCGTCACGGTATCGATGATTTCCCTGCTGAATGTAACCGTCTTTGCCGAAGTGTCCACTGCGACGATATACACGCCGTAGCTGTCGTTTACTACGCCCGAAGTCGAGGGATAGATGTCCACACACTGACCCACAAAGCTGTCCTCCGCTTTGTCTACGTTGTAAACCTTACCGCCTGCGCTGCCCGTAATTGTGCACATGAGCCCTGTGCCGTCTCCGAAGAGCATACGTCTGAAATTGCGCTTTGCGCACTGTACGAGCCCCTCCATCTCGGCGTCAAGCAGGTTGACGAACGCGCCCGCTTTGTCGCGGGAAGCTCTTAACGCCTTGTCGCTGACTTCGATGGTGCCGTAGAGGTTTTTAAGGGGCAGGGTTATGTCGAGGTATCTGTTCTTGTAGGGGTCGGGAAGATCTGCGTCCTCCGCGCAAGCCGAGATACTGCCGTTGCCCTCGCGGATTACGGCAATTTTAACGTCTTTGCCGAACACGTTGTTGGTGTTCTTTTCAATCGCGCTGAAAAAGGGCGAGATGTTGTCGTTGAGCTGGGCAGAAACGGCGTCGAGATAGTAATCCTTTAAAGCCTTGTCTGCATTTTCTACTGTTATCATTTTTTACTCCTTATTTGTTGAGATATTGTCTTACGAGCCGCCCCGCTTCGCTTACTGAACGGGGGGTCGATTTTGGTGCGGCGCATCCAACGCCGCCGGTTAGTATGGGCGCGCCCTTGCCTGCCGCAACCGTCTTTAAATAGTCCTCTATGACGGCGCGGCGAACCTCCTCGGTCAAGGGTGCTGCGCTATCGGAAGTTTCGCCCGTGCGTGAGGGCGCACCGTCGGTCTGCGCCTTGTTCCCGCTCTCTAACTCTTTAAGCCGTTGACTGCGGCGGGTGAATTCGGCTTCGAGCTCGAGATAGGCAGAGTAGAGAGCTTGGGCGTCGGCAAATTTTCCGTATGCTGCCACGGCTGAACTCTTTTCCGCCTCTGCGGTGTCCGTCGCACACGTCTTTGCGCCCTCGTTATTCTCTGCTTCCGCTGTGTTATCTATAATTTCATTTTTTGAAACTTCACTCATTTTGTCCCGCCTTTTCAAGGTTACTCTGTTCGTTTAAAAGCTGTTTGTGCTTCAATACGTGACCGTATATGCGCTGTTCAACGGGGTTTTGCAGGTTTTCGGAGAGGAGATAGGCAGTATGCTCTAAAATATGCGTTCGGTGGTCGTCGTACTCCTTTACTTCTACATCCTGCGACCTCATTTTAAGGTTTTCTTCGCCAGCCCTTGCACGGTTCAACGCGCTCAAATCGCGCTCGTTTGCAAGGCTGCCGTAGCCTAAAAGCTCCAAAATTTTATTCTTGGCTGTAACGCCTATTTTCCCGTTTTCGTCGGCAAAAAGCCCTCTGTCCAGCATATCGTAAATTACCGTGCGCCTCTGCGCCGTGGTCATGTTCAAATCGGTGTCCGCATCGAACACAACGTCGTCCGAAGATATGTCGCTGCCCTTGAAGCAGATGAGATTTACCGTGTTGTTGCCCGAGTATTTCATAAGGCGCAAATCGCTTGCGAATTGGCGGTAAATGCGTAATATATGGCGGCCAATTACCTTTAAAGCCCGCTTTATTTCTGCGCAGGCTGTGCTTAAACGGGCATCGTCCTGATCGATTATAAGCTGCAATCCCGTTGCCGAAGTAACCCCCGAAAATTTGTCCGTATTATCCGTTAAATTACCCGTTCCGGAAATCTTGGAGAACTCGTTTATAAGGCTCTCCTCCTCCTTCCAGAATTCGTCCGGAACGCCGCCGAGCTGCAACATTTCGGGAGGCTGTGTGCCCTGTCTGTACACAATTATTTTGCCGGGCACAAGTCCGTCCTCGGCAAGCTCGTCCGCGTCGACCGAGCCGTCTTCCACCGCAACCGTACCCATAGTAATGCGGTTTAAAAACTCGTGTTTTCTGTTCTTGACGGCATTATATGCCCTCTGCAGAGGTATCAATCTTTCCACTACGCTTGTGCCGAAAAAGCTGCCGGGGGCGGGTATGGAAACCTGCTTAACAAAGGGATATGTGCGGGTGTTTTCTTCTCCGTTGATATAGGGTAAGGGTCCTTCGTACAAAAGTTTGCCGCCCGCGGCTACCGCAAGCCTGCCTTCGGGACGGTCCGAAGTAGGTCGCTCGTACCTCTCCAAGACGACCTCGTACCCCCGCTTACTCCCCGTTACTTGAGGCATATGTGCGGGGTAATTGCTGTTTGTACCTATGGGAGCAGGCGAAAATCCGTCTATATCCCTGCCCTCAAGCCGAACCCCGTACATTGTGAAAATATCCTCTACGGGAACTGCTCTTGCGTGAATTATAGAAATTTGATCTTCGATCTTTTCTGCCGAAAGACACTCGGGATAAATTTCAAAGGGCGATACCGCAATTACGTCCACTCCGCCTTCTTTAAGCTTTACGCCGTTTTCGCTAATACCCACAACCTTGCCTTTGTCTGCGTTCCACATTACCTTATAGAACGCCGTCCCGCAGATTTCAGACCATACGGTTGCTTTGGAAATGACTCCGTCTATGTCGCCGTCCTCCTGCACGGCGGCAAGTATGGCAGAGGCGAGAAAAGCCGAGTGTCTGTCGTCCTCGTCGTCCGAGGCTGCCCGAACAGTAAGCGCGGGGCGTATGCGTGAGAGCTTTGCAAGCCTTGTGTCCACTATGGGCGCAATATGGTTGAATACCCGCCTGAACTGCCAGTAGTATTTCTTGTCCTCCTCTATAATTTCGCCTGCGCCGTCCAAATCGCAGTACTGGTTTCCGCAGACGAAATTCATATTCAGCTGCCAGTTTCTCTCCAGGCTTCTGCGCTCCTCTCTGCGCCGCAAAAAGTCATCTTCAATCTCTGCGGCAAGCGCGTCTTTTTTGTCCTTTTCAATTTCAGTCATAATCATTCTCCTTTAACATATTTAAAAGTTTTTGCTTTTCTTCCTCGAGTGCTTCATCGCTGATTTCCTCGCTTACTTCGTCCAAAAGCATTTTTACAGCCTTAATGTCGGGCGGAATTTCCCGCTTTGTGACCTTTCTTTTAATAAGCTTCAACTCGCCGTCCTCCACGGTAAATTCTTCTACGACCTCATGCGATTTAAGCCCCGTTGCGCACTTTATAAGAGCCTTCTTGATTTTTTTATCCTGCATTATCCGAAATTCCCCCTCTTTTTTGCCTTGCGTATTCTCTTGAGCTTGTCCTCCTGCACGGGCGACAAAGCCATATTTTTCGCGGGCGGCACGGGGTGCGACATAACGTAGTATCTGAGCTCGTCCATGCAGTGGTCGTCGCGCTTTACAGGCGTATCGTCCTCCGCCCAGAAATAATTTTTAAACTCTTCAATCATGTTGGTGCAGCTTGAAAAGATAAAAATTTTCCCGTTCTCCCCTTTAAGAAGGGACTTTACCCGCATAATTCCCGAAAAAACGTCCTTATTAACGCGCGGGTCGGCAAGAATACCCCGTTCGCAAAAGAGTTCCGTCACGCTTTGTACCGAAGAAAGTGTGCGCTGATTTGCCGCACTGTCGATAAGTGCGCGAACCCTGCCCTTTCCGTCCGCCTTCCAGCCGAGTTTTTTGCTTATTTCAAGTATTCTTTTTGCGTGCGTATCCACGTCCATGCCCGCCGCAAAGTGTTCTGCAATGACGTAGATATTTCCGTCCCAATCCATACAGTACCAGTGCGCCGACAGCGGATTGTTGAACCCCGGGTCAATCGAAATGGTGTCCTGCCACTCGCGCGGGATATCGAAGGGCTCTATTACGTGAACGCTTTCGTCAAATTCGGGATACACAAGCCCCGACCCGTCCGAAAATTTTCCGTACTTACGCGCGTCGAGCACGCTTTTATCCAAAGCATTTTCAAGCAGTTCTATCTGCTCCTTCGGAAGATAGGGGTTGTCTTCCCAGCTCATAAAGGAGCACCAGATCTCGGGATTGTGCTTTGCGTTCATATAAATTTCGTTGTATATGAACGTTCTGCCCTTTAAGGGCGTCATCGTGCCGAAGATATCACCGTTTCTGTCCATTACCCGCATAAGACACTCCTCGTAGACATCGCGCGGTGGCTCTTCGTCGAACCACACGAAGTCGAGCGAGCTGCCCTGAAACTTCTCCCTACCCTGGTCGCAGCTTTTAAAGCCGAGCGTGGAAATACCGCCGAACACGTTCTTTATTTTAATTTGGTCTATCGCCCCGCCCGCCGGACTGTCCCTTCGTCCTGACAGCATTACAATGTCTGCAATCCAACTCTTGGGCAAATATTTTAGAATTTTCGCCTGTGCGACGTCCCTCTGAACCTGTTGCGACAGCGAAACTGCCCAACCGAACGCGTCCTTTCTGTTTTCACGGTAGGGGTGTATTCCCCGCAGTATCCAAAGGCACTCCACGGCGCCGCACTCGGTTTTGCCCGAGCGGTTGCCGCCGAATACCCAGCGGTTGCGCTTTTTGCATGCGTGAAATTCCATCTGCTTTTTATGCACCTTCTCGCCCGAGTTGTACTGCGCAAGTATGTTTTCCGACCGCCTTTTTTTAAGCTCCCGCTCTATTTCGGCAAGCCTTGTGAGTATTTCTTCCCTTTTCATAAGACCTTTTATGACAAAATATTTCTGTTTTTTCAAGTTAAACGGCGTTAAAATATTTTCAATGAAAATTTTTAAGGCGGCCTCGGTTTTAGCGGCTGTATTTTTTAATATTACACTTCTTTCCGCCCCGAAAATTTACGCTCAAGCGGAGAGCGGCTACAAATACGCCTACGTAGATATCGACGTCAAGGTGTATTTTTGCAAAAGTAAAAATCTCGGCGACGCCCTATTTGAAATTCCCAACACTTACTGTCTTGAAATCTTGGGGCAAGAGGACGGTTGGCTGAAGGTTAAGTACGCCGATGACGACGGAGTCTTTCAGGCGCTCTACGGCTTTTGCAAGCATGACGGGCTAATACTTTCCAACGAGGAGCCCGCGCATAAGTACTTAAAGCAGACCGTAACCGTGACCTATCAAACCGAGGATATCGGGAATATGCTTGAAGGGCTTCCCTCCATTGTGTTCGATGCGGCATATTACGGCGCCCTTACAGCGGGAAGCAAACGGTGTTCCTACGTATATTGCAACGGTTATTTCGGCTATATTACGGGGGCAATTGAAAATTATCCATTAAATCCGCTGCCAAGCACTCCCACCTTTTCACCCACTCAAAACGAGCCGCAGGGCGCTTCCGCCGCAACGCTTATAACTGCCGTTGCCATTACCGCAGTTGCCGTTGTGGCAATAAGCGTGCTCTACTTTTCAAGCAAAAAGCCTCCTAAGACCTTGCTGTAAAAGTGCGTTAATTGAGCTATATTATGGGGTCAATTCAAAATCGCACGGTACTTTCGGAGAACGCGGACCTCTTCTAAATGTCTCTCTATGTACGCGAGTCTGCGGGTAAATTTCATAACCGCTCTTTTAATCTCTTTACGCTCCACGCTTTCAAGGTTTTTAATCCCGACCCGAAGTGAGGAGTATCTTTCCAAAGCTACCGTATCCTCATTCGTCAGTCTTTCAAATATTCCTGCAAGATAGCTCATTAGATTGCACAGCTTACTCTTATCCTCGATAAGTTCCGTAATACGGTCAAAACCGCACCCCTCCACCTTGCAGGCATTATATGTAATCAGCTTGTCAAGCCGGTCGTTCAAAGCGGCGGCGTTAAAATAAAATTTTAGTAGAATTTTTACTTTCATACCCTGTCCTACGCAGACCAAATTTTAAATCTGAACAAAAACAAACATTTGTTTGTATTTATATCTCTATTATAACCGTTAAAGATGACAATAAACGTATGTTTAAAAAATAAATTTTATTTTTTGCAAAATTTTTTTGTAACATTTTGGCGCGCCTAAAATTAAGGCAAATTTTAAAATTGTCGAATTTTTGTTTACAAATATAAAGAATATGTGTTATAATTTCGGCGTGAAAAATAAAGCGCTATTGACAATTTCATTGTGCGCCGTACTTGCGGCTGCAGGCGGCGTAGCGTACAGAGGCACCCCGTTAGCCTCTGCCGCCACTTTGACAACCGACTACCCCGACATTTTTACCGATTACGTAAACAATAATTTGGCCGGGCTGGTTGATTTTGCAACGGACGGCGAAAGCTATGCATTCGCGGATAAAAACGGTATTATGGTTGTCGATAACGGCGAGCGCACACTGTACGAAATTTCCAACGTGAACGCACTCGAATGCAAGGACGGCGCCTACTACTATAGACGGGGGACTACATCCTATTCCCTTGCCACTTCCGAGCTGTCGGACTACGAATTTTCTTTGGACTACAAGTTCGCTAGATTGGGCGACGGCAGCGAATATATTATTCATACCGACGATAAATGCTACTTTCGTGCTTACGGCGAATTGAGTTACTCCTCCCTCGCCGGAGATGAAAGTGACAAAGCCTGCTATAAATTAAAGGTTTACGACAACGTTGTATACGCACTTTTAGAGTCGGATACCACGAACGACTACGGCAATACCGTTACCGTTAAGAAGCTCGACGGAAAGATGTGCGGGGACGTAAACCCTTCCTACATTGATTTCAAAGGGGTCGAGAAGGTCGCGCTGGGCACTATAAAGAGCAGCTTATTAAAGTACAATTCAGATAAACCCCACTTTGCCAAGCTCAAATTTGACAGCTATTACACGCAAATAAACATCTATAATCTCTCGGGCGACTACTTCGATATCGGCGAAAACAATATGAACGGCGAAAACGACGGACAGTCCAAAAAGGAGTACACCTTTAAATGCGGAGAGGATGGAGCAATCAGCTCCGACGCGGTGGTACTTATTCTCGGCGAAAGCGGAAATGCAAAGGTGTTTACCTACAACGAAAACTGTTACATAGCTCTCTCCGATAATCTCCAACCGGACGAGCAACTTAGCCTTGAAGAGACGGCCTTTAACGCCTACTTAAACGCCCCCGACTGGCTGTACTCCTCTCCCTACATCTGCGACGCTACGAAGGCGGTTGAGTTGACCGCGGGCGACAGCGTGAAGGTTACCGGCAAGGTTACTTCGAAAATCGGCGGAAGACAGTTCTACCAAGTGCAATTCTACGAGGGTGACGAGCAGGTTACGGGCTACGTTCTGGAGAGCTTTTTAAATAACTACTCCGATACCGAACACCCCGACGACAAGAATTTCGGCGTGATAGACGACCCAAGATACAGCGATGACGACCTCGTCAAAATAGTGGTGCTTTTACTCATAGTCATAGCTTTGGTGCTTATCGGGCTGACATATATTACCTACGTGTTAACAAGCAAAAAGCGCAAAGCGTTAAAGCAGGCTGAAAATCAAACGAACGAAGTTCGGAAATCCGACGGCGAAAACAAAAAAGAATAACCGATAAAAGCGACTGCAAACCGCAGTCGCTTTTCAGTACCGAATACCGTTCGGGCGGCGCACTTTGTGCGCCGCCCTTAATTATTTAACAAAATATTCACAGAACTTTTATATTTTATTTAAATACGTAATTTGCACGACTGAAAATAATATGCTATTATTATAATATGGCAGGCAAAAATTGGGAATTTTACCGCAACATCGCAAAGCGTGCGCGGGAAAAGACAAAGACAATACATAAATCCTGGGTAGGTTTCGGAACGGGTCTCAAAGCCGTTCTGACAGACCTTGCCATTGTCTTTCAGCTTGCCTTGCTCGCCTTTATTTACGCAACCTTTGCCTACCGTTTCCCCATATTTTTCTATGTTTCGATAGCTCTTACCGCACTTTGCGCACTTCACGTGTTTATAAGCGAGCGCGACGGTCAAATTGTTGCAAGCTGGCTATTGCTGTTCATAATTTCGTTCGGGTGCGGATATATCGTCTACGTGCTCGCCGACAAGAGAGTTTGCTACGGCTACAATAGGCGCAGATATTTAAAAATTTACGAACGCTCAAAGACATTTGTTCCGCAATTTTCAACCGAAGGCGCTTCTGCGACGGTTGCCAACGATTGCGAATACATAAACAATGTCGGCGGATATGTTCCCTACCGCAACACCCGCATCAATTACTTTTCAAGTGCCCGCGACATGCTAAACAACATAATCGAAATGATTGAAAATGCGAAAGACTTCGTATTTTTGGAGTTTTTCATAATTGCAGACGGAATTCTCTTTGACCGGCTCGTGAACGCCTGCAAAAGAAAGACCGCCGAGGGCGTGAAAATTTACATACTCTGCGATGATGTCGGCTGTGCGGGGGTACTTTCAAACGATGCGATAAAACGCCTTAAAGACGCGGGAGTGAATTTTAAAATTTTTGAAAAGCTGTTCACGCTTTTCAGCTTTGGGCTCAATTTCCGCGACCACAGAAAGATTGTCGTAATAGACGGCAAAATAGGCTATACCGGCGGGTTCAACTTTATCGACGACTGCGCAAATATGCGCAAAATGCAGGGAATTTGGAAGGATTCGGGCGTCCGTCTTGAGGGCGAAGGCGTAGACGGGCTTTCCCTTGCGTTTATACGTCAGTGGGAATTTGCCACAAAGGAGCAAATCGACTACGCCGAGTTCACGGGAAAATACGACAGGTTTGAAAGCAATTCTATAGTTCTCCCCTATGCTGGCGGACCCGAGATTTGCGGAGATTTGTGCCGAGGCGTTTACGCAAATATTATTGCGGGCGCAAGGGAAAAACTGTATATAATGACCCCTTATCTCGTACCCGACGGCGAAATTCTTTCGCAAATCAAGCAAAAGGCACAGTCGGGCGTGGACGTGCGCATAGTCCTCCCCGGCGTTCCCGACTATAACTATATCTACCGCGTGACCCGCTCTAACGCCGAAAGACTTTTAAAATACGGCGTCAAGATTTATTATGCGAAGTCCGAGTTCGTGCACGGCAAGGTTATGCTTACCGAAAACTGCCTTACGGTCGGCTCTGTTAATATGGACATGCGCGCATTTTATCAGGAGTTCGACAACGGCGTCTATACCGACGATATTATTGCCCGCAAGCAAGCGCTTGCCGATTTTAATACCGTATTTGAAAGAAATACCCCCTCTGACACTATAACCCGCAACCCCTTCACTCTTCTTGTTGCGTGCCTTTTACGCATAGTGTCGCCATTGATGTAAATTGAATGCTCAAAAATTATTGAAATTTAATGCACTCTTATAAAAAAATAAGTTGACATCAAATAATAGTTTTGTTATAATTTTTTAGCATTGAGTTGAGGCGGCTTAAATGCGGGTGTAGTTCAATGGTAGAACACTAGCCTTCCAAGCTGGTTGCGTGGGTCCGATTCCCATCACCCGCTCCAATAGTTGCGCGCACCCGACGCAATGCTTTATGCGCCTGTAGCTCAGCAGGATAGAGCAACGGCCTTCTAAGCCGTGTGTCGGGGGTTCGAGTCTCTCCAGGCGCGCCAACGTGATGGCGGGCGTAGCTCAATCGGTAGAGCGCCAGATTGTGGCTCTGGAGGTAGCAAGTTCGAAACTTGTCGCCCGCCCCACACCTTATTGGGGTGTCGCCAAGCGGTAAGGCACGGGATTTTGATTCCCGCACTCGTTGGTTCGAATCCAGCCACCCCAGCCAATACCATTTCCATTGGACAAGGCCGCCACCGCTTTTTTGCAGGTTCGGCACCGCCACCCGGCCATAATTTCGGCCCATTAGCTCAGACGGTAGAGCACTTGACTTTTAATCAAGGTGTCCCGGGTTCGAATCCCGGATGGACCACCAAAATCAAGCGGCACTCCCGCTTATACCGCAAAATCAATATCAATATTGAACGGCGGTTTATGCACCTTTAGCTCAGTTGGTAGAGCAACTGACTCTTAATCAGTGGGCCCAGGGTTCGAGTCCCTGAAGGTGCACCACGGAAAGCCTAACCCATTCTTGGGTTAGGCTTTTTCGTGGTCTTCATAGGGCTTGAACCCTACGGTTCGCGCGAGGAGCGTTAGCGACGAAGCTCTGCCGAAGGCTTCCGCTTGCGGAAAACGGCAGATTCCCTGAAGGTGCACCACTCTCGAACCCCTCGTCCGCGCGAGCGTAACGTCGTACAGAAGGCGATAGCCTTACGCTTTGCGCACCTTATTGAAAAAAAAAGCAGGAAGTTTAACACTTCCTGCTTTTATTTTAATAATCTTTTCTGCCTATCAGTATATCAATATCTACATTAAAGTAATCGGCTAAAATAACGAGATTGTCCAAAGTAATTTGCCTTTGACACAATAAATATCTTGATAAAGTCGGTTGTGGAATTTTAACTTTTTCCGAAAGCTCGGTTACCGACATTTCGCCCATCAAGTCTTTAAGATTTTCAGACAGGCGTTGCATATACTTACTCATAACTTAAATATTCAAATTCTCTTCAAGAAAAAGAGGACTATCCAAAAACTTACTGACCGTCATACCAAAACCGCTTGCTATTAAAATAGTGGTAGATAACAAATTATCTGTAACCGTTTCGTGCATTATATTTTTTAAAGTTGAGTGTGAAACTCCGCTTTCCATAGCAAGTTTATATCTTGTTATACCTTTCTCTTGCAATAGCTCTTCAATTCTTAACGCCAACGCATGGTTTACATTATTCATAAGTTGCCTTCCAATATTGTTATGGGCAACTATAATTTTATTACTGATTTTTATTTATATATGGTTGCACGCAACCATATAAAATGCTATAATACACTATATGTATACTTGTTGTTGTACGGGGCATCGCCCGAAAGGTTTTCCGTTTCAGTACGGAATTGATACTAAAAAGCATAACGCCTATTTGCAGGCGCTTAAAGAAAAAACAGAGCTTGCAATTACCGAATACGGTATAACACGCTTTATTTCGGGTATGGCGATAGGTGTTGATTTGGATTTCGCCGAAACCGTATTGAAACTAAAAAATAAATACCCCATCACGTTTGAGTGCGCTATTCCCTGCCCAAATCAGACTTTGAAGTGGAAAGATGCCGACAAAATACGCTACGAATATATTTTAAATAATGCGGATATAATAAATATTATATCAAAGCAGTACACTTCCGAATGCATGTTGAAACGCAACCGCTATATGGTAGATAAAAGCGAGCTTGTAATTGCCGTATTTAACGGCATAGAAAAAGGCGGGACGTGGTCCACAATAAACTATGCAATAAAAACTAATACCGTTATCGAGTTGATTGACTTGTGTAAGCTTTAATAAAATTTCAACTGACGAGGAGCACTCATTTTTGAAACAAAAAATCAAAGACTTTTTTCTAACACTTCGATATTACATTTCTTTCCCCTACTATTGGCTATCAACGAGGAAAATCGATAGATTGCTCACCCGGGCAGCCACAGAAGATAGAGCAGCCCTGCTAACGGAAAAGGACGTAGAGTTTTTAAGAAGTATCGGAGTCGAAACAAACTTAAATACCTTGCAGAACAAGCGTAAAACAGTCAAGCAGTAAATATCCACCCGCTAAGTGGGTGGATATTTACTATATTACAATTTTGAGTTCTTCAGGGATTTTAAGATCTACGCTAAAAAACTGCTATTTTAATTATGACGAAATAAAACGACAAAATGTTACAAAATTTTTTTAAAAATATTATCTCAGCGGATCAGACCTGTCGAGGGGATTGAATTATGAGAAAAGTGTACAATAATGTTTGTACAAATTTACAGTTTTTGTTAATTTTAACAATATTTTTCGACATTTGCATAAAAAAATATTTAATTTGTTGACATTTTTTATTATTAGTAATACAATTTGTTTAGTAAAATTGGGTATTGACCCCAAAAAGGAGAAAAGATGAAAAAGTTTATTGCAATTGTAGCAAGCGCCGTTTTAGCTATGAGTGCTTTTTCGCTTGTAGCTTGCGACACCACCCCCAACGACGAAGACAATGTTAAGTTGCCCTCTGCACCTGCCGGAAGTTATGAAGAGGTTGACACCTCCGACCCCGCTAAAAAGGAAGAATTTGTTGAAGAAGTTAAGCAAAAGTTTGACATAACCAAGATATTCGGCGATATGACTTCCGAAAACTGGTCGTTCGGTCTGGCAGCAGACATCACAGCAAAGGCTGAGGCTTCGATTACCGGACACAACGTTCAGACGGGTCCCGACACGACTACCGACATTACCATGTCCGGCAACGTGGCCTTAAATTCCTCGTCAAAAATAAAGATTTCGGCTGCAACCGACGCCGAGGCTCTTCTTCCCTTCGATATTCTTGCGTCCGTTGACGCTAACGTTAAGGGCAACGTAAATCTTCCCGATATGATTTACCAGAGCATGGGCGAACAGGCAAGCACTATAAAGAGCCTTATTACCGACTTTGACTACACTGCTAAAGCTTATCTTGACAACGAATACCTCTATGCAAGCATTCCCACCAAGATTGTAAGTGTTATCCCCGAGGAAGCAGGTATCCCCGCAAGCGGTAAGATTAAGGTACCCCTTGAGATGATCTCCGGCGGTATGGGCAGTGATGTTCCCGATATCTCGTTTGGCGAAACGGGCATCAAGCTGACTGACGATGCTGTTGAAGAAGTTCCCGGCATGGATGTATCCTCGTATGTATCGACTATTCTCGCTATGCTTGAGCAGTACAACGTTTCCGTATCCGTTTCCACCGACAACGGCTACACCGTTAAGCTCAACGCAGGTATTGAGTCCGTATACGCAATCATTGCAGACCTTGTACCTATGGAAGACGCAACCGCAGAAACCATTGCCGCACTCGTTGCAGAATACGGCAAAGTAAGCACCTGCGAAATCGAAGCTTATATTTCGGTTGATGCTGAAGGTATGTTCAGCGGACTCGGCATAAGTCTTAACGTTGCAGCTACCGCAAACGTAAAAGCAGGCGAGCTCGGCGAGTTCTCTCCTGCAATGTCCGGTTCTGCAAAGTTAAAGTACGGCGTAAGCGTTTCCAAATACGACGGAACTGTTACTCTTCCCTCCGACTTGAGCTCTTACGTTGACGTAACCGCTGCTGAATAATAAAACCCCAAAAAACATTAAGCGGATAGCGCAATGCGCTATCCGCTTTTTTTTGCTATTGTGTGACTATAATTAACAAAAACAGAAAAAATTTTACAAAAGGTATTGCATGTTGAGTTTTTTTGATGTATAATAATATACTCAACTAAAAATTAAGCGAGTTAAACTATGATAAAAGTAAAATTTAACGACAATGAATTATCCGTAAAAGACGGAACGCGGGTTCTGGAGCTTGTGGACGAAAAAGACAGAAAAGACCTTGTGGTGTGCAAAGTGGGCGCACAGGTCAAGGAGCTTAACTACGCCCTCTCCGAAAAGAACGACGGTATGACGATAGAGCTTTTAAATTTAAACCATGCCGAAGCGGGCAAGGCATACGAGGCAAGCCTCCGCTATATAGTGGCGATGGCATTTTACAGGGTTTATCCCAAAGTAAAAATCAGATTTTCATACAATATTTCGCGCTCTATATCCTGTCAGGCTCTGACAAAAAACTTTAATATGTCGCGGGCGGTTGAAGCTGTTTTCAAAGAAGTGCAGCGCATAATCGACGAGGATTTGCCTATTCAGCGAGTTACGGTAACAATTGAAGAGGCGACAGAAATTTACAAGAAATTCCACCTTGACGACAAGATTGAAATTCTGAAATACCGTCCCGAAAAAACCGTTCATTTATACAAGTGCGGGGAATATTACAACTATCTGCACAACTATATGGTACCTTCGACGGGCTGTATTCACAACTACACTATTACACCTTACAGCCCCGGATTTATAATTCAGTACCCCCGCCACGAGCTTGACGCGACTATTCCCGAATTCGAGGAAGAGGCAAATTACGGCAAGACTCTGCAAAAGGCGTATAATTGGGCTGAAAAGGCGAAAATTCAGACGGTAAACGATATTAACCGCAAGATTGACCGCGGCGAAATTCTTGAATTTGTTCAGATGTGCGAGGCGCGCCACAACAAACAGCTTGCCGAGCTCGGCGATTTGATTGAAAACGATATCGAGGACATCAGGTTGGTTGCGATTGCGGGTCCGAGCTCGAGCGGAAAGACCACTTTCTGCAACAGGTTGAGAATAGAGCTGCTATCGCGCGGAATAAACCCCGTCACCATTTCAATGGATGACTACTATTTTGAAAAGGATAAAATTTGCGCAATTCAGGGCAAGCCCCTCGAAGAGCTCGACCTTGAGCATGTAAACTGCCTTGACATAGAGCTTTTCAATAAAGACCTGTTCGATTTAATCAACGGCGAAGAGGTCACTCTCCCCCGCTTTAATTTCAAGACGGGCAAGCGCGAGGCAGGCAAGACGATAAGACTTGAACCCAACGTCCCCATAATTATCGAGGGCATACACGCTTTAAACGAAAGACTGACAAAATCAATTCCCAAACACCAAAAATTCAAAATTTATATTGCGCCGCAGGCACAGCTGAATATCGACAACCACTCCCCTCTGTCCATCACGAGCGTTAGACTTATAAGGCGGATTGTACGCGATATGAAGTTCAGAAACTGTCCCGCCGCAACCACAATCGATATGTGGCAGTCGGTGCGGAACGGCGAATTCCGCTGGATATATCCCAATCAGGAAAACGCCGACTACGTGTTCAATTCCAGCCTGGGATACGAGCTGTGCGTTTTGAAAAAACACGCAATGGAAGCTCTTCAAAAGATAACCGCAAACGATGTGCAGTATCTCGTTGCAAACCGCCTTATTAAGAATTTAAAATACTTCCGCCAAATAGACGATGAAAATATAATCCCCTGTAACTCCCTTTTAAGAGAATTTATCGGCGGCAGCTGTTTCCACGTTTAAAATACAAGCGCCCGCTCTTTACGAGCGGGCGCTTTTTTATAGCGCAATTTCATTTGGCTAATTTATAGCTTTCGTCTAGGTGGCTGCACATTTCTTCAATCGGCACGGAGCCGTCCAAAAGCATAGTTATCCAATGCTTTTTGTTCATATGATAGCCGGGGAAATATCTTTCGCCGTCTACCGTTTTGGGGAGTGCGTCTGCGTCAAAGCGAAGGTCAATAATTTCCGCTGATTCGTCACTGTCAAGACCAAGCTTTCTTTTGGAAATCGTCATAAACAGGGCATACCACTTTTGATTGTCCTTTCTGCGAATAATTGCCGCGTCGGGATATCTTTCCCACAGAAATTCCAGCTCGTCGCCGTACCTTTCACGCGCGTATCCTATAACCTTTTTGGTAAATTGCCCCCCGAATATGCTCGATTCAAAGCATTTTTCGCAAATTTCTTGCAGTACGTCATTGTACTCCGAGCGCACTCTTCCCACAAACTCTCCGCTTGCCTCTGCGACAAGGTGCAGGGTATAAATTTCTTCCACCTCCAGGTCGAAAAGCTCGGTTTCCACCTCGCCGCTTTCGTCAATTGTTACAGTCATTTTAAACTGATTATCAAAGATTTCCGCGGTGTAAACGTACTTCTTTTCCGCAGGCTTAAATCCGTACCTTATTAACTTTTCAAAGTTTACCGATTTGTTTTTGAATGTCATAAATTCATTATAACATTATCAGACCAGATTGACAATAGTTTTGATGTTTGTTATACTGTTTGGGAATTTCAGCCAAACTATTTACGGAATACCCGCAGGAGGAATTTATGAATATAACAGGCGATATAAAATACGTGGGCGTGAACGATCACGAAATTGATTTGTTTGAAGGACAGTACACAGTTCCGAACGGAATGGCGTACAATTCCTACGTGATACTCGACGACAAAATTGCCGTTCTGGATTCGGTTGACGCCCGCTTCGGCGACGAATGGTTAGGGCATATCAGGGGGGCAATCGGGAAAAAGTTGCCCGACTACTTAATTGTTCAGCATATGGAACCCGACCACTCGGCGAACATTTTAAGCTTTATGACCACCTACCCGAAAGCTGTTATCGTTTCTTCAAAACACGCTTTCGTGATGATGAGCCAGTACTTCGGAACGGACTTTCCCGAGCGCCGAATAATCGTTAAAGAGGGCGACACACTTTCGCTCGGAAAACACGTTTTAAGCTTTATTGCCGCTCCCTTAGTCCACTGGCCCGAGGTTATGGTAACTTACGACGCGACGGACAAGGTCCTCTTCTCTGCCGACGCTTTTGGCAAGTTCGGCGCACTCGATATTGATGAAGATTGGGCTTGCGAGGCAAGAAGATACTATTTCGGAATTGTCGGAAAGTTCGGCGTGCAGGTTCAGAATTTACTCAAAAAAGCAGCGGCGCTAGATATTAAGACAATCTGCCCCCTGCACGGTCCCGTCCTCACAAAGAATTTAGAATACCACCTCAACCTATACAACACTTGGTCGTCCTACGGCGTTGAGAGCGAGGGTGTCGCAATTGCCTACACCTCCATTTACGGACATACGAAGAAAGCAGTCGAACTCCTTGCCGAAAAACTCAAAGAGAACGGCTGTCCCAAAGTTGCCGTAACAGATCTTGCGCGCGACGATATGGCGGAGGCTGTCGAGGACGCATTCAGATACGGCAAACTCGTACTAGCCACAACAACCTACAACGGCGATATCTTCCCCTTTATGCGCACGTTTATTGAGCACCTTGTGGAGCACAACTACAAAAACAGGACTGTTGCGTTCATTGAAAACGGCAGCTGGGCGCCTTGGGCAACCAAGGTTATGAAAGGTATGCTCGAGGGCTGTAAAAACCTTGCCTTTGCGGAAAATACCGTGCGTATATTATCTGCGTTAAACGGCGAATCCACCGCGCAGGTTGAAAATCTCGCCAAAGAGCTATGTCAGAATTAAAAACAAATATATAAATAACGGCGAGGGCGTTTCAGCCCTCGCCGTATTTTTATTAAAATCTTTAATTCTTTTTCCCGATAAAAATCAAAGGCACTTCCATCTCCGCGGTTAGCGAGGTGTGATGTCCCTTGTAGGCATGAGAAAAGGGCGTCAGCCTCATTACTTTATTGGTCTTGCCTATGGCGATATAGTCGCCGAGCAGCTTTGCGTTGTCATTTATTATATTTCCGCCGAAATAGTTGTCTTTAATCAAGTCTTCGACCTTGAAAAGTTCAAAGTCATCGCCGTATTTTTTATTGAAAATTTCAATAAAGTTTTCGTGGCAGTCCTCTTTGACCTTGAACGCCGCCGCTCTCGCCTCAAGAAATTGTGGCCACTCCAACATAGATGTGATTTCAGTGTCGGTGTAAATATCTATGTAACCGTCTATATCCACTTGTCCGTGGTCCGCCGTAACTATAAACAGCGTGTCGGTCAGTTTTGAATATAATTCTTCTATGCGGTTATTGAGGTCGTTAATAACTTTTTCCGCCTCCGCCGAAGTCACGCCGTAGACGTGCATTGTGTGGTCGGGCTCGTCGCAATAGGCGTAGATGAACTGCTTGCCTGCATTTTGGCAAATGCTCCCGATATGCCCGAACATTTCGTCGAAGTTCTTCCAAACATATCGGTTTTCATAGTCGTTGTTCCAGAAATCGGGTACAACAACGCTTGTTGTATAATTAGAATTTGCCTTTTTATAGAAGGGCTCGACGGGCAAAACCTTTTTCACGTACCCCTTTTCGATTGGTTCGCGGGTAAACGAATCTGTCTCGGGGAAAATATCCACAGCCCTTTTCAGCTCCTCAAAATACAGACTCCACCCAAACCAACCGTGCTCCATGGGGTACTTATTGGTCAAATAGGTCGTCGTGGCGTTCGTCGTGGTTGACGGGAATACAGAGGTCACAACGCTTTTTATATTTCTTTTAAGAAAACTGCCTGCCGTCAGGTTTTTGTCTATGGGGTTGATACCAAGTCCGTCCAAAATCAAAAATACTACGTTTTTATAGCCTTTTTCAAGCTCTTTTGCAAGCGTTGAAAGTACGGGCTTATCGTTGGGGCAACCCAAAAATTCGGCAATAGTCGCCGTGATATTTATGATGTTATTATTAAAATCCGGCTTAATAAACTTCGTTTTCATAAACTTAACCACACGCTGAAATTTTGTAAGTAAATTATATCACATTTTCATACAAAAATCAACAATAACGGGTTTAAGGAAGCGCATAGCCTTTCAATTGACTAATTGAATTTATTATGTTACACTATATCGGCATATTGGTAAGGAGAAATGCGATGGAACCCAAGTTCAACGACAAGAAGTACATTATAACTCATTTCGGAGCGAAATCCGAGATAGGTTTTGACAATCAGGAATATATTCAGAAAGCTATCGACCTGTGCTCGGAAAAGGGCGGCGGCACGGTAGTAATTCCTAAGGGCTACTGGCTGACTTCCCCCATTGATCTTAAGAGCAACGTCTGCCTGAATGCAGAGGCGGGCGCGTACGTGCGTTTTACCAAAAGCAAGGAAAAATATCCACTGTACTACACCGAGTACGAGGGCAGACGGGCTATCCGCACAATATCCCCCATTACCGCGCTGAACGCAAAAAATATTGCAATTACGGGCGAGGGGACCTTTGACGGCAACGGCAACGCCTGGCGCCCCAAAAAGGATTGGAAAATGTCAGCCCAGGAGTGGAATAAAAAGAAAACTTCAAAGTATATTGCCGAGGTTGAGGACGGACTTTTGTGGTTCCCCACCGAGTCGGCATATCTCGGATTTAAAAACAACGTGGACGAAAAATTGCCCGACGCGCTTGAAAGAGCATCGGAGTTTTACGACTGGTACAGACCGGTATTTATTTCCATTACTTCTTGCGAGAACGTGTTACTTAGAGGAGTTACCATTACCAACTCCCCCAACTGGACCATTCACCCCCGCTACTGCAAAAACGTTACGGTGGACGGAGTCTACGTTAAAAATTCCAAAGAAGCGCAGAACAGCGACGGCATTGACGTGGACTCGTGCGAGAACGTCGTAATTAAAAACTGCGTTTTCGACGTCGGCGACGACGCAATCTGCATGAAATCGGGCAAGGGCAGAGAGGCGAGAAAGATAGTCGCCCCCACCAAAAACGTGGAAGTTTACAACTGCAGGGTTTACCGCGGACACGGCGGATTCGTTATAGGCAGCGAAATGAGCCGCGGCGTTGAAAACGTATATGTTCACGATTGCTGCTTTTTCACGACCGATATAGGTATTCGTGTTAAGAGCGCTTTGGGGCGTGGCGGATATATCAGGGACATCAAAATTGACAACATAATTATGTGCGAGATAGGCGGTGACTGCATAACCTTCTCAATGGGATACGATATTAAGAGTGCGCTTGATATTGCCGACAACATTACAAAATACTACGACGACGATATCCCCGTCATAAGCGGATTTGAAATTTCAAATATTACCTGCGACTCAGCCGCCCGCTTCCTTTCAATTGACGGATTGGAGTCCTCCCCCGTAAAGGATATTGCGCTTACCGACTGCCACGTAACGGCAAACGCGGATATAAAAATAAATAATGCCGAAAACATTACATTCAACAACGTAACGGTCAACGGCAAAGCATACTGAATAAAATATGGCGAATAACAATGACGGCACAACTTCATTGGCAGACACATATGAGAATTTGCTAAACAATTCTGCATACGTATCCAACCCCACAAACGCCGGACGGCTGATTTATGAATACAGCAACGCATACACCGAGCTTGATATGTCGATAAGGCGTAAAAAACAGGCTCGGGGAAATTTTTTCGGCGTTATTCTTCTTGTCTTTTCTGCTCTGCTCGTTATTTGGTATTTCACGAGCCTTATTTACGGGCTTGTAACCGAAGATAGCATCGGGGGCGTAATTGTGAAGCACCTACTACCCCTGCTTATCGTCGGAATATGCGTTGCATTCTTTTGATGTCCTATTTCGGGGTATGGGGAAAATTTTTCCGCTTAACTTACCGTCCGCATTATGGAAGCAGTGCTTGGTTCCGCCGACATAACGCCGAAGTTTACAGTTCAATGAAACAAGCGGATAGCAATTTATCCTATCAAACGACAATCGCAGTAACCGAAAACTACGTGCTTATCTGGCTATACGGCATCCAATATACGTTTGATAAGTCACTGTGCCGTGCACGGATTGAAATTGCCGAGAATATTGACTTGACGCTTATAATCGGCAACGATGAGCTTAAATTCCCGCTTGAATTACCCAAAGGCGATATATATAAAATCAATCGGGCATTTAAGAAGAAAACGGAAATAATCGGAGCGAAAAGCCCGCAAGAGGAAAGCAAAAAGAAGTTCGGCGGATATTCGCTCGGCGACGTAATAAGCGGGACAATCGTTGTCTGCATAATAATTGCCGGCGGCGGAGTGCTTATTGCGCTTTCCCTAACGCCTGCTTTTTTGGGCATAGTTTTAATCGGCTTCGGCGCACTTGCGCTCTGCAACGTGTTCCACCATATAACTTTTGTTTCAAAGGCACTGTTGCCGTTCGTCGTCGGTTTAACGCTCACAGTCGGAGCGGTGGGGCTACTCTTTTTTGTTGAAGAAGAATTATCGGGAAAGTCTTTGACGATAATTTCGCTGTTAACGCACTGCACGGCAATCAGGGCAGGCTGTGTATTCTTTATATTTCTGGGGCTATACGCCGTTGCATTTGCCATTTCGGAAGCGGTACGGTTTATTAAATACACATAATAATAAAAGGAGCGCAACGCTCCCTTTTTTTATTAAATTAACGCTCCTCTTTTTTTATTTAATTTATTCCCAGCGGGAAATATTTTCAAACATAATACGATTATATAATAAACTGAAAATACTGTCAATAAGCGGACTTTCAATGCAAGCACGGTTGACATGCGTTTTTTACAGTGCTATACTGTACTGCGGTTATAGGGTCGACCCTGAAACCGTAAATATATTCCACATATGATAACTTCGATAATTATTTGTGCGGTGACGGTAGTTCTGATGATTTTAAGCATACTTTTCTCCCCCAAACTGCGCATTAAAAAACTTAATATCAGCCCATATTGGGTAATTGCGCTGCTCGGCGCGATCGTTCTTTTAATCGTAAAGAGCGAGCACCTTTCGGCAGTCGGGCAGGCGATGGTAGCAAATACTGCCATCAACCCCCTGAAAATACTTGTGCTGTTTATCTCTATGACCGTTCTGTCCATATTTTTGGACGAGCTGGGGCTGTTCAGATATCTTGCAAGTCAGATATTAAAGCGGGCGAAATCGGGGCAAATTAAACTGTTTATATACCTGTATATAACAGTGTCCGTACTGACTATGTTTACCTCCAACGACATAATTATTCTGTCGTTCACGCCCTTTATCTGCTACTTTGCAAAGAACGCCAAAATAAACCCCATACCCTTCCTTGCCGCCGAGTTCGTTGCGGCAAATACCTGGAGTATGGCACTGATTATCGGCAATCCCACCAATATATACCTTGCAACGGCGAGCGGAATAGACTTTCTCGGCTATATAAAAGTAAGTATACTCCCCACTCTCACGGCGGGCGTTGTTGCATTTTTGATGCTCTTTCTTTTATTCCGCAAAAAACTGCGCGACCCCATAAGCGGCGAGCCCGATGAGATAGTAATTGAGGACAAGCTGTTGCTCTGGGTAGGAATTGCGCACCTCGGCGTGTGTACCATACTGCTTGCAATAGGCTCGTACATAGGCTTGGAAATGTGGCTTGTATCGGCTTGCGCCGTGGGAAGTCTGATAATTTTCAACGCCGTAATTGCGATTGTGCGCAAACGCAAACCCGTCGAACTTTTGGGCTGTATAAAGCGCATACCCTATGAGCTTGTGCCCTTTCTCTTATCGATGTTCACTATGATAGTTATCCTCTCCGAGGAGGGCGTAACGGCGCAAATTGCAAACCTTTTGGGCAGCGACCTTTCGATTTTGAAGTACGGTGCCACATCCTTTTTGACAGCGAATATCATAAACAACATACCCATGAGCGTTCTGTTCTCTTCGATTATAGGCTCGTCGTCAAGCGGCGTCGGAGCAATTTATGCGACGGTTATAGGCTCGAACATAAGTGCGTTCTTTACCCCTATCGGAGCCTTAGCGGGCATTATGTGGAGCTCCATATTAAGCGAACACGGTTACAAGTTCAGCTATCTGAGCTTTCTTAAAATGGGACTCTGTATAGCCGTTCCGACTCTTCTTGCAGCCCTCGGCGTGCTCTGTTTAGTGGTGTAAATGAAAAAAATTAAATTACCCCCTATATATGCCGCAAATAACGCACATTCTATGCGGTTGAACAGAACAATTCAATATAACTTTATTTTACGTTACCCCCTATATATCCCTTAATTAACGAAAATTTTGTATTGCCAAATTAACGGCATAAAATTCTTGAAGAATTAGATTGCCCCCGATATATGCTTTAAATACCGCAAATTATAAATGCAGCCGAGGTATTTCCTCGGCTGCATTAAATTATGAATTTTCGGTTTTATTCTTTGGTTGAGCCGACTTGGCTGCGGGCGTTTTTGTCTGCGGCTTGATGGTCTCGGTTGAATGCTCCTTGCTGACGATTTTTACTGTTTTGCTCTTTTGCTTTTTGCCATTTGCAATTTTTTCAAGGGTGTCCATATCGTAGCTGTCGCGGGTTATAAGCTCCCTTCCCTTTGGTGCGGAAATTATTCCTTTTTGCACCATAGACTTGCTTTTGAGCTCAACTATGGCGGATTGGAACCGTGACGTCACGCCCTCCTCCAGGTCGTCTGTACCATTTTTGAACAATCGGCTGTACAGACCGTAAATTGCGGGGCGTGTGGTTATCATTTCAAATTCGAGCGTCTGCACGTAGTAATACATTCTCGCGAGACGCTCGTAAGAGACGTCTCCGTCCGCAAAATAGTTATCGATATCGGCGCACAGCTTAGTACATTCCTTCATGCATTCCTTGCACTTGCCGCAAGCCTTAATAATGGGACTTACAAGAGGATACGAAGTGATGAGCAGGGTCATATATTCAATGGGTTCACTCATAGCAAGAATAGCAAATACAAAGCCAATCGCAAGCAAAATGAGAAATACGAAATAGATATAGAACACTCTGCTTAAAAGATACTTCGTCGTGGCTGCGCTCTTTCTGCAAAGGTATATGTAGCTGTAGTCGTCTGACATATCGTCGGGAACGTACGGCTCGTACAGCTTTTCACGCCCGCGCATTTGAGGCAAACCCTTTCTTATTGCAAGCTCGTTGAGCTCGTTTGTGGTCTCTCTGTCGTACTCGATTTTGGCGAAATCCGAACCCGTTATTCCCGTTTCGTAGAGTTGGTATTCCATTATAGCCTTTTTCTTATACTCGCTTGTAAACGAGGAAAGCGCTTCGTTTAACAGGGAAAGCAAAAAAGATATTATCGAGAGAATAAACGCTGCCGTTGCGGTTGCGGGTATAAACGCCAGAACTACGGGAATAATTGCCACAACGTACAGTATCCCGCGCGAAACTTTAAGCTCGCTGAACATCTTCTGCGCTGTGTAGTAGAATTTTGCAATTTCCTCTCTTTGACACCTTTCCTTAACTTTGTTTCTGCTCATTTTCCACCTCGGTAATATCATATCTATTATAGAAGTTATAATTATATTTGTCAATCTTTGTCGAAGCTCTCCCACGACAGAGTGCAACAAAAAAGCGGCTGTCACGCCGCTTGATTTTACTATTGTTTTAAAGTTGTACACTACAAATCGTATTTTAGTCTTTAACCATCAGTCTTATAATTTCCTCGTCTGTGGCGCGCATACCGTTTCTTGCGAGGTCGCCCACGTTGTCAATAGTGCCCTCTACGCTCTCGACGAGAATACCGTCCCCTCCGCAGAAATTTGAGCCCGAAAGAGACATCTCCAGACCTATGAGACCCGCCTCCACCGAAGAGGCGATTTTTGCCGCGCAGCTCGACTTTGCTCCGTCGCAGACAAGACCCGAATTTATGGCAAGCGCATTTATTATGGTGTGTGAAATTTCTTCCACACCGCCGCCGTAAAGCCTGCAAATGGCCGCCGCCGCTCCGCAGCCCGCGCTGACCGCTCCGCAGTAGGCGGAAAGCCTGCCTATGCCCGTCTTGAGTCTTATGGTAACAAGGTCCGACAAAACTACTGCGCGGATAAGCTGTTCATGCGTCGCGTTTAAATGCTTTGCGTAAGTAATTACGGGAAGGGACGCAGTCATTCCCTGATTTCCGCTGCCCGAAACTATGACGACCGGCAAACTGCAGCCGTTCATTCTCGCGTCCGAACCCGCCGCCGCTGCCGCAATCGCTAAGTTATGTATATCGCTGCCGAAACGCTTTGTAAGCAGTTTCCCGACCCTCGCGCCGTAGTCGTTCTTAAGCCCCTCTGCGGAGATTGCCGAGTTGTAGTCTATCTGCCTTTCGACCATCTCTTTGACGTCCTCAAGCTTGACTTCGTCGGCAAATTCAAGAATTTTAGCTATGTTTAAAAGCTCTCTGTCCTTGCTGTAAGAGGTCTCCTCCTTGGCAAACGGCAAATCGCAGATTATGTCGCCGTTCTTTTCGATATGCACTACGTTGGTATGGTGTCCGGCTATGCGCACGCAAGAGCTGTGCTCGCCCTTATATTCGCGAACCCAGATGTCGAAAATACAGCCGGAATCGGAGTGCATAATCTTAAACTGTGCATTTTCAAGATATTTTTTAATCTCCTCAATGGCGACGGCGCTGACTTCCGAAATGCACTCAAGCTGCTTTTCGGCAACGCCCGCAATTATTCCCGCCGCGGCTGCCGCAGGAATACCCTTTAAGCCGCCCGTGTTGGGAACTACCACTCCCTTCACGTTTTTAAGTATATTGCCGCTTACCGAAATTTCAACTCTTTCGGGTACAGCGCCAAGCGTCTCCCGCGCAAGCGCCGCCGCATAAGCAACGGCAATAGGCTCTGTACAGCCCATGGCAGGCAGAAGCTCCTCTTTCAGAATATTTAAATAACAGTCGTAAATTTGTTTTTCCATAGTTAAACCTCTCCGAAGAAGATTATAACATATATTAAATTAAAATACAACTGTTCACAAAAATTAAAAACTATTATAGCCGATAGATTTCAACTAAATGTAAATAAAATTGCTTGCAAAGATATTGCAAAACTGATATAATGTTATATGTTAAGAAACGAAAAATTTGGGGGCATAGCTCAGTTGGTTAGAGCGCTTGCTTGACATGCAAGAGGTCGATGGTTCGAGCCCATTTGTTCCCACCACGAAAGCAGCACCATTTTCGGGGTGCTGTTTTTGTATTGCTATAAGGTATTTCATTGACTACATAAAAAATTTGTAACATTTTGCATCTCATACTCGTCTATTAATAAAATCATTTACATAGGAGAAATATATGGAATGTTACGAAATAATTTTTCACGTTATTGACAGTTTGATAGCGGTAATTGCTCTCATATTAGTAATTTTTGGTTGGATTATTCCGGCTAAAAAGAATGAAAGTCTCGAACAGCTAAAATGGGAAAAGGACTACATTGATTTGCAAATATCAGAGCTATATGGTCCGCTGAGCGCATGTTTGCATAATGGGCAAGTGATAAGATGTAAAGTTTTTAAACAATTAGGTAGGCATTATGTTTTTGCTGAAGGAGAAAGTATTTCTGATTTACCTGTTCACGAACAGATAATATGGAAGCATTATGTTAAAAATTATAAGTTAAAATATTTAAGAGACGCTGTGCTTATTGTTCAGCAGAATTATCATCTTATTGATGAAAAGGATGATTATAATTTATATGAAGCATTTATAAAATATACACTTATATGGGATTTTACGGATAATCAATACAACAACGGGATTAGAAATAATTATAATTTTCAATATGAAACAAATTATCCGTACGAATTTGAAGAGCAAATTAATGCTACATTAGAATTTTTAAAGGAAAAGAAAAGATTATTAATAAAAAAATTAGACAGCAAAAATGTATAAAAAGTTCGTTTTAGGTTATCTACTCTCCACCACGAAAAAAAGATAGGTTGTATACCTATCTTTTTTTGTGTTACGAATTGCGGCGTTGAACCATAGTGACGCGATTGCGATAATTTATTCATCACATTTAACTTATAATTCTTCGACCATAGGTCTTTTTTATTTTTTATTGCATTTTATTTCTGATTATGTTATAATTTTCTTATAATCCATTTTAATTTGGGGATATAGCACAGTTGGTAGCGCGATACGTTCGCAACGTATAGGTCACGAGTTCGAGTCTCGTTATCTCCACCACGCAGAGGAAGGCACAAGCCTTCCTTTTTGCGTGGGGTAATATCGAATCGATGAACTCGTGCAGTTCGCCCGAGGCGATTTATCGCCTTCGTACCGAAGGCGACAGCCTTACGGTTTGCCGTGCGAGCCTTTGGTAGCGCGGAGTTTCGGCAAAGTCTCGTTATCTCCACCATAAAAGGCACTGACGGTTAGTCAGTGCCTTTTATAGTGTATTCGTTTACTCGAATTTTGTCAGGGTATACATCTTAATGAGTATCGGGAGCAAGAACAGCACTGTTACGAAAGTGCAGATTACCTGCGGAACAACGGCTGTGAGTGAAAGCAAATAATACCTCTTTGCCGCCTCCCACGTATACCCGAAGTAAAACGTAGCTATGGTGTTGTCAAGCAAGGTAAAAAATACCGTCATTAACACCGCCACCGTTATTAAAATAGCGTGATGTTTTAGATTGATAGTTTTCTTAAATTTTTTACCGAGCAGTCCGAACACGACAACGAACAGATTGTAGTAAATTAAGTAGAGAATAATTATGTTGAGAAAGAACCCCAATATAAAACAGCGCAGTATTGAAAATGCGGTTGCTACCAAAAGTCCGCGTTTAATGCCGAAGTAAAACGAAAAGCTCAAAAGCAGCACGGTTACAACTTCTATACCGGATATTCCCGACAAAACCAATTGTCCGCCTATCAGCAGGGCAGTAAAAATGCTGACAAGCGATATTTCCTTTGCGGCTGACATATCAGATTGAGAACGACTGATAAGCCAATACGTATATGCAGCCCTCTTTTAAAGGTAATTCCTCTACGCCGAGTGTGGCAGAGCCGTAAATTTTACCCTCGTGCTCGAAAGTGCCCCAAGCCTCGTTGGAATTTTCGGCGTCGTCGGTGTAAAGCATCCAGTAACTGCTATTAGCCTGAGCTTTACCGTTTACTTTAATTACCATACCGTCGCTGACCTCGAAGGTAAGCTCGCCCTTGTCCTGCAGATGGTTCATATAATCTACAAGTTTTTTGTTTTCAAAATCGAAAGACGCGTCCGAAGCAGTGATAAAAACGGTGTTCTCGTCTGCTGTAACGGGGCTTTTGTCGCACGCGCTTATAAAAAAGCACGCAACGATTGCAATAACAGAAATTGCAAGTGATAATAATTTTTTCATAAAACCTCCAAAAAAAATTGCCCGTTCTACGGGCAAAATAAAATATTACAAACTCCTTCACTGCCCAAGAAGAAGTTCGTGAGTCAAAGGGTAGGTAACCGGACTGTAACCGTAATGGCCGTTGCGACGGAATTTCACCGCACTTCCCCTACTTTCAGTAAAAAAATTTACTACTCGCAATGATTTGGATTCAATTTTCTATAATTTAACATATATCGCCGATTTTGTCAAATGAATTGACTAAAACGCGCCCAATTATTTCTCGTCGTAGATGCGCGCAATAGCGTAGAAAAGCGTTGACATTTTATTGAGATATTCGAAAATGTATTCGCTTCCGCCGTACTTTTCGAAGAGGCGTGCGTACGCCAGCTCCGCCCTTCTTGTGATTGTGCGCACTATATGCACTCTTGCTCCCATGAGCGTAGTTCCGGGCAATACAAAGCTTGTAAATGGTCCCGCTTGCTCTTCGTATTTTTTAATTACTTCCAGAAGCTCTTCAAGATGTTTCTGCCCTATATGCCCGTAACCGCCGGCGACCTCCGCCATCATTGTGGAAAGAAGGGTTACTATCTTCCTCAATTCCATTTCCAAGCGCTTGTCCTCAACGTAGTGCGTGAGTTCCATAATATGTGCGGAAAGCTCGTCCACGGCGCCGAAAAACGCAATACGTTCATCGGTTTTGTACGTTTTATCGCCCACTAAATCGGTTAAAAGCGGTTCTTTTTTAAGCATAGCAATTCTCCCAAAGAGGCTTAAATCTGTCTGTACTTTTCGATGCCCTGTTCGAATAAATCGTTTCCGACGCTGTCGTACGTAACTATTGCGTAAAAATCTTCGACTTCGAGGCGGTGAATTGCCTCTGCGCCGAGGTCTTCGTAAGTGACTACCTCGCACTTTTTAATAGTCTCCGAAATGGAGGCGGCGGCTCCGCCGATTGCCGAGAGATATACTCCGCCGTATTGCTGTAAAAGCTGTTTAAACTGACTGCTCCTCGAGCCCTTACCAACCATTACTTTTAACCCCTGCTTTAAAAGCGGTTCTGCATAGGGGTCCATACGGTAGCTTGAGGTGGGACCTGCGGAACCTATTGCCCTGCCGGGCTTTGCGGGCGTGGGTCCGACGTAGTAAATTATTGAATTTTTAACGTCTATGGGAAGGGGCTCTCCCCTCTCGAGCAATTCGCACAGGCGCTTATGCGCGGCATCCCTGCCCGTATAAATTACACCCGTTATATGTACGGTATCGCCCGCACGGAGTGAACGCACAAGGTTTTCATCTACGGGACTTTTAAGTTCAATCATTTATTTTTCCTCCTTAAATTTAGGAGAGCCGAAACTTAAAGATTACAGCTCTTGTGCCTTGCCGCGTGGCACTGGATATTTATGGCTACGGGCAGACTTGCTATATGGCAGGGGTAGGTATTTACCTTTACCGCAAGGCAGGTAACCGTACCGCCGAAGCCCATAGGTCCTACGCCGAGCTTGTTGATTTCTTCAAGTAGCTCTTCTTCGAGTTTTCTGGCAATGGGGTCGGGAGATTTGTCGTCAATTTCCCTGAAGAGCGCCTCTTTTGCCATCATTGCGCATTTTTCGAAGTTGCCGCCTATGCCTAATCCAACGATTATCGGAGGGCAGGGCTTGCCGCCCGCGTTGAAAACAGTGTTGAGTACGAGTTTTTTGATGCCTTCAACGCCGTCCGCGGGAATGAGCATCTTGACAACACTCATATTCTCACTGCCGCCACCCTTGGGCGCAACATCAATGCGGAAGACGTCGCCGGGGACTATCTTTACGTGCACTATTGCGGGGGTATTGTCCTTGGTGTTGACTCTGTCGAGAGGGTGTCTTACCACCGATTTGCGAAGATATCCCTCGGTATAAGCCTGACGGACACCATCGTTGACTGCCTCGTAGATATCGCCCTCAAACACCACTTCGGAGCCGATTGTCAACATTACTACCGCAACGCCCGTATCCTGACATATGGGCAGGTGCTTATCCCTTGCAAGAAGGTCGTTTTCAACTATCTTTTCAAGCACCTCTCTGCCGAGCGGAGACTGCTCCTCCGCTTCTGCATTCTTAAGCGTTTTAAGGACGTTTTCGGGAATATCCTCACACGCCTCTATAAACATTTCTTTGATTTTTGCCGTAACTTCGGCAAGCTCTATTTTTCGCATAGGTTACTCCTAATAAATTTGCAAAACGAGGATATTTATTTATCAAAATACCACAATGCTTTGAGTTTTTTAATTAAAATTGCGGCTGCAAGCACGTCGGCGCTGCCGCCTATGCTTATTCCGCTTTCCACACACTGCGCGTTGAGTAATTTTAATTGCGTTTCGTCGTTTACGTCAATACAACTGATTGCGTTTTTGAAATATAAGTAATTTTCAAGAGAGCCGCTGCGCTTTAACAGCACGGTGTCCTCTATATCCCCCACTATAAACGCGAGGGCTTTTAAAAGGCACTCTTTAGAGAGATTATTATCTATTATTTCTTCGGCTTTGCGAACGGATTCGAACCCGCCCTCGGCAAGCCCGCGAACACCGAGAAATCCGTAAACCTTAAACGCCCGTATGCCGAAGGAGCTGCCTTCGCCCTCGAGCTCGCGCGTTATGCCCTTGCAAATGCGCTTGGCGGTAGCAAATATTTGCCCGTATTCGCCGCCCCCCTTTGAGAGCAGGTGTCCTGCCGAGGCAAGCAATATTCCCGCCACGAAAATGAATCCTTTATACGTGTTCGTGCCGACGGATTTATACATAGCCTCTTCGGCTTCAAGACCTATGGGGCGCAATTTTTCAAGTAAACCGTCTGCGCTGTCGGAGTCAAAACCTACCCAAAACGATTGCACGAGGTAGGGAATTATCGCACTCTGGGACTTGAGCATGATTTCATAGTTCATGTCGCCGTGCGAGCCCTGCGAAGTGGGCGTGACAAGCCCGAATTTATCTTCAAGATTGAGCTCCGCCATCAGGCTTTGCTCTATAACTGCATACAGGTGTACGGAAAAATATTCCCGTACGCCCTTTTTAAGCGCATTTGAAAGTTCCTGAGGGGTATGATTGCCCTGCCTTGCGCACACAAACGCCGCATTTTCGCAGAGGTAGCATTTGCGCATATGACCGCGCGAAAGGCTGTGGGTTCCGCCTTGAGGATATACGTCCAAATCTGCGTACCTGCCTATCGGACAGTTCTCCTCAATTGCCGTTGTTTTTAGCTTTAAGTCCTCTCCGCAAACGGGCAGAACGGCGCACATTCCGTCGGCGCCGTCTAAAATGACGGGATTGCCTGTGAACGTTTCTTTCAATCTGTTGGCGAAATATCTTATTATTAAAAAGCTTTCCTTAATTCGCTTATCGCTGCCCGGAACATTTGCCTTTGCCGTTATTACGTCGCTTGTCTGAGCAAGTTTTAAAACGTAATTATTTCTCTCTTCACGGGCGGCAAGAATGGCATCTGCTCTACTCATGTTTGCTCGAAATTATGGCTTTTATTACCGAATAGTTATTTCTCGGAATGAATTTAAGAGCCTCTTCCTGCTTACCCTCTTTTATGAGCGAGCGTACCTTGTTTGCCGAGATAACTTCGCCGTTTTCATCAAACCTGGGCACGATTTCGAGCTTATCTTTAAGCACGTCCTGAAGGGTTTGGTTGTATATACGCATATAGTCGGACGTCTCGGTTCCGACGTAGCGTTTGCGTATTCCCAACCGAGGCATAAAGTATTTTTCGAATATGAGCGCATCGTACTTTGCGTACTCTGCGGTGGTTTCGTCCGCCGTCTTTAAAAAATAGCCGGGGAACGTGGCTTTTGAAACTATATACTCCGACGAGGGCAAAATGAGCACGTTGCTAATCGGTTTTAAGGCTAGATACGCCATGGCGAACCTTTCCTTGAATGTGAAGTACGAGCAATCCTCCTGCACTACGAATACGAGCACGTATTTGTGCCTTGCCGCGGCGTATTCAACGAGCTTTAAGTGTCCGTTGGTAAACGGGTCGCCGTTTATTACCGCACAGGCGATATCGCTGTTTCCGCTGACGCTGTCCATGCCGAGATTATACTTCATCTGCACGCGCATCTTGTCAATAACGGAATTTATATCGCCCTCTCCGCCCTCCATTACGGCAACCTTATCGGTCTCGAGAATGAGTCTAAAGCCGAGGCTTAAAAATAACTCGCAGTATTCGGGTTTTGTGAATAACTGAAAGTAATAAATTTCAGCCGCATGTAAGCGCTTAATCATTTCGCTGACGAGGGTCACCGCAAGATTTTCGCTGCGGTATTCGGGCTTTACCGCCAGACACTTTAATATATATTTACTTGCGGAAAGCGTGGCAATTATTCCGCTCTCGTCCTCCATATAGATAGTTTGGTCTATGTTGCTTTCAAAGTGCAAACCGAACTGCTCCAAAAAGACCGCAATCCGCTCTCTTTCGGTAGGTAAAACTACCTCCTTGATATTCATCTTATCTCTCTTTTTTAAAAAAATTATGCTTTCAATTTGTTTTAAAAACGGTATCTATTACGGTGCCGTCCCTGTAAACCACTACGCCTACGGGCTTATCCGATTGCTCCACCTTTGCGGGAACGCCCGTAATTTTGTGGGCAGTCTCCAAAAGCTTTTCTATGGGAACTATGGGTAATCTGCTGCCCTCTAATTTTTTAAGCAAATCCTTGCGGACAGGGTTGATGGCAATTCCCCTCTCCGTGACGAGTACGTCGACGTCCTCGCCGGGGGTGGTAACCGTCGTGACGCGGTCTTTAATTATAGGCAAGCGTGACTTTACAAGGTTGGTAGTAATTACCGTCACTTTCGCGCCGTACGCAGTGTCGCTGTGACCTCCCGAGCCGCCCATAATCACGCCGTGAGAATCGGTGGTTACGTTTACGTTGAAATTTAAATCTATTTCGGTTGCGCCGAGGATAACGAAGTCAAGCCTGTCGACAATATTGTCGTCAAAGGGGTTAGCATAGCGCGAGCCGCTCATTGCATGGTGATTGGGGTTTTTGGCTATCGACTGCACTGCTTTTAAATCGAAACACTGCACGTCGTAGAGCTCGTCAAACAGCCCCTCCTCGAGCATATCGGTGAAGTATCCCGTTATTCCGCCCGAGGCAAAGCTTCCCTTAATGCCCTTTTCAAGCATGCGGGAGCGCACGTAATGCGCAACTGCAAGGCTTGTTCCGCCTGCACCCGTCTGCATTGAAAGTCCGTCTTCTATAAGGCCCAGCTCCTCCAAAAGCTTTACGGTGTTGCGGGCTATTTTAAGACCTACGGGGTCTTTGGTTATTCTCGTAGTACCCGAAACTATGCCCTTGGGGTCGCCTATTGCGTCGACCTTGAGCACGTAGTCTACGTATCTGCCGTCAAGCTGGGCGTTTTCCGCCCTGTCAATAAACGTATCAGTGACGAATACCACTTTGTCCGCATACTCCAAATCGCTGACCGCATACCCGAGGCTGCCGCATGCACCCGTGCCCTCTGCACCCGTTCCGTTGCCGAATTTATCTACGGCGGGAACGGCGAGAATTGCAACGTCTATGTGCAGTAAACCGCTTTCTATTGCCATCGGTCTGCCGCCGTGTGTGTGCATTACACACATACCCTTGAGCTTGCCGCGGCTTATTGCCTCGGCAACAGGACCGTTTACGTAGTCGGTATAAATTTCGGTTACGTTGCCGTTTTCGATAAGCTCAACGAGTATTGCATTCGCGGGGAATATCGAGCTGGGGGCAAGCTTCATATTTTTGAGGTTGCGGCGCTTTATCTCTTCCGCGACCATATTAAGCACGAAGTCGCCGTTTCTCAAATGATGATGAAAAGACAGGGTCATTCCGTCGGTTATGCCGAGCTTATCGAACATTTCGGAGACGCTTGAAAGGGATTCAAAGCCTTCCGAGACGCTCTTTTTTGATATCTGTATGCGATTTTTATTCTTAAACGCGCCGCTTCCCTCAAACGGGGTAAAGCCTTCGGGAACAAAGCGGCCGAGCGAATTTTTCATTGTATGCCCCTTAAATCAATTTGTATTTGCGCGCTTTTTCAAGTATATTCTGCGCACGCATAATGACGGGTTTATCGACCATTTTGCCGTCCAAACCGAACACGCCCAACCCCTTTAAGCTTGCCTGACGCGCCGCCTCTTCTACGCGCAGCGCCCACTCTATAGACTTGCGCTCGGGGACGAATACCTCGTTTATGACTGGTACCTGATTGGGGTGTATGGCAGCCTTTGCATTAAAGCCGAGGTTGTTTACAAAACGGCAATCATCTTTAAGCCCTTGGTTGTCGTTCGTGTCGGTAAAGGGTGTATCTATTGCGTCGATTTTATACGCCGCACACGCATACGCAAGCCGCATGCGGGGGTACAGTATTTCGTTGCCCTGCTTGGTGCGCATAACTCCGAGGTCGCCGGATAAATCCTCTGCGCCGAGCAGCACGCCGTTTACGCGGGGGCACTTAACGATTTCTTCTATCTGAAGTACGGATATAGTAAGCTCCACAATGGGTATTACAGATATGCGCTTTTGCATACCCTTTGCTTTCTCCGCTTTTGAAAGAAGCTTATCAAGCTCGTTCAGATACTCCACGGTTGCCTTGGGCAGCATTATCGTATCTATTTTATCGCTTACTATCGCCTCTAAATCGTGCGCGTAATATTGGGTATCAAGTCCGTTTATGCGCACTACTATTTCCATAGGCGGAGCTTCGGTAAGCGACTTAAGATAGTTTGAAACGAGAGCGCGTGCGGCGTCCTTTTCGGTTACGCTGACCGCGTCCTCGAGGTCAAGTATTACGCCGTCGCTCTCGAATACGTCGCAATTTTGCAGCATTGCGGGATTGTTGCCGGGTATAAACAGAAGACTTCTTCTCATTCCGACGCCTCCATTCTCGCTAAAGCGACTGTAAGGCGGGCTTTAATTGTATAGTCGAGCGCGCCCTTATCCTCGCACATTACTTCAATTTTATCGTAACCAAGTTCGCTCAAGGTGTCGAGAATAACTTTTTCTATCTGTTTGTGAAAGAAATCGTAAACAATGCTCTTTACGGTTATTTTAAGCGTATCGCTTTCCTTGACCGTTATAAGAGCGTCGTTGGATTCAAGCGAACCTGCAATTCCTCTTTTCATTATAAATTCCCGTAACTTTTTACTTTTTTGCGTTGTATCTCTTGTTTGCAGCCGAAAGAACGCGGTTCATTTCGTTTTTAACAATCATATAGCCCTCGTCCACTCCCATACCGGGCTTGGCAAGGCACTGAATAGCTCTGCAGGCGATTGCAATATTGGTAGTGGTCTTGGAGGAGACGTCCGTTTCGTTGCACGTGCCGCCGCAGTAGCTGCCCACGCCCTTTTCGTTGCAGTAGAGTATGGCTTCGGCAACGTTATTAACACCGCCGAGGTCGGGGGTCTTTATCTGAAGAACATGACCTGCACGGTTGTCTGCGAAGTATTTGATATCCTCAAGGGTGTTGCACCACTCGTCGGCAACTATTTCAAGCTTGGAGCCTACCTCGTCAAGCTTTGCGGTGAGAATTTTTTCAAAATTCATCGTACCTTCTCTGTCGCCCGTGTCGATAGGTCCCTCTATGCGGATTCTGAACGGAGCCGCCTGCTTTTCACATTCGAGCAGGTACTCGAACATTTTGTCTACGTCGTAGTTGAACGCAATGCCGATAGTTCCGTAAACGTCAATGTGGAATACGGGGCTGTAATTTTTATCTGTGCGATACTTTAAAACGCGGTCGCGCAGCCAGCCGATATACTGAAGAAGTATTTCGCCGTGCTCGCCGAGCTTTGTGCCAACGTGGTTGATGAGCGCGTGAGGCATTACGTCCGCCCTCTTTATAATCATTTTGTCGGAGTTGTCGTATCTGTCGTCGCCCGACTGCGTGAATACGGGAATAGGCAGATATTCGCCGGGTTCCACGTCGTACTCTTCGCGGATGACTTCAGCCATAGTGATGCGCCTCGAATTGGCGGTAGCGTTCAAAAGAGCCTGGGTTATGCCGTAGCGGATTGCGGTGTGCAGTCTCTTGCCGTTTACCGTCATTCTGTCGTATTTTTCGGCAACGGGGCGGAACTTAGAAACGTCCTCGCCTATAAGCTTGGGCACTATTTCCTTCTCGAGAAAGGGAATGAAGTCACTTGCAAGGAACAGAGGGTCACGGCCGCCTGCGCCCGAATACTGCACGGCTGCGCAGTCGCCGTAGCCTATCGTGCCGTCCTCCAAAATAAGCTGAACGGAGATAGCCTCGCCTGCCTGACGAATGCTTTTAAAGCCTTCGGTTACGGGCTCTCCGACGTACATAAAACCGTCGTGACCGGCGCCGCCTTTAATGGCCCTTTGGTCGTCAAAATAGAAACCTGTATAAGATTTTGTAAGTAAAACGTCTACAATTTTCATAATTAAACCTCGATAAAATATTATTTAGCGTAACACGGGGCGGTATTAAAAATACCGCCTGCCGTAATTAGTCTTTATAAGTGGGATGTCCGACGAGGTGACCCATACTTACTGCGTACACGTCGTCAACAGTGAACTGGAAGGAAACCTCACGCCCCTCGAATGCGGCGCGCTCGGCAATTTTCTGTCTGTGGAATTGCTTGATTTCTTCGGAAAATGCGAGATTGCCGAATTCAAGAATTCTTATGCAGCCCGAGTCGTCACGGGCGGGAAGAATCAAGCCTGCGTTGAATTTGCTGGGCGCAAAAGGAACGTCTATCATACCCAGCTCGAACGCCTTCACAACGCCTTGGGCTATATCGCCGTCGCCGACCTTGAGCACGGCGTCCATAAGGCAGTTTACTTCCTTCTTTATCTGATTCATTTCGTCGGTAAGCACCTGACATTCGGGGAATTTCTGGTCGCTCAAAAGACGCGTAACTATTTTTGACGCCTTGATACCCTGTCCGTTCGCCTCCTTGGTGGGAACGCCGATTGATTCGTGAGGCGACTTGGTAATCATCTTGGTTGCGCCCGAGAGTGCACCGTAGGTGGAGCTTAACGCTATTAAGCCCATTGCTTCTGCCTCGTCCTGAGGGAAACCGCCCATCCACTGGTGGAATACCGTGGTAACTATTACGTCTTTATAGCCGAACCTCTGAAGGTATTCGTCGGTCTGCTCCTGAAGGGAACGTATTGCGGCTACGTCCTGAACGATGTTGCCGCCCATTCCGTATCCGACCGTTATATTTTTAACGCCCTGTTCTGCGGCGAGCAACGCCTCGATTATGGCGACCGTGTTGGAAATCGAAGGAGGTACGAGCGTACCTGTCAAGGGTCCGAACGGTTCGCGGTTGATAGTTACGCCGTGTTCCTCGTAATAGCCTACGAGCCTGTCGCAATACTGCCAGTACTTTATGGTATCCTCAATGGAAACGCTCTTTGCATAGGGCACGTTGTAGGAGATTGCACCGCCCTCGTTCGAAGTCCAGCCTGCTGCGTGGATTATTTCGGCAAGGAGACGGGCGTCGGGCGTACCGTGACGCGCCTGCAGAGGTACGTTTACGGATTCAAGAACTTTTTTGCAGCCCGTTACGCCGTGGTTGACCGAGGGGAAGCCGTTTAAAAGCGCCCTGCCCTCTCTCAAGCTCTCCTGTATGCCTTTTTCCGCTTCCGCATAGCGGTTTTGACGCGTATAGCTGTCGATAGTCGTGGGAAGGAAGTCTGCTCCGCACTGCTCAAGATACTGCATGAGCTCTATGTGACGGTATATAACGGGTACTCCGGCGCGGGGCTGAACCAGAGTACGGTAGTCGTTTGCCTTTGCCTTTGCAAGTTTTTTGGCAAAGTTTTTATGGTCGGGTATATTCTTTAAATATTCTATAGCTTCTTCGAAATTAAGCTGATGATCGTTGCCGGTATGCCAGCTTGCAAGTACTTCTTTTCTCTCTTCAAGAAATTCTTTTTCCGTCAGTTTTTTGTTTTGAACCATCTGATGTCACCTTAAAATATTTTTATTTTTATAAATGTATTGCCGTTTAATTAATTTGCGGCTGTATTTCGGTTATGTGTTTTTTCATTATTTTCAAAGCAAGCAGGGGGTCTATTTCGCTGAGCAGTCCCATTGCGGCAAGGATATAGTCCTTATCCAGCAAATACTGCGGGTGCTGTGGGCGAAGCTCCAAAGGCTTGCCTAAACTGTATTCGACTTTTTTCAAAATCTCCGTCGGGTTTTTACTTCTTACCAACACGCCGCCCGTGCCTATTACGTAGCGGATTTGAGATAAATCTTTGCCGAACTGGTAGTAAACCAGCCCCATTGGTGTGTACATTTCTTCCATTTTCCCAACGTGCCTTTCTGTTGACTTATCCACACAAATCTGACCCATAATGCGGTCGATTTTTTCTTCGTGTTCATTGGACGGAATACAGTCCACATGCTCGTGTCTGAAGAGCAATTCTTTTTTGAGGTCTACCCCTTCGTCCTCATTGTAAACTCTTATTTCCTCTTCGGAAAGTGAGGAGAGAACGCCGAGGGCAGAGTATCTCATTCCAAGGTCGCCTTCCACCGTACGCTTTGCGTAAGGCTCCTGCAAACCCTTTAATATAACGTCGCTGCGCTTTGCGGAGGCGGAGCTCATAGAGTAAAAATCGGTTGTGGCGCCGCCGATATCCACGAGAATTATTTCGCCCAAGCCGCGCTCGTGCATATATCCTTTGGACAATAGCTCCGAAGCTCGCAGCACTGCTTCGGGAGTCGGCAGAATTACTTTATCGATTGCCTTCTCGATTTTTTTGATGCCCTTTGCCTCGATGATGTTTTTAAGGAAGATTTCCCTTATTTTATCTCTCGCCTCGTCTACCTTGAGTTCGTTGAGTCTGGGCATTACGTTGCCGCAGACGTATTCGTTCATGCCGTATTCTTTGGCAATTGCACGGATTTCGTCTGAACAGTTCTTGTTGCCTGCGTAAATTACAGGAATTTTAATCGAGCTTTCGGCAAGCTTCCTCTGGTTGAACAGTACACATTCGGTATTGCCGCCGTCCGTTCCCCCTGCCAACAGAATTATATCTATCTTACTGTCGATTATCCGCTGTACGTCCGAATCGGTCAGATGATGTGAAAAAGCAAGCTCTACCTTCGCTCCCGCTCCCAGACACACGCGCTTTGCCGCCTCGAGGGTAAGCTCTTCGACAAGTCCTATTGCCGCCATTTTGAGCCCGCCCGCCGCCGAGGAGCAGCCTATAATTTTATCGAAGCTAATCTTATCGCCGATTTTCTTATACAGCTCTTCGAGGGCGTTTTGGTAGCCGATTGTAATATCGGTTGCCACGGTAGTAAAGCTGTTTGCCGTAGCTATGATATCTTCGGTTTGAGTATCGACTGCGGTCAGCTTTGTAAAAGTCGAGCCGAAGTCGATCATCAGATAGCGGCTCATCGTCACTCTCCGAGAATTTCTTTAATGTCAGGCAAAGTCTTTTCGATGGGGGTTCCGGGAGGATATGCCCTGTTAAAGCCCATTTTGTAGAAGCGCTCTTTTACTTCGTCAAAATCCTGCTTGCCCACCACTATGTTGCCGCCCACAATCATGGGAATATCACCGATACCCGCCTCAATGCACTTTTCGCGCATTCCGCGGCAGTCTATTTCTCCGTGGCCGTACAGCGAAGAAACGAGTATAAGGTCGGCGTTGGTTTCAATAGCAGCATTGATGAAATCTTCCTGCGAAGAGAGCACGCCTATGTTGACTACGTTGTACCCTTGCTGTTTAAGCACGTATTCGATAATCTTGTTGCCTACCGCATGAACGTCGGCGCCGATTACCCCGATTACAATGGTTTTCATTATGTCTCCTTAGAATTTTATATCTATTTAGGGAATTTTGCACCGAAACGAACATTCCGCCGCAATTCCACCTATAACATTATACCTTATTAAATTTATAAATTCAATCAACGAAAGGGATATTTTTATAAATTTATTCAAAATTTGTTGTCGGCTAACAGTAATGACAGCAATTCTGCCCCTATGCGGGAATTGAGTCAATAAAAAATACCCGTCGGATAAACCGTCGGGTAGTCTCAACAAATGATTTTACACATCTTTGATGTTAGTTTGCCTTTTTGCGACATGTTTTCTCTTGATGACCTCAATAATGTAGTTTATAAGATAGAAGCAGGCAATAACACCGTAAATTGCGGCGATTACGGTAACGGGCATCAAATAAACGGGCACAAACGGGAAGGACGTACCCGTTAAGAAAAACCAATCGTAGTGGCTGTGAACGCCGTCGCCAAGATAGCTTACGTTGTAGCAAAGATTTCCCACCGTTGCCCAGACAGCAATACAGCACAGCCCGACGAGGGGCATCCACATATTTTTGTAGTGCAGCTTGACCTGCCCCGTAAAGAGGGATAAAAAGCCCCAAGTGAACAGCGCCGAGTGATAGATTATAGTTTCGACAACCTTAAAGCTCCAAGGCGCCGCTCCGCCGAACGCCGTTGCGGGATAAGTTAAATACATAAGCGCGCCCGCCATAGCCAAGACTACGGAGACTTCTTTGAACCATTCCTTTTTGGAGAATTGAGCGAATACCCCCACTATGCCCATAAACGTACAAATGTGGAAAGGCAATTTGTCGATATTGAGCTGGTTGTCTCCTCTCACAAAGGGCTGTAAAAAGAAGTTTGTGATATACCAACACAGTATACCTATTGAAAGCTTGTCCAAAATCTTTTTGTGCGTTTGCGCGCTTTTGCCCCTGACCGCAAAGCATATACCCGTAATTGCGCCTGCAATAATTAAAAGATATAAAAAGTGCCATATATTGAAGGCTTCGATAGCGATACCGCCGTCCTCGCCCGTCCAGCCTAAAACTCTGATTAAAAACTCGTTCATGTTTCTCTCTTTTGTTTTTCTTACTATTAAGTATCTTTAAATATTGATTACAGTATACTATCTTCTTTATATCTTGTAAAGTGTTAATAGCAAAATTTAAGTTTTACGCCTCCGCAGAATAAAACTCCGTTTTAAAAATTAAAAAACCGCACACAATAGCTTTAAGGAGGCTTTTATGATTGAACACGATACAATAGAACTGCTTCGGGAATGCGACGCAGGTATTCAGATGGGAATCGGAACGTTAGACCAAGTAAAAGACCACGTCGAAAACGGCGAATTCAGGGCTCAGCTTGACGGTTATCAACGCGAATACGCACAGCTTCAGAACGAAATTCAGGGGCTGTTGCACAGCTACAACGACGAGGGCAAGGACCCCAACCCCATTGCAAAGGGCATGGCATGGATGAAAACAAATATGACCGTTGCCTTTGACGAGTCGGACGAAAAAATTTCAGACATCATAACCGACGGCTGTAATATGGGCGTAAAATCGCTGAATAAATATCTTAATCAGTATAAGGCAGCCGATGATAGGGCAAAAGATTTTGCGAAAAAGCTAATCAATCTGCAGGAAAGACAGCTTGACGGCATGCGTCAATATCTTTAAAAAAAGCGGAAGTACCTCCGCCTATTTGACTTGATTATGTTACTGCTTTTCACTAAAAAGGACACCTCGGCGGGTGCCCTTTTTTCATATATTGAAAGTAAACTTAAATCAGCCTATTTCTTCAATGAAGTAAACGCAGTCGAGGGCGGAGAGCGCCTCAATTATGTCCGAGTGCTTTTTGTTTTTGAGCTCTGTCCCCACTACCGTTAGCTTTACCGAATATACACCAAGCCCAGAATTTGCATACGCAGGGTTGGACTCCATATCGTCTATCTTTAAGCCGAATTTGCGGATAGTGCCCATAAATTCCTGCAGGCTATTGCGCGTTTTAAGCTCTAAATGCACTTCGAGGTGGTTGGAGCGTGATTTAATGAACGTTTCAAGCTTTGTGAAAGCGAGAAAGCCTATCATAAGCGCGCCGAATCCAATAAGCGAGGCGGTATAGAGCCCGAAGCCGAGCGCCGCCGTGATAATGGACATAGCCCATACGCCTACGGAGGTCGTCAAGCCTTTAATTTGGTTTTTAGACGAGAAAATTATAGTGTTTGCCGAGATTACAGCAATGCCTATTATGACCGCAGCCGACAAAAACGCAAAATTTGCGCCCAACTCTTTTACAAAATAAATATCGGCAATCCCCGCAAGCGTTGAGCCTATTGCCAAGACAATAAGTGTTCTCAGTCCCGCGGCGTGGCGGTTTTTTGCACGCTCGCAGCCGAGTATTACCGCCATTATAATTGCCATAGCCATTTTAATTGCGGTAGTTGCGATATTGACCTCCGAAGCCCAATCGCCGAGTAATTTTGCAATAGCGTCTGCTGACATACCATTTACCTCTTATTTATAAATTTTCTGCGGTTGTATTCCGTAGCCGCGGACAGGTCGGTAGCCTCTAAAAAGGCTTCCTCCTCGGGCGAGCGGGCATATTCCTTTACAGAAATTGCGTTCTGAATTTCACAAAGCTTTTGCTTTAAGGCGGCAACCTCCTCCTCATGGGTGGGCTTTGCGATAGGAACAACTTGCTTCTCGGGATTGTCTTCCGCCTCCTCTTTTCCGTACGAACCCGAAAGATAGAGCGAAAGCTTGGCAAGGGCGGGACCCACGAGCTCGTACAGTATGCTTGACGACAGAATAATTGTCTGCAACATACTGCCCGTATCGCCGCCGAGTATTCTTGCACCGAGCGCCGCAAGTCCTATTGCAACGCCCGCCTGCGGCACGAGCGCAAACCCCAAGAAGTTTCGCACGGGCTTGGGCTTTTTAGTGACCAAACACCCCAAAAACGCGCCGCCGTACTTACCCAAAATTCTGACCACAAAGTACAGAATACCTATGACAAGTAGCGGAATTCCGCCTATCGAGCTTTGCATATTGACGAGTGCGTCGAGTCTGAACCCGAGTCCCGATTTAACGAAGAATAATAGCAATATGGGCGGGCTGAAATAGTTGAGCTGTTTAAACAGCTTGTCGTCGCCCGTGACGTTGATGTACACCGTTCCCATTGCCATACAGCCGAGTAGTGGCGACACGTCCACCGCCGCGCCTATTCCGCAAATTGCAAAAAGTAGCGCGATGGAAACAATCAATCTGTTGTCGTTGGAACGCTTTGCCATAAGGAACTTTAAGAGGAACCCGCCCCCTATTCCTATGGCAATCATCATAATATTGAAGGCTATGGGGATAAGTACGTCGCCAGCCGAGAACCCGCCGCCGAGCGAGGCAAGCGCAATGGAGATTGCAACGCTGAACGCGACGAGACTCAAAACGTCGTCGAGCGCGACGACCGAAAAGAGGGTATCGACAAAATCCCCCTTTGCCCCCGTCTGGCGTATCGTCATCATCGTGGAGGCGGGCGCCGTTGCGGACGCCAACGCCGCGAGTATTATTGAAAACGGCAGCCCGAGCCTCAAAATAAAAAATGTGAGAATAAACACCAATACGGAGGCGGCAAGCCCTTCGAAAAGAGTTATTAGGGCTACCTTTGCCCCGTTCTTTTTTATTGTGGAAAAGCGGAAAAACTCGCCCATGCCGAACGCAATGAACGCAAGGGCGATATCCGAGATGAAGTCCATACCGGAGATAACGTAATCGGGCACCACGTTTAAACAGAAGTGGCCTAAAAGTATTCCTACTAATATGTACGCCGTGACGTTGGGCAGTTTTAAAAGCTTTGTAATCCGAGTGGCTAAAAAGCCCGCAAGCAGCATTATCGCAACCGCAATAACGACTACCGGCACGGTTGAGGTCTGGCTTAAGTGTTTATAAAAATTATCAAGCATATCAAGACCTCCTTTAAAAATTATTATTCGTTTCACAGATAAATTGTGTATATTTATTTTAACATATGGATTATCAAATTTCAAGATCCATATGAAAAATCAGTCATCGTCAATTTAAAGTTTGGTACACGGTCCAGCTACATTTAAGCTTTCTTTAGGCAATATACCTTATTTCAATTTATATAAAACAACAGATCCAATTAAATTACTCTTCGCTTTGCCAAAACAAGAGGGCGCTTTAAGTGCCCTCTTGTTTTGATAAGAAAATCATTCAAATCCATTTTGGAGTGTGAACTTAATGCGACATTTTGAACGTATTCGCAAAGTCTACTTATTTGTATCCGATATTTTAATTTAATTTTTTACACCATAAACCCAAGCTGAATTGTTTATCAGCTTGGGTCTATGCTTATTTACTTTGTTAATTTTCTACTTGTACTGTTGTATTTAAATAGTTGCTTTAGAAAATATCCATGACTATCCGCCCCCTAAAAGTAATATCTATTTTATCATATGTAAAAACTTATGTCAACTTGAATTGCTCAATTATTTTTTACATATATTCCCAAAGTAGTATATATTTTCTACCTTGCCTGGGATATTTGATTTCTTTAATAAACTCCCCTCTTACTGGATCAAACCGAATTTTTTCTTCTTTTAACGTTCTACCTAACGCATCTTCTATGCGGTAAATTGCTTCATTGTTTATAGGAAGTAATTTACTTGATACACCTGTACTCAACACCAATTTTTCAATTTTTTCTGTTACCTTACAGCTTAAGTATGAACGTTTTTTGTAATCATTCATTTGAAGATTTGATAATTCAAATCCTGTTTCATAAGTATCATTTTTATTTAAATAATTAGGAAACTCAACTTCGGTTTTAGTCCATTTAGTGTCTTCACGTGTTACTATTTTATCAGTTGGATTTATGCTTGTTATTGTTATTGGATCCTGCTGAATCCAACAAAATCTACCATAATACCTTAAGCGTCCAGCCTTTTTAACACTTAAAACTACATTTTCGGTATATTTAGCATTGACTTTATCTAATAATGTATAGTTAATATTTTTTTCTTTTATTATGTAATCATATTGTCTTTTTGAAAACAAATACGCTAACATATTTACAAAATTAGTATTTAAATTTGGAATTTTATTTTCCAAGTAAGTTATTAATGCACACAGCAATAGTATTCCTATATCAATTAAAACTATTGCCCACTCCATATTAATATATTGCCAAACAGCAACGTCTATTGCGATAATTATGCCTATTGATGCTAAAATCCAACCTTTACCCATATCAGTATTCCTTTATAATTGTTTTCTTTCTTCATATGACAGACGACATATAACCATATAATGTTACATATTAAACAATAAAAATTTAATTTTTTTAAATTTTATCAATTTAAACTTGCTATTGACCCATAGATTGTTCATTCAAGTATTATAGTGACTTAAGATTTTAATGCTTGATTTTAACCTGTTTACGTGATACAATTTTTATATGAAAGATATATTTTTACTCGATATGGACGATACGCTGTTTGACTTCCGGCGCACCGAGGAAATCAATTTTTGTCAAACGCTTGCAAAGTTCGGCATAAGTGCAAAAAAGCAGGCGTTTGAGCGCTTCCGCGACATAAATATAGGGCTGTGGCAAGAGTTCGAACGCGGCGAAACCACTAAAGAGCAAATAAAACTTATGCGGTTTTCAAAGCTGTTTAATGAACTCGGAATAATTGCCGATGTCCCCAAAGTTGCTTACAGCTACGTTGAAAACTTTAAAGAAATATGTATTACTTTCGACGGCGCGGACGGGTTCCTGAAAGAACTTTTAAGCCTGGGTAAAATTTACATAGTAACGAACGGCAACACTGATATTCAGATGAGGCATTTAACCGACGCGGGCTTCCTACCCTTTATCGAGCAGACCTTTATCTCCGACGAGATAGGCTCTGCAAAGCCCTCCAAAGAGTTTGCCGAGCATTTAAAGACGCATATAAAAGGCTTTGAGCGCGGGCACGCTGTGTGGATAGGCGACAGTCTTACCTCGGATAAGGCGTGCGCCGAAATTGCGGGCGTTGACTTCATACTTTATGCGCCCCACGGCGTACCGCAAAATTATAACGGCCTTTGCGCCACAAACTACGCCGAAGTAATGCAAATTCTCAATAAATTATAATAATTGTTTTAATAAATTAAGCGCGACCGCCTTTAAACGGCGGTCGCGCTTAATTTTAACTCATTATTTTTTTATTTCTACCGCAGGCTTATCTTTAATTTCCCTGACGGCTATCAATTTTGCAATTTGCACGGATAAGCTCAGAATTGCACCGCCGAAGAAACCTGAATAGTGACCCATATTGTGCATAAAATCGTACGGATACCATTGGAAACTTACTGTCTGCGTACCGCCGTCAAAGCAGGCGGCAAAGTATATGAGCCCCATTAAAATTCCGCCCGAGATGACGTTAATCTTAGTGCGTGTCGTCTTGCGGAACAACAGAACACAGTAGTCAATGATTGCATATGCGTAAAATGCATAGTTCACGCCCGAATAGCCGACGTGATAGGTACTTAAATGATTTGCCCCAACAAACGCACCTGAAACCCAAGCCATAACGAATACTAAGCCTAAAAGTTCAAGCGTGCCCTTCCGTCTTTCAAGCCAAGCTCCGCAAATGAGAAAGCAGAGCATATTCAAAAGAACGTGTTGCCAATTTGCGTGAAGAAACGAGCTTACAAACTGCTTGTTAAGATTGTTAAACGACAGTTCGGAGTACCAATCCCCCGATTCACGCCACTTATCATACCAAAGACTACCCGGCGTGATTGCATGTATCAGAATATTTATAAAAACAACCAAAATTGTGCCCGCAAAGTAATAATTGCGGTTCCACCAACGGATTTTCTTAGTATCATCGTCAATGAACTTCATAGTTTTATCCTCACTTATACACCGAGCCCACAATATACTCTGCATAGGCTTTTGCAATATTGACTTTTGTCGTATTTTCTATCCCGCCGAAAAAGGCGTTGGAATTGACCTCGCAAATATAATATCCCTCCCCGCCGAACAGCACGTCTATGCCGCAATAGTCGAGCTTTAAGAGCTTTGCCGTCCTTTCACAGAGGGAAATTACCTCTTGGGGCGGGTTAAACGCCTCTGCCGTGCCGCCAAGCTCCAAATTTGAGCGGAAATCGACGTTTGACGAGCGAACCATTGAGGCAATGAATTTTCCGCCTATCACTATAACTCTTATATCTCTTCCTGCACTCGATTTTACAAACTGCTGAAAAAGGTGCGGAGTGCACTTCAGTTTATTTGCAATTTTTATAAGCTCTGCCCTGTTGTCCGCCTTGAACACGCCCTTACCGAGCGAGCCGTAGCACGTCTTGACTACAAGCGGGTAACCGAGCTCGTTTTCAATGCGTTTGAAAGTTATATCCCCAATCTCTGCGCCCTCGTCGTAGCATAAAAGCCCCGCAAGCGTCTTTGGCATGGGAATGCTGTTATTCGCAAGGATAATTGAAGTCAGCATTTTATCGTCGCAGAAACTTATTGCCTCGTGAGAATTAAAAAGGCGCAGTCCGCTCTTTTCAAGCATTTGCGAGATATATTTATCCTTATCGAGGTAGATGCAGAAATCGTACCCTTGCGCCTTGGTCTTAATATTGCCGAAGCCGTCTATCTGCGCCGCAAAAAAGTCGTTGGGCAGAATATCCGCCATAACTCCCAACTTTTCAAGCTCCTCCTTGAGTCTTTCGGACTGATTTAAACTGCTTTTAAGCCTTGAATAGGCGTTTATGAGTATCAAGCATTTTTTCATTAGCCGCCTCCACCCCGTATTATACCTTGCGCCAGCAATTTTTGCAACTTAATTTAAAAATCCGCACGCTTTCGCGTGCGGATTTTCAGCTGTTAAAACTGTTGCCTAGCTTTGATATATTCATAGGCACCTAATATGGTGTCACGGGAAATAACCTCTATGTTCTCTTCCACAAAACCGCCCGTACTCAAATCTATCGGTCTTTTCTCTTCGGGCAGTATATCGTAAGCGGACAGGTACATTAAAACCATACTTTCTTTGAGCATACATTCGCTGATTTTGTAGGATAAAATATCAGATTGAAGCAGCTTTTCGAGCGTATCCTTGTCGTAGCCCAAGATATCGTCAATGGTGAACGCCGGCAATTCGAACACCGACCCTGTCTCGCTGCCCTGTATATAGTCGAGACCTTCGACAAGAGATTTTAATTCGTCATAAGTAATTATCCATCTCGTTATTCCGTTAGTATCGACGGCGGTTCTAATGTATCGGTATTCGTTGGTAATATAAACGCTCTGCCCACTGCTTTGCTCGCCCAAGTCATAGGTTACGCGGGCACGCAGAATTTCGCTTGAATACAGATCTTCACGCACCTTTTCGTCTTGGGGAATTTCGGTAATTTCAAAATTTTCCAAATCGTCGATATCCTGACCGTCACTCAATACCACAAACACGTTGAGAACGCGCGCTAATTCCTGAGGCAGAATACACTCGTATTCATCGAGTACGCTGACGGGAATTATAAAATTTTCGTTATCTAATAAGACTACCGAAATTGTAACAGCTATGAGATATGAGTGCGTATCCCCGTTTTCGTCGTACAGACACTCGCTGGCTTTGACGAGGTCAACCGAATTTATGTCAAACTCGTACTCTTCATCAATATCTCCGATATTTCCGAACAACGAGAATATGCTCTCTATTTCGTCGATTTTATAAATTGCCACGTCCGTTTCGTAGGCTTTGGGATGGTCTATCTCCTTGTCAGAAATACTGCCCGAATTGAGACCGTCGTAGAGGTTTTTAGTGATAACTCCGGCGATAATGAGTGATTTGTAAATTACGTCAAGGCGAGTCTTTTCGGGGTCGAGGCTCGACTCATCGTTCAGATTGCCTATATCGGAGAGGCTGAAGCCTTCCATATTGCTAAAGTCCTCTATTCCCAACTCTTTGATAGCGTCTATAAAGGCGGCGACGTCATTTAACGCGTAGTTGCGGCTGCCTTTCTTTATATAGGCGAGAACGGACGAATTGATATTGCCGTCGAGCGCCGTATCTATCTGATTGCTGAAGATATATTGTATTATCTGCGAGCGGTAAATGACCTCGAGCGCCGTATCGCCGTCGTATTTTTCAAGAGGGTCGTTGAGCTTTAGCGCCATGCCGGTAACCGATTCGACTATAGCGTTGCTGTCGGCGTTAAGCAAGTCGTCCAATCCGAAGATGTCGAGCGCGCTCGAGAGCGCCCGAATCTCTTCGAGCTTGTAGCTGCCGCGCACTTTTACCTCGGCTATGACATCTTCGGGGACTATTCCGTTGCCCAAAAGAATGTCGTCAAGGCGGATATTGATTTCGTGCCATATGATATCCGAACGGTAGCAAAGTTCCAATTTCGTGATTTCGGGGTTGACAGACGAACTCTCGTTGAGTTCGGTCAAAAAGCCCGAAAGGTTCTCTATTATGCTGTCGGGGTCGAACACAAAATCCTCGCCCGATTTGCTTATGCCGAGAATTTCGTCGAGCGCGTCTATAAATCTGGGAAGCTCTGCTTTCCATACGTTTGATGAGTTGTAGTCCAAAAGCGAAGCTTTGCTTCCCGCCTTCGAATATGCCTCGGGAATGGTAATCGCTCCTGATATATCGCCGTTGTTTACTAACGTATAAACTATGGAGGCGGCAATTATCCTGCTTGAGTCGAAAATATCCTTGTTTACTATTAGCTTGTAGAGTATGTCGGAGATATCCGCTTCGCCCGAGAGCTCAATACGGCCTATTACGTCAAACAGGCTTAAAATTTCGCTCTTTTTGACGAGATATTCAAGGCTGTCGCCCTCTTTGGTCAAATCCCTTGCGCTGTAGGGCACGATAATTTCGAAACCGCCCGTTTCCAAGCCGTTAATGAGAAAATTCGAAATTGTGTAGTGCAGAACTTGGGAATCGAGTATGTTCTGTATAGCCGAGCCGTCCATTGACAGGAAAGCGTCCAAAAGACTGTTCGTATCGAATTCGCCCTGCACGATTTGTGCAAAGTCTAAACTCGTGGCATTAAGCGCGCTTAAGAGATTTCTGAGTTCTCCCTTTTTGCCGTTTACCGTAACCCAACCGTCTACGCTGTCGGCAAGGGTCTTGGGAATTACTGTAAATTCGTTGTCGCTTAAGAAATCCATCAAAAAGTGCGCAACAGTACCCTCGCAAATGCGGCTGTTCGCCAAAAGCTTGTCAAATTCCTCGGTCTGAATATATTCGACGATTTCACCTATATGGTCTTCTATATTGCCGTCTAAAACGGGTTTGATAAACTCAATGAGCCCCCCGAGATTATCGAAAAGCTGTTTGAGCTCGCTCTTGGTTATCATATTAACGCTGACGCCGTTTGAAAGCTTTTCAAGCGCAACATTCGGAATATATATCATTCCCGAACCCATATCCATCATTACGCTTGTTATAAGACTTCTTAAAAGCCGTGACTCGGTTAAATAGTACGAAAGATTTTTACCGTCCTTATCCACGCTTGAAAGCGCGTCCGACAGTGAAGAGAGAATTTTTCCGATGTCGGCGTTTTCACCGCCTGCAACGCTTAAAATCTCGTCTAAAAAGCTTCCGTCCTGCGCCGAAGCCAAAAGCATAAATCCGCCGAACAGCTTGTGTAGCTCTCCCTCGTCAACGACGTGACCGTCGGCGTCTACCTTTTTTGTATATGTAATGTTTTCGGGTATGTATATATTCTCGGAAATCGTCTTCAACGCATTCGTCATCATGTCGGTCATAAAGCTCGTAGACATGACGACGCCGATAATTTCCGACTGCTCCAACGCCGAACGGATACCGCTGAAGCACCTTGAGTTTTCGGCGTAATTGGGGTCGGCAGTGTCGAATAAGGACAGAAGTATATCAAGAGGCTGTTTGCCGGATTTATAGATATTGCTCCAGAGAGTGAGTGCATCGTCCGTAATATCCATAAGGATATTCAGCTCGTCTACCCACTTTATATTCCTGTCTGCCACCGACGAGTAGGTTATTCCCTCCCCGTCCTCTGCAGTCAGGTACTTGTTGCCGTAGTAGCAATAAAGCCGTGCCAAAACCGGGTCAATCTCCTCAGCATGCGAAGTTCTGAAGATTGAAAGCTGTCTTACTTCGGGAATAAGCGACTTAATAAGCCCCATAGTGTTCTTTGTGTCCTGATTGCCCGAAAGAATAGAGAACGCAACGTTCAAAGCAATACTTATATCGTCCTTATTCAGGATGTGGGAAACCTTCAGCCTGGGACGGGCCTGGACTTCGCTCGGCGAAATTCTGCCCGCCTCGATATCCTGTTTCAGCTTTAACTCGTCGGGAATAGTTTCGGATAAATGTCCCTTTTTGAAGAGTAATTTAAGTAATTCCTTATTGTCCTCGCCAATAGATGAGGTAAAGGAAATTTCGTCCACGTTTTCAACCATGGTGGTTATAAGCGATATACCGAGGTTTATTACGTAGGTTTGGGAATCGAATTCCTTAATAAGCACGTCGAACTCCGCCCGGAATTCGGGAATAGTCATAATATTTACAATCTTATCGAACGCGTTGTTCCCGCCCCTGCCGTTTATGATATCGACCATATCATTCTCGCCGTACTTCATTAAAAGGTTCAAAGCGTCCTTTGCAAAGTTCGTGTAGGCGGCTATTTCTTCGCGGAATTTTATATGTTGATCGTTGATACCGTTGTCCTCGTCGTCAAGATTGCCTGAAAGCACCATATCCGCCGCAAACAGATAGAACGGCGTGTCGCTTGAATCGGTCATCGAGTTGAGCACCTTGAAAATGCCCTGCGAGCCGTAGCTTTCCACCGAGCGGTAAATGGAATAATAGAAATTGTAGTCGTCGTTATCAAAATCGTAGTTGCCCATAGTGCCCTGACCGAGCCCGGCAACCATAAACAGCGCGCTACCCATAAAAGAAAGGGTCAAAAGCCCGACGGTGACGCCACGCACAAGCCCGACGGCTCCTCCGCCCACGTGGTATTTTTTGTAGGTTCTGTCCGTCTGGTTTTTCTCTACCGCCCTCTTAATCTTCTTTTTATGCCTTCTTTCGGGATATGCAAAGAAATAGACGATATACAGCAGAAATACGAGCAGGAGGTACAGTATAACCGTAATAACCGAGAATGCTATGCGGAATACCATATCCACGAGCGTAACTATGTACTCGGGATTTGCGGCGAGCAGGATTTTCATATCCCCGCCAACGACGTTCGGCAGCCACTCGGCAAAGATTTCCCTTATGGTCTTGCAATCTTCGCTAACGTCGAGCATGCCTTGAAGAGTGTTGCCTCCAAGCACCTGATTTATAATACTCAAAACGGCTTTATCCACCTCTTCGGAGTTAACGCAAACGTAGAAGAAAACGGTGCAGACTATGCACGCCCCGACCGCCTGCGCAAGCAAAATCAAGCTTTTTCTAAGCCCCCTCTTTGCGTTTACGAGCGTGGATATTAAAATGATTATTACAAATAAAACGGTAGGTCCCCACTTGATTACAGAATCTATTAAGAGGAGAATATCCCATGATATGAGCATAAAGACAAACGACGCAAGTACCGCTATGCCTGAAATCACGGCGGCTATCGATACGAGCAGTATACCCACTTTCAAGCCCTTGAAAAGCACGGCAAGCAGAATCAGGATAGCAAAAAATATGAAGAGTGCAATTGCCCAATCGGCAAATATGCCGGTAATGCTGTTTGTTTCAAGCAAATTCATATTTTTATACTCCCTCCTTATTTATATTATTTATCGGGTTGTTTTAGTTTGAATACTTTATATTTGTCAGGGATATAAACGGAGAACAGCCCTTGCAGATATCCACTTCGGCGTTATCGATACGGATAGTAACTTCTGCGGGTGAATAAATTTCCTTAAGATTTTTGCAGTTTACAAAGGCGTGTTTTTCTATCTTTACGTCGGCGTTTATTTCGACTCTTTCCATCTTGCAGTCGGTAAACGCACCGCTTTCTATCGTAATTACGTTGTATTCGCCCAGTTTTTGAGGTATTTCAACCACTTTATCGTTGCCCACATAGCCGTAGATACTTACGTTTTTGTTGTAGGCTATGCAAAGCTTAAAGTCGTCAATCGTAAATCTTTTGGAGTCCTTTTCAAAGAAGTACAGCGACACACCCACGAACGCGCTGACAGCCATAAAGATGAACGCAAGGAAAAACGCGGGAAAGCGGGCAATATTTTTCTTAGTCTGCTTTTTAAGCTCGAATTTTTTGCCTATCCTCTTCTTTTTCTCTTTTTCGGGCTTTTTTTCTTTGCGTACAGGAGCGGGTGCAGGAGCTGGATTTTGAGCGTGTTCGTCGAGGTAATAGCGCTCGAACTTATAGCTATTGTCCTCGTACTCGCCCTCGTTCCACAAAAATCTTTCGAACGTCGCCCTTAAAAGCTTTACGGAAATAGTCTTACAGCCGTAATTTACTTTGAGCTTTGCGTTGGGGACGAACTCCTCGTTCTCCCTTGCAAGAAATTTGTCGTAAATGACAATCGAAGTTTCAATAAGAGCGCCGTCTAAATTGTATTGGCTCACCTCGAACTCCATGCCGAGGAGTTGTTGATTTACCTCGTTTATAAACTTGAATACTATATATTTGATTTCCTCGCGCTCGTTTTCGAACAGAATGTATTCTTTTAAATTTACCACTTCGGAAGTGTTTTTTGAATACTTGATTTTCTCAATATTATTATATAAACCCATATTCGATAGCACCTCCGTTGGTCTGATTTAAGTTTCTGCGGCGGAAGCAGAGCACGTCCACGAAGTAGTAAATTATACACAGCACGAACGACCCGCCTATTGCCGAGTAATTTAAGAAGTTTTCAAGATATTGCAGGGTGTATATTCCGCCGAAAAGTTCAATTATGGCTTGGCGCATCACAAACAGCGACAAAAAGAGCATAAAACCCTTTATAGCCGCGTGAACACGTACCTTGGTTATAGACAGCGGACGAATTGCATTGTGGTTAATTTCGTTTTCGTCCGCCTTGCAGATTATTACGTTCACGTATTGGCATTTCGGCGAAAGCGCAATTATTCTTGAGGCGTCCTCTGCCCCGCGTTGGGTGACCTTAAACACCTGAATAGGCTTTTTGCGCTTGTTGTACTGCACTACAAAGAAGGAAATTTCCTCAAAGCTCTTTGTAAAGTTACAGATAAGGAACTTGTCGTAGAGCGTCTTACAGATTACGTACTTTTTAATGAATTTAGCCGTTTCGCCCGTCGTCAGATAGATAAAGTTTTTAGAGTTGGTCGTTTTAACCGACTTTAAAAGCTCGTCCTCGTGAAAGTCGTGATAGTATTTGTTTTTCAAAAGCCGCATGCAAAGCAGGGCTATAACTCCCGCAACGAAGAGTACTGCCGACACAGCGCTTAAAAATCTCCAAATAAATAATGTCATATTATCCTCTTGCTTATTCGCTCGTTTTCTCGGTTGAAGTCTCCGTCTGCTCGGGCTTCTCCTCCCCGTTGCCCGCAGTATTGGACTTTGCCGTTCTTGTCCGTTTGGGTTTTTCCTCTCCGGCGTCCGCAGTCTTGGGCTTTGCCGTTCTCGTCCGTTTGGGCTTCTCCGCGACAGCCTCTGATGGCTGTTCAACTGCGGGCTCCGCGGTCGGCTCTGCGGTCGGTTGTGCAGGAGGTACATACTGCGCCTCGGCTACCTGCGAGTCAATAAACTTGTCTAAATCGAACTTTTCGGGTACAAATTTATCCAAATCGAACTCCTCCGATTCTCCGCTCACGGGCTCGTTAAGCTGTTCCATTACCGACCTAACGGATACGGGCTCCGTCGGTTCGGAAATCTGAACTTCGGGCTTGGACTGAGGCTGAACGGATTGCGCGGGTTGAATAGGTTGCGCGGGTTGAACGTCCTGTGCTACAGCGTTGTCCCTAATTTCCGACTTTACCTCTTTGTGCTTTTCCCTGTTCAAAGCCGCCTTTTCGGCTTTTTCCTTAAGCTTTTTGCGGGCGGGACTGTCGGGCGCGGGGATGCTGTCAGACTGCGTATCGTCAAACAGCGCAACCAAACTGCCCTTAATTTCCGACTTTTCGAACTTCATGCCGTTGCACGCTTTAATGTTTATTCCCGCAGTGCGCTTGCCTGCGTTGGTAGGGTCTGAAACGATATCTTCGAACAACTCCCTTTGCGCAAGCTTTTTGGCAAGGTCGAACATAGGAATTGTGAGAAATATAAGCACGGCAGAAACTATTATACCGCCTGCGCACGCCAACAGCTTGAATTTCAAGGGCACAAACAGCCAGAGAAAGTATAACGCTCCGCCGCAAATGCCCAACACGCCCGCTTCTAAAAGCGTGGGTATGAAAAAGTTCAAAAATGCGGTTGTCTTGCCCTTGCTTTTCATAGTGTCGAAACATATTTTAATCGTTTCGGCAACGCTCAAGTCGGGATTTGTCTCAATTAAGTAGGGCGTGGGCGAAAGAATAAGTATCATTACGACCGCGTACGCCAAAAGTACAAGTCCGCCGGGGATGCAGAACAGCCAAGGCGTGTACCAGGGCACGGCTACGAGTTCGGACACAATAAAGCCTATAAAATAGAGTATGACCGTAGCAACCGCTATAATAAGCGCACCGCCGAGGAAGATAAACGCCTCCGTAATTATGGTCAGCACCATAGTCCCGAGGGGTTTACCCTTGGTTGCAACTTTCATCGTTTCGGGAATATCCGTTTTACCGTTTTCCCGTACCACTTTCGCTTGACGTATATTTGCAAGGTCGAAAATCGCGCTGAATATTATCGTCAGTCTTGCAGCGAGTTCGGCAAGAAAATACGCCCATACTTGCAGTATATTCTTATTCTTCCAAATAGTCGACGCCGAAGATTTTATTGCGTTTTTAAAATAAAATGCAAATCCTCTGTTCATATTATACCTCTCTAAAGTTCCGAGTTAATTTAATCCTGCATCGCCGAGGTCGGCAGTGTTTATATACTCCACGGTTATACCGCTTTGAACGTTTTCGACATTTACGCTATAAAGATAGCTTCTGTCGCTACGCTTGCCCGAAGACGAAAGCTGATACACAACCACGTAGAGATTAAAGTTATTGCCCTCTCTTTCCACCACTATTTCCACGTAATGGCCGGAAGCAAGCGGGCTTACGCCGAAGTAATTTTCAAGCGTGAACATACTGCTGTCGAGCACGTTTCTTCCGTCTATGGCGGAGGTTGTCACGCCCGCGCCGTTTTTAAGGTTTGCAGCCGTAACTGCGGCGTTCAGCGTTATCTTGATATCGGTTTTCAAGTCGTTGAGCGAGGAGACGAGCACCACGTCCGCACCTGCCGGAGCGCTTTTTACCACGAGGTTGTAAAGATAACTTCTGTCGCTCCTTCCGCTCATCACGCCGTTTGTCAATTTCGCTTCGAATATGAGCACCGCAAGCGTGACTTTGCCGCCCGACATCATGGGGATAACCTGCGCGGTATGACCGGGTAAAAGTCCTTCCACGGTGTACGCGCCGCTTAAAGCAAGCTTGCCGTCAAAGGTCTCTGCAAGCCCTTTTCCCGCTTTGATATCGTCCAACTTTGCCGTTATGGAGATTGTAGCGTCCTGCCTTACCTCCATAATGGACGAAACGAGCACGATATTTACTTCGCCGTCGGGGAAGTCTGCGGGGAGTATACAGCTGTTGAGATAGTAATAATAGCTTCTGTCGCTCCTGCCGTTCGTTATTAAGATAGCAAGCGTAATATAACCGTTTAAGGGAACCACGACGACTTGAGTATTCAATGCGTGGTCGGGTAAAAGTCCATCTATCTTATACTGCGCGGATGTGAGCGCCGGTCTGTCGTCATAGGTCGTCAAGCCCTTACCCGAGACTATGTCCTCATAGCTTATTTTAAGAGTAAAGGTTATATCGCTTTGAATACTCGTAAGCGAATGACATTCAACTGTAAAGCATCGGATATTCAAAGTATCCTCTTTTACAACCTTGAGATTGACGCAGTCCGACCTGTCGGTAAGCGAGCCGCTTGCCTTAATTACGTATATAACTACCGCAAAATTCCACACACCGTGCGATTTTATTGCAATAATGTCGAGCTCGTGTCCGTTAACAAGTCCGTCCACGGAGTAGTAAATCTTATCGAGCGCATATCTGTTCTCAAACCGCGTTGAGGTATAGAACACGCTCTTGTTTTCAATCTTTTCGTCAGTGACCGTGGAGAAGATTTGAAGCGTGATATTTACAGCTTTTATGATTACGGTCGACGCGTCCGCGTTCTCCAAAATGAGATTGTAGACCCTGGAAACGTCTACGCCGTAGCTGTTGTAAACCTTGAGCTTAAGCCAGTTACTATACTCTCCTACCTGCGGTCCTACGGTTGCGCTGCTGATTTCTATTCTGTCCGACTTATACAAACCCTCGCCCTTGCCCTGAACGATTTCGTACAATCTGCCCTCAATCGTTTTAGCCGTGCCGTCGTAGACGAAAAGCTTCTGGTCTTCGGAAACTATCTGTCTGTAGTAAATGTTGCGGATAAGGTATTCGAGCTTGCCTTTGAAATCGCTCGAGGAGTAGTCCGAGCCCATAACGCTTCTGTCGTAAGAGTAGTAAAGCTTGTAGTTGCCCGTCATATCGCCGTTCGTGGCTATATCGATAACTCTTGCGCTTCTGATAGAAACGGTTACGTAAGTTTTAGAGGGGTCGAGCGAAGCCGAAGGTTCGATTATTATTTTGTCGCCCGCTACGAGCTTGCTGTGCTCTACGTCTACAAACTCGAAATCGCTTTCGCCGAGCGTGATGTTCCTGCCCTGATAGTACTCCTCCCTGCTCTGGGGTCTTAAATACAGCACTATGGGATTTACAATCACCGTGCCCGTTGCGTTGACGCCATAAACTATATTGTAATTTTTGGCAATGCTTTCGATATTTATTTTAGCTTGTATAACGTACGTTCCTGCGTTTATCGCGGTCGCCACTTGACCGTTAGCGTCAATATAGAGCGGAATTATGCTGCAAGCTTTCACGTCGGGTTCGCAAATGCCGCTGTACTCTATTCTTATACCCTCGGGAGCTTTCTTGTCGTACGCCTTTTCCAAGCTCGATATGCTCGTTATATTGACGTCTTTTCTCCTGATTATCAAGAAGTACGGCATAATTGCCGTCTCGACCGTATATCTTTCTTCATCGTAGCCCGAAACCTTGACGGAGACGTAGTAGTTGCCGGCATCCTTGGGAGCCGCGCCGTTTTCATAGAGATTTCCGCTCTCGGCGTCCCAGAACACATAGACGATGGTAAGCATTTCCAAATCTTCGGGAGCAAAGCCGTACCTGTCGTCCTCGGGAAGTCCGTACAGATTGTGGATATGCGTAATGCCGAGCTTGCCCTGACGGATAAGCTCTTGCACGTCAAGCTCGTAGCCGTTGTAAACCAAATCTTCGCCCGTATAATAGGGAGTTACCAGCACCTTTCTTCCCGTTATCGTAAGCGTTCCCGGAAGTGCGGTTACGTCGTAGTTTTTCATTACCTCTTCGTTCAGGAATTTGACAGTTACCTCGTAAATGCCCACACCCGAAGGCAGGTTCGTCGTGCCGTCGTAATAATAGGTCGCACCTGCGTTTTCCTCGTCGTCGACGACGAACGCCTCGCCGCTTAACACAAGTCCGTTGACCGTGAACGACGCACTGTAGCTCTCGTCACTGGGGTCGACTTCAACCGTATACTCTATCTCTCTGTCGTTGACTTGGACGCGTATAGAGCGCCTGGTTATTTCAAGCTCGCAGGAATATACGCTGTTTGAGTAGTCAAATTCGTAGTTGGACGCCTTGCCGTTGATAAATTCTATATTGTCCGTGTCGAATACGACCCTGTAAATGCCTGCGTTTAAAGCGGTGGTCTCTTCGCCGTCCAGATAATATTTAACGTTGCATTGAAGTTCGTCCTCGCCGAAAAGTCCCTCGATGGTGAAGGCGCCCGACTTACCGTAATCGAACTCCAACCCGTTGTAGATACTTTCGACGTCCGTAAACGTTACTTTAAATTTTGCCGGAGTAATTATGTATTCGAGCTCGCTCTCGCACACGATATCGTAGTTGATATTTGCCGGCATAAAGCCGTCGTCTTTACGGATGAGACTGTTTTCATAGTCAAACACTATCGTATAATTGCCCGCATCCGAAGGCGCCTCGTTGTACTCGTTGCCGTCCTCGTCGAAGTATTTGACTACAACGAGTAAAGTTTCCCCGTCCACGGTGCTGCCGTCGATTATTATGTACGCGTTGCTGTCGTAGCTTTTCGAAGTGCCGTTGTAGCTGTAATTCGAGCTTTGGGTAAGCACTATTTTTAAAGCAATCTTTTGTATTTCGGCAGTCTTATATTCGTAGTCCAACTCATAGTTGCCAAGACCGCTTACGCCCGAAATCAAGCTGTTTTCCCAGTCGATGTATATACTGTATACGCCTGCGTTTACGGGGGAAACCTTCGTTCCGCTTTCATCGGTATAGTAGACGACTAACTCGAGCGTCTGGTTGTCTATAAGTCCCTCTGCGCTGACGTAGTTGCCTTCACCCTCAGGATAGAAAAGGGTCTGCCCGTAGGGCACGTTTGCCACGTCGTGCAGGACGACTTTAAGAGGTGCGGGGTTGATTGTAAGCGTACCGTAACGGATTTCCACCAAATAATATATATCGCTTGGAAGCTCGAAGGTACATTCATTGTCCGTCCAACCTACTTCGCCCGAAGAAGTGCGCACAACGTCGGTAATAGTGGTCCAGCTCGTAACCTCGAGAGTATCCCCCTCAAGCATGCCCTCGCCTTCCTCGCCTTCGAGAATGACGGTGTAGTCGGTATAGTTCTCCAAGGGAGTTCCGTCGTATGTCTTGCTATCCGTTGCGGTTATTATGATGATGCGACGCTGAATTATGACGAGTTCGCCGTAAATATAGCCGTCTATTTCATAATTTTCGCTTTCTATAGAGAAGACAAGCTTGTTGACTTTGTTCTCGCCGATTTCGGTTACGTAGACAATGCTGTCCTCGTCGAGAATGAGTTTGTCTTTTCCTATGAGTCCCGGCGAAGTCAAATCTTCTGTAAGATAGGTGTTATAGCCCGTCTCACACATAGGATTGCCGTCGTACATTTTGGTCTTGCTCAAGGTTTCGACCGTTATATGACGCTTTGTAATGGAGATCGTACCGTATTCGTAGTACCCGTCCATAATCATATAGTTACTTGAGTTGGGTCTGTATTCGCAGGCGTTCACTATGCTGCCGAAATCGGTTATAGACACGCTGCTGACAACGGAGAGAGAGTCGCCGTTTAAAAGTCCTTCCTCCTCGGGGTGTTCGAAGTGATAGGTTTTATATCCCGAAACCTTCCTTAAGGGGGTACCGTCGTAGACCTTACTGTCGTCGGCGGTTATTACGACTATCCGACGGGGCAAAACGGTAAGCGTGCCGTATACGTACTCTATTGCATAGTTATCGGTAACAATCTCGTTGTTCACACTGATTATGGTGATTTCAAGAACGTTGTTTCCCTTTGAAGTTTGGGCTACGTTAATTATCGTGGGGAAATACGACACAAAAAATATCTGACCGTTTGCAATCTCGCCATTGGTGACTTCCGCCGAGTAATTATACAGCTCTTCGCCGTCGTATTCCTTTTCCGCACTACCCGTGGTTATTGTAATCCTGCGAGGGGTAATCGTGAGAATACCGCTGTCCGCCATTGATACTATTGTGTAATTTGCCGTAACGGTATTGCGGTCGCAGTCAAAAATGTCGCCGCCGTAGCAGGTGTTGTATTTCCAGCCGACTTCCTTTATCGTGGGATATTCGCCAGCCTCGAACTCGTGTCCCTCTACGAGCGCCTTACCGGCATTTTCGCCGTTCACGTTGAGATAGTAGCTCTTTTCGGGGTTGCCGTAAGGGTGCGAATGTTCTTCGCCGTCGTATTCCCAAGTGCAGCTTTCGGTGGTTATTACAATTCGGCGCACGCTTATAGTGAGCACACCGCTTATATAGGTTATGTAGTAGTTTGTAGGCTCGCCGCCGTTTACAAGCGTTTTATCCGCGTATGCCTTGATTTCGTATTCGCCTATATCGGGAACGTTCTTGTCTGCAACGAGATATGCGTAAATTTCAAGCTGTTCGCCGTATACGATGTTTTCGGCATAGAGATAGTTGCCCTCGTACACGGGATAGCCGAATTCTTCGCCGTAGATTATTTCGTAGCGGTTGAGCTCGACCGTCAACTCTCTCGGGGTTACGGAAATTTTGCCGTAGCCGATTTCGCCGACAATTTCGTAGTTTTGGCTGACTTCGAATTCAAACCTGTTTTCGATTTCGCCCTCGATTACGTCCTTGACCGAAGGAACGCTGTTCCACAGTATATCGGGCTGATAGCCGCCGACAAAACCTTCCGTACTCTCGTCGTTGTAATAGTGAGAGTTAACGTAAACGTTGCTGTAGTAAGCGCCGTCGTAAACATGGCTGGAGGTTGCCGTTTCAACCACAATCTGCCTTCTGTGAATAGTCAAAGTTGCAGAATGGGCACCGACTATAATATAGTTTGCAACACCCTCCCGCTCTCCGTTTATGTACGCTAAACTCGGAACGGTGTAAATTACGTATTCGCCCACATCCTCCGGCTTTACGTTGCTGTAAGTGCCTTGCATATAAAGGAAGTCAAATGTAAGAACTTCGCCGAAAGGAAGCACTGTTTCTTCCATTGTATAATAATCTAATATACTGAAAGTTATTTCGGGAGCTTCGAAGCCGTAGATATACTCGCTGTCGTCTATCTCGATATGCAGACTCGGACGTTTAACGGTAAGCTCAACCGAGGCGCTTTGGACATCTTCGACATAGTAATTGTTGCCTCCGTCCCAAATAAATCTTCCCGACTCGTCGTAGGCTATAAGCTCGCTAATAATTAAAGTGTAAGTGCCGGCATTTTTGGGTACTTCGTAATATTCGCCGTTCAGATAATACAATACAGCCACTTCGAGCTGTTCGCCGTAGGCAAGATTTTCGGCATAGAGATAGTTGCCTATGCCTGTTTCATAGGTGTAAATTTCGCCGTAGGTATATTCCGCTTCGGGCTCGTTGAGCTTGACGGATATACCCCTCTGTTTAACGATAAGGTCAGCGGAAATATAGTTGAATATATAATTCGAGGTGTCGCGTTCGCCGTTAACGAGCGTTTTAGCCTCGTCTATCATTATGTAACCGTAGTAGGTGCCTGCGTTGAATTTTTCTTCCGAAAGAGCTGTTAAAAATACTTCAAAAGTATCGTCGTAGACAAGCTCGACGGGATAGATGGCGTCAGCGCCTTCGGGAAGCTCAATCTCTTCGCCGTAGGTGACCTCTTTGTTTTTGAGGACTATATTAACCATCCTCGGAATTACCAAGAGCGTTCCGTTAACGAAAGTGAACTCGTAGTTGAAGGGTTTTTCGCCGTTTACAAGCGCCGTGTCCCCGTGGGCGTGGATAACGTATTCTCCCGCTTTCGCTCTGTCGGAAAGTAATACGAGCTCGCCGTTTTCGTCCTGATAATAATAGCCGTAATTAAAGGTCAGCTTATCCTGAACGCCCATATAATAGGGTATATCTTCGCCGCCCTCGTAGCCGTTGTATATAATCTCGTCGCCGTAGACCGCCTCGATATCGTTTTGGGTTATTATTACCTTTCTCGAAGTTACGGTAAGAGTTCCGCCGTAGTAGTAAATACGGTAGTTTTCCATTCCCCTTTCAAGAATTTCGCCGTCCCTGTAAATTATACAGTTTTCCAAATCAAGATAAATTCTATATGTTCCTACGTTAAACCTATCCGTGGACGGTATACTGTTGAACTCATTGTCGGTCATATCGGTATAACGTATCGAAACCTGAAGCTTTTCGCCCTCGGCAAGTCCGTCCTCGTATATATCTTCCCCTTCCTCGAATACGTAAGGCGAAGCGTCGTACACCTTTGTCTTTTCGCCTATTTCAACGTTTATTTCGCGGGGAGTAATTTCAAGATAGCCGAAAATGGTGTATTCTATTACGTAATTTACGTTGCCGTATTCGCCTACGGGGCTTTCGTACTCGTTCATATTGAGAACGCGGTGTTCCCAAACGTAGGTTGTATATATGGGCTGATCGTTCTTTAATATGAGCTCGTCGCCCTCTATAAGTCCGACCTCGCTTTCTTCGCCGTAGCTGTCGCCGCTATCCATATTACCCATATAATAGTAGGTTGAGTAGCCCTCGCAGGTAAGAGGCGTGCCGTCGTAAACCTTCGTATCCGAGTGCGTTCTTACTACGATGTGTCGGGGAGTTATCGTAAGCGTGCCCGAATTTTCGATATCTATCTCATAGTTGTCCGTGACGGGATTGCCCTCGCCGTCGTAGATTTCGTTTTCGCCCAAATCAACGTTGCGGATTGAGCCAACGTCCTTGATTTTAGCAGGTGTAAGCGCAACGAAATAGTGGTCCAAAACGAGCGCGGACTCTTTTTCGCCCGTACTTTCGTTATAATAATAGCTCTCGTCATCGTTAAAGGATTCAAGGGAATGATACTGCCCGTCGTACTCCCACTCCCCGCTGTCCGTTGCTATCACAATCTTTCTCGGGATAATTTCAAGCGGTTCGTCCTCGTAGCCGATAATTTCGTAGTTGCCACCCACGGTGTAGCGGTTTTCGTTGAGGGCTCCGCTCTCCGCTACGTTCGTTATGCTTACAAGCTCGCCGTCAGGAATAAGCTCGTCGTCGAAGAGAAGTCCCGCTTTTAACGGATTGTTCGCGGAGCGGGTAGCGTACCCGCCGTTTGAAAGCGGAGTACCGTCGTAGACCTTGTCCGCGCCGAGGTTGGTTACTATAATTTGCCTTTGAACTATTTCAAGGTTGCCGCTTATATACGTAATTATGTAGTCCGAGGTGTCGGCAACGCCGTTGACAAGCGTTTTGGTTTGGTCCACGTTAACATAGCCGTAATGTATGCCGACGTTAAGAACCATGTCGTCACGAGTACCGCTGTCAAAGAGTGTGATCTTGTCGCCGTAGGGCAAATCGAGCGTTTCACTGTTCTTGTAGTTGCCCTCGTAAACGGGGTAAGAATAGTCCTCGCCGTACTCAATGCCATCTATGTCGAGGAGTTCAACGGTTATCTCTTTGGGGTTTACCGTAACGGTTGCGTGACCTTCGCTTAAAGACACCCAATAGTTCAATTTACCGATAAAGTCTGCAACGCCGTCCTTATAGACGGTTAATCCGTCTTGCCAGAATATCTCATATTCTCCAATGTGATAGGGGCTGTAATATATATGTTTGTCAAAATAATATAGGAAATAATTGAACCTTAATTCTTCGCCGTAGGGCATATCCTCGGGAGCAACGTCAAAGCTGTATTCGGGCACGAAATCCTCGCCCTCGCCGTAGGTTATCTCTTCGGATTTCAAAGTAAGGCTGATATATTTTCTGTCTATTGTTGCCGTAGTCGTTACGACGGCTATAAAGTAGTTGGATAAACCGTCCTCTAACTCGTCCCCGCCCTTGTAGATTTTTGTTCTTCCGGTATCAAGCACAACTTTGTACGTACCTGCGTTTTTGGGCTGTTCTATCGGCGTATCGTCCGCTTCATACCAGCCTATAACGCTCGGCTCATCATCCACGTAGGTTAACTTATAGTAAATGACGGCAATTTCAAGTGCTTCGCCTTCCGCAAGTCTGCAGGTTTCGGCGTTTTTGAAGTTGCCCTTGCCCGTGGGGTAATTAAAGGTTTCGCCGTAGGTTACGTCCTTGACCTCGCTTATCTCTATTGTAATTGCTCTGGGTTTGATTGTAAGGGTGCCGTATTCGTAATCCGCAATTTCGTAGTTATTGCTCGGCACTTCGAATGTGCAGACGTTATCCTGCGAGCCTACAACTATTCTGCTTGATAAAAAGGTGGGATTTAACAGCCCGTCGCCCTCTATTAAACCGACCTGACTGCGGTCGCCGTACAAATAAGTTTTATAATCTGTACAGCCAAGCGGCGTGCCGTCGTATTCCTTTTCGGCGCTGCCCGTCACAACGACTATTTCGCGCGGCGTAATTTTAAGCGTGCCGTAAACGGTATCGTACAGCGCGTAGTTCGAGTTGGGCATTTCGAATTCGAATATATTTTCAATGCCCGTGCCGTCGCCCACTTCGGTTATAGAAGCAAGCTCGCCCGTAATTATAAGGCTGTCGCCGTTTAAAAGTCCCTCTTCGTCACTATGAGCGTATTTGGTCGTGTAGGTGTTGCAGGTCAGAGGTGTCTTGTCGTAGATTTTTTCGGCGGAATCGGTATAGACTATAATTTTTCTTGCCGTAATTTTCAAAGTGCCGTAGTCGTAACTCTTTATTTCGTAGTTGGAGTTGGGGACCTCAAATACGCACTCATTTTTGACGCCGTTACCGTCGCCTACGTCGGTAATCGACGCCGCACTTACAAGAATGAGTTCATCCTCGCCGAGAAGTCCTTCGATGCCCTCGGCTTCGAAGTAATAAGTTTCGTAGCCGGTATGTACGAGGGGCTTGCCGTCGTACACCTTGCTGTCGCTTGCGGTTTTGACCGTGATAGGCCTTGCGGTTATCCCAAGATAGCCGTAATCGTAATTTATAATATAGTTGTCGGTTACGTCCTGTTTACTTAATATATCCCTTATTCCGTACACCGCACGGTCCAGACCGCTTTCGTCTACGTTTACAATGCTGTAGGATATTTGTTCGTAAACTTCCTGACCGACGAGCACTCCGGTTGCGCTGTAACCGTTATTCTGAAGCGGCGTGCCGTCGTAAATTTTGGAATTATCCTCGGTCGTTACAGTGACGGTGCGAGCTTCGATAACGAGCGTGGAATTCACGTAGGTTATGTCATAGTTCGAAGTAGTTTCGACGCCGCTCGCGTTGGTTATTCTGGTTCTTTGCTCGTCGGCAATTATCGTATATCTGCCGACGGGGTTGAGCGCATTGATGTCGGCATTCTCGAGAGCAACGAATACCTCGATTTCTTCGCCCGAAGCGAGTCTGCAGGTATTGGCATTTGCAATGTTGCCCGTGCCCGAAGGATATTTAATCTCTTCGCCATAGACGGCGTTAAGGTCGTAAAGCACGACGTCGATTACGCGCGCGTACACCTTCAGCTCGCCCATGACAACGTCCGCTATTACATAGTTACTGTTGGGAACCTTGTAGGGGCATCCGTTCTTTACCGTGCCGACGTTGGTAATCGAAGAGGGCGTACCGTCAAGTATAAGCTCGTCTCCCTCCACAAGCCCGAACTCCGTTTCCGAACCGTTTAAATTGGTTCTGTACGAGAGATTGGTAAGCGGTGTGCCGTCGTATTCCTTTTCGGCGTCGCCCATAATTACCCTTATGGATCTTGGAAGTATAGCAAGTGTGCCGTAGGTTACGGACTTAATATCGTAGTTGCCGCTTTCGTCAACCAAATCGAATTTATTTTCCACTACGGAGAAGTCCCTAATTTCGGTAATATTGGAGATTGTAAGCTTGTCGTTGCCTATAAGCCCGACCCTGTTTGCGCCGTAATAGAGCGTTTCGTAGGCGCTGTAAGAATGATAGAGTCCGTCGAAAGTATACCAGTTCGTGCCAGTAGTTACCGATATGGGACGCTTTTCCACGGTGAGAGTGCCGTATACGGTACTGATTTCGTAGTTTACGGTTACCTTTTCGTTGCCGTTTATAATTTCAAACCCGATTGCGTTGCTTACGCTGCCTGCGTTTGTTATAGACACGGAGTCGGTCGGTGTAATTTCGTGTCTAAAAGCGAGGCTGCCGTAAAGGGTAAACGTGGGTTTTGAAAGCGGGTCGCCGTCGTAAACCTTTCTAGACGTGCCCGTCTCTACGGTAATTTTCCGCTTCAATAAGGTCAGCATGCCGTATTCGTAGGTTATTTCGTAGTTAATATCGGTTATATCTCTGCCCGAGCGGTCCATTATGGAAATTGCAAGCAGATTTTTGCCGCTTTCCGCCACAGTGTAGATGCCGTAATCGTTGTTTACAAAGTGGTTCTCCCATTCCACTATCTTCGTCTCGGTTATAACCTCGTAATTGTGGTTGTAGAACTTTTGTCCGTCGTATTCCTTTTCGTCCGTGGCAGTCAGAATTGTAATTTTACGCTTTGATATTGCGAGCTTGCCGTAGGTTGTGGTTATAACGTAGTTATCGCTTACGTCAACGCCCGCGCTGTCGTATATGCTGTAAGAGTTTATATTGACGATCGAGCCCACGTCCGTCAGGGTAAGATATGCACTCTGTTCGGCAATTCTATGACCCGCCGCAAGCTCTTCTGCTTTGTGGGTAAATGTAGCGCTTTCGAGCTTGTTGCCGTCGTAGACCTTTTCCGCGCTGCCCGTGGTTATCGTAATCGCGCGAGCGTTTATAACCACGTCTGCGGTAAGCTTTTTAACGTCGTAAAGGTGGGTTACGTCTATATTGCCCTTCATTATCTTAAAGGACTTAACCTCTATTCCGTAGCGGCCCTTGTCTTTGGGCGCGGGAATGGGTTCGCCGTCTTCGCTTACCGCACCGTTTACAACGGTTAATGTATCGCCGTCGGCGAGCTGGGAAAGCGACTTTTCCGAAACCTCGTTTTTAATTTCTAAAGCGCTGCCCGAATAGGTTTGAGTAACGCTGTCCGCCTGCAAAGTGATTGCACGGGGGAGAATTTCAAGCTCCTTGCCCTCGTAGGTTATGCTAAAGCAAGAAGTATAGTCGTCACCGTATGCGTCAATGATTTTTACGGTGTCTTTAATTACGTTGACATGCGTCTTGTTCCCTGAATAGCTTGCATAGTTGAACCGAAGTTCTTCCGTTTCGAGCTTTAGTCCCGATACAAGGTTGGTTACGGTACATTCTTCGGGAATTTCCCCGTAAACTACGGAATCAGAGCCAATACTGAACACTGCCTCGCGCGGCAGAATTTCAAAGTGGACGGGCTCGCTGTAGTTCTTTCCGAACGCCTTATCCGTGACGGTGCGCGCAAGGTATTTTCCTGCCTTTACGGGCTTATTACTACTCCACTCGTCGCTACCCTCCAAGGAGTACTCGTATCTTACGGAGCTCAAAAATGCCGATGCCTGCGTGGGAGAATAGTTGTCGCCGAAGGTAATTTTGGCAGGCAAATACATCGCAGTCGTCACCGTTCCCTTTGCAACGAGCAAACCCGTGGTGGCTGCGATTATAAGCAAAAATGCGCCAATCAACAAAAATCTGAATCTATGTACGAAATTTTTGGCTTTGGCCACTTTCTGTATTCGGTTTAAATAATCATCGTATGATATCATAAAACCTTTGCTTTGCCTTAATTTATTTCTTACTTATCCTATTACTATTACCGATGCCGATAAATCGTCTATATTGGTTACGTTGAAGTTCTCCGTAACGTCTACGCCGTCATTGTTATAAATTTCGATTGTAAATAAATCGTCTGCAAAAACCGTGAGAGTGCCTCTCATGGGATTGTACTCTATAATTTCGTTAAATCTTATATAAAAACCGTCCAGAAGGGGCGTGAAATTTGATACGCGCAGACATTCTTTTATCGCGTCGGTGACCTCATAGGGTTTTGTGACTTCCGTGCAGAGATAGTTATCGAGTGTGAAGGTTATATCTCTCGGAATTATCTCTACGCTGATTGCATATCTGTTTGTGATATTGATATTGCGCGTAATATCCTCGCCGTAGACGTTGTAAACGCGCACGTTGTCCTTGCTTATACTTATGTCGTACGTATCTACCAAGGAGTCTGAGCTTTCGCAGGTTACGGAAATGTAGTGTGCGAAAGGTATTTCGCCTCCCGCTGCGGAAAGAGTTATACTTCCCTTTTTGACTGCGCTTGCGGTATCGAGAGTAAATACCTTTCCGTCATAGGTCTTTTCGTGCGTTTGTTTAACCGTACTTTCAATCTTCGCGTCGAGTTGCGTGACGACGAATTCCGCCTCGCCGCCCTCGGCTCCGTTCACAACGAGCTTAAAGTTTTCCGTATCGTCCTTGTAGCGGAACCTTATGCCGTAATAATAGGTCTTTACGTCTTTTATGGTTTCCCAAGTGTACATTTCGAAATAATTCTTGAGAATATTTGCGTTGTTTGTGATAAGCGGCGACCTTACGACCGAACCTGTGGCGCTGTCTCTGCAGGTAACGCCCGCAACTTCCGCAAACGAAATCAAAAACTCCTCGGCTTTGTAGGTCTGTCTTTCGTTTATAAGCGTTATTTCAACCGTACACCTGTTTACGGTTACTCTTCCCGTGTTGTTTTCCAATTCGTAATTTACGTAGTCTGTGCCGTTTTTGAACTCTACGGAGTACTCATATTCGCCTGCGTTTTTCATATCGCCACGCGCACTGACTGCCAATCTGTCCAAGGTAAGGTGCGGGGGCAGAGAGTTCTGACTTACGACGTCGGTAATCGAGGGAATATGTGATTGAGCGTCATAGACGTAAGAGTTATTCGGAAGAGTAAACGAAACCGGATACTTTAAAACCGTAACGCTTCCCTGCTCGACGAATAAATCGTAATTCTCCGCCTCGAGCGCATTAACTAACTGCACGGTGTAATAATAGGGCTTTGCGCTTGCATTTATTGCGCTGCCGCTTTCGCATACGATCTTGTAGTCTTCCGCTCTCAAATTGTTGCGCAACCAATCCCGCGATATAACGTCCTGCACCGTGGGAAGATGGGACTGTCCGTCGTAGTATTCCTCGGTGTTGGGCAGGTTGATATTAGATATAATGCATTTGTTAACGCTTATTTCCCCGCCGTTTATATAAAGAACGTGGTTGTTTTCGTCAACGCTGTTATTGAATTTTATTGTATAGGTGTATCTCCCTACGTTCTTTACAGTGCCGTTTGTAACAATGCTGAAAAAGTCTTCTAAAGTATACCCGTCGGGATTGTCTACGAGGTGGAATACGTCGCCGTTTACCCCAGACAATTCCATTATATCACTATAATTATTAGGCTTCCAGATCTCGCCCGTATACTCAAAGCTATCGGACGCAAGCATTACGTCGACGATGCATCTTATGATTTCTATTGCGCCGCCCGTAATAGTTATGTTGAAGTTTATGGGATTAAAGTCTTCGCGGAGAACTGCGGTGTAGGAATACGAGCCCGCGTTTTTGATTTCGCCGCTGGAGGGCTTCAGGTCGAAACATTCCTTGACCAAAATTCCGTCGAACACGTTACTCTCGTCAAAGGGGTCTTCCGGCGCATAGTTTATATTGAACGCCTCGCCGTTATAGACGAATACGTAATCTCTCAGCTTCAAGTGGAAGTTATAGGGCGTGATTTTAAGCGTGCCGTACTGATAGTCGAAGCTGTAGTTGCTTTCGTCTACTGCTAACTCGTTGTATTCTAACGTAAAAGTAACTTTATTTATAATTTCCCCTACGTTCTCTAACGTGGGGTAATCATTTTCAACAAGCACAGTTCTGAAGCCCTCAGGCATATTTACAAAGTCGGTATCGTCTCTTCTGAGAATACTGCCGTTATACACCCTCGTTTCGCTCTTGGTTTTGACCTTTATATTTAAGGGAGTAATTTCAAGATAACCGTACTGATAGCTTATGTCGTAGTTTTCCGTAACGTCATTATCTTCGTCGTAGACCGTCACCTCGAAGGCGTTGAGTATTCTGTCCGCATTGATTATGTTGGGGCTGTCGTCTATCATGGGCGCCTCAACCGTGTGCCACTCTACGAAATTATATTTGCCGATATCGCTTTCCTCAACGTGACCGTAGAGCGTCACTCCGTCGTACGGCTTGGAATAGTTGAGCGTGACGACTCTTGCGGCGCGTTTTAATACGGTCAGCGTGCCGTATACGTAGGTTATATTATAGTTTGCCGCCAAGTCCGTCTCGAGTTCACTCTCGTCTACTATAGTGCACAGGAATTCGTTGCGCACAAAGCCGTACTCCGTTATCGAAATCAGGTTCTCGGTATCGTACTTCAATATCTGATTGGGCGCAATATTCATAGCCGTGGGCGCGTTTTCTTCAGAGGCTCCCTCCAAAGGTAAGCCGTCGTAGGTTTTGGAAACGGTAGGGGTGACTATTGTCAAATCGCGCTTGAGGACCGTCAGCGTTCCGGGAATACTGATTACCTCGTAATTGCTCAAGGAGGCGTTGTCGGAAAGCCTGATATTCGTAACGTAGTGCTGCTTTTCGCCCGCATCTCTGATGGTATCGGTCTGATTTACGCTCAAGAGCAGTTCTCCGGGTGCAAGTCCCTCGCACGAGAGAGGGTAATCGCCGTTGGTTACGGTGTGGTCGGTGCCGTCATAAAGCCAGCTCTGGCTCTTTGCGGTTATCGTGAGTATACGTTTTTCTATGCGCACTACTCCCGTTTCGGAGATGTAATCCAGAATATAATTTTCGGTTACATCAACTTCTTCGGTGCCGATCAGCTGATAAATAGCTATCTTGGTTATGCGCGTAACGGCTTCGCAGACGTCGATATAGCTCGTATCGCCGTAGTTTATCTCTACTCCTTTGAAGTACTGCCCCTTTGCAAGCGAACCCTCATAAATTTCGAGCTCGCCCGGCGTCACTTCGACGCCGTCATAAACTTTAATCACGTCCGCGGGCTTTACCGAAAGCGGACGGGGCACTACCTTTATTTCGCCCATAGTAAAGGTTACGTTGTAGTTTTTGGTAACGTCGTTTCCGACCGCGTCGAAAACTACGGGCCTCAAATCGGAGGGAAGCTCGTCTTTCACGTTTATGAGCTGTACATTCTGCGAACCGGCAATTTTATGCCCCGTAACGAGTTCGCCCTCAGTTACGGTATAATCGTCGAAGAAGACTTTCGTGCCGTCGTACATAACCTCGGCATCATTCAAAGTGACGGAAATATTCCTGCACGTAACCTTTAAGCGTCCCCTCGCTACGCCTATTTTGTAGCCGTCGGTGACGTCGTAGCCGTCTTTGTCGCAAATCTTAATTATAAGACTGCTTTTGCTTTCGCCCACTTCGGTCTGCGAACCCGTAATCTCGATGACGGCGCGGTGCCCCTCTCGAAGCTCGCCGTCAATGAGCTCGTATTCGTCGGCGACAAGCGGAGTACCGTCGTAAACTTTTTCCGCATCGTGAACGGCGTAGTAAATCTCTATCCGCTCGGTTACTACTACCCCCGTTGCGAATAGCGCAAAAACCGTTAGCAGCGCCGCCGCTACGATAATTACAAGCATACCTACTATTAAAATGGATGTTCTGAATTTTGACATAATTCTTTACCGTAATTTTTAATTATACGTTCTGTTCTATAAGTTTAATGGTCTCCTTGCAGAGCGCAAGGGCGTTCTCCCCGAATAGCTCGTCAAGATACGCGCACACGCTGTCCGCCATCTGCTTTACGTACACGGGATTCTTG
>JAFLVO010000005.1 GCA_022508245.1 Clostridiales bacterium
CTGAAACGGTTTGTTTTGCGTGATTTTACAAGGCAAACGAGCGAAGTTGTAGTGAACCCTACTACGAGCGAGTTTAACGCAGGAAAAGCCCAAAACAAGCCGTTATCAGGTGTATCGGTTGGGGTTGCATACCCGTTAATTTTCCGTGATTTTTAGAAACTAAGTTTCTCTTGCCGCGATAATTAAGGGCAAACAATAATAAAATCGCGGCAATTCACTTCCAGCGAGCCGAAAGTATTCGCAAATTGTGTGCGCTGGCGGAGGGGAACCCTCCTTGCGCCGTAAGCGTTTAATAGACTGCTTAATTTATTACAATTATTATATAGTAAAAAAAATAAAAAGTAAATACATTTGTAAGCGCAAAACGCTTTTCAAAATTTTTGCTATGTGATAAAATGTCTTTCGTATAATAAAAAATAAATTTACAAGCCGTAAAAACGGCAAGAGGAGTCAAAATGAAATATACCAAGTCGGCAGGGGAAAAGAGCACCGTAAAAGTTACTTTTAATTTTACAGAGGAAGAGTGGGCGGAAGCAACGCAGAAGGCTTATATAAAATCTCGCGGCAAGTATTCCGTTCCGGGATTCAGAAAGGGCAAGGCGCCCCGCCCCGTGCTTGAAAATTATTACGGTCACACCGTATTTTTCGAGGACGCACTCAATATGCTCTACGCCGATAACTACTTCACGGTAATTGAAAAGGAAAAGGACAGCTTCACTGCCGTAGGCGACCCCGAAGTGTCGATAGACGAAATAGGAAACGGCAAGGGCGTTGCATTTACCTGCACTATACCCGTAAAGCCCGAAGTGGAAATTGAAAAATATACAGGTTTAAAAATCAAAAAGTATGAGTATAATGTTACCGACGCGGACGTTGACAAGGAAGTCAAAAAGCTTTTGGAGCGCGACGCACAGAAGATTGAAGTAACTGACAGACCCTGCAAGTCGGGCGACACCGTAAATATCGACTTTTCGGGCAGTGTAGACGGCGAAAAATTTGCGGGCGGTACCGCCGAGGACTACGACCTCGTACTCGGAAGCGGCAGCTTTATACCCGGTTTTGAAGAGCAGGTTGAGGGCATGGAAATAGGCTCCGAGCGCGACATAACCGTAAAATTCCCCGAGGACTATCAGGCAGATAATCTCCGCGGAAAGGACGCCGTTTTCCACATTGTGTTGCATAAAATCCACGAAAGCAAACTTCCCGAGCTTACCGACGAATATGTAAAATCGCACGCCGGCGTCGACACCGTAGAGGCGTACAGGAAAAAGACCCTCGACAAGCTGACGAGAGAGGCGGAAGGCAGAAGCAGGGACGAGACGGAAAATTCCATAATAGAAGAAATAAAAAAATACGCAAAGTGCGAAATTCCTCAGGCAATGATTGAAAACGAGATTGACAGAATGGTCAGAGATTTCTCGTACAGACTTTCCTATCAGGGCATAAAGCTTGAAGAGTATATCAAGTATATGGGCATTACGATGGAGCAGTTCCGCGCACAGTTCAAAGATCAGGCACAGCCCCGCGTGCTTTCGCAGCTTGTAATAGATAAGATTATAAAAACGGAAAATATCAAGGCAGAAGAGAGCGAGATTGACGCAAAGCTTGCCGAGCAGGCAGAATCGGTCGGCAAGACTGCAGAAGAATACAAGAAGTCGGTTGACCCCAGACAGATTGAGTATATCGAAAACGATATAATCATAACCAAACTGTTCGACTTCCTTAAAAACAACAACGAGCTCTACGCCGACGTGGAAAAGCCCGCGACAAAGAAAACAACAACCGCAAAGAAAACGGCGGACGGCGATGGCGAACCCAAGAAAGCCCCTGCAAAAAAGACCACAGCAAAAAAATCATAATCCAAGTTTAAATTCGGAGAATTATATTTTATATGGAAAATACTGTAAAGGGCGCACTTGTGCCTTATATCGTTGAGCAGACTTCCCGCGGGGAGCGCTCGTACGACATTTACTCAAGACTTTTAGAGGACAGAATTATATTTTTGAGCGGCGAAATTGACGACGCGGTTGCAAACACCGTCGTAGCCCAGCTTATCTATCTTGAGGCAAAGGACCCTTCAAAGGACATTTCGCTGTACATCAACAGCCCCGGCGGCTCGGTTTCGGCGGGACTTGCAATCTACGACACTATGAACTACATCAAGTGCGACGTTTCCACCATCTGCATAGGTATGGCGGCGTCCATGGGTGCGTTCCTTTTGTCGAGCGGACAAAAGGGTAAGAGATACGCCCTTCCCAACAGCGAAATTATGATACACCAGCCCCTCGGCGGTGCGCAGGGTCAGGCAAGCGATATTAAAATTGCCGCAGAACACATTTTGCGCACCAAACAGAAGCTCAATTCGATACTTTCGCAGAATTCGGGCAGACCTATTTCCGAAATCGAAAGGGATACAGACAGGGACAACTATCTTTCTGCACAGGAAGCGCTCGAATACGGACTTATCGACAAGGTATTCTTCAAAAGATAAAGAAGCACAAAATAACGGAAGATGACTGCGTATAAGTTGCGACTTTAAAGAGTGAGGATTAAAATTTGAAAAATATTAAATTCTGCTCGTTCTGCGGAAAGCCCGAAGCGCTTGTAAAGAGGCTTATTACGGGCAAGGACGGGGCATGTATCTGTGACGAATGCATAGAGATATGCAAGGATATGGTCAAGGAAGAGGAGCAAAGCGGGCTTAAACCCGTTCCCTTGAAAACTCCAGCAGAGATAAAAGAGGAGCTTGACAAGTATATCGTAGGACAGCACGAGGCAAAGAAGGTGCTCTCCGTTGCAGTGTACAACCACTACAAGAGAATTAACGGAACGCTCACGAGCAAGGACGACGGCGATATCGAAATAGAAAAGAGCAACATACTACTGCTCGGTCCTACGGGCTGCGGAAAGACCTTGCTTGCAAGAACGCTTGCAAGAATTTTGAACGTGCCCTTTGCTTCGGCGGACGCGACCACGCTCACGGAGGCGGGGTACGTCGGCGAGGACGTCGAAAATATTTTATTAAAACTCATTCAGAACGCCGACTACGACATAGAAAAGGCTCAAAGGGGCATCATATATATTGACGAGATAGACAAGATTGCAAGAAAGAGCGAAAACGTGTCTATAACGCGCGACGTCTCGGGCGAGGGCGTACAGCAGGCGCTTTTGAAAATTATCGAAAGCACGGTAGCAAACGTTCCCCCGCAGGGCGGAAGAAAGCATCCCCAGCAGGAGTGCTTGAGGCTTGACACAACGAATATTCTATTTATTTGCGGCGGTGCGTTCGTAGGGCTTGACAAGATAATTCAAAAGCGCAAGGACAGCACGTCTCTCGGCTTCGGCGGTCAGATAAAAAATGCGGAAGAGAACGACGTTTACGAAACTCTCTCGGACGTAAAGCCGCAGGATTTGACCAAATTCGGACTCATCCCCGAATTTGTGGGAAGGGTTCCCATTGTAGTCAGCCTGCACCCTTTAAACGAGGAGGCGCTCGTAAATATCCTAACCCAACCCAAAAACGCTATAATAAAGCAGTACCAAAAGCTGATTGCAATGGACGGAGCAAAGCTCACGGTAGAGGACTCCGCCGTAAGAGAGATTGCCAACACGGCAATACGCTTAAAGACGGGTGCAAGAGGCTTGAGAACCATAATAGAGGGATTTATGACTTCGGTCATGTACAAAGTACCTTCGGAAAAGAATATTGCGGAGGTCATAGTTACTAAAGAGTGCGTGACTGACAACGCCGAACCCAAGATAATTTACAAAGAGTCGGCGTAATCAGCCACACTGTAATAAGTTATAATTTATCACAATAAGACTTTAGTACTAACTTACTTTCCCCCTCAACCGAGGGGGAAAATTTAAAAGGAGAAAAAATGGCTGTAAAGACGATAGAACGTCTGCCCGTTGTTGCCCTTCGCGGCAGGGTAATTTTCCCGAATACGGTCGTCAGCTTTGACGCGGGCAGGATTATAACGCTAACCGCAATCAAGGCGGCGTCGGCGGGGGATTCCCGTCTTTTGGTGTGCATGCAAAAGGATGCGGACAAGACGGACATAACCCCCGACGATATTCATCTTGTGGGAACGGTTGTAAGACTGAGGCAAGTCACAAAACTCCCCGGAAATAATATAAGAGTTACCGTTGAGGCGCTCTACCGCGCACAGGCGGGTGCGCTTGAACTCGAAGACGGCACGCTTTTAGCGGACTGCGCCGAAATAAAATCAATTCACGGCGATAAAACTGTGGAGGAGGCGTATTTCCGCACGGCAAAGAGCGTATTCCCCGAAATAATTCAATCGGACAGCAAGATAGGCAAGGACGTAATTGCACAGCTTGAAAAGTGCGAGGACGCGGACGAGTACGTGAATATTGCCACTCATTATATCAACGCCAAGACCGAGAAAAAGCAGGAAATTTTAGAGTGTGTGCGCGTTGTAGACAGGCTTGAGCTCTTTGATAATATGTTAAACGAGGAGCTTGAAATAAGCAGGCTTGAGCGCAAGATTAACGCAATGGTGCGAAGTAGCATAGAGAAAAACCAAAAGGACTACTATCTCCGCGAACAGCTCCGTGCAATTCATACCGAGCTCGGCGACGACGAGGAGGAGTCGGAAGAGCTGAGACAGCGCATAGAGCAAAAGTCTATGCCCGAGGAGGCTGAAAAGAAGTGCCTAAAAGAGCTTTCGCGCATGTCGCGTATGCCCAGCTCCTCGCCCGAATACAACGTTTTAAGACTCTATCTTGACTGGATGCTCGACATCCCCTGGAGCGAGCAGACCGAGGACACGCACGATTTAAAGGACGCCGTCAAAATATTAAACGACGACCACTACGGACTTGAAAAGATAAAGGAGAGAATAACCGAGTATCTCGCCGTATTAAAGCTAACGGGCGGCTTAAACGCGCCCATACTTCTTCTCGTAGGTCCCCCGGGAGTGGGCAAGACCTCTATCGCGCACTCGATTGCGCGCGCACTCGGCAGAAAATTCGTAAGGATGAGCCTTGGCGGCGTCAAGGACGAGTCAGAAATACGCGGGCACAGAAAGACCTATATCGGCTCAATGCCGGGGCGCATCATAAACGGACTTAAAACGGCGGGCACGGTAAACCCTGTGTTCCTTTTAGACGAGGTAGACAAGCTCTCCTCGGATATGCGCGGCGACCCCTCGAGCGCACTTTTGGAGGTGTTAGACCCCGAACAGAACTCGACCTTCCGCGACAGGTACCTTGAAGTCCCCTACGATTTAAGCAAGATATTGTTCATTACAACAGCAAACTCACTCGACACGATACCCCGTCCCCTTTTGGACAGAATGGAGGTCATACAGCTCAGCGGCTATACGCTTGAGGAAAAGCGCGAAATTGCAAAGAGATATTTAATCCCCAAAAAGAGCGAGGCAAACGGAATTTCCGCGGACTGCCTTACTATTGAGGATAGCGCCCTAGACGAAATTATTTCGGGCTACACTATGGAGGCGGGCGTCAGAAATCTTGAAAGAAATATCGACGCAGTTTGCAGAAAAGTGGCAGTTCGCCGTGCCGACGGCAACGAGGAGGCTGTTATTGTTACCGCCGACAGCGTTGCCGAATACCTCGGTGTTCGCAGATACGAAAAGGACGAGGCTCTCTTTAAAGACGAAGTAGGTGCGGCTACGGGTCTTGCCTGGACTTCTGTAGGCGGAACTACGCTTACAATCGAGGTTTCGGCTATGCAGGGCAAGGGGGATATACTTTTGACGGGCAAGCTCGGCGACGTTATGAAGGAGAGCGCGAGGGCGGCTATAAGCTATATCCGCGCCAACAGCGCAAGCTACGGAATAGACAACAAGCTCTTTGAAACCACGGATATCCACATTCATGTACCCGAGGGCGCAACTCCCAAGGACGGACCGAGCGCGGGCATAACCATGGCGACGGCAATTCTTTCGGCTTTCACCAAAAAGCCCGTTAAAAAATCCATTGCAATGACGGGCGAAATTACCCTTCGCGGCAAGGTTCTGCCCATAGGCGGGCTCAAGGAAAAGGCGCTTGCGGCGTACAGAATAGGTGTAAAGGACATAATTATTCCGAATGGCAATAAAAAAGATTTGGAAGAGATACCCGCTGAAATCCGCGGCGAACTCAATTTTATACCCGTATCCGACGTGGACGCGGTGTTTAAGACGGCAATTTCGGGGATATAATGCTTAAAATCACAAATGCGGAATTTATAACGAGTGCAGGCAGGTGCGAGCAGTTTTTAAATACGGATAAACCTATAATTGCAATCTGCGGCAAGTCAAACGTGGGCAAATCGAGCTTTATAAACGGACTCGCGGGCAGAAAAAAGCTTGCGCGCGTTTCAAAAGAACCGGGTCGGACGCGGCTTGTAAACTATTTCGACTTCGGCGAATTTATCCTTGCCGATTTACCCGGCTACGGCTTTGCGCGCGTTTCCAAAGAGGAAAAATTAAAGTGGATGAAGCTTTTGGACGGCTTTTTTGAAAATAAAGAAAATATCGCGCACGTCTTTTCGCTTGCGGATATCCGTCACGACCCCACCGCGGACGATAAGCAGATGGTGGAGTACCTCTATTACCACACAATTCCCTTTACGGTAATTGCAACTAAGGCCGACAAAATTTCCAAGGCGGCAATTTCCAGAAGTCTTATAAATATTTCTTCTATTTATAAGTGCGGCGCGGGCAACATTATTGCCGTGTCCTCGGAGACCAAATACGGCTTTGAAAGAGTGCTCGAAAGGCTGACCGAGATTATAGAATTTCACAAAAATTAAAAGCTATTCTGCGCTTTCAATTTTTCGTGATTTTGAGAAACTAAGTTTCTCTGCCCGCATTATATAAGGGCAAACAATAATAAAAATGCGGTCATTCACTTCCACCAAGGCGAAGGCATTCGCAAATTGGGTGCGCATCCCCCAAAGCGTGGTTTTGGGGCGCGCCGTAAAGAATTTGACGATAATTCATACAAATAGTTGCTTCTGTGCAGGCTATTTAAATTTAATAAAAACACCGACGACGAATAATTTTCCCCAAACACAGCCAAACTGTAACTAAGGGAGAAAGTTATGGTATTTTTTAACGTGTTATCTTACGTACTTGCCATAGTCGGCGCATTGAATTGGGGGCTTTACGGAATATTCGGCTTTAATCTTGTCAGCTGGATATTTATGGGACCTCGCTCGGTAGGCTCGATAATCGTCTACGTACTCATTGCGCTTGCGGCAATATGGCTCATAATCTCGCCCTTTATCACGGGTCACGGACTTCGTTTAAAGGTAAAAGAGAACAGAGAACAGCAAACACAATATTAAAAAGACGCGGCTTATCGCCGCGTTTTTTACATTAAAATATTGCCAAGCGACATTAAAAATGGTATAATGAACCAGATATTTTCAAACCCGAGCACGGTTAAAAGCAAAATATCAAATAAAAACTTGCAATTCACTTTAACGCGCGGGCTTGCGATTGATTTTTGCGCGCGGCGACTGCGGCGTATACGGACATACGCCAAATGGAGCCGCGCACGGAAAGCAGCGCAATGACGCCTGTTAAAACGGGTTCGGGTTTAAAATTATCTGGTTTGGTATGGAAAATATATTTTACCCGTCCAAAGACGGCAAAAACACAATTCACGCCTGCATATGGCGTCCCGCGGGCGAAATAAAGGGCGTTGTGCAGATAATTCACGGTATGGCGGAGTACGCCGAAAGGTATTCTCTTTTTGCCGAATTTTTAGCACAAAACGGCTATCTCGTCTGCGCGGAGGATCACCTCGGACACGGAAAGTCGGCAAAGTCGGAGGAGGATTTGGGGTATTTCAACGACCAAAAGGATATTGAAATAATCATATCCGACATCCGAGAATTACAGCTCTTAATTCAGGAAAAAACGGGCAATATTCCCTATTTCGTGCTCGGTCACAGTATGGGCTCGTTTTTCTGCCGAGCCTATATTTCGATGTTCGGAACGGACGTTTCGGGCGCAATCATTATGGGCAGCGGATTTAAGGGCAAGCTCCTTTTGAACACAGCTCTATTTATGGTAAATTTAAACGCCCTCTTTAAAGGGTGGAGAAATAGGAGCAAGTTCATCAACAATCTTGCGTTCGGCGGCTACAACAAGAAGATAAAGCCCGTAAAAACGGAAAACGATTGGCTCTCCGTAAATCCCGAAAACGTCGGTATTTACCAAGCCGACCCTCTCTGCGGGTTTAAATTTACCAACAACGGCTATAAAATTCTTTTTTCGATAATTAAAAAAGCCTGCTCTTCCAAGACAATCAAGTCAACCCCCAGGGTCTTGCCCGTGCTTTTGGTTGCGGGCGAGGACGACCCCGTGGGCGACTACGGCAAGGGAGTTTTAAAAACTCACCAAAAATTCAAGACGGCGGGGATAAAGGATTTGTCCGTAAAGCTCTACAGTAACAGCCGTCACGAAATACTCAACGACAACTGCAAGGACGAAGTTTATAAAGATATCCTTAACTTTATAAATTCACACATATAACAGTGTTCACGAAAATATAACTCTATTCTGCGAGTTGTTTTTTCCGTGATTTTTGGGAACCAGGTTCCCCTTTGCACAATATTTAAGGGCACACGATAATACAATTGTGCAAATTCCCCTCCGGTGAGCCGTAGGTATACGCAAATTGAGTGCACAACAAAAAGGCGTGGTTTTCTGTTGTGCCGTAAGCAATTATAAATATGGTAAAATATGGTACAGAAATTTGAAGTTACAATTCCCGAGCTTTCAGGGGATAAAGAGCGCAGCGCGTACATATATCTGCCTGAAAATTACGGAAACGGAAAAAAATATCCCGTCTTATATATGTTTGACGGACACAACCTCTTTTATGATGAAGACGCAACATTTGGCAAGAGCTGGGGGCTAAAAGAATATCTCGAAAGAGCGGAGGCGGAGATAATAGTCGCGGCTGTCGAGTGCAACCACGAGGGACACCGCCGGCTTGAAGAATATTCGCCGGTAGATTTTACCTTAAATGACGGAACGCGCTTAAAGGGTCAGGGTAAGATATATATGGACTGGCTCGTCAGTGAGTTTAAGCCCTATATAGACAAGAATTACGACACGTTGCCAGACAGACACAATACGGCAATCGGCGGCAGCTCTATGGGGGGACTTATGACCCTGTACGCCCTCTGCAACTACAACGAAATTTTCTCGCGCGGGGCGGCGCTTTCCCCCAGCCTATGGCTTGGGAACGGAAACCTTTGCGGCTTTATCGAAGGGGCAAAATTTAAAAAAGACACCGTAATATATACCGATTACGGCAGTAAGGAGTTCTCAAATCACAGCTCGCAGAAAAAGGCGTTTGCCAAAACCTGCGCTACGCTCATTGAGAAGAACGCAGTTTTAACCGCGCGCATAGTTGAGGGCGGAACGCACTGTGAGGCTTCGTGGGAGAGGAGTATTCCCTATTTTATGAAAGTATTATTTGATATAGGCTGACGCAGAGCTCGTCTTATAAGCGGCGCATCTCTTTGTTGCGTTTGCGTTTTTGCTTGGTCATTTACGGCTTAGTAAACTCCCTGCGCAAAAGCCGCACGCTCCTCGACCTGCTTGCTTCTAAAACGAGCAAATCTGCAAAAAAGTCAGCTGACTTCTATGTAACTATTTAAAGGATAAAATATGAATTTTATTTTTATTTCGCCAAACTTTCCCGAAAATTATTGGAAATTCTGTCGTGAACTCAAAAATGACGGAGTAAACGTGCTGGGCATAGGCGACTGCCCCTACGACAGTCTTACAAACGAGCTTAAAGGCTCTTTAAACGAGTATTACAAGGTTTCCGACCTTGAAAACTACGACGAGGTGTTCCGCGCCGTAGCCTTTTTTACCTTCAAATACGGCAAAATCGACTTTATCGAGAGCAACAACGAGTATTGGCTTGAGCAGGACGCAAAGCTACGCACGGAGTTCAACGTTCAGGGCTTGAAGTTGCGGGATATGTCCGGGATAAAGTACAAGTCCAAGATGAAGAGCTATTATAAAAAGGCGGGCATAAAGACCGCGCGCTACTGCCTTGTAAGAAGACTTGCGGGCTGTAAAAAGTTCATAGAAGAGGTCGGCTATCCGGTAATAGTAAAGCCCGACAACGGAGTGGGCGCAAGCTGCACCTACAAGCTTAAAAACGAGGACGAGCTTATAAACTTTTACAACACCAAACCGCCCGTACTGTTTATAATGGAGGAGTATATAGACGGCGTGGTTCAAACCTACGACGCAATCGTGGACGGCAAGGGCAATCCAGTATTCGAAACGGGCAACGTCACGGTGGACTCCTGCATGGACACTGTAAACAGCGGCGGAAATTTTGCGTTCTATATCCTGAACGAGCCCTATGACGACGTGCGCGATGCGGGCAGGCGCACATTAAAGGCGTTCGGCGTCAAGAACAGGTTTGTACATTTCGAATTTTTCCGTCTTAATTCCGACCAATATATGGGCAAGAAGGGGGAGATAGTGGCGCTTGAAGTCAATATGCGCCCCAGCGGCGGCATTTCGCCCGATATGATGAACTATGCAAGCGGTACGAACATCTACAAAATTTGGGCGGACGTAATGACCTATGGCTACTCGCTCGTATCCTGCGGCGAAAAGTACTACTGCGGGTTCGCCGGCAGAAGAAGCGGAAAGAAGTTCAAGTACTCCGAGCAGGACATAAAGGATATGTATTCACACCACATTAAGGCAATTGAAAAGGTGCCCGAGGTGCTCGCCCCCATTATGGGGAATCTGATGTTTCTTGTAACTTTCAAAAAAGAGAGCGAGCTCAACAAGTTCTATAAAGACGTATTTGCATAAAAACGATACAGTAATTAACGCCGCGCGGACGGGAAGTCCGCGCGGCTAATTTTTATTTTTTGTGTTCTAAATTGTTGAAACAGGTAGTATGTTATTGTACACAGTATTGTTTTTTTGCGGAGGCGGATATGCTTGATTACAACGTTTACGAGGACATCGCCAAAAGGAGCGGCGGAGATATTTACGTAGGAGTGGTGGGCCCCATGCGTACGGGCAAATCCACGCTCATAAAAAAGTTTATGACGGAGCTCGTCATACCCAATGCGGAGGACGGCAACCTCAAAAGCGTTATGACCGACGAGCTTCCGCAGTCTGCCTCGGGCAAGACGGTAATGACGACCGAGCCCAAATTCGTGCCTGCAAAGGGCGCTACGGTAAAGATAGACGGAGCGGTTGCCAACGTGCGTTTCTGCGACTGTGTCGGCTATATAACGGGCGGCGCAAGCGGAATAGAGGAGGACGGCAAGCCCCGCCTTGTGAACACGCCCTGGAGCGAAGTAGCTCTCCCCTTTGCGGAGGCGGCGGAGCTCGGCACCAACAAGGTAATAAACGACCACTCCACGATAGGTCTTTTAGTGACTACGGACGGCAGTATTGCCGAAATACCCCGCGAGGGTTACCTCGACGCGGAAGAACGCACGGTTGCGGCTTTGAAGAACGCTCAAAAGCCATTTATAATAGTTTTAAACTGCGCTCAACCCGAAAAGCCTGCCGCAAAAAAACTCAGAGAGGAGCTTGAAAACAAGTACGGCGTAACTGTACTTGCCTTAAACTGCGAAAAGACGGACGCGGCTGGACTTTTAAACATTCTAAAGGCGGTATTATTCGAGTTCCCCGTAGTATCCTTCGACATAGATATACCCGCTTGGACGCGGTTTTTACCTCAGGAAAACAGCGCTATCGGCGAGCTTTTAGACAGAATACGCGCCGTTGCGCCCAATGTCTGCAAAATGAAGGACTGCACGTGCTTTGATAACGCACTTTCGGACTGCAAGTTCTGGAAGGACGGAATTACCCTTTCAATGAACCTTGCAACGGGCAAGGCAACCTTAAACGCCTACGTTAAGGACGGAATATTCTACGATATGCTCTCGGAGATTGCAGGCGAGGGAATTACCGACGAATACACCCTTATGCGCTACGTCCGCGGAACCTCGGACGCAAAAAAAGGCTACGACAAAATCAAGGACGCGCTCGAATGTGCCAAGGTCAACGGCTACGGCATAGTAGAACCCGACGACGGGGATATGAGCCTCGACGCGCCCAAAGTAGTTCGCCAAGGGGGGAGCGTGGGCATCAAGCTTCGCGCATCCGCCCCCAGCTATCACATAGTTAAGATAGACGTACAGGGCGAGGTCAGCCCTATTATGGGCAACGCCACGCAGAGCGAGGGCATAGTGCAGGGTATGATGAACGGCTTTGAAAACAACCCCGAGGGTATGTGGGATACCAACGTGTTCGGCAAGTCGCTTCGTGGTATGGTTAAGGAGGGGCTTGCTGGCAAAGTAACCTCTATGCGCGATGAAACCAAGACCAAAATGCGCCGCGCAATAACCCGAATTGTAAACGAGGGAAAAGGTGGAGTTATCTGTATAATACTTTAGTTCACAAAAATTCCTTGCTATTCTGCGCAAGCAAATTTTCGTGATTTTGAGAAACTAAGTTTCTCTGCCCGCAATCTTTAAGGGCAAACAAATGCTCAATTGCGGGCATTCACTTCCAGTGAGCCGTAAGCATACGCAAATTGAGTGCGCACCCCAAAAGCGTGGTTTTGGGGTGCGCCGTAATTTATTTTTGGGAAACAATGTTCTCCTTGACGCAATCAAAAAGGGCAAAGGAACATAAAATTGCGTCAATTCCCTTCCGGTGAGCGAGCGTAGCGACGCTTTGCTTACCTTATAATAAAGGTTTCAGATTATATGCCGCAAAGCCGTATGCATACGCAAATCGAGTGCTCGCCATAAAAGTGTGATTTTAAGGCGCGCCGTAAAGCATTTAAATAAATGACGGAGGCAATTACCCCCCGAATATTATGTAACAAAATATTATTCGCGGTTTGTGTGGGTAATTAACACGGCGGCGTAAACGACTGCTTACGCCGCCGTCAATTCTCTGCCTAATATACCTAAAATAACGTAAATATATCGAATACACCCCCGGATATGCCGCAAATACGTATGTTTAATCTTTATAGGACGGCTCGTCGCCGTCTTTTTCTTCCTTTGTAAAGGTGTCGGGAACAACGACGTTTCCGCCCGCATCAAAAAGCGCTGCGCTGTCCTTTAACCCCATAATATATGCGTAATACTGCTCGTCTGTTAGCTTTTTTATTTTGGTTTTTTTAGCCATAATACACCTCGCTTTACAGTATTATTGGCGTTAAACAAAAAATTTATTCCGTTAACCGCTGCCACCCCGCCGGAACGCAGTTGTATGAATAAGTTCAGGTTTATATTAGTTTCGGATATCAACCTCGACACATACATTTTACGGACAATACTTGCGGTCTGTACGGGGTTGTAGGTGGTAATGTGAACTCGGTGTGAAATTCAAAGCCGTCATCTCAAAGAGGGTATTTATAAGGAAAAATAAGCGGATTTTTTGATTGCCCCCGAAATATGCCAGGATAATTGTGAAAAAAATTTCAAAATTCTTAAAAAAATTCGGGCAAACTTATTTACATTTGTGTTTTTTTAGTGTAAACTATAATTAAGTCGTCCTATGGTCGGCGCAATTTTAGTACAATTACTCAAGAGGTGTAAAATGGCTAACGGCATGAACGGAACGCCCCAACAGCAACGCCCCGTCCACAGACAGGGTGCGCCTGTAAGGAACGGAAACGGCAATCCGCCCAAAAAAGCGGACGTAATTATTCAGATTACGCGTGACATTTCCAGAAAGCAGGAAGACGTTCGCAATCAAACTCAACTCATAAGCACGCGGCTTGATTCCGTGGCGGAAATCAGCAACCAGACCAGAGACAACGCGCAGGAAGCGCTCAACAAATCCGACGTTGTCTACAATCTCGTTGCAGACAGTATTGCCGGATTAAAGAACGAACTGACCTACCTTGCTATGCAGAGCGAGAATATCTATCTCAATCTGACAGAAAAGCTTGCCGAGCTCAACAAGGCGGTAGACGATTTAATGCAGGGCAAGGCTGTTCCCGAGAAGCACGAAGGGGTAGAAGAAGCTCCCCGCGCAGCAACGCAGGAGCTTGACTATGACGCTATTGCAGATAAGCTTGCAGAGCGACTGCCTCAATCCGCACACGAAGCTTCCGGAGCGGCTATCGACTACGACCTCCTGTCGGACAAGATAGCAGGCAAAATGCCCGCGCCCGTTCAGCAGTATACCGCAGCGGGTGTGCCCGTAGCAGCGGCTCAACCCGCGAAAATCGACTACGACGAGCTGTCGGAAAAGGTTGCCTCGCTTATTCCCGTACAGGAAGCCATTTCCACCGACTATATCGCATCCAAGGTTGCCGAGCAGATAATAGTACCCGCCTCTGCGGAAATCGACTATGACGCTCTTGCAAAGAAGGTTGCCGAGCAGATAGGAACAACTTCCGCTCCCGCACCTACTCCCGTAGTGGTTACTTCGAACGGCGACGTAACTATCGACTACGAATACCTTGCAGATAAGGTCGCAAGCAAAGTACTCGCTTCACAAGGCGGAGCTGACGTCGAGACAGCGTCTGTTGAAATTGACTACGAAATACTTGCGGATAAATTATCCGAAAAGCTTAATATAGAAACGTCCGTCGAAACGGCGCCCGTAGAAATCGACTACGAAACGCTTGCCGACAAGGTAGCCGACAGAATTCATATCGAGGCGCCTGTAGCAACGGCAGAGGGAGAGCTTGACCTCGACGCACTTGCCGACAAGGTAGCAAAGAGAATACACGTAGAGGTACCCGAGGCGGCGCCTGTAGAAATAGATTACGACGTACTTGCCGATAAGGTGGCAGACAGAATACACGTAGAGATACCCGAGGCAGCGTCCGTTGAAATAGATTACGAAACGCTTGCCGACAAGGTAGCAGACAGAATTCATATTGAGGCGCCCGTTGCTACGGCAGAGGGAGAGCTTGACATCGAAGCTCTTGCAGACAAGATTGCCGCACGCGTTCCAGCTCATCAGCAGGTTCAGACCTTTGCAGCGGCTCTGCCCACGTCGCAGACGGCGGCTATCGACGAGGATGAGCTTGCAGACAAGATTGCACTCAAAGTCGGCTCTCTCAAATCAGACGACTTCGACATCATTGTTGACGACGACGGTTGCAATTCGATATCCAAGGCAATTGCAGAGAAGCTCGATTACGACTATATCGCAGACGTGGTTGGCGAAAAGCTTCGCGGCGAACTCGATTTGACAAACAGCTTAGACCTCGATTACGACGATTTGGCAAACCGCATAGGAGAGAAAGTCAACATTTCCCCCGTAAACGAAGATGCGATTGCAGACAAAGCTGCGGCAGTTCTTTCCAACTATCTGCCCGACATTGACACGGACGAGATTGCAGACAAGGTCGCAAATCAAGTTCTCGCCGCGCTTCCGGCAAACAGACAGGATACCGACGGCGAACAGCTTGATATGGACGCACTTGCGGATAAGGTAACAGACAGGGTTGTAAACTCCCTTCCTCAAAAGGAAGAGGGCGAGGAAGAGGCTCTGCAGATAGAGCTTGACTACGAAGACCTTGCCGAAAAGGTTGCAAACCACATAATAAGCTGTCTTCCCGAAGGCACGAACGGCGGAGAGGCAGTAGTTGTAAATCAGACGGCGCAGATAAGCGAGGAGGACCTCGACAAGGTAGCCGACAAAATTACCAAAACCTCGGGCGAACGCTTTGACAGCGTAGACAAGGACCTTGAAAAAATAAAAGCACTGCTTGAAAGCGGAGTTAAGGTTGCAGAGCTTGCACCCGCCGCGGCAGAGCGGACAATAACAGAAGATAACGACGTATTGGTTACGGTTAGCGACATTGTGTCTGAAACCGATGAATCGACTGACGAACAAACTTATGAGGAGGACGTTAGCGACCCAAAAACGTTACCGTCCGAAGATGAAGAAAGTTTAGGGATCGGTGACGAGCTTTCGGAAACTTCGGGCGGAGTAGATTTCCTCAACATGATGAAATACAACCGGAGTTTTATTGCAAGAATAATTCAAGGCACCGACGACCAGAAACAGTATTACGGCAGAATTAAACATGCCCTATTAGGCTACAAAAAGGTCAATTCCAATATCGCGTGGGGCGCAGAGAGATTCCACAAGGGCAGAGAAACGATTGCAAGACTTAAAATTCGCGGCAAGACGCTTATTCTGTATCTTGCGCTCGACCCCGCCGAGTTCCCCTATTCCGTATACCACCACAAAGACGTCTCCGACAACAAATCGTTGCACGGCACGCCTCTTTCGGTAAAGGTTATGAGCCCGCTCGGCGTAAAAAAAGCTATCCGCCTTATAGACGCTATGCTTGAAAAGCGCGACGGTATTAAAAGACCTGTTCCCGAACGTGACTACACCGAAATGTATCCCTATGAAACCATAGAGGAGCTAATTGCGGACGGGCTTGTTCAGGACGTGAGAAAACCGTAAAAAATAAATTAAAGCGGGGGTTGCAACTCAACCCCCGCATTTTATGTAAAAACATATTGTAACAACTTAATGGAGTAAAATTTTGGAACAGGCATCAGAGCAGAAAAAATCAAAGCCCAAGTCAAAGCTTACGCGCAGAATTCCACGCGCTAAAAAGAGCGGCTCGGGCGAGGTCAAACCAAAGAGAGAGAAGAAAGTTAAACAAGAAAAGAAAATACTTCAGCCCGTAAAAAACAAGCAAAACGTGCAGCTTCAACCCGTAAAAAACAAGCAAACCGCGCCTAAGCCCCACCCCCAGCCTAAGGGCAAGAAGAACACCGCGGTAAAGATAGTATTTTTGGGCGGCGTGGGCGAGATAGGCAAAAATATGACGGCTATCGAGTGCGGCGACGATATAATAATTATCGACGCCGGCGCCATATTCCCCACGGACGAAACGCCGGGGTTCGATTTGATAGTTCCCGACATTTCCTATCTTTTGGAGAACGCGAAAAGGGTGCGCGCCCTCATATTGACGCACGGACACGAGGACCATATCGGTGGCGTACCGTACCTGTTGAAAGAATTGAAGGTTCCCGTCATCGGCACCAAACTGACGCTTGCGCTTGTGGACAACAAGCTAAGAGAACACCGCTTAAACGATATTGACGAAGTAACCGTCAACCCCGGTCAGGTTATGAGCTTCGGTTGCTTCAAGATAAGGTTTATAAATGTCAACCACTCGATAGCGGGCTCGCTTGCCCTTGCAATTCAGACTCCGCAGGGCATAATAGTGCACAGCGGCGACTACAAGATAGACTTAACCCCCGTAGCGGGCGACCCCATAGACTTGAAAACTATAGCGGATATAGGTGCGGCGGGTGTAACGCTGTATATGGGCGAAAGCACCAATATCGAGCGCGCGGGTTTCACTATGAGTGAGACGGTTGTTGGCAACACTTTGGACAGACTGTTTGGCGAAAATTCGAAAAGGCGCATAATAATTGCGACCTTTGCCTCCAACGTGTACAGACTTCAGCAAATATTAGATATTTCGGCGAAATATAAAAGAAAGGTCGCGCTCTCGGGCAGGAGTATGCTCTCCGTAGTGGAGGCGGCTGAAAAAATAGGCGAAATTAAAATCCCCCAGAACGTTATTGTAGACATATCCAAGATAAAAAATATGCGCGACGATGAAATAGTAGTCGTCTGCACGGGCAGTCAGGGCGAGCCGATGTCGGCACTCACGCGCATGGCGGACGGCGAAAATTCTGCCGTATCCGTCGGCGTAAACGACACGGTAATCATATCTGCAACGCCCATTCCGGGCAACGAAAAGCTTGTCTACCGCGTAATAAACAAGCTGTATAGGCGGGGCGCCGAAGTCGTGTATGAGAGCCTGCAAAATATCCACGTTTCGGGGCATGCGTGCAGGGAAGAGCACAAAATAATGCACAACCTCTTAAAACCCAAGTACTTTATTCCCGTTCACGGCGAGTACAGGCACCTTAAAAAGCACGCCCAACTTGCGCAGGAGCTTGGAATGAACGGTGGCAGAATAGTCATTCCCGACATAGGCAACTGTATAGAGATTTCTCCAAAGGGTATGAAACAGATTGAAAGCGTGCCCTCGGGTTCACGCCTTATCGACGGCGAGGGCATAGAGGACGAAAAGGCGAGCGTAGTTTTAGACGACAGACGCCAGCTCTCCGAAGAGGGGCTGTTTATCGTTTCGGTTGCAGTCTCCGGCGGCGAAGTGGTGGGCGAGCCCGCAATAAATTCCCGAGGGTTCGTGTTCGATTTTCACCGCGACTACAACAAGGAAATGCGCGAGGTTATCAGAAGGGCGATAGACAGCTACGACCTCTCGCGCGGCACGACGGACGAATTAAAGCGCATAATAAAGCGTTCGCTCAAAAATTATTTATTCAAGAAAACCAAGCAATCTCCCATGATTGTACCCGTAGTGGTTGAGCTTTAAGTTAGTACTAAGACTATGTTTGATTACGCCCACAAGGACACGAGCGGGGGAGAGAGGCAAACTACCACCGCAAAACTCAATATTCCCGCCCTTGACGACGGGATAAAGCAGCTTCGCAACAGCGCGTTCGAAAGGGAAATACCGACATCGGACGACGAAACGCTGTGCGTTCTTTTAACACTTGTAAAGGCAATAAAGCCCAAAAGCATATTAGAGCTCGGCACGGCTACGGGCATTTCGGGGCTTTCCATGCTCAAAGCCTGCCCCGGTGCAAAGCTTGTAACGGTTGAAAAAAACGGGGAATTTTTTAAAGAGGCGGTGCAAAACTTTAAAAATTTCGGCGTTGAGGACAGAGTTACGGCAATTTCTGGCGACGCGGGCGAGGAAATTTTAAAGCTTGAAAAAAACAGCTTCGACTTGATTTTTCTCGATTGCGCAAAGGTTCAGTACGTAAAATATCTGCCACGGTTAAAGGAGCTGTTAAAGGACGGCGGGACGCTCATTGCCGACGATATTCTCTTATTCGGCTATATAACGGGCGAGGCGGAGGTTCCCAAAAAGCGTAAAATGCTTGTGGAGCATATAAAGGAGTATATTTCGGCAGTTCAAGCCGATAAGGATTTTACAACTAGTATATTAAACGTCGGCAACGGTCTTGCCGTAAGCGTTTACAACAGACAAAATTGAGGAACTATGAAAGTAGAACTTCTTGCCCCTGCGGGTAACTTTTCAAAACTTAAAACTGCGCTGTACTTCGGCGCGGACGCGTGCTATATAGGGGGCAAAGATTTTTCTTTGCGCTCTTTTGCCGATAATTTCAGCCAAGATGAGATAATTTCGGCGGTAAATCACGCCCACAGCCTCAACAAAAAGGTATATATAGCCGTAAACATCTTCGCAAAAAACGCAGATTTCGGACTGCTTTGCGACTATCTCTCGTTTTTAAACGGAACGGGCGCGGACGGACTTATAATTTCGGACAGCGGAGTATTCGCGTGCGCACAAAAATACGCACCCAAGCTCGATTTACATATTTCAACGCAGGCAAACTTAACAAATAAGCACGCCGTAAAATTCTGGGCGGAGCAGGGCGCGACACGCGCGGTGCTTGCAAGGGAATTATCTTTAGAAGAAATTGCCGAAATTCACGATTTCGTGCCCGAAATCGAACTTGAAGCTTTCGTTCACGGCGCAATGTGCATTTCCTATTCGGGCAGGTGTCTTCTTTCCAACTATCTCTCGGGCAGGGAGAGCAATCGCGGCGAGTGCGTTCAGGCTTGCAGATGGAACTATCAGGTTCGCAAAAAGGACGAGCTTTCGGACAGCGGTTGGCTTGATATGGAAGAGGATAAAAGGGGCACATATATTCTCAACTCCAAGGACCTGAATATGTCCGCATACCTTGAAAAAATGGCGGAGGCGGGCGTTTGCTCCTTTAAAATAGAGGGCAGAATGAAGTCCGAATACTACCTTGCAACGGTAATAAACGCCTACCGCAGGTGCATAGACGGAGGTTTTACGCCCCTCATCGAGCGCGAGCTTTTGACCGCCGCGCACCGCGATTATACTACGGCGTACACCTTGGGCTCAAACGACAAGACGGTAAACTACACCGACAGCCAGACCAAGGGCGACTGCGACTATATCGGCAATATAATTTCGGGCGGGGATAAAACGGCGGTAATAGAAATGCGCACCAGGTTCAAAGTCGGCGACGAGCTTGAAATTCTCTCGCCCTCCCAAAACTTTTTAAAGACCTTCAAAGTTGAAAAGGCTTTCACAAGCGCGGGCGAGCGGGTCGAGGACTGCAAACTCGTTCAGGAAAATTACACCGTAAACTGCCCGTATACCCTTTCGGCGGGCGACATAGTAAGGCGCAGAAAATAAAAGCGAGGCGCAGAAATAATGGACTATGTTTGCAAAAAAATCAACAATAAAAACGCGGTCGTAAGCGTACCCGGCTCCAAATCGGTGACGGTGCGCGCAATGCTCCTTGCGGCAATAGCAGAGGGTACAAGCACCCTCTACGGCGTGAGTCTTTGCGACGACTGTATAACCTTTTTAAACTGCCTTAAAACGCTTGGAATTAACTGCGAACTAAACGGCTATACCCTCAAAATAGAGGGCTGCGGGGGAAAACTCAAAATTACGGATGCGGAAATAAACGTGGGCAGTGCGGGCACGGCGGCGCGGTTTATTCCCGCATTTTTGGCATTCCAAGAGGGCAAATTTACGGTAAACTGCTCCGAGCAGATGAAAAGGCGTCCGGTCGCGCCCCTCGTTGAGGCGTTAAAGGAGCTCGGCGCAAAGATTACATTTTTGGAAAGCGAAAACTGTTTTCCCCTTGTAATTGAAGGCGGTATTTGCTCGTACGAGGTCGAAGTTGACATACAAAAGAGCAGTCAATTTCTCTCCGCGCTGTTAATCTCGGCGGTGTGCGCGGGCAAGCCCGTCAAGATAAAGCGGAAGGGTGCGCACGGCATGGGTTACGTCAATATGACCCTCGATATGATGTGGTCTTTCGGCGTTACCGTTAAAGAAAATGGCAATATATATGAAGTTTTTGGCAATTATAACCCCAAAAAATACGATATCGAGCCCGATATTTCCGCCGCATGTTACTTCTATGCAATGAACAGACTGCTCGGCACGGATATAAAGGTAAAGGGTTTAATGCCCCACAGCATGCAGAGCGACGGTAAATTTATAAAGCTTATAAAAACCTTCGACGGCGGCAAAATAGATATGGGAAGCTTCTCCGACCAGGCGCTTACCATGGCGGCTTGCGCACCTTTCTTTTCTAACCCCACCGAAATATGCGGAGTTGCGCATATTCGCGGACAAGAGTGCGACAGAATTTCGGCAATTTGCGAAAATCTCAAAAATGCCGGCGTCAAGTGCGAGGAAAAAGAGGACGGAGTAATTATCTATCCCTCAAAATTCAATCCCGTAAAAATAAAGACCTTCGGCGACCACCGTGTTGCAATGAGCTTTGCCGTTGCGGGACTTGCAAGCGAGGGAGTTGTTATAGAGAACGCCGAGGTCTGCTCCAAGACCTTCCCGAACTTTTTTGAAATACTCGAAAGCTTATGGAAAGAATAATAGTTCATTCCGATTTAAATAATTTTTACGCCTCGGTAGAGCGCATTTTAAACCCCGAACTTTCGGGCAAGCCGATTGCGGTTTGCGGCAGTAAAGAGGAGCGCAAAGGAATAGTGCTTGCTAAAAGCGAGGAAGCCAAGAAATTCGGCGTAAAGACGGGCGACACTATTTGGCAGGCACAGAAAAAATGCCCTGATATTTTGACCGTTCCGCCCCATTTCAAGGAATATATGCGCTATTCCGTAAAGGTCAAGGAAATTTACGCGCAGTTCACCGACCTGATTGAAAGCTACGGCATAGACGAGTGCTGGCTGGACTTGACGCGCTCTACAAAGGTCTTGCCGCCTTTTGCGGATATGTACACGCAAAGGGATGGCGAAAGGTGCTATTCTCCCGAATATCTGCGCTTTATCGGCGACTTTATAAGAAATGAAGTTAAGAGCAAGCTTAATCTAACCGTCTCCTGCGGTGTGTCATTCAATAAAGTATTTGCAAAGCTCGGGTCGGATTTAAAGAAGCCCGACGGAACTACGGTTATAGGCAAAGTCAACTTCGAAAAGGTAGTCGCAGGTCTGCCCGTAGAGGATTTGCTATACGTCGGCAAAGCGACCGCCTACAAGCTGCACGCGATAGGGCTTCCAACGATAGGAAAATTGGCGGAAGCGGACGATGAGGAAATAAAACGGCTGTTCGGCAAAAACGGGCAGACCCTCTTAAGATACGCCCGCGGCGAAGATACGGAAGAAGTCAAGCACATGGACGAAAAGCGTGTGTATAAGTCTATCGGCAATTCGTGCACCTATGCCGAGGACGTAACCGACTACGGCAGGGCGGAGAGGCTTTTATACGTGCTTGCGGAGAGCGTCGCCTCGCGCCTTAGGGAGAGCGGGCAGGGGCTTGCCGACACCGTACACCTTTGGGTACGCTACGGCAATTTAACGGATATTTCGGTACAGAAAAAGGTACGGCATACCGCGCTCTGCGGCGAAATTGCACGGCACGCCTTCGGACTTTTTAAGGAAAACGTAAAACCGCCTTTTGCGGTGCGCTCTCTCGGCATAACCGTGTCGGGTTTTGACAATGGAACCTCGCAGATAACCTTGGACGAGGCTTGCGGCAACTATAAAAAGCTCGAAGCCGTTGAAAAATGCGTCGACAGAATAAGAAAAAAGCACGGGTACGACAAGCTCCAGCGCGGCATTATTGCCGAAGAACCCGAGCAAATGAAAAGCGATATTAAAAACTCACATCTGATTAAGCCCGCCAATTTTACACCTCCAGAAGAAGAAACATAATTCCGCGCACCCCTGCGCGGAATTTAATTTTAATTGTTGCATACTCTTGCAATTGACACCCGTATATGGTACAATAATAAAGATTTTTATTTGCACACTATGTGGAGAAATTTATGGCAAAGTACATTTTCGTAACGGGCGGAGTTGTATCAGGACTCGGCAAGGGCATAACGGCGGCTTCGCTTGGCAGACTTTTAAAGTGCAGGGGATACAAAGTAGCTTCTCAAAAGCTTGACCCTTATATTAATATCGACCCCGGCACTATGAGTCCCTATCAGCACGGCGAAGTTTTTGTGACGGACGACGGCGCGGAAACCGACCTCGATTTGGGTCATTACGAAAGGTTCATAGACGAAAATCTCAATAAATATTCCAACCTTACCACGGGCAAGGTCTATTGGAATGTCTTAAATAAGGAGCGCAACGGCGAATACCTCGGACAGACCGTGCAGGTTATACCCCATGTAACCAACGAGATTAAGTCCTTCATATACAACGTCGGCAAGACGAGCAACGCGGACGTTGTTATAACCGAAATAGGCGGAACCATAGGCGACATTGAAAGTCAGCCCTTTATCGAGGCGATAAGGCAGGTTTCGATGGAGGTAGGCAGGGATAACTGCTGTTTTATCCACGTAACGCTCGTTCCATATATCTCGGGGTCGGAGGAATTCAAATCCAAGCCCACCCAGCACTCCGTCAAAGAATTGCAGGGCATGGGAATAAATCCCGATATAATTATTGCGCGCACGGACGCGCCTTTGCCCGCCGACGTAAAGGCTAAAATTGCAATGTTCTGCAACGTTGCGCCCGAATGCTGTATAGAGAATATGACCCTTCCCTCGCTCTACGAGTGCCCCACAATGCTTGAAGAGAGCAATTTTTCGGAGATTGTCTGCAAGATTTTAAAGCTTGACCCCCGTGTCATTGACCTTACCGAGTGGAATAAAATGTTAAAGAGCATCAAAGCGCGGAACAAGACGGTTAAAATTGCACTCTGCGGAAAGTACGTACAGCTTCACGACGCATATCTTTCGGTTGCGGAAGCTCTCGCTCACGCAGGGTATGCAAACGGCACAAAAGTGGAGATAAAGTGGGTTGACACCGAGGAGATAACCGAAAAAAACGCCCCCGAGCTACTCGGCGACGTTCAGGGAATATTAGTTCCGGGCGGGTTCGGAAACCGTGGAACAGAGGGCAAAATTGTCTGCGCAAAGTATGCCCGTGAAAACAACGTGCCGTACTTCGGCATATGCTTAGGTATGCAGACGGCGGTTATAGAGTTTGCAAGAAACGTTTTGGGCTACAAGGACGCAAACTCTTCGGAGTTTGATTCTGACAGCAGTCACTGCGTAATAGATTTAATGCCCGACCAGCACGGTGTGAAGATGGGCGGAACTATGCGCCTCGGGGCATATCCCTGCAGGATTACCGGCAAAATGATGAGGAAAGCGTACGGCACGGACGAGATTTCCGAACGCCACCGCCACAGATACGAGTTCAACAACGACTTTAAAGAAGAGCTTGAAAAAGCGGGAATGTGCGTTGGCGGCACCTCGCCCGACGGTTCTTTGGTCGAAGCGGTTGAAATCCCCGCAAACGACTTCTTCGTTGCCGTGCAGTTCCACCCCGAATTCAAGTCCCGTCCGCAGTCTGCGCACCCGCTTTTCAGCGAATTTATCAAATATTCGTTAAAATATAAAAAATAAATCAAGTTCTTTCTTATAAACCGCGCAATACCGCCTTGTTTATAAGACAGGGGGTAATCATAGATTAAGCTATGAAATTAAACGGTAACTATTCCAAACTTTTTGAAAACTATCTCTTTGCCGAGGTTTCGGACAGGGCGGCAAAGTATCAGAGCGCTCACCCCGATAAAAAAATTCTTCGCCTCGGCATAGGCGACGTTACCCTTCCGCTTGCGGACGAAGTAATAAAGGCAATGCACCTTGCCGTGGACGAGATGTCAAAAAAGGAAAGCTTTCGCGGCTACGGGCCGTACGAGGGGTACGGTTTTTTAAGGGAGAGCATTAAAAACTACTACAAAACCTTTGGCGTAGAGCTTAATCTAAACGATATCTTCGTTTCGGACGGCGCTAAATCTGACCTTGGAAATATTCTCGATATATTTTCAAACGACAACACCGTACTTGTTCCCGACCCGGTTTACCCAGTGTACGCGGATACCAATATAATGGCGGGCAGAAAGATAATTTTTACAAACGCCAACGAGGAAAACGGCTTTCTGCCAATGCCCGAAAAGGTGGTAAAGGCGGATATAATCTACATATGTTCGCCCAACAATCCCACGGGCGCGGCTTATTCCAAGGAACAGCTCAAAGAGTGGGTGAACTACGCAAACAGTCAGGGCAGTATAATTTTATACGACGCGGCTTACGAGTGTTTCGTAAAGGATGACAGTCTTGCCCGCTCGATATTTGAGGTGGAAGGCGCAAAGAGCTGCGCGATAGAGTTCTGCTCGTTTTCCAAAATTGCGGGCTTTACGGGCACCCGCTGCGGCTATACGGTAATTCCCGAGGAACTCGAAAAGGGGGGAATTTCCCTGAATAAAATGTGGCTGAGAAGACAGTCCACCAAGTTCAACGGCGTTCCCTATATAGTGCAAAAGGGCGCAGAGGCGGTCTTTTCGGAGCGCGGTATGGCGCAGATACAGCAAAATCTCGACTATTACAGGCAAAATGCCAAAATCATTGCCGAGTGTTTAGACGGGCTTAAAATCCGGTACACTGGAGGTAAAAATTCACCATATATCTGGCTTAAATGCCCTATGGGTATGGGCAGTTGGGAGTTTTTCGATTATCTCTTAAACGGCGCGCAGGTCGTTGGAACGCCCGGCGAGGGCTTCGGCGAAAACGGAAAGGGCTTTTTCCGCTTGACTGCATTCGGCAGTAGAGAAGTTACCCAAGAGGCGGTTCTGCGAATAAAAAACCTCTTAAATAATTCAAACTAACGATAAAGGTTTAAACTTACGGTAAAGAAATGCAAAACAATTTAGAACGCGGTGCGGGCATACTCTGCCATGTCTCATCGCTACCCAACAAATACGGCATAGGTACGCTCGGTAAAGAGGCGTACGAATTTGCCGACTTCCTAAAGAGCGCGCACGTAAAGTACTGGCAGGTTCTGCCCCTTGCGCATACGGGCTTTGGCGACAGTCCGTATTCGTCGGTTGCGTGCAACTCGGGGAATCCCTTATTTATCGATTTGGAGTCACTTCGCGACGAGGGACTTCTCGACGACGAGGAGTTAAAGGCATGCGAGCTACCCGAGGGCGACGTCGATTACGAGACGGTTATTAAATTAAAATACCCCGCTTTAAGAATTGCCTACGCGCGGTTTAATATCCGTGACAGCGAGTTTGTTAAATTCGTCGAAAGCGGAGAATTTGAGGACTATGCAATGTTTATGTCCCTCAAATCGCGCTACGAGGGCTCTTTCGATACCTTTCCCGACCCCTATAAATATCTTGAAAACCTTGCCTTAAAGGAGTTTAAGAGAAACGAATACAGAAGCGAATACTGTTTTTGGCTGTTTCTTCAATTTGTATTCAAAAAGCAGTGGCTCAAATTGAAAAAATACGTCAATTCGCTCGGAATAAAGCTGATAGGGGATATCCCTTTGTACGTTGCGTACGACAGTGCCGACGTGTGGGCAAGACCCGAGCTTTTCCGGCTTGACGAGGACTTAAATCCTACAAAGGTAGCGGGTGTTCCCCCCGATTACTTTTCAAAGACGGGTCAGCTGTGGGGCAACCCCCTCTATAATTGGGATGTAATGAAGGCGACTGACTACGAGTGGTGGACAAGCAGGATGACGCACTGCAAGACCATGTTCGACGTTGTAAGAATAGACCATTTCAGGGGCTTTGATAGATATTGGGCTATCCCAGCAGGCAGTCAAACGGCGGAGACAGGTGCCTGGGAAGACGGACCTAAGGCAATATTTTTCCAAAGAATTTTAAATAAAATAGGCAATTTTCCCATAATTGCAGAGGATTTGGGAATTATAGACTCGGGCGTAGTGCAATTGCTTGAACAAACGGGCTTCCCGGGGATGAAGGTTTTATTGTTCGCCTTCGACGGCAGCGAGGACAACCCTTATCTTCCCAAAAACATATCTCAAAATTCGGTCGCGTACACGGGCACGCACGACAACGCAACGGCGCTTGGATTTTTAAAGGATATGTCGGACGAGCAGTTCAAGGTATTCAAAAATCGATTGCGCGATGTAATGACCGATAAAAAAATAATAATTCCCTTCTCAACTAGGGAGGAGGCGGCGCGCGCTCTATGTATGGTAACGCTTGCATGCCCTTCAGACTTAGCCATTTTGCCAATACAGGACTTATTGGGCCTGGATAACAGTGCAAGGATGAACTATCCTTCGGTTGCAGAGGGCAATTGGAAGTTCCGCCTCGACAAAATCCCGTCAAGATACTTTGCCTCGATAATGCGCAAATCCGTAAAAGAATACAAAAGATAAATATAGAGGTACAAAAGATAAAACGCGCCTCCCGCATTGTTTGCGGGAGGCGCGTTTTATCTGCTTAGCTTATAAGCGGCGCATCTCTTTGTTGCGCTTGCGTTTTTCCTCGGTTATTTACGCACAGTAAACTCCCGTCGGAAAAGCCGCGCGCTCCGCGACCTGCTTGCTTCTAAACCAAGCAGGGTTGGTTTAAAAACACTGAGGTAAATATTTTAATTATCAAACAGTCTTGTGCAGACCACGGTCATATCGTCGGTGGCGGTGTGGTTTGTTCTTTCCATCGCGGCGGCAAGAATTTTATCGGCTAAACTTTGCGGGTTCAAGGGGTTCAATTCCTGCAAAAATTCGTACAAATCGGAGGCGGATGGGAACGCGGAGGTTATACCGTCGCTCATAAATACAATAATATCCCCGCTTTTGACCTTTTCTGTGCAGACGGTAGGGTGCAGATTTTCCAAAATTCCCAAGGGTAGGGAGGCGCTTTCGATTACCTTAATTTCGCCCTCGCGGACAATCACTCCCGCAGGCGAGCCTATTTTAACGAAGTCGGCTCTGCCCGTATTCAAATCAACGCCTACGATATCAATGCAGGTAAACCTCTCGTCGCGGTTAAAAGAGAGTAGCTTGTTTATTGTTTTAAGCACCGTGTCGCGGGGAATTTCAGCACGGTAGAAGGCTTCTATAAGCGAAATTGCCGACTCGGATACCTTTCGCGCGTACTCGCCGCTGCCCATACCGTCGGAAAGCGCCATTAAAAATGTGTGGTCGTTTATGCGGATTACCGAATGTGTGTCGCCCGAGACCTTTTCGCCGCCCTTTATTGCATACGCCACTCCGAAAGCAGCGTCCATCTTGGGCGGAGCGCCCAGAATAAGACAGCATTTTTCCCCGCCGTAGAGTATTTTATCCTTTAAAACAAACCTTTTCTGCAGTGTCTTGGAAACTATCCCGCACAGCTTATCGATATCCGTCTTTCCCGTAACCACGCAAAGAATTTCATTTGCGTCAAAGCCTACACAAATTTCGGGGCAGGCAATCCCGCCAGAAGCAAGCGCCTTTTGAACACTTTCGGCAACCCCTGCAAATACCTTCGTGCGGTTAAGCTCAACGGCACAGCTCTTCATAACCTCGGCAACGCCGTGCGCCTGCTCGGCAAGCAGCTTTCTGCCCGAACGTGCGTTCTCCGTCTCGGTCATAAGTCGGCGGTATTCTATTAAAACGGCGTTCAGACAATTTAAAATTTCGTTGGGACGGTAGCAGTTCAATGTCATTTCTGAGGGCAAATCTATAAGGGTAACTCTGCCTTTCATACACCCCGCGTCAATCAGCTTTTTAAAGCCTGTATACACGCTCGAAAGCTCGCAACGCTTGCGCCTTTCACAATTTACACAGCACTTTTCCTTTATCTCCTGCAAAATTCTTATTCTTGCCGTGCCGTCGCTCACTTCCTCGTCGAGGGCTAAAAAAGCGCACTCGATTTCGCGGAAAACCTCGGAAATTCTGTATAATTGCTCGCTTGTGTTGCGCTGTGAGCGGGCTACCGCCGTGTCGGTTAAAACGTCCTTTACAAGCAGCCGCATTTTGATATTATCGTAAGTTTTTGGCTTTTGCAGAGAGGGCAAAAAACAGGCTGCAAATAATAAAACCGCATACAGCGCAATGAGGGGCACGGCACAGGCAAAACAGCCCTTAAAATACATATAAAGTGCAAAAAACACTCCGCACACTCCGCCCGCGGCAAATCTTCCCGCCCCGGAAAAGAGAAGCGCGGCAACGCAAATAATCAAATACGCCGTAAGATACGCAGGGTTCAAGTTTACCGCAGAGGGGGGGATAGCAAGGGTTAAAGCTACTATCAGGGCGGCAGGCGAGCGGCATACTCTTACGGCGATTACCGTTATAAACGCGCTGAAAATAAAATAAAACGCCTCGCCCGAAAGAGAGTAAAGCCCCGCACCGCACACCGCGTACACGAGACAAAGGCAGACAAGCTCGTCCTCCTTAAGCCGACACCGCCAAACTCTGTACATAAGAGCGTACACGCTTTTAAAGCAAAAAAAAGTAAACGCAAGCGTGACAACCGAGGCAATCGCCCGTACGAGATAGGGGTTTAACGCCAAATCGTTGATATTAAAATAGTCCGAAAAAACCGTATATGGCGCAAGCGCAACAATGAGGTAAAACAGAGCTTCGAACTTGATTTTTCTACCCGAACGGCGGTACAAAAAGACAACGAGCGATAAAAACAGGGCTTGAAAAACCGCAATACCCGAAAACACGAAATTCAGATTTATAACAGAGGAAAGCACGAAGAGTACAGGTGTTGCGATAATATTCGTCCCGCAAACGAGCATGGCAAAAAATATGCCGAAGGCAAGGGGAACTCCTTTGACGGCGTAGTTTGCAAACAGCATACAAAGCGCGCAGCCGACATAAAATAAAAGGCTCTTTAAATTTATTCTCAAAGGCATACCGCAATTATATAGTAAGGAATAATACTAAATTTGTCTTTGTGTGCAGTAATTTGTGAAAATATATACTATTTCCAAAAAATACACTCTGATAAACGCGGTTTATTTATTGCATAAAATGATAAATTGTGATATAATATTCAACAATCCGTGTATTTTCGGACATCACAAAAAATTTTTTTTGGCGGATAGCTATGTTCAAAGCCCTGTTTTTAAAACTTAAAGAATCTTTGATATCCGTTTTGCCGGTGGCGGCAATAGTTCTCATTTTATCATTTACACCCCTTCTGGAGCTGACCACGACCGAGACGGTTGCCTTTTCGGTATGCGCGGTATTTCTTATTTTGGGTATAGGTCTTTTCAACCTCGGCGCGGACCTTGCCATGACTCCTATGGGCGAACACGTCGGCTCGGGTCTTACCAAGTCAAAAAAGATTTTGGTTTTAATTTCGGTATGCTTTGTAATGGGCGTACTCATAACCGTTGCCGAGCCCGACCTCTCGGTGCTTGCAGGGCAGGTTAAAGCGGTTATGAACGATATGGTGCTCATTATATCGGTGGGCGTAGGCGTGGGTCTTTTCCTCGTGCTTGCAATACTCAAGATAATTTTCAAAAAGAGCCTTTCGCTCCTTTTGATGTTCTTCTATATGATGCTCTTTGCGTTCGGCGCACTGCTTATTCAGAGCGGGAACGGGCATTTTCTTGCCCTTTCGTTCGACTCGGGCGGCGTTACTACCGGTCCCATAACCGTTCCCTTTATAATGGCGCTCGGCGTGGGTATCGCAACGACTATCGGCGGCAGAGACGCAAACGAAAACAGCTTCGGTCTTATCGCACTTTGCTCGGTAGGCCCCATGATTGCCGTTATGATTTTGTCCTTGACTGCGGGCAGCGGAGAAATGAGCGGTCTCGGCGAATACGAAACGGTTCAGGGCTGCCTCGACAACTTCGGACACGTGCTTTTAACCCAGTTTAAAAACGTGGGATTGGCTTTGGGACTTGTGGTTGCATTTTTCTTTATACTGCAATTTGTTGCATTAAAGCTTCCCAAGCGCAAAATTATTCAGATTATCATAGGAATTGCATACACCTTCTTCGGTTTGGTAATATTCCTCGTGGCAGTTGAAGTTGGCTTTATGCCCATAGGCTTTAAAATTGGACAGCAGATTGCCGATTTCAACCCCGCGGTTTTAACGGTATTTGCCTTTATTCTCGGTATGGTGGTAGTCCTTGCAGAGCCTGCCGTACACGTTCTGAACAAGCAGGTAGAGGAAGTCACGGGCGGCGGCGTCAAAAAGATTGAAATGCTCGTCGCGCTCTCGCTTGCGGTCGGCGTATCGATAGGACTTTCCGTAATAAGGATGATTTTCGGGTTCTCGTTACTCTATTACCTCATTCCGGGCTATTTAATATCTTTGGGACTTGCGTTCTTCGTGCCCAAAATATACACGGCAATTGCGTTTGACTCGGGCGGCGTAGCAAGCGGACCCTTAACGTCGAGCTTTATTCTGCCATTAGTTGTCGGCGCGTGCATTGCCTTAAACAGCGGGTCGACGGCAAATATTTTAACCGACGCTTTCGGCGTTGTTGCAATGGTTGCAATGACTCCCCTTATAACTATTCAAGCCCTCGGCTTTAAGGCCGTAATGTCGAAGAAGGTGCGCAACAGAATTATTATGAGACGCATACTCTCTGCCGACGACGAGCAGATTATCTATTTTAATTGAGGTGGAATATGCCTGAAAAACGTACTAAAAGAGTTGCACCTAAAAGGACTGCACCTAATACGAAAGAAGCAAATTCAAACACAGTCACATCTAACCGCCTTAAGCTTTTGATTACGATAGTAAACAGAAATAAAGCGGAGTTCTACACCGACCTCATACAGTCTTACTCCGTGAACATGCAGATGGTTTTAATGGCACAGGGCACAGCAAGCGCGAAAATGCTTGGGCTTTTGGGTCTTGCCGACAATCAAAAGGCGGTAATACTCAGCGTAATTCAAGAGAGCCAGACGCAAAAAGCGCTTTTAAAAATTGAAGAAAAGTTCAATACGATAAAAGACGGCAAGGGCGTTGCGTTCACAATTCCCTTAACCAGCGTGATAGGCGCGCTTATCTACGGATTTTTGAGCGACAACATAATGATGGTTAAATGATGGTCAAGGAGAGCTGAAAATGAGCGATATAAAATACGAATTAGTCTTATGTATAGTCAACACGGGATTTTCCGACGTCGTAATGGATGCGGCAAGGGATGTTGGCGCGCGCGGCGGCACTATAATCCACGCAAGAGGCACTGCCAATAAAGTGGCGGAGCAGGTTTTCAATATCACAATTCAGCCCGATAAGGAAATCGTAATGATACTCGTTCCCGCAAATATAAAGGATGACGTCTTGCACGCAATTTATAAAATGGCGGGCTTAAAGAGTGAGGGACAGGGTATAGCTTTCTCGCTTGCGGTTGACGACGCGGTAGGGCTTTCGGGTAATAAGCCTATGCCCGTAGCTAATGAAAAAAAGGAAGAGAAGAAAGAAGATAACAAGTAATATCTACCGAATAAAACTCAAAAAGGAGGCGACAGCCTCCTTTTTTAACCGTTAAAATTTAAAATAATGCGAAATTTCAAATATACGCTTACTTATTAGTTGCAAGCCAGACCATAAGAACTGTAATATCTGCGGGGTTTACGCCCGAAATTCTTGCCGCCTGCCCAAGCGTTACGGGCTGAACGCGCTGCAATTTCTCCCGCGCCTCAAGTCTTAGACCCGAAATTTTTTGATAATCTATTTCCTTTGGCAGTTTTTTTTCTTCAAGCTTTTTCGCCCGCTCAATCTGCGCACGGCTTTTTTGAAGATAGCCCTCGTATTTTATGTCGCACTCGCAGGTTTTCAGCATATGCTTATTCTCGTCCTGCAAAATGCCGAAATGCGCGCGGATATCGTCCAATTTAGCGCCCCTTCTTATAAAATCGGCGTAGGTTGCGCCCTGATAGGAACCGCATATCCCATACTTTTCAAGAAATTCTTTTGACTGATTTTGTTCAGCTCTGCCGTTTAAAATGCCTAAAATGCGCTCGTAAGAAGCCTTTCTGTCATTAAACGCCTGCTTTCGCTCATCGGAAAAGAGTGGAGTGTCCGCAATTTTAGGGGTCAGGCGGAAGTCCGCCGTATCCTGCCTCAAAGCAATTGCGTACTCCGCGCGGGAGGTCATCATTCTGTACGGCTCCTCGGTGCCCTTGGTAACGAGGTCGTCGATTAAAACGCCTATATATGCCTCGTCTCTGCCGAGTATAAAGGGGTCATTACCAAGAATTTTAAACGCGGCGTTAATGCCTGCAACAAGCCCCTGCGCCGCAGCCTCCTCATAGCCCGAAGTGCCGTTAATCTGTCCCGCCGTGTAAAGCCCTTCAATCTTCTTGAATTCAAGGGTAGGTAGCACGTCAAGGGTATCTATACAGTCGTACTCAATCGCATAGGCGTAGCGCATAATGTGGCAGTTTTCAAGCCCTGCTATCGAGCGGTACATCTCTTTTTGAATGTCGTGCGGCATAGAGGACGACATTCCCTGTACGTAAATTTCGTTTGTATCCGCGCCCTCGGGTTCAAGAAAAATCTGATGCCTGTCCTTGTCGGCAAAGCGCACAACCTTTGTTTCGATAGAGGGGCAGTAGCGCGGACCCGAGGACTTGATTTCACCGTTATACAGTGGCGAACGGTCTAAATTAGATAAAATAATTCCGTGCGTTTGAGCGTTTGTGTAAGTTATATAGCATTCGCGCAAGTTTTCTCTCTCGCCCTTTGTTAGGAAGGAAAAAGAGGGGACATCTCTCTCGCCTACCTGATTTATACAGCTTTCAAAGTCAATCGTGCGACCGTCAAGGCGAGCGGGAGTGCCCGTCTTGAACCTGCGTATATTAAAGCCCAAATCTATAAGATTTTCAGTGAGCTCGGTTGCGGGGGCAAATCCGCTCGGACCGCTCTTCTGACGGTGCTCGCCCGTCACGGTCTCGGCGTTCAGATATACGCCCGTCGCCAAAATTACGGCTTTCGCCTCGAAAATTCCGCCATAGGTTGTCTTAACTCCGCAGACCTTGTTGTCTTTTACTAAAATTTTGGCGGCTTCGCCCTGAATAATGCGCAAATTAGGCGTATTCTCAAGCGTGCGCTTCATCTCGCGGTGGTATGCGTTCTTGTCGCACTGGCAGCGCAGAGACTGAACGGCTTCGCCCTTGCCCTCGTTCAGAATTCGTATTTGTAGGCAGGTCTTATCTGCATTTACCGCCATTTCGCCGCCCAAAGCGTCAATTTCGCGGACAATCTGACCCTTTGCCGTGCCGCCTATTGAGGGGTTGCACGCCATAAAAGCTATGCTGTCCAAATTCAGCGTCAGCATAGCCGTATTCAGTCCGAGCCGTGCCGAGGCGAGCGCAGCTTCACAGCCAGCGTGCCCCGCACCGACTACAACTATATCAAATTGTCCCTCTGTAAATTCAACCATATTTTGTACTTATTTAAAATAATTAACGGCGCGCCTAAAAATCATACTTTTTAGGCGCGCACTCAATTTGCGTATGCTTACGCCTCGGTGGAGGGGAATTGCCGAGATTTTGTTATCGTTTGCCCTTAAATATCTCGGCAAGGGGAACATAGTTCCCAAAACTCACGAAAAATTGAAAGCGCAGAATTGCTTTTAATTTTTGTGAACTGTTTATATTATTATTGCCCGAAAAGAATTCGGGCAAGACCTAATTATTTCTTTAAAATTATATTCTTTATATCGTCAACGTCCTTTGCAATCTTATCGTTGACGCGGCACATATCTTCGACCTTGTCGCGCGAATACAAAATTGTCGTGTGATCTCTGCCGCCCAGCTCTTTTCCGATTGACACAAGGGGGAGGGAGAGTAGCTCGCACATAAGATAACAGCAAATCTGTCTGGGACGGGTGACCTCCTTTTTCTTGCTCTTGCCCACTAAATCCTTTTTGGAGATGTGGAAGTAGGAGGTAACCGCAGAAATTACAGCCTCTGCATTGATATTTTCGTTTCCGTTCTCCGAAACTGCCTCTGAAAGCGCGCTTCTTGCAAGCGCAACCGAGATGGGCTCCTCGTGCAGCTTAGAGGCAAAAATTACCTTCGTCAGCCTGCCTTCCAGCGTTCTCACGTCGTCGCCAGAGTCCTGTGCGAGGAAAATCAAGACCTCTTCGGGAACTATGCACTTCTTTTCAAACGCTTTACGCTTTAAAATTGCAATCTTGGTTTCATAGTTGGGGGGGAGAATATCCAACACCAATCCGCCCGCAAACCTTGTTCTCAGCCTCTCTTCGAGGGTTGACAAATTCTTGGGTGGCTGGTCCGAAGAAATTACTACCTGCTTGCCCTTTGAAACAAGTTCGTTAAAGGTGTGGAAAAACTCCTCCTGAACGGCTTTTTTATGCTCTATAAACTGAATATCGTCAATAATCAGAATGTCCGCACTGCGGTAGTGCTGTCTTAGCTTAATGCTCCTGTCGCGCGCGTCGGGACCTCTGCCTGTGAACATTGTATCGATAATTTCATTGACGAACTGCTCGCAGGTTACGTAAATTACTTTAAGCTCGGGTCTGTCGTCAATAACTTTATTCGCAATCGCCTGCAGCAGGTGGGTCTTACCAAGACCGGTGCCTCCGTAAATAAAGAGGGGGTTGTACGTGCCTGCGGGGTCCTCTGCAACAGAATGAGCCGCCTTGTAAACATACTCGTTGCTCTTGCCTACCACAAAGCTTTCAAAGGTGTATTTTTTGTCGATATTGTCGGGGGTAAAGTATTCCTCGGTGGGCGCGTTAAAAGCGTATCCGTCGCTTCCCTCAACCCTGAGCCGAAAATCAGTGAGACCGACGTCGGCTTTTATGATAGCTTCGCGCATTTTTTCGGCGAGAGTGCCCGTAATGTACTTTGCGAAGCTCTCCGTGGGCGTTTCAAATACGATAAATCTGCCGTCTACTTCAACGGGCTTAAGCTTTTCGATGTACGTTATGTAGTTGATGTGCGAAATAAGCTCGTGCATCTTCTCTTTAATCGGTTCATAGATAAAATCAAGATTTCCATTTTCTGCCATAACGCCTGAATTTCCTTTGAATTTTATAAATTTTTTGCTATAATATACAGTGTAAACGCCCAAAATATTCAGTTCGTCCCTATTATACTATAAAAACGACTTAAAATAAAGTAATTTGACCGAAAAATGCATATAAAAAAATTAAATTTGAAAAATTTCAGAAATTATGCAGAGGAAAGCATAGAATTCGACGACGGGTTAAACGTCCTGTTCGGCAAAAACGCGCAGGGCAAGACCAACTGCGCCGAGGCGGTGTTCTATCTCTGCACGGGAATTTCGCCGAGGTGCAAGCGGGATAAACAGCTTATCCGCACGGGTTCAGACACGGCGGAAATTTCCTGTGATGCCGCGGGCAGGTACGGAAATATGCAAATTTCGGCAAAAATTACCGAAAGCGGGCGGGAATTTAAGTTAAACGGCAACAAAATTACGAGAAACGCCGACATTTTGGGCAATCTTTTCGGCGTGTTTTTCTCCCCGCGCGAGCTTCGCTTAATTCAGGACGGACCCGACGAAAGACGCAGATTTTTAAACGTCTCCATATCCCAGCTTTCAAAACCTTACTATACCGCGCTTTCACGCTACAACCGTATACTCGAACAGCGCAACAATCTTTTAAAGGAGCGCGACACGTCGATAATCTTCGATTCTCTCCCCGTCTGGGACATGGAGCTGTGCAAGTACGCGGCAATCGTGTGTGAAAAGCGTGCAGAGTATATAGATATGCTCGCACCTTTTGCAAGGGAGGCGCACAGCTACCTCACGGGCGGTGCGGAGACACTTGAAATTAAGCCCGACAAAAAGTACAAAGGGAGTGCGGCTGAGATAGAAAAAAGACTGCTTGCAGAGCTTTCAAACGGCTACGAGCGGGATATTCGCCTCGGATATACCGCCTGCGGACCTCACCGCGACGACATAGAAATAAATATCGACGGCACGGACGCAAAAGCTTACGCCTCGCAGGGGCAGACCAGAACGGCGGCGCTTTCCGTTAAGCTTGCCGAAGTGGAAATATTCAAGCAGCGTTCGGGCGAATACCCTGTTCTCATTTTGGACGATGTCACGAGTGAGCTCGATTTACCCCGCCGCAAAAAGCTCATAGAGCGCACCGAGGGGTTGCAGACGATTTTAACCTGCACACACGCCGAGCGCATACTTGCAGGCAGAGATGCCAGGAAAATAAGAATAGAGGGAGGAGCAGTCAAAAGATGAGAGCGGACATGCATCTTCACACCTTTTACTCGGACGGCACCGTCTCTCCCGAGCGCGTGTTTGAAAAGGCGGCGCAGAGGGGACTTGATTTTATCTGCATAACCGACCACGACTGTATGTGCCCGACGGACAGGCTTGAAGCCGCAAAAGGGCAATTGCCCGTCAAATATGTGCCGTCTATCGAGGTTTCGGCTTATTGGCGTGACGTGAAAGTTCATATGCTCTGCTATAATCCCGACCTTGAAAACAGGGATTGGAAAAGTTTTTTAAAGGAGCTTAAAGAGGGTTCGTACAGGCGCGCGGAGGTCGTTTTAAGCAAGCTGAAAAACTTAGGCATAAACCTTACAATGGCTGAAGTGGAGGCGGAAAAGCTTGTAGAGGGTGTTCCCATACACTCGATGCATATATCACGCGCAGGCGCAAAAAAGGGATATGCGGAGAATGAATTTAAGTTTTACACAAGCTATCTTATGTGGGGCGCTCCCGCCTTTTCCACTGAGGCGAGACCTTCCCCCGAGCGCACTGCAGAGATTGCGTTTGCCTCGGGTGCGGTCGTATCGCTTGCGCATCCCGGCAGAATAGATTTGGATAAAAATACCCTTAAAAAGGGCATAGTACGGCTCCAATCGTGCGGACTTAAAGGCATAGAAGGGGTGTATACTACGCATACTGATATTGAAACGGCATACTTTAAGGAGATAGCAAAAGAATTAAACCTTTTTATTACGGGCGGTTCGGACACTCACTTTGAAAATGACGGAAGGCATAAGATGGGTCTACCCGAATTTCACCCCTCGAAAGAGCTTTTGCAAGCATTGAAAATTTGTTGATAAAAAAAGTCAAAAAATTAAATTACCCCCTATATATGCTCGCTTTAACGGCGGGCATACTCTTTTTTTGCGCGCTTTTCTGCGGTTTTACACACATTTTGCCCAAGAATATTAAAGTCAACGGAATAGAAGTCGGCGGTCTTACGCAAAAAGAGGCAGCCTATAAAATAAGGCAAAACTTTGAAGAAGAGCTCAAGCAAAAACAGCTTAAAATTTGTGCAAAATCGGGGGAATATGTATTCAGATATCCCGAAATAAACTATAAAGACGACCTGAAAAATTTACTTAAAAGCGTTAAAAAAGGGGGCAGTTACACCGCAAGTTACGAGTGCTATTTATGCGGCATAAATGAAATTGCCCCCGATATATGCCGCAACGAAAGCATTTTTACGGTGGAACCGTACGCAGTTTTCAACAGGGAGGGCGCACCGTTTACTTACTATGCGGGCAACGACGGAATTATAGCTAACGAGGCGCAGCTTAAAGAGGACATTAAAAATTCTCTAAACTCGAACTTTGAAAAAGTTACTTTGAAATACACCTGCGTCAAGCGCACAAAAACTGTTGAGGAAGTAAAAAAAGAGACCTCGCTTTTGTCCTCGTTTACAACCTACTTTGACGGCGAAAACCTCACCCGCACTAGCAACATCCGCCTTGCGGCTTCGTCCTTAAACGGCAGAATTTTAGGTGGCGGAAGCGTTCTGTCGTTCAACGGCGCAGTTGGGGCAAGGGTAAAGGAAAGGGGGTATTTACCTGCTAAAATTATAGTGGACGGCGAGTTTGTCGAGGGGGTCGGCGGCGGTGTGTGTCAGGTCAGCACAACGCTCTATAACGCCGCGCTTTTAGCAGGGCTGAATATCAATGAATATCATCCGCACTCGCTTGCGGTGAGCTACGTGCCTCCCTCGCGTGACGCTATGGTCAGCGGTAGCTCTTGCGATTTGAAGATAGAAAATTCCTCCCGCACTCCCGTATATATCAGGGCGCAGACGGGCAAAAATTTCGTAAGCTTTAAAATTTACGGTGCAAGCACGGGAGCCGTGTACGAGCTCTCCTCCGAGGTCACTGGCAATATTCCCGCAACCCGAGAATTTACCAAGCAAAAGGACAAGGCAAGAGCGGGCAAGGACGGAGTTTTGAGTAGCGGCTATCTGACTGTAAAAAGGGGTAACGAAACCAAGATTACCCTTATTCGGCAGGACAGATATTCGCCCCAAAACGCGTTTATTTACGACGGCGATGAAGAGGAAAACGAAAACAAAGGTAAGACCTTCAATTAATTTTTAATGGCAAGTCCTAAAACCACGCTTTTAGGACTTGCACTCAGTTTGCGTATGCTTACGCCTCAGTGGAAGTGAATGCCCGTAATTCCGCATTTGTTTGCCATCGAATATTGCGGGCAGAGAAACTTAGTTTCTAAAAATCACGAAAAAATGACCGCGCAGAATAGCGGTCATTTTTTGTGAACATAATTAATAACAACAAAATACTGTATCTATATAAAAATCTGCTCTCAAATTATTGTATTTTTCAAGCTTTTGTGCTATAATTTTATAGATTGGAAAAATTTTGTATAGATTGGAAAAATTTTGTAAACGGAGCAAATAGTGGATAAAATAATAGTTGACGCAATGGGCGGCGACAATGCCCCCCAAGCCATAGTAGAGGGCGCAATTTCTGCGCTGAACAGCGACAAAAACGCTTATATAATTTTGGCGGGAATACAAAGCGAGATTGAAAAGGTGCTTGCCACTTTAAGCTATGATAAGTCAAGGCTTGAAATCTTCGACTGTCCCGACGTAATAGGCATGAACGACAGTCCTACCGAGGCGTTAAAGCGCAAACAATCCTCGCTTATCGCGGCTTATTGGAGGCTCAAAAAAGAGGACGACATTTGCGCGCTCGTCACGGCAGGCTCAACGGGCGCAACTATAGTCGGCGGTCAGCTCATACTCGGCAGAATAAGGGGAATTAAACGCCCCGCGCTCTGTCCCGCAATTCCCAATTCAAGGGGACAGGTAACACTTCTTTGCGACTGCGGCGCCAACGCCGAGTGCAAGCCCGTAATGCTCTGCCAATTTGCCGTGCTCGCCTCCGCGTACGCGAAAGTGGGCTTTAACATCAAGAACCCCAAGGTCGGACTTTTATCCAACGGCACCGAGGAACACAAGGGCGACCCTCTCCATCAGGAAACCTACAAATACCTCTCCAAAATGGAGGGCATCAACTTTGCGGGCAACATCGAGGGGCGGGACATCATGCTCTCGGAGTGCGATGTAGTCGTTTCCGACGGTTTTTCTGGAAATATTGCCTTAAAATCCATGGAGGGGTGCGGAAAACTCGTTTTGGGCGTTATGAAAAAGGAATTTTCGGCGACCCTTTCCTCAAAAATCGGTTATTTGTTTATGCGCAAGGCAATCAAGAAAATGCGCGCGCAATTAGATTTTGAAAAATTCGGCGGCGCCCTTTTATTGGGACTTAAAAAAGTCGTTGTAAAGAGTCACGGCTCGTCCAAGTCGTCCACAATAGCGGCGTCTATTGCAAACGCGCTTTCTATCTATCGTGGCGGACTTGTGCCTGCGGTGGAAAATAGGCTTGAAGGCGTAGATTGGAACAGCCTTATTCCGGAGAGTGAAAATGGAGCTGTCGAAGGTTGAAGAAAAGATAAATTACACTTTCAAGGACAAAAATCTGTTAGAACGCGCCTTTACTCTCTCATCGTACAATCAGGACGACAACAACCAGACCCTCGAATTTTTCGGGGACGCGATACTCGAATTTATTGTATCCGAATGCATTTACGACCCCAAAAAAAGCGAGGGTCAGCTAACGGAGCTTCGGCAGGCGATTGTCTCGGATGCGGCGCTTGCGACCGTTTCGAAGGAGCTCGGGCTCGATCAGTTTTTAATCAAGAGCCAAAACGATTCAAACAACAAAAAGGCAGTGCCGTCCGTCTATGAAGCGCTGGTTGCGGCAATTTATTTAGACGGCGGGATGGGAAAAGCGCGTAAATTCGTAAAATCCACGTTAAATTTCAAAAATATAACCAAGTCAATAAACTATAAGGGGCAGCTGCAGGAGCTACTGCAGGGCAGAGGGCTAAAGTGCCCGGAATATCTCGCTTTTGAAGACGGAACGGCGCAAAAACCGCACTTCGTCGTCGAAGTTGTTATAAAAGGCAAGACCTTTAAGGGGGAAGCGGGTAATAAAAAGCTTGCCGAGCAGAACGCGGCAAAAGAGGCTTTGGAACACTTGAATCAGGGAGAAATATGATTACTTTCAAACAAATACAACTCGTAGGTTTTAAATCCTTTGCGGATAAAACCACCATACAGCTCGGCGACGGAGTAACCTGTATAGTCGGACCCAACGGCTGCGGAAAATCCAACGTAGCCGACGCTATTCGCTGGGTTCTCGGCGAGCAGTCGGCAAAGATGATGCGCGGTTCGCAGATGATGGACGTCATTTTCAACGGCACGGAGAGCCGCGGCAAAATGGGTTTTTGCGAAGTTACGTTGACCTTCGACAATTCCGAGAAAATTTTCGCCGTGGACAGCAACGAGGTTGAAATGACCCGCCGCCTCTATAGAGACGGCACCAGCGAATATCTTCTGAACCGTCAGCCCTCGCGTATGAAGGTTTTGACGGGGCTTTTGCACAGCGTCGGTGCGGCAAAAGAGGGTTATTCGATTATCGGTCAGGGCAGAATCGAGCAGATTATGAACGCCAAGCCCGAGGACAGACGTTCTATTTTCGAAGAGGCGACGGGCATAGTTGTATACAAGGAAAAGAAGAGTGAGGCAGAGCGCAGGCTTGACGGCGCGAAGGACAACCTGTTCGTATATTTACAGCGTATGCAAGAAGTCGAAAGGCAACTCGGACCTTTAAAAAAATCTGCAGAAAACGCCTTAAAATACCGCGAGCTGTACGCAGAGCAGAGAAAACACGAAACCAACCTGTACATATACCGCCACGACACGGCTGAGGGCGAAAAGAATGCAATTTACGCCAAAAAGAAGACTGTTGACGACAGGAACGAATATCTTCTTAAATTTCAGGACGAGCTTGTAGAAGAATACGAAGAGTGCCGCGAGGGCATAATAAAAGCCGACGAGGAGCTGCAGGATTTAAACGACAGAATAAGCCGCTACGCAGTCGGCATAGAGCACAAGAGCGGAGAGTCCAAACTGTTTACCGAGCGCGCCCGCTCCGTAAAACAGCGTCTCTCACAGGCAGAGGAGGAGATTTCGTATTCTGCAAGGCGCATAGAGGCATTGGATAAGGACATCATGCGCAATTTGGCGCTTGGCGAAAAGAGCGCGGACAGAATACAGAAAATGGACCTCTCTGCGGATGAGTACAGAGAGAAAATTGCGGCTCTTTCAAAAAGAATTTCAGAACACGACATTGCAACGAGCGAGCACCGCAAAAAGGTTATGGAAACCTATAGGGACCTCTCCGAGCTTGCAAAAAATATGGGTTCGCTCTCGGCGCAGAAGGAACTGCTTTCGGAGCGTATTGCCGAAATCGAGAGCGATATGCTTAAAATCCGAACCCGCCACGACGAGAGCAAGACGGAGTACCGCGCTTGCATAGAGCGCAGCGACAAGCTTGGCGACCTTCTCGGCAACGAGGACGCGCTTCTATCCGAGTCCGAAGCCAAATTGAAGGAGGTTGAAGACAAATTAAACGCTCTTATCCGTCAGATTTACGATGCCGAGGCGTCAATTATAAGCCTTAACAGAAACCTTGAAGAGTTTCGCGGAATACGCGACAGGTTCCAGGGCTATATAGGCTCTGTTCAGAAGCTGATGAGCGATTCAAAGGGCAATTTAGAGCTTGCCGCAAGAATTAAGGGCTTAATTGCCGACGTCGTTTCGTGTGAGGAGCAGTACGAGGTTGCAATAGAAACGGCTTTCGGCGGCGCAATGCAGAACGTAATTACAAGCACGCGTGAGGACGCAAGAGAGCTAATTGAGTACTTAAAGCGCAACCGTGCGGGTCAGGTCACCTTCCTGCCTATAGAGGCGCTCCGCCCCATTTACGAGGACGGTCAGATAAAGATGGCAGTTCACGAGCGTGGTGCGATAGGTTACGCCATAGACCTCGTCAAATATGACAAGAAGTTTGAAAACGTAATACATAACCTCTTGGGCAATACGCTCATTGTGGACAATATATTCAACGCAACGCAGATTGCAAAGAGGTTCCCCCGTGCGTTCAAGATAGTGACGCTGGAGGGAGACATAATAGCGACGAGAGGCTCAATGACGGGCGGTTCGAGGCGCGGTAATGCCGGAAACCTACTCGCCCACGAGAGAGCTATAAAAGAGTTTGAAGAGGGTATAGAGGCTAAAAAGTCCTTCCTTTCCCGTGCGGAAATCCGCAAATCCGAGCTTGAGGCTGCAAAAAAGACAGCCACGGAGGAATTTGCGGCTCTGCAAAAGAAGTTACAGGATGCAAGGCTGGAGCTTGCCTCCGTAACCGAAAGACAGACTGCGCTCCTGCAGGCAATCTCGGGTTCGGAGCAGGAATATGCCGCCTATAGTGAGTCCTACAACGCCTTTAAAAGTAGGCTTGCAGAGCTCGAAGGCGAGTACACGGGCGTCTCTCAGGGCGCAAGCGATTTAAGCATGCTCTCCGACAAGACTTCGCTTGAAATCGACGATATGAGCGCAGAATACGACAAGCTCGTTGCGGAGAGAGAGGAGTTGAGCGAGAGGCTTAACAGCATGCTCATCGAAACGGCTTCGCTCGGCAGCGCCGTGACCTCTTACAAGGAAGCCGCCGCAAGACTTGAAAAAGAAAAAATCGAGCTTCAGGAAAAGATTAAAAAGACAACAGCAACCCTCCCCGAATTGAAAGACGAGCTTGCAACTTTAACTGCGCAGGCAGAGAGCACCGCACTCACCCAAGAGGAGCAGGCGGTCGTCGGCAACTTGCGCAAACAGATAGGAAAAGTAACCCAAAAGAAGAACGATTTAAACGAACGCATAAAGCAGATTGATATAGGCAGACTTTCAATCGCCGAGGAGAGGGACTCGCTCACGGTACGCTCGCACAACTACGAAATGGCGCTTGCAAAAATAGACAGCGACCTCGAGGTTCTGCGCCAGCGCATTCAGGACGAGTACGGTTTACAATACGAGGACTGCCTGCAGTACAAAGAAGAAGGCTACGACGTATCCACCGCAAATTCGGCAATTGCCAACTGCAAGCGCCAGATAACCCTGCTTGGACAAGTCAATCACGGCGCGGTAGAGGAGTACGAGGAGCTCAACGCGCGCTACGAGGGTATGGTTGCCGAGCGCACCGACCTTGAAAAGGCAATCGATGACCTTACAACCGCATTAAACGACATCCGGAACGAAATGCTTCGTATTTTCAACGAGGGCTTTGACGTCATAAACGAGAATTTCAAACGCACCTTCAAAGAGCTGTTCGGAGGCGGCAAGGCAGAGCTTCAGCTCGACTACACCGACTGCGACGACCCCTTGAACGCCGGTGTTGAAATAGTAGCCTGCCCTCCGGGAAAGAAGCTTTCCAAAATTTCACTTCTTTCGGGCGGCGAACGCGCACTGACGGCTATAGCAATTCTGTTTGCAATTATTGGTATGCGCCCTATGCCTTTCTGCGTACTCGACGAAATCGAGGCGGCGCTCGACGAGGCAAACGTTGCAAGATACGCAAAATATCTCAAAAAATTCGCAACCAACACGCAGTTTATTGTCATTACGCACCGTAAGCCTACTATGGAGAACGCCGATATTCTGTTCGGCGTAACCATGCAGGAGAAGGGTGTTTCAAAGGTCGTATCCGTAAAACTTTCCGAGGTAGAGGAACGCCTCGGCGGCGACACGCTAATGTAAAAAGGCTAACGAAAATAAGCCTCTATTCTGCGAGGCATATTTTCCGTGATTTTGAGAAACTAAGTTTCTCTTTGCGCGATTATTAAGCGCAAACGATAATACAATCGCGCAAATTCACTTCCAGTGAGCCGTGCGAGCGAAGCTTTGCACACCTTATTGTAAAAAAATTCTAATATCCGAGTGCAAAAAGCTTTCGCAAACAGGGTGCGCGGGCGCAGAAGCGTGGTTCTGCTTGCGCCGTACAGCGTATTAATTATTTGTTATTAAATTTTTGTGAGCAAATAATATGGGAATTTTCAGTAAAATCAAACAGGCGCTTAAAAAAACGAGAGAGGGACTTTCAAAGGCGCTCTCCGCACTTTTTTCCAAAAACAAGGTGGGGCAGGAGTTCTACGACGAGCTCGAAGAAATCTTGATAGGCGCCGACATCTCGGTAACTACGGCAGAGGAAGTGGTTGAGGAAATCCGCGCCGAAGCCAAGCAGGAAAAGTTAAAGGACAAAGAGTTTATCACAAATCTTTTAAAGGACGTTCTGGAAGAGAGGCTTACCGAGCCCGAAATTCCGGAAATCAAATATCCTGCCGTAATTATGCTTGTGGGCGTGAACGGCGTTGGCAAGACCACTACGGTGGGTAAGCTTGCAAACTACTTTTTAAAGCAGGGAAAATCGGTAACCGTTGCGGCGGCGGACACATTCCGCGCGGCGGCTGCCGACCAGCTCACAATCTGGGCGGAGCGCGCCAAAGTTCGAATTGTCAAGCACGAGGAGGGCAGCGACCCTTCGGCAGTTGTGTTCGATGCGGTAAGCAGCGCAAAGGCTAGAGGCACGGACGTTGTTTTAATAGACACGGCGGGCAGACTCCACGTAAAGGCGCACCTTATGGAAGAGCTTAAAAAGATGTCGCGCGTGGTGGACAGAGAGTACCCGCAGTGTAACTTCTATAAGCTCTTGATTTTAGACGCAACCACGGGCAATAACGCCGTAAATCAGGCGCAGATTTTCGACGAGGCGGTAGAGCTCGACGGCATAGTTCTGACAAAGTTAGACAGCTCGGCAAAGGGCGGTTTTGTAATATCTCTGTGCGGCGAGCTTGGTATCCCCGTCATGTTTACGGGCGTAGGCGAAAAGATTGACGATATGGAGCTTTTCGACCCCGAGGAATTTATAGACGGAATACTATAATTTTTTCACAAAAAACGGCTACTATTCTGCGTAGCCGTTTTTTCGTGAGTTTGGGGAAATAAGTTCCCCTTGCCGAGATAATAAAGAGCAAACAATAATAAAATGTCGGCAATTCCCCTCCACGGAGGCGAAGGCATTCGCAAATTGAGTGCGCGACTAAAAAGCGTGGTTTTTAGTCGCGCAGCAAATTATTAAAAACCTCGTTATTTGCGGCATATTACGGGGGCATTTCAAAAAATTACTTTTAAATTAAGCTTAAATTGAAAATTTACAAAAATACGTTAATTAAGGCATATATGGGGGGGCAATTAAAAAAGAAAACTGCGGAGAATACAAATTCTCCGCAGCTCTTTTTTATTGCGTTTTACAAATCGTCTGCGTCCTGAACGGGCTTTCCGCCGCCATCTGGCGTACCTGTGTAGCTGCCGTTCGGGTCAAAGCAATCTATATGCTTATTTGCAGTTTTTCGTGCTTCTTTCACAGCCGCCGCAATCCTTCTTGCTCTTAGACTCGCTATGAGAGCTGTTCTTTGAGTTCTTTGTCTTTTCTTCGTTCTTTCTCATATCTTCTCCTTTTGATAGGGGATATGCAACTCAACATAGCCTTGACTTGACTGGCAGAGCGGACATTTGTCCCAAGCTTTTGTCGATGTGTGCATATAGCCGCATTCGCTGCAAATATAGAGAATAGGGCTTTCGTTACTGAACAAAACGCCTTTTTTAAACGCTTCGTAAAGATATTTAAAAACGGCCTCGTGCCTAACTTCTACTTGTGCAACGAGTTTAAAAAGATTGGCAATGTCCTTAAATCCTTCTTCTTCGGCATCCTTTTGAAATGCAGGATAAATAACTTCGTGTTCCTTTCTTTCATCCTCCGCGGCAAATTTCAGACATTCTTCAATCGTGCCGCCGTGAAAGGGATATCCCGCGTCCAAATCGATGTTGTCAAGGTATTGACCCTGCTTTGAAAGTTCTTCAAAGAACCTTCTTGCATGAACGGTTTCGTTTTTGGCAAGCACCTTAACGGTATCGGCAAGGGTAACATATCCCTGCTGCGTCGCAAGACGTGCAATAAGCTGATATCTCATCCCTGCCTGACTCTCGCCCGCGAAACTTCTTGCAAGATTTCTGTAAGTTTTGGTTTCGTCAAATTGCATAACTTTCCTCCGTCACAAATTATTGTGGCTTGGGCGGGCATATTTATTCATTTTTAAAAATGGAATTTTATGTTAAAGGGAGCAACGGCATAAAATGATGAAAATTTTGCTCAAAAAACCGTTATTTCGGTAAGTAAATATAAATTTATTATCAATTTGATACAATGTGGTTGACAATATCATCATTTCAATTATAATATTACATACTAAATATATTGATTTCCCGCATTTATTTAATAAATTATTTTCGTTTTTCAGAGAATAAAGAGAGGTAGAAAATGTACAAAACACTCAAGAGAGTAGCGCTTTTGTTTCTTCTCACACTTGCAGTTGTGTGCGGTTCGGTTTTTTTTGCCGCTTGTGATGAACCCCCGGCTGCCGACAACACTGATGACAATTCAAAAGTAACTTACACGGTCACGGTAAAGAGCGAAGTCAGCGAAATCGAGATTACTTCAATCAAAGCACAGTGGCTATTGAGCAACAACGAACCTGCAAGCGACGAAATCGCGCTTGATGAAAACGGCAAGGCTTCGGTAGAGCTCGACGCAACCAGCTACACGGTAACGTTAATCGGTATTCCCATAAGCAAGGCAACCTATATTGCCGCCAACGTAACCGCTCTGTCTCCAAACGCAACTATTACCCTCAAGGCAGTTTCCGTATCGCCCACGCAGCTCGACGCTCCCGCTAAAGTTACTATGGCGGAAGGCGTTCTTACTTGGTCGTCGGTTACCAACGCAAGCGGATACGTTATTTATAAAGACGGCGAAGTAATAGATGAGGTAAGCCGCATAACTCTTTCCTATGCTTTTACGGAAGACTACAATCCCGACGAGCACGAATTTACCGTTGTGGCAAAAGGCGACGGCATTCACTATGCCGATAGCGCAAAATCCGCCCCCGCAACCACGCCGGTTTCGGTTGAGGTACTTCCCGAAGAGGAATAAACGATTTCAGATCTACTTTAACAAACTAAAAGACCTCTCCTTGAGGAGAGGTCTTTTTATATTGTAAAAACGGTTTAATTTTCCAAAAATTCCACTTTGCCGCTGTCGATGTGGTAAATCCCGCCCAAAACGGATAACCCGTCGATTTTAAGGTGCTCCTTTATGCGCTTAACACTGTTTCGAACGTTCAGACAGCAAGCTTTAATATCGTCTTTCTCGTCGCCTACGGCTTTGCGGATTTCGTCGGTTATAAATTTAACAAAGCCGCCGGGCGCATGGTTTACGGCGGCGTCTACAGCCCCGCACTTGCTGTGCCCGAGCACTAAAACGAGCTGACAACCCAAGTGCTCAACGGCGTACTCGATACTTCCGAGCTGAACATTGTCAATCGTGTTCCCTGCCGCCCGAATTACGAACAGCTCGCCTATTCCCGCCGAAAATATACTTTCGGGAATAACCCTCGAATCCGAACAGGTTATGACGACGGCATAAGGGTGCTGACCCTCACAATAAGTCTTTTTGCGGATAGCGGGGGAGATATCGCCGCCGTTTATTTCTGCCTTCAAATAAATTTCGTTGCCTTCTTTCAGCCTTTCAAGTGCATTTTTTGAGTTCATAACTTAAATATCCTTTCAATTATTACTTAAACTATATCATATTGATTGCAAATTTGCAAGACACAATTCGACAAAATGTGATATACTAAAATAAGTTACAACCATACGGTAATGAAATCGGAGGTCTGAATTGGACATTGAAAAGCTAATAGATGAATTGACGCTTGAAGAAAAAGCGGTTTTGGTTTCGGGAAGGGACTTTATGTTCACAAACGCTATTCCAAGGCTGAATATCCCTCAAATCAGGATGTCGGATGGCCCGCACGGACTGCGCGTTCAGGACGGGGGCTGGGATAACGGCGTGTCAAACAGCCTGCCTGCGACTGCTTTTCCCACGGCGGCATGTACGGCTTCGGGCTGGAACGCTGATAATACCCGTAAAATGGGCGAAGCGATTGCAAAGGAGTGCCTGCACTACGGCGTAAATATCCTGCTCGGCCCCGCAAATAATATAAAGCGCAACCCCCTATGCGGGCGCAACTTTGAATATTTTTCGGAAGACCCCTGTCTTGCTGGAGTGATGGCGACTGCCGAGGTCGAGGGTGTGCAGAAAGGCGGAGTGGGGGTTGCCGTAAAGCACTTTGCTTTGAACAATTCGGAAAACTACCGCTTTATGGGCGACAGCGTCTGCGATATGCGTGCCGTCCGCGAGATATATTTAAAGGCGTTCGAGCCGGTTATTAAGCAGGGCAAGCCTCACACGGTCATGAGTGCATACAATAAAATCAACGGCAAGTACTGTTGCGAAAACAAGTGGCTCTTAACAGACGTGCTTCGTGACGAGTGGGGCTTCGACGGCGTGGTTATGACCGATTGGGGGTCAATGCACGACAGAGTGGAGGCTCTGCGCGCCGGGCTCGACTTGGAAATGCCCGGAGACACGGCAATCTGCCGCAAGTGGATAATTGACGGTGTAAATTCGGGTGTGCTCGACGTTCAGGTACTCGACAAGGCGGTTAAAAATATTTTAAACCTCGTTAAAAAGTACGAAAATCAGCAAAGAGAGCAGGCAGATTTTGCCGCGCACCACGCTCTTGCCGCCGAAATAGCCGAAGACTGCGCTGTACTATTAAAAAACGACGGCGTTCTGCCCCTTAATAAAAGTGAAAATCTGCTCATTGTCGGCGACCTGTTCGAAAAGATGCGCTATCAGGGCTCGGGAAGCTCAATGATAAATCCCGCCTTCCTTACAACGCCCAAGATTGCCTTCGAAAATTCAAATTTATGCTTTAAATTCGTGCGCGGCTACGAGGAAAACGCAATCGCACCCAACGCCCAATTGATTTCTGAGGCTGTAAAGGCCTCAGGCGGACATCAAATAATAGTAGTATTTGCGGGGCTTACCGACCACGTCGAAAGCGAGGGCTGCGACAGAGAGAATATGCGCCTGCCCGAAAATCAGCTTACTTTAATAGACGCACTCATTAAAACGGGTAAAAAAATCGTTGTAGTACTTTACGGCGGCTCGCCCGTAGAACTTCCCTTTGCCGAAAGTGTTAGCGCAATACTCAATATGTATCTGCCCGGGCAGAACGGCGGAACGGCAACCTGTAATTTGCTTTTCGGCGATAAATGTCCTTCGGGCAGACTAGCTGAAACGTGGGTAAAGGAGTATAAAGACGTGCCCTTCGGCGACGAATATGCAAAAACCATAAACGAAATCTACAGAGAGAGTATTTTCGTCGGCTACCGCTACTATCTCACGGCAAAAAAGGAGGTCCGCTATCCATTCGGCCACGGTCTTTCGTACACTACATTTGACTATTCCGACATTAAATTGGAGCAGGAAGAGGACAAAATTACTGTGTCCTGCACGGTAACGAATACGGGCAAGCTTTACGGTGCGGAAGTTGTTCAGCTCTACGTAAAGGCGCCACGGGGCGGGGTATTCAAGCCCGAAAAGGAGCTTCGCGGGTTCAGCAAGGTCTATTTAAAACCGGGGGAATGGAAGCGCGTAGAAATCACAGTCTCAAAGGACGATTTAAGATATTGGGATATCAAAGATAATTGCTGGGCGCTTGAAAACGGGGAGTATGAATTTCAGCTCTGTCACGACTGTATGACGGTCAAATTGAGCGCAAAACTCACAACAGGTACTCAAAACTGCGCATATGTATACGAAAAAGAGGTAAATTCAATCTATCATTCGGTCAGGATTTCTGAAATTTCAGACGAGGTTTTCGAGCAGATGAGCGGACTGAAAATTCCGAAAATTCCGCCCCTCAAACCAATAAGACTGGACAGCAGATTTTCTGATATACGGGCAACTTTTTTTGGCAGAATAATTTATAAAGCCGTTTTAGGCTTTGCCGAAAAACATATGAAAGAGGCGTTGAAATTGCCCGATGGCGCCGAACGTGACAACAAAATCAAGGGCGCAGCTTTTTTGCAGAGAGTGCTTGAAAGCAACTCGCTCATAACAATGTCTATGTCGGCGGGCAAGAGCTGTCCGTACAACTACGCACAGGGACTTGCGCACCTCGCCAACGGGCATATATTTAAGGGCATAAAATGCTTCTGCACTAAAATTAAAGTTAAAACTCCACCTAAAAAGAACTGAAATTTATATAAACAATAAAGGGCGGTTCGGCAATTTGCCGAACCGCCCGTATTTTTACAAAGAACAGATAAATAGAAATAATTTTTTAGCGTATCATTTAAAAAAAAGAATATGCCTGAATATTTATAATCACCGCTAGGGTAGTAAGTAGCTTTTCTATATCTGTGAAATAAAATTTCGGTAGTATATTTTTTTAAAAAATAATGTAACATTTTTTAATTTTGTTTCGTCTCATAATTAAAATAGTGTAACAAAAACACTTTTTAAGAGTATCGAAAAGATTGAAACTGCCTGAAATGGGAGTACGCTCACACGACACACAGTTGCTACAAGATGCCTTGAAAGTTAAATGTAGGACATTATGATTTGTACATATGTTAAGTATTACTTTTACGTAATAATGTAAAGGTTCAGAGCAAAAACCCTAAAAAAATTCTCTCTATATACATAATTTTACGGAATATTAATCATATGTGACTTGATTATTGTGTAGAGATAACTATGAATTTTTTGAATAGATTTATATTCATTTATTCGTGGATAATCAAGTGCAAAAAGGAGATTAGAAAATGAAAAGAAAATGCGCAAGACTATTTGTTTTTTTATTTGCGATTTGCGCCTTATGCTTTGCGGCGTTTGGAGTTGCAGCTTGCAAAAATAAAAATCAAGATCATAAGCATACCTACGGCGAATGGCAGATAACAAAACCTACCGAAACAGAAGTCGGCAGTGCAGTTAAAACTTGCTCAACTTGTGAAACAAATGAGGAAGGCCATACCATAACAGTTACGCTTCCCATACTCGGTAATGAAGGCTACACAAAATCAGCAGATACCGCAACTTGCGAAGCAGGCGGAGAAATCGTATATACCATTCATATAAATAATGAAACAATTTCCTTTGCAATAAAATCTTCGGCAAAAGGTCATTCTTTTAATGAAGATTTTTGGTTAGGCGACGGTTTTACTCATTGGCATGGCGCATCTTGCGGACACAATGTAAAGGGCAATGAAGCGCCTTGCGTTGCTGAAAACGACGATACAAACTGTGATATTTGCGGCTATCCTATCCATCAACATACCTATCAATGGGGCGGTGATGAAAACGAACATTGGCTTGAACCCACTTGTTGCGATACAGCTGAAATAAAGGATAAGGGTTCACATATCGACAATGACAATGACGATGTGTGTGAAATTTGCAGTAGAAAGGTTAAACATACTCACAAGTACAGCAAGGATTGGACTTTTGACGAAAACGCACATTGGCATGCGCCTACCTGTACAGATATAACTGAGGGCTCAGACGAAGCCGAGCATACGTTTGAAAACGGTATTTGCGAGTGCGGTGCAATAGAAGTTGAAACAAACGCATACAGAATCCTGAAAGAAAAAGCAGATTTGCGGGATAGTTATGCGGATTGGCTCAATTCTATAAAAGCAAAAGACGTAAGAAATGTCACTGTGAGTGAATCGGGTGATGTCATATATGTTTATAGCAACGGCACAACGGAAGCAGTTTATGTCGCTGAAAGAACTGTAAGAGTAAAGGCAGTAGCTTCGGGCGAAGGCATTGCTCATGTTTGGATAATGCTTTCATTATACAAAGACGGCGAATATCAGGAAATAAATGGTATGTACGCTTTGGGTATTGCAGAAACAGACGAAGACGGCATTGCGGAAATCACGTTCATACCTATTAGCGGATACACTTCACAAAATGTTGACTACCGCGTAAGACTCGCAGAGAAAAAGGATATTGCCACTTATCTTGGAGTATCTGAAGAATACGCACCCAAGCCTATTCCTAACAGGTACACAGCAACAGGACAAAGTGACAGCTTTATAACAGTGGAAGTAAATGAAAATGCTATTTTAGATAATGTTATAGGTCAATTAGGGTTTGCTTTCTCAAAAGGTTGGGATGCTTACGAACAATTTAGCCTTCCTTACGCAAGGTATTTCGAAGATCCAATGAACGCAGAGAGCACGATAAAGGAAGTGGATACAACATTTGAATTCACAACTTCGGGCGGCGAACTGTTTGACTATTTCTACTTTATACCTTCGAATAAATACTCCTTTGCAAGCGCGGATAGTACATTTACGCCCGAGCAGCTTGCTGTTATTGAAAAAAACTTTGGAATTGCCGCATCAGGAGTATATAAAATTTATTTTGAAGTAGAAGAAGGAGCTAATGCAACTTTATATTATTGGAATGAGGGCGGCGTAAATTTGGGCGCATACCATGTTACTAAAACTGACGGGACACCCTCAGATGACTACATAACCTCCATATCGGGCGGTACGGCAGGCACGGGTAAATTTACGGGTGCTAACTATGTAAATGTAGTAATTGAGCCTGAAAACGGATTAAGGTTATTCCAATTCGGATTGCTTTGTGATACCGCATGTAAAGTAAAAATAACTGTTGAAAGAACAGGCGATTATGTAGAAGAAACAACCAATACGACATTGGGTGTTGGCGAAGCAAACAGTGTTGAAACGTATATTGTAGGCTACAGAACAAAAGATGTTACTTTAAAAAATGTTTCCACTGGTTTGTATGCCATATCCGTAATTCCTACAGATTCATCAACTTCCAAAGGTGCAGGCAATTTGGTTGCCTATACTACTACTGCAAATAAAGTTATGTTGTGGGAAAACAGCCAATATAAAGGCATAATCGAAATCCTTTCAACAGATAAAAAACTAACCGTAGAAAATAACGGCTTTGCATTTAATGGAAAAATAATGCTTGAACCTTACGAATTACCCGAGTTAGTGGCGGATACCACAATGTACATACCCATTTCTAATGAATCGGGAAGTGCGTACGATGTTCCGCTTGATGAGACTGTAACAGCAGGTCAGTATCTTATAGATATAACTCTGTCGGGAAGTTTAGCGGCAGGAAAAATGTACAATGTTACGGTTATTGTTGGTGAAAACAAATATGCGATTACAACAACGTCCGTCGCATCAAGTGTAACCTATTCTGCATATATTCAAATTCCGGAAGGAGCCGGACATATCAGAATTGTAAGTAATAATACATCTTACAATACATTAACTGCGTATGTAAAATTATCTGCGCAACATGGAGTAGTAGTAGGTGTGCCTACAAATGTTGTTTATGAAACGACTTCTACGCTTGATGATGAAAAGTTTTATTCGTTTATTGCTCCCAAAGAGGGAACATACAGAATTACATTAACGCTTAATAGTGAGGCAGTAAAGAGTAAAGACTTTTATTATATGCGAGTAGAAAATGCCTACAATTCAGAACAAATAATTATTTCAAATGGAATTAGAGAAAATACTAGTCAAATCATAACAACTGCATCAGGCACATTTGAAATGCAGGAAGGAGTCGAAATAGTTTTAAAGTTTACAAGAACAAGAAGTGTACTATTTAATTTCGATTTTGTTATTGAATTTATTGAAGATTAAAAATCTGGTAGTAATGTTTTTCCACTTAGGCAAAACAACTATAATAATTTTTTTAGGAGGTAGGAATATGATTTCCTCACAGAAAAAAAGGAAATTAGCACTCGTCGCACTTTCCGCATGTGCGACACTCTGCATAGCCGGAACTGCTGGCTATGTGAACAATAACTACGCACATACGGCTTATGCCGCTACTGCGCAGTATGCTGTAACGGAAAATTTACCCAATTGGGGCTCCCAAACGGTATCAGCAAGCAAGCCCGCTACATTAAGCTATAGCGGAGTTACGGCTGGTCAGTACATGCTCAATGTTAAAGTTACAAGCGGTATCACTGATGAGTTCTTTGCAAGCATGACAGCAACCGTAGCGGGAGAGGAGACGGTGTATCTTTCGTACAACGGCTCAACACAAACATTCTACGGCGTTGTAACAATTAACAGCGCAAGCGGCTCAATCGAACTTAATACAGATTGGACGAAAGACTTGACCGTAGAGCCTGAACTCGCAGATTTGTATATCGGAAGCGGAAACGATTATGCAATAGGCGATTTAAAGCTTTCGGCGTCCACCCCCTTAAAGCTTAAGCTCGACGGCTTGACCAATGGCAATTACAGAGTTCTGGTTGATTTAGGATTTGAGCTACTTGGAGCTGGCGAGTACATTGAAGTAGGAGTTAACGACGATGACTACAACCGACTGACAAAAAACGACAACTACTTCTCGGCCTATAGCGGTACATTGACCGTTACAGACGCATCAACCTATTTGAATATCACTACAAATAGGGAATCTCCCGTTTTAGTTTCCGTAATTATGGAAAAGCAGGCAGAAATTAAAGCTCTTCCTCAAACGGCAACCCTTGAAATGTGGACAGCTGTAACCTATTCTTACGTGCCTGCTGCAACTGGCTTTTATGCAATGTCGGTAGCTTCGAATGATGCAGCGGCAGAAGTATCAGTAACCCTTAAAACAAGCGTAGACAGCTTTGACGGATTATATATACCCGACAATTCTTATCCTATGTATATGGAGCAGGGCACAACGTATTACGTAGAAGCTGTTCTTACAAATTCATCGAACGACTCTTCGGCAGAAGTTACGCTGAACGTAGTAAATTGGAACGCTCCTAAGATTGAAGAGAACAATGTTGTTTACGCACCTGTATCCGCATACGGCAAACCCATTAAAGAATTGACGTTGAAGGTGGATGCTGGCACTTATAATCTCGCCCTTATGGAAGTACCGTTCTCGTTCTATATGAGAGGGGAAACTATAATTGCACACATAGGCAATCAAGAAATTTATCTTGACCCTATGAACAACTACACGTCCGAAGTTGAAATTACAAGCGCAGACACGACTATATACTTCACTTCTTCATCGGACCAATATATTGCAGTTGGCGTTAGCCTTGTAGTTCCCGAAGTAAGATACTACATAAATCTTAACGAACCTACAAGTATAACACTTCCCGCAGCAGCTTCGGCAGAGGAGCCTACGCAGGTAGCTTACTACGTTGAAGGTGCAGGTGTAGGTTACTATACTGTAACTATCAGCGGACTTACGGCATCAAGCAAGATTAAGTTGTTCACAAGCACTTCCGACGTTGAAATTATCGGTTTCAATAAGACCGAAGGCAGCTTTGTTCTTAAGTACTACGCTGAGGACTTTGCTTTGATTTTCGCAAACTATGGCGCAGAAGAAACCTTCACGGCAACCGTTTCAATGACCTTTGAGACTATTTCTCTTGGTGCAAATGAAATAACTGTTAAAGCCGGTGAAACAAAGACTTACTTTATGGAAAGACTTGCCGCAGGTAACTATGCAATCAAAGTAAACAATGACAGCATTGCTGTTGCAGTAGAGAATGAAGCTGTTACAGATGGTATGTTCACTGTAACCGAATTGCAGGACAACGAAGGCCTTGTAATGATAACCTTCACTAACAACGGTGAAGCAGATTTAACTGTCACTGTAATGGTAACCCCCGAGTATACAATGACGCTCAACACGCTCACAACCCTTAAAGTAGAGGGCGAGTCGCAGTATATGGCTTATTACATTGCCAATGTACCCGCAGGTATGTATTCTGTAACGCTTGATCTGCCCGAAGGTATGGAAGTAATGGTAACTGCGAATGGTGATTACGCTATATTCTACGCTAATAAGACTGGCTCGTTTGAAGTATATAGCGCTGGTTACTTAGCTTTGAGATTCAGCTGCGCCAACTATGGTGTAGGAACGGAATTCAAGGTATTAGTCAAGGCAGTTGAAGGTGATATGAAGCTCGGCGAAGCTCAAAGCGTTGAGTTATCTTCAACCAATATCTCCAATGCTTATATATTGAAAGGACTTGCAACGGGCGAATACAAGTTGTCCGTACTTCCTGAAGGCGTAACGGCTTATGTTGACGGTAATGCTGTTGAAGGTGGCATGTTCAGCATTTGGGGCGATACTTGCGTCATCACTTTCGTTTACAGTGGCACAACAAGCGCTACGTTCACTGCAACGGTTACTCCCGCCAACATGTTAACGCTTGGCGAAAAGACTGAAATTACCATAGATGCATGGTCTTTCTCAAAGACGTATTTCATGGAACTTGAAGAAGGCGAGTACATAATCGAACTTACTTTATCTGACGGTACGATGATTCAGGTATCTATGGATGGAGATACTTTACTTAATTATGGCGAAACAAAAGGAACGGTCTTTGTGGATAGCGGTTATATTGCTTTCACATTTGAAACTAACACTTTTGAAGAAGTAACTTTCAGTGTAGTTGTTAAGGCTGCTGAATAAAAACTAATCGGCCAATCCCGATTTACCGCTTCGGCGGTAAATCGGGTAAGTTGGCTTTATTTTTATGTAAAAAATTAAAAAATTGAAATAAAGGTAATAAAAATGAAAAATATAAAAAAAATTATTGCAGTGCTTGGATTAAGTGCTTGTGTAGCGCTTGGCGCAGTAGGCTTTACCTCTTGCCAAGGAACAGTAGGTGAGACAGGCAAATCTGCATATGAAATTTGGCTTGATAATGGATATGCTGGAAGCGAAACAGACTTCCTTGAGTGGCTGAAAGGCGAAAAGGGTGACCAAGGCGAAAAGGGTGACCAAGGCGAAAAAGGTGACCAAGGCGAAAAAGGTGACCAAGGCGAAAAGGGTGACCAAGGCGAAAAGGGTGACCAAGGCGAAAAGGGTGATACGGGTGCAACTGGCAAATCTGCTTATGAAATTTGGCTGGAAAATGGAAATACAGGCACGGAAGAAGATTTTCTTGAGTGGTTAAAAGGTGCTTGTGACTGTGAACATAGTGGTGGTGAGATTACCCCCAATGAACCTTTCAGCGCTGAAATTAGTGTTACCGCTAACAGTACATACAATATGCCTATATCTGGTATAAGTGCCGGAGTTCATGTCATTGAGGCAGATCTCGGCGAAACTAAGCTCACTACAGGTAGATTGCAGGCAAATATTGGTGAAATAACAGAGGCAGGCGCAAAGTCAGAACTTGTTTTCAGTGAAAGCCGTTGCACAGACGGTCACAATGTCTATTACGGTTATATACAAATTGCCGAAGATGATAGTGCAATCACTTTCAAAGCTATAAACGAAAATGTTAATGCTATCGTATATATCAAAGATTGGGTGATGCCCACACTCACAGCTGATACTCCCACTGAAATGCCTGTAAACCAATACGGTACAGCTGATGAAAATTTAATCAAAATTAAACTTGATTCTTCAATAGCTGTAGGCGAATATAAAATATTTATAAATGGCGATTCATCTATAAGTAATGCAGTTAAATTCTTTGTCGGTACAAAATCTGTTTCTATAACAGTATCAAATTATAACGGTAATAAAACTATAAGTATTACTGACGATGACCTTAGTGGCGGTGAAGTATTCATTTATTTAATAGTAGGAGGATCGAATAATTCTTATAGGCAAATTAATCCTGTTACTGTTACACTTACAAAGGCTTAATTTTAACTTTTAATTTTTCATTTTATATTCTATTTAATAACTTATAAACATACTTCCCGTTTACTGCATGAGTATTGCAACAAATGGGAAGTTAAAAACATTTTATCAGAAGTGCAAAAGACAACTGAATATTTTTCTGGAGGAGTAAATGCTAAGAACAAGAAGACAGCCTAAGGTCTTTATCTGCGTTCTGATAGTATTATGCATTATTTTCGGGTTTACTGCTTGCGATAAGCAAAAAAATTCGCCCGAAAAACTATCCGCACCAATAATAACGTTGAATCAATCGGCGGGTGTAATATCTTGGAACGCTGTATTAAACGCCGATGGCTACGAGGTGTATGAGGGAGCAACTCTTGTTTCTTCTCAGACCGAAACTACATATACGATAACAAAAACTGAAATAGGGATTTACAAATATACAGTTAAGGCAACAAGTACGGACATTAATTATATAACTAGCGATGCCTCAAACGAAGTAACTTATACTTATTCGAGTTCCGAAGTGACTCCAACGCAGCTTACTGCGCCTACGATAACACTTGTCGGCAACTTAATAACTTGGAACACGATTGAAAATGCTAGCCACTATGAAGTTTACGAAGGAAATATCATTGTTGCAAGAGTAGTTGCTACGAGTTACACTATCAATAAAACGGCGGTGGGAGTATATAGCTATTCAGTTAAAGCTGCCAGCAGTAATCCCAACTATCTGACGAGTGAGAAGTCAAACGTTGAACAGTATACAGTTGTAGATTCTTCTCAAAATACAAAACTTGCCGCACCGCAGATTTCTTTGGATGAAGAAAAGGGTGTAATAACTTGGAACGAAGTAGAGCACGCTACGGGCTATATAGTTATGGAAAACGGTATGGCTGTTTCCTCTGTAACCGAAACGAGTTATACCATTACGCAAACGGTTGTAGGCACTTATTCGTATACGGTAAGAGCAACAAGCACAAATCCTGCATATACAACAAGCGATAATTCCAATGAGGAGAGCTATACTGTAAAGGCAACGTCGCTTAAAGCTCCGCAAATAGAGCTTAACGGAAATGTCCTGATTTGGAAACCAGTAGCAAATGCCGTTAGCTACGATATTTACGAGAGCGGGCGCAAGATTGCAAATTTAGAGCAACCTTTACCGGAAGAGCAAGAAGACGGAACAGAGAAAGTTCCCGATGTTACGTATGCGGTATCACCTCTGGCTTATGGTAAGTATACTTATACGGTTGTTGCTATCAGCAACAGTACACAGTACTTATCAAGTGGACATTCTAACGAAGTTGAGTATGAGTATGTAGATACCAAGCCTGCTCTTGCCGCCCCCGTAATTACGCTTAACAATGCAGCAGGAATAATTACCTGGGAAGCGGTAGAGAACGCAGACGGTTATGAAATCTACGAAAACGGCAGACGTAACGGCGAATACACAACAGAACTTTCCTATCAGATTAGGCGTATGAATCCCGGCGTATACACCTATGCAGTTCGCGCAACGGATAGCAATGGCGAATATAAAGCAAGTGTGCCTTCCCAAGCTGTATCGTATACTGTTGTGGCAACCGAAATGACTTTCAACGTAAGTGTTGTAGTCCCGGACGGTTATGCGACGAGTATTTTTACAATCGGACTGTACAAAGGCGATGAGGAAATAGAAAGCAAAGAGCTGAACACCCAATCGCTTGACGGAGGTGACATAGTATCGTTTACCGTAATGTCAGACGAGTATACTGCCAAAATCAAGTCGTCTGTTGCAAGCGGCTATACTGCTACGCAGGCTACATTATCGGCGGAAAATCCTAACGGAGTAATAAGGATAATTCAAGTCGGCAGTAATACGCTTAAAACAGGAACGAACAGCTTTTCGGTTAGAAATGAAGATCAAGAAGGTACAGAGCAAAACTTTGTATTCATAGCTGAAAAGAGCGGTTATTATACGATACGCACCACCGACAAGCTGGGAATGTACATTTTGCTTGACGATATAATATTTATCGACAGCGGAGCAGGAATGTGCGTAAATTCAATAAAGCTTATCGCAGGTCAGGTTGTTGCCGTTACTGTTGTTGGATGGGATACAGGAAACTACACCTTTATAATTGAAGAAGGCGAGGCTAAACAGGATTTAGTTGTAGGAACAAATAGCAATATCACGAGTAATCCCGCAAACTTTATTATAGGCGGAACGGAAAGCTGTACGCGCTATTTGACTCTTGAGGAAGATACAACGTTTATTTTCTTCTTCCCGACTGCAACAATCGGCACAAGAATCGTAAATGTAACCATAAACGGGGTCGAATACGAATTTGACGGTAATGAGAATTGCCAAAAACTGATACGAATAGAAGCAGGCACAGATATAGAAATAGAAATTTCCGTTTACGGCAGTAATTTCGAGAGCAGAGCGATATCGTTCTTTGTAGTCAAATATTGAAAACCAAAGTACAAACTTTTTGCTGGTTCGTATCCTAATGTGACACTCAAAAACTGTCCCGTATGATTTATTCATGCGGGATAGCAAACACACGATGAAGTTCTTTTTCATATAGAACACCACACTTTTTAAAGGTATCGGGCAACAAGGTTTTGAATGTTGCCTGTTGCCCGATACCCCAATTTACTTTGATGTAAAATACTAAAAAGTTCAAATTAATTTGCCACGTAAAGAATAACAGCACCGGGTTAATAGCGTGGTGCGATAGTAATTTATGAATATGCGGTTTAGCGGTATGCCGAACCGTATATTTTTTGTTAAGCTATAGTTTGATACTGCGGGAAATCACGTGCTCGATTCTATGTACATTCCGGAAGACGAAGAAGATAAAAAAACAGTCTATTATTAATAGTTAATAATTTGAATGCCCAAAAGGTACCAATGGTATCTTTTTTACCCATTTTGGTAAAAAATAAGGGTTTTCGGATGTCCGAAAACCCTTAAATTCGCCTTTTTTGCTGTTTTTTGACTGTTTTTACTTCGTCATTGCTTCCTGCACTGCAACCGCAACTGCAACCGTTGCGCCGACCATAGGGTTGTTGCCCATACCGATAAGACCCATCATCTCAACGTGCGCGGGAACGGAGGAGGAGCCTGCAAACTGCGCGTCGGAGTGCATTCTGCCCATCGTATCTGTCATGCCGTAGGAGGAAGGACCTGCCGCCATGTTGTCGGGGTGAAGCGTTCTGCCCGTGCCGCCGCCGGATGCAACCGAGAAGTACTTCACGCCGTTCTCATTGCACCATTTTTTATAAGTTCCTGCAACGGGGTGCTGGAACCTCGTGGGGTTGGTGGAGTTACCCGTAATTGATACGGAAACGTTTTCGAGCTTCATAATTGCAACGCCTTCGGGAACGTTGTCTGCGCCGTAGCACCTTACCTTAGCGCGGGGACCGTCGGAGAACGCAACGCTGTCCGTGACCTTAACCGTCTCGGTGTAGGGGTCAAAGACCGTCCTGCAATAGGTAAAGCCGTTAATTCTCGAAATGATATAAGCTGCGTCCTTGCCGAGACCGTTTAAAATAACTCTCAAGGGCTTTGTGCGAACCTTATTAGCATTTTCTGCAATCTTAATTGCGCCCTCTGCCGCCGCGAAGGATTCGTGACCTGCTAGGAAGCAGAAGCAGTCGGTCTCCTCGGAGAGAAGCATAGCGCCGAGGTTGCCGTGGCCCAAGCCTACCTTTCTGTTTTCTGCAACCGAACCTGGAATACAGAAGCTCTGAAGTCCGACGCCAATGAGTTCTGCCGCCTGATTGGCCTTTTTAGCGCCGCTCTTAATGGCGATAGCCGCACCTACGGTGTAAGCCCAGACTGCGTTTTCAAAGCAGATAGGCTGTGTTCCGCGAACGATTTTGTCTACGTCGATTCCCTTTGCAAGTGTAATATCTTTACACTCTTCGATAGTTTTAATGCCGTACTGTTTGAGTACGCCTAAAATTTTAGATTCACGTCTTTCATAGCTTTCAAAAAGCGCCATCTTAGTCAACCTCCTTATCCGTTCTGGGGTCTATATGCTTAACAGCGCCGCTCTCTTTAGAGTATCTGCCGTAAGTGCCGATTGCCTGTTCGTATGCTTCGTTGGGAGAAAGACCTTTTTTAATGAAATCGGTCATTTTGCCGAGCGAAACGAACTTATAGCCGCAAACCTCGTCATTTTTATCAAGAGCGAGGGCAATAACGTAGCCCTCAGCCATTTCAAGGTATCTGACGCCCTTATACTTGGTGCCGTACATAGTACCAACCTGCGAGCGAAGTCCCTTGCCTAAATCCTCAAGTCCTGCGCCGACGGGAAGTCCGTCCTCGGAGAACGCAGACTGCGTTCTGCCGTAAACTATCTGCAAAAAGAGCTCGCGCATAGCGGTGTTGATAGCGTCGCACACGAGGTCGGTATTGAGCGCCTCTAAGATAGTCTTGCCGGGCAGAATTTCCGCAGCCATAGCGGCGGAGTGGGTCATACCCGAGCAGCCTATGGTTTCAACTAAAGCCTCCTCGATAATACCGTCTTTGACGTTTAAAGAGAGCTTGCATGCACCCTGTTGAGGAGCGCACCAGCCGATGCCGTGAGTAAAACCTTTAATGTCCTTGATTTCTTTTGCCTGAACCCACGAGCCCTCCTCGGGGATGGGAGCTGGGCCGTGTTCGAACTTGCCCGAAACGCCCTTGGCAACGCAAATCATATGTTCAATTTCTTTTGAATATTGCATTACGATATCCTCCATTTTTATTAACGTACCATATTATACCATGTCTTTGAAATGAATTCAACAATCGAGTGGGGAAAAACTCAAAAAAATTTTAATAAGGTCAAAAATGTTGTTTACTCAAGTAAAAAACGTTGTATAATTATATTGAAAGATAATTAGTTCACGAAAATTTAATTCTATTCTGCGAATTGAATTTTCCGTGATTTTTAGAAACTATGTTTCTCTGCCCGCAATTTATAAGGGCAAACAAACATATAATTGCGGTCATTCACTTCCACGGAGGCGAAAGAATTCGCAAATTGGGTGCGAAAGGAAAAAGCGTGGTTTTTCCTTCCGCCGCAAAATTTATTATAATCTGCCCTAATTTATTATAAAAGGAAAATATTTTGAACATCTGTCAGCACTGTAAAAAGAATCCAGCTACCGTAAATTATGTTGAGATAATAAACGGCGAAAAATTCGAAAGCCACCTGTGCAAAAGCTGTCACGCCTCGCTGTACGGCGAGCTTCATTCCAAGACCAACAGCGACGTCTGGGCGGGTCTTTTCGGTATTTCTGATGCCGAAATAAAGGTATGTCCCGTCTGCGGAACGACCTACGCTGACTACGAACGTACGGGGCTACTCGGCTGTGCAAGCTGTTACGATGTGTTTAAAGACGAGCTTCTTATAGCCATAAAACGCATACAGGGCGAAGTCCGCCATGTGGGGAAAGTGGGCACGAACAAGGACGAGTTCGGGCTTCACCGTAGGCTCAAGACACTGCAGGAAGAGCTTGAAGTTGCGTTAAGGGAAAAGAGATTTAGCGACGCGGGCATACTGCACAAGCGCATAAAAGAGATTACCAATACTCTTTTCGGTGCGGAAGGAGGGGACAATGACTGACAACTCCTGCGTAGTTTCAACCCGTGTAAGACTTGCCCGCAATTTAGAGGGCTATCCCTTTCCCTCGCATTTAAAGGACGAAAAGCAGGCGAAAGAAATTATTCGTCTTGTGGCGGCGGCGCTGTCCCGTCTTGAAGAGTTTCGGCTCTATCATATGGACTCAATTTCCAAAGAAAAGGCGCTTTCTTTAAAGGAAAACCACTTAATAAGCCCCAATTTAATAACCGGCAAGCACATTTCGGCGGCGCTAATAAACCACGAAGAGAGCGTCTCTGTAATGATAAACGAGGAGGACCACCTCAGAGAGCAGTGCATAGTAAAAGGGCTCGATTTGCGCCTTGCGTACGAGACGATGTCGGAGATAGACGCCAGCATTTCCCGCTCGATGAAATTTGCCTACGACGAACAGTTCGGCTATCTCACAGCCTGTCCCACCAACCTCGGCACGGGTATGAGGGCATCGGTCATGATGTTCCTGCCGGCAATCACGCTTTGCGGGAAAATGCCCGAAGTAATACGCCTTCTCTATCCAAAAGGTCTTACTGTAAGAGGCATATACGGCGAGGGGAGCGAGGCAGAGGGCTATATGTACCAGATAAGCAACGAAATAACTCTTGGCGTCACAGAGGAGGAAATTTTAGCCCGGGTAGAGAAGTTTGTCGGCAAAATAAGCGAGCTTGAGAGGGTGGAGCGCAATGCGCTTGCAAAGGGAGCAAACTGCCTTGAGCTGCGTGACGAGTGTATGCGCTCATACGGTATTTTGACTAACTGCGCAAAGCTCTCCACAGACGAGCTCATCCGCCTTACAGCAAACGTAAAGCTTGGCGCATGCCTCGGATTTTCAAAGCTTGACGACGTATCGCTCATCGACGATTTAGTGGTAAAGATGAGACCTTCAAACATAAATTCGGCGGCGGAGCGCGAGCTTACACCCATAGAGCGCGATGTATATCGAGCGCAATATACGGCAAAATATTTAAAAAAGATTTTCCAAAACGGTTAATTAAAGCATAGTGAGGAAGTATGGATTATAACAATAAATTTACAGACAATCTGCAACAGGTAATCTCGATTGCGGAGGAGGCGGCGCAGGTTTACGGAAGCAGCTACATCGGCAGCGAGCATATCGTATTTGCAATGCTCAACTGCTTCGGCTGCACGGCTTGCAAAATTTTGACCGCCTGCGGCGTAAAGGAAGCGGAGTACCGCGACTTTTTTGCCCGCTCCATTGACAAGGATTCCAACATAAGGGGCTACACACCCCGCACCAAGCACATGATAGAGCGCGCTATCGAGCTTTCGATGGATATCAACGGCGATTCCTCGCTTGCGGGAACGGAACATATGCTCCTTGCCGTAATGTCATCCACCGAGTGCCTTGCGATGCGTATACTCTACGCGTTGGGCATAAATATGTCCACGCTTGCCGGCAGACTGGAGCTTGCAATCAACGGCAACGCCGATATTAAAGAGGATGACGACGAGGACGTATTCGAGTCCTTTTTCGATATGAATCCCAAATCCCAGAGCAAGAAAGAGAATAAAAAGAGCTCAAGCTCGCTTTCAAAGGAAGTGCTGCAATACGGCGACGACTTGACTCAAAAGGCGCGCGAGGGCAAGATAGACCCCGTAATCGGCAGGAAGAAGGAGATAGAAAAGATTATTCAGGTTCTCTCCCGCCGCACTAAGAACAACCCCGTTCTGATAGGCGAACCGGGCGTTGGCAAGAGCGCCGTTGTCGAGGGGCTTGCGCAGGCAATAGTCAAAAACGAAGTGCCCGACCTTCTGAAGGACAAAATAGTATTTTCTCTCGACCTTGCCGGCATGGTTGCGGGCGCCAAATACAGGGGCGACTTTGAGGAAAGGCTCAAAAACGCCGTCAATTCCATAAAGAGCAAGGGCAACGTAATTTTATTTATAGACGAAATTCATCAGATAGTGGGTGCGGGTGCCACCTCGGACGGCAATATGGACGCGGCAAACATATTAAAACCCATGCTTGCCCGCGGCGAACTGCAGACTATCGGCGCAACTACCCTTGAAGAATATAGAAAATATATTGAAAAGGACGCCGCGCTTGAAAGACGTTTTACGCCCGTTCAGGTAGACGAACCCACGGTCGAAGATACGGTGGAAATTCTGCGCGGACTTCGCGACAGGTATGAAGCGCACCACAAGGTGGTAATATCCGACGAGGCAATAATTGCGGCGGCGACCCTCTCGGACAGATATATTACCGACAGATTTTTGCCCGACAAGGCGATTGACCTCATAGACGAGGCGGCTTCACGCGCCCGTCTCAACAGCCTTAAAAGTCCTGACGAGGTAAAGGAGCTTGAAGAAAAGCTCAAAAGGCTCAACCTTGAAAAGAACAAGGCGGCAAAGGGCGAAAATTATTATCAGGCACAAAAGCTCGTCGACGAAATGACCGAAATTCAGGAAAAAATCAAAAAGCTCAATTCCGAGTGGAAAGGCGAAAAGCAGACTACCGCACCCTATATCGGCTCAAACGAAATTGCCGAAATAGTCAGTGGCTGGACGGGTGTTCCCGTAGTTAAGCTCACCGAGCAGGAGAGTGAAAAGCTCTTGCACCTCGAAGAAAATCTCCATAAGCGTATAATAGGTCAGGACGAGGCGGTTACGGCAATTTCAAAGGCAATCCGCCGTGCAAGGGCGGGGCTCAACGAACCCAACAAGCCCATAGGCTCGTTCATATTCGTAGGACCCACGGGCGTGGGTAAAACCGACCTCGCAAAGTCGCTTGCTGAGGAAATGTTCGGCGACGAAAAGCTTATGATAAGGCTTGATATGTCGGAGTTTATGGAAAAGCACTCGGTATCCAAGCTCATAGGCGCTCCTCCGGGATATATCGGCTACGACGATAACAACGGCGGTCAGCTCACAGAGCGCGTCCGCAGAAAGCCGTACAGCGTGGTGCTTTTCGATGAGGTCGAAAAAGCGCACCCCGACGTATTTAACGTACTTTTGCAGATACTCGACGACGGTAGACTTACCGACAGCAAGGGCAGGGTAATTAACTTCAAAAATACCATAATTATTATGACTTCTAACGTCGGAGCAAGCCAGATTAAGAAGATGTCCAACTTCGGCTTTACCTCGGGCGACGAGGCAGACGCGGGCTACGACAGAATGAAAGACAATATCAACGAGGCGCTGAAAGAGCAATTCAAACCCGAGTTCTTAAACAGACTTGACGACATAATAGTGTTCCGTAAGCTCTCCAAAGAGGAGGCGGGAGAAATTTGCCGTAAGATTATAGAGGGACTGTCCGAAAGACTCAAAGACAGAAGTATAAAGCTTGTCGTAACAGATGAGGCTATGGATAAGCTTTTGGACGAAGGATACAGCGATATGTACGGCGCAAGACCTTTAAAAAGGGTCGTTCAAAAGCGCATAGAAGACAGACTTTCGGACGAAATTCTGGCAGGACATATCCTGCACGGCGAAACTGTCACAGTTGGAGTAATCGACGGAGAGCTTGTTTTCCGCTCCGAAAAATAAATATAAAATATAGGCCCGCGAATAACTGTCGCGGGCTTTTAAAATGTCGTTATTTAAGGCATATATAGGGGGTAATTACAATTTTACCTTAAAAAGTAATTGCGGCATATATAGGGGGCAATTTAAATTTTTATATTTACCATTTTAAATAAAAACCCCGTTATTTGAGGCATATATGGGGGGTAATTTAAAAAATAAGCAATTTCAGCCGTAGAAAGCGACTGCTCCTTTGAATATGGCGTAGGCAATTTTTTTCTGGTAGTCCTCTGAATTTAAAAGTCTGTCGTCCTCGCCGTTGGATAAAAATCCGCACTCAACTATTACCGAGGGACTATCCGTGCATTTGAGCATAAAGTAGTCGCCAGTAAGCGCAGTATTTTTGGAAACACATTCCTCCATATTGTTTATGGATTTTTGAATACAGTTTGCAAGCTCGCGTCCGACCCCGCTGTTTTTATCGAAGAACACCGTACCGCCCCTGCGGGAGGGAATGGGGCAAAAATTCTGGTGCACTGAAATTACCATATCGGCGTTGCAGCTTTCGATAATTTCCTTGCGCTTTTGCATATCCCGCTTTTTGAACCCTCTTGAAGAGCTCCCGTACAGTCCGCCGTTGTTCGTGCGTGTCATAACCACTTTAAACCCCGCGGCAATAAAGTAGCTTTTAAGCTGCCTTGAAATTGCAAGGTTAATATCGCTCTCTTTAGACGAGGTGGCAACGCCTACAACTCCCGCGTCAATTCCGCCGTGTCCCGCGTCGATTACAATTACTTTTTCGCCCTGATTAAAGGTCTCGCTGGCTGCGCCTGCGCCGCAGATAACGCCCAAAAGTGCGCCCGTAAAAATTATGACTGCGGCAATAATTAAAACTCTTTTTTTAGCAATTATTATTTTCACAGTATATAGTATGGAATAATTGCTTTTTTTATGAATAAGTGGTATAATTTGTAAGAGTATGATAAGTTTGTTTGACACAATTCCGCCCGATAAGGCGAGAGTGATAAGTCCCGTAACCCTTGCGTTCGTAGGCGACGCAGTTTACTCTCTCTACGTCCGGCAGAAATTGGTGCTTTTACACGACTATACCCCCAACGAGCTTCAAAAGCATACTTCTAAAGAAGTTTCGGCGCACGGTCAGAACACTCTTTTGGAGCGTGTGCTTCCAAAGCTTTCGGAGGAGGAGCAGGGGATATTCAAACGGGGCAGAAACGCAAAAAAATCGACGCGCAGCAAGAGCGCAAGTGTGTACGAATACAACAACTCCACGGGTATAGAGGCGGTACTCGGCTACCTCTATTTGAGCGGACAGTACGACAGAATTTCCTGTCTTTTGAGCGAGTAAAATGAAAATAGAGGGCAGAAACGCCGTTTTGGAGCTTTTAAAGACCGACAAAACGGTAGATAAAATTTTAATAGTCAAAAACCCGCAGGGCGTGCTTAATAAAATCTTTTCGGAGGCGCGCAAAAAAGGCATACGCGTGCAGTTCGTCGACGAGCGCGCACTGAATAGAGAGAGCGCCGAAAAGAGGCATCAGGGCGTAATAGCTTTCACTTCAGACTTCAGATATTCTTCGTTGGACGAAATTTTATCTTCGGTTGAAGATGGAAAGGGTCTTATAATTCTCTGCGACGGAATAGAGGACGTGCACAACCTCGGCTCAATCATAAGGGTTGCCGAGTGCGTAGGCGCAAACGGCGTAATAATCCCCGCAAACAACTCTGCGAGCGTCACGGAGGCGGTCGTGCGCATTTCGGCGGGCGCCGCCGAGCATATGAAGGTTGCAAAGGTAAATTCCTTGAACCGCACAGTTGACGAACTCAAAAAACGCGGTTTTTGGCTGTACGCATTGGAGGCGGACGGCAAAAGCATTTACGAAAGCGATTTAAGCGGCAATGTTGCGCTTATTATCGGCGGCGAGGACAGCGGAGTTAAAAAGCTTACCCGTGAAAAGTGCGACTTCACGCTCGCCTTGCCCTTATACGGCAGTGTAAACTCACTCAACGCCTCGGTTGCTTTGGGAATAGCAGCGTATGAAGTGGTAAGAAGAAGATGACGGACGAAGAACTCGTATTATCCGCGAAAAGCGGCAATAAAGGGGCAGAGGAGCTGCTTTTAAACAAATATACCCCCCTCGTAAAGGCGATTGCCGCCCGCTTTTTTCTCGTTGGCGGCGAGAGCGAGGACTTGGTTCAGGAGGGAATGGTGGGGCTATACTCTGCCATAAACGGCTATAATAAAGAGGGCGCAAATTTTTCCACTTACGCCTATACTTGCATACGCAACGCCGTGGTGGACGCGATTAAAAAATCGAGCGGCAACAAAAACTCGGCTTTGAACAACTTCGTGCCGATAGTTGAAATAGGCGACGAACTCTCTTCCGTAAATCCCGAGGATGAGATAATACTTCAGGAGAGCCGCCGCGAATTTTTACAGAAAATTTCAAAGGATTTGTCCTCGCTCGAATTTAAAGTTGCGGTTATGTATCTCGACGGGATGAGTGTCGGCGAAATTTCTTCCGCCCTTCAAAAGGAGCAAAAAAGCGTATCCAACGCCCTCTCCCGCGCCAAATCCAAGCTTGTAAAGCAGTATAACATAAAGGAGTAAAAATGTCCTATCTTGCGTTTTACAGAACCTTCCGCCCCCGAACCTTTGAAGAAGTCGTCCGGCAGGAACATATCGTACGCATTTTAAAAAATCAGATTGCGACCGACAAGGTGGGTCACGCCTATCTTTTCTGCGGACCGAGAGGAACGGGCAAAACGACGCTCGCCAAAATTTTTGCGCGTGCCATAAACTGTGAACACCCCGTGGACGGCTCGCCCTGCGGCAAATGCGCGGCGTGCAAGGCGCTTTCGGAGGGAAGTAACCTCGACGTCTACGAAATAGACGCGGCGTCCAACAACGGCGTGGACGAAATGCGCGATTTAAGAGAAAAGGTGCAATATCCCCCCGTAGCGGGCAAATACAAGGTATATATCATCGACGAGGTTCACATGCTTACGGCGTCGGCGTTCAACGCCGTATTGAAAACGCTGGAAGAACCGCCCCGCCACGCAATATTTATTCTTGCAACCACCGAACCGCAGAAAATTCCCGCAACAATACTTTCCCGCTGTATGCGGTTCGACTTCAAACTCATTCCGAGAAAGGATTTGGAGGAGCTCATAAAAAGCGTATTCATAAAAACAGGAAAGGAGTTCGAGGACGAGGCGGTAACCGCCATAGCTCGCGCAGGTGCGGGAAGTGCGCGCGACAGCCTTTCGATTGCCGATATGTGCGCCTCGTACTCCCGCGGTAAACTGACCTATAGCGACGTCAACGCCGTTTTAGGCAGTGCCGAATACGCGAGAGTGGGTAAAATCTGCGGCGCAATTTTGGAGGAAAACGCCTCCGAGGCTTTGAGTGCGGTGGAGGAAATTCTTGCAACGGGCAAGAGCGTGGGTGTGCTTATAAAGGATATGCTCTCGTTTTTGAACGAATGTACGGTCGTCAAGGTGTGCCGCAACGCAAAAGAAATAGTCAATCTTCCCGAAGAAACCTATGCGGAAATTGCGCGGGTAGCCTCGCTTGCCGACGGGCACAAGCTTCTGCGGGTAACCGAAATTTTATCTTCCGCAGAGAACGAAATGAAATATTCTTCAAGCGCACGCATAACCTTGGAAACTGCGGTCTTCAAGAGCGCAACACCTCTTTCGGACTACAATATAGACGCTTTAATAGGAAAAATAAATGCGCTTGAACAAAAGCTCAAAAGCGGCGAGTACTCAATTCCCGCAACACCCGTGGCGACAGTAGAAAAACCCATACAACCCGAAGAAAAACCCGTCGTCAAGGAAACCGCCCCCGCGGTCAAAGAGAAACCCGTTCTGGTGCAGGAAGAGGAGCAAAACCCCTTTACCGAACAGGCAGAAAAAAAAGAGTCTGTTCAGGGTACGCTGTTGGATAACGTAAGCATTGCCGGCTCGTCGGGTCAGGACAGGAGCACTGTCTTTGCAAAGTTTATAAAGAGCCTTCGCACGACCCGCAAAAACGCCGTTCTCTTTACCCTTTGTATGGATTTGGAGCATTCATTCGAGGGCGATAAGATAATATTTACGACTGACAACGACGCCGTTTTTAAGGCATTGAACCGAAACGAAAATTCCTCGTATATAGCCGAAGTTCTGGCGGAATTGGGCGTATATGAACACGAAATAAAGTACAAATCGCCCGAACAGTCGGACTATGAAAAGGCACTTGAGGAACTTAAACAAAATTTTAGCGGAACTGATATAGATATTAAGTAAAAAGGAGTAAATTATGGCAGGATTTAAAGGCGGAATGGGTGGAATGGGCGGTATGCAGAACATGCTCCGCGAAGCCCAGAAGATGCAGGAACAGATGCAGGCAGCCGACAAAGAGCTTGAGGAGTGGGAAGTCGTCGGACTTTCGGGCGGCGGCGAAGAGGGCGACGAAACTGTCGTCGTGTATATGAACGGCAAAAAAATAATAAACGGCATAGAGTTCGGCAGCAAGCTGTCTGAAATTATCGACATAACCGACGAGGACGACGTTGAAATGCTCGAGGACCTTATTATGGCGGCAATCAACGACGGATACGCAAAGGCGGACAAAGTTTACGAAGAAAAGATGGGCCCCTACGCAAAGGCGGGTAAAGGGCTAATATAAAAAGTTCACGAAAAATTACTACTATTCTGCGTAGTAATTTTTCCGTGATTTGAGAGACGCTGTCTCTCTGCCCGTAATCATAATGGCAAACAGATATATAATTTCGGGCATTCACTCTGCACCTACGCAAGACTTCGGTGTGAGTGCAAGTTAGCACAAATTGAGTGCGCTTGCGGAAAAGCGCGTTTTTCCTTGCGCAAATAATTTTATAAAATTTTTATTGATTTGAGATATGGAAGTATTTATCGAGCCTATCGGAAGACTTATCAATCAGTTTTCCAAGCTCCCCGGCGTGGGGAAAAAGACGGCGCAGCGTTACGCCTATAAAATTATTCAAATGACGGAGGCGGAGGCAAAGGAATTTGCCGACAGCGTGCTGTACTGCAAGAGCCGTGTAAAATACTGCAAAACGTGTGGAAATTTCTCCGAAAACGAGGTGTGCGACATCTGCAAGACCCGCCGCCCCGCGCAGATTTGCGTTGTTAAAGAGCCAAAAGACGTAATTGCGATGGAAAAACTGCACGAATACAAGGGCGTCTACCACGTTCTGCACGGCGTAATAAGCCCTATGGACGGGGTGGGACCCAACGATATCCGCATTAAAGAGCTTCTTTCCCGCATAAACAGCGAGGTAACGGAAGTAATAATGGCAACCAATCCCGACGTAGAGGGCGAGGCAACCGCTATGTATATAGCAAAGCTTATAAAGCCCCTCGGCGTGAACGTAACCCGCCTTGCGCACGGTATTCCCGTCGGTGGGGAACTCGAATATACCGACGAAGTCACGCTTTCGCGTGCCTTGACAGAAAGAAAAAGCATATAAGCGGCGCATAACTGTGTCGCGCTTGCGTTTTGCTCGGGTTACATACAAAAAAGTATGCGCCCCTCGCAAAGCCGCGCGCTCCTTGTTCTGCTTGCTTCTCTGCTTTTTGGACAGGCAATAGTATAGTTAATTTATGAGGTAAAAATATGAACATTTCGGTTTTAGGTTGCGGGCGCTGGGGCTCGTTTATAGCATGGTATCAGGCGACCGTACTTAAGAACAAAGTAATAAGCTGGGGCCCCGAGGGCGACTACTCGTACGAGGTTTTAAAAAACACGGGCAAAAACGAGTACGTCGAACTCGACAAATCCATAACGCTCACGTGCGACTTGGAATACGCCGTAAATTCGAGCGAAATTATAATAATTTCCATCTCCTCGCAGGGCTTGCGCGGTTTTATGAAAAAAGTCACGGCGTACAATGTCAAGGACAAAATTTTCATACTCTGTATGAAAGGCATAGAGGAGAGCACAGGCAAACGCCTCTCCGAAGTTTTAATAGAGAGCGGAATTGATAAAAACAGGATAGCCGTATGGGTAGGACCGGGGCATATTCAGGCTTTCACAAAGGGCATACCCAACTGCATGGTCATAGACAGCTACGACGAAAAATTAAAGAGATATATTGCCGACAATTTTAAGAGTAATTTAATCCGCTTTTACTACGGCAACGATATTATAGGCACTGAAATAGGCGCGGCGGCTAAAAACGTTATGGGTATCGCTGCAGGAGTTTTGGACGGCAGCGGATATGTAAGTCTGAAGGGTCCCTTAATGGCGCGCGGCGCGTACGAGGTAGGAAAGCTCATAACTGCAATGGGCGGCGAATTTAATTCGGCGTACGGACTTGCGCATTTAGGCGACTATGAAACGACTCTCTTTTCGGAATATTCGCACAACCGCCGCTACGGCGAAATGATGGCGCACGGCACTAAGTTCGACAGGCTTGCCGAGGGCGTTATGACGGCAAAAGCCATAAAAGAGCTTGCCGATAAACTTCACATAGAGCTTCCAATAACGGAGGCGGTGTACGAGGCATGCTTCTTATCCCATGTATTTGAAAACGGCGACGGTCCCAAGCACTGCATGGATATAATTTTAAAGCTCTTTGAACGCGAAACTAAATCAGAATTTTAAAAAACTATAAAGATTAGACTATTTTAAAGAGGCAGAATTTTGTTAAGAGAAGATTTAAGAAACGTGGCGATAATAGCCCACGTAGACCACGGCAAGACGACGCTTGTCGACGCAATGTTAAAGCAGAGCCACACCTTCCGTGAAAATCAGGCGGTGGAGGAGCGCGTTATGGACTCCAACGACTTGGAGCGCGAGCGCGGCATAACCATACTTGCAAAGAACACTTCTATAAGCTATAAAGGCGTTAAAATAAATGTGGTTGACACGCCCGGGCACGCCGACTTTTCGGGCGAGGTTGAGCGCGTTATGATGATGGTAAACGGTGTTCTCGTGCTCGTTGACGCGGCAGAGGGACCTATGCCACAAACCCGTTTCGTCGTACAAAAGGCTCTTGAAATGGGTCACAGGCTTATTATCGTCGTAAACAAAATAGACCGCCCCGACGCCCGTCTTTCTGAGGTTCAGGACGAAATTTTGGAGCTACTTTTAGAGCTTGACGCGTCCGACGACCAGCTTATGAGTCCCGTCGTATGGTGTTCGGGCAGAGACGGTACGGCAACCCTCGATTTAAACGAAAAGGGCAAGGACTTGACGCCACTGTTTGAAACCATACTTACACATATTCAGCCAATGGAGGCGGATACCGAGGGTGCAGCCCAGCTCCTCGTTTCGTCCATAGACTACAACGACTACGTCGGGCGCATAGGTATAGGCAGAATAGAGCGCGGAGTTATAAGGCAGGGACAGGCTGTCACGGTGTGCAACTACAACAATATACAGCTTCACGCCCCCGGGAAAATTGCAAACCTGTATCAGATAGACGGTCTGCAGCGCGTACCCTGCGAGAGCGCAAAGGCGGGAGATATAGTCTGCTTCTCGGGTCTTGAAAAAATCAACATAGGCGACACCGTGTGCCAGACCGACTGCGTGGAGCCTCACAAATTCGTTAAAATTACCGAACCCACGGTTGAAATGACCTTCTCTGTAAACGATTCGCCTTTTGCGGGAAAGGACGGCAAGTGGGTCACAACGCGCCACCTGCACGACAGGCTCTTCAAAGAGCTCTTAAAGGACGTATCTTTAAGGGTCGAGGAAACGGGCTCGGCGGACAGCTACCGCGTGTGCGGCAGGGGGGAGATGCACCTTTCTATTCTCATTGAAAATATGCGAAGGGAGGGCTACGAATTTCAGGTTTCGACCCCCCGAGTAATGTACAGAGAGATTGACGGCGTAAAGTACGAGCCTATGGAAAGGCTTATAGTCGACGTTCCCGACGACAGTACGGGCGCAGTTTTCCAAAGTATGGGCAACCGTAAAGGCGAGCTTTTGCACATGAGTGCAATAGGCAGCCGCACGAGGCTCGAATTTATAATTCCCGCCCGCGGACTTTTCGGCTACAAGTCGGAATTTCTGACGTCCACCAAGGGCGAGGGTATCTTTTCAAGCGTGTTCTTCGAATACCAACCCTACAAGGGCGAGCTCTCACGCAGAAATACGGGTTCGCTTGTAGCCTTTGAAACGGGCGAGGCGGTAACCTACGGACTATTCAACGCGCAGGGCAGGGGCACGCTGTTTATCGGCGCAGGCACTCCCGTCTACGAGGGTATGGTAATAGGCGAAAGCCCCAAAAGCGACGATATCAACGTAAACGTTTGTAAAACCAAGCATTTAACTAATACCCGTTCAAGCTCAAGCGACGACGCGTTAAGGCTGATAACTCCCAAGAAAATGAGCCTTGAAGAGTGCCTTGAATTTATCGCCGACGACGAGCTTTTGGAAGTAACCCCCAAAAACATACGCATAAGAAAGCGTATTTTGGACAGCGAACTCCGCGCAAAAGCAAATGCAAAAATCAAGAAAGGATTAGTATAAAAATAACATATAAAAAGCGCGGCGCAAAAATTTGCGCCGCGCTTTTTACGCAACTATATTAAGCTGTTTGAATAAAATAAAGCAACGGGTATGCAACTCCAACCGATACGCCTGATAACGGCTTATTTTGGGCTTTTTCTGCGTTAAGCTTGCGCGTAGCAGTGTTCCCGCATACCGAGCGGTGTGGTAGGGGTATGGACTGCAAGTATTGCCCGTAAAAATGTGTCTTTGAGGTTGAATATCCGTATGAACGAACGTGAATATGACAGAGAGGCGGCAGTAGCATACGCAAAAAAGTGGGCGTACGGCAGAAATCCCGCATTTTACGATTTTTCAAGGATTGGGGGAGATTGTACCAATTATGCGTCGCAGTGCATTTATGCAGGTGCAGGAGTTATGAATTTTACTCCCGTTACGGGTTGGTTTTACCGTTCGGCAAACGACAGAACGGCGTCTTGGACGGGAGTGGAGTATCTGTACAACTTTCTTACCCGAAACGAGGGGGTTGGACCTTACGCCGAGGAAGTTCCGCTTTCCGAGCTTCAAATAGGCGATATCGTGCAGCTTGGCAGAGCCACGGGCGATTTTTACCACTCCCCCGTAGTGGTGGGCTTTTCAAGGGGCGAAATTCTTGTCGCCGCCCACACCTTCGATACGTACGGCAAGCGGCTTTCAAGCTACACTTTCGAGCGTTCCCGAGGCATACATATAATTAAAGTCAGATACTGAAAGCAGGACAGTTAAAAGCGGACGGCACTTTTAAGTGCCGTCCGCTTTTGTTAAGTGAAAGGTCCGTTATTCGGCATTTTCACGGTACAAATGATTTTAAAGCAATTTTTAATAAAGTTCTTTACATTTTTTTCCTTAATGTGTTATAATGATTACGATTTGATTTTATCCTGAAATACGAATAGTTAAATGATAAATAAACTTAAAATAATCCGTGCCGGGGGGCTGAATCCCTACCGCAACCAAGCTATCGAAAAATATCTTCTTGAAACCTGTAAAAAGGGTGAGATGGTATTATATCTTTGGGCGAACGCTAATACGGTATTCATAGGTAAAAATCAGAACGCATATACCGAGTGCCGCATATCCTCACTCCTTTCAGACGGCGGCTATGTTGCGCGAAGATTCACGGGCGGCGGCGCGGTGTACCACGACAAGGGCAACTTGAATTTCACTTTCATAACCTGCTGCGAAGACTATAGTATTTCCAATCAGTTTGCCGTAATTTTGGACGCTCTGCGCGAATTGGGCTTCAATGCCGAAATAAACGGCAGAAACGATTTGGTAATTGACGGAAAAAAGTTTTCGGGCAACGCCTTTTACAAGAGCAAGACCGTTTGTCTGCACCACGGCACAATCTTAATTAATTCCAATCCGGATAAAATCGCAAAGTACCTCAACGTCAGCCGCCTTAAGCTGAACGCGAAGGGCGTAAAAAGCGTTAAAAGTCGGGTCTGCAATCTGTCGGAGTACCGCGGGGTAAGCGCAGACGAAGTTGCAAACGCACTTCAGATTGCACTTCAAAAAAGGTTCCCCGATGCGGAACGCTGTCTTCTTAAAGAGAGCGATTTGCCCGAAGATAAATTGAAAACCCTTACCGAACAGTTTGCCGACAAAAGCTACGTACTCGGCGACGATATTCGCTACAACGTGGCGTTCGAGTACCGCTACGGGTGGGGCGTTGCCGATATAAGGTTGGAATTTAACGGCAACGTAATAGAAAAAGCTAAAATTTATTCCGACGCACTCGATACCGAGGCGGTAGAGCTTAAGGAAAAACTGTTGACGGGTCTTGACTTAACAAAGCCTGTAGACCCGCGCATAAAAGATATAATTGATATTTTTGGAGCGGTAAATAAATGAAATACGATTTGGTAGTTATAGGCGGCGGTCCGGGCGGATACGTCGGCGCGATACGGGCGGCAAAGCTTGGCATGAAGACTGCGCTCATTGAAGAGCGCGAGCTCGGCGGCACCTGCCTGAACAGGGGATGTATCCCCACCAAGGCGCTTTTGCACAGCGGCGAAGCTTATGCCTCGCGTGAGAACTGGGCAGAGCTTGGCATTAATGCCGAAAACGTTACCTTTGACGAGGATGCGGTCTATTCCCGCAAGGAAGCTATAGTGCAAAATTTGCGCAACGGCGTAAAATCGCTTGTCAAGGCAAATAAAATAGATTTGTACGAAACGCACGGCAGGATAACGGGCGAACACACCGTGGATGCGGGCGGCGAACAGCTTGAATCACAGTATATACTCATTGCTACGGGCTCTCTACCTATCGGAAGCGACCCCGCCGTGCGCCCCATAAAGGGTATGCAGTACGCACTCAACTCCGACGACGTGCTGTCAAAAAAGGTTGAAGGGAATCGCATTGCCATAGTCGGCGCAGGCGTCATAGGCGTTGAATTTACCGACTATCTTTCCAACACGGGAAGAGAAGTTACTCTCATCGAACCGATGGAAAGAATTATACCCATGACGGGCAAGGAAACGGGCGTGCAGCTCGCCTCCATTTTAAAGCGCAAGGGCGTAAAAATTATCACGGGCGCAAAGGTAAACGAAATTCTGCCTGATTTTACCGTTAAATACTCCACCGCAAAGGGCGACTTTGAAGAGAAGTTCGACAACGTCATAGTTTCCATAGGCAGACGTGCAAACATTTCAAGTCTCGGACTTGAAAGCGTAGGTATTTCGGCGGACAGGCGCATAGAGGTTGACGAAAATATGTACACGGGCGTTGCGGGAATTTATGCCTGCGGCGACGCGATAGGTAAAATTCAGCTTGCGCACTTTGCTTCGGCATCGGCAATAACGGCTGTCGAGAGTATGCTTAAAAAGCCTCATTCAACAGATTTAAGCATAGTGCCCTCGTGCATATACACCCAGCCCGAAATTGCCTCCGTCGGCAAAAAGGAAAGCGAGGTCGAAAACGCCAAGGTCGGCAAATTCCTTATGGCGGCGAACGGAAAATCACAGATAGAGGGAGTAGGACGCGGCTTTATTAAGGTCATTGCAGACAGTGACGGCACCGTCGTCGGCGCCGAGCTTTTCTGCGTTCGCGCAACGGATATGATAGGCGAGCTTGCCCTTGCTGTCTCGCGCGGCTTAAAGATAAGCGAGGTTTCGGCGGTAATTCATCCCCATCCCACGGTTATGGAGAGCGTTGGCGAAGCCTACGAAGATATCGAAGGACTTGCGACACATATGTCGCCGAAGAAATAATTTTGCTCAATTAGGCACAACAATTTAAAATATAAATTTATAAATTTCAGGAGGAGATTTTTAATGGCAAAGAGAACGGCACTTTATGACAATCACGTTGCTCACGGCGGCAAGATTGTGGAATTTGCGGGATACGAGCTTCCCGTGCAATATACAGCCGGACTTATGAACGAACATCTTGCGGTGCGCAATAAGGTAGGTCTTTTTGACGTATCGCATATGGGTGAGCTTATCGTTAAGGGCGAGAACGCCGAAGAGGCGCTCAATGCAATCGTCACTAACGACGTAAGAGGTATGTACGACGGACAGGTAAGATATTCCGTTCTGCCCAACGAGCAGGGCGGCGCGATTGACGATATTTTAATATATCGCATAAACGGACAGTGTTATTTTATCGTAGTAAATGCCAGCAACGCCGACAAGGACGCAGCGTGGATATCTTCCCACCTGCCCAAGGGCGTGCACTTTGAAAATATTTCAAATTCCGTTTCGCAGGTAGCACTGCAGGGACCTTTGGCAGAAACCGTGTTGAAAAAGGTAGCCGCCGAGGAATTTATCCCCAAGAAATACTATTCTTTCATCAAAGAGGCAGATGTTAAGGGAATAAAGTGCCTCATCTCGCGCACCGGCTACACAGGCGAAAAAGGCTATGAGCTGTACTGTGCGAATGCAGATGTTCCCGCTCTTTTCGAGCTTTTATTGAAGGAAGGGCAGGAAGAGGGAATACTCCCCTGCGGACTCGGCGCGCGCGACACGTTGAGACTTGAAGCGGGTATGCCCCTGTACGGACACGAGCTCGGCGAGGATATTCCCGTAAACGAGGTAGATTTGGGCTTTGCAATCAAGATGGGCAAAGACGACTTCATAGGCAAGAAGGCGTTGGAGGCGCACACTCCCGAATACGCAAGGGTAGGCGCAAAGGTAGTGGACAGAGGAATAGCAAGAGAGCACTCTCCCGTGTATAGCGGCAACGAATTAGTCGGCATGGTCACTTCGGGCACTCATGCGCCCTATGTCGGATATCCTATTGCAATGCTCCGCATTAAAAAGGAATACTTGGATAAACCCCTCGAGGCAGACGTCCGCGGCAGAAGATTAAAGCTTGAAATCATTCCCATTCCTTTCTTTAAAAAGTAAAATTAAACGCAAATAAAAAAACTTAACATATATTACTATTTGGAGGTAAAATCATGAAAATTTTATACAGAGAGTCCCACGAGTGGGCAGCAATCGAAGGCAACACGGCAAAAGTAGGTATTTCCGACCACGCGCAGAGTGAGCTCGGCGATCTCGTCTTTGTCAATCTTCCCGAAGTAGGCACGGAGGTTACCGCAGGCGACGTTCTTTGCGACGTTGAATCGGTAAAGGCAGTTTCCGACCTCTACGCACCCGTTTCGGGCAAAATTGTCAAGGTAAACGAGGAGCTTGAAAGCTCGCCCGAGCTCATCAATCAGGATGCAATGGGCGCATGGATTTGCGAAATCGAGGTTACGGAAGTTCCCGAAGATTTAATGGACGAGACTGCTTACGAGGAGTTTATAAAATAAAATGTCAGATTATCTGTCAACGACCGAGCGGGAAACTAAAGAGATGCTCGAAAAAATCGGCGTAAGTACGATTGACGAGCTTTTCGAAGATATCCCCGCCGATTTAAAGGTCAAAAAATTAAAGCTTCCCAATGGCAAGAGCCAGCAGGAAACTATGGAGATAATGTCGGCGCTTTCAAAGAAGAACAAGGTGTACGACGTAATCTTACGCGGTGCGGGCAGCTACGACCATTACATACCTTCAATGGTCAAAAATCTTGCTTCCCGTTCGGAATTTATCACTGCTTACACTCCCTATCAGGCGGAGATGAGCCAAGGCATTTTGCAGGCTATTTTCGAATATCAGAGCATGATATGTAACCTCACGGGTATGGAAGTCAGCAATGCGTCGGTGTATAACGGTGCAAACGCGGCGGCGGAGGCAATGCTTATGTGCGCCGAAAAGAACCGCAAAACGCTGATTACCTTCGACAATATCCGTCCCGACACGTTAAAGGTTTTAAAAACCTACGCCTCGCCCCGCGGAATTACCGTTCTGGTTTTACCCGCAAAGGACGGCGTGTGCGACTTATCCGCTTTAAAAGCCGGGCTTAACGACAACACGGCGTGCGTTTATATCGAACAGCCCAACTACTTCGGACTTATCGAGGACGCACAGAAAATAGGCGAAGTTGCGCACGAAGCCAAGGCAAAATTTGTAATGGGCTGCAATCCCATTTCACTTGCCGTATTAAAATCCCCTGCGGAATGCGGCGCGGACATAGCAGTCGGCGACGCGCAGCCCTTGGGACTGCCTATGTCGTTCGGCGGACCCTACGTAGGCTTTATGGCTTGCACTTCAAAGGAAATGCGCAAAATACCCGGCAGAATTGTCGGGGAAACGAGCGACCACGACGGAAACCGCGCATACGTTCTTACTTTACAGGCGCGCGAACAGCATATCCGCCGCGAAAAGGCTTATTCCAATATCTGCTCCAATCAGGCTTACTGCGCGCTTATTGCGTCTATGTATATGTCCGCAATGGGCGCAGACGGTATGGCGGAGGTCGCAGAGGCTTGCGTATCCTACGCGCACTATCTTGCCGAAAGTCTTGAAAGTGTCGGTTTAAAAATCAAATACAGCGGCGAATTTTTCCACGAATTCGTCACCGTAAGCGAAGTTCCCGCCGATAAAATTTTAAAGGCGCTCGATAAAGCCGGAATTTTAGGCGGTCTTAAACTCTCCAAGAACGAAATTCTTTGGTGCGCTACCGAAAAGCTCTCCAAAGCTAAAATCGACGAGGCTGTCGAGGCAATAAGGAGGGTAAAATGAATTTAATTTTTGAAATTTCAAATAAAGGCGCAAGGTGCGCAACTATCAGAAAGCCCGACGTAAAGAGCGCTAAAATAAATAAAAAATATGCTCGTGCGGAAAAGCCCGAATTGCCCGAGGTCAGCGAAGTAGACTTTGCAAGACACTACACGGCTTTGAGCCGCAGGGCGTTCGGCGTGGATACGGGCTTCTATCCCCTCGGTTCCTGCACGATGAAGTACAACCCCAAAATCAACGAAGAGGTTGCCGCACTTGAAGGCTTTACGCAAATTCATCCGCTTCAGCCCGAGGATAGCGTTCAGGGCGCACTCGAAGTTATTGAAACGCTCGGCGGCTACCTTGCCGAAATTACGGGTATGGAGGGGGTAACCCTGCAGCCCAACGCGGGCGCCCACGGCGAATATACCGGTCTATTATTGATAAAGGCATATCATGCCGCAAGAGGCGATACAAAGAGGACGAAAGTCATTGTTCCCGACAGTGCGCACGGCACCAACCCCGCAAGTGCGGTCATGGCGGGCTTTGAAATAATCAATGTTCCTTCCGACGAAGAAAAGGGAGTGGACCTCGAAGCCCTCAAAGGGGTAGTCGGCGAGGATACCGCCGCTTTAATGCTTACAAATCCGACCACGCTCGGACTGTTTGAAAAGAACATCAAAGAAATCAGCAAAATAATTCACAATGCTGGCGGACTTCTCTACTACGACGGCGCCAATTTAAACGCCGTAATGGGCATTGTGCGCCCCGGCGATATGGGCTTTGACGTAGTTCATCTCAATCTTCACAAAACCTTCTCAACCCCTCACGGCGGCGGCGGTCCCGGTTCGGGCCCCGTAGGCTGCAAGAAGGAGCTTGTGCAATTCCTGCCTAACCCTGCAGTGGTAAAAACGGATAAAGGCTATAAGTTTGATTGCGGCAAAAAAAGCATAGGCAAGGTTGCCTCGTACTACGGCAATTTCGGCGTATACGTGCGTGCACTCGCCTATATAACCGCGCTCGGCGCAGAGGGAATAAAGTCTGCGGCAGAACACGCCGTGCTCAACGCCAACTATCTTAAAGTCAATATAGAGGACCTGTATCCTACCGAAAAGGGCAGACACTGCATGCACGAGTTTGTCGTAAGTATGCAGGATTTGAAGGATAAGACTGGCGTATCCGCAATGGATATAGCAAAGACAATGATTGATAGGGGATATCATCCGCCTACAATGTACTTCCCGCTTATTATCCACGAGGCTCTGATGTTCGAGCCGACCGAAACGGAGAACAAGCGCACGCTTGACGAGGTAATTGCAGCCCTCCGCGAAATCTACGAAGAGGCGTTCAAAGACCCCGAATATATGAAGGCGGCGCCTCACCACGCGCAAATCGGCAGACCCGACGAGGTCAAAGCCGCCCGCCAGCCCATAGTAAGATACAAAAAACCCGAATAAATTATAAAAACTTAACAAAAAAAGCATATCCGAACGGATATGCTTTTTTTATTGGTGACCCTGCTCGGTAATTTACGCATACGCGCAAAGCGTCGGCAACACGTTGCCTCGCACGAATCGCTCGGGTTCGTTTCAACAACAGCAACAAAAAAGGACGTGTGCTAATGCACTCGTCCTTTATTTGGTGAGCGGACAGCATAGAAAGTCTAATCCTGCAAATTAAAATTTTATAATCGTATTGATATAGTTTTTGGATTATGTAAACACATCGCTTACGCTTGAATCGACTTCAAAGTCAGGAGCATAGAAAATTTTTAACGTGATTTTAATTGAGTTCTTATACCAGGTATCATCATCTTTACCGTGAGCATCATAGCGAATATACATTGTATCACAGATATTATTGCCTGTAATTACCCAATTAAAATTATGATCTTGTGGCTTAGTATTCGCTTTGCCGGGATCATGTTCTATTTGAGTTCCATAAACTAAACCGTGTTCTCTAGCATATGAAATATCTTTACTTGTACTTGTTGTAGTAACGTCGTATTTATTGTAGAGATAGACTTCCTGATAGCCGTCATCTTTCTCGTTCATATTGATAGTTACGTCAAAAATGAAGATATAATCCGACGTCATGTATTCAGAATAATCCGACAAAAGGATTTGTTCATGGCTTCTTGCTGCTAAACCATATATGCCATCGTCCGTAACGGTAATGCGATTACTATTATTCAGTATGGTTTTTTCTGAAGGTAAGTCCTTGCTTTCTGAAACAATGGTTAAACCAACAGAAATACTATTTTTAGTCCAAGTATTAAAAAGGAAGTTGTTACCTGAAGCATCATAGCGGATATACATGTTATCTTTGATTTCATCACCCCTAACGTTCCAAGTGATGTAGTGATTGTAAGCTCCAGAGCCATGTTTCATAGTAGAGCCGCGCACAAGCCCGTATGAGGATATGGCTGTTGATATTTCTACCGCATCGCTTGTCGTCTTATTATTACTATATAGAAAAATTTCTTGATAATTACTATTATTGTTACTGAGATTCAAAGTAACAGTAAAGCAGAACATGTAATTGTTATTGAAATAGTTTCTGTAATTGCTTAAGTCGATTGTTTCATAATTTACATTCAGTAATCCATAATTATTTACTACCGAGAAAATTGTAAATGAATCACTACTTACATAAAATCTGGGCACTTCCGCTACAATACTAGCAGTTCTTGAAGGAGGGATCTCGTCACCGCTCTCAATATAATCGGTAGGGATCGGCAAGGTATTAATTATGCTACTGTCAAAGTCAAGTTCAGGTAGTTGTATGTCGGTAAAGCCATTATCGGAATATTCATATAATTCAATGATCCCTTTTCTCGGCAAAGTCATTAAGTTTAGCGTTATTTCTCCGGTTGTTATTGCTTTTGTCGCAATAATAAACACGTCATAATCCATTACATGACTTATCCGGTACTCACCATAAGGACATGTGCTGTCAAAAGTCATTTCTATTGACTGACTTTCCGTTACGGTAACCTCTTGCTTAACAGTCTCTCCGCTAGAGTTCGTTGTAGTGGTGGTATTGGAATAATATTGAACGCTTGCCGATGCTTTAACAGAAAACACGTCCTTTACGCCGACTTCAAGCCCGGCACTCCAACCAGCAATATTGTCATCATATTCAAGACGTTGCTCTAACCAAGAAGACTGATTCTCTATCGAAGTTGATGAAACTTTTGACGTAGTATAAGTCCTTTTTATGTTTGCGGGACCCATATATCGAATTGAATATGAGTTATCATCAACAATGACATTTTTAACCGTTCCTAAATCAAATCCGTAATAGTAATTATCGTTATCACGGCAAGAATAGAGCAAATCATATGGAGAGTCCTCTGTTACTTTCGTGTTTGGTTGATATAGGTACAAACTGTCCGAAAGAATAGAGGCAGACAGTACGACACCATTAGAACCTGTTTGCGCATCTTTATCAGTATTGGGATCGCCGTCCTCCGTCTTTCTTGTTTCAGAATACTTAGCAAATACAGCAAGATTTGAGTATATTGCAGAAATGTCTTTATCCCAACCTATAAAGGAATAGGTGTACTCATACGTATCTGGTCTAGTAGGAAGATCTCCTCCATAGATCGCGGGCTCACCTTCTTTAATATCGGTTGCTCGATATAATAAAGAATTATCGTAGTTTAAAAAAGTAACGGTATAAGTTGCTTCTTCATTCGAATTGTCTGGATTTTCCACATTACCAAAATTACATGCAGAAAACAGCATCACTACACATAACATTATAATGACTACGACTAAAATTCTTTTTTTCATTTGTTTCTCCTTGTTATTAATTTTTTAATATTGCATTTAGGCTTGAGCGAGCTTGACAAGCGCGCGCCTCATTTATAAACTCGTACGGAAATTTGCGCATATGCGCAAAGCGTCGGCGGCATAGCCCACTCGCACTAACCAATGGGAGGCGTCAACAAAAAAACAGCCTAATCAACACTATTAACGAATACGGATTAAAGCATTTAAAAGTTTTTTTTCATTTCATTCTTTTTCCCTTGTGCTACTTGATATAAGGGTTTTACCAGATAAAGGACCTTTATAAATTTTTTCAGCGAGGAAAGTAAGAAAGTATTTTATATCTTTCTTTTCTTTAGGAATAACAATCTTATCATTTTCGACATTTATTACAATATCGTAATTTGTTGCAATAGTTTTTAATTCTGCAGCCGAATGTTTGGACAGGACATCACTATCTAATATTTTTGCAATTTGACCCCTTACATTATGGGCTAATGCAAATTTATCAAAAGCGTCCTCGTCACTTAAACTAAATAAAGAAGATTCTTTAAACGCATCAATTTCTTCCTGCGTAGCTTCTCTATAATAGGCGCCCAACGGCAAAACTTTATTTGCATTTGTATAATTTATAAATTTGAACACATTGTCATAAAAAATGGCATCAGGGACATCAAGAATACTTAAACAAAAATCATTATTTTTTACAAACATATTGTTTTTGAATATAATAGCAGTTTTTTTCCTTTTTAAAATCTGAGATTTTTCAAATCTCTGAAATTTTATTAGAGGTTTACCGTTTATTAAATCGCTCATAAAAATACTTTTAATAATATATCCGTCAGCAGTATTGCCAGTTTCGTCAATAGGGGTATAGGCTTCAGGAGTATCAGGGTTTTCTATGGCATATAATATTTCTTCAGGTATTTGGAAATTTTCTATTTTCCATACTTCATCTTCATTTAATTGATATCCTAACTGAAAAGAAATTTCCTCGTAGTCAGTAATATTCTCTTTGAACGAGCTATTAAATACATCTACAAATAATGATTTGACAGTATTGTCACAATTCAATCTGTAAACTTTATACTGATTCTTTTTTGTCGTTAATAAAAAGATAGTATTGCTTTGGTTAATCATTCTTTACCTCCAATTCAATAAAGATATCATCAAATATCTCTACCATAATTTTTTTATTATTTTTATTGAATTTCTTTTGTTTTGAAATTAATGTGTACTTTGCCCCACTTTTCGCTTTAATTGAATAATATTTATAGCCGAATAAATATAGCATAGGATTCAACAATGCAACCCGTGTTCCAAAAAGTAATGAAACCATAACAATTAGTAATCCACCAAAGGCAATCCAATTAATTTCGGTAAATGTAATTGTAATAAGTGGTAGTAAATAGGTTATTATACTTGAAGCAACTGAACCGTCTTTACTTTCTATTTCTTCGATATCGAATGATATTTCGTCAAGTTTTTTTACAAAAACTTTAATTATTATAATGCAAAATACAAATAAGACAATTGTCAATCCACTTACTATGCACGCAAATAATAAAAATATGGGCATTGTTTTATTCCATAAAAAATCAGCCCAGAAAACTAACATTAACACAAACAACAGTGGTATAAGAGATATTAATGCCCATAAGATTTTAATAAGTTTACTCATAAAATAATTATTTCTCAAAAAAATTATTTAATAATGTTCGGTCAAATTTTAAATTTAAACTTGAATTTAATTTTCATTATAGATTATTTATTAATATGACGAAACAACTAAAGAATTTGTTACATAAATTTTAAAATTTTTTATATCATTAGCGCGCAATAAATAAAGCAAGAGTTAGGCGAATGCCTAACTCTTTTCGCAAAATTAACTAAAATTGAATATTAGTTCTAGATTTTAATTGACTGTACTGAGCAATTAAAATCTAAAACTATTAATAGCAATTACAATAGGCTGATAAAAGCCTGTTTCTTCGGGGAATTTCCACTCAACTTTTGTAAAACCGCAATACAATAAGTGTTTTGTTAATTCGTCACGCTTAACTGCTCTATATTCGCAATCGAATTTGCCGATACTTAAAGAATTTTCGTCGTCAATTATGTATTGAGTGAATTTATAGCTATCGCCCAACCAATCCCAAGTTTGAAAAGACACTTTTTGTCCTTTATTTGTTTTATGGATATAAGGCGTTGAACATTGCGGTTTTTGCTTTAACAACTCGTCATAATCACGAATACTTGCAATAAATATTCCGCCTTTATCCATTTGATTTGAAATGCTTTCAATAGCGCAATGTAAATCTTCTTTTGAAAGCATATGGGGCAGGGCGTTATCCATAGCAATTATTATTTCAAATTTTTCCAAAAAACTGTCCGACAGTTTGCAAAAGTTTGCTTGCTTAAAAGAAATATTTACACTGTTTTCTTTTGCTAGCTTTTCAGCTTCTTTTAATTCACCATCACTCAAATCGGAAGCAGTTACATTGTACCCAAGCATAGCAAGACCTATTGCTTGTGTGCCTATACCGCAAGCGCAATCAAGCAACTTTGCATTTTTATCAAAACCGTATGATATAAAAATCTTATCAAGAATTTTTGCTTGAATTTTAGTTGTTTCAAGCCAATCTTGAAAAAGCATATCATATTGAGTTGCCATATCGTCATAAAACGATTTAATTTTATCTTTTATAGTTGCATTATAACACTTTCACAATAAAAAATCAAATTTGTAAATAGCAATAAAAATCAATTTGGCATTTAGGCATGAGCTTGTCTTGACAGTGGTGTAGGATATTTGCCCCGTGCGGGAATCTGCGGTTTCCCAAAGGGAACCCTCCGCAGAGCGTCGGAGCTTGCGCTCCCCGCACGAACCGCACGGTTTCTCGCAACCAAACTGAATAACAAAAAAACTAAGTTGAACTGTATAAAGTTCGACTTAGTCTTTTATTGGTAAACTATGCCGAAATGAATTCGAACTTATCCCGTTAGATGATTGGCGGTATTTCTATTTGTTTAAAAAATTATAATTTAAATTAATGAAATGCTCGGTAATAAAATATGTATTTAAGAAACAAATATTTAAAAATTTTGTAATGATTTGTAACATTTTAGTTTTCTATATCGCTTTGAATAAAAATAAACTAGAAAATGTAAATGAAAAAAGATAATTACTTATCAGTAAGATACAGATATTTTATCTTCACATATTTGTAAGTTATAACTCACATTTCTAAGTAATAAAAAATATCCGTCGACAAAATTAATCTGACCGACGGATATTTATATAATAATTACTATTTTTAGAGTATTCATCGACAAAAATCTTTAAATATTGCCAAGTATTTGATATAATTTTTGAAATTATTAATTTCAGGAGTTTATATGCAATATTTTTCCAATTTTATCGACTACTTAAAGATTACCAAAAATCTCTCACCCAAAACATTGGCGGCTTATTCAAGCGATTTAAAGCAGTTTTCAAATTATGAACAAAACATTTTGTCGCCGGATATACGCGCATTTATTGCCTATCTTACAAGCGATTTACAACTTAAAGACTCTTCTGTTCGTCGCAAAATAATTACTTTAAAGAACTTTTATGGATTTCTTGTTGAAAGCGAAATTATGGAAGTGTCTCCTTTTCAGAAACTGAAATTCAGATTTAAGCAAGAAAGGAGGCTTCCGAAAACTCTATCGATAGGAGAAGTTATCAAGCTTTTAAATTGTTTTAACGACAACGCTGAACTTCGCACTCCTTTCGCTGCAAGAGAATATATGAGAGACGCCGCGCTTATTGATTTACTTGTCAGTACGGGAATCAGAATAGGGGAAGCGGCGGCAATAACTTTAGACGATATTATTACGGCCGAGCGCACTTTGCTTATTCACGGCAAGGGCAGAAAACAGAGACTCATTTACGTATCTTCGCCCGTAACGTGGGCGCGAATTTCTGCACTGGTCAAAGAGAGGAAAAGGATGAAGGGGAGTTACCTTTTTGTCAACCGATACGATAACCCGATATCCATTCACGGGATAGAGGATATTTATAAAAAATATGCAAGGAAAGCGCAAATCAACGCAAAGTCAACACCGCACTATTTACGCCATACCTTTGCTACGAACTTGCTTGCTAACGGCGCCGATTTGCGTTCCGTGCAGGAGATACTCGGTCATGCCAGCGTTGCAACCACGCAAATTTATACTGAGGTAACAACCAATCGTAAAAAGCAGGTTCTCAGAAAATATAATTACAGAAATAAAATTTAGTATTATCGTAAAAAAATAGCGGTCAAAATTTTGACCGCTATATTAATTATTAGACGCATAAAATTTTAAAAAAATAAAAATTATTTTTGTAACATTTTGTCGAATTGGGTCGTCAATATATAAAACAAGTTAAAGCTTTTAGAAGCTTAAACGACAGAAAAAATTTTATTATAATAACACTTTATTAT
>JAFLVO010000006.1 GCA_022508245.1 Clostridiales bacterium
GCGTAAAGGTCACGGACGATACGACAAAGCAGAGGACGGCGGACTACAAGCACGCGGACGATATATATTTTGATTTAAAGGGTAAAGGCTACAATCCTTTCTTCTCGGAGAGAGAATTAGGCGAAGTAACGGGTGCGGACTACGAGGCGAGGATACTCTACGCATTATACACCTCCGAATGTATGATAGTAGTGTGCGGGAAAGAGGAGTATTTACATACCAAGTGGGTAAAGAACGAGTACACGAGATTTTTGCGGCTTGTGGGTGATGAGCAGAAAGAGAGCGACAGCATAACGATAGCCTTTTACGGCAGACCCGTGGAATATCTTCCCGGCAAGAACGGCAAGATACAGGGCATAGATTTGCGCTCAATAAACGCGAGCGAAAAGATTACAAAATTCGTAGAGGATCACACCCCTGAGGCGAGGGCGAGGAGGGCACAGGCAGAGCAGGCAAAAAAGGAGAGCGAGGCTGCCATTTTAAAGGAGATAGAAAAGCAGAGGGCGGCACAGCGCGAGCTCGAGGAGAGGCTCAAAAACATAAGGGAAGCCCCCGCTGCCGTCGAAACCAAGACTTCGGCAACCACCCGTTCGCTCTTAGTGCGTGCGAACCAATTTCTTGCGGGCGGCGAATTTGACAGCGCAACCGATTATTTCAACAAGGTTCTCGACATAGACCCCGAGAGCGCAGAGGCGTGGATAGGACTTATGCTTTCAACGAGCAAGAACAGAACCTACAAGGAGCTTTTGAACGGAAGAAGCTCGGCTCAAATAAAAGAGGTGTTTAACGATAAGCATTTCAAGTCGGCAAAGCAATACTCGAAGGACGGAGCCGTAAAGATTGTAAAGGAGTTTGAAGATTACGTAAACGAACAGTACGAAAAGGCGCTAAAAGCAGAGGCGGAACAGCGCGTAAATGACCGTCTCCAAACGTCTACGCGTGCATGGAACAGGTTTTTAAACGAAATTGCACTCTCCGACGACAGAGGCGTAAAAAGACTCAACCTCAACGCAGACAAGGTCAGAAAGATTAACGGCAACTCAAATTTGGCACAAGCGTATACTTACGGCAACGCGGAGCAGAAAGCACATTACGACGAGTATATGGCGCGCATAAGAGACCGCGTGGCGGAACTCAAAACAGAGGAGATTAAAAATCTCGAAAAGTTAAAAGAGGAATGCGCTCAAACAGAGAAAGAGTACAGGGAAGAATATACAAAAGCCGGCAAAGTAAAACTCCGGGAAGAATTTTCGTTCGGAAAACTTTACCGGATATTTGTCATTTTATGTATAGCATTATTGTTCGGCGCGTGTACGGGAATTTTCGGCTATGCGTGTTCCAACAATGAGCCGATGCTGGGAATTTCGTTTTTTGAATTAGATTACAGCGACGTCGGTACTTATATGGGAAGCTTCCTGATATTTGCTGTAGCTTCCGGTGTGGGCGGCGCCGTGTTTGCGCTCTTGCCGACGGCAATTTTCCTGGTGCCTATAAACAACTCGGTTAATAATAACAATACAAAATATTACCGCTTAAAAAATAAGGAGAACGCGCTTAATACTCAAAAAGCAAAAGTAGTGGCATCTCAAACCGCCATTCAATTATACGAACGGTATCTCAAAAACAGCAATAAAGCGCATTAATTTATAAGTACTTAACGAAAAGAGTAATTTATTATAATCCCCCGCCCGACTGCTTCTGCGGTCGGGCGGGGTTTGTACAAGCCCGAAAATACGGTATTTATTAAAATATATTACATATCCGAAAAATACATAAAGTTATCCGTTTTGTGTATGTACTTGTTGTTTGGCAAGTTCTATAATTATTTTGTTATAGTATGCGCAAAATTCGTGCGCAAAATAAAAATTAAAGAGGTATAAGATGTCTGTCAAAGAAATGATTGACGAACTTGTAGAGAAGCTTGGATACACGGGTATAGTTCCCGTAATCAAGCTCGATAAAGTAGAGGATGCCGAAAAGCTTGCAAAAGCTCTCCGCGACGGCGGTATTAACTGCGCCGAGGTAACTTTCCGCGCAAAGGGTGCGGACGAAGTTATTAAGAGGATGACCAAAGCCTATCCCGATATGCTTGTCGGCGCGGGTACGGTTTTAACCTGCGAACAGGTGGACGCGGCTATCAAAGCGGGCGCTAAATTCTGCGTTGCGCCCGGACTCAATCCCAAAGTTATTAAACACTGCCTCGACAAGGGCGTTCCCTTCGCTCCGGGACTTTCTTCCGCAAGCGAAATCGAACAGGCTCTCGAATTGGGGCTTGATTTTTGCAAATTCTTCCCCGCAGAACAGGCGGGCGGACTTGCCTACATAAAGGCAGTCTGCGGTCCCTATTCCACTATGCGCTTTATGCCTACTGGCGGCATCACCGCGGACAACCTCAATTCTTACCTTGCATACAACAAAATTGTTTGCTGCGGAGGAAGCTGGATAGTTCCTTCCGCACTTCTTGCAGCAGGAGACTGGGAGGGCATAACCAAGCTCTGCCGCGAGGCCGTCGATAAGATGCTCGGCTTCGAAGTCGTTCACGTAGGGCTCAACTGCGCCAACCCCGAAGAGGCGGAAAGCGTTGCCGACGAGTTCGACTCGGCTTTCGGTTTTACCAAAAAAGTGGGCAACAGCTCGGTATTCGCCGCAACCTATATCGAGATGATGAAAAAGCCTTTCCACGGTACGCACGGACATATAGCAGTTGCAACCAATTCGGTATCGCGCGCACTTTATCATCTTGAACAGCGTGGTTTTAAAGTAAAGGAAGGTTCGCAAAAGTACAACGCTGAGGGCGTTATGAATGTGGCGTATTTGGACCACGAGTTCGGCGGCTTTGCTGTACACCTTGTCTTAAAGAAATAACTTCTTGGTTGCCGCTTCCTCTGAACGGCGCAATAGTTCGTCAAACTCCGCTTTTTTCGGGTCATTTACCGTTAAGTAAACTCCCCGTCAAAAATGCTCGTTTTCCTGCTCTTGCTTGTTCACAGAAAGCGTTTAAAAGCCTTGTGTTAGAAATTGCTTGTTTCTAATCCAAGGGAGTAAATCAAACGTTAAATCAAGGAAAAAATAATAATTTTCATATATAAGGAGTATCTATGAAGAAGATTGTAACCATGGGCGAGATAATGCTCCGCCTTTCAACCCCCAACAACGAAAAATTCATTCAGGCTGACGAGTTTGATATCAACTATGGCGGCGGAGAGGCAAACGTTGCCGTATCCTGCGCCAACTACGGACACAAGGCGGAATTCGTAACTGCAGTTCCTGATAACGAAATCGGCGAGTGCGCAGTTGCGGCGCTCAGAAAGTACGGCGTTGAGACCGACCATATTGCAAAGTGCGGAGAAAGACTTGGTATTTACTATCTTGAGACGGGTTCTTCGGTAAGACCTTCAAAAGTCGTTTACGACAGAGCTCATTCATCGATTTCAACTGCTACCGCTAAAGATTTCGATTTCGACGCAATCTTCGAGGGCGCAGACTGGTTCCACTTCACGGGCATTACTCCCGCAGTATCCGACAGTGCGGCTGTCCTTACCGAAGAAGCCTTAAAGGCAGCTAAAAAGCACGGCGTAACTGTTTCCGTTGACCTCAATTTCCGTAAAAAACTGTGGTCGAGCGAAAAGGCTAAAAAGGTTATGACCAGCCTCATGAAGTACGTTGACATATGTATCGGCAACGAAGAGGACGCAGACCTCGTTCTCGGCTACAAGCCCGGCAAGACGGACGTTACGAGCGGAGATTTGGAGCTTGCAGGCTACAAGGATATATTTGAGAGAATGTGCAAAGACTTGGGCTTTAAGTATGCGATTTCTTCACTCCGCGTAAGCCACTCGGCATCCGATAACGGCTGGTCGGCTTGCATCTACAAAGCTGAAACAAAGGAATTCTATCATTCAAAATCCTATTCTCTTCATCCCATCGTTGACCGCGTAGGCGGCGGCGACAGCTTCGCGGGCGGTGTAATCTGCGGCTTCCTCGACGGAAAAGATTTCAAATCCGCTCTCGAGTTCGGCGTTGCGGCATCCGCATTGAAGCACACAATTCCCGGCGACTTCAACTTAGTATCCCGTAAAGAAGTAGAGGCTCTTGCGGGTGGCGACGGCTCGGGCAGAGTACAGAGATAAATTACTTCTCTGCCACTTCCTCTAAGCATCGCAATACTGTGTCGTGCTGTGGCAACCCTCAGTCATTTACATCAAAGTAAACTCCTTCGGGTTTTCCTCGCACTCCTTGTCTTGCTCGCTTATAGAAAGTGTGTAATTACAAGAATAAAGAATAAGGTGGGAATAATGAAAGTAGCTTTCAGAACTCACGATTTGGGCGTAAAGGGTTTACAGCCCGCAATAGATAAATGTAAAGCCTCGGGAATTTCCGCCGTTCAGCTCGTTGCGTACAAATTTCTTGAAGAAATAAAGTATGCTCCGAACGCATTGAACGACGAAAATTCCAAAGTTATCGGCGCCGCGCTAAAGGAGGCGGGGATAGACGTGCCCTTAATCGGCGCGTACTTCAATCCCGTTCACTCCGACAAGCAAAAGGTAGCAAATTGCAAGCAGATATTCAAAGATTATCTTAAATACAGCAAAAATCTGGGTTGCAATATTGTCGGCTCGGAGACTGGCAGCTTTAACGACGACAAGTGGACCTACAACCCCTTGAACCGTACTCCCGAGGCGCTTGACACCGTAATAGAAACCTTTTCCGAGCTTGCGGACTATGCAAAGAGCGTAGGGGCAAACGTCGGAATGGAGGGCGCCGCGGGTCACGTTTGCTACAACGTTGCAACCTTAAACAAGGCGATAAAGGCAATCGGAGCGGACAATATTAAGGTAATTTTCGATATCTACAACTATCTCGATGCTTCCAATTATAAAAACTATCTTGAAATTTTCGACGAGGGCTTAAAGACCTTCGACGGAAATATCCTCCTTTTCCACATAAAGGACTGCGTGTTCGAAGAGGGGAAATTAAAACAGGTCGCACCCGGCAATGGCATGTTCGACTTCGATAAAATTCTCAAAAAAATCAAGTCGTACGACAAAAACGCATACCTCGTGCTCGAGGGCACGACGGGCGCGGACATAGAACCCTGTATGCAGTTCATTCAAAATAAATGGGAGGACATAAAACTATGAAATTTGACGTAAGGTATTCAAATCATCCCGACGATTCCAAGCATTACGACACAAAGGAACTGAGGGAAAAATATCTCATTGAAAAACTTTTTGAAGACGACGAAATTCTTTTGACCTATTCTCATCAGGACAGAATTATCGCGGGCGGCGTAAAGCCCGTTAAAAAGTCTTTATCGCTCGGCACCTTCAAGGAGCTTGCTACCGCTTACTTCCTTGAAAGAAGAGAGCTTGGTATGATAAATATCGGCGGCGCGGGCGTAGTAACTTTGGACGGCAAAAAATACGAAATAGGCCATAAAGAGGGCTTGTACGTAGGTATGGGAACAAAAGAAGTGGAATTTTCTTCCAAAGACCCCCAATGCCCCGCTAAATTCTACGTGAACTCCAGCCCTGCGCACAAGAGCTATCCCACGGTTAAAATAGTTAAACCCGTGGAGGGAGTGCCCGCACCCGAGGGCACGAGATACTGTGTTCAAAGGCACCTCGGCACCGAGGCCGGCATGAACAAGCGCACAATCAACCAGTTTATTATCGGCGACGTGTGCGAGAGCTGTCAGCTTGCCATGGGCATGACCGAGCTTGCAGAGGGCAGCGGTTGGAACACCCTTCCCAGCCACACGCACGAGAGAAGAATGGAAGTATATATGTACTTCGAAGTTCCCGAAGAGGAGGCGGTTATCCACCTTATGGGCAAACCCGACGAAACCCGCCACATAATCATGCACAACGAGCAGGCGGTCATTTCGCCCAGCTGGTCGATTCATACGGGCATAGGTACGCACAACTACACCTTCATCTGGGGTATGTGCGGCGAAAATCAAGCCTACGACGATATGGACAATATCAAAACCAAGGACTTAAAATAATTTAAATTGTGCATTTGCTACGCAATTGCTTGCAACTTCCCAATTTATAAATAATGACAATGATAGGGGGGTACGGATATTAAATTCCAACCGCACCCGTTGAAAAATACAAGAAAAAATAATAAACGAGGTAAAAATTAAAATGGCACAACTTTTATTCAAAGACGTAAACAAAGTTTATCCCAACGGATACCATGCCGTACACGATTTTAATATGGAAATCAAGCACGGCGAATTTATCTGCCTTGTCGGCGATTCGGGCTGCGGTAAATCAACTACCCTTCGTATGATTGCGGGACTTGAAGACATCACTGCGGGCGAGTTCTACATTGACGGAAAGCTTGCAAATCAGATGTCCTCGCGCGACAGAGGAATTGCAATGGTATTCCAGTCCTACGCGCTCTATCCCCACCTTACGGTTGCCGAAAATCTCGGTTTCGGACTCACGCTCGAAGGTATCGACGCAGACGTCATCGACGAGAGAGTTGCGGCTACGGCAAAAATTCTCGGCTTGACCGACTATCTTGAAAGATTCCCCCGTCAGCTCTCCGGCGGTCAGTGTCAGCGTGTGGCGGTAGGCCGTGCGCTCATAAGAAAGGTTTCAATCTTCCTTATGGACGAACCCTTATCCAACCTTGACGCAAAACAGCGTGTTACAATGCGTTCTGAAATCAAGCAGATTCATCGTTCGGTAGGTGCAACAACTATCTACGTAACCCACGACCAGACCGAGGCTATGACCATGTCGGACAGAATAGTCGTTATGAGATCGGGCGGCTACGTTCAGCAGATAGGCACCCCCTACGAGCTGTATTTCTATCCCAAGAACCTGTTCGTTGCGGGCTTTATAGGCGAGCCTCCCATGAACTTTATCCGCGGCACGGTTGAAAACGGCCACTTCAAGACGGAAACGCTTGACCTCGATATTAAGCCCATCGTCAAGGACGCCAATGCAATCGAGGGTAAGAAGGTCGTATTTGCGTTCAGACCCGAGGCAGTCGAGGTTTACGGCGTCGAAAAGAAGGGCGCTGCCAAACCCGCGGCAAAGACAGAGGGCTACGTAATTTCTTCCAACGTTGACTTAACCGAGCTTCTCGGCGACACCACCAACGTGTACGCAAACGTAGGCAACGTAAACGTAATTCTCAAAATCAATCCTCACCACACTCCCGAAATGGGCTCGGAATTCAAATTCGTTATTCCTCACAAGGCTGCATACCTCTTCGATGCAGAGACCGAGGAGGTTATCGAAAGCGGTTTGGAAAGACACTGATTATAATAGATGCCGATACTTTACGGCGGGCGACGCTGCTAATGTCGCCCGCCTAAATGATTAAAGACAGGAGATTAAACAATGCAGGTATTGAATAAAAGCATTTTAAAAAAGAGCGTGCCACAAAGAAAGATTAAAATTCTTCAGTTCGGCGAGGGCAACTTTTTAAGAGCATTCGTAGAGTGGATAATTCAGGATTTGAATGACAAGGGTGCAATAAATGCGGGTGTTGCAGTAGTTCAGCCCATGCCCTTCGGCAGGGTTGCCGACCTTGCAAAACAGGACGGACTTTATACTCTTCGTTTAGAGGGAATTGACAAGGGTCAGAAGGTTAAATCCAGCCGGATTATTGACGTAATTGCCGACTGCCTCAATCCCTTTGAGGAATATGAAAAATATTTAAAATACGGCGAGAGCGAGGATTTGGAGATTATTATTTCCAACACCACCGAGGCGGGAATTGCCCTCGATCCCACGGACACGGATTTCTCGGTCTGCCCTAAAAGCTATCCCGGCAAACTTTTGGCGCTCTTAAAGAGGCGCTACGACCATTTCAAGGGCGATAATAGCAAGGGTCTTGCAATTATCCCTTGCGAGCTTATCGACAACAACGGCGACGAGCTTTACAGGTGCCTTTTAGAGCTTGCCAAAATCAACAAAATGGACGGAAAGTTTATCGAGTGGATAAAGACTGCCAACCATTTCACGTCTACACTTGTAGACAGAATTGTTCCCGGCTATCCCAAGAACGAGATAGAAGAAATTCAGAAAGAAACGGGCTATATCGACAACAACGTCGTAAAGGGCGAAATTTTCCACCTTTGGGTTCTTAAAAAAGAGCCTCATATTCAGAAGGTGTTCCCTGCGGACAGCACGGGGCTCAACGTAATCTTTGCCGACGACATCAAGCCCTACAAGCAGAGAAAGGTTAAAATTTTGAACGGTTCGCACACCGCGCTCGTTCCCGTTGCATACCTTTGCGGTATAGACACGGTAGGCGAGTCGGTAAACGACCCCGTAATCGGCAAGTACGTGCGCGATTTCGTATTCGAAGAGGTCAATCCCACGATTGCTCTTCCTCAGGACGAGATGACGGCATTTGCAAACAGCGTTATTGAAAGGTATCAGAACCCCTTCATCCGCCACGAGCTTATGTCCATTGCTCTCAACTCCACCACCAAGTTCAGAACGAGACTTTTGCCCACGCTTGAAGACTATATCCGTATTACGGGCAAACTTCCCAAACATCTTTTGTTCTCGTTTGCGGCAATAGTCGAGTTCCACAAGGGCAAGAGGGGCAACGAGGATATCGCGCTCAACGACGCACCCGAGTATTTAAGCTATTGGAAAAAGCTTTGGGAAGAGTATGACGGCGACTGCCGCAAGCTCGCTCAAAAGGCGCTCGCCTGGGAAGGCGCTTGGGGGCAGGACCTCAACAAACTCCACCCCGATATTACCGAGACGGTTGCGGGATTTATTTGCGACATAGAAAAGAAAGGTATGAAAAAGGCGGTAGAGGATTTCGTAAATGCTTAAAAAGACTATAATTATAAATCCGCTCGATAACGTCGCGGTTGCCCTTTGCGACCTTAAAAAGGGGGAAGCGCACGAGGGCGTGACTCTTACTGAGGATATAACTAAAGGGCATAAATTCACCCTCCACGCAATAAAGAAAGGGGAAAACATAATAAAATACGGTAGCCCCATCGCCTGCGCAACGCAAGATATTCCCGTAGGCGCGCACGTGCATACGCACAACGTGCAGACAAATCTTTCGGAAAATCTCGAATACACATATAATAAAATTCCCACCGGCCTGCCCGCTGTAAAAAACCGCAAAGTTAAGGTTTACGAGCGCGCTAACGGCGACGTGGGTATAAGAAACGAGCTTTGGGTTATTCCCACCGTGGGCTGTGTAAACGGACAGGCAAAGCTTATAGTCGATACCTTTAAGGAAAAGTACGGAGAAAAGGGCTTTGACGGAGTGTTCACTTACACGCACCCCTATGGATGCTCTCAGCTTGGCGACGACCACGAGAGAACCAAGCTCATCTTGCAGAAGATGGTAAAGCACCCCAACGCGGGCGGTGTCCTTGTGCTCGGGCTCGGCTGTGAAAACAACCAGATGTCGGCCTTCAAGGAAGGAATCGGCAAGGTTGACGAAAGCAGAGTTAAGTTCCTCGTCTGTCAGGAAGTGGAGGACGAAATTTCCTCTGGCGTTGAGCTTTTAAAAGAGATTGCCGAGGTTATCAAGCACGACAAGAGGGTGGAAAGGGATATTTCCTGCCTCAAAGTGGGTTTGAAGTGCGGCGGCTCGGACGGACTTTCGGGCATAACCGCAAACCCGCTCGTCGGACTTTTCAGCGACTACATAGTAGCCGCAGGCGGCACTACCGTGCTTTCGGAGGTTCCCGAAATGTTCGGCGCGGAACAGCTGCTCATGAACAGAGCCAAGAACAAGGCAACCTTTGAAAAGGTAGTCAAGCTCATAAACGACTTCAAGGACTACTTCCGCCGTAACGGACAGACGGTCTACGAAAATCCCTCGCCCGGCAACAAGGCGGGCGGAATTACAACGCTTGAGGATAAGTCACTCGGCTGTACTCAAAAATCGGGCGCAGGTCCCGTAGAGGACGTTGTTTTTGACGACGGATTCGTAACTCACAAGGGGTTAAACCTTTTGAACGGTCCCGGCAACGACATGTGCGCCGTAACCAACATTGCGGCGGCGGGCTGTCATCTTGTTTTGTTTACCACGGGCAGAGGAACGCCCTTCGGCGGGTTCGTTCCCACTCTTAAAATAGCAACCAATTCCGACCTTGCAAAGAACAAGGCTAATTGGATAGACTTCAACGCGGGCGCGGTTTTGGAGAGCGACTTCAAGACCCAGCTTGAAAAGCTAATAGATTTAATCGTCGAAACGGCAAACGGCAAGCCGACGAAGAACGAAATAAACCACACCAAAGAAATTGCAATTTTCAAAACGGGGGTAACTTTATAATGCAAAAGTTTATGGATAAAGATTTCCTTTTGGATACCGAAACGGCTAAAAAGCTCTATCACGAACACGCGGAGCATATGCCCATTATCGACTATCACTGCCACCTGCAGCCCAAAGAAATTTACGAGGACAAAAAATTCCGCAACCTTGCCGAAGTATGGCTCGGCGCGGGCGACAGATACGGCGACCACTACAAGTGGCGTGCTCTCCGCGCACGCGGATACGAGGAGGACTCAATTTCGGGTCCCGACGACGACTACAAAAAATATATGCAGTTCGTAGAGTCTATGCCCTATTTTGTCGGCAATCCTCTCTATCATTGGTCGCACCTTGAAATGAGAAGATATTTCGGCATCGAAGAGGTTATCAACAAGAAAAACGCCGAAAGCATCTGGAAAAAGGCGAACAAGGTTCTCGAAACGCTTACCGCGCGCGAGATGATGTATAAGTTCAACGTCAAGACGGTCTGTACCACGGACGACCCCGTAGACTCGCTCGAGTGGCACAAAAAGATGAACGAGGACAAGACTTTAAAAGTCCGCGTTCGTCCCGCGTTCCGTCCCGACAAGGCTATAAACGTAGAGCTCTCGTGGTTCAAGGATTGGGTAAATCAGCTTGCGGGCGTCGTGGGCAAGCCCATTAAAAACTTAAAAGATTTGTGCGACGCCCTCTCCGACAGAATTAAATTCTTCGACGAAATGGGCAGTAAGCTCTCCGACCACGCGCTCGACGTCGTTCACTACGCACCCGCTACCTACGAAGAGGCTAACGCCGTATTCTTGAAGGGTATGAAGGGCGAGCCCGTTTCGGACGCGGAGCAGGATAAGTACAAGGGTTATATACTCGTATATCTTGCAAAAGAGTACGCAAAATACGGTTGGGTTCAGCAGTACCATATCGGGGCTCTCAGAAACAACTCCAAGAGCATGCTCAAAAAGATAGGCCCCGACACCGGCTACGACGCAATAGAGGACGCCGTATATATGGAAAAGCTCTCGGCGCTTCTCGGCGAAATCGACAGCGACGGCAACCTTCCCAAGACCATTTTATACTGCCTCAACCCCCGCGACAACTACGCGCTCACAGTGCTTGCTGGCTGTTTCCAAAAAGAAGGCGTTAAGGGAAGAGTTCAGGTCGGTACGGCTTGGTGGTTCCTCGATCAGCAGGACGGTATGCGCCAGAACCTTGAAACATTAATGCAGGTAGGGCTCGTTGCGCAGTCGGTAGGTATGCTCACGGACAGCCGTTCCTTCCTTGCATATCCCCGCCACGAGTATTACAGAAGAATACTCTGCCAGATGCTCGGACGTCTCGTCGAGAGCGGACAGTACCCCGCGGAGGAGCTTGAAACCCTCGGCAAGATAGTAGAGGATATCTGCTACAACAACGCCGCCGAATACTTCGGTTTTGATAAATAAGTTAAGACTAAAAACAACTATCTTCCCCTAAAAATTATGGGAAGATATGTTAATAAAGAGAAAAATATGGATAACAAAAATTACGAACAGGAAAGTCAAGATAACTCAACACAGCTTAACGCGGGCGGAGCAGATAAAGTTAAAAGGGTTGCAGAGTTAACGGGGCTTGTTCTTGTATGCTTCGCCGCATTAGCGGGGCTGATATTTACTTTCCTGATAGAAGTAAACGGGACCGGGATAATGGGGTCGGTGTCTGCTATGATTTACCGTTACTTCGGCGATGCGTATAATGGCTTATCCGGCGAGTGGAAAAACAACTACGATAAAATCATATACTATATGCCCAACATTGCCGGCACTGTAGTGGCGGCAGGTGCAATATTGAGCACCGTAACGTTTGCCGTACTTACGGCATTGGAAGGATATAAGAAATTTTTAAAAAAGCGGGAAAACACCAAGCTTGCAACGTTTGCAGCTGCAACCTATCTCTCGTTTGCGTTGTGTGCAACTTTGTTCCTTGCAATCCACAATGTTGCAGAAAAGTTTTCGGACAGAACCGTTGGCGAAGTCAAATTCAGCGGTGCAACGCTTGCGGGACTGATATTGGGCGGAATTGCGCTCGGCGGATATTATTGTTGCCGCTTTGTCTGCAATTTGCACAAATATAAAAACATGAAAAAATCGGCCTCTTCCGTAATTGTGCTTGTTGTTGCGGCGCTTACGGTAGCAGTGATAGCTCTGTCAGCGAACCCCGTCGCAAAGGGTACGTCAAACTGGACTACGGTGTATTGGGGATATTTTGCTATGCCAAAGATATACTTGAATATTGCTTTTGCGACTATGCCGTCGGTAGATTGCTCCACAATTGCTTCACTCTGCATAGCGGGCTACATATCACAGGCAGCAATAACAATACTGTCCGTAATCGCCCTTTTACAATTTTTGAACGCCGCTTGCGGTGACGGAAATGGAAAAATGCTCCCCGTTTTTACAGCTGTTTCTCTCTTATTCTCTATGGCAAATTTAATTTGCGCCATCGGCGCGGCTTCAGAGTTTGAAAAGATTGCTTACGAATCTATTTTCAGTCATGCCGCACCCATAGCAATACTCATTCTGAATGTTTTGGCTCTCGCGGGCGGTATTTCCTATAAAATTTTGGGCTCCAAACAAGAATAGAAAGCTTTAAGTATATTTTTAGCGGCGAGCCGTTCGGCTCGCCGCTTATTACATTTTTATATAATTATACATTATTTTTTAAGAATTTCTTTAATTCGACTTGTGGAAGTATTTATAATTTCATTGACCTCGGAGGCGGACAACTCTTTCGACCACTTGACGGGGGAGGGGGTAAAATCGCACTTAAGCCCGCCGTGCGCAAATCTTGCGGTTTGGTCACGGTAGGTGTCGTTCCATTTGTTGTAAAACACGCTTGCAATATGATTGCCGAGGCGGCAGTTTACAAAATCGCATTTGCCGAAATCACGCCACGGTCTGGCAAGATAAACGGAATCAGGGTCGGCGCCACAGCTTTCAAAATCGCAGTCAATGAATACAAAACCACGCTCCTGCTTTAAAGAGTGCGCAGGTGCGGCAACGTAACCGATTCCACGCTCGTCGTGTAAAGAAACAATTTTGCAGTTTACAAAATAAGCCTCGGCGCATCCGAAGATAAAGTCCACCGTTCCCATAATACGGCAATTTTTAAATATATGCGTTGACGACCCGCTCAAATACAGCTCTTTTTCGGGGATAAACCCTCTATAGCGCACCACGAGATCGTCGGGAAAGGGGGAGCAAAACAGCGTATCCTGCGTAGATTTCAAATCGATATTATCGGCATAAAAGCTTTTTGCGTTTACCGAAAGCGCCACGCACTGCCCGACCTCTCGCGGGGAGGTATTGGAGTTTTCTACCGTCAGATTTTTAAGCGTAATACGCTCTCCGGTAATACATAAGGTGTATGTGCGGAAAGTATTGTATTCCTGTCCGTCGGCGTGGATTTTCCGTGCATAATCATCGTAGGTTATAATAGTTGTTTCACGGTCTTCGCCGATTATAGTTAAATCATTCGCACTAATAAGCGTTTTTTGTCTGTATAAACCCTTTTTTAAATATACAGTGGCGGGTTCTTGTAAACTATTCAAAATATCAGACAAACTGTCTTTGGGAGTTAAGTGCAGTTCCAACATAACTAATCTCCGTAACTATGCAATCAGTATACTATAATTTTTTTTGTAAAACAATAAAAAACATATTGATTTTTAAAAATTACATGTTATAATGTTATTGCGAATTAATATTTTTAACTATTTGTGGTTAATTATTTAGTGTCTGATTTGTTTATATATGCGTAAAAACGGTTCAAGATCAATTTCGTTGCGGGAATATCGTCTGCTCGACCTATTTATTTTTACGTTGGTAATAGTAGGGTTTAACCTGCTGGCGCACTATGCTCCCGTACTTTTTCCCGACGGTGCGCTGTTTACATTCACACTGACGTTGCCGATAATTTTACTTGTAATGATACGCTGGGGCTGGCAAAGCGTTTTCATTGCCGTAATCGACGGCGCAATTTACTGCTTACTTAATAATTTCGATTGGCAGATTTACCTTATACTGATACTCGGCAACTGCTTTTCAATGCTACTGTTACTCTTAGTAAAAATTATGGATAAACAAAAAATTACCGGAAAAATCTATTTCTCGGTACTATTTGTCGTTTTAGGCTGGCTTTTGATAGTATTGGGCAGAGCGGTTGTTGCGGAAATTGTGGGAATCGGCTTTGTCAACTGCATACTCAGCTTTTACGGACTTCCTGATTTGCTTTCCTTGGCGGTAGCCGTAATACTTATTCTCGTTTTTCGCAGACTTGACGGAATGTTTGAGGACCAAAAGCACTACCTCATCCGCAAGGACAAAGAAAGGAAAGAGCTCGCCAGGCGCGATGAATTCGGCGACGAGCCTATAGAAATCGACGAGGAAAGTCTATCGATTTTAAATAAATACGAGGACGAGCTTTGATAACATAAAAAGTTATAAAGTTCAACATAGTGACAGAATTAAAGGGATATCCCTTTATGCGCACTTGCAAGGGCGCATAACAATCACTGTTAAGCAATAAAACCACGGTAATAGGCGGACAACCCCGCATTACAGATAAATTACTTGAAATCTTAAGTGATATGGAGGAAATTTTTCGATGTTCAAACTCAAGTATGACGACTTCCTTATCTACGACGAGGCAACGGGAACATATTCCATGGCTGCCGATCAAAAGGTAAGGGACGAGACAGAGCGGAAGAGATGGAAAACAACCGGATTCACTATTTTGAAGGATTGGCGACTGTATCTTATGCTTGTGCCGATGCTCTTCGTGTACATCTGCTGGAAGTACTTGCCTCTCTACGAACTGGTTTCGGCTTTCCAGGTCGGCGACAGCAGTGAAGTTGCCGAACGCTTTTGGTACGGTTTTGAGAACTTCAAATCGCTGCTTGCACCTACGAACGGCGTATGGTCGAGCACGGCAATGGACTTTTGGAGAGCCTTCCGAAACACTTTTGCAATAGCCTTCTACGGGCTGTTGTTCGGATTCCCCGTCCCCATTATTTTAGCGTTGTTCTTCAACGAGGTTCGTTCCAACCTGGCGCGTTCTGTTATGCAGGTGTGCGTATACCTGCCCAAGTTCATGTCGACCGTCGTTGTTACTTCGCTTGCAATAGTAATTTTCCGTGGCGGCGCATCTGCATCCAACTACGGCGTTGTTACCAAATTCCTCGTATGGATATCGGGCAACAATCCTAATATTGTAGCTGCGGCAGGCAATAACCTCCTGTTTTCGGCAAGATATTTCCGTGCGCTGTACGTCATAACGGAATTGTGGGAGCACGCGGGCTATGATTCAATCGTATTCTTCGCTGCCGTCATAGCAATTTCGCCCACCTCGTACGAAGCGGCGCAGATTGACGGTGCAGGCAAGATGGCGCAGATGCGTTACGTCGTAATTCCGAGCATCTTATCCACAGTTATCATTATGTTGATAATGAGAATAGGCGGACTTCTTTCCGTAAGCTACGAAAAGATTTATCTGCTCACTCCTTCCGAGAGCTTCAGCAACTACGCTGTTGCCGACGTTGTTTCGACGTTTGCAAACAACCTGCAATCGCCCAGACTCGCCGGTAATACACCTCAACCCTTGCTTGCCGTTGCTGCGGAAATGATAAATAACGTAATAGGCATGATACTCGTCCTCGGTGCAAACACAATTGCCCGCAAGGCGTCGAACGTGTCGCTGTATTAAGGAGGAATACGTATGAAACGTAAAGTAGAAGTCAGCGAGCTCATATTCAGAATTATCGCATACGTTATTCTGATTATATTCGCAATAATGTGCATCTATCCCTTCCTGTATGCAATAGGCGGCGCATTTTCGTCGGCTAAAGCGATTGAAGGCGACAGCGTCGTCCTTTGGCCTATGATTGAAAACGACGCCGGCAAATTGGTTTTCGGCTTTGAGTTTAAAGCGTTTGCCTATGCCGCAACGAGAAACCAATTCTGGATAAGCTATTCAAACACTCTTTTCGTAACCATATTAGGTACGGTGTGGACTTTGGGATACTCCATACTCGGAGCATACGCATTGTCAAAGAAAAGACTGCTCGGCCGTCACGGCTGGAACTTCTTCCTCGTATTCACGATGTGGTTCTCGGCAGGTGTCGTCGCAACATTCTATAACTATCAGGCAACTGGCAAGGTGTTTGCAAGTATTGCGGGAGTTGATACCAGCCTCTGGCGTCAGGAAGTAGACCTCAAGTGGCTCGTAGTTATAGCAATGGGTATGAACGCAACGAACATAATCCTTCTCCGTAACGCCTTCGAGGGAGTTCCCTCTGAAATAGAGGAGGCGGCAAGAATAGACGGCGCAACCGAGCTTCAGGTCCTTATGAACGTATTTATCCCCATGAGCAAGGCAACCATCGCAACGGTCGCACTGTTCTTCGGTATTTCACGTTGGAACGGCTACTTCTGGGCTTACAGAATAATGGGCACGGATCAGAAAGAGTCCTGGCCGGTGCAGGTATTTATAAGAGACTTCATAAGTCATTACACCAATCTGACCGGCGAATACGATGCCGAAGTTGCAAGAGGCTACGACGTAGCGGCAAACGGCTCGGCTACCTCGGTTGTATACTCGCTGGTTATCTGCGCTATTATTCCCATCCTCATAATTTACCCTTTCATTCAGAAGTACTTTGCAAAGGGCGTAAATATGGGCGGCGTAAAAGAATAATGAAAGTACCTGTAAAGGTATATTGAAATTTCAATTTATTTAAATTCAAAATCAATAAAAATAATTATATTTTAAGGAGATAATTATGAACAAAACCAAAAAAATTGCTTCGGCGGTTGTTGCAACCGTTATGGCAGGAACAATGGTAGCTTCACTCGCAGCCTGCACCACCGGCGGCGGTGGCGGCGGCGGAAAAGTTGTCTTTTCAGAGGACACTAAGTACGCAGTAACTCTCAATATGAACGTAGGTTATCAGGGTGGCGGTTATACCAGCATCTCTTATAAGAACATTTCAGGTTCCTATAAGATGTCCGACGGCATAACCTATCAGAACGGCAACCTCAAACCCGCATGGCACGCACTTTCGGACGCTATTCAAGTTTCCTTCAAAGACGTATTTACCGAAAAGGCTTCGGGCGACCAGATAAAAGAGGCTAGAACCAACGGTATCGAAAACTACGACGTACTTACCGGTTCAAACAGCGACTTTATTACTTACAAAGACGATTTCCTCAATCTTAACAACTATCTCGACAGAATGCCCAACTACAAGGCATTCCTCGAAAACGATGTTGCAACACACATGGCTATTCTTGCCGACGTAGAAACGGGCGCTATGTATTACACCCCTTACTTCGACGGTCAGGACGCTATCGAAAGATACGACATGGCAAACAGAAACTGGTCCAAGGCAATCCTCGACACGGATACCTCCGCGTGGGCTGGCGCCATTAAGTGGACGGACCACCTGACAAGCAAGAGAACCTACGGCGGACTTTCCGAAAACGCTTTCAACACCGTAATAACAAGCGGAACGGCGGCAACCTCCTATATGGGACAGACGGCAGAGGACAACTGGACGGTTAAAACTACCGACCCCACCGATGCTACCAACATCAAGACCGTTGTTGTTAAAGTTGATTACGGCGCAGCTTTGACGGCTGTTAAGAATGCTGACTCCGAGCTCGGCAAGGCATATCAGGCTGCGGCAGGCGCGGCTTACGAGGGCACGAGCGGTAACATTGTTGAAATTCAGAACGCCGCTATAGCTGCAAATGCAGATATTACGGGCGCTCATCTTGCTAAACTCCTTCAGGAATATATCAAAGTGACCTATAAGTACGGCGCATCCGAAACTGAGGCAACGACCCAGCTCTACGGCGCAAACGGCACCAAGGTCAGCGACATATTCAACAGCGCTTACGCTTGCTGGGATGCAGATATTATGACGGCTATGTGGCGTTGCGTAGTTACGGCAGGAAAAACCGTACTCGGCACACAGACCCCCGATAACCTCATCTATGCTTACTCCGGCCGTGCAGCTACCTCCAATAGATCTATCGATATGGTACGCTTTGCAGGTACTCTCTACGGTATCCGCGGAACGGAATCCAAATTCCAGTACACCTATCTTGACGAGGACGGCAACGTAGTTGACGCACGTTCCAACGAAGCGTTCTACGACGCACTTGCAAAATTCGGCGATTTGAGCAAGGAAGGCTTGGTATTCACTCAGGAAGACGGTACTGCGGCTCTCAAGGACAGCAAGGCATCTTTCTATGAGGAAGACTCCGTTCAGGTTTATATGACTCACGACTATTCGCAGTCTCAGACCATCTACGGCCTTACCACCGAAACAGACCTTACGAAGTACAACTTTGGACCTATACTTACTCCCGTAGCTAAATGGGATACGACGGGTAAGGGCACCTCGTTCAATAATTCCGAGACAGATTATGAATATATGAGATTTATCGAGAGCTGGCGTGCAGTTAAGACCACAGGCTTCGGTCTTGCGGCTCACCTCGCTTCCAACGAAACCAAACTTGCTGCTGCACTCAAGTTCGTTGACTATCTGTACTCAAACGACGGTCAGATCCTTATGTGCTTCGGACCTCTTGCAACAGAAGCGGGCGATGAGAGCGTAAGTAACGGCGGTTTCTGGTACGGACAGGAGGCAAGCGTTGCTCTTAATACCGTTGCAGAGCCCACCTATGAAGGCTCCACAATGTACAAGGTTAAGGATGAATACGCAGGTCAGTACCTCGTATTCCAGAACAAGGTTTACACAACCCAGTCCAAGTATGACGGCAAGGTTATTCCTACCCTCACGAATGCTACCTACAACTTCTTCATGACAGGTAAAGTTACACAGAGAACTACCTCCAACGATATTTCCGACTGGAAAATGGCGGGCAACTACTCCAACTTCTCCGAGTACGTTATAGGTTCCTGCCTTCCCATCGGCGTAAAGAGCCAGGGCTTCGAAGCTCAGATGACCGCAGAATGCGGCAAGCTCGGCGTTGATATCGTAGGCTCCGCAATCGGTAACGAAACTATCAAACACGTTTCCGTAAGCATCGATAAAGAAAACTACTGGTACTCCGTAATGCCTTCTTCGTTGCCTCTTACCAGCGCAGAGAGCACCGACGTAAAAAATAACTGCGGCACACTTACCGGCACCCTGTTCGGTACGGGCTCCAAGGCATATGCAAACCTTGCACTCGGACTTCTGAAAGCAGGCTACAATACGAACTACGCAATTACCACCGACCTCAAAGTACCTGCAAACGCAGCAGCTTGCTTAACTCTTGTAAACGGCGAAGGCTGCAAACTTACAACGTACGTTGATTACATGAACAACGCATGGAATAAGTTGCTCGTTAAGTTCGGCTACAAGGTAGCGTAAAACAAACCTTTCAATCCGTTTCAACGGATAATCATTAAAACAAATCGGTTGGGCGCCCGCCCGTGCGGGCGGGCGCCGCAGCCAAAGCTTCGGGGAAATTTATATATGAAAACTCAGATGAAATTTCAAAAGCTTCTATTGCTTTGTTCGTTGATACTTGCGGGTATTACCTGCCTGTACGCGCTGGGCTTCTTTACCGGTAGCTTAGCATCTTTATATCAGTACTCGGCGACACAGCAAAACGACGTTATAAATGCGAACGGTACGTTCGAGTTTGCCCAAAAAGTAAACAGTGTTTTAATGTTTATGGGCATCGCGTTTGTGTTGGCAATTGTTATTATGTACATAACGGCAACACAGAAAAGACGCAACTATTACATTGACAATTACGTAACTATAGGAATAGCAGTTGTGTATGCGATTGTGTTTGCCATAGTTGCGCTCGTTTTAATAGGTCAGACGTCCAATATGTTCTTCAACGAAATAGACTGGACGAAATACAACACCCAGATTGCAGGCACGACAAGCGACTTCGGTATCAATAAGGACGGAGTAATGTTTATCCTCGGATATATACTGTTTTCCTTAGTTATACTCGATGCCGCCGCGCTCGGCCTCAACCTCTTGTGGAAAATAAAACTGATGCAGGGAGAGAAGGCTCTTCTCAACGGCACCCCCAAGGAGGTGGCATAATGGCTCAGCTCAACGCTAATCAAAAAATTATAGCTGACGACGTACTGCGCTACAAAAAGAACAAGCTCGCATCGACCCTTGCTCTTTTGGGACTTGTGTTCAACTGCCTGTACTTTATGGTGCTCTACTGCATAAGCAACAGAGAATTTTACAAAATTCTTATAGGCTTGTCGGTAGTAACCAACTTAATCGTGCTTTTGGGCGGGTTCCTTGCCTCCGAAGGCGTAAAGAACTACAAAAAGAGTATGGCAATAGTGCTTATGGTGCTTGCCGCTATTCAGATTGTAAGAATATTCGTATATCCCGTTCAGATTTTGAATTTCAAAGTCGCGGAGGGCAATACGTTCTACGGCATGACCGGAGCTTATTACTTCGGTGCAGACCTTACCACACAGTCGACTACGGTTATCTTAATAGTATACCTTGCTCTGTCTGCGGCGTGCTTTGTCGCTGCGGCGGTATGGGGATTGATAGTAGCCTTAAGGCTGGAGAACTTCAACCGTCAGCTCGATAATGGCGAGGTCGATATTGACAGAACGCTCAAGGAAATGGATGCGGAGGACGAGAGACAGACGTCTAACGTAGTTTCCGAAGCTACTATCTCCGAAACAGAAAAAAAGCTCGTAGAGGAGGAACAAGATGCCTGAAGTTAAAATTCAACATTTAGATAAAATCTACGACGGCGGCGTTCAGGCTGTTTACGATTTCAACCTTGACGTAGCCGACGGCGAGTTTATAGTTTTGGTAGGACCTTCCGGTTGCGGAAAGTCCACAACGCTCAGAATGGTGGCAGGTCTTGAGGATATTACCAACGGAACTCTGCTCATCGACGGCAAGGATTGTACCCGTCTTCCCCCGAAAGACAGGGACATCGCCATGGTATTCCAGAACTATGCGCTTTACGGTCATATGACTATCTACGAAAACATGGCGTTTTCGCTCACTCTCCGCAAGGAAAAGAAAGAAATCATACACAGAAAGGTTATGGCTGCGGCTGAAATACTCGATTTGAAGTCTCAGCTCAACAAAAAGCCAAAGCAGCTTTCGGGCGGTCAGCGCCAGCGTGTTGCAATGGGCAGAGCATTAGTCCGTAACCCCAAGGTGTTCCTGTTTGACGAACCCTTATCCAACCTCGACGCAAAGCTTCGCGGCTCTATGAGACGTGAGATTATGTTGCTTCATAAAAAACTGAACGCAACCATGATGTACGTTACCCACGACCAGACCGAGGCGTTGACCCTTGCCGACAGAATAGTATGTATGTCAATGGGTAGGGTACAGCAGATAGGTAAGCCCATCGAGCTCTATGAACAGCCCGCCAACACTTTCGTTGCAACTTTCATAGGACTTCCTCCTATGAATATGTTCGACGGCAAAATCGAGGGCGGTAAATTCGTGTGCGACCTCTTCGAATATAAATTGAACGAGGAACAAAGGGCAAGGCTTTCAGAGTACGAGGGGAAGGAAGTAATTCTGGGCGTCCGTCCCGAAAATATTACCCGCGACGGCAATATAACCCTCAACATAACCAACAACGAAAACCTTGGTATGAATACACTTGTCCACGGCAAGGTTTCGGGCGTTAAGCTTATCGTTTGCAAATTCTCCGAATGGTGCACGTATAAGCCCGGCGATGAAATCACAATAGGTTTCGACCCCGAAATGACCCACTTCTTCGAGAAGCCCATTCTTAACGATGAAGGCAAGGTTGTCGAGTACGGCAAGGCGATCAGATAAGGAGGAGCAGGATAATGTCAGAAGATCAAATGACTGTTGAAAACGAGGTTCAGCTTGAAAATAAGCCTGCCGAAGAGCCTAAAAAGGAATCATTCGGTGCTAAAGTAAAGGAATCGTTGAGAAAGTTTACCGTTAAATTAAAGCGTAAGCCTCAAATGATAGTACTCTTGTTCGTTCTTATCACGAGCGTGGTTTATCTTTTGGGATTGAGGTCTTTCTCAAAGTCAGTTTACGCATTCCTTACCTCCAAGCTTCCCGACACTGTATTCGGTTCGGAGATTATCAACTTCATGGGAATATGCGTGTTCGTAAACACACTTTTCTCTTTCCTTGTACTCATGCTCGTTATGTGGTCATTCCCTAAACGTAAAAAGCCCAATGTAGTTATGATAGTATTGTCCTTTGTGTTTATGGCAGTGCTTATCCTGTTCGATATACTGTACTATGTACAGATTTACGGACTGTGCGCCGACCAAATCGGTTCCACGCTGTATGAGGATGTAATATACTACCTTACCAACCAAAACAAGACTGCCGGCGAATTTATAATTGCTTCATTCAACTACACTTGGGTTCACGTTGCAATGACGGGTATCTCCATAGTACTTTTGGCTACGTTACCTCTCTACAAAAAACTTCTTATGAAAATCAATACGAAGAAGGTTATCGAGAGCACGGAAATCAAAGGCGAAATCGATACGAACGACGAAGTTTAATTCAATTACGTTATTCAATATAAAAATAACCGGCAAAAAATATTTTTGTCGGTTATTTTTCCAAAAGGTATTTTATGGCAGGAAAGAACAAGAACAAAGAAAAGGAATCGACTATTGAAAATTATTACGACCTTAAAACGGACAAGATAGACGAGCTTGTTGCCGCACTTAAGGGCGAAGAAGACGAAGCCGATTCCTCAATCGATTATTCGATAAATTTCAATACGGGCGTATACGACCCCAAAAACATAAAAAAGAACGGTAAAGAAAAGCAGTTTGACCCCTATGAGCGAGACTTTTTAGCCAAAATCCCCGTATGGCTTAAAGCGCTGTTTGTCAAGTGGTGGTTTGCGGGCGCCGTCTGTTATTTTTTCGTGTGGGGCATAAATTTAGGCGCTCCGCTCGACGCAATCGTTTTAACGGGCGCGGTTTTGGGAATCGTCGTCGACATCCTCGTCAATCCGCTTTTCCGCTATATGGAGACGGACAGAAGAGAATACAACGCCTATATGATGTTCCCTTTCCCGTTTAAACAGTTTTGGACCTTTTTCACAAATATAATTTACTACGTTGTGGTCTTAATCGTAATGTATTATTGCTTTTACTTCTTTGTAAACGACGTAATATTCAACGGCGGACAGATGCTTACGGTTGAACCTCTGCTTTTCGGAGTGTTCTGCGTAATAATAGATATGATTTTTATAGGCATAAAAAACGGCATAGTTGCGTTGATAAAGCACGGCAGAAGCAAAAAGGAGAACTCTTCAAATGTTTAAAAAGCTCTTTATTTCGAGCACTACGGCGTGCTTCGAGCTTGTCAATAAGAATCCCTATTACAGCCCCCGCACATTCAAGGTGTATTTAAACGGCAAAGAGGTCGCAGGCGAGAGGAGCGAAAACGTCTTTTCTCTCTTTAATCTGACCCCCGAAACGCAGTACACCGTTGAAATTTCCACGGAAAAAACCAAAATTGCCTTTACGACTCCCGCCGACACCGCAGTAATAGACGTTAAATCACTCGGCGCCAAAGCCGACGGTGTTTCGGACGATACCTACTACGTGCAGAAGGCAATAGACAGCTGTCCCGCAGGCGGCAGGGTGGTGCTTGAAGAGGGAGTTTATTTCGTTCGCCCCATCGTATTGAAAAGCGGGGTTACGGTAGAGCTCAAAAAGGGTGCCGAGCTGTTGGGCGACACGCGTGAGGAGAGTTATCCATATATTCCCGCCCGCATCTATAAGAGCGGTAAAGAAAATATTCTTGCAACGTGGGAGGGGGACCCCTTCGACTGTCATCAGTCCTTTATTTCGGCGTACAGGCAAAAAAATATTAAGATTGTAGGCGAGGGCACTATAAACGGCAATGCCGACCGCTCCACCTGGTGGAATAGACCCACAGGCAGAAAGGTTGCCCGTCCCCGCCTCGTATTTTTAAATAAGTGTCAAAACGTCGTTTTCCACGGCGTAACCTGCAAGAATTCGGCAAGCTGGAACCTGCATCCATACTTTTCAAAAAATCTCGCATTCTACGATTTGAAGGTTGAAAACCCTTACACGGGTCCCAATACTGACGGACTTGACCCCGAAAGCTGCGACAAGGTCGATATTGTCGGCTGCAGGTTCAGCGTCGGCGACGACTGCTGTGCGATTAAGTCGGGTAAGCTGTATATGGGCAAGACCTACAAGACGCCCGCAACCCGCCACACTTTGAGAAATAATCTCTTTGAAAACGGTCACGGCGCAATCGTTCTCGGCAGTGAAATGGCGGGCGGAGTAAAGAGCCTTTCGGTAAGTCAATGCGTTTTCAGCCATACCGACAGGGGCTTGAGAATAAAGACGAGAAGGGGCAGAGGCAAGGACGGAATTATCGACGGCGTTCTGTTTGAAAATATAGTAATGAAGAACGTCATCGTACCGTTCGTAATAAATATGTACTACCACTGCGACCCCGACGGTCACGATGAAATAGTTTGGTCGCGCAAAATGCGCCCGGTCGACGAAACGACGCCCTATCTCGGCAAATTCGCGTTCCGCGACATCGAGTGCGTTGACTGCGAGTGTATGGCGGGGTACTTTGACGGACTCGTCGAACAGCCCATAAAGGAAATCGTGATAGAAAACGTCAGTTTTTCCTTTAAAGAGGACGCACAGCCCTTCGAGCCTGCTATGCTCGATTTTATCAGAACTTATTGTAAAGAGGGGCTTTACGTAGATAACGTTGAAAAGCTCATTTTAAAGAACGTTACCTTTGACGGCGTTGTCGGCGAAAAAATAATAAAGAAAAATTGCGGAACAGTAATAGAGGAGTAAAATATGAATTACAGCGTTATTGATAAATATATCGACCGACTTATTGAGGATACTACACCCGAGGCGCCCATTTGGAATATTGAAAATATCAAGCACGGCAAGGAGCCCGGCTGGAACTATATAGACGGCTGTATGATGACTTCGCTTTACAGTATTTACAAAATTACGGGCAACAAAAAATATCTTGAATTTATAGATAAATTCGTGGATTACTACGTTTTTGAGGACGGCTCTATCCGCGGCTTTAAGCTTGATACATACAACGTGGACAACCTGAACGAGGGCAGAGTGCTCTTCGACTTATACCGCGAAACGGGCAAGGCAAAGTATAAAAAGGCAATTGATTTACTGTATTCGCAGGTCTGCGGACAGCCCCGTACCGACTTGGGCAACTTTTGGCACAAGAAGATATATCCCAATCAGGTGTGGCTTGACGGTCTGTATATGGCGCAGGTGTTCTACACCCGCTACGAGGCAGAATTCAACGACGGCAAGAACTTTAATGATATTGTTTCGCAGTTCAAAAACGTGTACGACAATATGTACGACAAACAAAAGCGCCTCTACTATCACGGTTGGGATTACTCTAAAAAAGCCTTTTGGAGTGACCCCGAGACCGGACTTTCCAAGAGCTTCTGGCTTCGCTCGGTCGGCTGGTACACCGTAGGTCTTGTGGACGCTATCAGCTATATGGACGGGGAAGAGTATAAGGCAAAGCTTATTGCAATCTTCAAGGACACGATAGAGGGGCTTGAAAGATATATAGACCCCGATAAAAAGATGTTCTGGCAGGTCGTGGACCAGGGAGCGAGAGAAGGAAATTATCTCGAAACGTCCGGCAGTGCAATGATTGCATACGCAATGTTAAAGGGCGCAAGACTGGGCTTTATCGATAAGCGTTATGCTACCGTCGGCGAGGAAGTATTCAACGGCATCTGCAAGGAATATCTTACCGAAACGGACGGCAAGCTTAACCTCGGCGGTATCTGCCTTATGGCGGGACTCGGACCTGAGAGCAACAGAAAGCGCGACGGCACTTTCGAGTACTATATCTCCGAACCCGTCGTCGAAAACGACGCAAAGGGCACGGGCCCGTTCGTCATGGCATACACCGAAATCAAACAGCTCAAAAAGTAAAAATATAAATTAAAAACACGGTTACAAAAGTAACCGTGTTTTTCAATATTCTTTTCTCCCGCACAAAATGTCTATACTCACGTCAAAATAATCTGCAATTCGCCAGCACTCAATAATGCTCGGTTCAATGATTCCCTGCTCCCAGCGGGATAAATTTGCCTGACTCGTGCCGATTTCTTTTGCAAGTTGCCTTTGCGATAAGCCTTGCGCTTTGCGAAGCTCGGCTATTTTATTGTTCTTAAAATTGTATTCCACAAAAATATGTTATACATAAGTGTATCAAAAATACTTGACATATACAAATTTGTATCATATAATCAAGTTGCGAAAATTTTAGAGAGGTACTTATGGATAATGTAGTCAGGTTTTTAGTTACCTTTTTCTTTGGACCCTTAGGTAGTATGATTATCAATCACACTTCGTTAAAACCCAAAGGCTTTACTTCAAGAACGGGGTGCTATTTTTTCCTGTCGATTATAACATTCGGCATTTACTGGTTTGTCGCTTCTATTAGCAATTTATGCTTTGATGAAAGCAATGCGAATAATACCGGATATAAAAACGATTAATAAAAAAGCACACTGCGTACACAGTGTGCTTTTTATTTTGGTTTTGGTTATGCGGCGGTTTGTTCGGTGACGGGGATTTCTGTAGCGACAGCCGAGCGGACGGTGTATTCCGATACGTTCAAAACAGTTTCGCCGTCGATTTGAAGGGCGCAAGGCTTGTCGAATTTGACGGTAATCTCTCTGCCCGATAAAATTTTGACCTGCTTGGTCTTTTTGATGTGCTCACCCTTGAAAATCTTGGGGAACGCCATAAGCGTTCTCAGTTTTCCCGCGTTGTACATGAGACAGATTGAAAGGCTTCCGTCGCCCAGTCTGTCCTGTGCGGGGGTGGGAATCATGCCGCCGCCGTAGTATCTTCCGAGCATAGAGGGGGCAATCCAGGTCTTTTTAAAGGTATAGCTCTGTCCGTCAACAATAACGGTTGCGGTTCTGGGCTTGAAGTGGAACAAAAGTCCCTTTACGGCAATTCCCGTGTAGTCTACTTTCTTGCCCTCGGACTTGAGTTTGTCGCCCATCTCGCAGCAGTAGCCGTCAATTCCGTAGCCTATGCCGTTGATAAATTTATAATCTTTTCCGTTTACAGTAACAGTTGGCAGATTTTCAAGATATTTGTCTATGCAGATAGGTGCGTCGCCCTTCTTTCTGCCGATATCCGTCCAGAAATCGTTGCCGTTGCCCGCGGCATAGTACCATACGCTATTTTTGAAGTTATAGCTTTGCGTGTCGTTTACGAACCTGTTGATAGTTCCGTCGCCTCCGACAAGAAGAATGTTTTCATCCTCTTTAAGCGCTTTTAAAAATTCGGCGTAGTTGACTTTGGTTATATCCTCTAATTCAAATTCGTGCTCTTTTAAAAGCTCCGTAAGCTCATCCTTGATTTTCTCGTTGACAACGCTTCCCGAAAGGGGGTTGTAAAGTACTTTATATTTCATAATCTTCTCCTATGTTAATCATATTTTAAATTATCGGGTTGTATTACCGTATTCAGTCGGCGAAACCCCGAAATTTTTCTTAAAAACTCTTGAAAAATACATGGGGTCGGAAAACCCGCACGCTTCGGCAACCTGAGAAACTGTGTACTCGCTGTACTGGTTGCTTATTCCGCTTGAAATAATCTGTGCGGCAAGCCTCATCCTGCAGTCAGAGAGGTAGCAAAGGGGGGTGGTGCCAGTCTCCTTTTTAAACAGCTTTCTAAGATACTCGTAGCTTAAGGGCAGCCTCTTTAAGGTGTCGTCCACAGAGTACGAGGAGTTTGAAATATTGCTCTCAATCTCGGAGCGGATAGTTTCCACAAGGGGGGAATACTCCCGCTTTTTACAAAACGACGAAACGCATACCGCAATCAGATTTCCGAGTGCGTTTAAAACCTCGCCGTTTTTGTCAAAGAAATATTCCGCCTCTGTTATCGCCTGTGTAGTTATATTGTTTATGTCTTGAACCTTCGTAGGCGCTTTAAAGGGCAGAATTGCCTTTTCAAGCACGGCGACAGTGCTGTTTTTGAGCGCAGTCGATGCGGTGTGCCGATAGAATGGGGGAAGGATCAATATCTCGCCCTTTTTAAATGCTAAAGAAACGTCGGGCAAGTTATATTCGCCGTCTTCGTCGGCAACGAAAATTTTATATAGCTTGTCCGCCCTCTCGGGCATATTTTCGGCTTTTCCCGCATATACGACAAAATTCATAGCTATATAATACTACAAATTATCTAATTTGTCTATATAGCAGTAATAAAAATTACTTACATTTATTGGATAAATCGTGTTTTTCGTAGACAATGCTGTCAAGCTCCGCATTGTAGCCCTCTGTTTTAACGTATCCGCAGGCTGTAAAGAATTTTTCGCTTTCCTCGCTCGGCAGGCAGTAGGCTTTAGCCGTTCCGCGCTCTCTCAGCTTCATCTCCGCGGTGTACAAAAGGAATTTACCCAGACCCTGACGGCGGTGGGAGGGGATAATATACAGCTCGCGTATGTCCCCCCAGCCTTCCTTGAAATTCCACTCGTTTTCTATGTCGTCCGTCTGATAAATAACAAAACCCGCAAAGATTTCGCCGTCCTGCAAAATATCTATGCTTATAAGTCCCGAAAGCAGGTCGGGCATTATATACTCGTCAATTAAATGCGCGGTGTCGTCCTCGCAACCGAGCTCTTGATAGTACGAGGAGAAGAGGACTTCAAACTCCTTTTTTGTCAAATCGGAAAGGGGGGAAATTTTAAGCATAATACTCCTTACTAAAACTTTTTACTAAAAAAATAAAACGGGGAAAGCTCCCCGTTTAAATTTTAAATTACTCTGCTGCGGGATAAACGCAAACTTGCTTTCCGTCTCTGCCCAGTCTTTCAAATCTTACGGTGCCGTCAACGAGTGCGAACAAGGTATCGTCCTTGCCCATGCCAACGCCCGAGCCCGCTTTGATTTTGGAACCGCGCTGTCTTACGAGAATGTTGCCCGCAAGCACAAACTGGCCGTCGGCGCGCTTTACGCCGAGCATTTTGGGATTACTGTCTCTACCGTTGTGCGAAGAGCCCGTTCCCTTTTTATGGGCGAATAATCTTATAAAAAACATAATTTTATCTCCTTGAAATTACTCCGCTTTAGCTTCCGCTTCTACGGGCGCTTCGACTGCGGCTGCTTTCTTTGCGGGCGCCTTTTTAGCTGCAGGCTTTTTTGCCTCGCCTTCTGCGCCTATTGCCGTAATCTTAATCTGGGTGTAAGGCTGTCTGTGACCCTGCTTTTTCCTTTCGTTCTTCTTGGGCTTGTACTTAAATACAATAATCTTCTTGTCCTTGCCCTGCAGAACTACTTCTGCCTTTACCTTTACACCTTCAACTTCCTTGCCGGTCTGAATGCTCTTTTCGTCTGCCGTCAAAATTACGGGGAATTCCACCGTTTCGCCGACTTTCGCGCTGAGCTTTTCAACCTTAACAAGGTCGCCTACGGCTACCTTGTACTGTTTGCCGCCGTTATCAAAAATTGCGTACATATTTTTACCTCCTCTGACCGTCTCGCCGAAAATCGCAGGCGGCGCAAAATTGCGCACTTAAAAAGCCCGTTTCGAGCGGCTCGTTAATAAATTTATCACAATAAGAAAATTTCGTCAAGCGTTTTTACGCAGGTACGGAAAAATTTAGATTGCGGAAACGCTTGCGGTACGTCAAGCAAAATTAAGTTAATAAGAATATTTTTTATACTTCTGTACAAATTAGTGGTATAACAAGGAGATTTATGGAAGAGATTAAAAAAAGCAGCGAAATTCTCGCGGAAATTTACAGAAACGCACAGCTTGCACTCGTTTCCATTTCGGATATCCTGCCCGAGATTGAGGACGAAGGTATAAAGGAAGAAATTTTAAGAGAGCATGAAGAGTATGAAAGAATTTGCTCGGAGGCGGCGTCACTTGCGCGCAAGCTGAATATAGAGTTAAAGGAACCCAGCCCCTTCAAAAAGGCTATGATGTGGAGTGCAATCAAAATGAACGCGGCAAGCGACAATTCCGCGCAAAATATCGCACAGATGATGATTAAGGGCACCGTTCAGGGCATAACCTCGCTTAAAACCACTTTAACGGACGGCGGAGATTTAATCGACGAAGAAATTAAACAACTTCTATGCGATTTAATAGAACTCGAAGAGAGCTTCGAGGAAAAACTAAAAACATTTCTTTAATATAAGTTTGGGGCAAGCCGAAAAGGTTTGCCCTGTTTGTTTTTAAAAAAAATCAATTAAAACAGATTGTTTATTGACAAGTCACTCGGGTTTATGTATAATATAGCCATATTTAAAAGGAGTAATTATATTTATGAAATACGATTTCAAAGGCATAACCGCAGAGGAGCTTTCCTTCAAGCTCAACAGGGTAAGACTTAACCCCAACGATAAACTTGATATCAAGCCTCAATTTTCAAGACAGGTAAGAAAGGTAAACGGCAACGACAAGCTCAACTTTATTGCGCTTTCCGTAAAAATCGAAAGCACGGAGGCAGAGCCCAAGCCCTTTGATATCAACGTAACAATAGTCGGTATTTTCGAAGTGGAGGAGGTCGCAAACGACGCCGAGGAGAGGAAATTCGTTATAGAGGCAACCAAGCTTCTTTATCCCTATCTCCGTGCGACAGTCACAAACCTTACTGCAAGCGCGTATATTGCGCCCTTGAATCTGCCCATAATCACAACGCCCCTCTTCCCCGAAGACAGAGACCAATACGCTTTCTCGGTAGGTAACTTAAACTAATCAATAACGCATACGCCCGCAATTCGTGCGGGCGTTTTTACTTATATAAGATTTTTTTTGCAAATTAACTTATTTTGTGTTGACAAGCCCGTTTTCTTATGTTAGACTTTAAAAGCACTCAAAATATGGGGGTGTAATTTTTTTGTACGGAGTTTTCCAAACATGGCAACCAAAGCACAGGTAAGAAATAAGATAACTTTCGAATGCACAGAGTGCAAACACCGCAATTACGACAGCTATAAGAATAAGCGCAACGACCCCGACAGGATCGTTCTTTCCAAATACTGTCCTTTCTGCAAAAAGCACACCGAACACAAAGAAAGCAAATAATTTAAATATATTAACGGCACAAACAAAAACCACGCTTTTTGTTTGTGCACCCAATTTGCGGATGCTTCCGCTTCAGTGTAAGAGAATGCCCGCAATTTAATGTTTGTTTGCTCTTAACTATTGCGGGCAGAGAAACATAGTTTCTAAAAATCACGAAAATTTACTTGCACAGAATAGCAAGAAAATTTTGTGAATGAGGAGTTTATATGGCACAGAAAGTTAATAACGGTGCAAAGAAGCCCAATATTTTTGTAAGAATGGGCAGAAAACTTAAAGAAACATTTTCGGAGCTTAAAAGAGTAACCTGGCCCACGTTCCCTAAGGTTGTGCGCGGAACGTGCGTAGTTTTGGTTGTTGTTCTTGCGTTCCTTGTCGTAGTTACGGGAATCAACTACGGACTTCAGGCACTTTTAAACCTTGTTACGGGAGCGTAAACTATGGCAACTATGGTAGCAGATCCCGAAAATCCCTGCTGGTATATCCTTCACACCTATTCGGGCTACGAATCGATGGTAAAGGACAGCTTGGAGAGGCTTATTGAAAACAACAATTTGCAGGACATGATTTTCGACGTCAAAATCCCCATGGAGCAGACGATTGAAGAGAAAAACGGCAAGCGCAAGGTGGTAGAGCGCAAGCTGTTGCCCTGCTATGTGTTCATAAAAATGATATATTCCAACCAGCTTTGGTATTGGGTAACCAATACGAGAGGCGTTACGGGCTTTGTAGGTCCTCAAGGCAGACCTATCCCCATGAAAGAGGCGGAAATCCGCAAGATGCGCCTTGAAGATTACGTAATTGACGCAGACTTCAAGGTGGGCGACAAGGTAAGCGTAATTTCGGGCCCCTTGGAGGGCTTTGAAGGTGTCGTAACCGAATTAAATGACGCAGCGCAGAAGGCAAAGGTAAATATTCAGATGTTCGGCAGAAATACCGACGTCGAGGTAGAATATATTCAGGTTAAAAAAATAGACGACAATTAAACCGCTTGGTTTTTTGTATATCGTGGGAGAACGTGTTAAATCTTTTTCATGGCACGTTTGCTTGACCACTCGGAGGTAATAAATTTATGGCAAAGAAGATTACTGCGGTAGTTAAACTGCAACTTCCCGCCGGTAAAGCCACACCCGCACCCCCCGTAGGTTCTACGCTGGGTCCTCACGGAATTAACATTCCCGGCTTTACTAAGGAATTCAACGCAAAGACGGCTGCACAGGCAGGACTTATCATCCCCTGCGTTGTAACCATCTATCAGGACAGAAGTTTTACGTTTGTGCTTAAAACTCCGCCTACACCCGTGCTCATTAAAAAGGCGCTCGGCTTGGAGACTGCAAGCTCCCGTCCCAACAGGGATAAGGTGGGCAAGCTGACCAAGGCTCAGGTAGAGGAAATAGCAAAGACGAAGATGCCCGACCTTAACTGCACAGACCTTGATGCAGCAAAGAGCATGGTCAAAGGAACAGCGCGCTCTATGGGCGTTACGGTAGAGGAGTAAGGAGGGCGTATTATGAAATTGGCTAAAAAATATGCAGAGAGCGTAAAGTTATACGACCGCTCCAAAACCTACGAACTTAACGATGCCATTAAGACCGTTTTAGATACGGCAAAGGCTAAATTCGACGAAACAATCGAGCTTCACGTTCGCTTGGGCGTAGACCCCCGTCAGGCAGACCAGCAGGTCCGTGGCGTTTTAGTCCTTCCCAACGGTACGGGTAAAACCAAGAGAGTTCTCGTTATCGCAAAGGGCGACAAGGCGGACGCGGCAGAGGCTGCAGGCGCAGATTACGTCGGCGCAGAAGAGACCATTCAGCGCATCCAGAAGGACAACTGGTTCGACTTCGACGTTATGATTACCACTCCCGATATGATGGGTATGGTAGGTAGAATAGGTAGAATCCTCGGACCCAAGGGCTTGATGCCCAACCCCAAGTCGGGCACAGTTACCATGGACGTAGCGAAGGCCGTCAAGGAAGTTAAGGCAGGTAAAGTTGAATACCGTCTTGACAAAACGGCAATTATCCACGTTCCCATCGGCAAGAAGTCCTTCGGCGTTGATAAGATTGCAGAAAACTTCAACGCACTTATGGACGCAATCGTAAAGGCTAAACCCGCAGCCGCAAAGGGACAGTACATTAAGTCAGTTACGCTTTGCGCAACTATGGGTCCCGGTGTGAAGGTTACCTACAACAAAGGCTAAATGTTAAAACGCATATAAACTGCGCAATACTTCGTTGTCTTTGCGTTTTTGCTTCGGTCATTTACTTCATTGTAAACTCCCTCGCAAAATCCGCAGACGCCTCGTCTTGCTTGTTTCTCTACGTTTTAGACGTGTGGAGAGAGTGTTGCTCGTTTCTCTGCGTTTTTGAAATTGTGCACTTAAAATCGGTTGACAAACCCTTTCGGTGCAGTTATAATTCAATCGTAAATAAATTTTGCTACCCAAGACGGCGGGTGCGTTTTCGCTCAATATCCCACCCAGGTGCCAGGTTTGAATTTAGTAATTTAAAATAATTATGTAAATTCCTTGTGCCTTTTTGGGTGCAAGGAATTCTTAATTTTATAAGGAGGTAAAGATTTGTCAGCAAATTTAGAAGCTAAAAAAGTAGTCGTAGCAGAAATTACGGAAAAGATTAAAGCTTCCAAGTCGGTTGTGCTTGTTGATTACAACAAATTGACCGTTAAAGAAGTTTCAGAGCTCCGCAATAAGTGCAAGCAGGCGAACTGCGAATACAAGGTCTATAAAAACACGCTTGTAAGAAAGGCTTTGAACGATTTGGGCTACAATCAGTTCGATAAAGACCTCAACGGCCCTACGGCAGTTACTTTCGGTGCAGACGAAACGGCAGCCGCAAAAGTTATGGTCGAAGCCGCTAAAACGTACGACCAGAAAATTCTTTTAAAGAGCGCGTTCGTAGATAACGGCTACGTGGACAAGGCGGGCGTCAAGGCGCTTGCCGCAATCCCTGCAAGGGAAGAGCTCGTTGCAAAGATGCTCGGCTCGCTCAATTCGCCCGCAACCAATCTCGCGGGAGTACTCAACAACGTTGTATCTGCGCTCGTACGTGTGCTTAACGCAGTTGCAACAAAGGAACAGGCTTAAAGCCCAAAAGGCGGGCGCAGCCTTATAGCGCAAAACAAATTTAAAAATAAAAATAATTTAGGAGAATAAATAAAATGGCAGATATCAAAAAGTTAATCGAAGAAATCAAAGGTTTGACCTTACTTGAAACCAGTGAGCTTGTAAAGGCTCTTGAAGAAGAATTCGGCGTAAGCGCAGCAGCTCCCGTAGCAGTTGCAGCAGCTCCCGCAGCAGGCGCAGCAGCTCCCGCAGCAGCAGTTGAAGAGAAGACCGAGTTCAACGTAGTTCTTAAAGACGCAGGCGCAAAGAAAATCGACGTTATCAAAGTTGTTCGTGCATTCACCGGCCTTGGACTTGTTGAGGCTAAGCAGGCAGTTGAGAAGGGCGGCGTGCTCAAAGAGAACGTTGCAAAGGAAGAGGCAGAGAAGATTGCCGCAGACCTCAAGGCAGCAGGCGCAACCGTCGTTTTAGAGTAATTTTTGAAAAAAATCAAATTCCCGCAGGTCCCTGCGGGAATTTTTTGTTTGCGATAAGTAGTTTGCATTTTTTCGGATAAGTATGAAATTGCTCGCGCGCACCGCAAGCGTTTCCATATCTTATATTTTTTCGTTAACGCACAAAAACGCTTGACTTGGTAAAAATAACAAAGTAAAATAGTTTAGAGTATAGTTAAACTGGAATAAAAGTCTTTTACGGATATAGATATGAAATTTGGAAAGATTAAAAAATTATTAACCTGTATAGCTCTTTCGGCGACCGTTGCGTGTATGGCGGCAACGGCGGCGGGTTGTTCTGCCGAAACCGACCATCCCGAGGTTAGCATAACCTATGAATTCAACGGTAAGGCGTACGTTATCGAGTACACCTTGTACAGAAATATGTACCCCAACACGGTGCGTCATTTCCTTGAGCTTACCGAAAACGGTTTTTATAACAATACCGTGATTCACGATATGGAGAGTAACGACTGGTTCGGCGGAGCGTACGAATACAACAAGGACGAGTATGCAAGCCTCACCGAGAACGGCAACGATGCTATGAAGGAGTACTACGAGACGTACAGCAAAGAGCAGGCATATTACGACCTTTTCAATGCCGGCAAGCTTTCGACCACCGTCTACTCAAATATTGCGTATAATGGTCAGACCCAGATTTTAGACGCGAAGTACAAAATGGCTACGCTCATAGGCGAGTTTTCGGACAATCAGCATACCATAGAGAAGGGTGCGCTTACTGCCGAATACGGCTGCCTTAAAATGTATTACAGCAGCAAGAAGACTAAGGGCAAGGTATACGTTACCCCTGCAAGCGGCGGACATGTTTACAGCGATTATAGCAAAAACTGTGCAACCTATGTGTTCGGTATGCAGGTGGGAACGACTTCGACCTACGTGGCAAGCCAATACTGCGTATTTGCAAAAATCAAAAACGACGACGCATTGGAGAAATTTGTTGAAGCCGTTGAAGATTACAACAACGACACATACGGCACCACCGTTTCCGAGCACTACACCCAGCCCGTAGTCGATGTTGACAAGATGGAGTCTTTCTCCGAAGAGGCTGCAGACAAGGGCATTGAAGAGACCTTCCGTTCGCCCAAGACGGCAATCATTATAAAGAACGTTAAAATAGTAAAATATTGATTATAGGTTCACAAAAATTCCTTACTATTCAGCGTAAAGAATTTTTCGTTATTTGAGAAACTATGTTTCTCTGCCCGCAATATTTAAGGGTAAACAATTATAGAATTTCTGGCATTCACTTCCGGTGTGCCGTAGGTATACGCAAATTGTGTGCGTGCCCCAAAAACATGGTTTTGGGGCACGCCGTTGATTATTTTAAAAGTTCACAAGTAGCTGCTAACTTTTGCTGCTGCAAGGCAGTAAAATACCACCACGTAAAATGAATATTTCGCGCCCGTCAAGGGGTGCGTTTTTGTTTTTACAGATTTTTACTTGATTTTTTACCGCTTTTATTATAAAATAAAACAAAAGCATAAGAGGTGGAATATGAATTTACTTTTTACGTTTCCCGAGCCTGTGTCGTTTTTAAATAACGTCCCTTGGTGGGGATGGGCTTTAGCAGGCGGCATCTTACTGCTTATTATCATAATTATAATTGCGGCGGCGGTAAGCAAATCCAAAAAGAAGAAAAAGGCAAAGGAGAGCGCCTCTGTGCCCGTACAGGAGCAAGCTGTGGAAGACCGTCCTATTTCAGAACCTGTTGCAGAGGAAGTTCCCGAAGAACAGCCTCAACCCGTAGCGGAGGAAATTTCCGAGGAGCCCACACAAGAGGAAGCTCCCCAAGAGGAGAAAAAACCTGCAAACAAGACGCAAACGAAGAAGCAGCCCGTCGTAACTCCCGTTAAAAAGACGGCTACTGCTAAAAAGACCACAACGACCTCGACCGCAAAAAAACCCGCAACTCCCGCTAAAAAGACTGCGTCGGCAGCTGCCGACAAGCCTGCCTCCAAGGTTTATCATATTTCCAAGCGCAAGGAAGACAACAGATGGCAGATAAAGGCGGAGGGCGGCGCAAAGGCGATTAAGCTTTTCAATACCCAGAAAGAGGCTATCGAATACTGCAAGACGCTTGCGGGCAATCAGGAAGCGCGCATTATGATTCACAAAGAGGACGGCTCTTTCAGAAAGCTTACATACTAATTGAACCGAGTAATTCAAAAATCTAACTATTGCAATAGCCGAAGGCAACTTCGGCTATACTATTGTTTGATAATAGCTTTAAAAGGTTATAAATTTTATATACAGCCGTAATATTCAGGAGTGTTAATATGACAAAGATTGATATTTTTTCGGGATTTTTGGGCGCAGGTAAGACCACGCTTATAAAAAAACTCATTAAAGAAGCGTACGCGGGCGAAAACCTTGTTCTCATTGAAAACGAATTCGGCGAGATAGGCGTTGACGGCGGATTTCTTGCGGAGGCGGGAATAAAGATTAACGAATTAAACTCGGGCTGTATCTGCTGTTCGCTCGTCGGCGACTTTTCGAAGGCGCTTCAAAAGGTTCAAAAAGAGTACAACCCCGACAGAATTTTAATTGAGCCCTCTGGCGTGGGCAAGCTATCCGACGTTATCCGCGCGGTTGAGAGCGCACAGCTTGAAAACTGCACTGTAAATTCATACACGGCGGTAGTGGACGCAGCCAAGTGCAAGATGTATATGAAGAACTTCGGAGAGTTTTTCAACGATCAGATTGAAACCGCCGCTTGCATAGTGTTCAGCCATACCGACGTTGCCTCGGCGGAAAAGCTTGCTACAGCAGTTGAACTTGTAAAGGCGCACAACGACCATGCAACTATTGTTACCACCGCATGGAACGAGCTTGACGGCAGACAAATTCTTGCGGCTATGGAGCATTCGCGCACCCTTGCGGATGAGTTGAAAGAGCTTGAAGAGGAGCACGAACATCACCACGACCACGAGGGACATTGCTGTCACCACGACCACGAACACGAACATCATCATGACCATGAAGGACATTGCTGTCACCACGACCACGAACACCATCATGACCATGACGGACATTGTTGCCACCATGACCACGAACATGAACATGAACATCATCACGCCGACGAGGTGTTCACAAGCTGGGGCGTAGAGACGGGCAGAAAGTTTACAAAAGAGCAGATAAACAGTGCGCTTTCCAAGCTTTCGGACGCAGTAACCTACGGCACGGTTCTCCGCGCAAAGGGTATCGTTGCGGGAGAGGACGGCAAGTGGATTCACTTTGACTACATCCCCGGCGAAATCGACGTGCGCGACGGTGGAGCGGCGTACACCGGCAGACTGTGCGTAATAGGCAGTAAAATAGACGGCGAAGAGCTCGCCGAATTATTCGGAGTATAAATGCAGGATATAGAAGTTTATCTCTTTCTCGGCTTTTTAGAGTCGGGCAAGACCAAATTCATACAGGAAACGCTCGAAGACCCCCGCATGGAGAACGGTCAGCGTACATTGCTTTTAATCTGCGAGGAGGGGGAAGAAGAGTACGTTCCCCAAAAGTTCAACGTCAAAAACGTTGCCAAAGTCACTTTGGAGAGTGTAGACGAGCTCAACGCGGACAATCTTTCTTCGCTTACAAAAAAATACGGCGCGCAGAGGGTGGTGGTGGAGTTCAACGGAACGTGGCTTTTGCAGCAGTTCTTTGACGCCATGCCCGAAGAGTGGGTTATCGTGCAGATGATGACCTTCTTTGACAGCGCAACCTTTTTAAACTACAACGCGAATATGCGTCAGCTTGTGTTCGACAAAATCCAGATGACGCAGATGGTTGTTTTCAACCGCTTCAAACCCGAATACGACAAGCTGGCTTTTCATAAAATTGTGCGCGGAATTTCCCGCAGACCGGATATCGTCTACGAATATATAGGCGGCAAAGCCGAGTTCGACGAAATAGAGGACCCGCTTCCCTTCGACAAGAACGCCAAGGTTATAGAGATTGAGGACAGAGATTTTGCCTGGTTCTATCGCGATATGGCGGAGAACACCTCAGACTACATCGGCAAGACGGTAAAATTCAAGGGTATGGCGGCGCTTTCAAAAAAGGCGGGCAAGGACTGCTTTATCCTTGGCAGACACATTATGACCTGTTGCGAGGCGGATACCGCTTACGACGGGTTTGCCGTAAAAGCGGGGGGTATGCTCCCCGATGTCAAGACGAGGGACTGGGTAACGGTTACGGGCGTTATAGGCATTGAATACAATTCAATGTACCGCTCAAAAGGTCCCGTTATAAAGGCTGTAAAGCTTGAATACTCAGACCCTCCCGATGAACCTGTTGCAACTTATTATTAAAACCGCTCACAAAAATTAAAAGCTATTCTGCGCTTTCAATTTTTCGTGATTTTGGGAACTAAGTTCCCCTCGTCGAGATATTTAAGGGCAAACAATAATAAAATCATAGAGAGCGTTGCGATTTTGCAACGCTCTCTACATTTTTTAAGCCCCCGAATTTCGGGGGCTCTTAATTATTTATTTTAGGATTTTGAATCGGCAATTACCTTTTCGGCAATTTGAGGGGGAACTTCCTCGTAGCGCAGGAACTCGGTAGAGAACTTGCCCTGTCCGCGCGTCATGCCTCTTAAGTCGGTAGCGTACTTGGCAATTTCGGAGAGGGGAACTTCGGCAATAACCGTGGTTATATCTCCGTCGGTCACGCTCTCGTTAATTCTGCCTCTGCGCTTGGAGATATCTCCCATAACCGCGCCGAGGTACTCGCCGTTTACTGCAGTCTTTAATTTCATAACGGGTTCCAAAAGTATGGGCTTTGCGTTTTTAATTCCCTCTTTGAATGCGAGCGCCGCTGCCGCCTTGAACGCCATTTCCGAGGAGTCTACGTCGTGATAGCTTCCGTCGTAAAGCACTGCTCTAACGCCTATTACGGGATAGTCGGCAAGAACTCCGCGCGAAAGACATTCTCTGAGTCCCTTTTCGACTGCGGGTATATACTGCTTGGGAACTGCGCCGCCTACAACCTCGTCGCCGAATTCGAAATCTGCCTCGCAAGGCTCGAAGCGCACCTTGCAGTGTCCGTACTGGCCGTGTCCGCCCGACTGTTTCTTGTGTTTGCCCTCGGCGGTTGCCGTTGCGCGAATAGTCTCGCGGTAGGGGATTTTAGGCTCTGATAAGGTTACTTCCGTGCCGTAGCGCTGTTTGAGCTTTTTGGAGAGCATTTCCAAATGAATTTCGCCCTGACCGCTTATAATAAGCTCGCCCGTCTCGGCTCTCTTTTCAACCGAGAAGGTGTAGTCCTCCTCGCGCATCTTGTTAAAGCCTGCAAATATCTTGTCCTCGTCGCCCTTGTTCACGGCATTAACCGCAAGCGAAAGGCAGGGGCGGGGGAAGCGGATAGGGTCGAAGCGGATATTTGTTCCGAGTGCGCAGAGCGTGTGGTTGGTGTCTGTCGAAGTGAGCTTGTTCACGCCGCCGATATCGCCCGCCGAAAGCTCGGTTACAAGCTCGGTCTTTTTGCCCTTAATCATAAATATCTGACCTATTCTCTCTTCAACCCCCGTGTTGGAGTTGAGTACGGTCATACCCGTTTTAAGCTTGCCGCGGTAAACTTTAATATAGTTTAGCTTGCCCGCAAAGGGGTCGTACACCGTCTTGAAAACCTGCGCGGCGAAGGGCGCTTCATCGTCGCATGAAACGCTTACAAGCTCGTCGGCGTCAATGTCGGTGGCAAGGCTGTTGATTCTCTCGTTTGCGGTGGGCATATATCTTACGATTTCATCCAAAAGGTTTATAACACCGCGGTTCTGAAGCGCGCTGCCCGCCATTACCGGAATAACGCTTCCCGTAGCGATACCGCGCCTTATGCCGTGCACGGCTTCTTCCTTCGTCAGCTTGCCCTCTTCGAAATACTTGTCAAGGAGTCGGTCGTCATTCTCCGCCGCAGTCTCCATAAGCCGGAACTGCATTGCGTTCATTTGCTCGACATACTCCTTCGGTACGGGAATTTCCTGCGGTCCCTGCGTAGAGAATTTATACGCCCTTTCCTGAATGGCGTTGACGTAACCCGTCATCTTTTCGCCGTCAATCATGGGAATCTGTATGGGCGCAAGCTTGCCCGCATACTTTTCTTCGAGTGCGGCAAGCGTTCCCGCATAGTCTGCGTTGGCTTTGTCCATGCCGTTTATAAATATAACGAGCGGTTTCTGAAGTTTCAAACAGTAATCGACTACGCTCTCCGCGCCGATGGGCAGAACGCCGTTCGCACCGAGTACGAGTATAGCCGCACCGCATGCGGAAAGCCCTTCGTGTCTCTCGCCCTCGAAATCGTAGAAGCCGGGAAGGTCTAAAAGGTTTATCTTTATTCCCTTCCAGGTAAGATATGCAACGGAGGTATACACCGAAATTTTCTTACTCTTTTCAAGGTCGTCAAAGTCCATAACGGTGGTTCCGTCCTCGACCTTGCCCATTCTGTCGGTTACACCGCCGTTGTATAGCATAGCCTCGCAAAGGGTGGTCTTGCCTTCGCCGCTGTGTCCAATGACTGCAATGTTTCTTATTTCTTTTGCTGTAATACTCATAAAATGCCCCTTATCCCGCCTTAGCGGCGGTTCATTATACCTATTATAATATATATAATCAATTATTTCAAGGGGGTAATAAAAAATAATGCCCGCCAAATGGGCTAAGAATAAGGCAATTTGCGGTCGACTTATATAATATTCAAAAATTATAAAAAAATGCCAAATAATTAGTCGTTTTCGTTTGACAATTCCTATTGACATCTTTATAATGAATAAGCACGCGTGAGAGTGTGTGCTTGGGTAGATGCGCAAAGTTACTGAAATTTTACGGTAAAAATCCGCCGTAACAGATAATTTGTGCGGACAAATGTGAGGGCAGGACCCTTGCGACTAACCGCGATTCGTTTAAACGAAACGACTAACTCGTTAGTTCGTTTGAAAAACGAAGTGACTAACTCGTTTTTCGCTTAAAAACGCCTATGCGCTGTTTGGCGCATAGTAAAAAAACGAAGCGCGACACACACGGATAAGTTGACGCGAATAAAAAAGTTAGTATAAATTAAGGAGTTACAAAATGGCAGGACAAAAAATCAGAATTAAACTTGCGGCTTACGACCACGAACTTGTAGACCTTGCAGCTTCGCGCATCGTTGAGACGATGAAGAAGAGCGGCGCTAAAATATCGGGACCTATTCCCCTTCCCACAGAGAAAGAAATCGTTACAATTCTCCGCTCGCCCCACAAATACAAGGATTCGAGAGAACAGTTCGAGCAGAGAACCTATAAGCGCATTATCGACATCTACACCCCCAACGCAAAGCTTTTGGACACCGTTCAGCTTCCCGCAGGCGTAGACATTAAAATCAAGCTTTAATTAAAAACAAAAAGTCAATAAAGATACTCTACGGAGCGCAGGCGACGGAAACGGCGGGACGGCGCAACGCGGTATCTGAAAAATAAAACAGGAGGAACTTTATCAATGAATAAAGCAATCATCGGTCGTAAAGCTGGTATGACCCAGATATTTACGGCAGAGGGCAAGGTCATTCCCGTAACGGTAGTGGAAGCGGGTCCCTGCCCCGTAGTGCAAATCAAGACTGTTGAAAAAGACGGCTACGCCGCATTGAAACTCGGTTTTGACGAAGCAAAGGAAAAGAGTCTCACAAAACCCGAACTCGGACAGTTCAAGAAAGCCGGCGTTAAACCCTGCAAGGTGCTCAAGGAATTCCGCCTCGACGATTTGTCGAGCTACGCGGTGGGCAACGAAATCAAGGTTGACGTTTTCACGGCAGGCGACAAGGTTGACGTACACGGCGTTTCAAAAGGTCACGGCTTCTCGGGCGTTATCAAGAGATGGAACCAGCACAGGTTGAAGGAAACGCACGGCGTTGGCCCCGTACACAGAGAACCCGGTTCAATGGGTGCAAACAGCTCGCCCTCGCGCGTATTCAAGAACAAGAGACTTGCAGGTCAGTACGGTGTTGAAAACGTAACCGTTCAGAACCTCGAAATAGTCAGAGTAGACGCAGAGAGAAACTGCTTGCTTATTAAGGGTTCGGTTCCCGGCCCCAACGGTAGCGTCGTTACCATAAACGACACCGTTAAATAAGGAGGTACAGATAAATGCCCAGTGTAAATGTGTATAAAATGGACGGCACTGTTGCCGGAAAGATAAACTTGAGCGACAAGGTGTTCGGCGTCGAATACAACGAAGCGCTCATTCATCAGGCGGTTGTAACCCGTCTTGCAAACGAAAGACAGGGTACGAAATCCACGCTCACCCGTACGGAAGTAAGGGGCGGCGGCAGAAAGCCCTGGAGACAGAAGGGCACGGGTAATGCCCGTCAGGGTTCAATCCGCGCTCCCCAGTGGATTAAGGGCGGCGTAGTATTCGCTCCCAAGAGCCGCGACTTCTCCAAGGATATGAACAAGAAAGCCAAGATAGGCGCACTCCTGTCGGCTCTTTCCAAAAAGGTTGCGGACGGCGAGCTCGTCGTAGTGGAAAGCCTCGAAGTTAAAGAGGGCAAGACCAAAGAGATGGTTGCTTTCCAGAAGGCTTTAAACCTTGACAAGTCGGCTGTACTCGTTATGGACAACGACGATATCAATGTAATCCGCGCGGCACGCAACATCGAAAAGATTTCGACTCTGCCCGTAGCTCAGATATCGACCTACGAGGTTGTTGCAAATGCCAAAGTCGTTTTAACGAAGGAAGCCGTTAAGAAATTAGAGGAGGTCTACGGAAAATAATGTTTGCCGAAGATATTATAATTAAACCTCTCCTCACGGAAAAAGGTTATGACGGAATTGCCGATAAAAAGTACACTTTCATAGTAAAGAAATCGGCTAACAAAACACAGATAAAAAATGCCGTTGAAAAGATTTGGGATGTTAGCGTTGAAAGCGTAAACACCGTAAATTGCAAGGGCAAAAAGAAGAGAATGGGTAAGTACGAGGGATACACTCCCGACTATAAGAAGGCAGTCGTCCAGTTAAAAGCTGACTCCAAGGCGATTGAGGACTTCAACTCGTTATCCTAAGGAGGCTTGATATGGCGATTAAAAGGTATAAACCCACCTCGCCCGCGCGCAGATTTATGACTGTAAGCGCGTACACCGAGCTCACGGGCGACAAGCCCGAAAGAAGCTTATTGCACGACAAGCGCAAGACGGGCGGCAGAAACAATCAGGGTAAAATCACGGTACGTCACATTGGCGGCGGCAACAGAATAAAGTACAGAATCATTGATTTCAAGCGCAACAAAGACGGTATTCCCGCAACGGTTAAGTCCATTCAGTACGACCCCAACCGTTCGGCGCACATCGCGCTCCTTGCGTATGCAGACGGCGAAAAGAGATACATTCTCGCTCCCGTAGGCTTAAGCGTCGGCGACAAGGTTTTATCGGGCAGCGGCGCTGATATCAAGAGCGGCAACGCACTTTGCCTTGCGGACATCCCCGTAGGTACGGTCGTTCACGCAATAGAGATGCAGCCCGGACGCGGCGCGCAGATTGCAAGGTCTGCGGGAATCTCCGCTCAGATCATGGCAAAGGAAGGCGCTTATGCAACAATTAAGATGCCCTCCGGCGAAATGAGGCTCATCCCCGTAAAATGCAAGGCAACTATCGGTCAGGTAGGCAACCTCGAACACGAAATTATCCGTGTAGGTAAAGCCGGCAAGACGAGACACTTCGGTATCCGTCCCACGGTCCGCGGTTCGGTTATGAACCCCAACGATCACCCTCACGGCGGTGGTGAAGGTAAGAGCCCTGTCGGACATGCAGGTCCTATGACCCCTTGGGGCAAGCCTGCTCTCGGCTACAAGACCAGAAAGAAGAAGAATCCTTCTTCCAAGTTTATCTTAAAGAGAATCAATTAAGGAGGAATAGACTGTGTCAAGAAGCGTTAAAAAAGGACCTTACGCCGAAGAAAGACTTTTATCGAGAATAGAAGCCATGAACGCAAACGGCGAGAAGAAAGTAGTTAAAACATGGTCGCGCGCAACGACTATATTCCCCCAGATGGTAGGTCATACGATTGCGGTTTACGACGGAAGAAAGCACGTTCCCGTATACGTTACCGAAGATATGGTAGGCTGCAAGCTCGGCGAGTTTGCTCCCACGAGAACGTTCAAAGGTCACGCGGCAAAGACCGCCAAGAAGTAAGGAGTAGTGTACTATGGCAAGCAATATGAATAAAAAGGTTGAAAGAATTGCCGCAAATAAGGATACACGTCCTTACGCAACGGCAAAGCATATAAGAATTTCGCCCTACAAGATAAGAACGGTGCTCGCTTTAATCCGCGGCAAGAGCGTGGAAGAGGCAGAGGCAATACTGAACTACTGCACCAAAGGCGGAAGCCTGGAAGTTAAAAAGGTTCTCATGTCTGCCGTTGCAAATGCAGAGCACAACAAGGGTATGGACAGAAGCGATTTGTTCGTTTCCGAAGCCTTTGCGGACGGAGGTCCTCACTTAAAGAGGATGCAGCCCGTATCCAAGGGCCGCGGGCACGCAATTTTAAAGAGAACGAGCCACGTAACCGTCATACTTGACGCGAAGAAGATTTAAGGAGAGAGAATATGGGACAAAAAGTTAATCCTCACGGTTTAAGAGTCGGCATAATTTCCGCATGGGACACTCAGTGGTATGCGGATAAAAAGAATTTCTCCGCATTTATCAAAGAGGACAGCGATATCCGCAAATTCCTCAAAACCAAGTATTACGACGCGGCGATAAGCAAAATTACCATCATAAGAGCGGCAAACAAGATTGAAATCGGCATCTACACGGGTCGCCCCGGCGTGCTCATCGGCAAGGCGGGCTCGGAGATTGAGGTTATCAAGAAACAGCTTGCAAAGCTCACGAAGGGTAAAGTAATAATAATCAACGTTAAAAAGGTCGAGAAGATTGACCAGGACGCACAGCTCGTTGCAGAAGCGGTTGCAGCACAGCTTGAAAAGCGCGTATCGTACAGAAGAGCGGTAAAACAGCAGATTGCAAAGGTTGCAAAGACGGGCGTAAAGGGCGTTAAGATAACCGTAGGCGGCAGACTTGACGGCAGAGAAATAGCAGGCAGCGAAAGCTATCACGAAGGCTCCATTCCCCTGCAGACAATCCGCGCCGACATTGACTACGGCTTTGCGGAGGCGCATACGACCTTCGGTGTACTCGGCATCAAATGCTGGATATACAAGGGCGAAGTGCTTGAAACGGCAAAACGCCTTATATTATCCGATGGAGGCGAAGAGTAATGTTAATTCCCAAGAGAGTTAAAAGAAGAAGACAGCACCGCGGCAAGATTCGCGGCAGAGCTCAAAAGGGCAATACCGTTGCATACGGCGAGTACGGACTCGTTGCCGAGGAGGGCGGAAGAATTACTTCCAACCAGATAGAGGCAGCCCGTATTGCAATGACGAGATTTATCAAGCGTGGCGGTAAGGTCTGGATAGACATCTTCCCCCACAAGCCCATCACGAAGCACCCCGCCGAGTCCCGTATGGGTTCAGGTAAGGGCGCAGTCGAGTACTGGGTAGCTATAGTTAAACCCGGCAGGGTTATGTTCGAAATGGCGGGCGTTGCGGAGGATATCGCACGCGAGGCAATGCGTCTTGCAAGCCACAAGCTCCCCGTAAAATGCAAGTTCATTAAGAAAGAGATTGTAGAAGAAGGCGGTGACGCTAATGAAAATTAAAGAGATAGTAAATTTGAGTGACGAAGAGCTTAACAACAGACTTCAGGAGCTCAAAAGCGAACTGTTTAAACTGCGCTTCCGTCACGCAAGCGGCCAGCTTGAAAACCCCCTTGCAATAAACCTTGTTAAAAAGGATATAGCAAGAGTGAACACGGTCATCCGTGCAAGGCAGTTAAAGGCGTAAGGAGTGCTAAATATGGAAAGAACATCTTTAAGGAAAGAAAGAGTGGGCATAGTCGTATCCAGCAAGATGGACAAGACGGTAGTCGTTGCAGTCAGAGATAACCGCAAGCACCCCCTCTATAAAAAGACCATTTTAAGAACGACCCGCTTCAAGGCGCACGACGAGAACAACGAGTGCGGCGAGGGCGATAAGGTCAGAATAGTGGAAACGCGCAAGCTTTCAAAGGACAAGAACTGGCGCGTTGCCGAAATTATCGAAAAGGCAAAGTAAAATTCATATATACATCGTTATGCTTTGTTGCACTCCGCGCCGCCTTGGTAAGCCGTTTCCCAAAAGGGAACCCTCGGCTTCGGTACGACATTTACCTCAATGTAAACTCCCTGCGGTCGGTGCTCGTGCGCCTCGCCTAACTCGTATCTATGAATTTTAGACAGACTCCCGCGATTGCGGGAGAGCAAGATATAATAAAATAATGTATGATTGTCATTCACAGGCAAAGGAGAGTGGGGCGCTCAACTTCACTTATGTGTCTGTAAGATAATCCTCTGCACACAGTTGTAAGTTCAAAAATAGGAGAGTTTTTATGATACAACCTCAAACAAGACTTAAAGCCGCAGACAACAGCGGCGCAAAGGAACTTATGTGCATAAAGGTACTCGGTGGTTCGTTCAGAAAGACGGCGAACATCGGTGACGTAATCGTCTGCTCGGTTAAAACGGCAACCCCCGGCGGCGCCGTTAAAAAGGGCGAAGTAGTAAAGGCGGTTATCGTGCGCAGTTCCAAGGGCATCAGACGCGACGACGGTACTTATATCCGTTTCGACGACAATGCCGCAGTTATAATCAACACCAACAAAGAACCTCGCGGTACGCGTATTTTCGGACCGATTGCAAGGGAGCTTCGTGAGAAGAACTATATGAAGATTATCTCGCTCGCTCCCGAAGTGCTGTAATTAAAGGAGAAATGCTATGAACGTAAAATTAAATGACAACGTTTTAGTTATCACAGGTAAGTATGCGGGCAAGCAGGGCAAGGTAGTTGCCACCTCTCCCAAAAACGGCACGGTTACGGTCGAGGGCGTGAATATTCACAAGAAGGCGAAGAAGGCAAGAAAGGCTAACGAAGTTTCCGAAATCGTCGAAGTCGCCGCCCCCCTGGACGTATCCAACGTAATGGTAGTTTGCGACGCGTGCGGCAAAGCAATAAGAGTTAAGTATTCCGTAGAAGGCGGCAAAAAGCACAGAGTGTGCGGCAAGTGCGGCGCGGTGCTCGACAAGGCATACGCAGGCAAGAAGGCTGCTGCCAAGAAGGAAGAAGCTCCCAAGAAGCGTGTAAGAAAACGCGCAAAGAAAGACGAAGAAACCCCCGAAACGACGGGCGGCGACGCTGAATAAGGAGGTGCGAGTTGGCTACTAAAAAGACAGCGGCTGAAAACGCCGAAGTAAAAGAAGAAACCACAAAGAAAGCAGCTGCACCCAAGACCGCCAAAAAGGCGTCTGCGGCTGAAAAGAAATACGTTTCAAGAGTTCAGGAACAGTACGAAAAGGAAGTTGTTCCCGCACTCACCGCTAAATTCGGCTATAAAAACGTTATGCAGGTTCCCAAGCTTGTTAAAATCGTAGTAAGCTCGGGACTCGGCGATATCAAGGACAACGCGAAATCAATACAGATGGCTCAAAGCGAAATGAAGCTCATTACGGGACAGCAGCCCGTAACCTGCAAGGCAAAGAAGTCGGTTGCAAACTTCAAGGTTCGTGAAGGTATGGTTATCGGATTAAAGGTAACACTCCGCGGCAAGATGATGTACGATTTCTTCGATAAGTTCATTTCGATTGCACTTCCCCGCGTGCGCGACTTCCGCGGCGTATCCGCAGAGAGCTTCGACGGCAAGGGCAACTACTGCACGGGCGTAAAGGAACAGCTTATGTTCCCCGAAATTCAATACGATCAGGTAGAGAAGATAAGGGGTATGGACATCTGTTTCGTAACCACGGCAAAGAGCGATGAAGAAGCGAGAGAGCTTTTGAGGGCAATGGGTATGCCCTTCAAGAAGTAAGGAGTTTTTATGGCAAAGAAATCAATGATAAATAAACAGCAGAGACCTGCTAAATACTCGACGAGAGCATACACAAGATGCTCCATTTGCGGAAGACCTCACGCGGTTTTGCGCAAGTACGGAGTATGCCGTATATGTTTCAGAAACCTCGCTTACAAGGGACAGATTCCCGGCGTGAAGAAATCGAGTTGGTAAGAGGAGGAGCGAAAAATGACAGACCCTATTGCAGATATGCTCACACGCGTAAGAAACGCGCTTGCAGCTAACAAAGAAAAGGTTGAGATTCCCTCATCCAATATGAAAAAGGCGATTGCGAATATTATGCTCGACGAGGGCTATATTTCCGACGTTAAATTCGAAGAAGACGGCTATAACGGCAAAATCGTTATATCCCTCAAATACGCAGGCAAGAAAAAGCCCGTTATAAACGGACTTAAGAGAGTTTCCCGTCCCGGACTTCGCGTCTATTCGGACGTAGACACTATGCCCAAGGTTATGGACGGACTCGGCATTGCTATTCTTTCCACCAACAAAGGCATTATGACGGGCAAGCAGGCAAAAGCGCAGAACGTAGGCGGCGAAGTGCTGTGCTACATCTGGTAAGGAGGTAATTAAATATGTCAAGAATAGGAAAATTACCCGTAGCTTTACCCGCAGGCGTGACCGTTACCTTTGAAAACGGACTTTTGACCGTAAAGGGCGGCAAGGGCACGCTTACACAGACGATTGTCGGCGACATCAATATCAAAGTAGAGGGTACGGAGGCTATCGTTGAAAAGACGGCTCAAACCCCCGACGCAAACGCTAAACACGGACTTTACCGCGCGCTTCTTCACAACATGGTTGTCGGCGTTACCGAAGGCTACAAGAAGACGCTCAAAGTTAACGGCGTCGGCTGGAAGGTCGCAAAACAGGGCAACAAGATAGTCCTTAACGTAGGCTATTCGCACCCCGTAGATTTCGTTGAACCGCAGGGTATCAAGCTTGAATGCCCCACCGCAAACGAAATTACCGTATCCGGCATAGACAAAATTCTTGTCGGACAGACGGCAGCTGATATCAGAAACATCAGAATTCCCGAACCTTACCACGGTTACGGCATCGCGTACAGCGACGAAGTAATCGAGAGGAAGGAAGGTAAGACGGGAGGCAAAGGCAAGAAGTAATTTCGGATTATCATTCATCACGCAATACTTTGTTGCACTCTGCGCCGCCTTGGTCACGTACATCTGTGTACGCTCCCTGCGGTCGGTACTCGTGCGCCTCGTCTTGCGCGCGACTGATAACCCGAAGGATTAACCCAAGTTGGTTAACTTGTCCATAGGAGATATTATGATTACTAAAATTGATAAGAACAAGGAACGTTTAAGAAGACATCTGCGCGTCCGCAAAAAGGTAAGCGGCACGGCAGAGGCGCCCAGACTCAGCGTTTACAGGTCTCTTAACCATATTTACGCGCAAGTTATCGACGACACGAAGGGCGTAACACTTTGCTCGGCTTCTACAATGGAAAAGGACGTTAAGAGCAAGGTAGAAGGTCTCAGCAAGACTGACGCAGCCAAGGTCGTCGGAAAGTGCGTTGCGGAAAAGGCAACTAAACTCGGTATAAAGCAGGTCGTGTTCGACAGAGGCGGCTACCTCTACACGGGACGCGTTCAGGCATTGGCAGACGGCGCAAGAGAAGCCGGACTTGATTTCTAAGGAGTTTGATATGGAAGAAAAGAAAGAAAGACCTGCAAGAAGAGATAACAGAAGAAGGCAGGAAGACGACGGCTTAATCAAAAAACTTATACAGGTAAACAGGGTATCAAAGACCGTTAAAGGCGGTAGGAATATGCGCTTTGCTGCTCTCGTTGTCGTCGGCGACGGCAAGGGCAACGTAGGCTACGGCATGGCAAAGAGCAAGGAAGTTCCCGAAGCTATCGAGAAAGCTAACGCTCAGGCTAAAAAGAATATGAAGAAGGTGGCGCTTGCCGGCACTTCTATTCCCCACTCCGTACTCGGCATTTTCGGCAGAGGCTCGGTGCTTATGATGCCTGCCTCCGAAGGTACCGGCGTTATCGCGGGCGGACCCGTGCGTGCGGTTATGGAAGCAGCGGGCGTAAAGGACGTAAGAACCAAGTCCCACGGCACTTCCAACCCTATTAACTGTGTAAAGGCTGCAGTCTGCGGACTCTACGAGCTTAAATCGCCCGAAGAGGTTGCGGCGGCTCGCGGCAAGAGTGTGGACGAACTCAAAGCATAATGGAGAATTGAAATGGTTAAAGTTACTTTAATTAGAAGCACAAACGGACAGATTAAGTCTGTAAAGGACACAATCGCCGCTTTGGGGCTTAAAAAAATCCGTCAATCAAAGACTTTGGAGGAAACTCCCGCAAATTTGGGGCAGATTAAAAAGGTTGCCCATCTTGTGCTTGTCGAAAAGGTTTAAGGTGAATTTATGAGAATAGATACTTTATCGCCCGCAGAGGGCGCAAGACACAGCGTTAAAAGACTCGGCAGAGGTATAGGCTCGGGACTCGGCAAGACTTCCGGTAAGGGTCACAAGGGTCAGTGGGCGCGTTCGGGCGGCGGCGTTCGTCCCGGCTTCGAAGGCGGTCAGATGCCTCTTGCAAGACGTATTCCCAAACGCGGTTTCCATAACAAATGGGCTACGCACTACACTATTGTTAATCTCAGCCAGCTTGCAAACGAAAAGGCAGGCACGGTAATTGACTTCGAATACGTTGCAAGCCACAACCTTGCAAAGGAAGTTAAGGACTCGGCAGGGCTCAAAGTGCTCGGCACGGGCAAATTAGAGGTTGCTCTCACTGTAAAAGCCGCAAAATTCTCGGCAAGCGCAAAAGAGGCTATCGAGAAAGCGGGCGGCACCTGCGAAGTAATCAGCTAATATACACGCAATACTGCGTTGTGCTGTGGCAACTCTCGGTAAGCCGTTTCCCTAAAGGGAACCCTCGGCTTCGGTGCGACGTTTACTTCATTGTAAACTCCCTCGGGTTTTCCTCGCACGCCTTATCTTGCTCGTATCTTAACTGATTACAGCTAAAGGTTAAATCCCTTTAAAAGAGGTTTAAAATGTTTGAAACAATTAAAAACTGTTTTAAAGTCAAAGAAATAAGGAAGAAGATTTTCTTAACACTTATCCTGCTTCTTATTTTCAGACTCGGCTGTTATATTCCCGTCCCCGGTATCAAGGTATCGGAATTCAGGAGCGTAATCAACGACCCCAATAACGCGTTTTTGGGCGTTCTCTCGTCCATAACGGGCGGTTCGCTGGCAAATGCAACGCTGTTTGCACTCGGCATAAGCCCGTATATTAACGCGTCGATTATTATCCAGCTTTTAACGGTTGGTATTCCCGCCCTTGAAAGGATGTCAAAGGAAGGCGAAGACGGCAGAAAGAAAATAGCGCAGATAACGCGTTTTGTGACTATTGCCCTTGCAATTGCACAGGCAATCGGTATCATCATCAACTTCGGCGTAAACAACAACGCACTCAGACTTGAGTTCTTTGGCTATTTTTCACAGAATACAGCGCTCTCGGTGGTTTCCGAAACGGGAGCTAAGGTTATGGCGGGTATATTCCTTACCGTGGTATATACTGCAGGCGCGATGCTTGTTATGTGGCTCGGCGAAAGAATTACCGAATACGGCGTATCCAACGGTATATCGCTCATAATCTTCGTTGGTATTATCTCTACCGCGGGTCTTACCATCGTCGAAAGATTTACCGAAGCGTTCGGTTGGGGCAGTTATGTAGATAAGGCAAACCCCGCAGTACTTTGGGAGGTTCTCGGCTTTGTGGTCCTGACGGTTGTGGAATTTGCCGCAATCGTAACGGTTGACTTGTCAGAGAGAAGAATTCCGGTTCAGTACGCAAAGCAGGTAAAGGGCAGAAAGATGTACGGCGGTCAGTCGTCTGTAATACCCATCAAGATTTCGGGTTCGGGCGTCATGCCTTTAATCTTCGCGTTCGCTCTCATATCCTTCCCGCAGCTCTTAATAAGCCTGTTCTGGCCCAATACGGACGCTGCAACCAACATCAATATCTGGTTCTCGGGCTCATCCCCTAAATGGTACGGTCAGCTCATATATATGGTAACGCTTTGCCTGCTTATATTTGCTTTCTCGTTCTTCTATCAGTCGATGCAGTTCAATCCCGAGGACGTTTCCAAGACAATTCAGCAGAACGGCGGCTTTATTCAGGGTATAAGACCCGGCAAGCCCACGTCCGACCATCTTAAAAAGATTTCCAACAGAATTACGCTCTTCGGTGCGATTTATCTTTCGCTCGTAGCGTTTATTCCCTCGATACTCTCAATAGTGCTTGCAAGCCTCGGTCAGAGCAATCTTACCCTCTTGTCGGTATTCTCTACGACGGGTATCCTCATCGTCGTATCCGTTGCAATGGAGCTTGACAAACAGCTCGAATCGCAACTTATGATGAAGACGTATAAGGGCTTCCTCAAATAAAAAGTATAGGGAAATATAAGTGAACATAATTCTTTTGGGCGCACCCGGCGCAGGCAAGGGCACGCAGGCAAGCAAAATAGCGCAAAAATACAACATCCTGCATATCTCCACGGGCGATATTTTCCGTGCCAACATAAAGGGCGGAACCAGGATAGGCAAGCTTGCAAAATCCTATATCGACGCGGGCAAGCTCGTTCCCGACGAAGTCACTTGCGACATAGTTGAGGACAGATTGCAAAATGACGATATAAAAGGCGGATATATGCTTGACGGCTTCCCCCGCAACATCTTTCAGGCGGAGAGGCTGGATAAATTTGCGCACATAGACCTCTGTCTCAACATAGAAGTTGACGAAAAGCTTTTAATGGACAGAATTTGCGGAAGAAGAGTGTGCGCCTGCGGACAGAGCTATCATATCTCTACGTTAAACGGCGCAACTACCTGTGCAAAGTGCGGTGGCACGCTCTATCAGCGCGCAGACGACAATCCCGAGACGGTCAAGGCAAGGCTTGACACCTATAACAGTCAAACCGCGCCCCTCATCGGGTATTACAAGGCGCAGGGCAAGCTTAAATGCGTAACAAGCGGCGATGGCAGTCCCGACGAAGTGTTCGCGCAGATTGAGGAAATTTTAGACAAACAATGATTACGGTAAAGACCCCCAAAGAAATTGAGTTCATGCGTGAAAGCTGCCGCATAGTCAAGGAAACGCTTGACTTTGTGGGAAGCAGAATACACGCGGGGATGACCACCAAGGAAGTGGACGAGCTCGTCTACAAGTATATTATCTCCTGCGGCGCCTATCCCTCCGAACTCGGTTACGAGGGCTATCCCGCAAGCTCGTGCGTATCCGTAAACGAGGTTGTGGTACACGGAATCCCCGGCGACAGAGTTATTTTGGACGGCGATATCGTCAGCGTGGATATAACGGCTGAAAAGAACGGTTTCCACGGCGACGCGGCAAGAACCTTTCTTATCGGCGAGGTGTCAGAGGATAGGAAAAAGCTTGTAAAAGTTACCGAAGAGTGCTTTTTCAAGGCAATCGAGGGATTGCGGGCAGGCTCGCACCTCTACGACATAGGTCACGCCGTTCAGACGCATGCGGAAGGCCACGGCTACGGAGTTGTCCGTGCGCTCACGGGTCACGGAATAGGCAGAAGTATGCACGAGGACCCAGGCGTTCCCAACTACGGCAAGAGGGGTACGGGTATGCGGCTTAAAGCGGGTATGACTATCTGCATAGAGCCGATGATTACCCTCGGCACGTACAGAGTCTTTATGGATAATAACGACGGCTGGACGGTTACGACTGCCGACGGCAAATGTGCGGCGCACTACGAAAACACCGTACTTATCACAGAGGACGGCGTTGAAATATTAACTCTGTAAGTTGAAATATTAACTCTTTAAGGGAAATATATGAAAAACAAAACTCCCGTTTTGGGGGGCGTCTGCAAGAGCACACAGGGCAGAGATAAGGACAAGTACTATTTAATCTTTTCGATTGACGGCGAATCTGTCCTTGTTGTGGACGGAAAGTATAAAAAGACTTCCGCACCTAAGCGCAAAAATTTAAAACATCTGTACCTGCTTCCCGAAAAAAATGAAGAAATTGCGGAAAAGCTTTCAAAAGGGGTTAAAGTTTACGACGCGGAGATAATTTCCGCACTCAAAAGGTTCAATATTAAATCCGCGGACGCGGAAAAATAAAAGGAGTTCTATGTCTAAAGACGACGTAATTGAAACAGAGGGCAAGGTTATAGAGTGCCTTCCCAATGCAACGTTCAAGGTTAAACTTACCAACGGTCACGTTATAACGGCGTACATTTCGGGCAAGCTTCGCCTCAACTATATAAGAATTATAGAGGGCGACAACGTTAAGCTTGAAATAAGCCCGTACGATCTTACCAAGGGCAGAATTACCTGGCGCAGCAAGAACTGATTACGAAATAATTAGTCACAAGCAAATTCCGGCGCATAAAGCGCGTAAAGAAATTAGGAGAAAGTTATGAAAGTAAGACCTTCTGTAAAACCCATGTGCGACAAATGCAAGGTTATCAAAAGAAACGGCAAAGTTATGGTGATTTGTTCTAAAAACAAGTCCCACAAGCAACGCCAGGGCTAAAACGCGTATCTACGGCGCACTGCTTTGTCGCGCTCCGCTTTTCTCGGGTCACGTACGTCTTTGTACGCTCCCCTTGAAAATGCTCGCGCTCCTAGCATTGCTTGTATCTCCGCATTTTAAACGGTTTAGACTTGCGGGTGTGAGTGTGCCGCTTGCTTCTCTGTGTTTTAAACTTGCGTAAGTGAGTGCATTGCTTGTATCTTCGCGTTTTAACGCGGTTTTAACTTGCGATTTTTTAAACTTTAAAAACAATTTCGGATAAACTTATCGCCTCATTCCAAATTTCCGGGCGGTCGGTTTGTTTCGGTTCACATACAAAATACCATTTTAAATTTTTAACGGAGGAATCAAATTTATGGCACGTATTGCCGGCGTAGATTTACCCAGAGAGAAAAGGGTTGAAATAGGCTTGACTTATATCTACGGAATAGGTTTAAAGACTTCCCAAAAAATTCTCGCTGCTACGGGCGTTGACCCCGACACGAGAGTTAAGGACCTCGATGAAACCACAGTATCCAAATTGAGAGAATACATTGACCACAATTTAAGGGTGGAGGGTGAGCTTCGCAGTGAAGTATCGCTCAACATCAAAAGACTTATGGAAATAGGCTGCTATCGCGGAATCCGTCACAGAAAGGGACTTCCCGTGCGCGGTCAGTCCACCAAGACCAACGCGAGGACAAGAAAAGGACCTCGCCGTACGGTAGCCAAGAAGAAGGGCGCTAAGTAAGGAGGACTATAATGGCACAGGCTAAAAAACAGACTAAAACAGTAACAAGAAAGAGAAGAGAACTCAAAAAGGTTGACAGAGGTCAGGTGCATATTCAGTCCTCTTTCAATAACACTCTCGTAACCGTAACCGATTTGCAGGGCAATGCTATAAGCTGGTCGTCCGCAGGCAGCCTCGGGTTCAAGGGTTCGAGAAAAGGTACTCCCTTTGCAGCGCAGCAGGCAACCGAAACGGCTGTAAACGCAGCTAAAGCTCACGGGCTTCGCTCGGTTGAGGTTTACGTAAAAGGTCCCGGCGCGGGCAGAGAGTCGGCTATTCGTGCAATAGGCGCGTGCGAGGTTGAGATTACGCTCATTTCCGACGTATCCCCCATCCCTCACAACGGATGCAGACCGCCTAAACGCCGCAGAGTATAAGGAGGTAAGTAAATATGGCAACTTATAGAGAGGCAAAATGCCGCCTTTGCAGAAGAGAGGGCGGAAAGCTGTTTTTGAAAGGCGAAAAATGTTACAACGGCAAATGCCCGTTTGAAAAGAGACCTATGGCTCCCGGTCAGCACGGACTTGCAAGAAAGAAGGTATCCGAATACGGTCAGCAGCTTCGTGAAAAGCAGAAGGTCAAGAGAATTTACGGCGTGCAGGAAGGTCAGTTCCGTTCCTACTACGAGAAAGCCGACAGAATGAAAGGCATCACCGGTGAAAATATGCTTTCACTGTTGGAGCGCAGGCTTGACAATGTCATCTACCGTATGGGTATAGGCGTAAGCCGTGCTCAGGCAAGACAGCTTGTAAACCACGGTCATTTCCTTGTAAACGGCAGAAAGGTAAATATTCCTTCATACATTATAAAGGTCGGCGATATAGTCACCGTCAAAGAAAGCAAAAATTCCAACAAATTTTTCGAAGAGCTTAAAGCAAGCAAGGGCGGAAATTTGCCCAAGTGGCTTGAATTCGACAACGGAAAGTTAGAGGGAAAGATATTGGCATTACCCGAAAGGGACGATATAGACAGTCAGATTTCCGAGCATATGATTGTCGAGCTGTACTCCAAGTAATAATCGGAAAAAGGAGGAAGTTATATGATCGAAATGGATATGCCCAAAATAGAGGTTATGGAGAGCGACGACCGCGCGTATGCGAAGGTTATCGTAGATCCGCTTGAAAAGGGCTTCGGTCTTACAATAGGCAACTGCCTTAGAAGAATACTTCTGTCGGCACTCCCCGGAGCAGCGGCACAAGGCATCAGATTTTTAGACGGCACGGTAAAACACGAATTTTCTGCAATCGCAGGCGTCAAAGAGGACGTAACCGAAATCATTTTAAACTTAAAAACTCTTGCAATCAAGACTACGGTAACCGATAAGGATTACGAAAAGAAAGTTCGTCTCTACAAAGAAGGACCTTGCGAGGTCAAGGCAAAGGATATATCCGAGGACGCCGAGATTGAAATTATCAACGGCGACCAGCACATCTGCACGGTAGACGCGGGCGGTAAGATTGATATGGAAATAACAATCGGGCGCGGCAGGGGCTACAAGGGCGCAGACCACACCCGTACTGAGCTTCTCGACTATATCCCCATCGACAGTATCTACACACCCGTCAAAAAGGTAAACTACTCGGTAGAAAACACCCGCGTAGGTCAGAATACCGACTACGACAAACTCACGCTCGAAGTGTGGACGAACGGCGCGTTCAGCGCAAAAGAAATCGTCTCTTTGGCAGCAAAGATTATGCAGGACCATATTTCGCTCTTCGTCGATTTATCCGATTCCATAAGGGATATGGATATTCTCGTAAAGAACGAGGACGACAAGCAGGCGAAAATTCTTGCAATGGCAATCGAGGAAATGGACCTCTCGGTTCGTTCCTACAACTGTTTAAAGCGCGCAAATATTCACACTGTAGAAGATTTAACCAAGAAAACCGAAGACGAAATGCTTAAAGTGAGAAACCTCGGCAAGAAGTCGCTTGACGAAGTCATCTTAAAGCTCGAATCTTACGGACTTTCACTTTCAAACAAGGAGGACTAACATATGCCCGGCAAATTGGGAAGAACGGCAGAAGAGAGAGTTGCGCTTTTGAGAAATCAGGCGTCCGAGCTTCTGTGGTACGGCAAAATCACAACCACCAAGGCAAAGGCCAAAGAGCTTCAGCCCTACGTTGAAAAGATAATTACCAAAGCTATAAAGGTCTACGACGACAACGTTGAATTCGACGAAAAGACCACCGACAAAAAGGGTAAGGAAATCACGGTAAAGGGCGTTAAAGACAGCCCCCGCAAGCTTGCGGTACGCCGTGAGCTTATGAGCAAGCTTCGTGACTTACAGGAAGTTAAGCCCTTTACGGAAAGCAAAAAGGCGTTTAAGGCAAGAACTGAAGATATTCAGCATCCCCTTATGGAAAAGCTCTTCAACGAGATTGCTCCCAAGTACGCACAGCGTGCCGAAGAGAAGGGTCAGGGCGGCGGCTACACCAGAATTTATACTCTTGGTGCACGTCGCGGCGACAACGCAGAAGAAGCCATAATCGAATTAGTTTAAATTATAAAACTGCGCACTTTTTAAGAGCGCAGTTTTGCCATTTTCAGAGAAAAATGCAGTCCCAAATTATCGCCACGGGGCGGCATTTTTGTTGCGTATTTTTAATTTTGTTAAATTATATTTATTCATAAAGTTGCGTTTAGTGAAAAGCGTGTGATATAATTATAAAAACATATTTACAAGGAAGATTGCTATGGCAGATCACGTTTATAACGTTATTCAAAGCGTAGGTAGCGACAACCGCGAAATTATATACAAAACCAAAATTACCGATTTCAAAAATGACAGCGTGCTCATTGTCGAACCCTCGCAACAGGCCATTATATACAAGGACGGCGCGGCGGAAGAACCCTTTACTGCGGGTAAACACGTACTGCCCACCAACAACATCTCAAAATTCCGCGCATTTTTCAAAAAACTGTTCAGCCGCAACAAGGAAGAACCTGCCGGTGTTCCCTTCGAATGTGACGTATTCTTTGTAAATATGTCAAATGACATCCAGGTAGTTTGGGGCACGCCCAGCCGCATAATGGTTAAGGATCCCCTTTACAACGAGCTTGTTGAAGTCGGTTCAAACGGCAGTGTAAATATACAGGTTGTGGACGCAATGCAGTTTGTCTTAAACTTGGTCGGACGTATGCCCGAGTACTCGGTTGAGCGCGTTGCCGCAACCGTGCGCGCGGATATTTTAACGGTGTTAAAGACCAATCTCGCAAGTGCAATAGTGGACAACAACGTCAGCCTTTTGGAAATCAATACAAAGCTTGAGGAGCTGTCTGACTCGGTAGCGGCAAAGCTCAACCAAAAGCTTGCCGATTACGGCTTGGGCGTCCGTCACTTCGATATCGTAGAGATTTCTGTCGACGACGCTTCGAAGGGCAGACTGTTGGTAAGACAGAACAAAATCAACGCAAGAAACGACGTCATACTCGATTCGGATGCGATGACGACCGCCGACTACAACCGCACGGTAAGAATGGCGGAGGCAAAGGCAAAAGAGCGCGAGATGCAGGGCTATACATATCAGGACGAACAGTATTGGAAGACTCAGCAGAATATGGCGGCGGGCGGCGGCTACATGCACGGCGGATATCCCTATCCCAATATGTACCCGGGTGCAGTTCCTCCCGTTCCCCCCATTAATCCCTACTACGGACAGCAGCCCATGTACGGCGGAGCGGCTTCTTTCTGCCCCAACTGCCGTGCGCCCATGCCCTACGGTGCGGCGTTCTGCCAGATGTGCGGCTATCGCGCACAGCCCGTTCAGCCCGTGCAGCAGCCCCCGCAACCTCAACAGACTTACGGTTTCTCGCAGGCGGCGCAGTCTGGAACCTGCCCCAAGTGCGGATATCCCGTAACGCCCCGCACGGAGAAATGCCCCAGTTGCAACTTGGATTTGACCAAAGATATTAAATAATTACCCTTTCGTGCGCAAAAACTAAATGAAACAGATTCGCGAAGTACGCGTAAAAGACTTAATAATTTATTTTTGGTTGCAGATAGGTGTCTTGGCAGTATTCTGGACAGCGTTCGGCGTAATTGTCGGGCTTAAGCTGCTTCCAGTGAGCATTTGGATAGAGCTGCTTGTGATAATCGCCTTAACCTATATGCCGTTCAGGTGTTTTCTCATCGGCTGTGTGCTTATGTACAAGGCATACGCGCCTATGTCGATAAGACAGGAGTGCAGATTTCATCCCACCTGCTCGACGTATATGATTCTTTCAATCAAAAAATACGGCATAATTGTCGGCGTAACCAAGGGAATTCGCAGAATTATACGCTGCAAGCCCCCCAACGGCGGCGAAGATTGGCCGTAAAAAAGTTCACAAATATTTAATTCTATTCTGCGAATTAAATATTTCGTGAGGCTTGGGAAACAATGTTTCCTTTGCCGCAATTTTTAAGGGCAAACGAACATAGAATTACGGCAATTCCTTTCTTTTAAGCGCAGGTATGCGCAAATTGAGTGCGCATCCCCAAAAGCGTGATTTTGGGGCGCGCCATAAAGCGTTTGAAAAGTTTAAAAAATTAAAAGCAATTCTGCGCAAGCATACGCAAATTGGGTGCGAAAGAAAAAAGCGTGGTTTTTCCTTTCGCCGTAAAGCGTTTTAAAATACTAAAAGCAAAAATAAAATAATATAATAAAATACTAAAGGAGAAACTTATGGCACAAATTATCAACTACACATGCCCTTCATGCGGTAGCCCGATTCTCCACGACGCAAAGCCTGACAAAGGAAACGCAACAGATTCCGAGTTTTGCTCTTGCTGTCAGCGCCGTTGGACAATCAAAGAATTAGATAACAAACCGTCAATAGACGGCATGTTCTCTGCAGCAGTAGGTTCCATGCCCGCAGGCGACGCGCTCGTTGCGTATGCGGATGACGCAGAGTCCGCGCTTGCTTACCTTGAAAACTGTCTCGATACATACAATTGGGACGATTTCATCCTTACGAACGCGCTTACAATTCCAGAAATCGACAGGATGGTGGACAAAATTCTCGTAAAGAGCGCTGCCAATCCCGCAACATGGGAGCTGCAGTTCAAGGCGCTTTCCGATCCGCTTTTGAAGAAGATAAACGGTCTTGCAACCCTAGAGGAGAAGTTCTTTGCAGAGTACGTTAAATCGGACGACCTTGCAAACGCCTTCACCTACTACGACGCATATTCGTTCATCGCTTCGACTATCTCCGCAAAGGGCAGCGACGTAATCAAAAAGCTTGATAATGCCATCAAGTACTATAAAAAATACAAGGGCAACCCTGCAGTTGCAACCCAGCTTTCCGCACAGCTTTCACACTTACAGCAGAAAATTGCTTCGGTTAAGCCCGTAAGTGGCTACAAAGAGCTTCCCGGCTACGAGCAGGCTTATCAGCAGAAGCAGAAGAACATCTGCGACAAGCTTTCGGCACAGGGTATAGATGCCGAAGAAATTTACACCAAGGCAGTTGCCGACTACAAAGCAGGCGCAGACAGACGTGCAACGCTTGCTGCTTTCACTAAAATCGACGGCTACAAGGACGCAGAGGACTACGTTAAAAAGCTCGACGCTTACTTCTCGTTCTCAATCACCGACGGACTTATCATCCGCCTTGGCAACAAGTACTACATTCTCAAAGAGGGCGTGGCTCCCGCATTCCAGCTCAACCTCGGCAACAAGCAGCAGGCACCCGAGGAGGCAGAGCAGGTAGACGGCACCAAGCACTACGATTTGTACGAAATTAAGGACACCAAGCAGGAGAAGAAACCCGTTATTAAGGGGATTACCGATATTCTCGCTCACTTCGGCGGCTACCTTGTATATATTAAAGAAGATAAGACGCTCTGCACCTTTAACTCCAACGCAGCGGCAGAGACGGCTGAAACCGAAGTACATAAGGCAGGCAAGGGCGACTTCAACGACGCAAGCGGCAGCACCAAGTATTTTATTTCGGGCACCAATCTCTACATAACCACCAAGCTCAAGGCTGTTGCGCAGGAGAAGGCAGGCTGCTTTGCAAGTCTCTTTAAAAAGAAGAAGGACGAAGTTAAGATTTCCAACAGGAACAACTACGCTCTCCTTTCCCTGAATCTCGTAAACGGTACGGCTGATACGGTTATTCCCGAATTAATCGATATAATGGATCGGTACGGCAATCAAATTTTCTACACTACCGCTTCCAAGGGCGAGCACGGCGAGGACGTAGAGATGTTCTACTCCTTCAATATGGACACCAAGAAAGTTAAATCGGTGCTCAGTGCAGATACTCAAATCGTGGACGTTGTGGACGGCAAGGTAATTTACTTCCTTTGGGTTCCCAACAACTACAATATGGATCTGTACAGCCTTAATTTGGCTAACGGAGAGAAAACAAAGCTCGATAAGAACGTTTACGACTATTACGCAACTATCGACGGTAAGATTTACTACTACATCGGTAACAACAACAACGTTACCCTGTACTCCATCAACACCGACGGCTCCGACAAGCAGGAAATTATGCCCAATGCAGGCGGACTCGGCTCGGCAGTTGTTCGCAGCGGCTGGCTCTATATCAAAGTCGGCAGAGGCTTGAACGCCGCACTCAAAAAGATAAGCGTAGACGGTAAAAAGAGCGTAGTTCTCTGCACGCAGTATGACGAGCTTATCGACTTCCAGGACGGTTACGTCTACTATCTCGACACCCGCGGCGCTCTGCGCATAGTAAGAGAGGACGGCAGCGCAAACAAAGTAATATTGAACGACGTTAAGGAGCTTGTAAAGATTACGCGCGACGCAATCTATCTTCTTAAGAGGGAATATATCGGCGTCGTTGACGCAGGTAGCAAGGGCGCATACTCCAAGTCGCTCTACAAGGTAGACAAAGTGGGTCACAATCTTACCAAGATTGCCTTCGACGTTTCCAACGCAACGGAAAACAAGTACGATGACGACGAGCTCTACCTCTACAAAACCTCTACGGTTACTTATTCCGTTTCCGTTCCCACGGACGATAAGGGTAACTACGACACCCATTACGAAACCCGTAAAATCAAGTCGTTGCTCCTATATAATATCGTAGACGACACCTTCAAGGAAGTTGCTGTATTCGGCAGACCCGACGACGCTTCATTCTCATTCCAGAGCGGCTGCTTGAAGAAGAAGACCGTCACAAAGAACGCAATTATTAAGGAAATACCCAACAAGGTTACCTATCAGCGAAAGGGTAAGATGTCTGCAGGCGCAATCGGCGAAGAACAGGTTCAGCAGAGCGAAGGCGGCGCTCCCGTTGCGGCTAAACCCGCAAGCCAGCCCGTACGTGCAAGCTCATCAAGCTCATCAAGCACAAAAGTTCTTTCGCTTGGTATGGGGAAAATAACCAATCCGGTTCATTTGCTCATTGTCAGCATAGTTTTGTATGTTATTTCGGGCTTATACATGGGTCTAGTATTACCCCGGTTGCTTGAGTTCAACGACTTCCCCATCGGCATGGTTATTACTAGCATAATAGGCGCAATCGTTCTCGGTGCAGGCTACTTCAGTGTATTCAGAAACGCTAACGCTCAAAGAAAGGCAGCCAAGGCGGCAGGGCAAAAGGCAGACATCAAATACACCATCGCAATGGTAATTGCGGTAATCGGCTTGATGTCTTGCGTTGTAATGCTCGGTATATCGTTTGCGACGATGGCCGAATGCGGCGGCGGTTCCGACTACGGCGGCGGATACTGATTTTTATAAACACAACACAAAAGAGGCACGTTCAGTGCCTCTTTATATATTGTAACACGCATAACTTAAGTGAAAAAAATACGCTTATCAAATTATTGACAAATTTAATGAAATGATATAATATAATTATAAAGTAATATCTCTTTTGTGTTCTCTTGGCGCAAGAGGGGTAAAAATAAACAAGGAGAACAAAATTATGGCAAAAAAGAAAGGAAGTTTAGGCGGCGCACTTTGGTCATTGCCCTGGATTCTCAAAGTTCTGATTGCAATTTTCCTTGATGTTGTTTTCGGTATCGCTCGTTTTATCGACGGTATTCTCGAGGGCAATATCCTGAAGATTCTTATCGGTTTGCTTTGGATTTTCTACGGCTTGGGTATCGGTTGGATTATTGATATTATCTTTACTCTTCTCAATAAGAGACCTCCGTTACTTTAATAGTAAAATTAAACGCCGTTCGCGCAAAGCGAACGGCGTTTTTTTATATTTTGTCATTACCACTGACTGTTGAGGACGTCAGCGGTATCATAAATTTTTCCGTCCAGAGTTTTAAAATAAAATGAGCCGTCCTTATAGAGAATATAGGAGTGTGGGCTGTTTTCCTTGGGCAGTGATACGGAGCCGGGGTTCAAATGAATATAACCGCAGTCCTCTTTTAAGGGAACGTGGGTGTGCCCCGTGAGGTATATATCCCCCTTTGAAAGGGGAGGGACTTCTCTGTGACCGTGGGAGAGATAAATATTCAAGCCGTCCGCAAATACTGCCGCGTAGTCGGATAGAACGTTAAAAGGCAGAACAAGCTGGTCAACCTCGCTGTCGCAGTTGCCTCTGACGCACATAATCTTATCTTTTATCTCGCAAAGAAGTTTAGCAACCTCGGCAGGAGCGTAGCCGTCGGGAAGAGGGTTCCTCGGCCCGTGGTATAAAATATCCCCTAAAAGAAGCAGCTTATCGGCTTTTTCCTCCTTGAAAATTTCAACAAGTCTCTTGCAGTAGGTCGCCGAACCGTGTATATCCGAAGCAATAACAAAAATCATAATTTCACCTTTTGTATATCTTATCACTGAATGTAACGCTTGTCAAGGTTAGCCACACGGGAATAAAACAGCACAAGGTTTTGGGGCGTTAAATGCCTTGAATACGGCAGAACCCTCACTTGAAGTACGTCCCTGTACGTCTGCGCTCGGTTTCTTTGTCTCAAACCATTTTCCACTCCCAAAACTGCAAAGCATCCACAGTAGCGCATTTTTTAGGTGTTTCAAGTGAAGTGAGTGCA
>JAFLVO010000007.1 GCA_022508245.1 Clostridiales bacterium
CGCAGGATATTTGCTCCTACCCGCAGCTTATCGCAGCTTGTCACGTCCTTCTTCGGCGCCATGTACCTAGGCATCCTCCGTATGCTCTTTGTAGCTTGAACTTTCTCTCAATAGCACTTTCGCTATTTGTCCTTTCGTCTACTTATCTACAAAAATTCTACATTTAAAACTCGACTAATTTCTTAACAGCATTAGGCACACCGCTTCAATTGCGATATTCTCTAATTTCGTATTAACCAATTAATCTTATTGCCTTTTTTGTACTGATTTTTCTTCTCTATGCAGTTTTCAATCTTCGCTTTGCCGCAAAAGCGGCTGTTTTTCAACAGAAAAACGTTGCTGTCGATGCGACAGCTTTTATATTTTAACAGCACCGTATAATTATGTCAAGCGTTTTTTTAAATCTTTTAAAAAAATTTAATTATTATATTATATAAAAATACGCCCGAAAAATTTTCGGGCGCGGGGCTTTAAAATTAAATATTATTTAATTGTTTTATTTTATCTATCAAGTCCGAAAGCTGCGGAATTTGGGCAAAATTCTGCGTATTTAAGATAATTTCGCCGTCAAAGTCTATATTTTTCAACTGCTTTATAAGGCTTGCGTCAACGTCCTCAACTACAACCTGCGCAAGACTGCCCGCCATAGCCTTTAAAAACTTTTGGCAGAAACTGTCAGCGCCCGACGCGCTTTTTACGTTGAGGGAAAAACATATTCGGGGACAAGCCGATTTGATTTCGTCAACCTTCGTCGGACTGTCCAAAAGACCGAGCAGGCTGTTTTCGATACAGAGCCCTACGCCGTAGCCTGCGCAAAAATTGTAAATTTCGCTTAAATATTGCAATCTGTCGCCATAATTTTCGTTCGGGAATTGCGGGGGAGCCTTTAGAATATATCTTTTTGCGCCAAAAAGCTGACCGGAGCGCATTACCTGCTCAAGCCAATAAAAGCCGTCTCCGCGAACCCTGCGCGAGGGGCTGAAAAGTTGAGGTTCGAAGTTTTGCGCACCCGTTTCAATAGAGCAAACCTCCACCCCGCCGAGATTTTGAGCATACTTTTTTGCAAATTCGGGGCGGTATTCGTAGAAGGTCTTAAGCCCTACCGAGCAGGATTCGGCTCCCATATCCTTAATCAGAGAGAGTGCGTTTTCGGTTTCCTCTTTCAAATAAAAGCAAGCAGTTGAAATTGCCGTTTTCATAGCCGTATTGTAACATATATTTTGCGTAAAATCAATACGGAGTTTTTAATTTTGAGCGGCTATGTATTTAGAGAGGCTGTAAGTTATGTCTTTATCGGCAATTTCGGAGATTGGCGCGAGGGGGAAATAATCGGCACTCGCCTTAGTTGCGGGCTGTTCGATTGGGGTACTTTCCGAAGAAAGAGCGCGGACAGCCGATAAAACTCCGCTTATTTCCTCCGCACTTTCAAGCGCGCGTTTCATGTCTTCGCCTCCTATGCTTTCAAGCATGGGCTTCACCTCGGATAAAATATTCTGTGCATTGGAATTTCCGCCGTATAAAAGCAGTGCGAGAATAATTAAAAGTTGCATAAATCTCTTTCCTTGCATATTTTGTATTAGCCCGATAATTGCAAATCATCTGGTTACATTATATGCGGAGATTGTATGAAAGATTTTAAAAGTTATTCCGACGAACAGCCCCAAGCAAATTCGCAAAACACGGCAGGTCAAAATACTGCCGATATAAACAACACGGTTGAGCTTGCGAAGGTACTCTCTAAAGCTATGAGCGGAAAGAACGAAAGACAGCTTCTCGGCACCATAATTGCCGAAGCCGAGCGCGGCAAGCGCGAAGGCACTTTGTCGAACGCCGACCTCGACAATTTTTACAACGCCCTCTACCCGCTTTTGGACGGCTTTAAAAGAAAAAAACTCAAAGAGGTTATAGCAAAGCTTAAATCAATTTGATTATTTTGAAATTTCATAGACGGCGTTGAGGAAGATTTCGCACTCGTTTTTGGAGTTGAACGAGCTGACCGACGCCCTTATAAGCCCCTCGCTTTGGAGGGCTTGGTGCATCTTGGGTGCGCAGTGCAGTCCGCCCCGAACGCAGATAGAGTATTCCTCCGAGAGTCTGAACGCGGCAAGCTCGGATTGCAAATTTTCAAGCGAAAAACAGACTATGCCGAAGGGATTAGGCTTTGAATAGAGGGTCACTCCCTTTATACGCGCCAAGCCCTCGTGCAGAATTTGGGTATATTTAACAACCTTTTGTGCACTTTCCGCCATTTTATTTTTGAGATAGAGTGCGCCCTCGCCGAGCGAAATTATTGCGGGATACGAGAGCGTTCCGCATTCGAGTCTGTCGGGGTAGAAGTCGGGCATATCGAGGTTGTAGCTTTCGCTGCCCGTACCGCCGTAGGTTATGGGGCGGGGATTTATGCGTTCGGAAAACAGGAGCGCACCGCTGCCCTGAATACCGAGCATGCCCTTGTGTCCTGCCACGGCAAGCGCGTCAATTCCGCCCGCTTTCATATCAATTTTGATATGTCCGCACGCCTGTGCTCCGTCGCAGATCAGAAGGCAGTCCTCTGGAATTGCTCTGCGGACTGACGAAATGTCGGGAGACGTCCCCGTGACGTTGGACGCAAGCGTTATAATTACCGCGCGGATATTTGGAGTTACAATTGCTTGAAGCGCGGATATATCTATATTCCCCTCTTCGTCGAGAGGGGTGTATTTTACGTGTACGCCCCTGCCTTCAAGGTAATGCAGAGGGCGAAGAACGGAGTTGTGCTCGGCGACGGTTGAAACCACCTCGTCCCCCTCTTGAAGGGTACCTAAAATAACGGTGTTAAGAGCCTCCGAGCAATTCTTTGTGAAAATTACCCGGTCGTAATCGTATCCGCCGAAAAACTCGCACAAAATTTTTCGGCAGGCGTAGACCCGCTCAAGGCAGGCAAGCGAAAGCTTGTGTCCGCTTCTGCCGGGGTTGGCGCAGAATTTCATTGCGGAGAGGGTTGCGTTTATTACTTCGTCGGGCTTGAACCCGCCCGTTGCAGCGTTGTCAAAATAAATCATAATTTCCCTTTAAAACATATAATATTATATAATTATTACAAGAGGACGAAAATATGACAGAGATACTAGCCGTCTTCCGTTCGCGTTCGCAGGCGATGGACTGCAATTCGAGGCTCAGACGGGGCGGAATTCCTTCAAGTCTCATAAACACGCCCAAGGAGGCAGGCGTTGGCTGCGGGCTTTCGGTAAAGTTTCCGCAAAGTACGGAAAAGAGCGCAAGAGCGCTTATTTCGGGCGGAAGGTATTCGGCATTTTACGGCTATATGATTGTGAATATCAACTACGGAAGAACTACTTTCAGATGGTATTAAAGAATTAATAGACGTAACCGCCGCAATAAAATTGCGACGGTTTTGTTGATTTGTAGTTTAATTTGTGATAAAATACGGGTATGCAAGACTTATTAAACGAGCTTGAAAGGCTATATCCCGATGCAAAGCCCGCGTTAATTTATAAAACCCCCTACGAGTTGCTTGTTGCCGTAATACTTTCGGCACAGTGCACAGACGAGCGGGTAAATAAGGTTACCGAAGTTCTATTTAAGGAACACAACACCCCGCAGAGTATGCTTTTACTCACTCAACCCGAGCTTGAAAAATACATATTTTCCTGCGGGTTTTACAGAAATAAGGCGGCGCATATCCTCTCGGCTTCGGCGGATATCATAGAGAAATTTAACGGCGAAGTCCCCTCCACTTTGGAAGAGTTGCGAACGCTTGCGGGGGTGGGGCGAAAGACTGCCAACGTAGTTTACGCCGTGGCTTTCGGGGGCGACGCTATCGCGGTTGATACGCACGTTTTCAGGGTATCAAATAGGCTTGGAATTGCGAACGGTAAAACGCCCGAAAAGGTCGAAGAGGACCTTATGAAAGCTATCCCGCAAAATATGTGGTCGAAAGCTCACCACTATCTTATATGGCACGGTCGAAGGGTCTGCCACTCGCAAAAGCCCGACTGCATAAACTGCACTTTAAAAAATTATTGTAAATTTTATAATGAAAAACGAGATTGAACACACTCAATCTCGTTTTTTTATTTGTTTCATAATTTTCTCGTAATTGTATTTTAACCTTTCTTCAAAATATTCTTCATTGATATCAAAGGTTGTTTTTAAGTCTATCCAATAACCTAACGGACAAAACTTTTCACAATTTCGTATTGCAAGCAATTCGTTTTCATCTTTTAAATCTTCACTTTTAAGTAAGTCTATAATGTATTGCGTATAATCATATTCATAGTAATAAACAATGTAATCTTTTACGACCTTGTATTTGTCGTCATAGTTAAAATTGCCGCACTTTTCCCGAGCTACGATATATAAACACAACCACCTTATCAATACGTCGTCAACGAATTTATTTGGAAATTTATTACTAAAACGTACTTTCATAACATACTCTCACTATTTATTTTTTATATTATACAAGATTAAATTATGTATGTCAAATTATACAAGATGTATTATTGTATAAATTTACTTTGCATATTTTAAAATAGTAGTATGGATAAGAAATTCGTTCAGATGCGGATTGCAAGAATAAGAAACGCTCATAACGTATCTGCAAGAAAAGTGAGTATGGAGCTTGGTCAAAGTACCGAGTACATCAATCAGATTGAAAACGGCAAAGCCTTACCGTCACTTGAGGGTTTATTTAATATTTGTGACTATTTTAATATTACCTTAGGCGAATTTTTTGATGACAGATTAGAATTTCCCGTAGAGTACAAGCACATTATAGAAGAACTGAACAAAATGGACAATGTCGCAATCAATCAGATTTACGAGCTTTTAAAACTTATAAACAAATAAAAATATGCGATTGAAATATTTACGTGAGCAACGGAAAATTTCACAGCTGAAGCTTGCGCTTGACTTAAATATGAACCAAAACAGCATTTCAAGGTACGAAACGGGCGTGCATGAAGCTGATTATGCAACTTTGATTAAGTTTGCCGACTACTTCAACGTTTCCATAGACTACCTTTTAGAGAGAACCGACAATCCACAATTTTTTAAATAAATATAGCGCGAACGGAAATTTCCGTTCGCGCTATTTTATTAATGCGAATATTTCAGCCAAGAAAACCCTTTCTTTTTTTCGAGGAAGAAAATCAAAAATGCCAGCCCAAGGCATATAGCCAAAGTAAGAGCGTATAGAATCGAGCTGTAATTGAAATCTATTGCCCGCAGTACCCCTCGTATCAAAATTAATATGGAGAAGTGCGAAGCGTATATTACCGTACTCAACTTTCTTAAAAGTTTAGAGCAGGTAATCTGCACATTTAATTCTTTGCAGAATATAAAGAAAAGTGTGCAGAACGGAATTAACGCAAAGGGGCACTCGTTGTTACCGCCGAATTTATCCACAAAGAACCGAAATTCAAACAAAAGCAAAACCGCGCTTATTACAAGGGCTATAATCAGTTTAAAATCTATATTGTAATTCTTATTACTGTCGGCAAATTTTTTACCTAACACCACCCAAAAGATTGCAACGGGGAAACTGTTGTTCGGCTCGGTGAAAATGAAAGTGTAATATTTATCGAACTCCTTAAATGCGTCTATCTGCGTAGTTATCGGTTTATAAGTTGAAAACATACTTACTGCTAAACTGATGACTAACGCAATCGACAGTAAAATGTTTACGTTGATTTTGCGAAGCGGATAGATTATTGCCGTTGCGATGACCAATGCCGTTATGAACCAAGATGCATAAAAGGTACTTGAACACAGCAGTCCGCGGAAAAAATAAAATACGCCCATCCAAAATCCGTCTCTGCCGTAATTTCGCACCGTGAAAGTTACAGGCGATAATAAAACAAACCAAAAGGCATATAATTGCAAATTTCTTATAATAAATTTTTTGAAAACCGAATTTTGATTTTTTGTTCCATGTGCAGAATTGACTTTTTTAAAAAAGAAATATGAAGAAATTATAAAAAATAACGGAACGGCTGTTTTCAGCCACGGGTTTAATATTCCGTTAAACAAATCGGCGTGAATAGCAATAACCATAAGCGACAGCACAAACTTTAACATGTCCAACGAGTCTATATTTTGTCTATTCGTCAAACTGTTTGGCTGTGTCTCTTTGCTTACAGCTTCTTTATCGGATTGTAACATAAATTCCTTAATATAAGTACTTTAATAATTTGTTTTATTATACTGTTTGGTTGATACCCTGTCAAGTGAGTATTTAATTGCTTTAACTTAAAAACGCAAAGGCAACGCAGTATTGCGCAGTATATATGCCGTTGGCGGGAGCATAAAATACACAACTGCCTGATATATGCAACGGCAGAGATACAAGCAAGACAAGGCGCGCGAGTATTTGCGAGGGAGCTTACTTATGCGTATGTGACCGAGCAAACACGTAGCGCAACGCAGTATTGCGCAGTATATATGCCGTTGGCGGGAGCAAATAAAAAAGACGGGGCTTACGCTCCGTCTTTATTATTTTGTTTTAAATTAAAGTACTTTTACGATAGTACCGGAACCAACCGTTCTGCCGCCTTCACGGATAGCGAAACGGAGTTTTTCTTCAACTGCAACGGGTTTGATGAGCTCAACGCTGATTTCAACGTTGTCGCCGGGCATAACCATTTCTACGTTTGCGGGAAGTTCAAGCGAACCGGTTACGTCGGTAGTTCTGATGAAGAACTGAGGACGGTAGTGGTTGAAGAAAGGAGTGTGACGGCCGCCCTCTTCTGCCTTAAGAACGTAAACCTGTGCGGTGAACTTGGTAGCAGTTTTAACGGTGCCGGGTTTAGCAAGAACCTGTCCCTTTTCAATACCCTTTCTGTCGATACCACGAAGAAGTGCGCCGATGTTGAAGCCTGCGATAGCTTCGTCAACGCTCTTGTGGAACATTTCAAGACCGGTGATAACCGTGGAAACGGGCTTAGCGATAAGTCCGACGATTTCTGCGGGATCGCCTACGTGAGCCGTACCTCTCTCTACTCTACCCGTAGCAACGGTACCACGACCGGAAATCGTGAATACGTCTTCGACGGGAAGAAGGAAGGGCTTATCCGTATCTCTTTCGGGAGTGGGGATGTGTGCGTCGATGGTGTCCATAAGCTCGAGAATGCACTTGCACTCGGGAGATGCAAGAACTTCTGCATCGGAAGCGCCGGAGGTTGCCTTTTCAAGAGCCTTCAAAGCAGAACCCTTGATGATGGGGCAATCCTTGAAGCCGTAGCTTTCAAGAGTGTCCGTGATTTCCATTTCAACGAGCTCGAGAAGTTCGGGGTCGTCCATCTGGTCGCACTTGTTGAGGAATACTACAATGTAGGGAACGCCTACCTGACGGGAAAGAAGGATGTGCTCTTTCGTCTGGGGCATGGGACCGTCGGTTGCAGCAACTACGAGGATTGCGCCGTCCATCTGTGCAGCGCCAGTAATCATGTTCTTAACGTAGTCAGCGTGTCCGGGGCAGTCAACGTGAGCGTAGTGACGCTTGTCCGTCTGATACTCAACGTGTGCGGTGTTAATTGTTATACCACGAGCCTTCTCTTCGGGAGCTTTATCGATCTCGTCGTATTTCATCTTTGCTGCCTGACCTTTGCACGCCATTACCATAGTGATAGCTGCGGTCAGAGTGGTTTTGCCGTGGTCAACGTGTCCGATGGTACCAACGTTAACGTGGGGCTTGCTGTTGTCGTACTTAGCTTTTGCCATTTTGGTTTCTCCTTAAAAATTATATTTATTAAAATGATAACTTCCGCCTTGCGGCGCGCAGCCATCTATCATTAACTTGCTGCTGGTACGCGCAATACGTACATCGTGTTTATTATATATTAAAAATATTAAAAACACAAACGAATTACGCGATTATTTTAAAAATTTTTGTCATTACAGGCGTATCTAAATTGGGAAGTTGCAAGCAAGAGCAGGAAAGCGAGCATTTTTGAGGGGGAGTTTACTAAAACGTAAATGACCCGAAAAAAGCGGAGCTTGACGAACTATTGCAACGCAAATGCACAATTTAGTTTTTCTTAGCGCGTTCGACGATAACCTTTTCGGATACGCTCTTGGGAACTTCCGCATAGTGGTCGAACTGCATTGTGAACTGTCCTCTGCCCTGCGTTCTCGAACGGAGGTCGGTTGCGTAACCGAACATCTCGGAGAGAGGAACTTCTGCGTCTACTACCTTTGCGCCCGCTCTGTCGTCCGTCGACACGATTGTGCCGCGGCGTGCGGTTACGTTGCCCATGATGTCGCCGAAGTAGTCGTCGGGAGTGATTACTTCAACCTTCATAATGGGCTCAAGGAGTACGGGTTTAGCCTTTGCCATACCGTCTTTAAAGCCCATAGAGCCTGCAATCTGGAACGCCATTTCCGAAGAGTCGACTTCGTGATAGCTTCCGTCGTAAACCTGTACTTTGAAGTCTACAACCTCGTAGCCTGCAAGGAAACCGTTCTTTGCTGCGCCGCGAATACCCTTGTCGATTGCGGGGATATATTCCTTGGGAATAGAACCGCCGACGGTAAGGTCTTCGAACTCGTAGCCCTTGCCGGGTTCCTGAGGAATTAAGTGAAGCTTGCAGTGACCGTACTGACCTTTACCACCAGACTGACGCTTGTACATACCTTCGCAGTCAACTGCCTGACGGATAGTTTCGCGGTAAGCAACCTGAGGTGCGCCGACGTTAGCTTCGACTTTGAATTCTCTCAAAAGTCTGTCTACGATAATGTCGAGGTGAAGCTCGCCCATACCTGCGATAATCGTCTGACCCGTCTCCTGGTCTGTATAGGTCTTGAAGGTGGGGTCTTCTTCTGCGAGTTTGACGAGCGCCATGGTCATCTTTTCCTGACCTGCCCTCGTCTTGGGCTCGATTGAAAGCTGAATAACGGGGTCGGAGAAGGTCATCTGTTCCAAAACGATAGGATGAGCTTCTTCGCAGAGAGTGTCGCCCGTCGTGGTGTCTTTAAGACCTACGATTGCGCAGATGTCGCCCGAGTAAATCTTGGGAATTTCCATACGGGTGTTTGCGTGCATCTGAACGAGACGGCCTACCCTCTCTTTTCTGCCCTTTGTGGAGTTATACACGTAAGAACCCGCGTCGAGCACGCCCGAGTATGCGCGGAAGTATGCAAGACGTCCGACAAACGGGTCGGTTGCAATTTTGAACGCAAGTCCCGAGAAAGGTGCGTCGTCCGAGGTTTCTCTGACCTCTTCCTTGCCCGTGTCGGGATTTACGCCCTTTACGTGGTCTACGTCTACGGGAGAGGGAAGGTAATCGATAACTGCGTCCAAAAGCATCTGAACGCCCTTGTTCTTATATGACGAACCGCAGAGGACGGGGGTGCACTTCATTGCGATAGTTGCCGCACGAAGTCCCTTTCTTATCTCGTCGGGAGTGAGCTCCATAGTCTCAAGGAATTTTTCCATGAGCCCGTCGTCTCCCTCTGCTGCGGCTTCCATAAGCTTGAGATGAGCCTCTTCAGCTATTTCTGCCATGTCTGCGGGAATTTCCGCTTTGTGGTACTGCTTACCGTCGTCCGAATCGTAGATTTCCGCCTCCATTTCGATAAGGTCGACTATGCCTTTGAAGGTTGCCTCCTTACCGATGGGAAGCTCGATGGGGATGGGGTTAGCTGAGAGTCTTTCTCTCATCATTCTGACGGCGCGGTCAAAGTCTGCGCCGTTGATGTCCATTTTGTTGACGTAAGCAATTCTGGGTACCTTGTACTTGTCCGCCTGACGCCAAACGGTTTCGGACTGGGGCTCAACGCCGCCCTTTGCGCAGAAGGTCGCAATAGCGCCGTCCAAGACGCGGAGCGAACGCTCAACTTCAACCGTGAAGTCAACGTGTCCCGGCGTGTCTATGATGTTAATTCTGCACTCGTCCTTTTTGGTAAGTCCCGTTCTCGTCCAATGGCAGGTGGTTGCAGCCGAAGTGATGGTAATACCTCTCTCCTGCTCCTGAACCATCCAGTCCATCGTTGCGGTACCGTCGTGCGTTTCGCCTATCTTGTGGTTGATACCCGTGTAGTAAAGTATACGCTCGGTGGTTGTTGTTTTACCGGCGTCGATGTGCGCCATGATACCGATATTTCTGGTATGAAGTAAGTCGTATTCTCTTGCCATAATTTATTCTCCTAAATGGTCAACTTCTGATAATTAATTTGAATAGTCGCACGCAAGACAGGGCGCACGAGGAAAACTTGCGGGAGTTTACTTATGCGTAAATGACCGAAAGTTGCCGCAGTGCAACGCAGTATTGCGCGATGAATATTCGAATTAGAACCTGAAGTGTGCGAACGCCTTGTTCGCTTCTGCCATCCTGTGCGTATCTTCCTTCTTTTTAACCGCGCCGCCCGCATTGTTGTATGCGTCGGTAAGCTCCGCGGCGAGCTTTTGGCTCATTTCGCGCTCCGAACGTTTTCTCGTAGCGATAACAAGCCAACGGATTGCAAGCGTCTGTCTTCTTTCGGGTCTTATTTCGATGGGAACCTGATAGTTGGCGCCGCCTACTCTCCTTGCCTTAACTTCGAGTACGGGCATGAGATTGTTCATTGCCTGCTCGAAAATTTCCATTGCATCTTTGCCGAGTTTTTCACTCATTATATTAAAAGCGTCGTAAACGATTGTCTGTGCCGTTCCGCGCTTGCCGTCACGCATAATCTGGTTGATAAGCTTTGTTACAACCTTGGAATTATATACGGGATCGGGTAATACGTCCCTCTTGGGAACGCCGCCTCTTCTGGGCATAAAATATTCCTCCTTTTGATTTCTTTAAGGGTTTTTTACCTTAAAAGGCTATTGCTTGCTACTTAGTTCACAAAATTTACTTGCTATTCTGCGCAAGCAAATTTTCGTGATTTGGGAAACTAAGTTTCCCTTGATGCAATTATTAATGGCAAACATTTATAAAATTGCATCAATTCCCTTCCACTCAGGCGAAAGCATTCGCAAATTGAGTGCACAGGCGCAAAAATGTGATTTTGCTTGTGCCGTAAATTATTGTAAAATATAACTCATTAAAGATTTAAGTTATTAAGTAGTAGCAAATCTTCTCCGTTAAAAAACGAATACTGCCTATTTATTGCGGTAAGGGTGATATGTCGTCCGAATAAATAGGAATTTTTACTTGTTGAAAATTACTGCGCTGAAAAATTATTTCTTGGGTTTCTTTGCGCCGTAACGGGAACGCGCCTGCATTCTCTTGGATACGCCTGCCGTATCGAGAGCGCCGCGCACGATGTGATAACGTACGCCGGGCAGGTCCTTAACTCTTCCGCCTCTTATAAGAACAGACGAGTGCTCCTGCAAATTGTGGCCTTCGCCGGGGATATAAACGGTACCTTCCTGCTTGTTGGTAAGGCGGACTCTTGCAATCTTTCTTATTGCCGAGTTAGGCTTTTTAGGCGTGGTTGTCGTAACCGAAAGGCATACGCCGCGCTTTTGGGGGCAGTTGTCCAGAATGGGCGACTTGCTCTTGTAAACCTGCTTTTCCCTGCCGTTTCTTATCAGTTGGTTAATTGTAGGCATTTTTTACCTCCTTAATTTACTCGGGTGGCGTTTTATGGCACGCCCTGTATATATCACCGTCCGCTACCCTTAAAGCGTTCGGAAATAAACCTTTTTTCACGCTTTTTGCTTGAACGCACATAGTCGTCCATATTAAAATACGCAAAACCAATTCTACCAAAATTGTAAAGCCTTGTCAAACGATTTTTTTAATATTTGTAAAAATTATAGCCCATTATCCATATAATATATAATCGGCTTTTTATAATAAATTGCGGCGCGTGGGGAAAGCGCATTTCCCCCACGCGCACCTAAAAATGATTTTTTAGTTGGCAAGCAATCCCTCAATCAGCGAGTATAGATACATATAGTCGTTAAAAACGGTGTATATGTTGACATCTATCCGAAGCTCGCCGAGGCGGTACTCCGCCCGCTTGCCCTGAATATATTTTTCTATTTTTTTGTCCGCACGGGTGTACCCGGAATGACTTCTTGAAGCAAGGGTGTTGCGGATAAAGCCTTCATCGGAGAGGAATACCCCCTCCTCCTTGCAGATAATGCGGAACTGTACATTGTCGCCCGTGCTGAATTTAAACGAGTCCGAATAAATAACAACGCCGCGAGGGTTTCTGCCCCATTTGAACGTGCCTTTGAGCTCTTCGGTAAATATTGAAGCGAGGTCCTCTGCGGGGTCGCGTGCGGTGGTTTTTGTTTCCGTTTCTTCGCCGTCGGCACTGTCGGGCTCATCGGAGTCGGTGTCGCGTTTAAACAGCGAATCTATATCAAAATCGTCCAAATCGTCGTCATCTTCCCCGTCTCCGTCGTGATCGTCTTTGAAGAGCTCGCCCAGCTCGAACGCCTTATTGTCGAATATGCCGCCGTAAATTCTCTCAAACTCGTCGTTATCGATAAGCACGCTTCTCGGCTTGCAGCCGTCGGGAGGAGTGATGTAACCCATTCCCTCCATCCAGTCGACTATTTGACAAGCCTTGAGATAGCCCACGGGGAAATGCCTTTGAATAAGTGAGGTGCTTACCTGCTGACGGCGCACGCAAAAGCCCAAAGCTTTAATATAGGTTTCGTCCATAAAGTTCGCAGAATCGACCGTCTTGCTCTGCTTGTCCTGCACGTACTGCTCACGCATCTTCTTCAAGCGGTTGTATTGGTTGTTGATCACTTCCTCGAATTTTTTCAAATCTTCCCCGTCAATGCCGCCCTGCCGTTTATTATACTCGAGTATCTGTTTGGCTTCGTTGAGTCCGTCGTAACAGTCTTCCAGTACGCTTAAAAAATTACCGTCGGTAGTTTTTATGTTTGCCAACATGGTGTCTATTTCCGACAGCCGAACCTCCTCGCCCTGTCCTTCGCCTATATATTCTACAGTCTTTTTGTCCGTCTGAATAATCAGCTTGCGCTCCGCCAAAGTGGCGAGAGCGGACTGAAGCTCGGGATAGGTAAACCCCGTTTCGTACAGCAGGTCGAACACGCTTATCTTGCTCTCGCCGCGACGGGTAATTTCAAGACAGTATTTGAGCGTTGTCTGAATATTATCTCTCAAAAGTCGAACCTCCTTGAATAGTCTTCCGATATCCACGAAGTATCGTAGTGGTATTTTTTGTCCTTAAAGTCTATGGCCGCCGCCTTCCCACCCTTGGTACGGGGGAATTTTGTGTATTCGGGACATTCGAAATATAGCTCAAAGTGCCCTTTTAGCGGCATATGGTTATTTATCGTTATATACGCGTCGCCCGGCTTAACCCTGTGCATAAGCTCGTCCTCCGACACAAGATGGGTTTCCACAAACTTGATATTGCCCTCCAGATAGTTGGCGGGGTCGGGTATAGTGTGTCTGCCTATCTGCTCCTTTACCGCCTTTGCCGTGTTAATATCGTTGGTGCCGAGAAAGATTGTTAAATTGCAGTTGCAGCGTATCTGCTGCGCCACGCCCTGCGAGTATGCCGTGTCGAGCTGCGTGTAGTCCTGCACGACTGCCGTAATAAACAAATTCAAGCCGCGCCCTACGCTGAAAATCGTGGGATAGATGCTGTCCGCCTGCAGCGTGGGGAACTCGTCCAAAAAGAACTGAACGGGCACCGGCAAGGGTTCGCCACTGTCTATGGATTTCTTTTTGAGAGTGTCGAGCGCCTTGACTATATACTGGTTGACAAAGCCCCTCATCCTTAAATCGGTAATATCGTAGGTCAAGAATATGACTTGGGGCTTATCTCCGAGCGTGGAAATATCGAAGTTGTCCGTAATTGTCAGATTGCGGATATCGGGATAGCTGTAGTCGTTTAAATAGCCCTCCACGAGCTGTAAATAGCACGCGCGGGTGTTGGGAGCGTCGTTTATTATGCCCTTCACGTACCGCCAGACGAGGGAATCGGCGTCCCGTGATTTAAAAAACCCTAAATCGTCGAATCTGTTGCCCGTATAGTTAAATTTGTAAAACACTTCCGAGATGGCTTCAAAGTTTATCTGCTCGGGCAGGACGCGCCTTCTCTTTATTTGCCCCTCCTGCGGTTTGGTAATGAGCATGTCCTCGAACAGCCCCACCGTAATGCCGTATATAAAGCCGCGCGCGCCCTCGTCCCAGCTTATATCCTTGTCCGAACGAATGGGAAACAGCTTGTCAAACAGTACCTTTAATTCTGAAAGCGCTTCGTTGCGGATGAGCTGTTTTTCCTCGGGATTGAGCTCGGCCTCGAGATATTTTCTAGCTATATCGACAATGGGATTGAAGAGAATTTCCGAGTTGTTGGGATGAATAAAGTCCATATACTTTACGTTTTCCCCGCCGTAAACCTCTTTGAGCCTTGAAGCGGTATTGCGGTACAGCTCGCCCTTGACGTCTGCAACGATAACAGAAGTCCGGCCGTCCAAATTGAAAAGACAGTTTTCGAAATAGCGCATTGACTTTCCGCAGCCCGTACTGCCCGAAACAAGTGCGTGACACAGCCCGTTGCGTTGAAGAATTATGAGCTCCCCGTCCGAATTGCGGTATGCCGAGACGGGCATACCCAGCCCGTGTCCGGTCAACGCCTTATACTCCGAATATCCGCTCTCCTTGGCAATTTGGTCTATCGTAAGCAGAACAGTCTGCTCGCCGGGGGCGCCCTGCGCAAATTTTTTTAATAGCTTAGCGTTGTATTTCATTTGTGTTCCCCTCCTTTAAAAGCCTATCTGGGGCTTTGACTTGAAGCTCGCGTCCGCGACATTGCCGCCGAATTGCTTTATAAGCCTTTTCAAGACCTCGGGACGCAGCAGCATATCGGGAGTACAGCTTAAATAGCTCATAATCTCCGTTGCGCTATCGCCTTTAAGCCTTAAAAGCACAAGCCCTGCATCGCTGTTCTTTTCCTCTTTGAGTTCTTTCAGTAAGATACTCTCGGCAAAGCTTTTGCTTTGTCCTCCGTCGTTGCAATACATAACCTGCAAAGCGTACAAAACTGCCGCAATGTGGTCGTTTTCGTAGTTATGCGACAGGGAGCGAAGCCTGCTGCTCTTTACGGAGTTTGCGCCGAACAGCGACGTAATTTTGTGCAGCGCAAGCTCCTTTGCTTCGATTATCTCCTGCTCTGTTTTGGACTTGCCGAACTCGTTTTCGCCGCATATAAAGCCGCTCAAATAGTTGCGGTACATATCCACGTCGCCGATTGTGGAAAGTTCAGCGAGTACGGGGCTTAAAAGTGCAGTCTCGTATTCCTTTATCCCTTCGGCGCCAAGGCCGAAATAACCCGCAACAAACTTCCACGAATCGTTTCCCGCTTCGGCGATTTCCTGCATTAAAAAGTGATAATACAGCGCTCTTTGTTTTTCGTACAACATGCTGAACCTCCTTTACAATTTACTTTCTCTTTACATCTATATTATACCATGAGTGAATTTTGCGCTCAATAATAAAAGACTTCGGTAATTGCAAGCTACACTCGCATATCAACCGAAGTCTTTTAATTTTTGCCGTTATACTGCATTTTTTGCAGATTTTAATCATCGGCAAATACTATGACGTCAAAAAGGTCTATCCCGCAGATTTGACTGTAAAATATCAGATCTTCAAGTGCGGGTTTGCTCTTGCTGTTCTCCCAATTGACTATTCGACTTTCGGTCACGTGAAAAACCTGTGCAAGCTCTGACTGGCTAATGCTGTTATCCATGTCAAACTTACAGGTAGCGCAGTTCGTTCCTTCGCAGCCCAACTTTTTACCTCTTACGTTGAGCTCTCTGCAAACGTACCTGCGCAGATTGAGGTTGTCATTTCTCAAAAGCTTTAAATTTTTACCTGTCTTATCCCAGTCGATAAGCTTTCTCTCAATGTGTTCCATCCATTTTCTCCGAAGCGTATTTTGTCGAAAAATGCGCAATCTTGGTGTATTATAACACCTTTGTTTCGATTTTGCAAGAATATGAAAAAAATAATCCCGCCGATTTCAAACCGACGGGCATTTTCATCTATTTATATAATTTTATACTTTCTTATGACAAATCAGTTCAATATTACGTCTTTTAAGCTCTCGTACTTTTGAGCGGCTATGCGGGCGAGCTTGTTTACGTCGTAGACGCCGGAAAACGCCTCGTCCGAAATGCGCTTTGCCGTAAACACTGCGTCTACGGAGAATTTTAAATTTTTAATCTCCGACATCATCCGTCCGCTTTGACGGGTGCCCATAAAGTCGCCGCCTCCGCGCATTTTCAGGTCTGCTTCAGCGATTTCGAAGCCGTCCGTGCTGTTTTTTATAACGCTCAATCTTTCGCGGGCTTCGGGCGTGTCCGCGCCCATTAAAAGGAAACAATAGCTCTTTTTATCTCCCCTTCCAACCCGTCCGCGGAGCTGGTGGAGCTGTGAGAGACCGAACCTTTCGGCGTTGTAGATAATCATAGTAGTCGCCTCGGGTACGTCCACACCCACCTCGATTACGGTAGTCGAAACAAGACAGTCGTACTCCCCCTCCTTGAACGCCGTCATAACCTCATTCTTCTGCTTGTCCTTCATCTTGCCGTGTAAAAGCGCAAATCTTACGGAGGGCATTTTGGCTTTGAGCTCCTCGTAAATTTCGGTTACGGACATTACCGTTCCCTCTTCGTCGCCCTCTATCTTGGGGCAGACTATGTAGGTCCGGTTGCCGAGCTTTGCCTGCTCTGCAACGTAATTGTACATTGCAGGATACTTGCTTTCGGGAATTATTGAGGTGGAAATTTCCTGCCTTGCCTTGGGCTTGTCCTTTATGGTGGTTATATCGAGGTCGCCGTAGAAAATTAAGGACAGCGTCCTCGGTATTGGGGTTGCCGACATAATAAGAGTGTCGCAGCCCTCGCCCTTTTGGGTCAAAGACGCCCTCTGCGCTACGCCGAAGCGGTGCTGTTCGTCACAGACGGTAAAGGCAAGATTGTTGAACGTAACGTCGTCCTGAAGTACGGCGTGAGTGCCGCAGACTATGTGCGCTTCCCCGCTTGCGAGCGCCTTTTTAATCTCTCTTTTTTCGGCGGCGGGGGTTGAGCCCGTGAGGGTCTTTACGCAGTATTCGGGGAAGTATTTTTCAATGAGCTTTGCGCTCTGACGGGCAAGGACTTCTGTAGGGGAAATCATTGCCGCCTGATAGCCAGACTTGACCGCCATAAATATTCCGGCAAGCGCAACTGCGGTCTTGCCGCAGCCCACGTCGCCCTGCAAGAGCATATTCATATTGTGCGGTGAAGTTAAATTGCAATAAATTGCGTTTACCGCGTCGCTCTGCCCCTGCGTGAAGCTGAAACCAAATCGGGACACAAATTCCTCAACTGCCTTCCGCGTGACGTTGTAGCGGCGGGTGCGCACGTCGTCCCTGTCCCCTTTTATGACCTTGAAAGCCGTGACGAGCAGGAAATACTCTTCGACCGCTATTCTGAAAGACGCCTCTTTAATGTCGCCGGCATTTTCGGGGCAGTGAATTTTTCTGTACGCCACATTGAGGGGCATAAGCGAATATTTTTTGCACAGTTGTTCTGGAATATTGCTGTAAAAGCTCGTCTTTGCGAGTGCGTCCTTTACGGCAACCCGCACAATTCCCTGCGTCAAGCTGCCCGACAGCGAATAGACGGGCACGAGTCCCTTTAAGTTGGAGACCTTGTTGGAAGGCTCGAACGAGGGATTGACGAGGGTTGCGCCCATACCGTACCTGTTCTGTACTCTGCCGTAAAAGAGGTATTCTCCCCGCGTCAGCTTATTTGCAACGTACATTTGGTTGAACCAGATTGCGGAAAATACATACCCCCCTTGTTGGCACATCGCCTTTACAAATGGACGGCGGGAATAACGGTTGACTTCAACGTCCAAGACCTCGCACGCGGTTAAAATTACGTCGTTGTGATAAGCCCTTTGAACGGGCGTGACGTTGCGCATGTCGAGATAGTCGCGCGGATAGTGCTTTGCGACCTCCTCAACCGTGTATATGCCGAGCTTGTTGAAATCTTTCTCTCTCTTTTCCGATATAAATTTTAATTTACAAAGTTCCATTTTAAACCTTTATAAATTTATTGCCGCAAGTACTCTTGCGGCATTGGTAAGTTTTTTATTTTATTCAAGTGATACCATATAATAATATACAGGCTGACCGCCGTAGTGGAAATCTACGTCGCAATCGGGATAGAGCTCGGTAATTTTTGCCGCAAGCTCTTCCGCCTCCTCTTCCTTGACGCCCTCGCCGTAGTAGAGGGTTATCATCTCGTGGTCGTCGTTTTTGAGCGCCTTGACGAGCTTTATAGTCGTCTCCTCGATGCTGTCGCTCTTTGCAAGGATGCGCTTGTTGTCAAGTCCTATTATGTCGCCCTCTTTTAATTTGAAGCCGTTCATTGTGGTATTTCTCACTGCGTAAGTTACCTGACCGGACGAAACGTTGTCAATCGCGTGCGTCATATTGGTCTTGTTTTCGGGAACGGACGCATCGGGGTTGAAAGCAAGCGCCGCCGCAAAGCCCTGCGGCACAGTTTTGGTGGGAATTACGTGAATAGTGCGGTTGTTGACGAGCGCCTTTGCCTGCTCGGCCGCAAGAATTACGTTTGAGTTGTTGGGGAACACGAACACGTTTGAAGCGTTAATCTTCTGAACGGCGTCCGCAATATCCTGCGCGGCGGGGTTCATGGTCTGACCGCCCTCTATAATTCTGTCGCAGAGTAAATCTTTGAAGATTTCCGCAAGACCGCTGCCCGCACAGATTGCGAGCATGCCCATCTCTTTCTTCTCCGCCTCCATTTTGGCTTTGAGTGCGCGGTTTTCTTCAAGCATGTTTTCTATCTTGATTCTGTCAAGCTCGCCGAGCTCGAGCGCATAGGAAAGCGCAATACCGGGGGTGTTAGTGTGAACGTGAACCTTTACAAGCTCCAAATCGCCTATGCAGATTACGCTGTCGCCTATCTGCATCAGCTTTTCTTTGAGTTTATCGATGTCGGCAAGGGTAGTCATCTGTTTTAAGTTGATGACGAAAAATTCGGTACAGTACGCAAATTCTATCTCGCCCAAATCAAGGTTGATTATGTCCGAGTTGTCGCCGAATACATCCTCGTCGGATTTTGTTTCAACCGCCTCGGTGGGGATTTCGCCGAGGTCCGCCTCATCCCCCGAGAATGCGGCAAGGAAACCGCGCATTATGGTCATAAGCCCCATGCCGCCCGAGTCCACGACTCCCGCCTTTTTCAAAACGGGAAGAAGCTCGGGTGTGCGGGCAAGCGCCTCGTCGCCGACTTCGATAAGCGCCTTTAAAAATTCCACGAAGTCTTTATGCTCGCCCGCAAGACGGGGAGCCGCCTCGCTCATAAGCCGGACTACCGTAAGAATCGTTCCCTCTTTGGGGATTGCAACCGCGCCGTAGGCAACCTTTGTTCCCGCCTCCAACGCCTTTGCAAATATTTTAGTGGTAAAGGAATCCTTCGTGTCCTTTATGACCGAACAAATTCCTCTCATTATCTGTGAAGAGATTACGCCCGAATTTCCTCTTGCACCCTTTAGTGCGCCCTTTGAAATGCTGTCGCAAATTTCCTGAAAGCGGTTCGAAGAGCAGCCGCCAAGCTCTTTAACTGCCGATTGCAGCGTGAGTGACATATTTGTGCCCGTATCTCCGTCGGGAACGGGGAATACGTTATAAGAGTCGATTTTTGTTCTGTTTATATCAAGCATTCTGGAGCCCGAAATTATCATTTTGCGGAACTCGGTACTGTTTACTGTTTTCTGCATATTACTCCTTAATGGGGTCGTCTACCGCGGGGGGGGGCAAGCAATAAGGTAAAGTATTATAACTTTACCCCTAAAATATTGACGTTTACGGTGTCAACAATCATGCCCGTAAAGCGTTCAACCTTGTATTTAACGCCTTCTTTCAATGATTCGGCTACGGCGTTTATAGAAACGCCGTATTTTATAATTACGTTTACGTCTATAAAAATTCTGTCTCCGGAAGTCACTACCTTGATTCCGCGTCCGTCGGGCTGTCTTTTCATAAGCTCGGACAGAGAGTCCTTTAAACGGCGGGAAACGGTGTCAACGATGCCGTAGCATTCGAGCACAGCGTTTTTAGCCACCTTTGCGATGGCTTGGTCGGAGATTGAAATTTTTCCGTAAACGTTGCTGGTGTTGACCGACATTTTTACTCCTAATCGGGGAACTTGTGCTTTATACGATTGGCTTCAAATTGTGATAAAATTTGAAACTGCTCGGCTATCCCCATTGGCTATTCTAAACTATTTTATTTGTTTTGGCAAGTATTTCCTGATAAAATATCAAATTTCGGCACTTCAAACCCGCAGAAAATACGCCGTTTGGATAATAATGCTAAAATTATTTTGCAAATTCAACAAAAAAATAAAACATTAATATGCATTTTTAATTGATTTTTTTTAAAAGAAGTGTTATATTTTATAAGGTCGCTTTGTAAACGGCTTTATTTTTAACGAATTAACCCCACGGAGGTGTATCATATGTCAAGAGTTTGCGGCGTATGCGGAAAAGGTCAGACTTCGGGCAACAATGTAAGCCACTCGAAGAGAAGAACAAGAAGAACTTTCAAGGCCAACGTACAGAAAGTTTCCTATATCGAGAACGGCAAACAGGTAACAGGTTACGTTTGCACGAGATGCCTTAAAACCGTAGAGAGAGCATAAATTTTACGGATTTTTTTCAGTACACAAAAACCGCTTCATATCGAAGCGGTTTTTTTCGTTGGTTTTTAATTAATTTCAGTACGACAAACCAGTGCATTTGCGCAGAGCAGCCTTTTATTTTTGCGAAAAATTTATTGTAAGTTTGTCGTTTTTATCCTTAAAAAGCGCGTCGTTGTTAAAGGTTGAACCGCTATAGCTGTACGGAGTGTTTTCTATTTGAATCTGAGCCCACTCCTCTTGTGTGCCCGCATAATTTACGGTTTTAAGTGCGGTGCAGTTGTGGAAGGCGTGTCCGTACAGGAAACTACCGCCACTGAAATACGCCCCCTCGATTTTTGTAACGGAAGAGGGGATACAGACCTCTTCAAGCCCATCACAGTAGCCGAATACGCCCGATTTCAATACAGTAATTCCGCTTCCGATAACAACTTTTTTGAGCGAACGGCAGGTGTGGAACGCGCCGTACCCCAAGCCGGGCAGAGTTTCCGTTTTATCGTCTCCGTCATCATCCGTCACGGAAATTTGCGTATCGCGCACGCTGTCCGGTATTATCACTTCAGTCAAAGCGCTGTTGTAAAAGGCGAGATAGCCTATACTTTCCAACCCCTCCGGGAAGGTAATACGACTCAAAGCATAGCAGTTCTCGAAAGCGCGGGCAGTTATAATTTTAAGATTTTTCGGGAGAATTACTGTTTCAAGAGCTTTACACTCCAAAAATGCACAGTAACCGATAGTTTCAACCGTGTCGGGAAGATTTAACTTCGCCAGACTTGAATCATAGCCGAAAGTGCCTTGCGGAATTTCGGTAAGGGCGCTGCCCTCTTTGAATTCCACTTCCTCAAGCTGCTGGCAGTCTGCAAACGCCGCAATACCGATTTTGGTTATCGAGGCGGGAATTATCAGCCTGGTTATGGCACAGCCGCGAAAGCCCTCTTGAGCAATTTCCTTGACAGGGGCCTCTTTATCGCCCTCGCCGTAGGTTGCGGGGATTTCAAGCGTGCCTGTAAGCGAGCTGACGTATCCGCCCGCCTTTACTACGTAGTAACCATCTTCACCGTCGTATTTTATATAGTCATAGTCAATTGTATAGCTGCAGCCCGACGAAGTCAGACAAATCAGAGCTACAAATATCAGCATTATTGCCGCAAATATTGCGGTAATTTTTTTTGTGTATCCTAATTTCATATTTAATATTTTATCATAGTGTAATATAAAAATCAAGCGGCAAAACGTTTTCAAAAAATTTAAAACTATTCTGCCTCTTGAAATAAATTATTCGGTTAACCGCAGACGTCTTTAAAAACGCGCTCAAAATTGAGGTGCGCAAGCTTTTCCAACGCGGATATTCCAATTCTGCCTTCAAGGAAAGTTAAAAGCTGTTCGATTTTAGAACAGTCCTCCAAACCCTCGGGCGCGGGTATTCCGTCGAAGTCGCTGCCTAGTGCAATACACTCTTCGCCGCCTATATTTATAATATGTGAAATATGGCGGGCGACGCTTTCAAAGGTTTCGCCGCCGAGAAAATCCATGCAATAATTGACGCCGATAACTCCACCGCAGTCGGCAAGCTTCTTTATGAGTCTGTCCGTGAGATTGCGGCACACGTTGAACACGCCTGCGCAATTTGAGTGGCTTGCAACTACAGGAATTTTTCTGTTATTTAAAATCTCCTCAGCGCCGCCGTCCGACAGATGCGAGATATCAATTATTATTTTATGTTTATCAAGCTCTTCAACCGCCTGACGTCCAAAGTCGGTAAGCCCTTTTTTACACCTTTCAAGAAATTGCGGCTTGCCGTCTTTAAAGCTCAAATTCGGGCTTGCAAGCAGGTTTTGATTATTCCAGACAAGTGACGCCATTTTAACGCCCACTTCGGAAAGACGTGCAATTTCAGAAAGGTCATCACCGATAAAAGATAGGTTCTCAACAGTCAATAGCCCCCCTAATATGCCCGAACTAACGCACTTTTTTAAATTTTGCAAAGTGGTTACTGGCAGTATCTTATCGGGGTTATCTTCAAGCTCTTTAAGATAAAAATTAAGGTACTTTTCAAAGTCTTGCGGGGCAGAAGCGCCCTCCGTAAAAATTGCAAAGCATTGAGCAACACATCCGCTTTTTTTAAGCCTGTCAACGTCCGACTGCAAGCTATTTTTAATTATGCCTTGTCCACTGTCGCAACACGCAGTCAGCGTGTCGCAATGTAAATCTATATAGTTCATTTGCGAATAAAAAGCCTCAATATTTTTCTGATTGGTTTCGGCGGTTTGATGCAGATTATAGTCATACTTCCCCCATATTTATAATAACGAGGACAGGCCCATTGACTTGCAAATAAGCATCTTCATCAATTACGATATTGGATATACCCCTGCAATTCCCGTAAGTCAAGCCTTCGGGATAGGCATATTTTAGCCCTCTGTAACTTATTATATGCGAGGAGCCGCCAAAAGGTAACACGGAAAATGTTTTCCCCTTGTGTTTACCCAAAAAAATTTCGCCGTCGGAGGCAAAAATGAGAGAATTATTTGTGACCATTTCACACATTACCCCCGACATATGCCCCAAATAAAGCAGTTGAAGATTGCCGAGGAAGTGATCCTCTCTGCCTCCGCCACCGCCGTATATTTTAACGCTTTCCGCACCCGCTTCAATCAGCTTTTTCATTGCAATTTCGCCGTCGGTACAGTCCTTTTCGGAGGGATATATCTCCTCGGGCAGGGGATTGGGAATTTCGTTTAAACTGTCGAAATCGCCCACATTTTTATCTATTTTAACCTTGTTTTTCGCCCAAGAATAGGCGCCGTCACAGCAGTAAACTACCGCGTCGCGGGTATCTATTTGTCCTTCGTACGGTTCTCCGTTTAAAAGCAGAATTGCCTTCATATTTTAAGCTCCGCAATAGTTTTTTGCATATTTGACGAATTGAATACGGCAGAGCCCGCAACTAACACGTTCGCGCCCGCCGCTTTTATTGTTGCCGCATTATCCTCGTTAACGCCGCCGTCAACCTCAATATCCATATCGGGCTTGCCGATATTTGCGGCAAATTGCCGGGCCTTTTTGATTTTTTCAAGCGTTTCTGGAATGAATTTCTGCCCGCCGTATCCGGGGTAGACCGACATTATAAGCACCATGTCCACAAGCGGGAATACGGGGAAAATATTTTCTACGGGGACGTCGGGATTGACGACGACGCCGCACTTTACGCCGTAGGATTTTATAAGACGGAGAGTTTCTTCAAGATATGTTTCGGAAATTTTTGCACACGCCTTATAGTGCACGGTTATAATGTCAGCACCCGCCTCGACAAAAAATTTGACCTGCGTCTTGGGGTGTTCTATCATTAGATGCGCGTCGAGCGGCAATTTAGTGAGCGGTCGGATATTTTTGAGCATTTGGGCGCCGAAAGTTATGGGTTCGACAAAGCTTCCGTCCATGACGTCGCAGTGAATTAAATCCGCTCCGCACTGTTCGATTTTTTTAACCGCCGCGCCCATATTTGAAAAATCTGCCGACAAAATTGACGGTGCAATTTTAATCTTCATTTTTATCTCCCGAAGTTTTATTTATGTAGCTTGCGCGAAGCTGTCCGCACGCACCGCCTATGTCTGCGCCAATCTGACGGCGCAGGGTTGCAGATAAGCCGCCCCTTTCAAGCATGCCCAAAAATGAGTACGCCTGTTTTTCGGTTACGGTTTCAAGGTTTCGCTCCTTGACTTCGTTCAGTCTTATCAAATTTACGTGGCAGAGCTTGCCCTTTAAAAGCGAAATTAGCTCATCCGCGTGTTTCTTATCGCAGTTTTCGCCCGAAATTAACGAATACTCGAAAATGTATCTCCTGCCCGTCTTTTCAAAATAATATGCACACGCCTTCAAAATTTCGTCTATCGAGTATTTTTTTGCAATCGGCATGGTCCGGGCGCGCCCCTCGTCGGTGGTCTGATGCAGGGAAACAGTCAAATTTACGGGCAGACCCTCTTCGGCGAGGGCGTACATCTTGGGAACAAGCCCGCAGGTTGAAAGCGAAATGTTGCGGGGGGAGATGTTCAGCCCCTCCTCCGTGCTTACGCTTTTTAAAAATTTTACAACCTCATCGTAGTTGTCAAGCGGTTCGCCGCTGCCCATAAGCACGAGGTTGGTTACGGCTCGCCTTTCGACTGTACCTCCGGCAAAGGCGTTGACTTTTAAAATTTGACAAAGAATTTCGCCCGAGGAAAGGTTCCTTACAAGTCCGCCGAGCGTGCTTGCGCAAAATTTACAGCCCATGCGGCAGCCGACCTGCGTTGAAACGCACTGCGTGTTGCCATACTTGTACTGCATTAAGACGCCCTCTATTATATTTCCGTCGGCAAGCTCAAAGAGGAATTTCTTCGTTCCGTCCGAAGAAGTAAAAACTTCTGAAATTTTGACGGGCTCGTCCTCGTATTCCGAAAGAAGCTTTTCCCGCAAAGTGGCCGATATGTTTATTTCGGAGATTTTCTTGCCACGCATAAGCCCTGTGTAGAGCTGTTTTGCACGGAATTTTTGTTCGCCAAGCGAGAGTATTAAATTTTCAAGCTCTGTTAGGCTCAAATCCTGAAGAATTTTTTTCATACTTTTTTAAAAGAAGTTAAATAAAAACCTGCGCCGAGCGAAATGTGCGGCAGAAATTGCAAGCCGAATTTCGTAGTGACATGGTCAAGCGGCGACGAGGGAATTTCTAACACAAAGTCTGCGTTGTTTTCCAAAAATGAATATACAATACTGTCGTTTTCCTCGGGCAGAACAGAGCAGGTCGAATAATACAGCTTTCCGCCGCTCTTTAAATAGCGGGCACAGTTTTTCAAAATTGCAAGCTGTATTTTTGTAAGTTCTTCGATATCGCTCTCTTTTCTGAACAGCTTTATGTCTGGATTTTCGTTTATTACACCCGTACCCGAGCAGGGAACGTCGCAAAGAACGGCGTCGAATTTATTTTCAAAGTCGGGATTAAAAATACTGCTGTCCGCCAGCACGGCGGTCACGTTAGTTGCGCCCATCCTTTGAATATACGAATTTATAAGCTCAACTCTATGGGGGTGAAGCTCGCAAGCCGTAACGCTACTACACTTCTTTGAAAGAAGCACTGACTTGCCTCCGGGGGCTGAGCAACTATCGAGGAGGCTGTCGCACCCCTCTATTGCGCTACAAATTGCGATCGAGCCGACGGACTGAAAAGTGTAATCCCCAAAGAAAAAATTTTCGTCGCGAGTGAACTTCCCGAAGATGTAAGCATTTTCAAATGGGGTGCATATATGTGGCAAATAACGATATTTTTCGCTATTTTTTTCAAAGCGAACGCATATGCCTTTACTCGGCGCGGACATAATTTTTTCGGCATCCGATTTATAGCTGCGACGGAGTTTATTTACGAGCCAAAGAGGGTATCCGTACTCAACCGAAAGGCGTTCCGAAGTGTTCTCGGGCATGGGCGGTATAGTATAGGAACGCAAAAAGGCATTTACGAAGCCGCCAACACTGTCTCCGCACACTTTTTTGGCAAGACTTACGGCAGAATCGACCACCATATAGTCGTGCTTGTCCATAATTTCAAGAAGGTACAGCGCAATTTTAAGTATTATTTTAACCTGCTTTTTGGGCTGCTTTTTAACATTTGCCCCCAATATATGCTCCAAATAACCCTCTTTTTCGATTACTCCGTAGCATATTTTTACCGTGCGCGCCTTGTTTATAGGCTCTATCGTGGTATCGGCAATAGCCTGTTTTAAGTATTTGCCCCCTATATATACCTTATTTAACACAAGATAGGGGTCTGCAAGAGGGTTAGTCAAGTATATCGCCCACCTTTATCTTTCTACCGTTTACAAAGTCCGCCGCAGACATCCTTCTGCTGCCTGCAAGCTGTAAAGAGGTCAAAATAAGCGAACCCTTACCGCATTTAACGACTATTCCGCGCTTATCCGCCCAAATTACCTCGCCGACATTACCCTCTGCGTCTCCGCCGATTTGTGCGTTAAATATATTTAACACCTGCCCGTTGAGGTGACAAAATGCCGCAGGTTCGGGGCTGTATGCCTTGATAACACGCCATATATCGGGGGCAATTTGATTAAAATCTATTTTTGCGTCCTCTTTTTTTATCTTTTTGCAGAAGATAACCTTTGATTCGTCCTGTATTAAAAGTTGCGGTTCGCCCGATTGGATATGAGCTATTGCCTCGATAGCCGCTTCGGCGGCAAGACGGGATAATTCCTCTTTGAGTTCACCGCAGGTTTTATCCCCTACCTCGCACCTCTTTACAAGCAGCATATCGCCCGAATCGAGTTCAACTTCGGTCTTCATAACTGTTATACCCGTATGCGATTCGCCCGCAAGGATAGCCGATTCAACCGGGGAAGCCCCGCGGAATTTGGGGAGTAGCGATGCGTGAAGATTCCAAACACCCAAAGGAAAGATATCGAGTACCGCCTTTGGCAAAATCTGTCCATACGCGCAGGTTATCATTACATCACAGCCGAGCGCCTTTATTTCGTCGATATGGTTTTTTACTCTATCGAACGAATAGACGGGCACACCCCTTTCGAGCGCGGCCGCCTTCACGGGCGTGGGGGTTAAAATCTGTTTTCTGCCGAGCGGCCTGTCCGGTTGGGTTAAAACGGCGGCAACTCCGTATTTATTATTAAGATTTAAAAACGCAGGCACGGCAAATTGCGGCGAGCCTGCAAAAATTATCTTCATATCAGTCCTCCGCAGAGAGGTCGTAAACCTCGTCTGCTTTATCTATATACAGAACACCGTCGAGGTGGTCAAGCTCGTGACAGACGGCGCGGGCAAAGAAGTCTTCAGCTGTTACCGTGTGTTTCTTGCCCTTTCTGTCGCGGTATTCGACCTTGACCTTTTTAGGGCGCTTTACCGTTCCCTGCTTGCCCTTTACCGAAAGACAGCCCTCCGCGCCGACCTGTTCGCCTTTCTGTGACAGGATTACAGGGTTTATGAACTCGTAATAGCCCTCCTCCACGTCAATTACAACCACGCGCAATGGAATGCCTATCTGCGGTGCGGCAAGCCCCGCACCCTGCTCTGCACGCACGGTCTCTTTCATATCGTCCAAAAGCGTGTGAAGGTCGCCGTTGAAAGCTTTTACTGTTTGGCATTTTTGGCGAAGCACATCTTCGCCAACTTGTACAACATATCTTATAGCCATAAATTTCCTCTTTATAATGACAGATACTTAATGTTATCCTATTAAGAAAGATTTGCGGGGTTCTCTTCGACGTACACAAGACAGCCTGAAGAGGTGTTTTCCGCGGCGATTGAATAAATTTGCTCTAAAAGCGCGCCACTTTTAAGCCGCATAAGCGTTTGATAGCGAACTTTGCCCTGAATTTTTTTGACGGGGGAGTGCATTTTATTGAGGAAAATGAACTCGTCGGGGTGGGTCGCGCGCAAGCCTTCTATTGCAAAGTAGACCTTTTTGAGCGTTTCAAGAGCGAGAGCGTCGTTTTCCGAAGTTACCATAACCCGACAAATAAGCGCGAACGGGGGGAAATGGGTTGCCTCCCTCACACGCACCTCGTTTTCAAAGAAACCGTTGTAGTCGTAGTTTACCGCATATCTGAGAATATAATTTTCCGGGCAGTAGGTCTGCAAGACGACCTTGCCCTTGCTGTCCGCACGTCCGCTTCTGCCCGAAACTTGGGTAATCAACTGAAAAGTGCGCTCGCCGCTGCGATAATCGGCAAAGTGAAGGCTCATATCCGCATCGAGAATTCCTACCAAAGTTACTGCGGGGAAGTCGTGTCCCTTTGCAATCATCTGCGTTCCGACTAAAATATCAGCCTCTTTTTCGCCGAATGTCTTTAAAATTTTATAGTGACCGTCCTTACCCGAGACGGTGTCGTTGTCCATTCTTATAATGCGGGCTGTGGGGAAAAGCGATTTTAAATCGGCTACCACCCTCTGCGTGCCGGTGCCGCCGTAGCGGATATGCACTCCTCCGCACTCGGGACAAGCCGAAAGCATACGGTACTTAGCTCCGCAGTAGTGGCATTTAAGACAGTTCTCTTCACTGTGGTAGGTTAAAGAGACGTCGCAGTTTTCGCATTTTGCCACATAGCCGCAATCCCTGCAGATTATCTTTTGCGAGTAACCCCGCCTGTTCAAAAATATAATTGCCTGATTGCCGCTCTTTAAAGTTGCGTCGAGCTCCTCTTTGAGCGCAGTCGAAAAGCAGGAATTGTTGCCACGCCTGATTTCTTTGCGCATATCCGAAATAATAATTTCGGGAAGAGGCTTTTTGTTGATTCTCTCGGTTAAAGTTACGAGGTTGTACTCGCCGCGGCTTGCTCCGAGATAGCTCTCCACCGAGGGAGTTGCGCTGCCGAGAACTAGCTTGCATTTATTGTATTCCGCACGCATAAGCGCGATATCGAAGGTAGAATAGCGCGGAGCCGTTTCGGATACATAGGAGGAGTCGTGCTCCTCGTCTATAATTATTATGCCCAAATTTTCAAGCGGTGCAAAGATAGCGCTGCGCGCACCGACTGCTATTTTCGCTTCGCCCGAACGAAGGCGCCACCACTCGTCGAACTTTTCGCCTGCGGAAAGTCCGCTGTGAAGTATAGCCGCCTCGCCTTTAAACCTTGCGCGGAGCTGTGCAAGCATCTGCGGAGTTAAAGAAATTTCGGGAACGAGGAAAATTGCCGTTCTGCCGCGGGCTATTTCGCGGGCAATTAAATTGAGGTAAATTTCCGTTTTCCCGCTGCCCGTGACGCCGTGAATTAAGTGTACCCTTTGGGAAGAATTTTCAATGCTCTCAATTGCATTGGCCTGCATATATGTTGGAGTTTTGGCACTTTCTTCACTTAAAATATCAGGTGATGGGTTGCGCATTATCCTGCGCGTAAACAGCTCTATTGCGCCCACCTTTACAAGAGCGTTAACAGCCGACGCGCCGAACTCTTTGCAAAGAGCCGTGTAATCACACTCACCCGCCGAAAAAATGTACTCTATGGCGGCGCGCTGTTTTGCCGCCCTTTTTGAAATTGGGGCGGACATATCCTTTACTTTCGCGTATTTTTTGAAAATTTCACGTACCCTTCCCTTGCGCATTTCGGACGGCAAAAACAGCCGCAACGCCGATACCTTAGGCACTTTAAAGCGCGAAGAAATGCGCTCCATTAGCGAAAAACATTCGGGAACGAGCGCAGGTAATTCGTCGAATACCTCCCCTATGGGCTTGACCTTTTCGGGAGCGAGTGTGCAGTTTGGGCTTATGCCTATCACGAACCCGTCGAGATAGCGTCCGCCGAAAGGAACTTTAACTCTGCTACCTGGCTGCAAACCGTCGGGGCAGGAATATTCGAATATTTTGTCCACTTGGCTGTGGGCTATGTCTACTATGACACTTGCGTACACAAAAACGCCGTCAGTCCTTTACGCACTTAATCTTGCCTTCGGCAATTTCACGGCTGGCAACTGCGAGCTCTTTGATTATCTCGTTGCCGGTCGCTGTGCCTGCGGTCTGCTCGATTATCTGTCTTGCTCTCTTTGCCGCGACTACGCAAAGGCAGTAGCGCGAAACGGGCTGTTCGGGTGTGCCAAGCTGTTCTATAAGTAAATCTACAGGGGGCTGATTGATCATTTTAAACCTCTCTCTCTTTCAATTATATTTTCTATTTCTTTTATGGTCGACTGTAAATCGTCGTTTATAACTACGTAATCGTACTCATCCTTTTTGGAAACCTCGTACGCCATGCGCTTCATGCGCGCCGCTATTTTATCCTCCGTCTCCGAGTGACGCTTTTCAAGGCGGGAGTGAAGCTCCTCGATGCTCGGCGGAAGCAGCATTATGAGTACGGCGTCGGGATAGCTCTTTTTGGCTTGAAGAGCGCCGTCAACTTCGATTTCGAGTATTACGTCGCTGTCTTTAAGCTTGTCCTCCACAAACTTTTTGGGCGTGCCGTAATAATTTTCGAAGTGATTTGAATATTCCAAAAGTCCGCCGCTTTCAATCATATTCAAAAATTTTTCTTTGCTGATGAAAAAGTACGCCTCGCCGTCCTTTTCGCCCTCACGGGGAGTGCGTGTCGTGCAGGATACGCTCAATGCGTAATTCCCGTCCTGAAGAAGCTGTTTTACAACCGTGCCCTTACCTACGCCTGAGGGGCCTGATAATACCAAAAGTAAGTGTTTCATTCTACGTTCTGCACCTGTTCGCGTATTTTTTCTATTTCGTTTTTGAGCTCAAGCCCAAGACGGGTAACCTCCAAGTCATTGGATTTGGAGCAAATGGTGTTGGATTCGCGGTTGAATTCCTGAACGAGGAAGTCGAGCTTTCTGCCCACGATGTGCTCTTGGCATATTTCTCTGAACTGCGAGACGTGCGATAAAAGCCTTGTCAGTTCCTCGTCGATATTGCTTTTGTCGGCAAAGAGCGCGGCTTCGGTCAAAATTCTGCCTTCGTCAATCTGGACGCCCGTAAGAATTTTTTTGAGCTTTTCTTCAAGCTTAAGCCTGTAATTTTCGGCAACGGCGGGTGCGCGGGTTTTGACTTTTTCAACTATTTTTTCGATAGTGTCAACCCTCGAAAGCATATCCGTCGCAAGCTTTTTGCCCTCGCGCTCACGCATTATATTGAGATTTTCAAGCGCAGCTTTAAGCGCACTTTCAAGCGCGGAAATCAGCTCGTCGTCCGCTGCGGCTATATCGTCGCTTTTGACAACGTCGGGGGAACGCAGAACGCTTGTTACGCTGAAATCGTCAGCAATATCGGGGAAAAGAGCTTTTACCTTGCGTGCCGCTTCGACGTATGCGGTTGCCGCACCTTCGTCAAGACGCAGCTCCTTTTCATTGTCGCGCTTGTCGGTAAGCGAAATAAAGACGTCTACGTGTCCGCGCGTCATCTTTTCGCGCACAAGAGAACGCACGTTTTCGTCGTATGCCGTAAATAGTCGGGGACTCTTTACCGAAACGTCCAAATAACGGTTGTTTACGGTCTTAATCTCAACCGTAAGCTCTACGCCGCCGACCTTGTATTCGCCCCTGCCGTACCCCGTCATGCTGAGCATAAATTACCTCTTTTATGATTTTTCTTTGCAAGAGCCGAGCAAATTGAAACTCTTCCGCTACTATTATATCATTGAAAAAACAAAATGACAAGTATATAAATAGCATAAAAAAATTTAATTCCGCCCGCGCGTTTGCGCGGGCGGAACGTTTAATAGTCCTCTTTCAGGTCCTCAATAAGCCCTTTTCTACGGGTGGTTACGATATGATAACAGTTTTTCAAACTGACTTCAAATAGAGTGGTATTTTGTGACGAAGTTGCAATTGCCCCCGTAATATCCGCGAAATAAGCCATTTTACCCGCGCACATTATTATCGGAATTCCGTACAAATACGAGTACGCGCGGATAATTAAAGGCGGCAGGTTGTTTTTGACTTCTTCAAGCATTGCGACGATTACGTTACAGCCGCACGCGGCGAGAGCGGCAACGGCTTCGGGGAAGAGTAAATCGTTTTCGACACAAATTCCCAATTTGCAACCGTTGACGTTGAAAAACCCAAGCGCCGAGCCGCCCTTGTACTCCTCGCAGTCAATGACGTGATTCATATCGGCAATTCCGAGCAGCTTGCCCTTATCCGAAACGGCGACGGACTTGCGCACAAGCCCGCGACTGACCGTTCTGCAACCGCATAAAAGCCCGCATTTGCTCTTTTGGGAGAGTTTAGCGGCGTCTTCGAACTTTTCGCTCTCGCCCTTTAGCTCCTTCTCGTAATCAACCTCGCCGAGCCCGCGAAAGCCGAAAATTGCTATATCACACTCGGGTAGGCCCTGAATATCTTTAATCTCGCTGTCCGCAACCACGCAAAATACCATACTCTACATATTATTTCAAATATAAAAAAAGTGTTAATGCAATGGGGGTCAGCATACAATATTTTATCCGAACGGCACAATTAAAGATATTAGAGAGGTATAATGTGAAGAAAGTAATTTGCGTATTACTTACGGTGTGTACGGCGGCGGCTGTAATAAGCTTTTCTGCCTGCACAAAGGACGGGGGCGGAGCTTTGAGCAGCTACGATATTTACGCCTCCTACGACAGCGAAAAGGCAGTCCTTGACGGGACGGTCAAATTTTCCTACTACAACGACACAGAGAACGAAATTGCCGACCTTAAATTCAATTTATACGGCAACGCCTTCCGCGAAAACTCCAACTTTAAACCCGTTTCCGACGCCTTTAAAAGTCGGGCATATTATGCCGGAACAAGCTACGGCTCTATGAGTGTTTCAAACGTGGAAAACTGCGCAGGCTGGAACGTAGGCGGAGAGGATGAAAATATCCTTACCGTCAACCTGCTTACCCCCGTCTATCCCGAAGAGAGGGTTGAAATTACCATAACCTACAGTCTTACTCCCGCAAAAATCAACCACCGCACGGGCATAACTGCAAGGTGCGTAAACCTCGGAAATTTCTATCCTATACTCTGCGCTTATTCCAAGGACGGATTTGTGGAATGCCCCTACTATTATTGCGGCGACCCCTTCCTCTCAGAGTGCGCAAATTACAGCGTGGTTTTAGATTTGCCCCCCGAATATGCCGCAGCTACGAGCGGTAAACTAATATCCGAGACTGTTGCGGGCGACAGAAAAAAATGCTCTTATACGCTAAAAAATGCCCGCGATTTTGCCGTGGTTTTGTCCGATAAATTTAACGTAATTTCGCAAAATGTAAACGGCGTTGAGGTCAGCTATTACTACACCACCGACAAAAATTCGCAGGTTAATCTCTCGGTCGCGGCGGAGAGCTTAAAATACTTTGAAAAGACCTTCGGCAAGTACGCCTATCCCACCCTAGCCGTTGTTTCAACGGGCTTTTGCTACGGCGGTATGGAGTACCCCGCTTTGACGATGATTTCAGACGTACAGGATTCAGCGAACACGGTATATTCGATTGTACATGAAACGGCGCATCAATGGTGGTACGCTATGGTCGGAAGTGACCAGCTTACAAACGCCTGGCAGGACGAGGGGCTTGCGGAGTACTCCACCCTAATGTTCTTTGAAAATAATCCTACCTACGGCTTTACGAGGACGGGAATTATAAACTCGGCAAAGAGCGCTTACCGCGCATACTTTACCGTTTACAGCCAATTAAACGGCACGGTAAACACCGCGATGCGCAGAAATTTAAGCGAATACGCGGGCGAGGTTGAGTACAACAATATTACCTACCACAAGGGGCTGCTACTATTTGATACGCTGCGAAATTCCATAGGTGACGCAAAATTTGTGAGCTCATTAAAAAACTATTTCAAGCGCAACAAGTTTAAAATTGCCTCCGCCGACGAAATTTACAGTAACTTTATCACCTCGGGTGTGGATGTGGAAGGATTTTTCGACTCCTTTGTAGAGGGGAAAATCATCATTTGACGGGTTAACTTTTTGCAAACACATTTTATAGCTGGCAAAACATTTGACGGCGGCAAATAAAATTCAATATCTACTATATCTGCGCGGACTTAAAGGTCCGCGTTTTTTTGTGTCCTGAAATGCGGTAACGGGCTTTTATAATAAAATTTAAATTAAATGTTTATTATTTCAACTTCGCGGCAATAATTTAGCCACACGGGAATCAAACAACATAAGTCCACAAGGCGACGTTTTTGTTCTTTCTGCATTCAAATCGTTTGCAGTAAGTCACTTACAACTGCACTCCCTTCACTTGAAACACCAAAACGAGAGGTAAATATGCGTTTTATAAAACTTTCCTTAACCGCACTGTCCGCTGCGTTGATAATTTTTGCAATTGCCGCTCTGCCAAAGAGTGTTTGCTTTAACGGCGGCTACAACTACGTGTTCTACTGCGGCACGAGCTCTGCAGACTGCAGAGTTGTGCGCGCTGACGGCAACGCTAAGCTTACGCGCATATTTTTAAATAACGTCTGCGGCGAGAGTGCAGAATTTAAAGAACTCGATATAGAAAAATTTCTTTTAAGTGTCGGCGGAGAAATTGTATTTTCGGAGAGTGCGGCGGGGATTACCAACTACTATTGCTCGGCAAATCTGCCCTATTCCGTGGCAATTGACGGTACGGAAATAAATTTGCATATCGCAGTGTGCGAAAACTCAATAAAAGTAGGCACACCCATAATTTTCGGTGGGTATTGAATAAAAAACTTAAATATTGTCAAATAAACAATTTAAAAGGAGTAAAAATTATGAAAAACAAAGAAAAAACCAAACCTACAAAGAAGAAAGTTTTGATGTATTACTTAATTTTGGCGGCATGTCTTTTGGTGATTGCCGCTGTGACCCTCGGAGTCGTGTTCGGGGTCAGGGCAAACAGTATGTCAAACCCTACGCTTGACGTCCCCAAGGAGGAAAATCCCCCCGCAGACGACAATCCTCCCGCAGAGGATACCTCGTCAAAATACGAATTTATTACGCCGATTAAAGACGTAGTTTTAAGACACGCCCACAACTTCGACTATAACGAAACGATGGACTACTACCGTATGCACCGCGGCATGGACTTTACTGCGTCCGAGGGCACGGAAGTATTTGCCTGCGTTGACGGCACAGTTACGGAGATTATTACAAATAACGACTTGTACGGGGCAATAATAAAGGTCAGCCACGCAAACGACATCGAAACTGTATACAAGTTTGTCGTTCCTACCTCCAATCTTAAAGTAGGAAGTAAAGTAAACCGAGGCGACACGATTGCCACCGTTGCTAAAGCTACGGGCGTTGAAATTGCCGAGGGGGACCACCTGCATTTGGAGGTTTACCAAAACAATAAGTCGGTTGACCCCGATACCTTTCTTAAAATAATTGCAAAATAAGGGCATTCCCAATGATTTAACGCCGCAGATTGAAATCTGCGGCGTTATTTTCTGCTCCGAAAACCTCTCGCCCCGCCCAAAATGTTAATTAACAAAATTTTTTGTTGCGTTTGTTAAATATTTTCAATGATTTTTGAGCTGAAATTTTCATTTTTCATAATTTATCCGTATTAACAGTAATTAGTGTTTCAAACTAACAAAATTTTAATTTTTGCAATTTATAAAAATGTTATTGACTAACAAAATCAGGGTTGCTATACTATAGTTGCAATCGGAAATGCGGTTGCATAAATTGCCGTGAAACTACGACCGCCGTGCGCGGTTTGGGCACGAAAAGGAGGCGCAAGTTATGAAAATTTACGAAGAACTCGCAGAGCTTGACAACGAAGTTGAAGAATTGGGTCTTTCCCCCCTTTCCTACGTTGTATTGAATTGCGCAAGATAAAATTTACAAGAATTTACAGCCTGCGGGGTTTCCGCAGGCTGTATTTTATTTCAATTTATTTCGTTCCGAGTTTTTCGCGCCCCGCGGGGATACTTTCAAGTATGCCTGTTCTCAAAAGTTTTTTGCCGTGCCTTGTTTTAAAGTCCGTCTGTGCCTGACAGATGACTTTATCGAGAACATTGTAGAAATCTTTAAAGCCTTTAGATAAAAGATAGTAGGAAAGCGAGCCGGGCACGGTATTTATTTCACTTAAATATACCTCCTTCCCACTGACTATAAAATCAAATCTGACGATGCCGCGCATGTTGAGCGATGAGTAAACTTTTTTTGTGGTATTCTTAATTAACTGCGACATAGTATGGGGTAAATTTGCAGGAAACGCCCTCTGCCCCCCGCCCTGATACTTGTCTTCAAAGCTCAGAATATCACCGCTTGTGAGCGCCTCCTCGCACTCCGAAGTAATGACTTCTCCGTCATAAAAGTATGCCGCACAATTGATTTCCCGCCTCTTTTCAAAGTATTTTTCGACTATTGCGGCGCTGTCGTATATAAGCGAGGTTTTGAGTGCACTTTCAAGCTCCTCGAGATTTTCCACCCTCTCAATACCTATGCTCGAACCGAGGTTTACGGGTTTGACAATAAGCGGAAACTGCGGCATATCCCCGCCCGTTTTGTATTTTTCGGCATTGGTAACGTACTCGTATTCGGCAGTTTTTACATCAAGACCTTTAAGTACAATTTTGGTAAGATACTTATCCATAAATGCCGCCGACTCGAAAATACCGGCACCGGCAAGTGGGATTCCCGCCATTTCGCACACGCCGCAAAGTCCCCCACCCTCGCCCGCACCGCCGTGACAGCAGTTGAGCGCAGCAGAGAGAGCAATAAACTTCTTTATCTTGTGCCGCTTGGAAAACAGATAAATGCCCCCGTCGGCAATGACTGCTTTGGGCGCTTTTTTGTAATTTTCGCCCTTAAAATTTTTGATATCAAAGAGCAATTGCCCCCCATATATGTCCCCGTTTTGCGCTATGTAGACGGGGATCGGGTCGTAATTGGTGCCCTTTAGAACGTTTGCTGCCATAGTGCCCGTAATAACGGAAATTTCGTTTTCGTTGGACACGCCGCCAAAAATTACGGCTATTTTTTCAGACATAAAAAAATCACCTCCGCAAATTTTTCAGCTTTGGTGAGTTGGCCTAATAATTTCAGACTCTATTTGAAATTATGAGGTTTAAAATTAAAATTGTTATGTTTTGTATCTTCAGTAGATATCGGGCAGGTCGTTTAAAAACAACACAGCATCGCCCGCTTTAATTATTGTTCTAAGCATATCCTGTGCCTTGTCAAGTGTGGGCACGAGTGCAATTTTTTCCGCGTCTCCGCCCGCCGCAATGTAGCCCGCCTTGACAGGCTGGACGAGCGTGTCGCCGACAAGAATAACCATATCGAGCCCCACAAGCTTTTCACCGAGCGCCCTGTTTTCGCTCTCTTCAAGTATTCCGAGCTCTACAAGTCCGGGAGTTACCGCAATTTTGCTGCCTTTAAAATATTTTAAAACCTCAATCGCGGCGGCAGCCCCCTTTATATTGGAGTTGTAGCCGTCGTCGAGAATATTTACGCCGTTTGCCTCAATGAGTTGAAGCCTGTGCTCTATAAATTCAAGCCCCTCCACCGCTTCCGCAATCTCCGCGGCAGTCATACCGAGTTCAAACGCAATCTCCGCGGCAAGCGCAATATTATCCACCGCGTGTCTGCCCAAAAGCTTGGTCTTGACAATTACGCTTTCGCCGCCAAGCTTCAGCTTAAAGGTACTTCCGCTGCTGTCGCAGCTTATTTCACTTGCGCAGTCGCATTTTATCTTCTCGCAGGGGTAATTATGGAAGAGTTCAATACAGTCCGAAGCAACTACAGCCTTTTGCTTGGTGGAAAGAAGTATTTCGCCCTTCGCCTTGACTATATTTTCAAGGCTTAAAAAGCTTTCGAGGTGTTGAGGGCAGATGCCGGTAATTATCGAGTAGTCGGGAGGGCACAGGTCACACAGCTCGGCAATGTCGCCGACGTTGCGCGCGCCCATTTCGGCAATAAACACGTCGAAGTCGTCAAGAGCATTATTATTTATTGAAAGAGCAAGCCCAAGCGGAGTGTTGTGCGAGCGTGGCGTCGCCAAGACCTTGAATTTTTTGGAAAGAATACTTGAAAGTATTTGTTTAGTGCTAGTTTTGCCGTAGCTGCCCGTTATGCCTATAACCTTTATATGCGATGAGGAAAGTTTTTGTCTTGCGCGTTTTACGAATTTTTTGTTGTGTGGAACTTCGTAAATCTTTGAAACAAGGTTGGCAAACAGCACCATAGGAATTAAAAGCAGACCAAAGAGCGCTAAGGGAACGTATCTGAAATATTCGAATATGGCGTTACCCCAGACTTCGGACGCGAAATTCAGAAGTGTTACGCAAAGATACACGAAAACCGCCGTAAAAAAAGCCAAAATAACGTAAAGGCGTTTATATCGCGGGGTGGCGGTTACGGGGACTTTTAAAGCAACCTTATTATCTGCCCAAATATAGAGCGGGAGAAAGATTGCATAGCCTGCAAGTCCTACTATCGCCGCCCACTCGCCTATAAACGAAAAACAGAGAGAAATTACGGCAACCGAGAGCGCACAGAGCATTGTTAAAAGAATATGCCTTGTAAATACGAGGTTTGACTTCTTTTTAGTCCACTTAATAAATTTTTTACCGTTGTATCCGCCCGACTGCAAGATGCCGAGCAGCCTATAACAGCACCCCGCAAGCAGTACCGAGAAGATTACGGCTATAATTACGCACTCTATGGTTTTTTCAACCGAAATAAAAATTCCCATTATTTCTCCAAAAATTCCGAAATCTTTTGATTATATAAAAGCGGATATTCGCAAAAACCGAAATGCCCGCCCGAAAGAATTTCCAATTGACTGCCCGCTATGAGCCCGTGAAAAATTTCACCCTCCTCGCTTGGAGGAGTTACGGTATCCTTCTCCCCGTACAGGAGCAAGGTCGGGTTTTTGATTTTTTTTGCACAGTCCTTTAAATCTTCGTTGACGATTAGCTTGTAGCTCTCTTTCATCATTGGCGAAAGACGCCTGTATTCCTCGCTGCCAAAGTGCTTTTCGGCAAGTTTTGGGAAAAGCTTTTTTACCCGCCTGTATGCATTGACCCGTCTGATATACTTGGGCGATCGGGGTTTTACTATGCCCGCGCCACCGCAGATTACGAGCCGGTCTACAAGCTCGCCGCGCTCTGATAACAGCTTGAAAGCCACCCTCGCGCCGAAAGAGTGTGCGACAATATGCGGACTGTCAAGCCGCATATGCTTTATGAATTTTTCAAGCCAAGCGGCGTAATCTCCTACACTCCACGCGCTCTCTGTCTGCTCGCTTCCCCCAAAGCAGGGAAAGTCGGGTGCAATAACGCAATAATGTTCGGACAAATATTTTATCTGATAGTAAAAGCTTTCTTTGCGGGAGGCATAGCCGTGCAATAAAAGCACGTCCTTGCCGCTTCCTGCTCTCGTGTAAGAAACGAATTTACCGTCTAAAAAAATATTAAAACTCCTTAAATATTCACAAATATTTAATTCTATTCTGCGAATTAAATATTTCGTGATTTTTAGAAACTATGTTTCTCTGCCGCAATAATCAAGGGCAAACAAGCATATAATTGCGGGCATTCACTTCCAGTGAGCCGTAAGTATACGCAAATTGAGTGCGCTGACGCAGAAGTGTGATTCTGCTTGCGCCCTAAGATGTTTTTTAAGGTTCACAAATATTATAAATCTTTCACCATAACTAAGCAGTCTTCGCCGTCTGAATAATATCTGGTGCGGGCGTACACGCCTTTAAAACCGCATTTAAGGTAGAGCGCCATTGCTACGCTGTTTGATACACGCACTTCCAAAAAAACCTTTTTTGCGCCCTTTTTCTTCGCATATTTCAAAAGCTCGTTCAAAACGGCAGTGCCTATGCCGCTGTTCCGGTAATATTCAACCACGGCAACATTGTCGATGTCGGCGCTGTCTACGGCGTGCGTAATGCCGCCGTAGCCCACGATTTCCCCATCCTCCTCGGCAAGCACGCCGTGGAAGCTCTCCTCTTCGAAGCTCGAAACAAGCATTTTATAGCTCCACGGCTCCTTGGGGAAGCACTCCTTTTCTATTTCGGAAATTTTTAATATGTCCTCGTATTTCCACTCTCTTATCTTCATTTTATTTCACCGATTTCAGTAGTTTTTCACGCACCTCTTCCGCTTGACTTTTGCGCACATAGAGTGCTTGAATATTTTTTGAAAAATCGCGTTCGTTGAGGCATATTGCGGGGTGTAAGCAGCTTTTCACATCCAATTTTGAGTAGTTTTCAAAGGGCAAATCTTCAAATCCGTACAGCTTTGTATTAAAACCTTTTACCTCTTCCTCGGAGAGATATTTATATTCCTTTGCACCGCCGAAGTAGGAGCCTAAATAATAGTAATTACGCCCCGCATCTATGACGACGCAGAAATTTTCGTCTGCCACATTATATGCTATCATATCGAACGCCGTTACTCCGAGAAGAGGCTTTTTTGTTGCAAGCGCAAACCCCTTAACGGTGGCAATACCTATTCTTATCCCCGTAAAAGAGCCGGGACCCGTAACCGCCGCAAAAAAATCGCACTCGTCGGGCTTGAGCTCTGTCTCCGTAAGCGCCGCGTCTATTTCGTCCATAAGTATCTGCGAGTGTTTCATGGCGCACTCGGGCAAATGCCTTAAAACCTGCCTATCCCCCTTTTGCGCCAAGACCGTGAGGTAGCGAGAGGATGTGTCTATTGCCAAAAAATTACTCATAAATTATCTTTCTCCCGCCATCCGTCTTTTCAATAATAACCTTTTTGCAGTTTTCAGGCAGAACGTCAGCAATATTCTGCGCCCACTCTATGACGCACACGCCGTCCGAATAAAAATAGTCACATAGTCCCAAAGCCTCCGCCTGCGCGCCGCTTGTTAATCGGTAACAGTCAAAATGGTAAAGCTTTCCGTCATATTCGTTCATATAGGCATAGGTCGGGCTCAAAATTTCGTCAAAAATTTGCAGACCCTTTGCAAGCCCCTTGCAAAAAACCGTCTTACCTGCGCCCATTTCGCCTTCTAATAAAACGACGTCGCCGGCTTTAAGCGTTTTTGCATATTTTTCGCCAAGAGCCATAGTCTCTTCGGCACTTGCGGACAAATAAACTACCATACGGACATTATAACCCGTATGGCAGTTTTTTGCAATGATTTTTAAATTAAATTTCCCGCTTCCCGTTCGCTTAAAATACGAAGTACCTTAAAAGAGTAAACATTACCAAAAGCGCTACTATTGTTATCCCTCCGACAAGCACGCCGATGTTGACCTTTTTGACCCTTTGCGCGGCCTCATCGGTTTGGGGTGTCAGTTTGTCGTTGACTTTATTTATAAGCTTGGAAGTGCGCTTATAAACGGGTAAGGTTACCAGAACCGCCACTATGCAGCGCAACAGGTTGAACGGAAGGACAGAAGCACAAAGATAATAGTTATAAAAATTTTCTGCCGTAATGTCGGGGAAAAGCGATTTCATCATCCCGACAACCGCGCCAAATCCGTACTGCTCGGCAAAAAACGGAATGAGTATAAATCTGTTTGCAAGAATGGCCACGGTAACTTCTGCCGCCGTACCCGCCGCCATTGAAATCAGTGCGCCCTTGAAGGTTCTTTTCTTTGAGTAGATTATACCCGCGACGACCGCCAGCGCACACGAAGTGAGAAAGTCAGACAAATCGCCCACAAACATCGTTGTTGTGCCCTTGAATACGAGCTTGATTAAAAGCCCAACAACTACTATTATCGCGCCCGAAACAGGACCTAAAGCAAACGAGCCTATAAGTATGGGGATATCCGCAAACTTAAATTCGAGAAAGCCCGGAAAGGCGAACGGCATGGGGAATTTTAATATGTATAAAATACCTGCCAAGGTTGCAAACACTGCAATAAACGCTATGCGTGTTGAACTGAAATACTTTTTGGAAGAGACCTGCGACATAAAACCACCTCAAAAAATTAATTTTTAAAGTCGTTCTTTAAAGAAAACCGCCCCGAAAATTTCGGAGCGGAAAATAAGACGATTGAAAAACCGACCTTAACTCTTTTTTCATCCGGACTATACCGTTGGTACGGGAATTTCACCCGTTCGGGGTCTTTGTAGTTTTGCACGATATTGTTTGAAATCTTTTACAATAAGGTGTGCAAAGCGTTGCTGCGCTCGCGCAAAGACCTTCGTGGACTGTGACCACCAGTGGGGAATTTCACCCCGCCCCAAAGAATAACTTTAAAGTTTTAGTTGACGAAAATCAAAAACTACTCTGCGTTTTCAATTTTTCGTTAGTTTATAGTATGATTATATTGTATGGAAATACAGTTGTCAAATAATTTGAAATAATTATTCGTAGATGAACAGCACGCCGAGGGTGTTTTTACCGCAGTGCGTGGTAACTACGCATCCTGCCGTAGTTTCAAGCACCTCGTTAAAGCTGAAAGTTTCTTCGACCTGCTTTCTTGCTTTTTCAACAATCTCGGGTTCACAGCTTGAATGTGTTATAAAACAGCGCGTTTTGTCGTATTTAGGATAGGTTTCCGCCAAATCGTTTATATAATTTTTCAAGCAACGCTCAATTCCGCCCATATACTTTTTCTTGGCATAGAGTTTGCCGTCCTTCATATCAATCATGGGATGAAGCTTTAACACCTTTGCCCCCATGAGTGCGGCAAGCGAGCATCTTCCGCCCTTATGAAGATAGTCGAGCGCGTCGGGAACGAACGAGGTATTTACGTTGCCCCTGAGAGATAGAAGCACGTCGACAATTTCCTGCGGCTTTTTACCCTCGGCGACAAGGTCGCATGCCTTTAGCACCAAGAGCCCCTGGCCAGTCGACAGCGCATATGAATCCACCGCGTACACCTTTCCGTCGAAGGATTTTGCGGCAGCTACAGCGTTTTCGTAGGAGACCGAAGCCTTGGAGGAAATGTTAATATGAATAACAGCGTCATTTTCTTCAAGGCACTTTTTAAAATACTCGGTGTATTCCTCCACAGCGGGTGCGCTCGATTTTGGCAAAACTCCGCTTTCCTTGACGAAGGAAAATATGTCCGCCGGCTTTATGTCAATGCCGTCCTTATAAACCTTTTCGCCCATAATAACGCTCAAAGGCAAAATGCCGACGTTGTAGCGCTCGACCAATTCAGGGCTTAAATCGCAGGTCGAATCTGCTGTAATTTTGATCTTCATACGGCCTCCAAAAATGAATTGACCCGGTAATATGTTGGAGATAACGCAATTTTTTAAAAAATTTTGCCTTATTTTACAATACCTTTATACAGGGGAAAGCTGTCGCAAAGATTTTTAACTTCCTTTTTAACGCTCTCAAAAGCCGCCTCTTTTTTCTCGATTATGTCGGCAATAAGTCCGGCTATTATGCGCGCCTCTTTCTCTTTCATACCGCGCGTGGTCATTGCAGGGGTTCCTACCCTTATGCCCGAAGTTACAAATGGCGATTGTTTATCGAAAGGTATTGTGTTCTTGTTGACGGTTATGTGAACCTCGTCTAAAAGCGCAGTCAATGCCTTACCCGTAAGGTCGGTTTTTGACAAATCCAAGAGTATGAGGTGATTGTCAGTTCCGCCCGACACCATTTTAATCCCGCGCTTTGAAAACTCGTCTGCCATAGCAGCGGCATTTTTAATTATTTGTGACTGATACTCCTTGAACTCGGGGGACAGCGCCTCTTTGAAAGCAACCGCCTTTGCCGCAATAATATGCATAAGCGGACCGCCCTGAAGTCCGGGGAATACCGCCTTGTCGATAGCCTTGCCCCACTGTTCCTTGCACATAATGACACCGCCGCGGGGGCCGCGCAAAGTCTTATGCGTGGTAGTGGTTACAAAATCGGCGTAGGGCACGGGCGAGGGGTGAAGTCCTGCCGCTACAAGTCCCGCAATGTGGGCAATATCAACGAACATTAGCGCGCCTGCCTTGTCGCAAATTTCCCTTATGCGCTTAAAATCTATAAATCTCGGATATGCGCTTGCGCCCGTAATTATAACCTTGGGTTTGCAGTCGAGCGCGATGCGTTCCATTTCGTCGTAATCTATAGTTTCTTCGCCCTCTTTAACACCGTAGGGCACGATATTGAAATATTTACCCGAAATATTTACGGGCGAGCCGTGCGAAAGATGTCCGCCGTGCGAAAGATTCATGCCCATGACCGTATCGCCGGGTGTGCAGGTTGCAAAGAGCACGGCAAGATTTGCGCTTGCGCCCGAGTGGGGCTGAACGTTGCAGTATTCGCAACCAAAAATTTGCTTTAACCTGTCCTTTGCAAGGTTTTCGGCAACATCCACGAACTCGCAGCCGCCGTAGTAGCGGTGTGCGGGGTAGCCTTCGGCATATTTGTTAGTAAGATGACTGCCCGCCGCTGCCATAACCGCAGGCGACACAAAATTTTCACTTGCGATAAGCTCTATATTGTTCTGCTGGCGGTTAAGTTCATTCTTTAACGCCTCGGCAATTTCGGGATCTGTTTGTTCAATTAGTGAAATGTCTATCATATTTTAACTCCGTTTACCGCCGTCCACTGACAGATTGCATTCAGCGCGCACCCGTTGAGGATGCCGGCGGTTATTTTTTGTATATTATATCACAATAAATTAAAGATAACAAGGAATTAACGCAAAAATTTAAACTTTGACATAAATAGTCGGATTTGCGCAAAAAGAGCGCAACCATCATACGACGTGCGCCCTTTAAACTAACCGGTTATAAATTTGCCGCAAGAAACTCATCGGCCTCTTCCTTTGTCATGTAGCCGAGAGATTTTTCCACAAGCTCGCCGTCTTTGAACAATCCGACGAGGGGAATTGACATAATTCCGTAGCGTGCGGCAAGCTCCATATTCTTATCGATATCAACCTTTACAAAAATAGCCTTGTCTGCATAGCTTTCGGAGACCTCGTCCATAACGGGCGCAAGCATTTTGCAGGGTCCGCACCAGGTTGCAAAGAAATCGCAAACCACAGGCTTGTCCCCCTTTAAAAGTTCGTCAAATTTTTGAATATCAATTTGTTCTACCATATTAAGCTCCTTTAATTAAGTATGTATAAATATCGTCGAATTTAACCGAAACCGAAGTCCCGTCCGCCATTTTTTTGAGATTTACAGAGCCCGATAAAAGCTCGTTTTCGCCGATAACTGCGACATATTCCGCCCCCAATTTGTCGGCGTACTTCATTTGAGCCTTTACGCTCCTGCCCATCAAATCCGTTTCGGCATTTATTCCCCTTTCGCGCAGAGCCATGACTGTTTCAAGCGCCTTTTTTCTGCCGTTTTCATCAATAGCTGCGACATATATGGGGGGCTTTTTGTTTTCGGGGAAGCTTGCCCCCACACTTTCCATAACGAGCAACAGTCTTTCAATCCCCGCGGCAAAGCCTATTGCGGGAACGCTTTGACCGCCCAATTCCTCCAAAAGGTTGTCGTATCTGCCGCCGCCGCAGACCGTTCCCTGCGCGCCGATATCTTCGGAAACAAACTCGAAAACAGTCTTGGTATAATAGTCCAGACCCCGTACTATGCGCGAATTAACGCTATATTTAATATTTTGAGCGTCGAGATATGAGCGCACCTTTTTAAAATGAGAGGAGCACTCTTCGCACAGATAGTCGAGAATTTGCGGGGCATTTAAAGAAATAGCCTTGCACCTATCTTCCTTGCAGTCGAGAATTCTTAAAGGGTTCTTTTCAAACCTGTCTTTGCAGGTTGCGCACATATTTTCAAGGTGGGGTGCAAAGTAATTTTTGAGCGTAGCGTGATATTCCTTACGGCAGGTTTTACAGCCTATGGAATTTATTTCAAGCTTGGTATTCTTGATGCCGAGCTTATTTAAAAAACTCGACGCGGCAAAGATGACCTCCGCATCCGTTTCGGGTGCGGGCGAGCCGAACACTTCTATACCGAACTGATGAAATTCGCGCAGTCTGCCCTTTTGGGGTCTTTCATAGCGGAACGCGGGAGTTATATAGAAGGTTTTGACAGGCAGGGGAGTTGCACCGAGTCCGTTTTCGATAAATAGCCTTGCCGCGCCCGCCGTGCCCTCCGGCTTTAAGGTTATAGAGCGGCCGCCCTTGTCCTCGAAGGTGTACATCTCCTTGTTGACGACGTCCGTCGTCTCGCCCACGCCGCGCAAAAACAGCTCGGTGTGTTCAAATACGGGCGTGCGTATCTCTTTATAGTTGAAAACCTCGGCAACTTTTCTTGCCGTGTCCTCGACAAACTGCCATTTGTAGGATTCTTCGGGCAAAACGTCCTTGGTGCCCTTGGGTATATTTATCATATCATTCCTCTTTTTCTTTGAATTGAATAACGGGATTTTGGTAATTTATTGTTTCGTCATTTAATGATTTTTATGATCTTCGCAAGGTTCTATAGTTTCGTAAAAATAGGTTTTAAGGTTTGATATTGCGTCTTCGTATCCGCGTTCAGCGGCATTGTGCCAAAGCTCGTGCGCCTTGTCTTTATCCTCTTTGACGCCGTAGCCGAAGTAATAACACTCGCCGAGCATATTGTTTGCCTCGGCTCCGTACTCTGAATTTTGGAAATATTCAACGGCTTTTTTATAATTCTTTTCTACTCCCGTACCGTTAAAATAACACAGACCCAGCAGATACTTTGCCTTGAACGAGCCTTTTTTTACGGCTTCTTCGAGAATTCTGACGCCCTCTTTCTCGTTGCGCGCAACGCCGCTACCGTTCAAATAGCACTCGGCAACACATATAAGTCCGTACGAATCTCCTTTGTCTGCGGCTTTTTTATAAAAGTTAAAAGCCATAGTCTCGTCTTTTGTAAAGGCTTTGCCCTCTTTATACATATCGCCGAGCCGCACGTACGCAAACCAATGGCTGTTGTCCACCGCCTTCTTGTACCACATTTCGGCTTTGAAATAGTCGTGCCTTTCTTCGTCATAGCAGTACAAATCGCCTAAACCCTTCATAGCCTTGCCGTCGCCCAAATCGGCGGCTTTTTTATACCAGTACTCGGATTTATCGAAGTCGGCAATATCGGAATATAAACGGTATTCGTCGCCAAGCTCGACCATTGACTCAATATCGCCGGCATCCGCCGCTCTTTCCCTCCACTCGCGCGATTTGTCCTCGTCGTCATAATCAACCGAATATCTGAGCGAAATATCCTTCATAGCTTCTATATCGCCCGTATCGGCAAGCATTTTAAGAAGCTCAACCGCCTTTCCGAGATTTTTGCCGATTGGAGGTTTGGATTCCTCATGCCCGTACTGATAGGTATCGGCAAGTTCGCGCATCGCTTCTTTATGCCCCTGTGCCACGGCTTTTTCAAGCCAGTAAATATATTTGTCGCTCTCGTGAAACTCGTAAACTTCCGCAAGCTTGAACTGCGCTTCCGCATCTCCGTTTTCGGCGGCGCCTATAAACTCTTTTGCGCGCTGTTGGTAAAATTCTTCCTTGGTATTATTGAATTTTACCTCAGAGTGATTTACATCGCTCTTGTTGAAGCTGCTTTTACTCAGATTTATAAGGATGCGCGCGATTACGATAAACGGAAGAAACCCGGCGACGATAAACACTAACCCTAAAACAAACCCCATAGTCTTCTCTTGTTTAAAGAACGTATTTCTTTAAATCGCGGTTTCTTATTATGTTTTCAAGATGGTCTGTTACATATTTTTCGTTGACTTCGACCTGAATGACGGGGTAGTCGTTGCCGCCTGCGTTGAAGGAGATATCTTCTAAAAGACACTCCATAACGGTATGCAACCGCCTTGCGCCGATATCCTCGGAAGTGGAATTAATCTCCTCGGAAATTTCGGCAATTTTTTCGATTGCGTCGGGCGTAAAGCTCAAATCGATATTATCGACAGCCAAAAGCGCGGAGTACTGCATTGTGATTGCGTTCTGCGGTTGGGTCAGAATATTAATAAAGTCCTGCTTTGTAAGGCTCTTTAATTCGACCTGTATGGGGAACCTGCCTTGAAGCTCGGGAATTAAGTCCTCAACCTTGGAAACGTGGAAGGCGCCCGCCGCAATAAAGAGAATATAGTCGCTCTTTACGGGTCCGTACTTGGTCATAACCGTACTGCCCTCAACGATGGGCAGAATATCGCGCTGAACGCCCTCGCGGGAGACGTCTGCCCCGTTTTGATTGCCCTTGCCAGCAATTTTGTCTATTTCGTCGATGAAAATAATTCCGTCGTTCTCGGCGCGGCGGATTGCCTCCGCAGTAACCGCGTCGTTGTCTATAAGCTTATCCGCTTCTTCGGCAATAATTAGATTTTTTGCCTCTCTTACGGTTATTTTGCGTTTCTTTTTCTTGTGCATGCCGAGGCCAGAGAACACCGACCCCAAGTCGATTGCCGCACCGCTGCCGGGGGAAAGCTCTAAGGGCTTTGGAACGTCCTCAACTTCGATTTCTATTATTGTTTTATCGTACTTGCCGCTGTGAATTTCTTCTACGAGCTTGTCTTCGAACACGCTTTGTGCAAGCTCGCCGCGCTCGTCCTTTTTCATTTCGGCAAGAACCTTTGCTATCCTTCTTTCGGCGACCGCGCCCGCCTTGTAGCTGACCTCCGCCGTCTTTTCCTCTTTGACAAGGCGAATTGCACACTCCGCCAAATCGCGCACCATGGACTCGACGTCCCTGCCGACGTAGCCCACTTCGGTGTACTTCGTCGCCTCGACCTTTATAAAAGGTGCTTTGACAAGCTTTGCAAGCCTGCGGGCAATTTCCGTCTTACCTACGCCTGTGGGGCCCTTCATAATTATGTTTTTGGGGGTAATCTCGTCCATAAGCTCGGGGGAGAGCTGACTTCTGCGGTAGCGGTTACGAAGTGCGATTGCAACCGCCTTTTTTGCCTCGTCCTGACCTATGATATATTTATTGAGTTCGTGAACAATCTGTTTGGGAGTCAAATCCATTTTCTTCTCCTTATATCGTCTCGCATTTTATGTTGTCGTTGGTGAACACGCAGATTTCGCTGGCAATTTTGAGGGACTTTTTAGCAATTTCCTCTGCCGTAAAGTCTGTATTCTGGCAGAGCGCCCTCGCCGCCGCAAGCGCGTAGTTGCCGCCGCTGCCGATAGCCGCAATTCCGTCGTCGGGCTCGATAACCTCGCCGGTACCCGAAACAATCAGCATTGTATTTGCATCCGCCACAATCATAAGCGCTTCAAGCTTTCTTACCGCCTTATCCGAGCGCCAGAGCTCGGCAAGTTCCACGGCAGAGCGCATGAGGTTGCCCGAAAATTTATTTAGCATGCCCTCGAACTTTTCGCTCAAGGAAAAGGCGTCCGAGACGGAGCCGGCAAAGCCCAAAATCACTTTGCCGCCGTAAATCCTTCTTACCTTTTGTGCGCTGTTTTTAAAAATTACGCTCTCGCCCATAGTGACCTGCCCGTCGCCTGCGATAGCCGTTTTGCCTCCGCGCTTTACCGCGCAGATTGTAGTTGCGTGAAATTCAGTCATAATATTTCCTCACAAAAATAGTTTTCTATTCTGCGAAAACAATTTTCCGTGATTTTAAGGCTTCTCGCCCTCTTCGTGCGTTCTTAAGGGCACACCGTTATTAAAACGCACGAATTCACCTCGCTCAGGCGAAAGTTTTCGCAAGTTGGGTGCGCTAAGCAAAAAGTGTGATTTTTGCTTGCGCCGTTTATTTATTTGATTGCTTTCCTCACAAAAATAGTTTTCTATTAAACGAAACTATTTAATTTTAAAGCCGAAAACCTGTCGGCAAAAATTTCTTTTATCTTTTTTAAAATACCCGAAGTCTATATTGCCTTTATAATCTATCAAATTACGTTTATCCAAAAAATTGAATAAAGCTCCGTCCACAGTCAGAACCATATCAGCTCCGTCATCGCCTTCAACGTCATAAACGTAGACCTTTAAACCTATTCCCGAAGTACTCATAGATGCAAACACGGAGCACTCCGCCCTATCGAACGGAATAATTTTTGCGCCGAAAACGTCGTCATCCTTCATAACGAAACCGTTATCGGAAATAATACCCCTTTGCTTTAAAATTTCCTCCGCCTTGTCCTGCGGCATATCCGTAAATTCTTCTTCAAGCCGAACGGCATTAACTTCCACAAGGCGATTGCGCAGTTTTAAAGCAATTAAATAATATATTCCGAGCCCTACGAAAAACACCGAAAAAAGTGCAATCATAGTAGCGTACGTTTCAACTCTTTCCTCGTAGATTACACCTACCGTCACCATTGCAGGTACGCACAGTGCAAACCACGCGGCAAAAAAACAGATTAAAGCAACGTTGAATTTAAAAACGCACGACGGGAGATGTTTTTTGTCAAAGCTTATCTGCCCTTTTAGAATCATAAAAGTTTTCCTACGTACTCTTTAATACTTTCAAGGGCGCGATTAGCTAAATATGCGTAGCGCTCTTTTTTGTTTCTTATCTTGATTTCGGCGGGTTTTAATATGCCGAAATTTGCGTTCATTGGCTGAAAATTTTCATTTGCCCCCGATATATGCCTCGACAACGCGCCCATGACGGTTGTCGGCTCGGGGATTTTAGGCTCTCGCCCGCAAAGCCTTTCATACATATGAACAGCGGCTAAAATCCCGCTTGCCGCGCTTTCAACGTAGCCCTCAACGCCCGTAATTTGCCCCGCGAAGAAAACTTTTTCATTGGTTTTTAAAGAAAAGTCCGCATTGAGGCAGTCGGGGGAATTTAAAAATGTATTTCTGTGCATAACGCCGTATCTCAAAAATTCTGCCTCCTTTAAGGCGGGAATTATGGAAAATACTCGCTTTTGCTCGCCGAATTTTAAATTTGTCTGACAGCCGACGAGGTTGAACGCCGTGCCGTCGCCGTTTTCCTTGCGAAGCTGCAAAACGGCGTAATATCTGTTCTCGCCGCCCAAACCCACGGGTTTGAAATTAGCAAATCTCAGGCAGTCCTCGCCCCGCGCCGCCATAACCTCTATGGGCATACAACCTTCGAAAATTTCTCTCTTTTCAAACTCGTGCAGGATAGTTTTCTCCGCCGATACAAGCTCTTTTACAAACTCGGTATATTCCTCTTTTTTCAAGGGACAGTTTAAATAATCGTCGCCGCCCTTGCCGTATCTGTCGCCGAAAAAGCACTTATCAAAGTTGATACTCTCTCTTGCTACGATGGGTGCGGAGGCATCGTAAAAATGCAATTGCCCCCCACATATGCTTGAAATACTGCTTGATAGTGCGTCCGTAGTCAAGGGTCCGCTCGCTACGATACACCAATCGTCGGGAACTGAAGTTACCTCTTCACAGACAAACTTTATATTGCCGTTTTCTTTGAGTTTTTTGGTAACGTACTCCGCAAATTTTGCTCTGTCCACGGCAAGTGCGCCGCCGGCAGGAACCTCCGACATTTGCGCCGCCTCCATAGTCAGCGAACCGAAACAGCGCATTTCCTCTTTAAGTAGTCCGCAGGCGTTGCCGTAGATATCCTTACTTTTTAAGGAGTTGGAGCAGACGAGTTCGCAGAAGTTTTCATCCGTATGGGCGGGGGTAAACGAGCGGGGTTTTATGTCGTAGAGCTCTACTTCAACACCCCTGCGGGCGAGATAGTACGCTGCCTCCGACCCCGCAAGTCCTGCGCCGATAATTTTAATTTTCATCTTTGACCGGTACCGAGTAGTCGCACTCCTTTGACGAGCACTTTATATTTCCGTTCTTCTTTATCAAGTATTTTCCGCACTTTGGACATCTGTCGCCCGTGGGAGCGTCCCAGCTCATAAATTTGCACTCGGGATAGCCCGTGCAGCCGAAATATATTTTACCGCTCTTTGAATTCATTCTTCTCATCGGTTTGCCGCATTCGGGGCACTTGCCGTCGATTTTATCCCTTTCACTTTCGGGAACTCCGCTCTTCGAGCGCTTGGAATTGCACTTGGGGCATTCGAAGTACTGCCCGTACTTGCCCCTTTTAAGAACCATATTGCTTCCGCACTCGCTGCACTTTTCCTGCGTGTTTTCCGCATCTATGGGCAAGATATACGAACATTTGGGGTAGTTGGGGCAGGCAAGAAATTTGCCGAATTTGCCACTCTTTACTACCATGTTCGCGCCGCACTTGGGGCAGAGGGTATCGGACTTTTCAACCTCGCTTTCGCTCACAATATTGGAGCAGGTGGGATAGTTGGTGCAGGCAAGATACTTTCCGTACTTGCCCACGCGGCGAAGCATTGGGCTGCCGCACTTATCGCACATTATATCGGTGCTTTCGTCGCCGTCGGTGGTTGCAACCTTAAGCCTTGCCTCAAAGCCCGGATAAAAATCGGCAATTATCTTGTGCCAATCGCAACCGCCCTCTTCAATTTTATCGAGGTCGTCCTCCATTTTCGCCGTAAAGCCGACGTCCATAATGTCCGTAAAGTATTTTACGAGCATATCCGTAATACTGTACGCAACGTCGGTGGGAAGCATATACTTGCCTTCTTTTTCAACGTACTTCCTCTTTGTGAGTACGGAAATTATTGATGCATAGGTGGAGGGTCTGCCTATTCCCTTCTCCTCCATTGCCTTTACAAGCGACGCGTCGGTATAGCGTAGCGGGGGCTTGGTGTTTTTCAATATTTTATCGAATTCGTTTAAATTTAACAGATCGCCCTCGTTCAAAGGAGGAAGGAGCTTTGCAACCTCGTCGTCCTCGTCCTTTTCCTTGGGTGCGTCCTGATAGACTGCGGTATACCCCGCAAAGAGCATAGCTCTTCCGCTTGCTTTAAAGGTGTAGCCACCGCTTACAGCCTCTATCTGCATAGAGTTGTACTGCGCTTCCGCCATCTGCGAGGCAACGAACCTGTCGTAGACGAGCTTGTAGATGTTGTAGTGCTTTCTGTCAAGACTGTTTTTAACGCTTGCAGGAGTGATAGCAAGATTTATGGGGCGAATTGCCTCGTGAGCATCCTGCGCGCCTTTTTTTGTGGCGTAATAGTTGGGTTTTTGAGGTACATATTCCTCGCCGTAGGTATTTTTGATGAATTCAAGCGCGTTTTGCTGTGCTTCCGCCGAAATGCGCACGGAGTCCGTTCTTATATAGGTAATGAGCGCAATATGGTCGCCGCCGACATCCATACCCTCGTAGAGATGCTGCGCAACGAGCATTGTTTCGGGGGAGGTCATGCCGAACTTGTTTGAAGCGTCCTGCTGCAGCGACGAGGTGGTAAAGGGTGCGGGGGCGTGTTGCTTTACAATCCCCTTTTTGACATTTGCAACCTTAAAGGTATCCGCTTTCACGCGGGACTCTACCTCGTTTGCAGTCTCTTCCGAAATGCTCTCTCCCGATTTTTTAAGAAGGTGTGTTGCCTTAAAGGGCGCATGTTTGCCCTCTTTGTCCTGCAGATGAGCGTTCATCTGCCAATAGGCTTCGGGAATAAAGGCGGTAATTTCGCGTTCTCTGTCAACGATAAGCCGAAGCGCAACCGACTGCACTCTGCCCGCCGAAAGCCCGTTGCATATGCGCTTATTGAGAAGGGGCGATAATTTGTAACCCACGAGCCTGTCTAAAACTCGTCTTGCCTGCTGTGCGTCCACGAGATTGTAGTTGATTTTGCGGGGATGCATTAAGGCGTTTTGCACAGCGGCGGGCGAAATTTCGTTGAATTCTATTCTGTTTTCGCCCTGCGCGTCAAGACCCAATACCGTTTGCAGGTGCCAGCTTATTGCCTCGCCCTCTCTGTCGGGGTCGGTCGCAAGATAGATTCTGCCGCTCTTCTGTGCAGCGCTTGCAAGTCTTTTTATAACCTCCTTCTTGGCGGGAGTTATCACGTATGTGGGCTCGAAACCCGAACCGACCTTTACGCCGAGCGTCCTTTCAGGTAAATCGCGTACGTGCCCGCCGGAGGCGTCAACCCTGTACTTGCCCTTTAAGTATTTTGAGATTGTTTTCGCTTTTGAAGGCGATTCCACTATAATTAAGTCCATATGCTCCTTCCTTCGGCTATAGCGCCGCATATCTGTTCCCGCCCAAGCGTATTATCAGCCCCTTGATTTCAAGAGATGAAAGAACGGGTATTATCTGATGTGGTAATTTGTTTAATTTTTCCGCAATTTCGGGGGCAAACGCCTCTCCCGCCTCGCGTATTGCGGCAAGAGCAATTTGCTCGTCGCTGTTTAACTCCATCTTTTCTTCGGTAGGTTTGTAATCAAGCCCGAACGCCTCAAAGATATCAAGCGGGTTCTCAACAAGGTTTGCACCCTTTTTAATGAGAAAATTGCACCCTTCGCCGTAGGTTACGCCCATCGAATAGGGAAACGCCATAACCTGCTTGCCGAACTCTTCTGCGTAGTTTGCAGTTATAAGCGCGCCGCTCTTTTTGCCCGCCGAAACGACCAAAACAGCATCCGCAAGCCCCGCAATTATTCTGTTCCTTACGGGAAACTGATAGCTCCTCGGCGGAATTTCGGGCGGGTATTCGGAAATGAGCAGCCCGCTTTTTTCAACCTTTTGAATAAGCTTCTCGCTCACTGCGGGGTAGGCGTAGTCGAACCCGTAGGCAAGCACGGAGATAATTTTCCCGCTGTGAATAGCGCCCTCGATTGCCGCGCTGTCTGCGCCGTCCGCCATGCCTGTAACGATAGTAAATTTATCTGATAATTCTCCCGAAATCTTTGAGCACTCCCTCAAAATGTTGGGCTGGGTTCTTCTTGATCCGACTATGGCAAAGCACCTTGATTTCAGCAAAGTCAGGTTGCCCTTGCAGTACAAAACTATGGGCGAATTGAGTATTTGTTTTAAATCTTCGGGATAGTTTTCCGAATAAAACGTGATACAGGTCACGTTTTTCGCTTCCAAAGAGCTTAAAACTTTCTTTCGGTAAGCGTCATCGGAAAACTTACCTTTCACTTTATTATATACTCCCTCCGAAAGACTTTTAATCAATGTCGGGGTATTTTTATCCAAATTGGCAAACGGGGTTTTAAAGCAGTTCAATAAAATGCATTTATTTTTATATGTAAGCTCTTCAAACGAATCTATTACAATTGCGTCGATCTCTTGCCTTGAATAGGTCATAATTTGCTCGTGTCGTAGCTCCTGTACGAAGTGGCTTCGAGGATATGCTCGGGCTTTATCTCCTCTGAAAAATCGAGGTCGGCAATAGTTCTTGCCACTTTTATAATTCTCGTCCTTGCGCGGGCGGAGAGATGAAGAGTTTCGAACGCCGTGCGCAGAATTTGCTCGCACTCTTTGGAAAGCTTGCAATACTTTTTAATCTGCCTCTCGCCCATATTAGAGTTTACGGCAATATTTTCTTCGCTGAACCTCTCTCTTTGAATTGCGCGCGCCTTTTCAACACGCGCTTTTACATTCGCACTCGGCTCCTCGCTTCCCTCGCCCGAAAGGTCCTCGTATTTTACTCCGTCCACCTCGACCTGCAAATCAATTCTGTCCAAAAGCGGACCCGAAATTTTACTTCTGTATTTATGAATCTGCGCCGGCGTACAGGTGCAAGTGAGATGCGCCGAACCGTAATTTCCGCAGGGGCAGGGGTTCATACTCGCGCAGAGAATGAAGTCTGCCGGAAAAGTTACGGCTCCGCCTGCGCGGGTCACGGTTATTATTTTATCTTCAAGGGGCTGGCGAAGGGATTCGAGCGCGTTGCGGGTGTATTCGGGAAGCTCGTCCAAAAACAGCACGCCCTTGTGCGCTTTGGAAATTTCGCCGGGATGAATTTTATTATTTCCGCCGCCGCAGAGCGATACGGTCGTAGCCGTGTGGTGGGGTGTTCTGAATGGACGCAGTGACACAATCCCCTCCTCGTTGAGCTCGCCCGCAACCGAGTGTATTTTGGTAACCTCCAAAGCCTCGTCAAAGGTCATATCGGGCATAATCGTGGGAATACACCTTGCAAGCAGAGTCTTGCCCGTTCCCGGAGGACCTGCAAGAAGAATATTGTGCCCGCCCGCAACGGCAATCTCTAACGCTCTTTTAGCCGTTTTCTGACCGCGCACAAGCGACATATCGTAGTTGTAGTTATTCTCTTTCTGCGTAGCCACAAAATCGCGGTGCTCTACGGGCTTAAACGCCCTCTCGCCCTTCAAAAACTCCACGGTATCGCGAAGTGAGGACAGCGCGTAAACCTCCGTGCCCTCCAGATAGCTCGCCTCATTGGCGTTGTCTTTGGGCACGATAAAGCGGGTACAGCCCTTCGCCTTTGCCGATATAAGTATGGGCATTATGCCCGTAACGGGACGTAAGCCCCCGTCGAGGGCAAGCTCGCCCAAAAACACCGTGTCGTCAGTGTCGGCTTCAAGCTGGTCGCTCGCCTTCAAAATGCTTACTGCAATGGGCAAATCGTAGTGCGAACCCTCTTTTTTGATGTCCGCGGGAGCAAGATTTATAGTTATTTTGTTTACGGGAAAGTTAAGAACACTGTTTTTAATGGCGGAGCGTACGCGCTCCTTGCTCTCTTTTACGGCAGCGTCGGGCAGTCCTACTAGGTCGTAAGACACCATACCCTTGTTTATATCCGTCTCTATCTGAACGGCAACACCTTCAAGTCCGTTTAAAGCAAAGCTAGAAATTTTAGACAGCATGTTATTTTCCTTAAGTTTAGGAGAGCCGAGCTTGCAAGGTTTTTGCAATACTTTGTCGTTTGTCCTTGCCGTATATTCTATACGCCTTCGTCCCAGCTCCTCGTCTTGCTTTGATTTATGGCAAAAACTGCCGTACACCCTAAGTAAGTATATTTTGATGATTTTTGTGCGGATTGTGCGCAATAATACTGAACGTATTTCAAGCGCAAGCCGTGCGGAAAGCGCGAAATAGACACCCTTAAGGCTTCGCAAGTTCGGCTCTCCTGAACTTATATAAAAGTAAAGCTCCCGCGCATAACGGGAGCATTTATAAATTATTTAAGTTCGGTAATCTTAGCGGCTTTACCTGTAAGTCCGCGCAGGTAGTAGAGCTTAGCCCTTCTTACTCTGCCGCGCTTAACCACGGTTATAGACGCAATCTTGGGGGAGTGCAAGGGGAAGGTTCTTTCAACTCCGACGCCGAACGAAAGTCTGCGAACAGTGAAGCTTTCGCGGATGCCGCCGTGCTTTTTGGCAATTACGACGCCCTCGAAGTTCTGAATTCTTTCCTTTGTACCCTCGATAACCTTGAAGCCTACCTTAACCGTGTCGCCCACGTTGAATACGGGAACCGACTTTTTCATGCCTTCTGCTTCTATGGCTTCTACAAGACCTTTCATTTCAAATCCTCCATTTATGCAGCGCGTTCGTGCATCGTCATATGCAGAGGACCGCGCAAAATCGAACTCTATCTTAACAAAACAATTTTAAAAAAGCAACTTATTTTAGGGGGTGTGTCGCAATTTTCACAAATCTTTTTTCAATATTATATATTGTCACTTAAAACATTGGATTGCGCAGAATAGCAGGCTGTTTTTGTGGACTTTTTTAAAACGCTATACGGCGCAAGGAGGGTTCCCCTCCGCCAGCGCACACAATTTGCGTATACTTACGCTTAAAAGAAGGGAATTTGCGAGATTTATTATTCTTTGCCCTAATTTATCTCGCAAAGGGGAACATAGTTCCCAAACTCACGAAAAATTTAATTCGCAGAATAGAATTAAATTTTTGTGAACTTTTTATACAAATTTTGAATATCCGTAGGAGTTGACGACCGCGTCGACTTTTACGCCGCTTCTGCAAAGGGGGCAGTCAACGGGCGCGTAAGAGCAATAATCGGGGATATCGTCAATGCCGAACAGCTTTACAGTCTGAACGCCGCAGTCAAACTTGTCACCGAAAACCATAGCTGCGCCCACGGGAGTACCGCCGTAAAAACGAATGCCCTCTACAACGCTATTTACGTCCTTACCCGTTGTAGCGGATGCCGTTAGAAGAAGAACGTGCCTGTATTTTACGTAGGGCAGAAAGTTGTCGCGAAGCAACATTTTTCCGTTAGTGATCTCGGGCGTAATAACTGCTATGTTTTGATTTTTACTCATCTGTGTGTGTGCAAGCTCTTCCGCCATAAACGAGCCGACCATCTTCATCCTGTCAAGAGAAATAATAGTATCGACGGGTGTGCCCGCAAAGCGTGCCGTAAGCAGCTTTGCCGCCGCTTTTGCTTCATACAGCTGCGACTTGACCGCCGTCATATCCACGCAGTAATTTACGTGCGAGTGCTTAGTTGCAAAGTGTCCCGGAATAACTTTTATAAATATGTTCCGGTCTGCCTTTGAAAATAGTTCGTATGCTCTGCCTTCCATAAAATTCCTCCAAAAATTTGCGTTTTTATATGTAAATCAGACTGCAAAAAATTTAATTGCCCCCGTAATATGCCTTAAATAACGGCAATTTGCGGTTTTATTGACTAAATGCGTTCTCTATATGATTCAGCTCACCTCGGAACACCTCTATAATGTCAAAACGCACGGTACAATCGATAATTTTGTTTGTAAAAAAGTAATTTGCCCCCCGAATATACCGCAGTTTCCGCTCATTTGACACCGCTTCCGACGGTAAACCGTAGTTATCCGAAAGTCGTGTTTTGACCTCAATAAAGGCGATAGTTTCGCCTTTATTTGCTATTATATCAATCTCTCCGAAAGGAGTTTTATAGTTGTTTTCAAGTATTTTCCAACCCGTTCTTTTCAGATAAGAGAGCGCTTTCTTTTCGCCTTTTTTGCCAAGTTTTTTGTTGTGGAAGTTGTCTGTCTTTCCCTTATCTACTGCCATTTTTTTGTAAAACTCCTGCGGTGAACGGGGCATATTCCCGCCCGTTTTATGGCGTCGATGTGAGTTTTCGTACCGTAGCCCTTGTGCTTTTCAAAGCCGTACCCGGGGTAAAGCTTGTCGTATTCGTCCATAACGGCGTCCCGGTAAACCTTGGCGATAATTGACGCCGCTCCTATCGAATACGAAAGGCTGTCGCCCTTTACTATACTCATCTGCTCATAGGTAATATCAAGGGTCATATTGCCGTCCGTCAGCACGAAATCAGGCTTGATTTTAAGGCTTTCAACCGCGTTTTTCATGCACAGCTTTGTTGCCTCTAAAATGTTTATTTCGTCAATAATTTGCGGTTCAATGCGGCATATTGCGTGGGCAATCGCCCTTTTTTGAATTAATTCGGCAAGTTGTTCGCGCTTTTTGGCGGACAGCTTTTTGCTGTCGTCCACTCCATCGATTATATCGTCAAGGGGCATAATCACGGCGGCACAGACAACGGGTCCCGCAAGCGGACCCCTGCCGACCTCATCAACTCCGCAGATATATTTTGCTCCCTTTTCAAGGAGTTCTCTTTCGTAAATAAGTTTATCCATATTAAAATGTCTTACGGCGCAAGCAGAACCACGCTTCTGCGCCCGCGCACTCAATTTGCGAATACTTTCGCCTCAGTGGAAGTGAATGCCCGCATTTTTATTATTGTTTGCCCTTATAGAATGCGGGCAGAGAAACTTAATTTCTCAAACTCACGGAAAATAAACGGGTATTCAACCCCAACCGATACACCTGATAACGGCTTGTTTTGGGCTTTTCCTGCGTTAAACTCGCTCGTAGTAGGGTTCACTACAACTTCGCTCGTTTGCCTTGTAAAATCACGCAAAACAAACCGTTTCAG
>JAFLVO010000008.1 GCA_022508245.1 Clostridiales bacterium
CACGTATCCTTTGCCGCTTACGGTACCCTTAACTGTAAGATTTTTGATAGTGCCATTTTCAACATATCCAAATAAACCTTGCCAGCCCTCAGTACTGTCGATATACAGACCTGAAATCGTATGATCGTCGCCGTCAAAGGTGCCTTTAAATGGCTTGCTATCGTTGCCGATTCGCGTCCAAGAAACACTTTCCCCGTTAAGATTCGCGCCGCATACGGTAGAAAGGTCAATGTCCTGTGTCAGTTTGAAATTCTTGCCCCAATCCGAGTCGGTTTGAGAAAGTGTGTATAACTCATCTGCCGACGAAATCAGATAGGTATCGCCCTCGGCGCCGCTTCCGTACTCCACCTCTATCGCAAATGCCGACATCGGTGCAAACATAAGTATTGTGCCCGCAACAAAGCACACTAGTGCACTTAACACAACCACAAGTCCCACATAAAGCTTGCTTTTGATGATTTTCATTGCCTGTTTCTTCCTTATCTTTACCCAATCAAATTGCCGTAATCGGATATTGTTTCTTAATATCAAATACCTTCTTAGGGGCTTTATTTTATCACAATATATCGTTATTCGCAAGTTTATGCAGATTAATTTAGACAAAAAATCGATTGGCCCCGAAAAAAATATGGATTAGGTACAAAATTCAAGTGTTCAACTTGGATGGAAACATACTGTTTTAAAGCCATTTTGACTCTAATTTGTCCTGTTTTTGTAAAAAAATTAGAGCTTATTCCGTTATAGAATAAGCTCTAAACTACTAAATATTGTAATAATTTTTTTCAGTAAACCACTAAATAATCGTAACGATTACTTTCTCGGATTCTTGATATTCGCCTGTACTGATGTCTTATTATGAAGGGTGACCGTTGGTTATCTAAGTAAACTGCTTCTATGTCTTTTTTCGATAATAAACCCGTCCTCTGCGCTTACGCTTACGACATATGCCACTGTAATACAATTCCATAAATATTATATCCGTGAATTAAACAAAATGCCTCAGTGATTTGCCGGTGACAGTATTTGTTGCCGCTACTTCTTTTGCCGTACCGGTCGCAACGACCACTCCGCCGTCTTTACCTGCACCGGGCCCCATATCGATAATGTAGTCTGAACATGCTATCAGTTCCATATTGTGTTCAACAATGATTATTGAATTGCCTTCAGCAATAAGCTTTTCAAACATAAATACCAAATTTTGTATATCGACGGAATGCAGTCCAGCTGAGGGCTCATCGAAAATATATAACACATTTTTCAATTTGCTGTTCATTAGATTACCGGCCAATTTTAACCGTTGCGATTCACCGCCTGACAGTTCAACAATATTTTGCCCTAGCCTTAAGTACCCTAAGCCGACATCCTTCAATAATTTGAGCTTTTTTTGAATCTTTTTTTCTTCACTGAAAAAGTTGCACGCCGTATCAACATCAAGGTCGAGTACTTCCGAGATATTCTTACCATGATATTTCACGCCTAAAATTTTGCTGTTAAATCTGCGTCCTTCGCAACAAGGGCATTTAATTTCCGAATTGCTTAAAAAATAACTCGAGAGCTTTATTTTCCCAAACCCGCCACATTGGGGACAAGCACCTGCTGCAGTATTAAAGCTGAAAGCCGTTTCGTTCAAGGCCTGTTTAGCGGCTTCTTGCGTAGCGGCAAACAACTTCCTTATTTCAGGCATGATTTCACTGTAGGTCGCTACGACAGAACGGGAATTGTTCCCGATAGGCGACTGGGAACAAAGTATAATTTGCTCCACCTTTTCGCTGTTTACTATCTCAGCCTGTACTGTCGTTCTCGTCTTGGAAACCTGTTTGTTTATTCTGCCGTATTCAACAAGCGAATCGAAAACTAACGAGCTTTTACCTGAGCCGCTGATACCCGTAATTGCCACGATACAATGGAGCGGTATGTCCACGTTTACATTTTTCAAATTGTTGGAATTTGCGTTGCGAATACCGATAAAGTCGCTCAGATCATACCCACACGGTCTGCCACGCTCAATTTTTAATTGCTTCAACAATAATTTTTCTGTTAAACAGGCTGTATCCTTCAGTCCCTCTTTCGAACCGTTGTAAACGATTACACCACCATGATAGGAAGCACCCGGACCGAATTCCATGATGTTGTCCGCAATATCTACGAGTTGCGAATTGTGTTCCACTAACAGTACCGTATTCCCGTTCCCCGCTTGCTGCAAAGCCTTTATTTCGCGAATCAGATTTGGAATCTCACAATAGTGCAGTCCGGTGGACGGTTCATCGAGAATATACAGCACACCGGACATTTTGTTGGATACCAATGTAGAGAGAAATAGCCGGTGCATTTCACCGCCGGAAAGCGAGGCCGTTTTTCTCGATAGACTTAGGTACGAAATTCCGAGATTGATAATAACCCCGCATTGATCTAAAATTTTACCAATTGGAATGCTAATGATATCGTCGCGCAAATCGCCGAAGTGAATATTCTTTAGAAAATGATATAGATCAAAAATGGTCATATTCTGCACATCGCAGATGTTTTTGCCGTCGATTAAAATGCTTTGCGCCAAACGGGAGATACCTGCGCCGTTACAGTCCTCACATACCGAGTATGTGAAAAATTGAGACAACTGCTGTCTTAGCTTACTGCTGGTAGTTGTCTTATACGTTTTAAAAATTTCGTTGACGATTCCCTCAAACGCAATCTTATTCCTTTTGCTTTTTGGCACGCCGTATAAAAGTGCAACTTTAAGCTCGTTGCTGAAGTATTTAATAGGCATATCCATTGTTGCGCCGTATTGCATGACAAAGGATTTGAAGAAATTGTATTTGGTAGTGCCCTTTGTAGGGATACCATAGAGAAACCCGCCTTCACTGAGCGATAATTCCTGATTGGGATAAATTTTCGTTTCATCGACATCTACGATAACGCCTTCCCCTCCGCACGTTTGGCACATGCCGTTGGGCGACATATTGGAAAAAAACGAGGGCGGCAAAACCGCAGGCTTGACGCCGCAACTCGGACAAGGTATATATGCCGAAGTATAAAAATTCAACCCGGTCTTTTGACAATGCAAACAAGGTTGTTGACCAACAGACGAAAATATAGCAAACAAAAAGGAGTTGATATGCGATACGCTACCTACGGTGCTTAGCGGATTGGATACGTTCCTGACTTGCCGAACTGCTACGGTTGGAGGCAACCCGATTGCCATGTCAAGATCGGACGAGCAGGACTTCGATAAATAAAATGCCTCGCTCGGGTCTAAAATTTCTAAGAATTGGCGACGCCCCTCGCTGTAGACCGTATTAAAGGCAAAAGAAGATTTGCCGGAACCGGAAACACCGGTTACTGCCGTAATCTTGCCGTAAGGGAAGGAAACATCTATATTTTTGAGGTTGCCCTCTTTGCAACCTATAAACTTTATTTCATTCACAGTCGCACCACTTTTCTAATAATTTTGAATGATTGACAGGATATTTTTATCAAATCTGCTCGGCTCAATGCCGGGGTCGTCCATAAATACTCTGCCGCCGTAACAATACTTATTGTTCTGCGCTCCTGCCATAAATGTATCTACAAGCGCAACATATTTCAGTACGTTGCTATAGCTATGCTCATCATAATACAGCATATTGATATCTATATCTTTATTCCACCCTTTCACATACTGTTTCATGAGCTGATCGTATATGGGAGTGCCGGAATATGCGGTAAAGACGGACAGGCTGTAGGAGTAAATTTTATCCTTATTATTGACCATGAACCTTAGCGTTGCGTCCCTGTCCTCGTCTGTTTCTCCAGGGAACCCGAACATAATATACGCATGAATCCTTATGCCGGTTTGTTTTGCCACCGAAAGAAACGTATTGTATTCGTCAACATTCGTGCCCTTTAACATGGCATTTAACACTTTTTGGGAACCGCTTTCAAAACCGATCCTCAGCATGCAGCATCCGTTACTTGCTAATTGCGGCAATATTGACGTGAGCGACTTATCCGCTCTTGCGTTTATTCCCCATTTGAATTCGCCGTGAATCAGATCTGCTATCTTCAACAAGTCACGCGGGATGATTGCCGCATCGGTAAAGTAGACGTGCGTTATGCCGCATTGGGCAACGAGAGCCCTCAACGAGCGTACCGTGTCTTCAATTAACTTATTGTCAAGCTTATGCACTTCAACGCTTCTGTCGCCATTGCAAAATCGGCATTTTCCGTAATAGCAGCTCGTTCGAAAGGAAAACGGAATACATCGGGTACGGCTATCCGTATAATATTGTTCCCATTTTACGTCGAAAAAATCAGGAACCCGTTCTAAATCTGCCCTGCCTTCTCTGTTTGAATTGCCATGGGGCAGACAGAGGGAGAGTAGCGTGCCTTCACCTGAACCGCATATTACGTTATCCGCCAATGCGCCAAACCGACTCATATACCGATATTCGCTCTTATTCTGCTCGAATAAACTACCGCCGAAGACGATTCGTATTTGAGAATTGTGCTTTTTTATGCGTTTTGCAATTAATAATGCGAAGGGCAGCTGTGAGAGGAAGGATACGGATAATCCAACAATAGAGCAGCCCAAGCGACAAACATCTGTAATTTCCTCTTCTAAAAGCGGTTCAAATATGGACAAATTTTCCATACCAATAACAATATCTTCATAGGATTTCAAACCCGACTTAAAGGTCACTGTACCTGCAGAGAATACGACATTGTTTTGAAGCCTATTCAACAATTCTTCTGCCAAAATCAGCTTACTGATTCTATCCTCGCTATCACTTTTATAATTTAACAGCAAGTCCTGATTGGGTACTTCAGTCTTCTTGCACAACGCCAAACATTTGTTGAGTTTATCCTGCTTTCGTACATTATGGTAAAACACTATCGAAAGATCGACCGCATATGATACTACGCCGTGCTTTTTTAGATAACGGTTTAATATGTATGCTCCCAACATCGGCATTGTGACATCGCCCGGTGGCGGAATTATGAGCGCGATTTCGTGCTTAGGAATCTCATCGTTACCCATTTATATGATCTCGATTAAATCAAGCTTAATACAAGTTTCGATAAAATCCGTTACGACTTTTTCAGTCTCTATGTAGCCCATCCCGCTAAGCTGTTTTGCAATGTCGCCTATGGATGATTGTCCGTCGACGAGATGTAAAATTTTCGCTGCGTCATTATCAAATGATAGGATTGGCGTCCTGTTCGTAAATACGAGACAACCAAACTCCTCATCCCGAAACCGAACGCCTGCCCGAATTTGCGGAATCATATTCAGTGAAGTCATATTCATATTTCTCCTTGTGATTATTTAGAACAGAACGAATCGGGCGTCTCGCGCCAATTTCCGTCTTTCATTGCCGAGGCACGGCATCCGCCATGGCAGGCAGCCAATGTACTGCACTTAAGACATGTACGAGGCAATTGCTCTTGTCTTACGAAACAATTGAATACATCCGAATTTCTTTTGATCTCTGAAAGCGGCGTTTCCAAAATATTGCCGCCAAGCGGAATTCGCGTCAATCCGCAGACCATAAGATTCCCTTCCACATCTACATAAAATCTGTCATACCCGTAAGAGCATGTGTTACACAAGTGCTTTAAGTCGGGCGGCACAATGCAAAAAGGCATTGCTTCTGCGAATTCGATATGCATTTCATTGTGTTGCATAAAGTGCTCTGCAAACCTCATTATGTCAATCATATCATTTTTTTCTATTTCCAAATCATGTGCCAATTGCCCAATTCCGACCGGAACAAACCGCGTGACAGTCATGAATTTTAACCCTATCGACTGCAGATATTCGGCCGTCTTCGGCATAACCTCTTTGTTAAACGCATTAAGCACAAAATTGCTCGCAACAGGTACCCTTTTATCGCGTAAGTATGCCTTGATAGCATTCGTAGAAGCGTCAAAGCTCCCCTCAACACCCGTTAAACTATCATGCGTCTCCGCATCTCCGTGAATGGAAATACTAACGCTCATTGGTCCTATGTCACAAATCCGTTTTACGTTTTCGTCCGTCATCAAAGCGCCGTTTGACAGTATCATGACATTGGGGAAAAGCTCGACGGCCCTCTTTAAGATTTCAAAAAAATCTGGATGCATTAATGGCTCGCCTCCGGTGAGGGTAAGCTGCATAATACCCTGCTGCGCAAGCACATCCATCATTTCGAAAACTTTGTGATTGAATCTCGGCTTTTGCGAATTGTAGCAAAAGCGGCATTTGAGATTACACGCCTCCGTTAACTCAATTTGAACCAGCAGCGGCTGTATCTCATATAAATGGTCGTATTTTTCCGCCATATAACAAAATCCTCCTTTTTAATTGTTCAGCAGACACCCCGACTGATCGCACGGCAGGCATCCGCCGCCGCACACCTTCAAAAACAAACACTCGTTACAATTTTGATGTCTCGCGCCCGTCTTAGTCCATTTGTCTTCAAGAAATCCATCCCACGCTTTTGAAAATAATTCCGTTTTTATATTCCCGATGATCGGTGCATCCAAAACGGGGCAAGGCGTGATATCGCCCTCAGGCGTTATTCGCGCTGTAGCAAGCCCCGCAGAACATGGAACATTGCTCTCGCAAATAAAATTCAGTAATTTTGAATGAGAGCCTATGCGGCAGGGAGGGAACGGTTGAGGTAATCCGATCCGTGCAAACTGGTTTCTGCTCTCGGTTTGAAATTTAAAAACGGTTTCTACCGCGGTTAAGAATTCTGCATCCGAAACAGCTATTGCACTGTCATTTGTTAAAACACGGGACAATAACAGTGTTCCCACCCCCAGCGAGGATAGCAACTGTAATATCGCCCCGATGTCGTCCTGATTTTGTTTAGTGACAGTTACGTTAACTGCAACATAGACATTATTTGCAACAAGATGCTTGATACCGGCTACCGCCTGTGCAAATGCACCCGTTCTGCCCACTACAAGATCGTGTTTTTCGGGAGTTGCGCCATGCAGAGAAGAGCACACGGCAGGAAACAGTCGGGCAATGCGTACCGCAGTTTTTTCGTCAATCAACGTAGCATTCGTATTAAAGTGAATGTCAAAGCCGAGCTCTAAGCACAATTGGGCTAAGTCAAAAAATTTTGTGTACAACAAAGGTTCCCCACCGTTAAAATTGATGGAGAAAACCCCGTACTCGCGCATGTCTGCCAATATAATCTTCAGTCTATCGTACGGAACCGTCTTTTGATTGCCTGTTCCGTCTAAATTATTGTAGCAGAATCCACATGTGTTGTTGCATGCGTAAGTAAGCTCAAGCTGTATTGATATGGGTCTCGTTTTGTAGATTAGCGGCATGCACAGCATTGGCACGGCGTGCATTTACATACGATTTTATCGCCAGCGTTGTCTGTCCCGCGCTTAATGAATTCCGAAACGCGAAAATCCAGCTGCGTCAATTGCGAAACACCACCGACATGCTCATGCGATTTCGCAAAAGGTCTTTCATAGGGGTTAAAGATTTCTATTTTCGGCTGCAATGCTTGATTCATAATTTATTCTCCTTCTATTTCTATTACAAATTTTGCTTTTTGATAAAATTTCAACCGATAAATATCATTTACCAGCTCGTCTCTGGCCTTAGATTCTTCCGGCGCACTCAACAACGTTGAAATTTTATCGTTTTCCGTTTGACTTTCGAAATCTAAAATGATTTTGGCATATTCTTTTCGCTTGAGCAAAAACTCATCTCGGTGATCGCCCTTTTTTAATTTTTCTGCCACTTCAATGATATCTATACAACGTCCAAAATTATCTGCACTTGGAATAATTCGGGACTTATCATTCATTTCGATGGATAATTCATAACTATCGATTGCTTTCTCAAATTCTCCTTTTTCGACGGCAAGATCGCCTTTCAATCGATAAAGCCATCTCACTACAACTTGATGATCTCTTCTGATCAACGGCACCAACCTTTCGGCTTGTTCTATCTCATATTCAGCCTTCTCCAATTTATCTATAAAAATATATGTCGTTGCTGCTTGTAAGCGCATGATGACATCGTTGATATAAAAAGATTCAACGATCAGGCTTGCCCCCCAACCGCAAAACCCATAGAAATCCTTAAAAAGCTCTTTCTTCGAAATGCCAAGATTCGCCAAAGTTTTTAAAATTCCCGCCTTGCAACGGTTAGGTACGATATATTTATCCACCAGCATTTCGTCAATCCGACCGATGTTTGGAATAATAAAACAACCCTGCTGGGATAAAATTCTCGTGTTGAATGCCACGGGATCCAATATGTAATTATACCACGCGTCATTATGTGCGAAAATATTCTCAATGGTACAATCATTATTTATGATTGCAAATTTCGATTTTTTTACATAATATACAACGCCGTCATCGTTTTCGTTTTTTTCATCAGTCAGGCATGCAAAGAACAATGCGACCAACGGATTGTAGGAAAAATCAATCAGCCCTGTCTTTGCTCCGCCGTGTTGCAAAACCGCCAATAATTCAAACGGGGAAGAAGAAAGCTGCCTTTCCTCATCGCTGTTGATTTTATGTGCCTGCTCCAAGAGCAATTGGTGATATCGTTTAATATCTTCGACGTTTACCTTCTCATCTTTTTTTGTTTCACTTATTACTCTATATGCCCCGCTGCTGACATCGTATCTCGTTGAAGGCTGTCCTCTAAAAATAAATTTTTGTTTCTCGTCATTCGTCAAAGTGATAATAGCGTCAATGTAATCAACGACGCCGTTTATTTCAATTTCGTTTGTCTTTTGTTCGCTCATATTTAGTTTCCTTATTTCCTTATCAATAAAGAACTACCAGTAGAAAGAATAGCACAATTCAACAATTTCTGCAAGCAATTTTTTAACGGAAGTCTGTATGAACGTATTCTTTCAAAAATATTGATAATTCGTTTTCTTTATAGACGACAGAAATCGATAAATTGTTACATTAAAATTCAAATTTATATAATAGATTTTTGCATCGCAACAATTACTCAAAATTACAATTCAAAGACTTAAATGTAGATTTTTACCATTAAATTCTGATACTGATTCTGTCTTAACAGTTGTTTCCTTTTATTTCTATATTTCAACGCTTCTTTGAAGGGAATACAAAAACTACAAAAAAATTTCTTATCCGTACTTAGATTCGCTTCTGTTTCAAACCGTAAATACCAAGAAAATTCCGTCTCGCTTTCTGCTTTTATTTGAGTCACATATTTATTAATGATATTTTCATCAAAGTCAGTATTGTTGGAAGAAACAAAATCAAGTAAGTGCTTTTTGATTTCTTCCTTTGTGACGGGTGCGCTTGAGCAACTCTTGGTAAGCTCTCATAATCAAGCAATTGCTGTTCGGCTTGCTTTTTATCTGCATCTACTGATGCTTTTAATCTTAAATATGTATCTCTATCTATTTCGCCGTTCATGCGCATCTCTATAAGGCGTTCTGCTTTTTCGGCAATCTTTTTAATCTCCAACCTATAACTATGCCTTATTCTTTCAATATCTTGCTGTTCCATTACAGTTTCATCCATAAAAATTTTAATCGATTTTTCTAATAGTTCGCTATCTTTCCAAACCTTTCTGAAAACGGCTTTTGCCATCATCTCAAGTTTCCAGCCACAGATAGCTCGCATATCACAAAACCCCTCACTATCTCTGTTCGAAATTTTATTAGCCCCTTATTTAACTGGTTATAGCACTTATAGCCCACAGGTCTTTCACCGTTCAATTTCGGTCTCCACTTATCCATACGCATAGACGAACCGCAACGGCACCTCAACTTTTTTGTCCAAACATTACCGCCTTTATTTATTCCTGAATATTGCATCTTGGCATTGCCATTTACGTTTACTAACCGCAAATTTCTTTTACTCTCTCTGATAAGTTTACAGTGTTCCCACTGTTCTTCGGATACAATCGGCTCAAAGTTAGCAGTAACATACTCAAACGTATCTTCATTGTGATTGATAATAACTTTCTGCTCAAGATAGTTATTCCTATACGATTTATTATAGGCAACAACTCCCCTGTAAGCTGAGTTGTGTAGGCAGCGCATTATTCTTGTATTGTCCCATTTCACAATCCCACTTGAATTCTTCCTCCCACGTTTAATAAGTTCATCACAAATTGACTAAATTCCAAAACCAAACTCGTACATATTAAATATCATGCGCACTGTTTCAGCTTGATCTTCATTTATAACATAAGTATCGCCAACCCTATCATAACCAAGCAAATTGCCGTTCCCGTATAGAACGCCGTTTTTTCTGCTTATAGCTTGTCCCGCCTTAATTCTTTCCGACATCTTGCGGCTTTCTTCCTGTGCGACCATCGCCCTTATAGTTAAAATTATTTCTCCTTCATTTTCCATTGTCCATATTCCCTCCTGCACAAAAAATACTTCTACTCCGTAATTTTTTAATTGTCTTGTAACTTCAAGACAATCAATTGTGTTTCTTGCAAATCTTGAAACCTCCCTTGTTACAATTAAATCAAATTTTCCAAGCTTTGCGTCGTCTATCATCCGCATAAATTCAGGACGCTTTTTTGCTTGTGTACCGGTAATACCATCATCCACATATCTTTCAATAATAATCCAATTGGGATAACTTTTCTTTAACTCCTCATACCATTGCATCTGATTACTCAATGCGTATGTTTGCGCTTCGTGTTCTGTAGATACTCGCCCATAGAACACTACTTTTCTGTTGCTGATTGTTTGATAATTTTTCATTTTTTGTTCTCCTTTAATTTTTAATGTTAACTTAAAATATAACAAATTAAGAGAACGTGAAAGTCCTGCAAACACTTGATTGCAGGACTTTATAAAAAGCTATTCAATTTGTTATTAAATCACTTGTTGCCGTATTCTGAAAAATCAGTGTAATAGCAAATAAAAAACCGGATTTTCTGTTACACGAAAAGATTATTTTATCAATATCTACGGGTGCAAGTCTTGCAACAATTACCCCTAAAATTGGCATAAAATGACCGTTTTCTTGCGAAAACGGTCAAATTTTATCTTATTTATTACGAGGCTGACGAATATTGGCTTGTGCTGCTGCGAGGCGCGCAATGGGTACGCGGTAAGGCGAGCAGGAAACATAGTCAAGACCGATGTTGTGGCAGAACTCTATGGACGAAGGGTCGCCGCCGTGCTCTCCGCAGATACCTACGTGAAGAGCCTTTCTTGTACCCTTGCCGAGCTTAACTGCCATATCCATAAGCTTACCTACACCTGTTGTGTCGAGGCGGGCGAACGGGTCGCTTTCGTAAATCTTATTTGCATAGTACGAAGGAAGGAACTTGCCTGCGTCGTCACGACTGAAGCCGAACGTCATCTGAGTTAAGTCGTTGGTGCCGAAACAGAAGAACTCTGCCTCTTTTGCAATCTCGTCTGCCGTGAGGCAAGCACGGGGAATTTCAATCATGGTGCCGACTTCGTATTTAAGTGCAACGCCCGAAGCCTTGATAACCTCGTCAGCGGTTGCAACAACAATCTTTTTAACGAAAGCCATCTCTTTTACTTCGCCCGTCAAAGGAATCATAATTTCGGGAACTACTTTCCAATCGGGGTGCTTTTTCTGAACGTTGATTGCGGCTTTTATAACTGCCTTTGTCTGCATAACCGCAATTTCGGGATAGGTTACCGTAAGGCGGCAACCGCGGTGTCCCATCATGGGGTTGAACTCATGCAAATCGGAGATAATCTGCTTAATCTGAGCAACCGTCTTGCCCTGAGCCTTTGCAAGAGCCTTTATATCGTCCTCGTCGGTGGGAACGAACTCGTGAAGAGGGGGGTCAAGGAAACGGATGGTTACGGGATAACCTTCAAGCGCCTCCATAATTCCTTCGAAGTCTGCCTGCTGCATGGGCTCGATTTTAGCGAGAGCTTTCTCCCTCTCCTCTACGGTGTCTGCGCAAATCATTTCTCTGAACGCGCCTATTCTTGCGGGGTCGAAGAACATATGCTCGGTACGGCAAAGACCTATGCCCTGTGCGCCGAACGCAGCTGCCTGTTTAGCGTCTGCGGGGGTGTCTGCGTTGGTTCTTACGCCAACTGCCTTATATTTGTCGGCAAGCTCCATAATTCTGCCGAAGTAGCCCGAGTTGGGGTCTGCGGGAACGGTGGGAATGAGGCAATCGTAGATATTACCCGTCGAGCCGTCGAGCGAAATGCTGTCGCCCTCCTTGAATACCTTGCCTGCAAGCGTGAAGCGCTTGTTCTTTTCGTCCATTTTGATATCGCCGCAGCCCGATACGCAACAGGTTCCCATACCGCGTGCAACGACTGCCGCGTGAGAGGTCTGTCCGCCGCGAACGGTCAAAATACCTTGAGCATACTTCATACCCTCGATATCCTCGGGGGAAGTTTCAAGACGGACGAGAACTACTTTCTTGCCCTTCTTGCCTTCGATAACTGCGTCCTCTGCCGTGAACACGATAGAGCCGGCAGCCGCGCCGGGAGATGCTGCAATTCCATTGCCGACTACGTTGTTCTTGTCGGCATCCTTTAAAGCCTTTGCATCGAACTGGGGATGAAGAAGCATATCGAGAGATTTTGCGTCAATCTGCATAAGCGCTTCTTTTTCGGTAATCATGCCCTCGTCGATGAGGTCGCAGGCGATTTTAATTGCCGCAGCCGCGGTGCGCTTGCCGTTACGCGTCTGCAACATATAGAGCTTTTCGTTTTCAACCGTGAACTCCATATCCTGCATATCGCGGTAGTGATTTTCCAGTATTTTGCAAACTTCCTGGAACTGCTCATAAACTTTGGGGAATACTCTCTTCATCTCTGCGATGGGCATGGGAGTTCTTACGCCTGCAACGACGTCCTCGCCCTGAGCGTTGGTAAGGAATTCGCCCATAAGTCCCTTTTCGCCCGTTGCGGGGTTACGCGTGAACGCAACGCCCGTTCCGCAGTTGTCGCCCATGTTGCCGAACGCCATCATCTGAACGTTTACGGCTGTCCCCCATGAATAGGGGATATCGTGGTCCATTCTGTAAATGTTTGCACGGGGGTTGTCCCACGAACGGAATACGGCTTTGACTGCCTCGAAGAGCTGTTCCTTGGGGTCGGCGGGGAAGTCTTTGCCAATCTGTTTTTTGTACTCTGCCTTGAACTGATTTGCAAGCCGTTTCAAATCGTCTGCGTCAAGCTCTACGTCCTGCGTTACGCCCTTCTTCTCCTTCATCTCGTCGATGAGCTTTTCAAAGTACTTCTTGCCGACTTCCATAACGACGTCGGAGAACATCTGAATAAAGCGGCGATAGCAGTCGTACGCCCAGCGGGGATTGCCCGACTTGGTTGCAAGTACTTCTACAACCTCTTCGTTGAGACCGAGGTTTAAGATTGTGTCCATCATTCCGGGCATGGATGCTCTTGCGCCCGAACGAACGGAAACGAGAAGGGGATTTTCTTTATCGCCGAACTTCTTTCCGGTGATTTTTTCCATCTTGTCGATATAAGTTAAAATTTCTTTCTGTATATCATCGTTGATTTTTTTGCCGTCCTCGTAGTACTGTGTGCAGGCTTCGGTCGAAATTGTGAAGCCCTGAGGTACGGGAAGTCCGATATTTGTCATCTCCGCAAGGTTTGCACCCTTGCCGCCGAGAAGCTCTCTCATCTTTGCATTACCTTCGGTAAAAAGGTAGCAATACTTCTTTGCCATAAAAAAGTTATCCTCCGAATTTTTTATTTTTACTAACTATAACATTTTAATATAATTTTATCCATTAAGCAAGCAAATGAACGGATTTATGGAAAATTTTGACTAAATTGTAAAGTTTTAACTTAAAAAGAATAAAGGGTGCAAAAAATGCACCCCCTTTAATATTTGTTTCAAAATAATCTTATGTATTCCGAAAGGCTGTTAAATGAATAATTGAGCTTGTATGCATAGTACTCGCGAAGAAGCCTTAAAGCCCGTTTTTCGCCGTCGGCGGTTATAAAGTCCTCTTCAAAGGACTTGCCGTCCAGCTTTCTTAAAAGGTTGTACGTAACTCTGCTTGCGCCCGCACCGCTTCCGCACTCCGCGCAAGTAAACGAGCCTGTTTCCATATCAAACCGCAATTTGTCTACGCCTATTAAGCTTTTTCCGCACTCCGAGCATTTATCGGCGTTTAAGCCGTAGCCAGAAAGCCTTAACGCGCGGACGAGAAAGTTAATTAAAGCCGTACTCTCCCCTCCCGTACACATGGCGGCGAGGGTATTTACCGCCTCGCTAAACAGTTCTGTACACTCGCTACCCTCAAAGCTTAATGCGTTAGCCGCCTCGCATACGGCGCTTGCCGCGTAAAACTTGTTTATGTCCGTGCGCAAATCGTAAAAGCTTTCGCACTCCGAACAGTTTATAACGGTGTACTTATCTCCGCGCTTAACTAAAATATACTCCGCAAAACAAAAGGGCTGAGCCGCAAATTTAAGCTTTGCATTCGGCTTTTTTACGCCCTTTATGCCCGCGGAAATTTTGCCCTCCTCGGCAGAGAGCAGAGTAAGTATTTTATCGTTTTCGCCGTAGTCCACGGCGCGTATCATAAGTGCGTTTAACTTAATTTCCATTTAAATCATTATTAAAAGCAATTCAAGTAACTTTAAACTTTGGAGATGCGAGCAGAACGAGGCGCGCGAGCATTTTTGAAGGGGAGTTTACTAACCCGTAAATGACCCGAAAAAAGCGGAGCGCAACAAAGTTATGCGACGCATATACGAAGTTTAATTAGCCTTCGCCGTTAAGCCTTTTATAGAGCATATAATAGCTGACATTGCCAGTCTTTTCAAACATCTTCCAGGCAAGCTCTGCCGCGTCTTTATCTCTTTTCATAGTGCGCCCCCTTTAAAGTTAGGTTGCGTCAAAAGTCAAAAATTATAACCTTGAGGTTACAAGTCTCCGAAAATGTCCTTGACAAGCCCGGGGCGGTTGCGCCAATCTTCCTCTACTCGGACGTAGGTTGTCAAAAAAACTTTTGCGCCCAAAAACTTCTCCATAGCCTCGCGCGCGAACGCGGAAACCTCCTTTATAGCTCTTCCCTGCTTGCCGATAATTATCGACTTGTGGTTAGCTTTTTCGCAGACTATGTCGAGATTTATATCGTAAACGCCGTTATCCTGACGTTCGAATTTATTTATTACTATACCCACACCGTGGGGAATTTCGTCGTCGAATTTTAAAAGAATTTTTTCGCGCATAATTTCGGCAATCATAAACTTTTCACTCTTATCCGAAACTATGTCCTCTTCAATAACCTTTCCGCCCTCGGGGAGCTGTTCTACAAGGTACGCCTCGAGCTTTTTGAGGTTGGTATACTTTCTCGCCGATACGGGGAAGATATCGCAATTTATCCCGAAGTCGTACATCTTTTTGACTTCCTGTGCGATATTTTCCTTGGGCATTATGTCTATTTTAGTGAACGCTACGGCGACGGGAATTTTGCCGTTCAAATATTTTTTTACGGTCTCCATATCGTTTTCACTGACGCCGTCGTGACCGTCGAGTACGTATAAAATAAAGTCGGCGTCCTTTGCGGCGTCGTCCGTACTCTTCATCATTATATCCGTTAAATAGGTAGAGCTCTTATAAAGTCCCGGAGTGTCCACGAACACAATCTGATACTCAGGCTTTGTCAGAACGCCAAGAACGGAGTTGCGCGTGGTCTGGGGCTTGGGGGAAACTATTGAAACTTTTTCGCCCACCAACACGTTTACAAGCGTGCTCTTGCCTGCGTTTGCTCTGCCTATTACCGCTACTACGCCCCCTCTCATCAAGCTCTCTCCAAATTGATTTTTTTAAGTATTTTCTCTTCCTTTTCCCGCATTTCCTGCTTGTCCCCGTCCGTCATATGGTCGTAGCCGAGAAGATGCCAAAGACCGTGTACGGCAAGATAGTTTATCTCCCTCTCCTCGGAATGTCCGTATTCCTCTGCCTGCTCCTTTGCGCGCTTTTCGCATATCGCAATACTGCCGAGGAATATCCCCCCCTCCTCGTCTAGGTCGGCGGGGTGCTCCTTTTTCAAAAGCTTTACGTCCTTTATGTTGTCAAGCGATGGAAAGCTTAAAACGTCGGTCACGCTGTCTATATCCCTCTGTTCACGGTTCAAGGTCTTTATGTACTCTTCGTCGGTAATTATTATCTCTGCGGAAAGAGGGCAGTCGCTTTCGACTTCCCCCTCAAACGCCGCGCCAAGCGCGGTAAAATCATAATCTTCACAAAAAATTTTAATCATATATGTCTATTTGTTGTACATTTACTCTTACTTCTGGTGTTTTGTAAGCACGAGCTTGGGATAGGCAATTCTCTCGTGATATACGCCCGTAAGGTTGTTTACAAGCGTGCGGATAATTACCGAAAGCTCTTTAAGCGTTATGTCGCAGTCCACGAATTGGTCCATATTCATGCGCTCTTCGACGAGGCTCTTTACGAGGGCTTCAACCTTCTCGGGCGAGCGGTCGGAAAGCGAACGCGCAGCCGCCTCCGAAGCGTCGCAAATCATAATTATTGCCGCAATTTTAGAAGTGGGCGTGGGACCCATGTAAGAATAGTTTACGGGGTTTAAGGTACCGTCCGAAAGCTTTAACGCCTTTGCGTAGAAATACTTTATGGGCATCGTGCCGTGGTGCTGAAGGGCTACGTCGGCAAAGATTTCGGGCAGGTGGTGGCTCTTTATAAGCCTTGCGCCGTCGCGTGCATGCGAACGGATAATATCCACAGACAGCTCGGGTGTGAGCTCGTTGTGCATGTTGTAGCCACTCTGATTTTCTGTGAACATTTCGGGGTTTTTGAGCTTGCCAATGTCGTGATAGTAAGCCGCCGCTCTTGCAAGCTCTGCGTCCTCGTTTATGGCGATAGCGCAGGACTCCGCAAGCTGTGCAACCACTATACTGTGGTTATATGTTCCCGAAGCGTTCTCTTTAAGCTTTTTAATCAGTTTTGAGCTGTCTGAAGTGAGCTCTCTCAATCTGAAGGTGGTCAGCTCTGCAAAAATCCACTCGAATACGGGCAAAAGGAACATAAACAGCAGCATAGAGAATATGCAGTTTAGCGCGCTGTAAAGCAAGATTTCGCCCGCTTTCTCCCATATACCCGTTTCAATATACGGAAGCTGCATTGCCATATTCAGCGTGATTACGGGTATAAACAGCACGAAGGTAACCATTACGCTGCCCATCCTCGTCTTGACGCGCTGAATCATAAATATAGCAACTATACCGCCGCAGAATATAATCAGTAGTCTTATTACAAGCTCTACCTGGAAGTCTCCGATAAACGCGCTCGTTTCCTCCACGAGAAGGGTTAAGTATCTGTTTAAGACGAGCACGAACGCAAATATGGTATTTAAGAAAATTGCGTCCTTACGCTTGCACAGCTTGCCCGCAAGTAGCGCGAACAAGAGAAGGGGGCGCGCCATTGAAAGATCGTCGTCCTGCATATCCATTACGGCGCAGATTGTGTAACAGACGAATATGAGAAGAAACAGCTCGGTAATCTTTCTTCCGCTTGCCAAAAGGTTCTTGTTTTCGAAGAATAAATAAAAGTAAGTAAGTACGAAAATTACGACGAGTGCTATACTTACCGTAATTATTACTTCGCGGTTGTCGTAAAGTATCTTGACGAAATCTCCCGTGCCGTTTCTTACGTAATTTCTTAAAAGAAGCATCAAAAATATGAGCAATGCCTGCAGTGCAACGCCGAATATAAACAGCAAAACGCTGACTGCTATTTCTTTTTGTGAAAGCTTTGTCTTATTCATAATTTTTACCTAACGTATAATATATGTTTAATTATTTTTATTTTCTTCGGACTTTTCGTAAGCCTTGACAATCGACATTACGAGGGGGTTTCTGACTACGTCCTTATCCGACAGGGTTATGACCTCTATCCCCTCCACGTCCTTTAAAACGCCTACGGCGTGTTGAAGTCCGCTTCTCTTTCCCTCTGGCAAATCTATCTGCGTTATATCGCCCGTAATTACCATTTTGCTTCCGTCGCCGAGTCGGGTTAAAAACATCTTCATCTGCTCGCGGGTGGTGTTCTGCGCCTCGTCCAAAATTACGAAGGCGTTTGAAAGAGTTCTTCCGCGCATATACGCAAGGGGAGCTATTTCGATTGTTCCCCTCTCCATTAGCTTGGTATAGGTCTCAAGCCCGAGCATCTCCTGAAGGGCGTCGTATAAAGGTCTCAAATAGGGGTCTACCTTTGTCTGCAAATCGCCCGGGAGGAAACCCAGCTTTTCGCCCGCCTCCACGGCAGGACGGGTTAAAATTATTTTATCTACCTGCTTTTGCTTGAACGCCTGCACCGCAAGGCAGACCGCAAGGTACGTCTTGCCCGTGCCCGCAGGACCTATGCCGAAAGTTATCGAATTTGTCTTGATTGCGTCTACGTACTTCTGCTGTCCTACCGTCTTGCACTTTATAGGCTTCCCGCGCGAGGTTATTGCAACCGTTCCCGACGAGAGCTTGGTAATATCGTGCGCCTTGCCCTCCTTTGAAAGCTCTATACAGTAGGAAACCCTGCCTTTGTCAATGCTGTCCACGCTGTCTGACAGCGCAATTAAGCTTTCGAGCACGGAGTATGCCTGATTGACCTTATCCTCCTCTCCGCTGACGACGAAATTTACCCCGCTTACGCGGATTAAAACGCCGATATCACGCATTATAAGGCTTATGTTTTCATCAAAGGTACCTAAAACGCGCTGTAACTTGTCCGCACTCTCCGCACTTATCTTTTTTACGCTTTCGTCCATAAACTCCTTAACCTGATAATTTTAAATTGGTTATGTAAGATTTATACTTATTTTGTGCAAGTATGTATAATTTAAAACGTATATCACTCCGTCCGCCGTTGGAGTTACGTAGTGGTTTTTTTCTATAACTTCGACGTCCTCCAAAAGAAGTGAGGCGTACGCGTCTTTGAGGCTTTGCTCGCTTTCAGTTTCCGCAAAGTATTGAGAGGTTGCCCGGCACTCGATTTCGGCATAACCAGCCGCGATGCAGTCCACCTTTTCTTCCCCTGCGAGTGTGTAGGGGAAAATGAGCGTTGAACCCTTTTCTACGGAGTCCCCCTCATTTACCGCCGCCGTTCCGCAGATTGCAACAAGCCTTATAACCTTGCCCGCCCTGTCCGAAATAAGAGAGGAGTTCACAAGGCTTCCGCTATGTTCGGTATCCACCTGAACGTCAACCGTTAAAACACTGCCTTTTTTTGAGATATTGCAGAAAGTGACCTGTGGCAGGGCGAGTATACGCCCCGTTGCCCGGGCGCTGTTGAAGGAGGAATACAGCCTGAACTCCCCCGCGCCCTCGGATTGAATTATGCGCCTTACCTCGGGCTCGAGATAGCTTCCGCTCCCCCCTACTTCTATTTTGAGCATATAGAAATCCGAGGTGGCGGCAAGCGCGATAAAGGCAACTGCGCCCAAAAACAGTCCCGCGCGCAACTTCATAAAAGATAACGCGCGCTTTTTTGCGCTTTTTTTAATGACTTTTATATTATAACACGGTTTTGCGAAAATTGCAAAAACTTTTTCTATATCTTTATCCGATACGGAAAATAGGAACTTTGCACCATCTTTTTTGCAGTTATAGACGGTAATTTGTCCCCTCTTGAGCTTTGAAAGAGCACTTTCCGCTGTTGATATTATACAAATTTGAGTTAAATCAGTCAATTTTAATGCCCTCAATATTTCCCTTTATAAAAATATCCTCTTCAAAATATTTTCCAACCTGCATATCCTCGCCGGAAAGAGTTATGTCAAACTTCTTAAGCCGAAGCACTATTTTCTGCGGAGTGTACTCTGCTATGCTCTTTACGCTTTGAAAATACCCCCCGAAGCGGGGCACCACCGTAAAGGATTTTAATGTGTCCCCGCCCAGCTCTTTTATTATCTGTTCCAAAAGTTTCATATAATAATCTATGCTTGAAATAATTGCTTATTCTTTGATTTGTGACAAAATAAGTTAATGTTTTTATTGAGTTTACCTTTAAAATTTTAACAAATGGCGACCAAAATTCTTTTTACAAGCTTAAAGGGCGGGGTCGGAGTTACAACCTGCTGTGTAGGAATCGGGCTTGCGCTTGCCGAGGCTGGCGGGCGCACTTTGATTGTGGACGGCGACAGGGTGTGCGGAAGTGCGCTGACTATTGCCGACCTTGCGAATATGCAGGTCTATACCCTTGCCGATTACGAAAAGGGCGCGTGCCGGGCAAAGCAGACCTTGATAAGTCACGCAAAGAGCTCGAATTTATATATTATGCCCTCGGTAGGGCTGTCCGACGAGCGGGTATTTGCTCGGGCGGTTGCCGACGTGGACGGGCTGTTCGACTACGTATTTTTGGATAAAGTCTATTCCGCGCCCTGCGACGAGGCGGTTATCGTTACCGAGCCGTACGCTCCTTCCATAAAGTGTGCCGACGTAAGCCGTTCGTATCTTGCCGACAGCGGGGTCAGGGAAATAGGGCTTATTGTTTGCAAGCTGAGCGGAGCGCAGATACTCGGCGGAGAGGTTATGTCCGCAAATCAGATTTCAACCCTTTTACATCTGCCGTTAAAGGGGATAATTCCCGAGGACTTGACGTTATCTTCGGGCAAATGCAGGGAGGTTACTTCCCGGGCGTACTCGCTTGCGGCGGAAAATATTGCGGGCGAAAAAAGCGGATTGCCGGACGTTACGCGTCAATTTTACGGCTTGAACGGATATTTTAAAAGAAAGATGAGGCAAAAAATATGAACAATTTGACGGCTTCGCTCTCGCTTGACAGAGAGGATATGTCGGAATTTGCAAGACAGCTGTTTTTAAAGGATATCAAGCGGGTAATTGAAGAATACTTTGAATGCGACGAGGCAGCAAACCTTGAAATAACCCGCTCAGAGGAGGGCTTTTTAGTCTGCGTACTCTTCTCGGCAAGGAGAATTAAAACCGTTAAAAATCCACTGTAAAAGGCGGCGGCACGTTTAGTGCCGCCGCCTTTTATATTTAACTTTGTCGGGATTTTATTATACGAACTACATCCCGAAGCTCTTTATCCTCTTTGGTTACGGTATTTTCCGTCTGAACGAGGATACAGCCGTCTGCTGCCGTAAGTCCGATATCGTGTATGCACTTGCCGTTAGGCCAATAAATTTTGGCGCAGGTCAGCTTCAAGACTTCTTTAGTCCACCCGTTCACGTACATGGACTGCATTATGCCCTTGCCGTACGTTCTACCCGTTGAGGACTGCCCGATATAGTCGGATATGAATATATTTTCGTAACTGCATATTCCGTAATCCACAAGCACACCTATAAGTGCCTCCGATGCGCTCGCAGTATTTGAGTTCGCAAGAATATAGACCTGTACGCCCTCATCTATCTTTTGTGAGTGATTGCCGCAGTAGTATTTTTCCGATTTCCCGCTCTTATACACAGCCGTCATCGCTACTTTGGATGCGGATTTCACGAAATACCCGCCTAAACTCTGCATTATATCTACGTACCCGCCGCCGTTATTGCGCAGGTCCAAAATGAGGGTATTCATTGAATATGCGTTGAATTTTTCAACTATCCTGCCGAACTCGTTTGCCGCGCCGCCGTAGAACTGCGACAGCCTTATATATGCCGCATCTTCTGGCAGAAAGTCCAAGCTTAAATGCATATTTTCAAACAGGGCAAGCTCGCTGCCCACCGACGAGCGGAATTCCCAGCCCGTGCTCTTCGTGCTCATAGTCACGTAGCTTTGGGTAAAGCTCTCTTTGGATAGAGTATATTCCCCGTCCGCCGTCCTTAAAATAAACTGCTCGCCCTTTGCCCGTGCGTCGATAAATTGCGTAAACTGCGTGTAGTCTTCAAAGGTCACGCTCTCGCCATGCGCCTCTCCGCCGATAATAACGTCGCCCGCCTCAAGCCCTGCTTTGAGTGCGGGGGAATTGCCCGAAACGGAAACTATAAGCGCGCCTGCACCATCTACCTTTTGAAGTGTTACGCCTATCCCGTAAAACTCGCCCGCGTTACTCTTTATGACCTCTTCGTACTGCTCCTTGGTGTAATAGGCGGAATATTTGTCCAAAAGAGCGGCAAGTGCGGCGGGGGTCTTTTCCTCTGCAAGGCTTGGGTCAAATTCGCCACCTACGTAGTGTTTTTCTATAGTTTCAAGCGCCCAGTCGTACGAAGACGGGATAATACAGCCGCTAAAAAAAACGGAAATCCAAAGTAAAAAAGCCACGAAAAGGCATATTGAAATTTTAAAAAAGTTTGATTTCTTTATATCCGAATACATACTATTTTGAAACATTTTACGGCACAAACAAAAACCACGCTTTTTATTTGTGCACTCAATTTGCGAATACTTTCGGCTTTGCACCATATTATTTGAAACCTTTGCAATAAGGTGTGCAAAGCATCGCTACGCTCGCGCACTGGAAGTGAATGCCCGTAATTTGATAATTGTTTGCCCTTAAATATACGGGCAGAGAAACATAGTTTCTGAAAATCACAAAAATTGTTTGCGCAGAATAGCAAGCAATTTTTGTGAACCGACTATTTCATCGCGTATAAGCTGTGCAGAATTTCAAATGTCACAGCCATTTTGAAATCTTTTAAATCCAGCCCTGTCTGACGGCGGATTGCGTTTAGTCTATATATTAGTGTATTTCTGTGCATGTACATCGCACGGGCGGTCTTGGCGACGTTCATTCCGTTTTCGAGAAAGCACTTTACCGTGCCCATCATAGTTTGGTCTTTAAAAAGTTTTTCAAAATTTTTTACGTTGCAGCCCGAACAGATTTTTTCCTTTTGCGACTTTGTAAGCAGCGAGGTAATTTTCGCAAGTTCTACAATCTCGGGTGTCTTTTCGTCTTCAAAATTTAAATTGCTTTCTCCGTAGTTTGACGTCTGCATGATTCGCCCTTTAATCTGAAATATTTCTAATCTATTTTACTATTTTATTTACACATTTGCAATACTTTAAGCAATAAAAAACATCTTTTAAATTACGTCGCAAAATATTATATTCGTGCGCTTGGTATTAAACTCTTGTTTTTGCGTAAAATGTTATTAGAAAAATCCCAAAAAAGCGTTAAATAAAGCATATTCCCGCCCCAATTTCCAAAAGTTAATATTAAAATGCGGTTTAAAATTATTGCCCACGGCAATAAAAAAACCTAATTTAAGACAAATTATTGCGTTATATTCTTGACATATATTTCCGTTTACTATACAATAATAATGTATAGGTAGACGTATAATTTTTACATAAGCGTTTAAATAATTTTTTTGGAGATCAACTATATGGCAGACAATCAGAAGAAGTCCACCAAAACCTTTGCCGTAATTACATACGCCATTATTCTTGTGTGTCTTTTGGCAGGGCTTTTGCTCCCTCCCAATTTCTTTCAAGGCGAGTACAATGCCGTAGTTTGGCAAATTCCGCGCGCACTCAAATGCGTGGGCGTTGACTTGGCGAAAGGCGCCGAACTCGTCAATCCATACACCGTGTATTTATGGGGCGGCGAAGCGTTTGAATTAGGCGGTCTGTTCCTGCTTTTATTCGCAGCCGTTTGCGTAGTTGCGCTGTTTGCACTCTTTGTCGTACTGCTCGGCAAGAAGGAAAAAAACACCGCACTTCACAGCGCAAAATGTGTTGCAGTTTTAAGCACAGTAGTTCTTTCCGTTCTCCTTGCAATGCAGATGGCAACTTTCTCTTTGGCGGACGGTTACGAAAAGGGCGGTTGGAATATCCCTCTCTTGATTGCTTTCGCCGGTCCGCTTGTAGTGCTCTTTGTTTTAAGCATCTACGAAAAGGGCGGCTCGGGCTTTGTAAAGACTTTGCTTACAATCTTCAGCTTGCTTGCCGTTGTCCTTTGCCTCTTCTCGTTTGCGGCAATCCTTCCCCAGCTTTCAGACGCTTTGAAGGACACTCTCAACGGTAACACACAGCTTTTGGCATGGACGGCTGAAGGTAACCCTTATCTTGGTTCCATTTGGTACCACCTGTCGGTTCCCTTCTTTGAGAACTACGGCGACTTCTTAGGCAAGCTCGGTTCGTGGGATAAGACGGTAATTTCAATTTGCATGCTCCTTCTCGGAGTTCTGATATTGGTAAACTTCATCCTCGACGTTTGCGGACATGCCAAAGATACAACTCGCAAGATGATTGTTGCAAACCTTATAAGATACGGCGTTGAAGTTCTGCTTGTTTTGGTAGTGCTTATAATAGGCAAATTTGTATCCGGATACGAGATCGGTTTAGTATGCTATGCGCTCATAGCTCTTGCAGCGTTGCCCGTAGTAATAAACATCTTCCGCCTGCTCGCCAACAAAGAGAACAAGGCGGATAAGAAGGTTTCTAAAAAGCGCGAGGCTGCAGCTACCGTCGCTAACGAACCCGCATATGAACCCGAGCTTACCGCATATACGGCTCCCGCACAGCCCGCACCTAAGCCCGCTGCGCAACCTGCACCCGCTGTTGCTACACAGACCGCACAGCCTGCTACACAGCCCGCACAGCCTGCCGCACAGCCCGCACCCCAACCCGCGAAACAGCAGACGGCCGCGCCCGTTGCTGCGCAGACTGAAAAAGTTTATGCACCCGTTATTTACAGCGGTCCCCGCGACAAGTTTATCGATACTCTTTCCAACGAGGAGAAAGTTGAATTCTCGAGAGTATTTTTAGAGCACCGCTCAGGCAATATTCAGGGCGTACCCGATTACGTGCTTGACGACGAAAACGAAAAGTTCTTCAAGTCGCTCTTTATCTACTATGCACGCGTACGCGGACTCGTTTCCGACGGGCTTATGAATAAGTTCTACGAAAAGGTCAGCGCATTTAAAAAATAATTCAATTTAATAAACTATACCGCGCACGGTGTACGTGCGCGGTTTTATTTATAAAAAAAGCTCCGTTTGGGAGCTGTTTTATTTTTTAATATACACTGTAAGAGCCTTTCCGTTTCGCTCTATCTCGCCTATGCACACGCTTTTAACGATGTACAGCCCCCTCCCGCTCTCGGACAGCAAGTCGGGCAGAGTTGCCGAGATTGCAAACGAGCCGTCCGCAGAGGTCACGGTTATCCGTATTCTGTCCGCAAGAATTTCGCCCTCGAAAGCCGCCTCCGCACCGCCGTGGCGTAGGGCGTTTGTCATTAGCTCGCACCCCGCAAGCCGACTGAAGAATATGGCGTCCTCTCTTACGCCCTGACTTTTGAGTTGGCTTGAAAAGGCGGAAAGACTCTCGCTCATACTTATTAAGTTGTCGGAAACAAACGAGTATTTCAAAGCAAACTTTCCTTTAATTTAGCTACTATTTTGCGCTCTGCGCGGGAGACGAACATTTGACTGACCCCCAAAATCTGACCGACCTCTGTCTGCGACTTGCCCTGCAAGTACCTGAGCGAAATTACCTTTTTTTCTATGTCGTCGAGCTTGGCGATTTCGGTCTTTAAAGACTCCAAATCTTCAAAGCTTTCAAAGGAGTTGCCCTCGTCGCTGATAAGGTCGTAAAGGGGCGTGTCGTTTTCGCCGTCCTCCCCCTTGGTGCGCGAATCGAGAGACAGAGGCGCTTTGCACTCCAACGCCTCGATAATTTCTTCCTCGGTGTGACCGGTAAGCGAAGCAAGCTTTTTAACGGAGGGCTTTACTCCGTTTTGAGAATAGTATTCGTCAGTCGCCCTTTTTATATCCGCAGCTACAGCGTACACCCTTCGGGGAAGCCTTACGGCGCGCGAATAATCGCGGAAATAATTTTTAATCATTCCCGTGATTGTAGGTGTTATGTACGTAGTGAACTTGTTGCCAAGCGTGGGGTCGAATTTTTCAACTCCGGCAATTAACGCCTCGCTTGCTATCTGATACAAATCGTCGTAGTCCACTCCCCTGCCCGAAAACTTTTTGGCGAGAATTTCGGCTATATACAGGTATTTTTCAACGAGCTTATTTCGAAGTGCCAAATCCTTGGTTTCAAAATACCTTAAAAAGAGCTCGTCCGCCTCTTCTTGATTCAGCATATTTTAAGACAAACTCTCTTTATAATATCTCCGCTGCGCTCAATCTCGCAGTTTTCCATAAGCGCGGATATAAGGGCAAGCGAAAGCTCGTTCTCCCCCTCTTTGGGCTGACCGCCTATTCCTTCAACGGTGCATAGGACGCCGTCTTTAGTATTAAATGTTACGCCGGCTTCGTCAAAGCCGCAGTTCTTTAAAATGAGAACGCTCTCGGTCACACAAACTTTAAAATCCTCAGCCGTGTCTAAGTCTATTTCTTTAAGTGCGGCAACCGCGCCCGCGGCAAGCCTTAAAGCCGTTAAATATTCGTCGTCTCTGAGGTTGAATTTTACAAAAAACTCCTTCATGAGCGTATCTCCATAAGCGTGTTGAGCGCGCAAATTTCAAATAGCTTTCTCACGTTCGGCTTCACGTTTTCAAGAACGACCGAAAAGCCGTCCTCTTTCAGCTTTTTGTATATTTTCACAAAAGTGCCAAGCGTTGTGCTGTCGATAAAGGTCAAAGCGGCACAGTCGAACACTATGTCCTTTTTATCGTGCTCGTACGCCGCCATTACCTGCGCGTAAAAATCGTCGCTCGTCGCCGAGTCTATCTCGCCGTAGAGCGAAAATAAAAGTGCGCCTTCCGTTCCGTTCAATTTTACCTGTTGCATAATTTGACTCCGTAACAGTTATTTAACCGTAAGTTGTACTTATTTATTTTATAACCAAAGGGCAAGTGTGAAAAACACTCAATTTTCTTTTTTTTGAGGGAATAGTATATCCTGTCGGCTTTCAAAGGTCTTTCCGCTTAAATATTTAAGCTTGCCGTCTGAAAATAGCGTAAGTTTTTTTGCAAGCAATACCTGACGGGACAGCCCGTATTTTTTATTCAAATCATTGTCGCCGTACTTGCCGTCGCCGAGCACCGGACAGCCGATATGCGCCATATGTGCGCGGATTTGGTGGGTTTTGCCCGTGTGCAGAACAATTTCCGCAAGCGCAATATCCCCCCTTTCCTCCAAAACACGGTAGTCGGTCAATATCTTAACCCCCTGCCTTTGGGGTTTATCGAAAATTTTAACTTCCGAAGCTTTCGCATCCTTGACAAGATAGGCAGAAAGCCTGTCCAGCTTTTTAATAAAGCTGTTTTTGAGTATTGCAAGATAAATTTTTTCAACCTTTTGCTCTTTAAAGGCGTTTATAAGCTCTTCCTGCACCTCTTGGGTTTTGGCGAATACAATGAGCCCCGCCGTATTCCTGTCCAGCCTGTGGACTGGGAAATACCCCTCTCCGAGCTCGTATAAAAGCCCCTCGCTCGTCACGCCCGAAAGCTTGTCCGCAATATAAATATTTTCGTCCTCTAAAATTACTTCGTGGCTGATTTTTGCCTCTTGAGCGGGCGTGGTGTAGTAGGTAACCAGGTCGCCCTTAAAAAGGGAAACGTCTGAGCTTACCCTTTTTCCGTTTACCTTGATATCTTTCGCATTCAAAAGTCGGGAGAGACAGAACGCGCCCTGCGGAAATACGCTGTCCGTAAACTCTTTCAATTTGCAGTTTTGGGTTACTTGAAATGTTTTCATAGTATCAAATTGACCGCATACGCGGCGGTAAAAGCTATTAAAAGCTGAACAATTACGCATTTGAACGTGAATTTCAGACCCGCCTCCTTCACGGAGGCAGACAGTGCGGAAACGCACGCAGGACAAAAGAGCATAAATATGCACATCGCAAACGCCGAGCCGAAGGAAAGCGAAAGCCCCTCGGGAATAAGCAAAAGCACGGTTGCCGCGACGTTTTCCTTTGCGATAAATCCGCACAGAGCCGCATATGCGAGCCGCCAGTCCTTAATTCCCATAGGATAGAACAGGGGCGCAATTATTTTGCTGAACGAGGCTAAAATACTCTCGTTCGGTTCAACGTAAACAAACGAAAACGAGAAATGGGATAAAAACCAGTTTACCACGCAAAAGAGCGTGACTATTCCCGCCACCTTTATTATAAACCCTTTTAAGTGAAAAAACAACTTAAAAAATACGGCTTTTAAAGAGGGAAAAATTACGGGCGTGACCTCGGAGAGCATTCCCTCCCCACCGCCCTTTATAATTGCAGAGGCAATTATTGACATACCGAGCCCCAAAAAATACAGACAGCAGACCGCGGGGAAAGGGTTTTCAAAGAGGGGGGTCAGAAAGGTTAAAAATACGGGCAGCTTTGCGCCGCAGGGCACGAATGGAAGAACGGCTATCGTGCGTTTTTGGGCGTCGGTTGTGGAATATCCGCGGGTTGTGAGTATTGCCGCCGCAGTACAGCCAAACCCCGAGACGAGCGAAAACGCCGCCCGCCCCGAAAGATGTACCTTTTCAAACAGCCCGTCGGTTGCAAAGGCGAGCGCGCTCATAATTCCGCTTTCGTCGAGTACGGTTAAAAATAAATACAGAACTGCAAGCTGCGGCAGAAAGGAAATTACACTGCCCGCCCCGCCGAAAATTCCTTCCTCCAACAGGGAGATGAGTGCAGGATTGCTCATATGCGCGGTTATCGCTTTGCAAAGAGTGTCGCAGATAAAGCTTTCGGTTATATCCTTTAAATACGCGCCAATCATGGCGGGATGAAAGGCAATAAAAAACATAAAAATTATGGATATAACGAACACAAACAGCGCAAAAAAACGGTTGTATAAAAGTCTGTCCGCTTTGGAAATTTTTAAATTTCCGCCGCTGTACGCCTCGGTCAGGGGTATATCGCGCTTTTCTGTTTTTTCGTAGTTTCCGCTCTCTATAATTTTTTTGAGCTTTTTGGGCGCACAGTCGTAGACGGGAACGCCGAGGTGCGCGGAGAGCTTTTGAGTATCCACCCACCCTCCGCGCTTTTTGAGTGCACCCGTTTTAGTGAGATAAATTATGACCCTTTTATTGCCCGAAATTATGCGTTTGGTTAAATTCAGACTGTTTTCGAGGGTGAGTGCGTCGATTACGTTTATTGTTAAATCTGCCGACTTAATCTCGTCGATTGCAGACTGCTCTTCCATTGAATAGGGGTTGAAGGTGTACGTTCCCGGCACGTCGGAATAGGTTACGCTTTTTACCTTTTTGCGGGCGGGCGAGGTGGTTACGCCGTGAAAGTTGCCCGTCCTTAAATTGCTGTTTGTGAGTGCATTGAACAGGGTTGTCTTGCCCGCGTTGGGGTTTCCTGCAAGGACTACGTTCATATTTCCCCCTCTGTTTTAACGAAAATTTTGTTTGCAAGGCTCTTTCTTATCCCGACCCGCACCGCGCCTGCCATTAAAAGCACGCTTGAACGGAATAAGGAATAGGACAAAACCTGTATTTCCGCCCCCTCTTTAACGCCGAGCGAAAACAGCCTTGCCCTCGCTCCACCCTCTATGTTTATGCGCTCTATTTCAGCGCGTTCGCCCCTCTTTAAATCAAAAACAGTCATAGAATAAATCTATGACTGTTTATAGCGAAAAATGTTTTATTTTGAATTTTAAGTTTAGGGGAGCCAAACTTAACTGCGCTTTACAAGGGTTAGGGTTACAAGGTCGCCGTTGATGTTCTGCTCCTTTGTAAAGCCGTCGGCAGTGCCTTTTTCAATCTTCTCTGCGAGGACGTCGCCCGCAAAGCTGCCCTTTTCAAGCACCTTTAATGCCCTGCCCTGCGCCGTGTAATAGACTTCTATTCTGTCGGTAACCTCGAAGCCCGCCTCCTTTCTCATATTCTGAATACGGGATACAAGCTCACGCTCAACGCCCTCGTCTATGAGCTCTTCAGAAAGTTCGGTATTGAGGGCAACGGTAATTCCCTTGTCCTCTGCCGAGGCGAAGCCCTTTGCACTCTCGGTAAAGATTTGCAAATCCTCATGCAAAAGTACTATATCCTCGCCCGGAATCTGATAGCTGCCGCCGTTTCTGACCGCATCTACGACCTCTTTGGCGTTGCAATTATTCAGAAACGCCGAGATTACGCCGAGTTTTTTGCCGTATTTGGGTCCGAGCGTTTTAAGCTGGGGCTTTAATTTGTAGCTGACGTATTTCTCGGCTCCTTGCGCGGTGCGGAAGTTCTTGACGTTGAGCTCGTCCAAAACGACGCTTATTTCCTCTTCGGAAAGCTTTATATTTCTCTCGGAAACCACGAACATCTCCGAAAGGGGCTGTCTGTTTTTAAGATTGCCCGCATTTCTTGCGGACCTGCCGAGAATTACTATTTCCAGAACTTCGTCCATTCCCTTTTCCAAGTTCTTATCAACGTAAGATTTGTCGCATACGGGGAAGGAACACAGATGCACGGACTCCGGCGCGTCCTTATAGAACGCGGGAACGAGGTTCTGATACATCATTTCGGCAACATACGGGGTGTATGGCGCCGTAAGCTTTGCAAGCGTTACGAGTACGGTGTACAGCGTAGTATAAGCCGACTTCTTGTCCTCGGTCATCTCCGAGCCCCAATATCTGTCTCTGCCGCGGCGCACGTACCAGTTTGAAAGGATATCCGAAAAGTCCTGAATTGCACGGGCGCTTTCGCAGATTTCGTAGTTTTCAAGTCCCTTGTCCACCTCTTCGCACAGCGTGTTGAGCTTGGAGAGTATCCACTTGTCCATAAGACTCAGCTTGCAGTCCTTTAAGGAGTATTTTGAGGGGTCATAGCCGTCAATCTCTGCGTACAGGACAAAGAAGGCGTAGGTATTCCACAAAGTGCCTATATACTTGCGCTGTGCCTCCGAAACGGCTTCCTCGTAGAAGCGCGAGGGAAGATGGGGGGCGGAAGAGGTGTAGAAATGCCAACGCACGGCGTCTGCGCCCTGCTTGTCGAGAACGCTCCATACGTCCACGACGTTGCCCTTGTGCTTGGACATCTTTACTCCGTTTTTATCGTTTACGTGCCCCAGAACCACGCAGTTTTTGTAGGGCGCTTTGCCAAAGAGAATAGTGTTAACTACGAGCAGAGTATAGAACCAACCGCGGGTCTGGTCCACCGCCTCCGAAATGAAGTCGGCGGGGAAGGTCTGCTCGAATAATTCTTTGTTTTCAAAGGGATAGTGGTATTGCGCGAAAGGCATTGAGCCGGAGTCAAACCAGCAGTCTATTACCTCGGGCGTACGTTGCATTTTGCCGCCGCACTTTTTGCAGGTGCAGGTCAGTTTATCGAGATAGGGTCTGTGAAGCTCGATTTCCTCGGTTTCGGGAAGCCCGCATCTCTCTTTAAGCATTTTTTTGCTGCTAATAACCTCTATTTCGCCGCATTCCTTGCACTCCCATACGGGCAGGGGCGTTCCCCAATATCTGTCGCGCGAAAGCCCCCAGTCTATAACGTTTTCAAGGAAATTGCCCATTCTGCCCTCTTTGATGTTGTCGGGCATCCAATTTATGGAGCGGTTAGCTCTTATTATCTCGTCCTTGACTGCCGTGACGCGGACAAACCAGCTCTTTCTTGCATAATACAGAAGAGGCGTGTCGCAGCGCCAGCAGTGGGGATAATCGTGCTCGTAGGGCAGAACTTTGAATAAAAGTCCCTTGTTTTCGAGCATTTCGAGTATGGTTTTGTCGGCTTTCTTGGCAAATACGCCGTTTAAGCTATCAAACCGCTCGTCAAAACAGCCCCTCTCGTTTACGAGCTGAACGACGGGCAGATTGTATCTCTTTCCTACCTTGTAGTCGTCCTCGCCGAACGCGGGTGCAATATGAACTACGCCCGTGCCGTCCGACATGGTTACGTAGCTGTCGCATACGATATAGTGCGCCTTCATTTTAGCGCTTGCGGGAGAGATACGCGAGATTTCTTCGACCGTTTCGTCAAACAGGGACTCATATTCAAGCCCTTCCCACTCTTTGCCGAGTTTTTTGGAAATTACCTTATACTCCTCAAAGTAATTATGAACAAGTGCAGAGGCGAGAATATATCTTGTGCCGTCCGCCTCTATTTCAACGTACTCCTCATTAGGGTTCATACAGAGGGCGACGTTTGAAGGGAGCGTCCAGGGCGTAGTCGTCCATGCGAGAATATAAGTATTATCCTTTCCCTTTACCTTAAAGCGGGCAACTGCAGAGTTTTCCTTTACCAACTTATAGCCCTGCGCGACCTCGTGCGAGGAGAGCGCCGTTCCGCAGCGGGGGCAATAGGGAACTATTTTGTGGCCCTTGTACAAAAGCCCTTTCTTGTGCATTTCGCCGAGCGCCCACCACTCGGACTCGATATAGTTGTCCTCGTAGGTAACGTAAGGGTTTTGCATGTCCGCCCAGTAGCCGACGCGGGACGACATAACCTCCCACTCCGACTTATATTTCCAGACGGATTTTTTACACTGCTTTATAAAGGGCTCTATGCCGTAGCTTTCAATCTGAGGTTTGCCGTCGAGCCCGAGCACCTTTTCCACTTCGAGCTCTACGGGAAGTCCGTGAGTGTCCCAACCCGCCTTTCTTAAAACGTGGCATCCCTTCATAGTTTTATATCTCGGAATCAAATCCTTAATAACGCGGGTCAGCACGTGGCCTATATGGGGCTTGCCGTTTGCAGTGGGAGGACCGTCATAGAAAGAGAACTCCCGCTCCCCTTCGTTCTTCTGCACGGATTTTTCGAATATTTTGTTTTGTTCCCAGAACGCCTCTATGTCCTTTTCTCTTTGGATAAAGTTTAAAGACGTATCTACCTTCTTATACATAACGCACCTATTAAGTTTAGGAGGGCCCAACCAGCGAAGCCCTAAGGGTGTCTATTTCGCGCTTTCCGCACGGCTTGTGCTTGAAATACGTTCAGTATTCCTGCGCGCAATCCGCACAAAAACCATCAAAATATACTTACTTAGGGTGCGCAACAGTTTTTGCTATAAAAGCAAAGCAAGACGAGGAGTTTGGACGCAGGCGTATCGAATATACGTCAAGGACAAACGACAAAGTATTGCAAAGATTTTATTGCAAAAACCTTGCTGGTTCGGCTCTCCTAAACTTATCTTTTTTTAAATTATATAAAAAAGCGGATAAAAAGTAAAGCAAAACTCTTTAAAAAAATTATAGCGCGGAGAAATCCGCGCTATATTTTTTAAGTTGTAGCATTGTTCTTGACTGCCGTCGCCTTCAATTATTCAGTGAAGTCTTCCCAGTCATCGCCTTCGTAGTAGTCGTCGAAGCCTGTATCGTCGTAGCCACCTTCGTAGTAATCGCCGTAATAGATGTTTGCATTGTTTTCACTTGCAGCCTTCAACGCTTCTTCAAGCGCCTTCTTGTTCTTCCTTGACATACGAATCATCGCGATGATGAAGATAAGAAGTATTACAACAATAGCTATTACAAGGAGGGTGTTGGTATCTAAGTTGAAACCTGCTCCGGGGTTGGAAGGTGTAGGAACGTCAGGTACTTCTACGGCGAACTTGAAGGTCAGAGGATCGCTCGTGCCGTCTTCCCAGACGTACTTGCTGGTGTTGATAAGTCTTACGGATACGATGTACTCGCCGTTTACCAATACAGCCGTGTATGCCATCGTCTTTGCATCATAGTTCATTATGATTTCTGCTATGTGCTCGGGACTAATGATATATGTGCCGGTGTTGCCCTGTGCAATGAAGATGCTGTTTAATTGCTCGGGCGTGAGGTTGTCGGCGAACAGACTCTTAACGGGAACTTTGAGCTTCTTCTTCTCGATTTTGAGGTCGAAGCTGTTGTCCTTATCGGAATCTTCGAACGATGCGTCGCCTTCATCCTTAGGCTTAACTTCAATCTCGTAGTCACCGGGATGAGGAGCTACGCCGCCCTTGCCGGTTTCTTCGTCCTGAACGATATCTGCACCCGTTGAGTTGCCGTCCTTATCAGTTACGCTTGAATCAATGTTGCCGTTTTCGTCCTTCTTGGTCGAGGTATTCGATTGATTGCCTGCGGGATCTGTAACTGTGGAGCCTACACCGTTCTCGTCGGGCTGACTCGTGTTCATATCCGTTGACTTGTTCTTGCTGTCGGTAACGGTGGAATTTGTATTGCCTTCGTCGTCTTTACCGGTTGTAGCACTACCCGTAGTCTTGCCGTTGCCGTCCTTAACTTCGGTTTCGTGGTTACCCTTGTTATCCGTGCCGTCGGTTACGTCGGTTACGGTATCGCCGTCTCCGTCCTTAACCTCGGTTTCGGTGTTACCCTTGGAGTCGGTATTGCTTTCAACCGTGCCCTTGGATTTGCCGTTCTCGTCGGTTGCGTCGGACTTGAAGTTGCCGTTGCCGTCCGTTTCGGCAGAGGACGATCTGTTGTCGCCGTCGGTAATGGTTACGGTGTAGTTGACAGACCTTGCTAAGCCTTTTTCTATCTTGACGCTACCGATTACTTTACCGTTGCTGTCTTTGATAGTGCCTTCGGTTTTGTCAGTATTCCACTCAATCTTACCGAACTTGCCGTACTGGTCAACAACCTTTTCGTTGACTACGTTTGCATTCGAATCGGTATAGATAGTAGTTCTGTCGCCGTCCTTATCCTTATGAGAGGTAATCATGTTACCGTCTTTGTCGGTCTGAACAGTCGTTTCGGTCGTCGTTCCGTCCGTGTACTTGACTTCGATATTGGAATACTTGTTGCCGTCCGAATCGGTCTTTACATACGAATTGGTTATGCTTCTGTCATCGTTTCTTACGATTGATTCAGTTTCAACCGTTGCCTTTCCGTCGGGAGTCGTAGTTATCGTAGTCTTGGACTCGCCGGGCTTCGTAGGCTTCCTTTCGGGCAATTCGACTATCTGGGTCGTTTCGCCTTTTTCGGAACCGGTGTAGTCGGTTATATGAGTTATGCAGTTGCCCTCATCGTCCCTCGTTCTTGTGGTAACGCTAAGGAGCTTGCCTTCGGGTGTGGTTACGGTAGTAGATGAAATCTTACCTGTACCGCCTTCGATGCCGTCCCATACGGGCGAGTCGATAACCATAACTATGTTGCCGTTATCATCGGTAGTGATGTGGATATGTCCGCCTTCTTTAGTAGTAAGACATACATCCTGCATACCGGGCTTGTAACCGTTGATGATATCGTCGAGCGTAAGGTCGGGATCGTAATCCGTGTTGCCTTCCTCGTCCTTAGGAATATCAGGATTAGGTGTAGGATTAGGCATTTCGAGAGATCTGATCTCTGCCGTCAACTCGTAGGTCGAGTGATCCATATCAACCACATAGTTGCCTGCGTCTGCGCCTGCAAGTTCGTATCTGATAACTTCAACGAGTTTTTCCTTGCCTGCGTGTCTGTCTGCGAACTGACCTACTGCGGTTGCCGTTACGGTATCGCCCTGAACTACGCCGTTAACAACCATCGCCGAATAGTTGAAGGTTACATTTACGGTTCCGTCGTAATCCTTATCTTCTGCGGTAACGCCCGTTACCGTGATGATGAGAGGAGTTACTTCGAATACGCCTGCCTTTCCAAGGTATGCGCCTGCGCCGTTCCAAGTACCCGTGAAGGTTACGTTGTAGTTGTCTGCATATCCGCCGCCAAGCTGGATACCGACGATTGCGTACTTACCTGCGTTGAGCTTGCCAGTGCCTACGTCAACGGAGACGATAACGATTTCGTTAATATCTTCGCCTGAAAGGACTTTGTCAAGGTCGCCTCTCAAAGTAACGAGACGTCCGATCTGCGCATTGAGCAACGAGCCGGTTGCGTACCTGTTGTACTCTGCGGTTGCGTTACCTATGGTAATAAGCAGATCAATCTTGGTTACTTCTACGGTTACTTCGTAGTTTTCGGGAAGTGCGTAGTTGGGATCGTTTTTTTCAACTACCGTGAGGGTATATACGCCTGCGTTAGGTCTTGCGCCGAGGTAATCGGACTTAGCGTCTACGCCGTTCCTTATATACCTTACTGCAAGCAGGCACTGCGTGCCGCCTACAACGCCGGTGGTAATCGTAGGCTCTGTGAAGGTTACGCCGTATTCTGCGGAGTAGTTGCCTTCCTGACCCATGGTTACCTTTTCGTTGTCGTCAAGGTGCCAGTTGATATCAACGACTTTCTTCTCTATTACGTAAGCGCCTTCGCCGTTAGTAAATACTATCTTGAGCTTGTAGCCCATGAATTCGTATCTGTCTGCTGCGATTTCGATATCGTACGAACCTGCATTGAGGATAGAACCAATCGTTGCGCCCTTGAGCGAAACGCTCGTTATCTTACCGATTATGCCTGCCGTATCCGTGATATCGTTGCCGTCGAAGTCAGCCGAAGTAATTGTAAGTTCTGCCTTGAGTTCGTCGGAAGTAGGAGCCTTCACGCCGTACGTCTTGGTTATCGTGCCGACAGTTATTACGAGCTCTGCCGCCTTAACGGTTACCGTTACATGTCCGTAGAGCGTCGTGTGGTTAGCTGCCTCTATCTTGTAGTGGAGATAATACGTACCTACGTTTGTTACGGATTCAGTAGTCTTATATTCGCCGTCTGCAGGATCGGTCTCAGAGGTATTTACAACGTAGGTAATAGTTGCCGTGTTGTTTATACCCTTCAATACTATGTCGGCTGCGTTGAGGCTTACAGTCTGTGCTTCGCCGCTTTCGTACATCGTAATGTTCTGGAAGTTGACTTCAATAGTAGCTTCTACGATGTAGACCGTAATTTCTGTGCCCGTAATGAAGTAGTTGACGGATTCTGCCGTGCTTTCGAGAGTTACGTAGAATCTGTAGCCTTCTGCACGAACGTCGGTAGCCGTTTCGTCGCACTTGACAGCCGTGATGCGTACCGAGCCTGCCTCGCCTGCAGCAATCTTGTCTGCATTTGCGATTTCAGCCGAGATATCGGGCTGGTAGCCGCTGTAAACATGCGTCCACTTGCCGTCGGGTTGAGTGAGGTTATCGGTGTTCCAATAAACGATCAGCTCAATCTGCTTGATCTCTGCCGAAAGCTCGGGAAGCTCGGGAGCAGTGAACGAGTAGTTATCCTTATCTGCGCCGTCAAGCGTAATTGTTACGTTTACTTTGACGCTCTTCGCTGCGTTCTTGTCTTCGAACTCGCCTGCGAACGAGAAGGATACGTCGTCGCCCTCTACCTTTCCGCTGACCGTAACTTTCGAGGTGTCGAGCGTTACGTTCGTGGTGCCGTCGTAGTACTTTTCTGCTGCGGTGATGGTTTCTGTACCCGCAAGGGTTATAGTCTGCTTGCCTACCTTGAGAGCTCCGAGCTTGAATTCGATTGTAATATCTTCGGTGTGAAGCTCTGCAACGAATTCGTAAGCCACATCGCTTGCAAGGAGGTATCCGCTGTTCGAGTAGTTAGCGTTCTTTAACGTAATTGTGAACAGGCTGTACAGGTCTATATCTTCGGGGAGAGTATCTCCGCTGCTCTTAATGAGTGCTTTGATCTTGTTTGCTACGTTGCTGTTGCTCCAATCGCCGTAGGTTGCCGACTGTTCGTCAATCGTTACCGTCAAGCTCAATGCGCTGACTATAACGGTGAGAGTGTCGTCTTCAACCGTGTAATTCTTGGTGTCAACGATGATAGTTACAACGTATTCGCCTACGTGCAAGCCGTATTCGCTTGCGCTGACGGTAAGTCCGCCCTTTGCGTAACGAATTTCGTACTCGCCTGCTTCAAGTCCTGATACAACGGGAAGCGTTTCTATTGCTGCGTTGTTGAACTTCTTGGTGTAGGTCTTATCCTGAATTCCGCTGAGGTTCCAATTTACGGTGCCTACCTTCTTGGTTACGACGAACGCGCCGTTGCCGTTTGCAAGAACTATTCTTGCGCCGTCGTATTCGCCTGCCGTTACCGTAAGGCTGTAAGTACCTGCGTTGGGTTTGCCTGCTTTGAGCTCGCCGTCTATGCCGGTTACGCTTACTGCGGTAATGTTGCTTAAAATTGTCTGCCACGTGCCTTGCTCTACGGGCTGACCTTCACGCGTGATTGCTTTAACTTTGAACGCGTTGAGCAGTGTCACGCCGTCCGTGAAGTTGTAGCCGTAGGTTTCGGTAAGTTTGCCGTCAAGCTCTATGACGTAGAGTTCGTCTTTGACGATTACCGTTATATAACCCGTCTTGACGTTGTGGTTAGCTGCGGTAATTCTGTAGTAGAGCCTGTAGGTGCCGTCTGCCGTAACTTCGGGCTTCTCGCTGCCGTAGGTGCCGGTAGCTTCGCCTTCGCCTGTTACGAGCTCGTACTCAACCTGAACGTCGTTACCTGCGCCCTGAAGAACGATATCGCTCGTTTCAAGACCTACCTTAGTAGCTTTAACAGGTGAGATATAGAGTGACGTGCGCGTTACAAGTACGTCTGCCGCTTCAACGACGAACCAACCTATAACTTCGTTTGCAATCTCGTAGTATTCAGCGATGTTGCAGCTTTCATCAAGTACTATCTTGTACCTGCCTACCTTTGCAAAGCCGTTTACTACGTCGCCTGCTTCGAAGAGTACCTTGAACTTAACCGATACGGTGGGAAGTCCCTCGCCGATGAGGTCGAACTTGTCGCCGTTTTGGTCGGTTACCGTCCAGCCGGTAAGTTTAGCGCTGTTGCTCTTGAGTTGAGCGTCTTCGCCGTAGGTTGCTACGATATCGTCCTTGAACTCTATCGTGATGGTCATGTAGATGACTGTGTACTCAACCGAACCGTCTACAATCTCGTAGTTGACTGCGTCGGAGCCTTCAAGGAGGTAATATGCCTCGTGAGGACCCTTTTCGCCGCTCAAGCCAACGGTCTTGCCAAGGCGGACTGAATCGCCTTCGAGAACGTTTTCGGTATTAAGCACCGCGTAGATTTCGGGAGCCTTACCATTGTAGTAATGGGTCAAGCCCTTATCCGTGGTAGTGAGAGCCTCAAGGTTCCAGGTTACGGAAAGCTTAATCGTCCAGATTTCAACGTTCTGAACCTGCTTCTGGCTGTTGCTTTCGTCAAGGACGTAGTTGCTTGCATCGCTGCCCGTGAGCTTGATTTCGATTGCAACGTTGTACTTGCCTGCGTTTGCACTTTCGAATGCGCCCGAAACGAAGAGGTCAAGGCTGTCGCCCTCTGCCAAGCCGTCTATCGTAGCGTTGTTCGTTACGAAGTTGACGTTTGTGGTTCTGTCGTAAATCCTGCTCTCTGCCCCTATACCGTTAACGCTTACTTTACGTTGTGTAATTATGAGTGAGCCGCTGACTGCTTCGGATACTTTGTAGTTGTGAGCCTTCGAGCCAACGCCCTCAGCCGTGTTGATTACGATTGCGTAAGTGCCGACTTTGAGGTATCCGCCCGAGCTGAACATCGTGCCCTGCAAGGTAAGAGTGATTACCTGGCTGACTGCGTCGGGAAGTGCTTTTCCGTTAATATCCTTAACTTCAAGTTCGTCCGTCAACGCTTCGATTGCCGCTGCAAGGTCTGTTTCAGTCCAGTAGTCCTCGCCGTAGGTAACTTCCTTGGTCTCGGGAAGGGTTATCTTCACTTCGAGAGGAGTTACTTCGTACGTGAACGAGCCGTTTGCGTCGTAGTGGTTGCCGTTTACGTCAACTGCCTTGAACGCTACGGTTACGGTACCGTTGGTTACGTCAAGCGCCTTGAGCGATTCAACCCACTTCGTTCCGTCTAAGCTGTACGTCCAGAGGAGTTCAGCTCCGCCGACCGTAGTTGCCTTCTTCGAAACTACTACGTCGTGAGATGCGCCGTCGTAAACGCCCGTGTAGCCCGTAACTTCTGCGCCCTCAACCGTTGCGGGAGTTACGCTTAACGAGCCGAGCTGCCACTTGATGACGTAGTTCTTGTTCGTATCGTTGGAGGTTCCCTTGAGTGCGTACGTGCCTACTGCAACGTAGGTGCTGTCGGGAAGGTTTCCGTCGATTGCAAGGGTAATTCTAAGGTTTGAACCTTCGTAGTCGCCTGCGATTGCGTCATTTGCAAGTTCTGCAAGTTTTGCTGCAACGCCTGCCTTGGTAAGCTGGCCGTATTCAACCGTTGCGTCGCTTACGGTTACCGTTACTTTGCGCTGTGCAACTACGTATACGTTGATGTTGCATCCGTCTGCGAACGTGATGGGATCGTGGTAAGCGTCGTGGTCGTAGGTGCCTTCAACCTTGACGGTATAAGTGCCTGCGTTGAGCGTTCCGCTTACTGCGCGGCCTTCGCTGTCAACAACCGTGAGCTTAATTGCGCTTTCGAGTGCTTCAATGCGCTCGGAATCCTTGACTTCTTCGCCGTCCTGGAGCCACTTGAAGCCTGTAAGTGCCTTGAGTGCTGCAAGGAGGTCTCCGCCGCTCAAAAGCCCGTCGCCGAACGTCTTGTTGATCTTGCCCGTGAAGGAGATCTCGTAGAGAGCTGCTCCCTCTTTGACGTCGATCAGGATGTAGCCGTCTGCTCTGTTGTGGTTGTCTGCTTCAACTATGAAGTAGAGCCTGTATTTAGCCTGCTTATTGAATACGTGCGAAAGCCTGTTGCTTGTGAATACGCTGTCGTCGGGTTTATTTGCCTGACCGCCGATTTCTTCAACGAGAGCATACCTTACCGTTACGGAAGATCTGTTGTATTCTTCGCCTACGAGGGTAATTCTGTTTTCGGAAATGCCTACGGTCTGTGCTTCGTCCTTATCCGCGTTGAGGGTGATTATTTCTGCCTTGTCAACGTGCATATCGGCTTTCTTGACGACGAGCGTGCCGTACGTGCCGTTAGCTATTACTATCTTGTAATTTACGGTATCGTTAGCTGTGCCGATTACCTGGTAGCCCTTCTCATAAGCTGCAAGATATCCGCTCTCGGGAAGGTTATGATCGAGTGAAAGCTCAATTGCAAGGGTCGAGCCTGCGAAGTCGCCTGATATAGTGAGGAGATTCTTAAGCTCTGCTCCAACGTTTGCGTTCTCCCAATCGCCGTAGGTGATATATGCGGGAAGGTTTAACGTTACCGTTACTTCGCGCTGTGCAACCTTAAATGCATTTACGTTGCAAGCTCCTACGAACGTGATAGGTGCCAACAGCTCGGGATCCTTGGTGTTGTAGTTGAACGAACCGGTTATCTTAATCGTGTAGGTGCCTACGGGGATGAGGTTACCGGAGTGATATTCGTTGCCCTCGCTGTCAACAATCGAAATAGTGATTGCCGCTTTGATTGCATTTACAAGGGCCGTGTTGTTTGTAACTTCAACACCGTTCTCGTACCATTTAGCACCGAGTGCCTCGATTGCCGAAAGGATATCTGCCTGCGAGGGAACCTTGTCACCGTACTTGCCGCCGTTGACGGAGCCCGTGAATTCAATCTCGTAAACTCTGCCTTCAACGATTACGTCGATAGAGCCGGTTGCGGTCTCGTGGTTTGCTGCCTCGATAATGTAGTACAGCTTGTAGTTGCCCATTTCGAATACGCGTGAAGGCTGGGTCTCGGTGTATGCGCCGGGTTCTTCGCCCTCGCCTACCAATGCGTACTTGATGACAACCTTGGTGTTTTCTTTATCTACAAGGGTAAGTCTTCCAAGACCTATGCTTACGGTCTGAACCTTATCCTTTATGTAGTAGAGGTTTATTGCAGATTCGTCAACCTGAATTTCAGCCTTTTCAACTATGATATTTCCGAATACAGAATCTTCGGATACGGTGTAGTTTTTAGCTGCGGTGTTGTAGGTTGCCTTAATCTTATACGTGCCTACTGCGAGGTATCCGCTATCGGGAAGCGAAGTTACGTCGAGCGCAAGGGTGATCTGGAGGTCGGAGCCGAGGAAGTCGCCCGAAACGTTCTTTATAAGAAGGTTCTGGAGTTCTTCGTCAACGTCTGCGTTCGCCCAGTCGCCGTAGTGGATCTTGACATCGTTCAGCGTAACGGTTACTTCGAGTCTGTTTACAACGTATGCGTTGAGGTTGCAGTAATCTGCGAACGTTACTTTGTAGTTGATATCTTCAACGTCGTAGGTGCCGGTAACCTTGATGGTGTAAGTACCTGCGTCGATTATCGAGCCTGCCTTCTTTTCGTTGCCGTCGCTGTCAACAACCGAGAAGGTTACTGAATTGAACAATGCCTCGATAGTAGCCTTGTCTTCGACTTTCTGGCCGCTTGCAGTCCACTCGTAGTCTAACTTCTGGATCATTTCAAGAAGTTCTTCCTTCGTGAGAACCTTGTCGCCGTAGGTCGTGGTAATCTTTCCGCTGAAGGAAAGCTCGTAAACAACCTCGCCGTCAACGGTTACGTCGATAGAGCCGGTTGCGGTCTCGTGGTTTGCTGCCTCGATGATGTAGTACAGCTTGTAGCTGCCTGCGTTGCCGAATACCTTGGAAGGTGCTACGAGTGAGTAGTCGCCCTCTGCAGGTTCTTTTGCCGTGCTATCTACAAGTGCGTACCTTATCTTGGTTGCCGCATTGCCAACAAGCGTAAGTCTGTTGTCGGAAATCTTAAGCGTCTGCAATTCACTTGATGCATAGAGGGTTATCGCCGACTTGTCAACTACGATCTTCGCAGGATTTACGATTACCTTGCCGTAGGTTGCGTTTACCGTGTAGTTTGCGGTGTCTGCAATCTTGCCTACGATCTGGTAGCCGCTCTTATATGCTGCAAGATATGCGGTTTCGTCTGCGGGAAGCTCTGCGTCGAGCGAAAGCGTTATGCCGAGCGTAGAGCCTACGAAGTCGTTCTCTACCGTGAGAAGGTTCTTCAGCTCTGCCTCTATATCGGCAATCGTCCAGTCACCGTAGGTTATCGTCTTGCTCTCAACGTTTACAGTTACCGTGAGCTTGGTTACTTCATACTTGTTGATGTTGCAGCTGTCTGCAAATGCTATCGTGCATCCGCCGAGCGTGCCGTGAATCTTTATGGTGTAAGTACCTACGGGGATAAGATCGCCCGAGTTATATACCTTGCCCTTGCTGTCTTCGAGCGTAAGGCTGATTGCTCTTTCGAGTGCGGCTACGTCGTCTTCGCTTGCAACTTCGCCGTTAGCCGTCCACGAATACGTGCCGGACTTGATCTTCGTAAGCAGTTCTGCCTGCGTAAGAACGGTCTGACCGTAGGTCGTGGTAATCTCTGCATCGAATACAAGCTCGTAAACGGTTGCTTCTACGGTTACTACGATATAACCCGCTGCCTGCTCGTGGTTTGCCGCGTCTACCGTGTAGTACAGTAAGTAGGTTCCTACTTCAAACTTGCCGGAGGGCTCCGTTTCGGTGTATGCGGTTTCCAAAGGTTCGCCGTCGTCTGCGCCAACCAGTGCGTACTTGATGACGGGCTTACCGTCTACAAGGGTAATTCTGTCAAGCTCTATGCTCAACGTCTGAACTTCGGTTTCCTTATAGTAAAGGTTGATTGCGGTTTCGTCTACCAACAGTTCTGCTTTTGCTACCGTTACCTTTCCGTACTTGGAGTTCTTGGAAATGGTGTAGTTCTTTGCAGCTTCGTTGTAGCTTGCTTTAATCTGATACTCGCCTGCTGCGAGGTAGCCGCTCTTGGGAAGGC
>JAFLVO010000009.1 GCA_022508245.1 Clostridiales bacterium
TAAATTGAAATTTATCGTTGTATTTAATCTTTATAGATGTGAGTTATAAAAATTCAGAATTCTATCAAATAGTTCAGTGTCCAGCCCATTGCAGAAAATTTTTCTGTCGAGATGTTCTTTGATATAATCGGTGCGTTCTTCAAGTGACGGAGTCTGTCCATCGAAATAGTTTCGGGCTTCTTCATTGAATTCAACCAAATAGTTTATATAAGTTTCAGAATAAATAATGTTATTATGCCCTTTGTTTTCATACCGTACAAATTCGAACCGCTCGTTTTCAGCGTACTTTTTATAGTATTCGTCATAGCCATATTCAATTGGTACAGTTGTATCGTCGCTACTATGGGCAATAAAAACGCCACACTCCGAGTTCGCAAATCCGTCAAGAGCATTAGCGGAGGAGTATTTTCCGCACCTTATGCTCTCGATTGAGTTGACATAGGGCATCATAAAACTGATAAAACCGCCAACCATCTGTTGTCCTTGTGCTCTAATAAGGTCACCCGAACGATTGAATCCCGCAATAGAGGCAACTGCTTTCACTTCGGGGTGATAATTCAATACCGCACTTACGCAATAACCGCCCCAACTATGACCCCACAACATTATAGGCAAATCCTTTAATTCGTTTATCTCTTGCAAGTAGTCAATTGCATAGCTTAAATCCGCAACTCCCTGCGGTATGCCGTTTACTCCTTTCCCTTCGCTTTCGTCATTTCCCGTTGCGTCATAGGCAAATACGCTGTATCCGTTTTGCGCAAAGTAATAAGCAACGTCCATATAAGTATTATGCCCGCCGCCGCCCAATCCGTGAGCAATCACAACAACTCCTTGCGGCTCGACACTATCGACATAATAGCGGTATCCAACAAGTTTGTTTCCGTTATTTGAAGTAAACTCGTGTTTGTCGGCTTTAAGTCTGTCAAAATCATCGAGATATAATTTCACCCATTCCGCCGTTTCATATCTCTCATTAAAAACGCTATTGTATAAGATTGCCCCTATTGTGAACGGCGCAACTAAAAATATAATTAAAAGCAATATTGCTGTCACGATTGACACAATAATGATTTTCTTTTTTGTTTTCTTTTGGATTGACATAATAAAGTCCTATTATCTCCGCTAAATTACTGTTTAGCGTATAAATATTTTAGCATAACCACTTAATAAAAGCAATTCAAAAACTAAATTGGCACTGTGGCGGATGTTTAGTATAATGCGGAGAAAGGGATTTTGGCACTCTGTGCCAAAGCGGGTCTTTTCTACCCTTTTTCTCCTCCACACAAAAAGGTAGGCTTATGCACACGCTTCGGGATTCTGCCCTTTCCCGCAAGCGGGGATTTTTTGCGATAAATTGTCTGAAAAAATTTAAAGCAGTTCGCCCAATGCGCCGACGAGCTGATTTTTAAACCCGTGAATAACAGTTTTGTTAATTACTATAAGATTTTCGGGACTGCCGTTAAAATATTCAATAAACCCTGCCGCAGGATAGACCGCAAGCGACGTCCCGCCCACGATAAGCATATCCGCGGAAGCTATCGCCTCAATCGCAGCATTCACGGTGCGCTCGGGCAAACCTTCTCCGTATAAAACGACTTCGGGCTTAATTACACCCCCGCATTCACAGCGCGGAACAGACGGTTTTTGTTTTAACAACTCGTTAAGCCCAAATTTCTTTCCGCAATAAATACACCTGTTCCGGTGCACCGAGCCGTGCAGCTCGTAAACGGTTTTACTCCCTGCCTTTTGGTGCAAGCCGTCAATATTCTGCGTGACAACCGCCTTTAGCTTGCCGGTTTTCTCCCACTCGGCGAGCTTTATGTGCGCTGCGTTCGGCTTGGCGTCCGTATAAATCATTTTATCAAAGTAAAACCTGTAAAACTCGTCCGTGTGAGCATAAAAGAAATCGGCTGACAGCATAATTTCGGGCGGGTAGCTGTACTTTTGATTGTACAGCCCATCCACGCTCCTGAAGTCGGGAATACCGCTCTCCGTCGAAACTCCCGCCCCGCCGAAAAACACGATACTCTTTGCTTTTCCCACTTTTTCTTTATACTCTTCTAACGTCATATTCTACCTCGTTTCGTTCAACAGTAGGGTAACATATTTATCTTATTATGTCAATATTTCGCTTGCCTCTCTGCGCCACACAAAAAGGGAGGCTACCAACTCTACGGGATTCTGCCGTTTTCCGCAAGCGGAAACCTTCGGCAGAGCGTCGTCGCTAACGCTCCTCGCACGAACCAAGATAATTCTTTTCTACCCTTTCTCTGCGCCACGCAAAAAGGGAGGCTACCAACTCTACGGGATTCTGCCGTTTTCCGCAAGCGGAAACTTTCGGCAGAGCGTCGTCGCTAACGCTCCTCGCACGAACCAAGATAATTCTTTTCTACCCTTTCTCTGCGCCACGCAAAAAGGGAGGCTTATGCCTCCCAGTGCTTGGCGCAGAGAAAGGGATTCGAACCCCTGGATAGTTGCCCATCAACGGTTTTCAAGACCGCCGCATTCGACCGCTCTGCCATCTCTGCATATATATTAAGTTTTTAATGAGAGCGGGCGAATGCGAGCATTCGTCGTATCGAACGCATTTGCGTTACCGCTCTGCCATCTTGTTGAATTTCGTTCAACGGAATTATTTTAACAAATAAAAATTCGCGTGTCAAACAAATTTTCTTTTATTCCCGCGGTTACAAAAAAATCTGCAGTCATTGTTGCTTGCAGTTAAATTATTCATATCTTCTCTTTAAAACAAAACGGATGCGTTTCCGCATCCGTCAGAATTTAGTTTAGTTTCGTTCCCAAATAACTTTTTGTCCGTTTTCGTCGTAGTGCCAATACCAGTTAAAATAGGTTTCCTGATCATTTACGTCATATTTCGGTTTAGTATTATGATAATGATACCACTTTACATGTACTGCATAGTGATTTTGCTGTTCAGTCGGATAAGGTAAGAAACAAACATTTGTAGTACAATCAATGGTAATTCCTTCAAAATACATGTTACCATCCACGCCTTCGGGAAGTTCTTCATACCAATAGACCGCTTCCAAATTCTCACATCTGTCAAAAGCGTCCTGCTGTATTTCAATTTGCTCCCTTGATAGCGTTATACTTTTCAATTCAGTGCATCCGCGAAATGCTTGGTCTTTAATAGTTTTGATGTTTCTTGGCAAAGTAATATCTTCTAATGCCGTACAACTAACAAACGCGCCTCTGGGAAGCTCTACCAAGCTGTTAGGCAACGACACTTCTTTTAAGTTGGGACAGCTACCAAAAGCAGCTTCATCCATTTTAGTAACGCCGTTCCTTATTACAACGCTTTCAATAAACTGATTGCCCCAAAATGCAAAATATTCCAGCTCAACGGGTTTACCATTATATTTCGCGGGTATAATTATGTCTTTTTCCGTGCTGCCTTCTTTGCCTTTAACGGAATAGCCCGTGACCTTATCCCCGTCCTTTATCTCGGTAAACTCTAAAAACGCAGTGTAATCGGTGATATCCAATTCTTCAGTTTCGCATCCAAAGGAAGTGCTTATTGCACATAACAAAACTATTGACAATATAAAAGTTAAAAATTTCTTCATGCTTTTATATTATAATTCTCTATGCGAGATTGTCAAGAATTTAAGACGAACCGTTAATAACATAAATATGCTTTTCTAATTGTACATAAAATTCCAATTTATTAAATCTGTTGACTTAATACGCCAAAACGGGTATAATAAGTATATGCGCATTGAAAGATTAAAACTAAAAAAATTATCTAATACGCGTGATTTAGGCGGATTTCCTGCGGCTGACGGCAAAAAAATACGCAGCGGCAAGTTGATTCGTAGCGGCAGGCTGTACAAAATTCCGCCAAGCACCGTTAAGGCGCTTGAAGATATGGGTGTGTCTACAATTGTTGATATGCGCATAGAACGCGAACGTATGGAATACCCCTGCGTAATTGTTCCGGGTGCAAGGCATATAAATTTACCCCTTGTCTGCGCAGCAACGACAGGTATTACGTCCGAAAAGAGTATGGCGAGCACCATGCTAAAAGAGAGCAAGCGCATTAAATCTGAATTCGGCACCGCCGACAACTATATGAAGAGCGTATATGAAATGATTTTGTTTACGCCCGAATCGCAAAAGAGCCTGAAGGAATTTCTGAATCTTGTGCGCGACGAGGAAAGTACAATACTTTGGCACTGCAATGCGGGCAAGGACAGAACGGGAATTTCCTCAATGCTCCTTGAACATCTTTTGGGAGTTGACGAAGAACTTATAATTCAGGACTACTGCATCTCCCAAAAATATTTTCAGCCCGCTATGCGCAGAGCGCAGAGGCTGGGGCTTGTAATTGCACCCATCCCCTTGCAGTTTAAGCGTATTCTTTACGCGCTTATGGACGCAAAGCCAGAATACATTATCAGCGCTATAGAAACGATTAAAGAGCGGCACGGCTCGGTTATAAACTACTGCAAAGAGGCATTGGGTGTAACAGACGAAGATATTAAAATTTTAAGAGATAAATACCTTGAATAAAAAACGGATGCTTATGCATCCGTTTTTTTATTCGACAGTTACGCTCTTAGCAAGATTTCTTGGCTTGTCGGGGTTGCGTCCCAAAATTACTGCCGTTCTGTATGCAAGCATCTGCACGGCAACCGCCGACAAAAGGGGCGAAAGATATTTTTCGCACTTCGGAAGTAAAATTATTTCAGCCTGCCCCTTGAGCTCTTCCGCCGCACTGTCTATGTTAGTTATAACCGCTGCTTTGCCGCCTCGCGTTACTACCTCGTTGACGGCGTTGGCGCATTTGCCTGCAAGCGCCTCGTCGGTTATGATAACCACCGTAAGCGTATTTTCGTCGATGAGGGCGAGCGTGCCGTGTTTAAGTTCGCCTGCGGGGTAGCCCTCGCCGGGGATATAGGAGACTTCTTTAAGTTTTAAACTGCCTTCGAGCGCAACAGCGTAGTCCAAGTCTCTGCCGATAAAGTATACTCCTCTGCTTTGGGCGCACAAATGTGCAACTGTTTCAACGTTCAAATTTTGGCACAAATCTTTACATTGCCCCGCACATATGCCCAAGTTACGCGTATTTTCGCCGTTGATTTCAGCCCCCGAAAGCAACAGAGCCGCAAGGTAAAGTGCGGTTATCTGACCAGTGTAGCTCTTGGTTGCCGCAACGCAAATTTCCGAGCCTGCGACGACTGGCAAAACCAAGTCGGCGAGCCGCGAAAGCTGTGAGTGGGAGGAATTGGTTACCGCAACAAGCTTTGCCCCCGATGATTTTGCAAGCTTTGACGCCTCCAAGGTGTCAGCCGTTTCGCCGCTTTGGCTGACGGCAAATACGACCGTTCCCGAAGTAATCACGGGGTTTTTGTACCTGAATTCGCCCGCATTTTCCGCTTCGACTGGAATGCGCGCAAAGCTTTCTATGTACCGCTTGCCTAAAAGTCCCGCGTGATACGCCGTTCCGCAGCCGAGCACGATTATTCTGTCCGCGCCCGAAATTACCTCTTTAAAGCTATCCGCCACGTCGAAAAATGCCGACGCGGTATTTTTAATCGAAGCGGGCACTTCACGCAGTTCTTTAAGCATATAGTGGGGGCAATTGTCCAAATCAAACACCGCCGGCAGGGCTAAATTGAGCATATTCCGTCTTGTTACACGGTTTAAGCTGCCGTCTAAAATAGTAACTTCGGACTTACTCATTACGGCAATATCGCCGTCTTCAAGGACGCATATCTGGGGGCATTTACCCGCGAGGGCGGGCTCGTCGCTTGCACAGAAGTTTTCGCCATAGCCCAAGCCGATAATTAAAGGGCTTTTGTATTTAGCCGCAACGATTTCCTCCACTCCCTCACACATCACTATGAGCGCATATGAGCCTTCGAGCATTTTTACTGCCTTTGCGACAGCCTCCGACAGGCTGCCCGTATAGTAGGAAGAAATGAGGTGAGCTATAACCTCGCTGTCCGTGGAGGATGTAAATTTTTCGCCTTTTTTCTCCAATTGCCCCCGTAATATGCCGTAGTTTTCGATAATTCCGTTATGTACGACGGCAATTTTACCGTAGGTATGCGGGTGGGCGTTTTCGTCCGAGGGCTTGCCGTGCGTAGCCCAGCGGGTGTGCCCTATACCCGAATCGGATTGAATACCTTCAATTAAGGGCAACAGTTTATGGACCCTGCCTTTTTTCTTGAAAATGACGTTTTTACCTTTGATTTTTAAAGCAATTCCCGCGGAATCGTAGCCGCGGTATTCGAGGTTTTCAAGTCCTTCATAAACTATTTCGGCGGCATTTTTGCCACCGACATATCCTATAATTCCACACATAATTTACCTTATTTCAAGCATATTAGGGGGTTAATCGCAATTTTGTGTTATTTTTGAGCTCAAAATTGCGCAGGCGAGCGTGCACGCTTCTTCGCTTTCGCCCTCCGCCATGACCCGTATTATATTTTCCGTTCCCGAGGGGCGGACTATTATTCTTAAATTCAAATCCGAAGAAAGCTTATTTGCAAGTTCCGCAACGCCACGCATTGAGGCTTCTTTATCCGACGTGGGTATATTCTTGGTTATCTGCGGAAGGGCCTTGTAATTTTTCAAAAGCTCTGCGGCGGGCACGCCCTTTTCGACGAGCACCTCCATGAGCATAATTGCCGTAACAAGTCCGTCGCCCGTGTTCTCGTATTTATTGAACACGATATGTCCGCTACGTTCTCCTCCGAGCGCCGCGCCTTTTCTTTGCATCTCCTCCCAAACGTTTTTATCCCCTACGGCGCACACTTCGCACCCTATTCCTTGAGCCGCAAGACTTTTAATCAGCCCGCCGTTGCTCATAACAGTACAAACGATTTTATTGCCCGAAAGCTCGCCCCGCTCCTTTAAATAGGAGGCAAGCACAAACATAATTTCGTCGCCGCTTAAAACGTTTCCCTGTCCGTCGACCGCAATACATCTGTCGGCGTCGCCGTCGAACGCAAACCCTATGTCAAGGCAGTTGCGCTTTACCAAGTCAATAAGCGCCTCGATATGGGTAGACCCCACCCCGTCGTTGACGTTTGTGCCGTTCGGTTCGTCGCCAATTACGAAGGTTCTTGCGCCCAGCGCGTCAAACACGCTGCGCGCAATTGAAAACGCCGAGCCGTTTGCCCCGTCCAACCCCACTCTCAGCCCCTTATAGGAGCAGGTGGCAAGGGAAATTAAGTGCCCTATGTAGCGGTTCCGACCCGAAATGTAGTCTACGGTGCGGCCAATTTCCTTATCGCGGGCAAAGGGCACTTCTCCGCCGAAAGGAGAAAAGTCGCCGTCGAGGTACTGCTCTATTAGCCTCAAGACGCCGTCGTCAATTTTTTCGCCCCTGTCGTTCATAATCTTGATGCCGTTGTCAAAGTACGGATTGTGGCTTGCGGAGACCATAATTCCGCAGTCGAAGCCGTCGCACCGGGCTATGTACGATACCGAAGGGGTGGTAGTGACGTGGAGTATGTACGCATCTCCGCCCGAAGCCGTAATTCCCGCTGCGAGCGAGTATTCAAGCATATACGAGGAAAGGCGTGTATCCTTGCCAATGACGGCGCGGCACTTCCCGCCCAGCCGGGCGCCGAAGTACCATCCGAGCACTCTGCCGACCTTAAAGGCGTGCTCGGCAGTGATGGTGGAGCCCGCTTCGCCGCGAAATCCGTCCGTTCCGAAATATTTTCCCGTAAAAGCCTCCTTTTGCACATAATAAAATTGTGGCATATGCCTCTTTACAGATATGCGCCGAGAAAAAATTGTGTTACGCGCCATATGCGCGGCAAATATTTTTAACATATGTGTGTGGACGACAAAGTTAAAGCTTGGGCGCAAATTTACTAAGACGCACCTAAAAATGCCGTATTAAACCATATGTTTACGGCGTAAAATGTGTTACGCGCCATATGCATAAAAACGCTTGCACCCTAACACAAGTGCCATTGAATGAATGTATTTGACAAGATTTTCGACAAGTGATAAAATAATGAATAATCCCAAAAAAGCTACAAGATGAAATAAACGTTGAAAAACTATCAGAGTAACAACCGGCGAAAACGTGTCAAATTATTTCTAAATAAAATACTTAAAGAATTGTTCCCCGAAGACAATACTTGCGATATCTGCGGGAAGGAATCGTTCGGCTCAAATTTGTGCCAAGACTGCAAAGGCAAAGTTAAACTTAACGACGGCAATATTTGCCCCGTCTGCGGACGAAAGACCTTTCGGCCGGAAATGTGTATGCAATGTAAAAGCAAACCGCCTTTATTCAAAAAGGCGGTTTCTGCATTTTTATACGAGGAAGGCGTTACGGTTCTTATCTCTAAATTCAAGAACGGCAGCCCCTACTTAAAGGAGCTGTTTGCAGATAAAATTTCAGAGCGTCTCGTGGGCTTTCCCGAGATTGACTGTATAACCTACGTTCCTTTGACAAAAAAATCGGCTTACAAGCGCGGTTACAATCAAAGCAAGCTTTTGGCAAAGTCACTTTCAAAGCGAATTCAGACCCCCCTCCTCTGCGGTGCAATTAAGAGAATTAAAAGCGGAAAGGCGCAGAAGGGTTTGACGGGTAAACAGCGAATTGAAAACGTAAAAGGTGCGTTTAAGGTTGTAAAGCGGGATAAATTCAAGGACAAAAACGTGCTTTTGGTGGACGATATTTTAACTACGGGCTCTACCGTTAACGAAATAAGCCGCATACTTTTAAAAGCGGGGGCAAAAGCCGTGTACGTTGCGACCGCTGCCTCGGTTGAATACAAGCCCCCGGAAAAACCAAATTCGGAAGCTAAAAATAGGTCTTGAAATTTAAGTTAAAAAAAGGTATAATGAGGTTATGAAGTATATACTCGCCCTCGATCAGGGCACTACGAGCACGCGCGCGATAATTTTCGACAAAAAAGGCGAAATAATAACTATTGCACAGCGCGAATTTAAGCAAATTTATCCCCGTCCCGGCTGGGTAGAACACGCCCCGCAGGACATTTGGGGCTCAACCGTCGCGGTTATCGGCGAGGCGTTGGCGCGGGCAAGTCTTTCCGCCTCGGATATAGAGGCTATGGGCATAACTAACCAACGCGAGACCACTATAGTCTGGGATAAAAGGACCGGAAAACCTGTATATAACGCTATTGTATGGCAATGCCGACGCACGGCAGAGTTCTGCTCAACGCTTGATGCCGATTTTGTATATAAAAAAACGGGGCTTGTGCCCGACGCCTACTTTTCGGCGACTAAAATAAAATGGATACTCGAAAACGTTGACGGAGCGCGTGAAAAAGCCGAAAAAGGCGAGTTGCTGTTCGGCACTGTTGACACATACCTTTTATGGCAGCTCTCGCACGGGAAGATTTTTGCAACCGACTACACTAACGCAAGCAGGACTATGCTGTTCAATATTCACAGCTTAAAGTGGGATAAAGAGCTTTTAGCCCTCTTTGAAATTCCCGAAAGTATGCTCCCCGAGGTCTTTTCGAGCAGTTACAAATACGGCGCTACGGATATCGGACTGTTCGGCGCGGAAATTCCCATATGCGGAGTTGTCGGCGACCAGCAGGCGGCACTCTTCGGACAGCTTTGCACCGAGAGGGGCGATGTCAAGAACACCTACGGCACGGGCTGTTTCCTTTTAATGAATACGGGCGATACCGCAGTCAAAAGTACAAACGGACTTGTAACGACGCTTGGCGCAAGCCTAACGGAGGCGCCCTGCTACGTGCTCGAAGGCTCGGTCTTTGTCGGCGGGGCGGTCGTGCAGTGGCTCCGCGACGAAATGAAACTCATCTCCTCTGCGGACGAAAGCGAGACGGAAGCAACGGCAGTTTGCGACAACGGCGGAGTTTATTTGGTTCCCGCGTTTACGGGGCTTGGCGCGCCATATTGGAATGCGGAGGCGCGCGGCACAATTACCGGCATTTCGCGCGGCACTTCGAGGCAACACATAATCCGCGCCGCGCTTGAGAGCATAGCCTATCAGGTTTACGACCTTGTGGAGGCAATGCAGAAGGATTCGGGCATAAAAATAACACGCCTCGCCGTGGACGGCGGAGCGTGCAAAAACAACTTTTTAATGGAATTTCAAAGCGGTATCCTGGGCATAAATACCGTGCGTCCCAAGGTTGTGGAGACGACCGCGCTGGGCGCGGCTTACCTTGCGGGACTTTACTCGGGCTACTGGAGCGGGATAGAAGAGCTTAAGCGCAATATTACTGCCGAAAGAGTGTTCGCACCCAATATGGACGAAGAAACGCGCAAAAACCTTTTAGAGGGCTGGCACAACGCAGTAAAAAGGGCGCTTTAAACGTAATTGCCCCCTATATATGCCTCAAATAACGGGGTTTTAGGACTTATTTGAGAAAAGCGGTATTATTATTTGTTTATACGCTATTTTTCAAATTACCCGCCATATATGCTTTAATTACCGCTCTTTTTGTCATTTTTGACGGGGGCGGTTTTATCTTCTTTTTCTTCCTCTTCTTCGCCCTCTTCCGATAGGGTTTCAAGCATTTTTAAAAGCTTTTCCTCGGACATTTCCTCCTGCATGGAGGCAAGCTTTCCGTAGGCAAACTTATCGTGATGAATAGTCATTTTAAACCTCTTATTTATTATACCAAACGACACAAAAAATATCAAACAACGAACCGTTCGGCTTTCGCCGAACGGTTCTTTAAATTTGAATTATGCTTCTTGGGTATTGTCGCCGAGAATCATAAGATTTACGTTTGAAAATTGAGCTACAAGTCCTCTGTTTGCAAACAGACAGAGATACATATATTCGCTGTCTACAAGATTCATCTTGAAGTCTTTATAGCTCTGAGAATATTGTTGAGTGCCGTCGCTAAAATACACTATGGTGTTTTGTCCGGTTCTCGTCAATGAAAGTTGATACGTCGCAGTTGTATTGATCGTCGTAGTCATTTCAGTCTCATACGCAAGATTTTCCGACTCGCGCGTGAATATAGCCGTTGCAGGGGTTGCGTTGAGGGCGCCTACCGCGGCGAAGTTAGACTTGAGATTTCTAAAATTACTCGTTACATACATATCGTCGCGGAGCATTATTCCGAAGCCTGACTGACTGTTAGCGCCTTCCGTAGCGGTAAGTTTTACTTTTACGCTAATCGTAAAATTTTTATTTACGGGAATCTGAACGAATACCGCAACAATGCCGTCACCGTCTTTTGATATTTTACCGTATGTATTTCCACCGTCTTTTGCGCTTCCGACAGTGAATGTTCCATCCGAATAAGTCATATTGAATTTGCTTGTATCGCTTGTTTCGAGATCGCCGAACGCCGACGCGTACCATTTTATACCCATTGCGGTAGTTGCAATGGGAGTACCGAGCTCGGGAGCCGAATAATCGAGTCTTACGTAATCTGCTCTTATTGCCGACGCATAGTCTGCTTCGTGCGTGGGCGCGGCTGCGTCGGTTAATACGTTGTTTTTAAGTCCGCAACCGTCGGGAAGGTTTTTTAAAAGTAAGTATGCAACAACTTTTGCACCGTACATATTGAGATGAGTATCGTCCCTGCCCGTGGGCCTATCCTCTTCTTTTTCGCCCAAGTAGCTTGAATGACTGTGGAAGTACTGCGCCTCGTCGTTGTCAGCCTTGTATATTTCTTTTGTGAGCTCCGTCAAGTCTACAAGCGCGGTATCAGTTGCCGCAGCAAGCGTTCTTACTGCCGCCGAATAGTTTCCCGTGCTTGTATCGTGTACCTTGCTGCCCGTGTAGTTTCCCGTGCTGTCGTATCTTACTATGGGCGTGCAGAGTATGGGCGTTGCTTTTGCATCTTTTGCAAGTTTTATATAATTTTCATACAATACGTATTGGAATGAGGGCGAGCCGTTTTTCGTTGCCTCGGTATGAGAACCCGTAGGGTCGGTATAACGCTCTTCTTCGCCCACCTTTTCGTCGTTATGCCCGAAAGCTATAATGAGATAGTCACCCTCTTTTATATTGGGTTTAAGCTCTGCCTTGTAATTGTCTTCGGTAAGGAAGCTCAAAGAACTTCTGCCCGAAAGAGCAATGTTTTTAATCTGCGAAGGGTTGCAGTTTAAATAGTTTGCAAGCTGTGTGCCGAAGCCGTAACGGGGCAGATAAGCCATATCGAGATTTTCCGAATAGTCGCAGGCGGTGCTGTCGCCGACAACATAAACCGTAGCATTGCTGTCGAGCGGCGAGGAAGTTTCCTTGTCCGTCACAGGGGGTTCCGTCTGCTTGGGGGTCCATTTTGCGTACACGGTAGTGTCATTTTCAATCGTTTCCATTTCAAAATCAAATAAATTGGTCATATCTGCCTCTTTGTACCAGCCGCCGAAGTCGTAATCTTTGTCCGTGGGGTCTGGTGTGGGTTTGGTTGCGTGACCGCCCTTGTCTACCTTCTGCGATTTAGGCGCAGTGCCGCCGTGACTCTGCATATCGAAAGTAACTGTGTAGGTGATGGGGTCGCCGCCGTCTGTGTTCGGGTTATTGCCGTTGTCGGGGAGTTTGAGGAAGCAAGCAGTTAAGCCGAACGCCATTGCCGCCGACATAAACAAACAAGCTATTTTGCCGAATAAACGTTTTTTCATCTTTTCCTCCTATACTGGATGATTTCGAATATAATAACATATATTTTCAGTTTAACTATTATACCATTTATAAAATGTGCTTTCAAGTACTTTTTTTAAACTTTTTGCAAATAACGGGTATTACTTATTATAAATTTTTCAGATTGCGCCTTTAAAACGCAGCGGGCGCGGCATAAAGCCGCGCCCGCACTAAATTTATTTGCAAATTGTGTCATTTTTTCATACTTTGCAGCTTGTGCTTTAAAAGCATATACCCTTCTTCCGGGTCGGAAGTTTGTAAAACGGTCTTTTCCATAGGACAGATATCCGTGCCGTCACGGTTTATAATCTTCTCTGTTAGAATTTCGTATTCTACGGGAATATTGTTGTTTTTTAAGACCTCTTCCCCGCTTTTTGAAAGGGTTTTCGCAAACACTGCCTTAATTTTGCACTTTACAAAGAGAAGCGCCGCCGCCTTGCCGACCACTAAATCCGCAACCGAATAGCCTTCAAGGTCGACATTGTCCGCTATAAAGCCCATCATAGGCGCAATTCCCCTTTTCTCGCTGAAAAGGCATTTTTCGTCCTTGCAGAGGCAAATTGTATGTCCTTCGAGATTATTTTTGGCAATCTGCAAATCAGTCATTGTTTTCTTTATCCAAAAGTTTCTTTAAGCCCATTACGAGGAAGGGAACGAGCACCGCCTGTAACACCAAGCCCACAAGACCCGTCTTAATCTGTCCCCAAATTAACGCGGGAGTGAAAAGCGTTACGCCTTGGAATATTACTACGAGTAGCATAAATACGGCTCTGCCCGCAACCTGCGCCAAAAGCACTGCAGGGAAAGCAAGCCAAGCGTTACCTGCAATTTTCTTTGTGAAAAGACCCGAAATAGCCGCAAAAACGGCAAGCTCTGCCATCATAAAGGGCAGTCTTGCAGCCATCGGCATGGGATTGCCGAACGCAAGCGTAATTAAAAAGCTGACAAGCGGCGAGGCGATTCCTATACCAAGTCCCCAATATGTACCCAAAAGACAGCCGCCTAAGAGCACGGGCAGGTACATAGGCAACCACTCCACTCCGCCGGGCGCACCCAATGCAAGGTGTACAAGCTGTGGCAGAATTACCGCCAAAGCCACGAGCCCCGCTGATACAAGCCCTTTTACCGTCAGTTTAATCTTGACAGAACAGTTACGCTTAACAAGAATATTTTCTAACATATCATACTCCTTTTTCAACCATTATATAGGTTTTTTCTTATATAATCAATAATTTTATCAATTTCTTTTTAAAATTACCAACGTCTCGACGTGCACTCCTCTACGCACGAAAAGCAATCAAGATTTCGTGCGCAAGCAAACGAGTGTCTCGACGTGGGGGGTTTGGGGGAACATATCGAAGGGGGTTATGGACATAATTTCGTAAGGCGAGGCGGCGGTTTCGCACTTTACAAGCTCGCCGTCGCGCTCAATCAGCGCGCCCGTTAAAATTCCCAGGTCCCTTGCGAGGGTTGCGGGGTTGCAGGAAATTAAAATTACCTTGTCCGCCTCCGCCCGAAGTATTGCCTTTACAACCGAGCGCTCCATACCTTTTCTCGGCGGGTCGCAGACTATAATCCTCTTTTTGCCCTGCGTTTTTTTGAATACCTGTTCTATATTCTCTCCTACGTCGCCGCAAATGTTTTGCATTTTATCTTCAAGGCTGTTTCTGACTTTAAGTTCGTCGGCACAGCGCGAAGCCTCTTCGACAATCTCTATGCCGTACGCCTTTTGGCACTTTTTTGCAAGCATTGCGGTCAGCATACCGCCGCCGCTGTACAAATCGAGGGCAACCGCATCGCAATCCGCCTCCTCAATTACCCTTGAATAGAGCTTGGTGCGAATTTCGTCGTTGACCTGCAAAAAGGTGTTCGCGCCCGCACGGTAGACTATTCCCAAATCCTCGGCGTCAAAATAGCCCCCGCCGTAGACGGTGTGCCACTCCTTGCCGAAAACCGAGTTGCCCGAGGACGGGTTTATATTTAATAAAAGGGTGAAATTTTCAAACTTTTCTTTAAGAAGATTTGCAAATGCGGACAAATTTATATTTTTGACCGCAACAAGCGCAATTACGAACTTTCCCTTAATCTCGCGCACGACAATTCTGCGCAGAACACCCTCTCTTTTTTCCTCGTCGTAGCCCCTATGCCCGCTGATTTTTGAAAAGCTCTTTACAGCGCGAATAATATCCTTAACCCATTCCGCCTCGATAAGACAGTCCTCTATGGGCACAATTCTATGGCTGTGCGGAGCGTAAAAGCCGAGAATAGTTTCGCCTTGCAATACACCGATAGGCAGAACGAGCTTATTGCGGTATCTGTATTCATTATCGCAGGTTACGGTGTCCGCAACCTCGGCGGAAATTCCGCCGATTTTTTGAAGAGAACGTGCAACAGTCTGCCTTTTGAAGTCTGCCTGCGCCGTATAATTCATATGCTGCAGAGAGCACCCGCCGCACTTTTTAAAGACGGGGCACGGGGGCGCAACTCGGTCCTTTGAGGGTGTTAAAACCTTTTCAAGTTTGCCGTACGCAATATTTCCCTTTACTTTTAAGACCTTGAATGAAACTTCCTCTTGGACAAGACAAAAAGGCACAAAAACAGTTGTGCCTTCCGTATTTATTATTCCCTCGCCTTCGGTGCCGAGGCTTATTACTTTGCCCGTATGTAATTCGTTCTTTTCCATCTACCTATTAAAACAACAATTTTAATTTTTAGTCCATTTAGCGTATAGTTTTGTTTCTATAAACTCCTGCCCTTCAGCTAAAAGGGGAAGTTTACTCTGCTGATAATTCCACTCGTTAATACATTCTTCTTCCGTATACCATCCGTTAAATTTATAGCCTTCCCTCGTGGGAACGGGCGGAATATACTCTATCAGCGAGCCGTATTCGTAGTTGTCAACATAGAAGTATTTATTATCTGCTTCATAATTTAACAGATATACTACATTTGCCTTAAATAAACTGTTTTGACAGTCATCATAAATTTCAGCATAAAATTGGGCATACATCTCATCAGGTACATAATACTCTATGCGGTCTATTTTGGCACTTGCATTTAGAAATCCGAGATTAAGAACTTGACCGCAATAAAATACTTTCAGGTTGAGAGCATAAGTCATATATTGGTCGTAAATCTCTTCAATAGTGTTCGGGCAGTAAAAACGTTTTAATATATTTTCACGAGGATAATAAAAAAAACCATTGCCAGGATAACCGGTAAACGAATAGCCCAATTTCTTTACTGTATATCCGTTTATTTTTTGCGGGACAAATATGTGGTCAGACGAGAATGTACTACTCAAACCTCCAATAGCAATTGAATTATCGTCTATTATTTCATAGTGGAAGTTTTCAGCAAAATAAGTTTCGGGTATATCACAACCGCTCAAAACAAGTAATGACGAGAAACAGAATATTAAAATTGTAATTATTTTTCTTTTCATAATGTATAAGTCTTATATCATTTTTTGATTTTACGAACTATAATATTTACCGCTAACTGACACTTGAAAATCAGGTAATCGTACAAAATGAAAAACACCGTACCGAGCGTGAAGATAAAGAGATATATATAGTCGTTTACTACCCTGTACACTTCGTCGGGCAGGAACGACCCGCCCAATATTCCGCCGAAAACGATAAAATACGAGGCGATAAGCGTACAGTCGAACCAAACGGCTTTGACGGCGAGCGCAAGCCACTTGTTTATTTTAAACTTTTTTTGCAGAGCGTTTATAAGGGGGTGCAGTCCGAAAAACATAATAAACGGAACCAAGTCCCAAAAGCCTGCCGCCGCACCGAATATGAGAGCTAAAATGCAGGTGCCTATGTACGCCAGAAAATCGCCGAGATAGAAGTTTTTTGAAAGCGGCACCATGAGCGCAAGTATTCCGAACATATAGCCCGTTACTATGAAAAGTCCGCTTAAAATGCCGAGCGACAGAAATATTACCGCCACTGCACAGGAAATGCCCGAGAGGGCTATCTGAAACGAACGGTTTTCTCTTTTCATACTTTATCGGCAGCAGGAGTTGCAGAACATATTCACGCACATATTGATGCACATACACTCTATGCAGGACGCGCAGAAATTTCCACCCATCTGCGAATCGTCCCCGTACTCGTCCATGGTCTGTCCGCGGTAAACGCCCTCATTGGGGTTGCCGTTTGCGTTCTGTCCCATCTCGTTTTTATCGCGCTCGAGCTTTTCGTTGAGCTTACGGTAGGAATCTTTATATTTAGAATTATTCGGGTCCAGCTGAATGGCAATTTCAAGCTGTTTTTTGCTCTCGTTCATCCAGTTCTTGCGGTAGAAAACGACGCTTTGAAGATAGTGCCAGTGTGCAGTGCGCTCGTTGAAATTATCCAAAAGACGCTGCGCCTCCTGAATATTTCCGTCCTTTAACAACTCCTCGACCCTCTTATAAGAGTCGCCACTGTCGCCTTTTGTGTACGCACTTTCGTTTATCTCTCTTGTAAGCTCCTCATACGCGACCTGTATTTTTGTAAGCATTGTGGCGGCATTGTTGCCCACCTCGCCGTCCATAAATCTCTCTTCAAGATATTTGGTGCGCAGTGCCTCGTAAGCGCTCTTAATATCCTCTAAAGTTGCGCCCTCGGAGAGCCCTAAAATTTCAAGATTCTTTTTGTCCATTTAATCCTCCTTTCGCCACTGCGGAAATACCTTCGCTCTTTTTGTTCTTCCCGCACTCGCCGTAAAATATGGCGCGGGTTTTTACGGGTATACCGCGAAGAATTATATTGTCTGTTAAATCGTGATTAAAATAAAATTTAATGTTTAAAACGCTTCGGTGCATTTCGGCAAATATCATATCAAAGATAAATTTGAGCTCCTGCTCCCCCTTATTTACCGCCTCCGCGCGGGTGGGAGCCTTGTACGCGTTGTACAAAACGTTGTACCTGCCTTTTTTCACGTCCTTGTCGTAGTCGTCAAGGGCGTCGATTAAATACACCCATTTGCCGATATGATAGAAAAGGTTATCGGTATGCTCTGTGGAAAAATCGCCTAAGATATACCTGCCCGCCTCCTTCATCATTGTTGCCGTGGGCTCGCAAGCCATATCTATGCTGTCGCAGTTCTGACTTTCGAGCGCAGACTGCTCTTTCATAAAACGCGAAATAATTTCGCCTATTATGGGGTGCTTTTTTATCGCCCTCTTATAGCCCGATTTATACAGGTGTCTTAAAATACCGCGCGCCTCGCCGTCTCGTTTGTCGTCGAGCAGTTTATAGTAGGTCAATACGGTATTCACACAGCCGAGCGCTATAGTCGTTTCGTCGGGCAGCGCCATAGGGCGGCGTTTGAACCAATGCATAACGCAACGCTGTTTTTTTATTTGTACGTCCTCGCCCTTGATATTATGAATAAGCGCCGAGGTAAACGCCATATCGTAAGTGAGCGCCGTGCGCGCCGTCTGCCCGCAGCCCTTTCCTATACTTTTGCAAAGTCCGCAATATAGCGCATTGTAAAGCGTTTCGTCCTTTTTGAAAAGATAGGGTGCGTCGGGGCTGATATAACCGAACAAATTGACCTCCTCTATGGTAGTGCTGTGCAAAGCGCGGTTTTGCTTGCACCGTTAATTATCTTATAATTGATAAAAGCCGATTTTTTTATAGACCTTTGAAAGGGTCTTATTTGCCGCGTAAGCCGCGCGTTCGGCTCCGCTTTTTAAGATATTGTTTAGATATTCTTTATCGGCAAGAATTTTTGCCTGTCTCTCCTGTATGGGTTTGAGCTTATCTGCAACAACCTCGCCGACGGCAAGCTTGAAGTCGCCGTAGCCCTTGCCTGCAAAGTCCTTTTGAGCCTCTTCTATGCTCTTGCCCGAAAATACCGAATAGATTGAAAGTAAATTCGAGACGCCGGGCTTATTTTCGGGGTCGTATAAAATTTCCGAGCCGCTGTCCGTCACCGCACGCTTGAATTTGCGGATAACCGCGTCTCTGTCGTCGGATAAAAATACCGAGCCGTTGGGGTTTTCGGCAGATTTCGACATTTTTTTCGCGGGTTCCAATAAATCGCAGATTTTTGCGCCGACCTTTAAATATACCCCCTCGGGGACCTTAAAGGTGGGCGTGTAGGCGTTGTTGAAACGAATTGCAATGTCGCGGGCAATTTCAAGGTGCTGTCTTTGGTCCAATCCCACGGGAACGACTTCGGTCTGATACAAAAGGATATCCGCAGCCATGAGCACGGGGTAGTCCATGAGCCCCATATTTATATTGTCTGCGTGTCGCGCGCTTTTATCCTTAAATTGCGTCATCCTCTGCATTTCGCCGACATACGTGAAGGTATTCAGCGCCCAGCACAGCTCTGCATGCGCAGGCACGTTGGACTGAATATATAAAACGCACTTTTCGGGGTCTATTCCGCAGGCTATATAGAGCGCAACGAGATTAAGCGTTCTTTGGCGAAGCTCAGCGGGAATTTGCCTGACCGTAATTGCGTGCATATCCGCTATAGAAAAGTAACAATTATAGTTATTCTGAAGCTCTACCCAATTCTGTATAGCCCCTATATAGTTGCCGATTGTAAGATTGTTGGTAGGCTGAACAGCCGAATATAATACCTTTTTGCTCTCTTCCATATTTTACCTCTATTATAAGTGTACCACATAACCTTTAAAAAAGCAAAGTTTTTTTATTCCGCTTGAAATTATCACTCAATTTGCATCATTTATACACAAAAAAACACCGCGCACGGTGTCCGTGCGCGGCTTTAAATCTATAATAAACTATTTGCTTATAAAATTCAAGACTTCGTTAAACATCTTGTCCACGGTTACCGTAGCCGTAAAGCGCGGGGTCTTGTCCTTTAAGTCCTTTAAACACTTGGGCACGGCCATTGCGGTTGCGGCGTGAAGCCTTTTAATGCCTTTGAAGCTGTCCTTTACGTCGTTGCCGGTCACGGCGTACAGCACGTCCTGCGGGAACTTGTATGGATTGGCGGTGGATACGATAATCATATCCGTTTCGTCCTTTTTGTTCTTTTCGAACCAGTCGTAGGCAACCTTCATAGCACAGCCCGTGTTGGTATCCATGGTGTAGCCCGCCTCTTCGAAAATGTTGTACATAGCCTCCACGCAGGTGTCCTCGTTGGCAAAACCGCCGTCGAAAATCCCGGAGATATCCTGTAATTCCTCGGGTGTAATCTCGTACTTGCCCGTCTTTTTGAGCTCTGCCATTCTTTTTGCCGTGAGCTTGGTATTCCTGCCCGAAATTTCAAATATCAGCCTTTCAAGATTAGAGGATAAAAGTATATCCATTGAAGGCGAAGTCGTCTTTACAAGCTCGCGGTTCATATCGTACACGCCGGTCTTGAAGAAATCGCACAACACGTTATTCAAATTGGTGGCGCAGTGCAGTCTTCTTATAGGCAGACCCATTTTAAGTGCGTAGTACCCTGCCAAAACGTTGCCGAAGTTGCCCGTGGGAACGGTAAAATCAATCTTGGTACCCATTTCTATCTGCCCCGAGGAGACCATATCGAGGTACGCCGAGAAATAGTAGGCAATCTGCGGAGCAAGCTGACCGAAGTTGAGGGAGTTTGCAGAGCAAAGCACTACGCCATTTTCTTTGAGCTGTTCGCCGTACTCCGCGCTTGCAAGGATTTCCTTGACCGCCGTCTGACAGTCGTCAAAACTGCCCTTAACTCCAACCACGTTTACGTTTTTTCCGTCCTGCGTGCACATATGCAATTTTTGAATTTTAGAAACGCCGTCCAAGGGGTAGAACACAATGACGCGAACGCCCTCTGCATCCTTAAACCCTTCGAGCGCGGCTTTGCCCGTGTCGCCCGAGGTTGCAACGAGTACTAAAACCTCTTCCTTTATGCCCGCTATATCGCACCCCTTCCTCAAAAGATAGGGAAATACGCTAAGAGCTATATCCTTAAACGCGCAGGTGGGACCGTGCCAAAGCTCGAGCATATACACGCCGTCGTCAAGCTTAACGAGGGGCGCGGGGTCGCCTTCGAACTTCCCGTATGCACTCTCAAGAGCGGATAAAAGCTCCTTATTATCGTACTCGGTAAAATATTTGGAAAGCACCTTGTGGGCGCGCTCGGGATAGCTCATAGAGAGCATCTCTTCAAGCTCCGCCTCCGTAATTACGGGGAATTTTTCGGGCACGAAAAGCCCGCCGTTTGCGGCAAGCCCCTGAACGACAGCCTGTGCGCCGTTTACCTTTTCTCCCCCTCTCGTGCTTACGAATTTCATAAATTTAGCCTCTTTTTTACTAAAAGCGGCGGCATATAATAGACGCCGCCGCTTTATTTACTTGAAATTAAAGATATTTCTTGACAAAATCGGGAAGGTCTTCTTCCGCGCAGCTACACGTTACGGTTATGGTTATATCGTTTTCGGTTGAAATCTTATCCAACAGATAGAATATACCCGCAAGCTCCGAAACGCTCTTACCCGTGATACGGGAAATTCCGTCTATGTAAATATATTCGTGGTCGCTGTTGCACGCCGCAACACCTTTTACAAAGCCGCAAAGCGCATCCTCGCCCGCAACTGCCCAATCTGTGATGTCGATAAAGCGAACGTTTCTTGCTACGTCATACATGCATCTTTTATTGTCGGTAATGAACACGCTTAAACCTTTTGCGTCCTGTGCGTTTGTGTTTGCCGCATCTATGAGCAGCTTGGTCTTACCCGTTCCTTTTGAGCCGTAAATAATTTTAATCATTAAAAATCCTCCTAATAAGCATAAAACTTATCATACTACTATTCTATCAGCTATCGGTGCAAATTTCAACACTTTTAAAAATAAATTTCCAAATAAATTTATTTACACTCTTTTACAAAGTCCGAAATTTTGTCAAGTCCCTCGGCAATATCCTCTTTGGAAAGGGCGTAAGAGAGGCGAACTGTTGTATCGTCGCCGAAGCAAACGCCGGGGGTTAAGGCAACCTTTTTGTGCTCTAATAAAAGATTTGCTACGTCTAAACTTCCGTTAATTTTAACACCGTTATAAGTTTTTCCGTAGAGGCTTTCGCAGAGCAGCATTACGTAGAACGCACCGTCGGGCTTTACGTAGCCAAGACCCAAAGACTTCATTCCTTCGAGCTTTTCAAGCATGAAATTTCTTCTATCCTTGAACACCTCTACCATCTTTTGCATGGCAGTAGCGTCCCCTTCGAGGGCGGCAATCGTTGCGTACTGCGTCATAGTGTTTACGTTGGAGGTTGCGTGGCTTTGGAAAGAAGATATAGCCTTAGCAACATTTTGCGGGCAGGCGAGATATCCAAGTCTCCAACCCGTCATAGCGTAGCTCTTGGAAACGCCGTTTACAACTACCGTCAGCTCCTTCATCTTGGGAGATGCGCTTGCAATCGAAAAGTGCTTTTGATTGCCGTATATGAGTTTTTCGTAAATTTCGTCCGAGAGAACGCAGATGTTGTGCTTTTCGCAGACCTTGGCAATTTCACGGATTTCGCTTTCCGAATACACCGTACCTGTGGGGTTGCAAGGGCTGTTGAAGATAAGCATCTTCGTGCGGGGAGTTATTGCGCTTTCAAGCTGCCCCGCCGTAAACTTGTAGCCGCTTTCGGGCGTTGTGGATATGTACTTGGGCTCGCCGCCGCAGCTTTTAACTACCTCGGGATAGGTAAGCCAATAGGGCTTGGGTATGAGAACCTCGTCGCCAGGATTTATGATTGCAAACAGCGCGTTGAAAATGGAGTGCTTTGCTCCGTTGGAGACGATTATCTGCGAGGGGTCGTATTCAAGATTATTGTCCTCTTTGAATTTTTTGGCAATGGACTTCTTGAGCGCGGGCAGACCTGCCGCAGCAACGTACTTAGTGTAGCCCTTGTCAAGCGCGTCCTTCGCCGCCTGAATTATGTGCTCGGGAGTGTTGAAATCGGGTTCGCCGACGCCGAAATTTATAACCTTTTCACCTGCTGCCTTCAGCTCGTTCGCCTTTGCGGAAATTGCAAGGGTCATCGAGGGAGAGATTGCCGATACTTTTTTAGATACTTCAATCATAATATACCTCGTTTATTTTGATTGTCTTAATTATACATTCCTTCTGACGATTTGGCAACTGAATTTCTGCAAATAAACAAATACGGTGCAAAAGGAAGTTTCTTTTGCACCGTATCCGTATTAAAAACAGAAGTATGGATTATTTGTTTTTAGTGCAGTGCGGGCAGCTTGAACAGCTTCCGCAGTCACAGCAACAGCCCTTGTGCTTTACCTTTCTGTATATGAGATACGCGATTACGCCCGCTACCGCCGCGCAGACCACGCATAAAACTACAATATCAACAGCCCCCATAAATTACTCCTTTTTGCTATTTTTACGCTTAAAAATGCCGAATATGTCGAATTTGCCTATATTTCTCAAAACTATGAATGTAGTTACAACGGCTGCGACGGCGAGCCAGATAAAGAGCGTCCACCACCACTGACCGATAGTATAGACGGCCGCAGAGATAACATAACTTGCAACCAGCCAAAAAAGTAGCGTCCACTTGAACTTGCCTTCAGGCAATTCGGCTTTTGCGGTTGCGCAGGCGGCAAAGCAGGGAATTGTCGTCATATTGAATGCGATAAACGCAATTATTGCCGCGCCGGACATACCCGTTGCAGAAACCATAGCCGCCGCGTCAGCAACGCCGTCAATTCCCGCAAGCGTATCGCCTACAACTATTCCGTCCACGCTCGCACCGAGAGCCGCTATACAGCCCGCAAGAGTTGCAAAGGTTGCTATTACGTTTTCCTTTGCCACGAGTCCCGTGATTGCCGCAACAGCGAACACCCAGCCGAATTCGCCGAGCTGTGAGCCGAATCCAAGCGGCGTAAACAGAGGCTGGACGAGCATACCCAAAGAGGCTAAAATAGATTGATTCATTTCTTCGTCGGAAAGATACCGCCAATTCCAGCTCAAATGCGAGAACAGCCAGATTATTACCGTTGACGCAAAAATTATTGTAAACGCCTTTTTGACGAAGTGCTTTGTCTTATCCCACAGATGCAGCATAAGGTTTTTGAACCCCGGCAGGTGGTATGCGGGAAGCTCCATAATGAACGGAGGCGTCTCGCCCTTTAAGGTCGTATTTCTCATCAGGAGTACGCACACGATAGCCGAAACTATGCCTAAAAGGTACATGCTGTAAGTTATTACGTCTACGTTGCCGAGCCCCGCCATTGCGCAGAGTGCACCGCCGCACGCGGTAAGTATGGGAAGCTTAGCCCCGCAAGAGAAGAAAGGAATTACTCTTATAGTTGCCGTGCGCTCCTTGTCGTCGGCAAGTGTTCGGGTGTTGATTGCCGCGGGAACGGAGCAGCCGAAGCCCATAATCATGGGCATAAACGCTCTGCCCGAGAGTCCGAAACGGCGGAAAATTCTGTCTAACACGAACGCAATTCTCGCCATATAGCCCGTGTCCTCCAAAATAGAGAAGAACATAAACAGCACGAGTATTTGAGGCAAAAACCCGAGTACGGCGAAAATTCCGCCGAGCACGCCGTCGCCGATAAGCCCCGTTGCCCATTCTGCCGCACCGCCGTTTTCCATGAGTGTTATTACGCCGTCCGAGATGTGGTCCAAAAAGAGGTTTAATAAATTAGTGAGTATCACACCTGGAGAATAGACCGCGCCGTCGTAGAACACGGCAAGTAACTCCACCCAGAAATTATTGTACTCTATCTCGCCGTTTTCAAGTTCGGTCGCAAGCCCGCAGTCTACGAGCGAGGGCATCCACGCCTGATTTTCGGTAAAGCCGTTGAGATAGAAAAGGTTTTCCGAGAAAGTGAAATGGAAAATAAAGAAAAGTATTACTATGAATATGGGAATAGCCCACACTCTGTGCGTCAAAACCCTGTCAATTTTGTCCGATTTCGTCAGCGCCTGTTTGTTTTTCTTTACTTTGACCGCCGAAAGATTTGCCGATATGTACTTGTATCTCTCGTCCGCGATGACGGCTTCCAGGTCCTCGCCTGCCGCCGCCTTTTCGCCTACTGCCTTTGCGCCCGAACGCTGCAGCTCGAGCTCGTCGTTTTCAAGTAGCTTTACCGCGTGGAAAAGGGGCGAGGAAACTTCCTCCGCTTTATAGTACGCAACCGCACATTCAAGCTGCCGCTCAAGCGCGCCTGTTAAAACAGAAGTTCCCTTTCTCTCCGCGGGCATTTCAATGGCTTTGTCCATAAGCTCTTTAATGCCCGTACCCTTAATTGCAGAAATTGCAACTACGGGCACGCCGAGTTTTTGTTCAAGGGTTTTAGCGTCAACTTTATCGCCGACCTTTTCAACCTCGTCCATCATATTGAGTGCAATAATGACGGGAACGTCCATCTCCAAAAGCTGAGTTGTGAGATAGAGGTTGCGCTCCAGATTTGTTGCGTCGACTATGTTGATTATTGCCGAGGGGTGTTCATCAAGTATATAGTTGCGCGAGATTACCTCTTCGGGGGTGTAGGGCGAAAGCGAATAGATGCCAGGCAAGTCGATAACAGATACCTGCTCCTTTCCGCCCTTGTAAATTCCCTCGCGCTTATCCACCGTTACGCCCGGCCAGTTGCCTACGTGCGCCGTGGAGCCCGTGAGCGCGTTGAAAAGAGTAGTTTTTCCGCAGTTTGGATTGCCGGCTAATGCAAAGTTTTTCATTGTACTTCCACCTCCACGCACGCCGCCTCCGTCTTGCGAAGAGTAAGCTCGTACCCCCTTAAAGTAATTTCAATGGGGTCGCCGAGGGGCGCTTTTTTGCGCATAGTAAGCTCTGCGCCGGGAGTTACGCCCATATCGAACAGTCTGCGCCTAATTCGCCCCTCTCCGTTTACCGCCTTGATTTTTCCGCTCTCGCCTATGGAAAAATCACTCAAAAGTTTAATCATATCTTCTCCTTTTTTCATTTATTAACTGTGGTTAATATTTTAAACTTGTTTTAAGGCGGTTTCTCAACCGCCAAGTTCTACGCAATGGGTTAAGCCACGAGAATTTTGCTTGCCAAAGCTCTGTCAAGGCAGAGTCTGCCCTCTTTGACTACAACTATGACGTTTCCGCCCGCAGAGGATAACAGCTTTATTTTTCCGCCGACGGTAATACCCAACTCCTGCAAGTGTTTTCTGACCTTGTCTTCGGCACCTACTCTCTTTATTTCAAATTCCTTCCCCTCGGGGGCAAACGCTATGGGCATATAAACTCCTTTTCTGCAATAAATAAACCTAAGTTAATTTTATTATATTATCACAAAATGCGTTTGTCAACCAAAAATTAACCAAAGTTTAATTTTTTATAAAAAATTTTTAATCTTACAAAACTGCGCGGGCAATTTTGCCCGCGCAGTTTTATCTATTCTATATTTTCTCTTTTAAATAATGGACTGTCGAAAAACTCGTCAAGTCCTATATTAAGCCCGTCCGCAAGTTCATAAATTGTCATTAAATTTACGGTCTTATACCTTTTTAATCTTATGTCGCATATAGTAGATTGCGAAATACCGCTCATTTGAGAAAGCTTGTATTGCGTAATTTTATGTTCTTGCAATAACTCTTCTATGCGCTCCGCAAGCGCATCTGATAATTTCATAATATTTTACTCCGTAAGTAAAAATATTATAAAACCCAATAAAATTTTTATACTATGGTACACCCAAGTACTTGGCTTTTCCGTAGTAATGTGTTATAATTTTGTCAAATGGTAAGTTGTGCTTTTTTCGGACATAGGTCTTTTAATTATTCGCCTTACAGAGAAAAATTAAATAACATAATTACCGATTTGATAGAAAACCACGGCGTTACACAGTTTTACAACGGTTTTCGCGGAGAATTTGACTGCCTGTGTGCGACTATCGTTAGCGAGCTTAAATATCAATACCCGAATATAAGAAATATTATGGTACTTTCGTACTATCCCTCTGTAAGCTTTACTATACCTAAATATTTTGACGATTGTGTATATTTACTTGAAAAGTCCGTACCGCCCAAGTCTGCTATTCCACGCACTAACGAAAAAATTGTTGAAAGAGCTGATTATATTATATCGGGTGTTAAAAACCAAAACGGCGGAGCTTGGACGGCGTGCCAATACGCAATACGGTGCCATAAATTGATATTTAATATTTTTAATTTGCAGTAAATAAGGATATATAAGTTATGAAAAAGATTAAAGAATTTTTTCAAAATCTTTGGGCCCATATTTGTTTCCCGTTTTGTTTAATTATCGATACTTTTCAAAGCAGAAAATTTGCATATTGCACTATTACCCAAGCAGACATTGACTTTTTGAAAAGCGTAGGCATTGATATTGATTTAAATATGTTGAAAAAAATTTCAATAAAATATTATTAACACACATAATTAAAAGGCGGCGCACCGTTGAACGGTGCGCCGCAGTATTAGGTTCAATGAATTCATTTATTTTAACGACTATCGTACTAAGTTAAAATCATTTTACCGAGTCAAAATATACATTTATCAAATTACTTACAATATCTTTGCTATTATCACTTTCAAAAATGTCTTCAAGATAACGAATTCTTTCACTTATCTCTACATTTGATAATTTTTGTTTTTGATAAAGCATTATCCATATTGTATTGAACCATTGCTCATCTTTTGTCTCAACCGCTTCAATTATACTCTTCTTTATTTCATCTTGAAATTGTGAAAAATTTTGCAATATGAATTTAAATATTTCTATACTGCCGGGCCAATTTATATCCTGCAGCCAAACGATCAAATCTTTTTTAACGTCTTGGATTTGCTCAATACCCCGACATGTTAAAATGCGGGCGAAAGATCTCCAATAGTTTTTACGACAAAAAGGTTCTAATTCAGGTTGCAAAAGATGCTGCAAAAAAAATCTGTTGGGTAAATTGCTGTCCGCAAATAGAGCAATGTCCGATTCCGATACAAGACTACTATCCTCACTTAAAACATTGATTTTTTCTTTCCAATCAAATTCCGGGGACATAGAAACTACACCTTTTTAAATCTGTGATAATTATTACTGTCTGTTTTTTAAGCCCCACTCGCACATTCCGTCGAGTATGGGCATTAAGGACTTTCCACGCTCGGAGAGCGAGTACTCCACCTTGGGCGGTATCTGCGGATATTCCTTGCGCACGATAAGCCCGTCGGCTTCAAGCTCCTTTAAAGAGAGGCTCAAAGTTTTATAGGATATGTCTTTTATGTACCTCTGCAATTCGTTGAACCGAACTACTTTAAACTCCATAAGCGCATACAAAATAGTCATTTTGTACTTGCCGTTTATGAGTGACAGTGTGTACGAAAACCCCGTTTCACACAATTTTTCGTTGTTTATACAGCGTTTTTCCATAGTTTCCCCTTATACTTTCCAAAAGGTAAGTATATAACCTAAATGTGCGTACTTGACAAATATATTATATCATAATACAATAATTCTGTCAATATTAATTTTTCGGAGTACGTACTATGAGTAAAAACATTATTATTTTAAACGGCAGTCCGCGCAAGAAGGGAAACACCTCTGCCTTGACCGCGGAATTTACGCGCGGCGCGCAGGAAAGCGGGAACACGGTTACGGAATTTCATTTAAACGAAATGAATATACACGGCTGCCTCGGCTGTTGCTGTGGCGGCAAAGATCCAGAAAGCCCCTGCGTGCAAAAAGACGATATGTTAAAGATATATCCCGTTTACAAGGCGGCGGATATCGTCGTTCTTGCCACACCCCTCTACTATTGGACGATAAGCGGGCAACTTAAAGCGGCGTTTGACAGACTGTTCGCCGTTGCCGAGTGCGACCCCAACTATGCTAACCCCAAAAAGAATACCGTTCTTATTATGGCGGCAGAGGGCGACGAGTTCGATGAGAGTCTGTACTGGTACGACCGACTTGATAAGCACCTCGGTTGGAAGAGCCTTGGCAAAGTTCTGTGTGGCGGCGTTTTTAATATCGGCGACATCAAGGGCAGGAAAGAGCTTGTAGAAGCATATGAATTAGGAAAATCTATTATATAAGGAGCAAATATGAAAAAAATCAATTTACCCAAGGCGTCCAATCTTACTTCGCCCAACCCCGTAACGTTAGTCTGCACTAAAAATCCCGACGGCGGCACTAACCTTGCAACCGTATCTTGGTGGACTTACCTTTCGTTCAATCCGAGTATGATTGCCTATGCTATGGCAAAGACTTCGTTTAGCGGCGAAAACGTTCGCGCAAACAAGAAAGTCATACTTACTATCCCCGGCGAAAAAATCGCTGACGCTGTCGTAGGTTGCGGCTCGACAACTGGCAGAAACACCGACAAGATTTCCAAGTTCAATATCGAAATGCAGAAATTGCCTGACAGCGACATTGAAGTTCCCCTTCACAGCCGCGTAGCAATTCAGTGCAGTTTAAAAGAGTTTATCGAGGTGGGCGACCACTATCTGTACATTTGCAATGTCGAAGAAGTATACGGCAACGAGGACGAAGTTGCCCTCTTCGCCTGGAACGGCTATTCCGAAATCCGCCCTGCGAAATAATTTAATACTACTTTGATAATAAGCGGCGCGGACTTTTCAGTCCGCGCCGCCTGCATTTTTTGTTCTTACCGATTATTTCAAGACAGTTCAATTATGCTCGACTTGAATTTCCAAAACCGTAAATATTCCATTGAAAATTTTATCTTCTGTAAAAGTTAAAATTGCTTTTCCGCATTCGTTTGTATAGGTTCCTTCTGCTAAAATTTCCTCATTACCGTTTATATAACCGCAACCCGTGTCGGCATATATGGCAAAAGCTTTTTTCTCGGGCAACCATTGAAAGATATAGCTTTTCTTTCCTTCGGATGTTTTTACCAATAAGCCTCTGCATTTTCTCGAATAATATCCGGGCGGTGTTGCTATTAGTGTAAATTGATTATCAGAATCAGACCAATTGTCATAATATTCCCATGCGTCCACTGTATCACGGTCAATCGGCGTAGGCGTCAAGACTACCCGACCGAAATGCTCGCCGAACAACACAACGTCATTTTCATCGCTTACGACTTGTCCGTTATTGTTTATATCGCTGGTAGCGAAAGACTCTATCAATTCGCCGTCACCGCCATCTCCTGTATAATCATAATCTAAAGAATCTTCAAGTATATACACATATATACTGCTTTTAAGCCCAAAGTTAAAGCCCGCTTCAATTTCTTTACCGTTAAGTATGATTGTGCCGTTGCCAAATCCGCCTGTGACTGTTCGGAAAGAAATTTTACCGCTCTCATCTGTCCATTGCGTATATGTCAGCTGTCTTGCCTTAAGATAAGAATAATCACATCCGCCGAAAGCCAAGCAACTCAGCAAAGAAAGTAAAATTAACAGTGTAGGAATTATTTTTTTCATTATTCTGCTCCTATACTTCTAATGAAATTATAGCACTTAAATTGCTTAATGTATAATTAAAACGATTACAAATGAAATAATAAATTAAAAATAGCGGCGCGGACTGAAAAGTCCGCGCCGCTTTTGTCTAAAACAATTCTTCCATTTTAATATTCAAAACTTTTGCAATATAAAAAACTTCTTTGTCTGTTGCGTTCCTCAACTGCCCTTCAAGCTTGGAATAGCTTGTCGGATTGATATCCAACCCTTCGACTTGTAGCATAGCTATAAAATCTTTTTGCTTTATGCCCCGCGCTTTACGCAGTTTTTCTACATTCGAACCTATTAAATTGCTGTCCCCGTACATTTTTGAACGCATTTTCATAGCATTATCAAAATTCTTTTTCGGAATTATATCATATTGAATTATTGACTTAATTCCAAAATAGAATTATAATGCAATTAAGGAAACTTTTTTAAAACTTTGAAAGTGGCATTTATAGGACATCGAAAAATTGAAAATACGGAAGAGTTAAAACACAATCTTGCAGATATAGTAACTACTCTTATTGAGAAAGAAAAAGCCGATACATTTTTGTTCGGCAGTAAAAGTGAATTTAACGAATTGTGTTACGATACTGTTAGCAGGTTGAAAGAAAACTATCCGCATATTAAGCGAATTGAAATAAGGAATTCTAACGAGTATCTTCCTAAAATATATATTGATATAACGCTGAAATATTACGAGGAAACAATTTTTCCCGAAAGCGTAAGCGGTGCGGGGTACCGTTCTTATATAAAGCGCAATCAGGCAATGATTGATATGAGCAATATTTTAATAGTCTACTTCAATAAAAACTATATGCCTATGGGAAAGTCGAGTAAAAGCGGAACGATGATTGCATTGGAATACGCCCTCAAAAAGAAAAAACGGATAATCAATTTATATGAACAAGATTAAAGTATTTTTTCAAACTCTTCGGGACTATATTTGTTTTCCGTTTTGTTTGATTATTGACAGATACTACGACAAAAAATTTATAGAGGAACTTATAACCCAAAAGGACGTTGACTTTTTGAAAAGCGTAGGCGTTGATATTGATTTAAATATATTGAAAAAATCTCAAAAAATTATTATTAACACACAAAATTAAAAGCGGCGCGGACTTTTTAGTCCGCGCCGCTTATTTTTAAACTATTTCTACAACTTTATAGCCCTCTTTTTCGACTGCCTGCTTTAAGATGTCGTCAGCGACCTCCTTTGCAAGAGTAACTACTGCCGTTCCATTCTTGTGGCTGACTTCGGCAAGGCTTACGCCCTCTACCGCCTCCAAAGCGTTTTTGGTGTGCATTTCGCAGTGTGCGCACATCATACCTTCGATTTTCAATGTTTTTGTCATATCGTTTTGCTCCTTTTTAATATTATTTTCTTTATTTTTGACCTTGCGGTCGTTTTTTGCTTTATGGGGGTTGAAAAGGTTCAGCCTTAAAGCGTTCATGACCACGCAGAAGCTTGAAAGGCTCATTGCCGCCGCGCCGAACATGGGGTTGAGCTGCCAGCCGAGTAACGGAATAAACACGCCTGCCGCAAGGGGAATTCCCAAAGTATTGTAGATAAACGCCCAGAACAGGTTTTCGTGAATATTCATTAAAGTTGCGCGGCTCAACCTGATTGCCGCGGGCACGTCAAGAAGCTGATTTTTCATCAAAACCACGTCGGCGGCGTCTATGGCAATATCAGTTCCCGCACCTATTGCTATACCGATATCTGCGCTCGTTAGGGCGGGGGCGTCGTTAATTCCGTCGCCGACCATAATTACCTTGCCCCTCTTTTTCAGATCGCTTATAACGCTCTCCTTTCCGTCGAGCAGAACGCCGGCAATTACCTCGTCGACGCCGACTTTTTGCGCTATTGCCTTTGCCGTGCGCTCGTTGTCGCCCGTGAGCATAATTACCTTAATACCCATATTCTGCAACTGCCGTACCGCCTCGGGGCTGTCCTCTTTTATTACGTCGGCAACGGCGATAATGCCAAGCAGTTTTCCCCCGCGCGCAAAGAACAGTGGGGTTTTTCCCTCTTCCGAAAGCTTTTCCGCAGTCGCCTTGATTTCTTCCGAAACGGTTACCTGTGACGAAATATACGCAAGATTTCCGCCGCATAGAACCTCTTTTTTAAGGGTTGCCGTCAAGCCGTTGCCGGGCAGAGCCTTGAAGTCCTTTACCTCTTCATAGTTTATATCTTCGTCCTCCGCCCTTGTGATAATCGCTCGGGCAAGGGGGTGTTCGCTTCTGCGTTCGAGCGAATATGCAAGGCGTAAAAGCTCGCCCTCCGTAACGCTCACGGAAATTATATCGGTAACCTGTGGCGTACCCTTCGTGATTGTACCCGTCTTATCCAAAACTACGTACTGCGCCCTGCCTGTGATTTCAAGAGAGGCGGCTGTCTTGAATAAAATTCCGTTCCTTGCGCCCTTGCCGTTGCCGACCATGACCGCAACGGGTGTTGCCAAGCCCAACGCGCACGGACAGCTGATAACAAGCACTGAAATAGCCCGCGCAAGCGCAAAACCGACTGCAAATTTGCCCGCAAATAGCCAAACTATAAAGGTTACAAGGGCAATTCCAATTACCGCGGGCACAAACACGCCCGAAACCTTGTCGGCAACCTTTGCAATGGGCGCTTTGGTCGAAGCGGCGCCCTCAACCATCTGAATTATCTGCGAAAGGGTGGTATCTTCGCCGACGCGAGTTGCCTCACAGCGTATAAAACCAGACTGATTTAAGGTTCCCGCCGAAACTGCACTGCCTACCGTCTTATCTACAGGGATACTCTCGCCCGTCAGCGAAGATTCGTCCACCGCGCTGTTGCCCTCTGTAATTACGCCGTCCACAGGGATACTCTCGCCAGGACGGACTACGAATATATCTCCCTTTTTAACCTGCTCGACGGAAACAGTCACTTCCTGCCCTTCGCGCACTACTGTCGCGGTTTTGGGCGCAAGCTTCATGAGCCCTTTGAGAGCGTCCGTCGTTCTGCCCTTGGAGCGGGCTTCCAAAAGCTTTCCGAGGGTTATTAGCGTTAAAATGGTTGCGGCGGACTCAAAATAAAACTCGTCCATGTACACCATAATTGCCGCGTGATTGCCCTTTACCTGCGCGTCCGTCATTAAAAAGAGCGCGACAACGCTGTAAATGAACGCTGCTGACGAGCCGAGCGCCACGAGAGCGTCCATATTGGGTGCGCGCCGCCAAAGACTTTTAAAGCCGCTTATAAAGAATTTCTGGTTTATAACCATTATAATTACGCAGAGCAGCAGCTCAAATAGCCCCGTTGCGATGTGATTTTTTGAAAGGAAGTCGGGCAACCACCATCCCCACATCATGTGCCCCATAGAAACATACATTAAAATTAAAAGAAACACGAGGGACACTATAAGCCTTACTAAAAGCTTTGGCGTTTCTCTGTCTTTGAGCTCGTCGTCGGAGGAAGTTTTGCTGTTTTCTTTCTTTGCGCCTTTGAGCTCGGCTCCGTAGCCCGCCCCTTTTACGGCGGCAATAATTTCCGCGGGGGAGGCTATTCCCTCCACGCTCATCGAATTTGTCAAAAGGCTTACCGTGCAGGAGGTGACACCTGCAACCTTTTTTACGGCTTTTTCAACGTGCGCGCTGCACGCCGCACAGCTCATGCCCGTAACAGAATACTGTTCCATATCTACCTCATCAATTTCTGTAGGGTTTCAACGAGCTCTGATATTACTTCGTCGTTGCCCTCGCGCACGTCACGAACTACGCAGTGGCGGATATGGCTTGCAATCAAATCCTTATTGAAGGAATTTATCGCAGCATTCGCCGCCGCAGACTGCACTAAAATATCGGGACAATACGCATCCTTTTCGACCATCGCACGAATACCGCGTATCTGCCCCTCTATGCGATTAAGTCTGTTTATAAGCTTTTTGCGCTCTTCCTCTCCGCGCTCTGTATGCTTACAGCAGCAGTTATTTTCTTCCATAGCGCCTCCCTGATATTATGTGCGGTTATTTTGATTATATACCCCTTGGGGGTATATGTCAAGCGTATTTAAAAAATAATGGATAATACTCATTCTTGACAAGTTGGAAAAAATAATTTAATATATTACAAAAGAATAATCATAAAAAGGAGATAAATTATGAGAAGTTTTACCACTATCGATTTACAATACGCACACAGATTTTACGGATTTAAGGGCGAGGCACAGTACCTGCACGGACACACCGGTGTTTTGACTATTGAGGTTGAGGACACCGTTGTAAACGGAGTGAATATGGTATTCCCCTGCAATGAAATCAAAAAGACTGCCTGGGCAGTTTTGCAGAATTTCGACCACGCTCTCGTTTTAAGAGAGGACGACCCCCTTCTCCCCGCAATTCTGGACGTTTACGAAAAGCAGGGAATTAAAAACGGCGCACCCACCAACAAACAGAAGGGTCCCGCGTTCAAGACCGAGCTTGCCACCGCTTACCCCGAGTGCAGACTTGTTGTTACAAAAGAGACCATGACCGTTGAAGGAATGATTAAAATCGTTTACGAGCTTTTAAAAGACAAGCTGAACATTGTCAAGCTCACTTTCACGAGCGGCGTTAACGGAGCTTCGCAGGAATACGAACCCAAAAACGACATAGACCGTTGCCCTCTCTGCGGAATTGCGCTCAACGAAAACGGCGTATGTCCCAAGTGCGGATATAAAGAATAAGCTTAATAAATATAAAAAGGCTCTGCGACAGCAGAGTTTTTTTATGTAAGTTTAGTATTACGTTATAAACATTTATGTTTTCTTGACTTTAATTTTATTATTTAATATAATGTAAAATGGAGGTGTTTATGAAACTAACAAGAAAATTAAGCATTATCATTTTAGCTTTTATTGCATTTTTTGCAACTCTTGCTTTCGGGTTGCAGTTTGCAGGAAAGCAAACAGTTGCGGCAGCAGAAACGACTGACGTCAGCCATTATTTCTACAACCAGCTGGTTGAAGAAGGCAAGCCTCAGGAATCTGCATTGAGACAGAATTTCTACAAAGCTATGGAAAAGATGCACAAGGACGGCATCTTTATCGAAGGCAGAGATCTCGATCTCACGGAAAACGGCTTTGTAACGCAGAAGCAGCTTGAAACGTTTAGCGAGACGGATCTTTTATCCGCTATGGGTGCGGCGCGCGACGCATTTTATACCGATTACAACGATATTTTTTACGTTGACTTCGGCTACCTTTCGCTCCGCGTAGCGCAGACGATTGACGGTTCATATCGCGCATATCTCGGCACCGGCAGAGCCAACTCCTACTATGTAACAGGCTTTGACAGCAAAGCGAGCGTTGAAACTGCAATAGATAAGTACAATAAGGCGCTTGACGCTGTTGTATCGGCTGCCAAAGCAGCTAAACCTACGCAAGAACAGATCGATGCGTACGGCAAAAACGTCGCAACCACGGTTGCACAAATTCAGTATGCGCACAGCTGGATAGCCGAACACTCCATTTACAAGCTTGAATCCACCTGTACCCCCGGCAACGAAGGTCACGTGAGAACGCCCTACGGCGTATTCGTGGCTAAACACGACGACGGTACTCAGAATAAATTCCTGGATAAGGATCAGGGCGAGGCGCTTTGCGAGGGCTACAGCCGTGCTTTCAAAGCCGTTATGGATAAACTCGGCGTACCCTGCGTACTCGTCAACGGCGTATACCGCCACGCGGAAGATAAGGAAGAACTACATATGTGGTGCCACGTTCAGCTTGACGGCGAGTGGTACGCAGTTGACCAGACCTTTGACGATATCAACCGCAGAAGCGGTGCGACCGGCGTGTTGCTTACAGGGTTGGGCAACGCATACACAGAGGATTACTTCTTAAAGGGCTATTCCCTTATGAACACCCAGCACGCCACCAGTCCATACAAGTCGGAGGCGGAATATCCTTTCACTTATCCGCAGCTCGCTTATAGCAACCTCGGCTCGGAAATATCCACCGAACACGGCGCAATGATTTGGGTTGAGCAGGAACCCTTCGACGCGTCTTTGACATCCACTACGATTAAGGTAAGCGTATTCGTTGAGGAAACGGACGAATACGGTGTCGGAACGGGTTACGGCGAGTGGTGCAGCTATGCTCAGGCGGCAGAAAAGGGCTTATATCTCGTGGTACGTTACGAAGGTAACTATCTGCCCGAACAAATTATGCGTGCCGGCGGAGATTTGTCGGATCCCAAATACGAGAACGATAAATCGCTCGAAAACGCACTGTTGGCGTGGGCTTACGTCAACTCTGTCCCCGGTATGTATGGGGACAATATTGTCGATTACGACAACGGCGGTCCCGAAGGCGGCGGCTATACGGTCATGAGAAACACGAGTAAGCCCCTCGGCTTTGAATTTGCGGTAACAACCGTAGCTCCCCGCCCGTATGATCCATCCGAAACAGACCTTGACAAAATTGCCGAAATGTTCACTTTCCTCGGCGACCCGACGATATTCGTTGCCCGTTCGAGCTTCATCAAGTTACTCTACGGCGATGCGTCCTATAATCCTCCCCCCTTCATCGTAAAGGCTACTCCCTCCTCTTGGGGCAAGCTTTCAATAGGTAAGGGTCCCTACAACATTACGGTTGAATACGACCAGTATCTCAAGCTTGCGGAAGGCGACAAAAAAATCCAGATGTCCGTTGTCGGTATGCGCGCAACGGGTGAATTTGTAAAAGGCACCAACGCAGTCGTGCTTGAAAAAGTCGTCGATTTAAGTACCCTTAAATGGGACAGAGGCGAAGGAACTAACACCAAATTTATAAGAGGCGGACGCATATCCTTTAAGTTTACGCCCAGCCCCGAGTATGCGCACGACAATATAATGTACTATTTCAACTTCAATTTGGTGGGCGAAAACTCGGGAAAACAGGTAAACCCCATCGAATATTGCGCAGG